>CP070772.1:1932674-1966527 GCA_020345805.1 Phycisphaerales bacterium | reverse complement strand
ATCGGCGCGGAGGGAGCGAATGCCCATCGGCTCCAGGAGCCGGGCCATCTGATCGACGGTGGGTTGTTCCCGCCAGCCGCCGTATGACAGGAGCAGGTTCAGCCGGGGACGATCGGGTAGGTCGGGTTGTTTATCGCGCAGGATCATCCGGGTGACTCCGACGACGGTTGAGAAGGCAAGGCGCGTGCCGAGCCGGCTCGCGGCACCAATGGCGCAAGATCTTCTAGAATCGGCAGTTAGGACGAATCCTCGCTGCCGCCGGCCTGCCGCGCTCTGTCAGCGGAGGCTCCCAAGGCGGCTGGGGCTGCCAATTTGGCGGGTCGCGCACCTTGCCTGATCCGATGACCGTATTGATACTTCCCCTCCGCCTCCACGCTCCCGCCTCCGGCGGGGACTTCCCAAGGATCGCCTCTCATGCCCGTTGTCAGGATCTCCGATGCGCTGGCCGGCAAGCTCGCCTTGGGCGAGACGGTGACCGTCCGGGGCTGGGTCCGGACCCGCCGCGACTCCAAAGCAGGCCTGTCCTTCCTCCATGTCAGCGATGGCTCGTGCTTCGACCCCATCCAGGTCGTGGCTCCGGAGAACCTGGCCAATTACGAGAGCGAAATCCTCCACCTCACCGCCGGCTGCGCGGTCATCGCCACCGGCAAACTCGTCGAGAGCCAAGGCAAGGGGCAGGCGGTGGAGATGCAGGCCGACGCGGTTCAGGTCGTGGGCTGGGTGGAGGACCCGGACACCTACCCCATCGCGGCCAAGCGCCACAGTTTCGAATATCTGCGTGAGGTGGCCCACCTCAGGCCGCGCACCAACACCTTCGGGGCGGTGACCCGCGTGCGGCACTGCCTGTCCAATGCGATCCATCGCTATTTCCACGAGAACGGCTTCTACTGGATCCACACCCCGTTGATCACCGCCAGCGACTGCGAGGGCGCAGGCGAGATGTTCCGCGTCAGCACGCTCGATCTCGTCAACCTGCCGCGTACGGAAGAAGGCGATGTCGATTTCTCGGAGGACTTCTTCGGGCGCGAAGCGTTCCTTACCGTCTCCGGGCAGATCAACGTCGAGGCCTACTGCTGCTCGCTGACCAAGGTCTATACGTTCGGCCCGACGTTCCGGGCGGAGAACTCCAACACCAGCCGGCACCTTTCGGAGTTCTGGATGATCGAGCCGGAGATCGCGTTCGCCGATCTCAACGACGATGCGGACCTCGCCGAGGACTTCCTGAAGTACATCTTCCGCGCAGTCCTGGATGAGCGGCCCGACGACATGAAGTTCTTCGCCCAGCGCATCCAGAAGGACGCGATCGACCGCCTGGAGAAGTTCGTCGATTCCAGCTTCGAGCGCATGGAGTATGCCGAAGCAATCAGGCAGCTCGAAAAGGCGGTTGAGAAGGGCAAATCCTTCGAGTTCCCCGTGGCCTGGGGCGTGGACCTTCAGTCGGAGCACGAAAGGTATCTCACTGAAGAACTGGTCGGCCGACCGATCGTGGTGATGAACTACCCCCGTCAGATCAAGGCGTTCTACATGCGCCTGAACGATGATGAAGAAACGGTGGCGGCGATGGACGTGCTCGCCCCGGGCATCGGCGAGATCATCGGCGGCTCGCAGCGAGAAGAGCGACTGGATGTGCTGGATGCGCGCATCGAGGAGATGGGCCTGCCCGTGAAGCCTTACTGGTGGTACCGCGATCTGCGGCGCTACGGCACGGTCCCCCACGCAGGCTTCGGCCTGGGCTTTGAGCGCACGATCCAGTACGTGACCGGCATGCAGAACATCCGCGACGTGATCGCGTTTCCCCGAACCCCCAAGAGCGCGGAGTTCTGAGGGAGGCATCAAGGGATCGAGGCATCGAGGTCTCTTAGTAACGCGCACATATAGCCCCGGGCTTGCCGGGGGCTTCCGTCGATCTCTCGATACCAGTATCAGTCACCAGGGTATCGCTTCGTCGTCGGTCCCTTCTTCCCTGCCGGGCGGATCGTCCGCCGAGTCGCGGGTGACAGACTCGATATCCTCCCAGTCTTCCTCGTCCTCTTCCTCATCGAACTCGTCATCGCACCACATCAGTTCGCCGTCCTCGCCGCGATACTCCGGGTCGGTGGGGAAGATGTCGCAGCCGAAGCCGGCCCCGCTGCAGCCGGGCGTTGGGCAGCGCCAGAAGCCGCGTATCTCCTCATCGCCCGTGGTCTCATCCCACCAGATGAGGAAGCTTTCGTACTCCCGGTTGCAGTGGAGACAGTGGACCTCGACCGGCGCTCGCGGCGGCCGGAACGGATCGCTCAGAGCCTCGGGCGGCAGGTCGGTCATGAATGAATAATAACATGCCGGAGCGCGAGTTGAAGTACGGTTCGGGGCGCGGCATGCCGAGGGCAGGGGGACAGGCCGTTCGATCCGCCGCTGTGTTCCAGGCGCGGTGGTCTGTCGGGGTTTGCGTAATTGGCCCGCTTTGGCGGTCCGCAGGTGGAATGGGCCGCATCTCGGCGCTGTCAGTTCATGGCGAGGCCCGGTGCGTTTACCCGGGCGAGGTCAATCTGGTCTCATGATCTGAGAGGAGCCGCAGATGGGCAGCCAGCAGTTCAGTCGGAAGCGGTATCTGCCGTGGGTAGCGGGGCTTATCGCCGTCACCGCCGGATACCTGGCCGGCTCCGGTACCGGCGTGAGCAACGCCGCGTTCGCCGACGGCGATCCGGCCAAAGTAACGCGGATGCTCAGGGACAAGGAGTTGGTTCCGGTGGCGGTGCAGCCGCCCGCCATCGCCCTGACCCACGGGGGGATCGCCCTGGTCGGGGCCGCAGATGATCGGTACTACATAATCCAGGCCGATGGCACGGCGTTGATGGTTGAATGCGATCGGCGACGCGCCCTGTTCTGGCGATGATGCGGATCGCAGTTTGCCGCAACCGGGCGGCAGGCTCTGCGGGCTTGCCGCAGGGTTGCAGAGAGGTGGAGGGGCGACTCGCGTTTGCCGCGGGGTTCGCCTGTGCGGTCATCCAGGCGAAATGTGGGCCTTGAGTTGCACGAAGCTCCTTCCCCGGGGAAACTCTGAGCACGGGGTGAACGGCAGCCGTCCGGTTCGGGGGCGCTCGCCGTGATGTTGGCGTTGTTTACGAGGATGCAAGTGGGCCGGCGTGTCGATACTGACGCGTGATTCAGAAAGGCGGCGCGTCACACGCCCATTGCCGATTTGAACAGGAGACGGTGGATGAAACCGCAGAAACACGCAGGAGCGCTGACCGTGGGTGCTGCAACCGCGATGCTGCTGGGCGCCGCAGCCACGGCCGGGCAGGACGATTCCGTATCCAGTCTGCAGTTGGAGGTCGCCCAGCTGAGGGCGGAAGTGGCGCGGCTGTCGGCCGAACTTCCCGCGGACCGGATCGATGAGCAACGGAGCGAGGAGATCCGCTCTCTGGTTCAGGATGTGCTGGCCGACGCCGATACCCGGGCCAGTCTGCTCCAGAACGGGATGACCGCCGGGTATGACAACGGCTTCTTCATTCGCAGCACCGATGGCAGCTTCAGATTGAACCTGAAGGGGATGATCCAGTTCCGATTCGTCTACAGCAGCCAGGATAATGCGCCGGAGGACAATCACCGGTGGGGCTTCGAGCACTCGCGGACTCGTTTTGGCTTCGCCGGTCACGTGGTGGATCCGACCTGGCAGTACCTGATCTGGGCGGGCTGGGGCAGCAACGGCGGCTCCCTCCTGCTGGACGCCTACATCAAGAAGGACCTGGAGAACAACTGGTCCGTTCAGATCGGACAGTTCAAGAGCCTGACCTGGCGGGAATGGTCGGTGTCGGAAACGCGGCAGCAATTCGTGGAGCGATCCAATCTGGATGCCCGCTACGGCGGACTTTACACCCAGGGCGTGATGGCGAATTACGCCACTGAGCAGTTCCGCATGCAGTTTGCGGTCACCGACGGACTGCGGACCTGGAACACGCCCTACGGCACCGGTCCCGCGACCACCACCGGCACCATGCCCTACCAGCTCAGCAACGAGTACGCGTTCAGCGCACGCGCCGAGTACCTGCTGGGCGGGGCCTGGGGCCAGTACGCGGACTTCGAGAGCTGGAACGACGAAGAACCGATGTACGTGCTCGGCGGGGCCGTTCATTACCAGAGCGGCGAGTACGGCACCGTCGACGATGAGGCCGAGCTTCTCCAGTGGACCGTAGATGGCTCATTCGAGTTCGGCGGGTTCAACCTCTACGGAGCTATCATCGGCAACAGCATTGAGAGCTCCACGGTCGATCGCGACGAGTACGGCGTCCTTCTTCAGGGCGGCATGTTCCTCAACGATGACTGGGAGCTGCTGGCCCGGTACGAGTGGGGGGACATGGACACCGCGGGCACCGACGATCTGTCGATATTCACCGTCGGCGCGAGCCGGTTCTGGAACCGGCACGGCCTGAAGTGGACGACCGATCTGGGCTACAGCTTCAACACGGTCGATGCCGGATGGGGCGGGGCAAGCCGCGGCTGGCGCGGCGACACC
Source organism: Phycisphaerales bacterium (assembly GCA_020345805.1). Taxonomy (GTDB): domain Bacteria; phylum Planctomycetota; class Phycisphaerae; order Phycisphaerales; family SM1A02. Next base: position 1,962,032 of record CP070772.1, on the reverse strand, counting down.
GCCGATCAGGACGGCCAGATGGTCCTGCGCAGCCAGATCCACCTGCTGTTCTGATCTGAGCATCAGCGATCGACCGCTCCTTTCCGGGCGGTTTGAACACGACAAGAGGCCGGCTCCTTTTCCGGGGTCGGCTTTTTTTTGCCGCAATCACTGAAGGCTCTGTCAACACGGTCGATCACCAGCCGACTGAAGTCGGGCAATGTCGATACACTGGTGCTCGACGCACCCGGCGGCCCGGCCGGGCGAAGGCCGGAGGCGAAACGTCGGATTGGGATGGTGGTTGCGGCATGACCGAGCAGCCGAAGGCACTCGCAGGAGGCACGAGGGAATCCCGGGGCGTCGGACGCCGGGTCGGCTTCTGGCTCGGAGTGGTGTTGTTCTTCGGGATCCTGCTCCTGGTTGACCTGAAGCCCGGCGAGCCGCTGGTCACGCGCATGGCGGCGGTGGCGATCCTCATGGCCGTCTGGTGGATTGCCGACGTGATCCCGCTGGCGGCGACGGCACTGCTGCCCCTGGCCCTCTATCCGCTGCTGGGGATCATGAAGGGTCGGGATACGGCCCCGATCTACGTCAACTACATCATCTTCCTGTTCGTTGGCGGTTTCATGATCGCTCTGGCCATGGAGAAATGGAATCTCCACCGGCGGATTGCCCTCTGGATCATTCGGGCGGTGGGCGGCGGGCCGGCGCGGCTCGTCCTGAGCTTCATGCTGGCGTCGGCGTTCCTGTCCATGTGGATCTCCAACACCGCCACCACCATCATGATGCTGACCATCGCCCTGGCGATCATCTCCGAGCTGGAGGAAGCCTTTGGACGAAAGCGATCGCGGAAGCTCACGCTGGCCATGCTGCTGGGTATCGCCTACGGCGCGAGCATCGGCGGAGTTGCCACGCTCGTCGGCACCCCGCCCAATCTCTCATTCGTCAGGATTTTCGAGATCGCATTCCCCGCTGCCGAGCCGATCGCCTTCGGCCAATGGATGCTGCTCGGCCTGCCGCTCAGCGCGATCATGCTCGTGATCGTCTGGCTGCTGCTTACGCGGCTGTTCTTCCGGGCACCGAAGGATCTGGTGCTTCCGACGGAGGTGATTAAGGAAGAGTATCGCCGGCTCGGTCCGATCCGCTTCGCGGAAACCGCGGTGCTGGTGGTTTTCGCGCTCACCGCCCTGATGTGGGTGTTCCGCAAGGACCTGGCCCTCGGGCTGGTGACGATCCCGGGCTGGGGCAATCTTCTTCCGTTCCCGCAGCTCATCGACGACGGGACGGTGGCCATCACCATGGCTCTGCTGCTGTTCTTCATTCCTTCCCGCGCTACCGGTGAGGGGGAGAGCCGCATGCTGCTTGACGTGGAGGTGTTCCGCAAAGTGCCCTGGCACATTGTTCTGCTTTTCGGAGGCGGTTTCGCGCTGGCCAGCGGTTTCCAGACCACCGGCCTTTCCGCGTTCGTGGGCCAGCAGTTCGAGAGACTCGAGGATACCGCTCCACCCGTGATGATCGCGGCGGTGTCCACGACGCTGACGTTTCTCACGGAGCTGACGTCGAACACCGCCACCACGGAGATGGTGCTGCCCATCCTCGCCTCGGCCGGCACATCAATGAATATCAACCCGTTGTTGTTGATGATCCCCGCCACTCTTTCCGCCTCCTGCGCTTTCATGCTGCCGGTGGCGACGCCGCCCAACGCGATAATCTTCGGCAGCGGCCGAATCACCGTGGCGGATATGGCCAAGATAGGCATCGTGATCAATCTCATCGGCGTCGCGGTGATCACAACGGTGTTCTACATCATCGGTACGGCCGTTTTCTCCATCGATCCCGGCGTTCTGCCCGACTGGGCGGTGGTTCACGCACCACCCTGATCCATATTGCATTCTGGTTGACCGTCACCGGCGCGGGTTCAGCTGGTCATCATCCCGACCGACCGCGTCACTTCAGCGGCGGGAGGTTGCGCTCGACGCGGCCGTCGTTGACCAGCTTCATCGCGTGCGGCTCGTGGCGGATGAGCTTGGCCAGTTGCGACATGGAGATTCCCAGCACTCCGGCTGCCCCGGCCACATCAAACTTCCTTGCGATTATCACATCCAGCGCCTCGGCGAGAAGCGCGGGATAATCGCGGTGACGGGGATTGACGGACATCTGCTTTCCCTGCCGGCGGTCCTCCCACAGCGCGCTGGGGCGGTAACGGTCCGGATGTACCTTGCGCCGCATCTTCATCGCCAGCTTCAAACGCAAGCGCTTGATTGCGTTGTGACGGTTCTGGGATTGGCTTCGCCGCTCGCTGGCGGATGCATTTATGCCCGTGGGCTTGTGCAGGATGTCGACGGCGGTCTCGACCTTGTTGCGGTGCTGACCGCCGGGGCCGGAGCCGCGACCGAAAGTAACCACGCACTGTTTGAGCAGTTCCTGATCCGGGAGGCAGGCAGGGTGTGGATCCATGATGGTTTCCGCCTCGCGGCTCCGGGTGGTTGGCCTCACGCCGTCGCGGTCCGGGGAGAAGCGGCGAGAGTGAGATCGTCGAACTGTCCGGCCCGGTAACGCCCGGCGGCGAGACCGGCGATCATCGCTGCGTTGTCCAGGCAGTACTCGATGGCGGGCAGCCGCAGATCCAGTTGCCGGAGGTCACCCAGTTCCGTCAGCTCCTGCCTCAGACGACTGTTGGCGCTGACCCCGCCACCCACGAGCAGGCTTTCGACCGCATGACGCTTCAGTGCCCGCCTGATCTTCAGCATCACTGCGGCCACCGCCGCCTTCTGAAATGAGGCGGCAAAATCCGCCTTCTCCTTGCGGCTCAGGCCTGACGCATCCCGCTCAAAGTGGGCATCTGCTCCCCGCCCCATCGGCTTGCCTCGCACCGCATAGAGCAGGGCGGTCTTCAGACCGCTGAAGGAGAAGTCCAGGCTATCCGGGTCCAGCGCGGAAACGGGCAGGTCATGAGCGTTCTCATCCCCCACCTGGGCGATGCAGTCGATGCGCGGCCCGCCGGGGTAGCCGATCTCCAGTATCGCCGCCGCCTTGTCGTACGCCTCGCCGACCGCGTCATCAATAGTCCTGCCCAGCAGCGTCACGTCCAGCGGGCTGTGCACGAGGAACAGGCTCGTGTGCCCGCCGGACACCACCAGGCCCAGCGCCGGGTACTCAACGGGCAAGGCCTCCAGTGATCCCGCATACAGATGTGCCTGCACGTGATCGATGCCGATGAGCGGCTTGCCGAGGGACCAGGCCAGGGCCTTGGCGGCGCTGACCGCCACCAGCAGCGACCCGATCAGGCCCGGGCGATTGCCCACCGCGATCGCATCCAGATCACTGTAATCAACCTCCGCCTCGCGCATCGCATCACGCAGCACGGGCAGTATCCGCTCCAGATGCGCCCGGCTGGCGATCTCCGGCACCACGCCCGCATACTCCTCGTGCAAGTCATGCTGCGTCGCGATGACGTTGCTCAACACCCGCCTGCCGCTCCCGACCACCGCTGCGGCGGTCTCGTCGCAACTGGATTCGATGCCCAGGATTACAGGCGATGGGTCGGGCATGAATGGTGATGGTGGGGAAGGAAGCGAAGAGTCCCGGGGGTGTAGATCACTGATCCACATCAGCGCCGATGGGTCTGAGGGCGACGGAGTCGAGGGCCAGTTCGAGATTGCCGCCTTCGATCTTGTATTCGCCGATGAGATTCCCGTGCTTGTCATAGACGGCGAGCTTGCCGTCCACCAGATCGACATCCGGCGGCAGTAGGGGGATGGCGCCGGCTTCGTCGGCCAGTTGCTGCAACTCGCCGATGCGGTCTTCCAGTTCGATCAGGCGCTCCTGGAGGCGGAGGCGGGTCTCCAGGGCGCGGTTGAGCTCCTGGCCCAGGGCGGCCAGGGCGCTGTCGTCATCGCTGACGGCAGGCCAGTCCCCGCCGCGAACGCGGGTCTGCAAAGCTTCCACGCCGCAGGCAAGCTGCTCATCGAGCAGGTTGTCGCGGATCCACTGCGGATCGACGCACGCCATCGGCTCGGACCCCGGCCCGTTGCCGTTGCCCGGCTCGCGGATGATCTCGTACTCCCGGCGGGCCCGGAACCTGGCAATGTAGTCCTCATCGCTGATGGCCTTCACGAATCCGGGATCCGGATCCACGCCCCACACGCCGCTGTCGGGTTTGCGGTTGATGTTCCGGCCGCCGGGCAGGTAGTAATGTGCGGTGGTGAACTTGAGCGTGCCCCTTTTGTGCTCCAGTTCACGGACTTCCTGCACCGATCCCTTGCCGAAGCTGCGCGTGCCGAGCACTTTTGCGCGATGATTCTCCTGAAGGGCGCCGGCGACGATCTCGCTGGCCGAGGCGGACGCTCCGTTGATGAGGACCACCATCGGAAACTCCGGCAGGGTGCCTTCGGCGGTGGCGCCGAACGTGCGCCCGTTGCCGGTGCGGGATTTCACGCTCACCACATCACCTTCAGACAGGAACAGGTCGGACACGGCCACCGCGGTCAGGAGGCCTCCGCCGGGATTGTCCCGAAGGTCCAGGACCAGGCCGTTCATGTTCTGCCCCTGAAGTCGATTCAATGCGCTACGCAGTTCGCCCACGGTGGAATCGTTGAACTGGGTTATCCGCACGTAGAACAGGCCGAGGTCCGCATCCACGCAGTGGTCCCATTCCTCGCCACGTCGGCGGAGCCCCTTGACCGTCTGGGTCACGATGTGGCCGCGAATTATGGTGATGTCCTCTTCGGCACCGTCCAGGTGACGGACGCGAATGGTGACGGGGGTGTCCGGCTCGCCCATGAGCAGGTCGATGGCGTCGGTGACCGGCATGTGGAAGGTGGACTGGCCTTCGATCACCAGGACCACGTCGCCGGCGAGCACACCGGCCTGCAGAGCGGGGGAGCCGTCCATGGGGGAAATGATCGTGAGGTAGTCGTCGATGACGTTGACCTCCGCGCCGATCCCCACGTACTCGCCCCGCAGGTCCTTGTTGAACACTTCGACTTCCTCGTAGGGGACATAGACGGTGTGAGGGTCCTCCAGCGATTCGAGCATCCCGTTGATCAGCGCCAACTGCATGGCCGGCTCGTCGGGCTCGGTCACGAAATCGTCGAGAATGATCCGCCTCACGTCGATGATCGGATCGAACCACTCCATCTCGCCGGCGCGGGCCGCAATCGCAATGGGAAGCTGCACGAGCAGGGCGGCGAAGAGGGTGATCAGCAGGATGGGGGCGAGTGTCTGCTTGATCCGCACGGGTTGACTCCTTGCATTCGTTTCCACGTGGCTGCCCTTGGGGGGCGTTCGGAAACTCCCGGGGGCGTCCCGGATGGCTGACGGGCGACGGGCAATGATATCGGCGATGCGGTCACCTGCGGCACGAGAATGCCCAAGCGCGTGGATCTCGCCGGTGGTCCAACGCTCTCGGGGCGCGGTTTGTTGCCGGTTCCGGGGCCCGTGGCTTTGCCGGGCGGTGCAGGGGATGAGATGAGCCTCAGAACCTACAATCAGGACTCCGCGGGGCGAGTTTCGCGGTTTCCACACCTCAGATGTCCCAGATTCACCGTGAACAACTGAAAGTGATGGCCGAGCGGGCGATCCTCGTGGAGGTTGTACTGCCCGGAGATTACGTGGATGCAAGCGAGCCGCTGGGCGAACTACGCGCACTGGCGGAAACGGCGGGGGCCACGGTGGTGGGGGAGCTGATGCAGAAGCGGCGGAAACCGCGCGGACGTACCTATCTGGGAAAGGGCAAGGTCGCCGAGCTGGCCGCCCTCGCGAAGATGACCGACGCCACCCTGGCAATCTTCGACAACGACCTCTCGCCGGCCCAGATCCGGGCCCTGGAGCAGGCCGTCGAGTGCAAGATCATCGACCGAAGCGAGTTGATACTGGACATCTTCGCCAACCGGGCCACCACCCACATGGCCCGGATCCAGGTGGAGATCGCCCAGCTTGAATATACCTACCCGCGCCTGCGGGCGATGTGGGACCACCTTGGGCAGATCGTGGGCGGGGCCCCGGTGGGCATCGGGACCCGCGGGCCCGGCGAACAGCAGATCGAGATCGATCGCCGCCTCGTCCAGCGACGCCTCAAACAGCTTCGGACCGAGCTGGCCCAGATGCAGCAGCGGAAGACGCGGGAGGTTGCCCAGCGCAATCTCGACCACTACACCGTGGGGCTTGTGGGCTACACGAACGCGGGCAAGAGCACGCTGTTCAACCGGGCCACCGCCGGCGGAGCCTTCGCTCACGCAAAGCTGTTTGCCACCCTCTCCACCCGGGTTGAGCGCTGGGAATTGGGAGGCGGCAATCACGTCATGCTCTCCGACACCGTCGGCTTTATCCGGGAATTGCCCCACCATCTGGTCGCTTCTTTCAAATCGACGCTGGAGGAGACCGTCCATGCCCAGCTCCTGATCATCCTGGTCGATGCGCTGGATCCGAATGCCGAGATGCAGTTGGAGACGGTGATGCAGACGCTGGATGAAATCGGCGCGACTTACCAGCGCCGCGTCATCGTCCTCAACAAGATCGATGTGGTGGCCGATTCCGATGATGTGCTGGTCTGGCTGAACCGTCATCCCGATGCCCTGCCGATAAGTGCGGCCACCGGGCAAGGGCTGGACGAGTTGGCCGAGGTTGTGCTCGATCACATGCTCGGTGGCGTGCGCGAGGTGGTGGTGGCGGCGGCCCTGAACGACAGCAACACCATCGACTTCCTGGAGAAACGCACCGAGGTGCTGGAGCGAGACTATCCGGACGGCAAGGCGGCGCTGAAGGTCCGCCTCGGCCGGCGGCACGTGGACCTGCTTCTGGCCCGCGGCGCGAAGATCACGATCAACGGCATGCAGCCGCTGGAGGCGATTGCAGAGTGCTGGCCGGAGACGGATGACCCGGCCTCGGGAGGCGATGAGGAGCGCCCGCCGCCGCATGAACGGTTCTGTGCCGAAGAAGAGGAAAGCGAATGAGCCCCTCGGGCGGACTGAAGCAGTTTCGAGATCAGATCAACCAGGACGTGCTGGATGACATCCTCTCCTGGGATGGCCACGCCTGCCTGCACAAGCTCGCGGCGAACCTCCGCGCCCACCGGCGGCGCAAGGCGTTCCTGGATACCTTCGCGGAAGCGATGATGGCCCGGCGCCTGCTCTCCCGCGGCTGTGATCTGGAGTTCGAGGTGCCCACGCCTCAGGGCAAGCGCTGCGACTTTCAGGTCCGGGTCGGAGGACAGCAGTTCTTCCTGCACGTCAAGCGAGTGGAGACCGGCCGCCCGGTTCGGAAGAAGCTGACCGTCTCCTCGCGCCTCAAGTACCTGGAGAGGATCAACCGCCCTTACGTGGTCAGCATCCACTGGCGGGACGGACTGACCGACGAGCAAATGCAGCACTTTGTCACCGGGGCCGCCGACTTTATCCAGCGGGCCAGCGTTGGCGATGAGCTGAACATACAGAGCGACGTGGAAGGGGAGCTCGGACGCGTGCGGGTGGTCGCCCCCTGGAGCGGCTCGCACGTCACCCTGGCCATCGGCCTGCCCAGCGGCTTCATCGACGAAGCCCCGCGAATCCGCAAGCTCATGCGCAAGGCCTACCAGCAGTTCATGCCCTCGGCGACCAACGTGATACTGATCTGCACCTCCCACGCCGACGACGCCGACGACTTCGAGACGGCGCTGCTGGGTTCCCATGTCGAGCGGTGGGACAAGTTCCCGCCCCGCGGGCGGCGCATCGCCCACGGCCGGGCCGCCGACGGGTTCTGGAGCGGGAAGCGCTTCGCCGATTCCCGCGCCGCGGGGTGGTTCTGGATCTCTCCGGAGCGGGCCGAGCCGTCCTGCCGCCTCTGGCTGAGGCCCGGATTCGATCCGGACGATCCGTTGCCGGAAGTGCTCAGGTGTCTCTTTGACACCGCTCCGGACGCTCCTTTGCGGTAAATTCGCGACACTCACGATGGCGGGCGAGGCCGGGAGGCGCGGCGGGTCGGCTCCCGCTCGCTGCCGATGTCGTGATGATGCGTGCATCCGACGATGGACACGGGCGGTGAAATGTCTATTGTGTTGTTCCTTCGTCGCCCCGATGAAGAGACACCCGGCGGTGGCGCATCGCCAACGCCGAATTCGCGTCGATTAACCGATCCGAGTCAGGAAAAGGACCGCCATGCAAGATCCACGTATCGAGAAACTGGCCGATGTTCTCATCAACTTCTCCACCCGCATCGAGAAGGGCGAGCACCTGCTCATCGAGATATTCGACGCGCCCGAGGAGATGGCGCTGGCTTTGGTCAGGGCCTGCCGAAAGGCGGGAGGTTATCCCCATGTGGCGGTCCGGCAGAACCGCGTCATGCGGGCCCTCATCGCCGACGCCGATGACGAGAATCTCAAGGTCTGGGCCGACTGTGACCTTCACCGCATGGAGCAGATGCAGGCGTACATCGGCCTGCGGGGGTCGGACAACGTCAGCGAGATGTCCGGCATCGACGACGACCAGATGAAGAAGTACGGGAAGGCCTATCTCACCCCCGTCCATTTCGAGCAGCGGGTGAAGAACACGAAGTGGTGCGTGCTGCGCTGGCCCACGCCGAGCATGGCCCAGCTGGCCGAAAAGAGCACGGAGGAATTCGAGGATTTCTACTTCAACGTCTGCACGCTCGATTACGCCAGGATGGACAAGGCCGCCCAGGCCCTGGTCGAGCGTATGAACAACACCGACAAGGTGCAGATCAAGGGCCCCGGCGACACCGATCTGACTTTCTCCATCAAGGACATCCCCACCGTCCCCTGCTGCGGCCAGATGAATATCCCCGACGGCGAATGCTACACCGCGCCCGTTCGCGACAGCGCCAACGGCGTGATCCACTTCAACACGCCCACGATCTACAACGGTGTCTCCTTCGAGAACATCCGCCTCGTCTTCAAAGACGGGAAGGTGGTCGAAGCCACCTGCGGCGACGACGCGGCACTCAACTCCATCCTCGACACGGATGAAGGCGCCCGGTATGTCGGCGAGTTCGCCATCGGCTTCAACCCTTACGTGCTGGAGGCGATGAAGGACATCCTCTTCGACGAGAAGGTCGCCGGCTCGCTGCACTTCACGCCCGGCCGGGCCTACGACGAGGCCCCCAACGGCAACGAATCGGAGATCCACTGGGACCTGGTGCTGATCCAGCGCCCGGAATACGGCGGAGGCGAGATCATCTTCGACGGCGAAGTCGTGCGGAAGGACGGCTTGTTCGTCACCGATGATCTGAAAGCGCTCAACCCCGATGCTCTGATGGGCTGAGAGAGCATCCGGCAAAGCGCAAAAACCACGAAGCGTCAGGAACAGGCGACTTTCCTGGCGCTTTTCTCTGACTCGATGCCGTCAGTCACCACCGCTGCCGATCATCTGAGAGCTTCCGTGGGAGCGGCGGCGCGGAGACGAAGCACCGCCGGCAGAACCAGGTAGCACCCCGCAAGCGTCACCGCCAGCCCGACCACCATCACGAATCCCAGCGAGCGGATGCCGCGGTGCTCGGCGATGAGCATGCATCCGAACCCGATCATGGTGGTGAGCATGGTCAAGGTGATTCCCCGGCCGGTGGCACCGCTGAGGCCCGCGGGCCGGCCGTACGGCTGCTGCCGCCAGCGATGGACCATGTGCACGCCGGCATCGACCCCGATGCCGAAGATCAGCGGCATCACGATGATGTTGGCGAAATTCAGCGGCATGTTCGACAGCCCCAGCATCCCGAACACCCCAACGAAGCCGATTGACACCGGAAGCATGGCGCAAAGGGCGTCGGCGACCGATCGAAAGTCCAGCATCAGCAGTATGAGAATGGCGGCCACCGCATAGCAGGCTGCCTTGGTGTACTCCCGCTTGATGAGCTCGCTGGACTCGTGGATCTGCACGGGGGGACCGATCACACCCTCTTCAACACTGCGCACCGCCTTCACAAACGGGCCCAGGCGCGCCGGGTGCAGAATGGACCGTCCCGCCGGCCGGTCGTCGGCCGGATAGACTCGCAGCACCCACTTGTCCTGGGCCGGGGCCCACTGCGTGCGCAGGAACGGAGGCAGGTCCTCCGGCCCCGGAGGGCCGGGCGCCAGGGCCAGGCTCAGCCAACGCGACAACGCTTCCCGAGCGGTGCTGAAGGCCTCATCCAGCACTGCTTCGCGTTCGGCCCGCGCGAGGGGTGAGAGGCCTGCCGAGATCGTTGTGGCCGCCCTGATTCGGCCGGCCAGGCTCAGAAGTCGCCGACCGGCATCGTCATCGGCCGACTTAGCCTCCCGTTCCAGAAACACGGACACGCCCCCCAACTGAGCTTCCAGCGCGGACAGAGACGGGTCGGACGCGAGCGGCGGATTGGGCTGGTCGCGCAACCGAGCGATGCGAAGAGACCGCTCGACGCGGTCCGGCGGGAAGAGCAACCCCATCGCCCCCACGTCGGAAACTTCAGGCAGGGCCCGCAGGCGGTCCACCATGTCCTCGGCTCGCTCCGGCGCGACGAGAACCAGTCCGGCCCATACGCTGCGGGCATCGTCCTCGACGATCCGCTTCTCCCATTCGACCGATTCCACGCCCGGCGGCTGGAGATTGAGCACGTTGGGGTCGTACTTGACACGCGTTGCCCCGATCGCCAGGAGAAGTACGGCGATGCCGGCCAGAAAGAGCGTGTGGCGCGGTCTGCGGTCCACCGAGTCCAGCCTGCCGTGCGCGAAGTGCGCCAGTTCGCCGCCTGGCCGGTGACGAATGATCTTCTTCCATCGCCCGGTCAGCGCCAGGGCGGCGGGGAAGGCGCAGAGCATGGCCGCCAGGCAGAGCAGGATTCCGCCGCCGGCGATGATGCCCATCTCGGCCATGCCCTTGAAATCCGTCAGGGCAGTCGCCCCGAACGCCGCGGCGGTGGTTACCGCCCCGGTGAGCATGCCCGGGCCGATGCCTCTGAACACCCGGGCCATCGCGGTGTGCAGGTGCTCGTGCTCATGCTGCACCAACTCCAGCCGGGCCACCAGGTGCAGGGCAAAATCGATGCCCAGGCCCAGCAGGATGACGGAGAACACCACGCTGAGCAGTTGCAGGTGACCCACCGCCAGCACCAGCCAGCCGAAGCTGAGAGCCAGGCCGATCAGCAGCGATCCCGCCGCCAGAAGCGGCACGACGAAGCCGCGGAAAACCAACAGCATCAGCGAGGTGATGAGGATCAAAGCGATGACCGAGGCAACGGTCGAATCGTGGATGGATTGCTTGGTCTCGTCGGCCTCGATGGCGGGAATTCCGGTAATGCCCCATTCGATCTCATCGCGAAGATCGTCAGCCTCGATGATGCGGCCAACCTCTTGGCGAAGCCACGCCAGATTCTCGCTCTCGGCGTCGATTCCTCCATCCGTCTTGTCGAATCGAACCTGGAGGAAGCGCAGGCGCCCGGAGCCGATCTCGCTCACCAGCGGCTGCCATCGGCTCTGGTCCGGGCGAATGAAGGAGAAGTCCGGCCTGCTTCCGTTGGCGCTGAGGGCCTCCAGATAAGGGCGCAGGAACGTTTCAAGGTCGTCCAGCGCCTCTTCATCCTCCCGCTGAGAGGCCAGGCTCGCCAAGGCAACGGCCAGTGCCGCGTTGGAGTTCTCAGCCGCGCTCAGCCGCTTCGCCCGCTCCAGATCCGCCAAGGCTCGTTCGAAAAGTGTTCCCGGAGCCACCGCAAAGAGTCGCGGGCCGGTCTGGGCGATATCGAAGCCGGCATCCGCAGCCAGGATGCGCTGGTCTTTCACCACATGGTCGGCGATGCGCCGCGCCAGATCATCCACGCGCCCCTCGCCAGCCGGACCATCGATGCAGACCGTCAGGTCATCCCATCTGGGATTAAGCAGCTTGTATTGGCTGTAGGCCTTGTTCCAACTGAGGTTCGGGTCCACCAGGTCGCTGCGGTCCGATCTGAACTGCAGCCGGGCGGCAGCGAGGATCAGGCAGAATACCGCCAGCACAAGACAGACAAGGAGTGTCATCCCGGGATGAAGGGCGACGAATCGCCCCCAGTGCCCCAGCAGGGCTTTGCGCAGGCGTTCATGCATGGACCGATAGGTTAATCGACTCTGGTCTGCGGCGGCGATCCGGTCGATCGGCCTTCGGTCTGGACATGAGCGAAAGCCCGGATTTGCCGCTCCATATTGCCGGCTACGCTGCCTGCGGCAACGGGGCGATTCTTGCTGCCGCGGAGGAAACTCACCTCATTCTCATCAGCCCGTACAGGCCTCGTCTCCTCACGCCGACCGGCAGCCTATCCGCTCAGGATCCGCGTTTGGGGCGATTCTCTGGTCGATAGAAGGTCCGGTTCAGCGATGAGCCACGGAGGCGTGAGGAGAAGGAGGGGAATGGAGCATCGACTGGGGCAACTGTTGGTGACCCGGGGCGTACTGACTACGGCGCAGCTCAGTCTTGCGCTGGAGCGGCAGGAGTGCACCGGAGAGCCTTTGGGTCTGATCTGCGAGCGGTGGTTCGGCGTGCCGCCGCAGGAGATCGAAGCGGCGTGGGCGGCCCAATATGCGGGCCTGACGCGGACCATCGATCCTTCCGTGGAAGTCTACGAGGAACGGGCACTGGAGCTGGTGACCCGTCGACAGGCGTGGCAGTTCCGCATTCTGCCCCTCCGCTTCGACACTCATGAGCTGATGATGGCGACCACCCAGAGGCATCTGCCCCGGGCGCTGCGGTTTGCCACCAGCGTGATCGGCGTACCGGCGTTCTTCGTGCTCGCCGAGCCCGAGGCACTCGGTCGGGCGCTGTGCCGGCACTATCCGCTTCCGGGCATGACGCCCGGTTCGGTCGATGACGACCTCCTGCAGCACTATGCCCCGCGTGGTGTGTGCTGCGATGAGTGAGCCGGCATCACTTCCATCATCGGCGCCAGCGCCAAAAACAACGCCCGCTCCCAGACCGGGAGCGGGTCGTGGTTATGGCGAGACCCGGACTTGAACCGGGGACACCGGCATTTTCAGTGCCGTGCTCTACCAACTGAGCTATCTCGCCGAACGGGGCGGGTTGCCCCGCTTATCGCGCAAGCGTAAACCCCTGCGGGTCCTTGTCAAGTTGTCGGCGGAGATTGTCGGCAACTTGCGGGCGGAGGTGGCTTGACGGGGGTCTGTGGGCGACGATGAGGGTCTTACCGGCCAGGCAACCGACCACCCGATTGCCCAGCCACCGGCGCAGCGGCCAGGTGCCGCCGTAGTGGCTCAGAGAGGGAAGCGCCGGGCGAGGGCCGCCCCCCGCGGGCCGGCGCATCTCGGTCAGCAGTCGCCGCACGAAGAGGGTTGCGGCCGGTTCCTCCAGCCAGTGCCGGCAGTGCCGGATGAGCGGCCGCTCGTAGTACTCCGAGAGGTCGCGCCACGCGACCCCGAGGTTGTGGGTGCAGGCCACGGCATGGACCAGATCATCAACGTATCTGACCGCTCTCAGGGAGAAAGCCCGCTCGGTGTGCCGTGCTCTCCAGAGGTGGACGAGCACATCGTCGAAGCGGATTCCGTATCGTTGGACGCTCTCCCGGCCCTGGGCGAAGTATGCTTGCCGCAGCCTGGACAAGGCCGTTCTGCGGTGCGTGCGACTGGTGTGGTCAAGCGTCGTGCTCAATCGGTCCGATTCCATCCGGCATCTCCCCGTCAGCTCAGCACTGCGGTCTCCCTGATTAATGCGCGGAGTCTAAGGCCTCGCCCCCGGCACCTGCAACAGCAGGCAGGCACCTTTCCCGCCGGAAGCTCGCCGCCATTTCACACCTGGCCGTCAATGCGTATTGAGCCGAGCAGATCGCGGTGGATGTCGGCCAAGGCTCCGAACTCATCTCGCCACTTGCGCAGCGCTTCCAGGTCCACCACTGCCCGGAGCACCGCAGGCTCCTCGCCCGCCTCCGCGAGAACCTCGCCCCGCGGGGATATGATCATCGAGCCCCCCACGTAGCGCAGATGCGGATCAGAGCCGGTGCGGTTCACCGCCACCACGTACGCCAGGTTCTCGATGGCCCGAGCGATGAGCAGCGTGCGCCAGTGCTGTTGCCTCGGATCCGGCCAGTTCGCGCCGATAGTGAAGACTTCCGCTCCCGCAAGCACCCCCAGCCTCCACAGTTCCGCGAAGCGCAGGTCGTAGCAGATCAGCGGGCAAACCGTCGGCCGACCCGGGATCTCCTCCAGGCGGCGCAGGGTCAGGTGATCGCCACTGCCGTAGTGATCGAGCTCCCGGCCGTAGCTGAACGGATGCACTTTCTCGTAGGTTCCGATCGTCTCGCCCGAGGGCGCGAAGAGGGTCGCGCAGTTCCGCCCTTTGCCGCCGGGACCGCGTACTGCGTAACCGGTCTGCAGCCAGATCCCCCGGCTTCGGGCCAGATCCGCAGCCCAGGCGGTGGACATCTCGTCCGCGATCTTCTTCACGTCGAGGCTGAATCCGGTGTCGGAAAGTTCCGGCAGCAGGACGAACGTGCCGGGGGCGATATCCGCATCATCGACCATGCCCTCAATGATCCGGTGGTTGGCCTGCTTGTCTTCCCAGACGATGTCGAACTGGATGAGCGCGATGTTCACGATCCCAGTGTATAACGATTGTCGCCACGCGACGATGCCGGCTGATCATCCTGCTGCTGGTCTTTCTGCCCGCCTACCTCTGGCTGATGATCACTGGCGGGATAACCGCGGCGATCCTTCTTGTGGATCCGTCGGACCTCGACTCGTCCTTCCTCGCGGATATGGTGGGTCCTTCGTTCCGGAAGAGAGAGATGCTCGGCGGAGCCTACGGCTGGGGGGCAGTCCCGATGCCGGCGATGCTGTTGGCCGCGATTCAGATAGCATTCGTTCTCCCCGCGTTTGGCATGCGCCCGCAAAGAGGGCAACCGGGCGGCGGAAGGCGCCCGCTCTGGCTGACGATTGTCGGTGCGGCCCTCTTGGGGGAGTGCTCACCACGGGTCTGTTCTAATCCTTCGGGGAGCTTTTGCAATTGTGGGAAGATGCCCATTTGTGGCCGTTTGAGTGGGTTCACGATCAGCCTTGGGCCAACCATGAGGAGTGGGCGAGGTTCTCGATCTTCTGGGCCCAGGTGGTGGTCGGCTGGTTGATATGGGCAGTGATTCTCGCCATCTTCACCCGCCGCGGCGATCCCAGACGATTGCACGATCGCCTTATCCTGGCTTTACTGGGCGGGACGATCCTTGAGGTCCTGATCACCTTACCCAACGACGTGATGGTCCGTAGCCGGACCGACTGCTACTGCGCGACAGGCACGTCTGTGGCCTTGTGTTGCTCAGTGAGGGCGTTCCAGTGGCTGGCGGGTCTGGGGATTGTGTTGGCGATCACAAGCCGGCGCCGCCGGTTCTGGGGGGATACCCGCTGGCTCAACTGCGGTTACGCCAAGGGCCCCACATCGGGCGATAAATGTACTGAATGCGGGTATTTATGGAATTGACTCCCCTGCCCGCCCCGGCAATGGGTTGGCTAACGTACGCGTTCGCCAATCCTTCTGGGGTCGCCCCGACCCGCGCCATCGCACGGCTCCATCACCGAAGGCGCATGCAAAAAGGGCGGCTGAAGGGACTCGAACCCTCGACCCCCTGGACCACAACCAGGTGCTCTAACCAGCTGAGCTACAGCCGCCACAAATCCGGGCTTTTGACGAGCCTGAAGAGTATAGGCCACCGCTGCCCGAGTCAACGACGGAGCGCTTCGGCCGGAATGACCGATCCCTCCGCCTCAGTGCAGGATCCGGGGGTATAATCGCCTCAATGTTTGCGTGGTGTGCCCCTCAATCACCGGTGGTCGGGGAAGGGCCCGGTTTCGACAGACGGCACGTCAAGTCTGCGCGCTCCTCTCTAGTCAGATCGCCGGGGGTGAAGTCTCGTGAGTAAGAGCACAGACCCTTACTGACCTGCGAAGACAAAGGCAAAGCTAAAGGAGACAGTAATGCTGGAACTGAAGAAGGGTATCGACATCCTCGCCGAGGTTGGGGGCATCAAGTCGATCGGCGAGGCGAAGAAACTCTTCCAGGACAAGCTGGATCAGACACACCTGGCGAGGCTGGGTAAGATCAAGAACGAGGAGGCTCTGCTCAAGATCGCCAACGCGATCGCGCTCTGCCAGCCGGACCGCGTGTTCATCACCACCGGCTCCGCGGAGGACATGAAACAGGTTCGGAAGATGAGCATAGACAAGGGTGAGGAATCGCCCCTTGCCATGAAGGACCACACGATCCACTACGATCTTCCCGAGGAGCAGGGACGCATCGTCGATCGCACCTTCTACATCGTCAATCCCGACGAAAAGGTGAGCGTCCTTGCCAAGAAGATGCTTCGTGATGATGCGCTGGCTTACGTCAGGGAGCACATGACGGGCATCATGAAGGGCAAGACGATGATGGTAGGCTTCTTCTGCCGAGGGCCCGCGGGGGCCAAGATGGCACTGCCCGCCCTGGAGATCTCCTCCTCGACATACGTCATGCACTCAGGCGACATTCTCTACCGGCACGTCTACGACCGGTTTGACGAGCAGGTGGAGCGGGCCGGCCTGTTCCTGACCAACGTCCATGCCGAGGGTCTCAACCGGCCCGAAGACCTGCCGAACGCCCGCGTCTTCATGGATCGAAGCTGGCTCACGACCTTCGCCATGTTCTGCACTTACGCCGGCAATACCCTTCTGCTCAAGAAGGGGAATCACCGCTTCGCCGTGGACCTCGCCACCTACTACGGCAAGGGCGAGCAGCTTTCCGAACACATGTTCATCACCGGCATGAAGGAGGACTCCGGCCGCACCACCTGGTTCGCCGGCGCCGCCCCCAGCGGATGCGGCAAGACCACCACTGCCATGGCCGGCACCGACTTCATCGGCGACGACCTCGCCCAGATGTGGATTGCCGACGACGGCACCATGCGGGCCATCAACCCCGAGCAGGGGATCTTCGGGATCGTCGCGGACGTGAACCGCGAGGGCGATCCGCACCTGATGAAATGCCTGCGCGAAGAAGGGACCGAGATCATCTGGTCCAACGTCCTCATTGACGAGAAGAAGGTGCCGCACTGGACCGGCAACAACGAGAAGCACCCCGACAAGGGCTTCAACTTCCAGGGTGACTGGTTCAAGGGCAAGAAGGATGCCAACGGGAACGAAATCCCCATCTCCCACCCCAACGCCCGCTGCACGCTGCGCTGCAAGGCGATCGACAACTACGACCCGGCAACCGGCGAGTCCCCCGAAGGGGCCACGGTCAAGGTGATCACCTATTCCGGCCGCGACAGCGACACCATGCCTCCGGTCTGGGTGGGCAAGACTCCCGAGCACGGCGTGGTGATCGGAGCTTCCATTGTCTCCGCGGCCACCGCCACCGAAGTTGGCGCATCGGGCGTGAAGCGGCAGCCGTGGGCCAACGCCCCGTTCATTCCCGGCGCTCTGTCCGACTACATGAGCTCGCAGTTCGAGTTCTTTGGCAGCCCGAAGTTCACCGACGCCGGTCGGCCGATTCTCGCGGGCCTCAACTACTTCCTGACCGACGCGTCGCGCGGCGGCACTTCCCCGCAGCTCCTCGGCGAGAAACGGGATGTGCCGGTCTGGCTGACCTGGCTGGCCAAGCGAGCACACGGCGAGGTCGATGCCATCGACACGCCCGTCGGCTATCTGCCCCTATACGACGACCTGCGAGAGCTCTTCTCTTCAATCATCGACAAGGACTATCCACGCGACCTCTACGACAAGCAGTTCTCGATCTATGTCGACAAGATCCAGGACCGCATCGAACTGCAGCGCGAAGCCCTCGGCAAGGAAGAGAACCTTCCCGGCAAGCTGTTCGAAGTCTATGACGAGTGGAGCAGGGGGCTGGCCGCTCTCAAGGAGAAGTACGGCCCCGTCGTGACTCCCGACCAGCTCATCGAGGCCAGCGAGCTCATTGCCACGGCGAGCTGATTCACCCGGCCAGTTCACAACAGAGGATCAACCACCTCCGCCTCCGAGGACCTCCTCGGAGGCGGTTTTTCAGATGAAGAAAACGGCTGCGGGCCGACTGGCCCCGCGGATGCCAGGTCCCGCTGGCTTTCGCGAACACAGCGAAGATCGGCGTGAGGCATTACCCTTTATGCGCCCACGGTCTTCGAGGGGATTTCGTTGCCGGTTGCCCTGAATGCGGCTGGGGGCGAAGTCAGAAAGGAGCGGAATGATGGCCACGGCAGGCCGCGGATCACAAGTCGGGCGCAACGACCCCTGTCCCTGCGGTAGCGGAAAGAAGTACAAGAGCTGCTGCCTGAAGAAGCAGCAGGGTCAAGGACCGCGCCAGGCGACCGCGGCCCCACCGTTTGATCACGCCGCGATCATGCAGCAGGCCGTAGCGTTCCACGAGCGGGGGCAGGTTGATCGGGCCCGCCCACTTTACGAGCAGGTACTGCAACACCGCCCCCGGGAAGCGAACGCCCTGCTCGGGCTGGGGCAGATCAAGGGCCAAATCGGTGACCTGGAAGACGGCATTAGCCTGCATCGGCAGGCGATCGCGATAAGACCGAAAGTCGCGCTGTACCACTCGAGCCTGGCCGACCTGCTCTTCCATGACAACCAGCCGGACGAGGCGATGCGCAGCGCCAAGCGGGCCATCGCCCTGGATGCATCCGATTCCGAGGCGTACCGCATCATGGCCCTGATCCATGAACGGAGGAACCAGATTGAGCGGGGTATTGCCGCGGCCCGCAAGGCCATGCGGGCGTCGCCCGAGAACCTCGAAGCAACCCTGGGCCTGGCCCGGCTGCTGGAGCGCACCGGCGAGCGACAGGAAGCGCTTGAAATACTGCAAAGCACGGTCGACCGAGCCACGCGACCCGAGCAACGGTACCTGGCGCTCAAGCAGATGGCGGCCGTCCATGACAAGCTCGGTGACTACGAGGCCGCCTTCGACTGCCTTGTCAGGGGCGGGGCCGAGCAGAAGAAAACGTTGGTTGCCAAGCGGATCGTGCGCGGCGTGTGGAGCCGGCGGATCCATGAGTACAAGGAGGGGCTCACCGCCGGTCTCTTCGAGAAGTGGAGCGGGCGCAAGGCTGTTGACGATCATCCCGTTCCCTCCTTCCTCGTCGGCTTCCCCCGTTCCGGGACCACCATGACCGAGCAGGTCATGGCCGCCCATCCCGAGGTGGTCACGTCAGATGAGCAGGGCATAATCGCGGCGGTCAAGGATGAACTGGCCGGCCTCATGCCCGACGAGAAAGATGTGCCCGCCCGCCTGAAGCGCCTCGACGAGGACCAGATCCGACGGCTGCGCGATCGCTATTGGCGGGAAGCCGAAGAGATACTGGGACCGGAAGTGCGCGACGGGATCCTGGTGGACAAGAACCCGCTTCACCTCATCGACATTGGCCTGATCAACGTTCTCTTCCCGGAGGCGAGGGTGATCGTCGCCCTGCGCGATCCGCGCGATGTGTGCCTCAGTTGCTTCATGCAGCTTTTCAGCCTGAACACCGCGATGATCAACTTCCTCACCTGGGAGAACACCGCCCGGTTCTATGACGAGGTCATGGACCTGTGGCTGCATCTGCGCGACATGCTCACGATCAGGTTCATCGAGATCCGCTACGAGGACTCGGTGGTGGATCTTGAGAGTCAGGCAAGGAGAATCCTCGATCTGCTCGGTCTTGACTGGGATGAGCGCGTCCTGAGCTTCCACGAGAAGGCGAAGCAGCGCTACGTCTCCACTCCGAGCTTCGCCGCGGTGACGGAGAAGATCTACACGCGGGCCACAAACCGCTGGCGCAACTACGAGAAGCACTACGAGCCGGTGATGAAGCACCTGCAGCGGTACGTCGACGCGTTCGGCTACCAGTGATGAGCGCCGCAAGGCTGGAAGTCGATGTAAGGTGGGGAGGACACCTGGCTTGGGGCTGGCGGCGAGGTGAATAGCATCACGGACCGTGATGTAACGGAACGGATCAAGAGGGGATGGGGTCATATGGACATTTACGAAGAAGCCGAGCTGTATTGTGCCGCCTTCGACTGGCCGCTCGTTGATGAAGTTGACTGGTTGCTTGCTCACTTTCCGGGGGCGCGAACGGTGCTCGAGCCGTTCTGCGGCAACGCACGCTACGGGCCGGTGTTTACCGATCGCGGACTCAGCTATGTCGGCTTCGACCTCGCCGGGCCGATGCTGGCCCGCGCGCCGCGAGGCGAACGCATCACCGTTCTGAAAGCCGATGCCCGGCAGTTTGACATCCCGCAGAAGCCGGAGGACGGCTTCGATCTGGCGTGGTGCCCGATCAATTCGCTATGCCATCTGACGGCGGAAGCGGATGTCATCTCCCATCTCGAATCCGTGAAGCGCCATCTTGCCGCCACTGGTGCATATGTCGTGGAGATCGATCCCTGCCGGCATGACGGGCCGTGGATCGACCCGCCCGGCACGGAGAACACCTGGTCGTTCCCCCAGCCGGACGGCAGCGAGGTTCATGCCCGGTGGCGACGCGAGCATTGCGATTTGGCGGCCCGCACCGTCATCGATCACGCCTCGTTCTGGCGCAAGCGCGACGAGAAGGTGGTTGCCGAGGTTTCACACCGTTTCACCATGCGGATGTGGACCTGCGATGATCTGGTTCGCATAACGGCGGAGGCGGGCTTTGACCTTGACGATCGAGTCTTCCCGCACAAGGACCTTATCCCCGGGCCGGAGGTTCGCCTGTCCCGTGAACTGGAGAACACGGGCCTGAACTACCTCTTCATCCTCCGGCCCCAGGAGTAGTGCGAAGCCCGTCAGCGGGCCTCCATGGGGGGCTCGCCGGCATCGGAGCATCGGGAGCCCTGAGGCACAGGTTGGCTGGGAAACCCCCCCGCATGCCGGCGGTCCGACCGGGGCTGATCGGCCTGGCCCGGGCCGGAAGTGGGGGTGTGGTATCCGGGCCTCCGGCGTTTGAAATCGAGACGCAATCGCAATAATATGCCCGGCCGTCCACCGGGGATGGCCGCCGAACACTTCTCACATCGAGCCGGGGATGATTCCATGTCCAAAGGTGAACCACGACGTTCCAGCTTCAGCCACCTTCCCAGCACCGCCGCTGCTGCTCTCGCAGCCCTGATCGCCCTGACCGCGACCGCCACGTTGACCGAAGCATCCGAGCGTAAGTTCACCTACGTCTATCAGACCACCACCGAGGCACCTGGTGAGATCGAGTACGAGCAGTGGATCACCTGGAAGACCGACAAGGGTTCCGACAGCGAGTACGACCGGTTCGACATCCGTCACGAGCTGGAGATCGGCCTCACCGAGAATCTGCAGCTCGGCCTGTACCTGGCGGACTGGCGTTCCCAGCGGGGATCATCGGTCGGCGACGGCGTGGAGTATCGCGGCACCGCTGTCGAGCTGATCTACAACCTGACCGACCCCACGGTGGACTTCCTCGGATCGGCCCTTTACGGCGAGTTGAAGCTGGGGCCGGAGCTGTTCGAGCTGGAGGGGAAGATCCTGCTGGAGAAGAACATCGGCAAGTGGACCGGGGCTTACAACGCGGGCATTGAGTCGGAGTGGGAAGGTGACAACTTCGGCGAGGATAAGGGCGAGCTTTTCCAGTCCTTCGGCCTGAGCTACCAGGTTTCGCCCAAGTTCACCCTGGGGGCCGAGGTCCTGCACGAGATTCCCGTTCCCGACTGGTCCGACACCGGCGACAGCGTTCTCTACCTCGGTCCGAACGCATCTTTCCGCACCGATGACTGGTGGGTGACGCTTACGCCGCTGTTCCAGGTGACGGATGAGGACAGCGAGGCGGACTTCCAGCTTCGACTCATCTTCGGTTTCACCTTCTGACCTCAGGGGCTGTCGATGGAAACACCGCGCATAGTCAAATCTGCCGTGTTGGCTGCCCTTGGCGCCGGCAGCCTGCTGTGGGCCGCAAGCTGTGCGACCACCGAGGACCTCGCCCCGCCGGTGAATGAGGAGATGGTCGACCTGGCGGCCCGCGAAGGCACTGACGTTGATTCGCTCAGGCGCGGCCGGCATATCTACGTCACCCGCTGCGCTGCCTGTCACAGTCCCGAGCCGGTCGGAGACTACCCGGTGGCGGACTGGCCCGGGATCGTTCGCCGCATGGCCGATCGCACCGGTCTGAGCGAAAGCGAGACGGAGGATGTGATTGCATACGTGACGGCGGCACACCAGTGCGGCGCTGACCGCTGATGAGTCGCGACAGGCCGCGATTGGTCGTAGCCGGGTGACGCGTTCAACCCCGATCCCCGCGCAGGGCGATGCCAAACGGCTGCAGCCTCGCCTTGAACACTCCGGCTTTCACCGCCGGGTCGTCCACCATCAGGCTTCTGGCCGCCGCCTCGTCGCTCGCGAAGAACACGACCAGGCCGGTGATAGGCGGCTCGGTGGTGCGGCCGGCCAGCACCACCACGCCCCGCTCCGTCAGCGACTTGAGATACTCAAAGTGGGCCTGGACTTTCGCCGCCTCTTCGGCGGTGGGGTTCGCGACCATGCCGTCTCGGGCCGGCTCCAGGAAGACGATGAACTGACTGCTCATGCGGGCGATGATACCCGCGGCGCCGACTGAGCCAGCCGCGCCGGCGCCAGGCCTCTCCCGGCTATGGATCAGATGACCGCTTCCAGCTCATCCAGCAGCCGGCTCAGCCGACGTGACGGTGGGCTCGGCCGGTACTCGACGCATGGCGGGTAGTCGTCATAAACAACCCGATCCTGCAGGCCGGCGTCCTGTAGCTGCTTCAGGGTCAGGGCCAGGGCGCGGGCGGTGACTCCCGGCAGAGCGGCCCTGATCTCCGAGAACCTTCTGCACCCGCCCGCCACCGCCCCCATCACCACCAGCGACCACTTCCGCAGACCGGCGCCCTCGGCCCCGAGCCGCTGAAGGGCGACCATCAGGCGGTTGCAGACGGGGGCGAGCCGCCGGCCACCGGGGGTGAGGATGTACTCGGGGCGCAGGGGGTGGCCATAGCCCGGGTTCCGCATCACCCAGCCCTGCTCGATGAGGGCCGCCAGGGTCCGGCGGAGGGCGTCCCGGCTCACCCCGAGGCGGTTGACGAGGGTGATGAACTTGGCCCCGCCCCCCTCGCGATGAAGCCGGGCCAGCACCGGCACCGACCAGCGGTGGTGAAAGAGCCTGAGGAGTTGGGGGAGATTCTCGGCCATGGTATTGACATAAAAGTATAGCAGATATACTATCAGTATCAATAACCGGTGCCGGGTTTGGCCCATGATCGCCCCGGGGTCTTGCCCCGGCCGGAAGAATGGGGAGCACACAACCATGGCCGAACCTACCGTATCGCGTGCCAAGCCGCCCACGACCGGCCCCGGCGGGTGCACGCCGAGGGAGGCCGCCGTCGATCCCGCGACCACCCCGCGCTCCGCTGATTACCTCGCCGATTGTCTTGAGGCCTGCCTTGGCTACGGGCGGATGCTGGCGGAGGACATTCCCGCGGATCGGTTTGTCTGCCAGCCCCTGCCGGCCCTGAACCATCCGGCGTTCATCCTTGGCCACATCACGCTGGTCACGAGCCACGCCCTTGAGGTCCTGGGCAGGCCGGATCTGGCCCGCATCTCCGACGGATATCGGGAGTTGTTCGAAGCCGGATGCACATGCGAGGCCCGGGAGGAACGCTACCCGCCGAAGGACCAGATCATCGCGTTTTATGAGAAGCGGCACCGGGAGGCCGCGGCGGTAATCCGCGAAACGTCCGAAGAAGCGCTGCGCCAAGAGAACCCGGGTTCCGGTGAGAAGCGGGTGAGGTTCCCGACCGTGGGGGCGCTGGCCAACTTCGTCGTCAACTGCCACCACATCGCCCATCTTGGTCAGCTCAGCGCCTGGCGACGGGCCATGGGCATGGCGGGCGTTCTTAGGCCGTAGCTTGCCGCAAGACCCGCACGGGGAGACCATCCCCGGCAACACCAGACAAGTCAAAGGAACGTACATATGGCCACATCTCTCGACTACGACGGGGGCTTGACCTGCGCGATGGAGACCGCCGACCTGGAACGGGCCCTTGCCTGGTACCGCGACGTTCTGGGGTTTGAGCTTCTCTACCGCATGGATGACCTGGGCTGGTGCGAGCTGAAGACGTCGGTGCCCGGCGTTAACGTCGGCCTGTCCCAAGTGGAGGCTCCGCAAGTCAAAGGCGGGGCCACGCTCACCTTCGGCGTGAAGGACATTGACGCCGCCCGCGCGCAGCTTGAAGCCCGGCAGGTCCGGTTCGACGGGGAGACCATCACCATCGAGAAGATGGTTCGCCTCGCGACCTTCTACGATCCCGATGGCAACAAACTGATGCTCTATCAGGACCTGCAGGCTGAAAGCTGACCCCGGTCCGGATCGCCTCGGGCCGCTTCGCCGGCCCCTCGCTTCACGCTACACTCCCGGCATGCGAAGCTTCCGCAGCGATAACAATGCCGGGCTCTGTCCGGAGGCGGTCCAGGCGATTCTCGATGCCGACGACGGCTCCCACTACATAGGCTACGGCGATGATGAACTCACCGCCCGGGCGGTGGAAACCTTCCGGGAGGTATTCGGACCCGACGTTGCCGTGTTCTTCGTGGCCACCGGCACCGCGGGCAACCTGCTGACCGCCGCCGCCCTCACCGAGCCCTGGCAGCGGGTGATCTGCCATCACGTCAGCCACTTCAACGAGGACGAGTCCACCGGCCCGGAGCGGATCGCCCACTGCCGGGTGGTCCCAACGAACAGCGCTGATGGATCCAGCAAGCTGTCGGTGGAGGACGTGCGGCGTGCCGCATCCATGCCCAGAGGCGACCTGCACCAGCCTCAGCCGGGGCTGCTGACCATCACCAACTCCACGGAGATGGGGGAGGTATATACGCCCCAGGAGACGCGCGAGCTTTGCGCGGCGGCTCACGGCCTCGGATATCGGGTGCACCTGGACGGGGCCCGCTTCGCCAACGCGGTGGCGGCCCTGGGCTGCGATCCGCGGGAGCTGGCGAGCGACGCGGGCATCGACGCCATGACCTTCGGCGGGACCAAGAACGGGCTGGCGAACTCCGAAGCGGTCCTGTTCTTCCCCCAAGGCGACGGTGCTGCTTATCGGCGGGCCGTGGAGGCCTTTCCCTATCACCGCAAGGGTATGGGCCACCTTCTGAGCAAGCACCGCTTCACCAGCGTGCCGTTGGCTGCGACCCTCCGCGACGGCATCTGGCTGAAGCACGCCGCTCACGCCAATCGCATGGCGTCCGAGCTGGCCGACGGCCTGCGCGAGCTGGGATTGGAGTTGGCCTATCCGGTGCAGGCCAACGGGGTCTTCGTCAGGCTGGAGGACGACGTGCACGCAGCGCTTCAGGCGGCGGGGCACGGCTATTACCCGGTGGGCGAGCCGGAGGCGAAGCTTTACCGGCTGGTGACGAGCTTCGACACCGATGCCTCGGACATTCAGCGGTTTCTGGCCGACCTTCGCCGCGTGCTGATCCGATAACGGCCTGCTGAGGAACGGCTTTCCGGGGTCCGGCGGCGGCGGAGAGCGGTCGCGGAAGGCCCGCCCGCGGTCAGGTCAGATAACGCGGCATCAAAGGGTTTTGGTGGGCTTTTCAAACCGCACGGGTCAACTTGCGACCCCATCGGGCCGATCGCTTTGCAAGGGAGAGTCGACACAACTGCGCCGAGTGCATGGACTTGCAAAGCTGTGAGGGTCGCATGAATCTGTTTGAGAAAGATGTGCTGACGACGGGCGAGGTTGCCAAGATCTGTAACGTGGCCTCGCGGACCGTCAGCAAGTGGTTCGATTCCGGGCAACTCCGGGGCTACCGCATCCCCGGCTCCAAGGACCGTCGCATTCCCGTGGCCAACCTCGTCAAGTTCATGAAGAGCCATGGCATACCCATGGACGGGCTGATGAGCGGCAACACGAGAGTGCTGGTGGTCGACTCCGACGAGGAGGTCATCAACACGCTCCAGAACATTCTGCGCGAGCAGACCAACTACGACGTGCGCGTCGCCACCAACGCCTTCGAGGCCGGCGTGGAGTGCGAACGTTTCCGCCCGCATGTCATGCTCCTGGATATGCATCTGGCCGACTGCGACGGACGCAGCTTCCTGAATGTGCTCCAGGCCCACGATGATCTGCAGGTGACCAAGGTGGTGGCGATGAGCGGCAAGCTCACCGATGGCCAGGCGGCACAGCTCACCCATCAGGGGTTCGAGAGCGCCCTGAGAAAGCCCTTCAGCGTCCGCCAGGTGATCGAAGCCGTCGAGAACGCCCACGCGTTGGTCTATTAGGCTTCGGCCGGACCGCGACCGATCAATCGACATCCACGCTAGGGGCCCGCCTCCCAAGGAGGTGGGCTCTTCCTTCAGTTGCGCGGCGTGCGGCCCGTTCCACCCGGGATCCGGTCCCTGCCTCGCCACCCGGGGCGGGTAGCGGTCGTAGTATGATGTTTCGGTGTCGCATCAACCCCGACGGTGAGAGTGTTCCGTGATGAGCCGTCGTCCGACCGGATCCGCCATCGTGCCGAAAGGCACCATCCTGCCTCCGCCCCTGCCCGGTGTGCGCCATGTGCGTCTGCCCCTGGCGGGGATCGTGATCGCTGATGACGAGTTGCGGGATCGCATGGAGAGACGGTTCCACTGGCCGATGATCATCCTGGCCCTGCTGGTCCTGCCGCTGATCGGGATGGAGTTCTTTCTGCTCCCCAAGCTGCCGGCGGCCCAGAAGGACCTGGCCCAGACCTTCATCGTCATCACCGAAATCACCATCTCGTTCGCCTTCCTCATCGAGTTCGTGGTCAAGATCACCGTTGCCGAATCGCGCTTGGAGTACATCAGGCGCAACTGGCTGGACATCGTGGTCATCTGCCTTCCCCTTCTGAGGGCGCTTCGAGTGCTGAGGGTGGCCCGGGTGGCCCAGACGAGCCGAACGTTCCGTCTCCGGGGGGTGGGGATGAAGTTCGCCCGTCACATCCTCACCATGCTTCTGGGGCTGAACATCACCGACCGCCTGCTGGAGCGCTTCGGCGTGAAGCTGCACCGCGGACGCAAGGACCCGACCGCCATGACCCGTCATCAGCTCATGGACGAGGTAAAGCTGCTGCGGAAGCGCGTGGACGCCTGGGAAAGCTGGCACGAGGCTCAGGAGCAGTTCACGGAAAAGCACGGCGGGCCGGGGTTTCACGCCCCCAAGCCCACGCCCCCGGATGAGCCGGATGCCGAATGTTCCATAAACGGGGCGACCGATTCGGCGACCCAGGCCTGAAGGACCTCCGGCGGCTGCCATCGAGTTCCCTACAATCACTCCTACATGCGCATCGCTCTTGCCCAGTTGAACCCGATCGTCGGCGACGTAGCCGGCAACTGCCGGCTGGTATGCGAGGCGATCGAGCAGGCCCGTCGCGGCGCGGCGGACCTGCTGGTCACGCCCGAAATGGTGCTGCTCGGTTATCCGCCGCGGGATCTGCTGTTCAGGCAGGGCGTGGTGGAGGCCGCAGAGGCTGCGGTGGCCACGGTGGCGGAGTACGCCGCCGGTGCCGCTCCGCAGATGACGGTGATCGTCGGCCACCCGCGTCGCTGCCGCGACAATGTTCGCACCATACGCAACAGCGCTTCGGTCCTGCGGGGCGGGCGGGTGGAAGCGGTCTATGACAAGCGGCTGCTGCCCGGCTATGACATCTTTGACGAGGACCGGTACTTCGATCCCGGCAGCGGTCTGTGCGTGATCGAAATCGCCTCACGCAAGGTGGGCGTGCTGATCTGCGAGGATCTCTGGCGGGCCGGGGACGTGGTGACCGAGCGGCAATATCCGGCCAATCCGGCTTCTGAGCTCGCCGCCGCAGGCTGCGATCTGCTGGCGGCTCTCAACGCCACTCCCTTCATCCAAGGCAAGTTCCAGAGACACCTTGACTTGGTCCGTGAGGCTACCGCCCGTCTGGGGCTGCCCGTCGCCGTGGTCAACCAAGTGGGGGGGAACGATGATCTGATCTTCGACGGCCGATCCCTGCTGATGCTGCCGGACGGTTCGATCCCCCTGGCCCTGCCCGGCTGGGAGTCTGCGGTGAAGACCGTGAGTCTGGAGGAGGCGGAAGCCGGCCTCCTGGCGAACGAGAAGCCGTCGGTCATCCCCCAGTGCGAGCTGTTCAACGCCCTGGTGCTGGGAGTGCGGGACTACTGCCACAAGACCGGCCACCGCCAAGCGCTGATCGGCCTCTCCGGTGGCATCGACTCTTCACTGACGGCGGTGATCGCCGCCGCCGCGTTGGGGCCGGCCAACGTGCTCGGCGTGACCATGCCCTCGCGCTTTTCCTCCCAGGGCTCGGTGGATGATTCCAAAGCGCTGGCCGAGAATCTCGGCCTGGGACGGTGCGACGAGGTGGGCATTGACGCCGCCCACCAGGGTATGCGCCGGATGCTCACGCCCGTACTGCGGGACCGTCTGGCCGGCCTGACGGACGAGAACATCCAGGCCCGCCTGCGGGGCGTAATCCTCATGGCCTGCTCCAACGCCACCGGCGCTCTGGTGCTGGCCACGGGCAACAAGTCAGAGCTGGCGGTGGGGTACGCCACGCTCTACGGCGATATGAGCGGTGCTCTGGCGGTGCTGGGCGACGTGGTGAAGACCAAGGTCTATGACCTGGCCCGCTGGATCAATGCCAACCACGCCGCCTGCGGCTTCGCCGGCCCTCCCATACCGGAGAGCACGCTTGAGAAACCCCCCTCGGCCGAACTTCGTCCCGACCAGACCGACCAGGACAGCCTGCCTCCTTACGACGTTCTGGATCAGATCATCGACCGCTACGTGGAACATGAAGAGTCGGTCGATCACATCGTTAGCACCACGGGCTCCAGTCGGGAGACGGTCGAATCGTTCACCCGGTTGATCGACCAAAGCCAATACAAGCGGGAGCAGTCGGCGTTGGTGCTGAAGGTCACTCAGCGTGCCTTTGGCCGGGGCAGACCGTTCCCGATTGTCGTGCGCGACAGCTTCCGGTGAGCAGGTCGGAATCCGGCGTTTCGGCATTTCTACAATCCCCCCGCCCCCAGGCCGTCCTCTACAATCCGGCCATGCCCATCCATCGACTGCCTGCGCTGCTCGTGAACCAGATCGCCGCCGGGGAGGTGATCGAGCGACCGGCCAGCGTGGTGAAGGAACTGGTGGAAAACGCCATCGACGCGGGGGCGGGCCGGATCGACATCGCCATAGAGCAGGGCGGGAAGGAGCTGATCCGCGTCGCCGACGACGGCTGCGGGATTCCTTTGCAGGAAATGCCCCTGGCTCTGGCCGCTCACGCCACGAGCAAGATCGAGACCGCCGACGATCTGGACGTGATCGCGACCATGGGTTTCCGGGGCGAGGCCTTGGCATCAATCGCCTCGGTGAGCCGGATCTCGCTGCTTTCCAGGCCCTCCGAGCAGGAGGGTGCTGCGCTGATTGAAGGTGAGGGTGACATGATCGGTCAGCCTCGCCCCGCCGCCGGACCGAAAGGCCCCGCGGTGACCGTGCGCAACCTC
>CP070772.1:1917433-1932574 GCA_020345805.1 Phycisphaerales bacterium | reverse complement strand
ATTGAAACACGGAGGGCCACGGAGAGGGATCTGATGGCTGAATAATCGATAGCCGCGGGCTGACAGCCCGCGGCTTTGTGCGTAACCCATGCTAGGATCTCAACGTCTGATTCCTGTGGGCGTCTTCGGCAGGCTGCCGAGAGACATGAAGTCAACGCCCGGGTGGCCGGATGACCGGTAAACCACGGGAGGTGTGTGATGCGAATGAAGTGCAGGCAATTAGGCGTGTCGATCCTGACGATCCTGTCGGCAGGCAGCATTGTGGGCAGCGCGGCGGAGGTGAATCCACCCACAGGGGAGCAGGCGGCGACGCAGAAGGCAGCCGATTCGATGGTGAGTAAGACGGTCGCGGGCAATGCGCGGTTCGCATTCGACCTCTACGACCAGCTCCGCGGGCAGAGCGACGGCAATCTCTTTTGCTCGCCGCACTCCATATCGGCCGCCCTTGCGATGACCTACGCCGGGGCGCGGACGGAGACGGCCGAGCAGATGGCCCGGACGCTGCATTTTGGTCTGCCGCAGGACCGGTTGCCGGCCGGATTCCGGGAATTGGCCGCTCGCCTTGAGAAACGCGATGAGGACGAGGAGCCGGCGCATGTCGAGCTGGCCATCGCCAATCGACTGTGGAGTCAGACCGGCGAGAAGTTTCTCGATGATTTCCTTGACACGGTGCGCATCAACTACGGCGGAGGGTTTGAGACCGTCGATTATCGCGGCGATCTGGAAGGAGCCCGGCAGACGATCAACGATTGGGTCGCGCAGCGCACGCGGGAGAAGATCCGGGATCTGCTGCAAAGGGGCGACATCACGCCGCTGACCGTCCTCGTGCTCACCAACGCCATCTATTTCAAGGGCGATTGGCTCACCCAGTTCGATCCGAAGAAGACGCGCGACCTCCCGTTCCACATCGCGGCCGACAAGGCGGTAAAGACACCGATGATGTCGCTGAAGAGCAACTTCGGTCTGTATGAGTCGAAGGATCTGCAGATGTTGGAGATGCCATACGACGGCGAGCGCCTATCCATGCTGATCCTTCTGCCGACAGCCCGTGACGGCCTGCCGAGATTGGAGGAGGTGCTGTCGATGAACCGGCTGGAGGGTTGGCTGAAGGAATCGAATGTTCGCGAGACGCAGGTGCTCCTGCCGCGGTTCAGGATGACCTCGCGGTTCGATCTGGGCGAGACGCTGGCGGCGCTGGGCATGCCGCTGGCATTTACCGGGTGGGCGGACTTCTCCGGCATGAACGGCAAGCGCGACCTGTTCATCTCCAAGGTGATCCACCAGGCGTTCGTACAGGTGGACGAGCAGGGTACGGAGGCGGCGGCCGCAACGGCCGTGGGCATAATGAGGACGTCCGTGACCCGCCCGCCCACGTTCCTCGCCGATCATCCGTTCCTGTTCGTCATACGAGACCGCGAAACCGGGGCGATACTCTTCCTCGGCCGCGTGATGGATCCGACGGCGGGCGGCGGGTAAGCCGGCCTTTCAGACGGATGGGAAGATCGAAAGAAAAGCCGCGGGTTGTCAGCCCGCGGCTATGGTCTGTTGTGAGAAACAATTCCGCCGCTCAATCTTCCCGATCTTCGACGGTCATTCGGATCTCGGCTCCGTTGCAGCGGATCTCGGGAACGTACATTGCGTGGCCCAGCACCGGCAGGGCATGGAATGAGCCGGGCGCTTCGGCGCGGAGCTCGTAACGGATCTCCCAGATCCCTTCGGGCAGGCGATCGATGAACATCGCCACCTTCCGGTCGCGCAGTTCCTGATAGACCCAGCGCTGCCGGCCGGTGTAGTCGATGACATCGGCCAGGGCGGAGCCGCGGTCGTCTTCATCGCCGATGCCGCCGAAGCGGTGCTCGGCCCCGCCGGACTTCAGTTCGCGGGCAAAGAGCGATTCGCCGCTGCGGATCTCCACGGCCTCCAGGCCGGCGGGCTTGAGGTCCTCGAAGACCAGGTACTCGTAGTTGTTCTTGCCTTCGACGGTGATGACGACCTCGACCCGCTCGCCGGAGACGACGGAATCACCGTCAGCCATCGGCACGCGGTCGTACACCACGCCCTTGAGCAGGGTCGGGCGCGGCACGAGCTTGAAGTACTCGCGGCGGACGAAGATCTCGTTGCCCGCAGGCGGAATGGGCTCTTCGAGGCTGAAGAAAGCTGCTTCGGCGGCGAAGTAGAGGGGCCCCGTACCTTTCGTGCGGACAATGCGTATGTCGTTGACGCCGTCACGGATGAGTTTGTTGTCGATCACGAACCGGCTCGGAGCGGCGAGCACATCCGCCGGCGCGATCGATTTGGTGGAGACCGGTTCACCGTTGACATGGAGCTGATACTCCAGGTCGCCGGCAAGCTCGCCGCTGGTGCGCAGGTAATCGTTCAGCGCGAGCAGGGCGATGGCGGTGTCGCGGGTGTTGGACCACTGCGCGCCCCTCCGATTCTTGATCAGCCAGTTGGTGACCGGCTCGATCAGCTCGTTGTCGGGATCGATCGCCAGCAGCGCGCGGAGAGCGAAGGCGGTGGATTCCACGCCGCCCTGCGACCAGCGCCAGTAGATGCCATCCTCGCCCCAGTGGGCGGTGCCGATGACGGCGTCGTGGGATTGCTGATCGCCGCGCATCACGATGGAAGTGTCGGGCGTGCGATCGCGCTTCACGCCGTTTTCGAGGTTGGCGATTAGGATGCCGGCTCGCTCGGCATCGCCGCGATAGTGAGCGGTCAACGCCAGCAGAGCACGGGTGTAGGCGTTGAGCGCATCGCGGTTACGCCAGAGGTTCTCGAAGGCTGCATCGCGGTATTCGGGATGCTGAGTCTGCCGGCCAAGCGCGGCGTAGGCGGAGACTGCGTGGAGCATCCAGGCCTGGAGATCGTATTGCCGCTCTGCCTCCACGATCTCCAGCTCGAGGTATGCCGCGGCACGTTGCATCACATCCGTTCGCACATCACGGTCGGCCTGGGTGGCCAGAGACATCCCCCAGAGAACGTAAGCGGTCATGAAGTGGTCGCTGTCGCCTCTCTTCCACCATCCCCAGCCGCCGTCGGAGTGCTGGAAATCGTAGAGGCGCTCAAGATTCTTCTGGACAATCAGGTCAAGCTGCGCCAGATCTCTCTTGCGCCGGGTATGCGTCTTGTCCGCGAATTGCTGCTCGATGCCGCCGAAGACCCTGGACATGGCATCGGCCGGGTCGAGTCCCAGGTCGGTCAGCGTTTTCGCGGTGATCGCCGCGGGCAGGAAGCGGCTCATGGTCTGCTCGGTGCATCCGTAGGGATACTCGATCAGATATGGCAGGGCGTCGAGCATGGTCACGGCCATGGAGGGCGTGACCTGCACGGTGAGCGTGGTGGAGTCCTTGCGGCGCTGGGCGGGGATGTCGAGCTTGATCGTAACATCATCGCCGCGCACCTTGCCGGACTTGGCGATGAGCTTGTCGACGCCGTGCTCGTGGATGGAATAGGTCTTCTCCATGGCATCGGCGTACTTGCCGCTCTTTGCGGTGATGGTGAGTTTCGCCTCACCGGCTTCGGTGGCGGTGACGAGCCAGTCGATGCGCTTCTCGCCGTTGGCGGGGACTTCACTCGTGCCGGTTGAATCATCCGATGCGCGGCTCGAGTTGAGCTGAAGTCCGTCCACCTGGAGCGTGTGATTGACGGTCATGGGCTCATCGGTGTTGTTGTTGATGATGGCCGAGACCGTGACCACATCGCCGACCACGAAGAAGCGGGGGGCCTGGAGACGGGCCATGAGGGGCATCTTGGTGCGGGTGGTGACATAGCCGATTCCGAACTGGTTGCCGGTGGTGGCGGCACGTGCAGTCCCCTTCCAGGCGGTCAGGGAATCGGCGTAGTCGATACCGACCGTGGCCTTGCCGCGTGAATCGGTAGTGATGTCGGGTTGCCAGAAGATAGTGGAGCGGAAGTCGCTGCGCACGCGCACGGCCGGCTCGCCGTTCTCTCCCGGCGGCATGCGCTGCATGCCCAGCTCCTCCCCGGCGGCCGCGGGTCCCGGCGGGGCCATGCTTTTGGCGGCCATCCTGCCTCCGCGGAATGCGGAATCGGCAACAATCATCTCGGCGTCCGCCGGCTCCCCGAATACCGACCCGCCTTTGCGCATTGCTCCGCCGCCACCGTACCCGGCGTGAAGCTCGGCTCGCCCCCTTGCCCCACCGGACGGAAGCATCTCCGCCTCGCGGTCACGGCGCTGAAGCTCTGGAACCATCCGCTCATCCACGAGCCGGTCGTCCTTGAACTCGACGAGGCGGACGTAGCTCTTGATATTGAACGTGCTGGCGGTGTTGACGAGGTGATACTGCCGCTGATCGAAGAAGTAGGGTCGCGGATCGCCCGCGTAATCGGACTGGATGTAATACACAGACTCGTCGACCACGCCGAGTGACACTTCGGCCGAGACGGGTTTGCCGTCCTGATCGCGGGTGATGATCGTCACCTGCCCTTCCTCGCCGGGCTGATATTCCTCGCGGTCGGAGATGACCTCCACATCGAGGAAGTGCTTGACGGGCGGGACGGTGATCTGCTCGAGGTCGCTGAAGATCTGGGCATCCGTGACCATGGCGGCGGCGAGATAGAAGTTGGGTACGTGCCGCTCGGCGATGGGGAGTTGGACGAGCTTTACGGTGCCGTTGACGTGCACGAGTTCATAGCTGTGCAGGTCATCGCCCTCTACGCTGAAGAGGACGTAGCGATCGTTGGTGGGGGTGTTGATCATCACCGGGGCGGTCTGGCCGGCCCTGAAGGTGTCCTTGTCGGCGATGATCTCCAGGCCGCCGTGGCGGTAGCCGATCTCGGTGGTCGCGTTGTCGGCGACCCAGACCATGGTCTCGGTCCTCACCAGCGGCCCCGGCGCATCTTCGCTGACCCAGGTGATGCGATAGTAGCCGTCGCGCTGGGGAGTGAAAGCGAGTGTAGCTTCACCTTCGGCGTTCGTCTTGACCGTCTGTGTGGACAGGACTTCCTCGGTCATGTATTCCTGCCTCCTCACCCGCCACGGCCGGTCGTCTGGGCGAAGAGTCGGCGGGGGGAAGACGCGATGTCTTTTACGGGCTTCTTCGAGGGCGAGGCCGGTGACTTCGCGACCCTGGGGGTCGATCCACACTTCGACCCATTTCTGCCGGGTGACCTTGACGATGCCGGCCACCTCCACCGGCTCGTTGTTGGCGTCAAGTGACTTGAAGTCGATCTCGACCTTGTCGTTGGGCCGGTAGAGGTTGTGTTTCGGGTGGGCGTAAACGTAATAACGCTGGCGGGTGACGCGGACGGTGTCGGAACCGATGATTTCCCGTCGGGAGGCGTCGGTGACGCGTGCCTCGATGCGGTACTGGAAATCCTGCTGCGAGCCGTAGGGAGTTTCGAAGGTGACGGTGGCGCGGCCCTCGGCGTCGGTCTTGAGCGTCTCGCGCTTGATGAGCTGTTCACCGTAACCGAAGTATCGATGGGGACCCTGCTCGTCGTAGCACCAGGGGAAGTCGCGGGGGGGGCGCCAGTAGTGGGCGAAGTTGCTCTGGTTGATAACGATCTCGACGGATGCGTCGGCGACGGGTCCGCCGAAGTAATACTCGGCCTCGATGGTGACGTCGACCTCATCGCCGAGACGGAAGAACTTCTTCTTCCCGTCCTCTTCGGGCGTGCTGACGGAGACTCTGAACTCGGGCAGCTTGTATTCCTCAAGTCGGAAGAGGGTGGCGCGGCCGAGGGAATCCGAGCGGTTGGGCGTGTAGAAGGCGATGTTGTATTCACCGAGGGGCATCTCCCTGGTGAGCGCGACCTCGCCGGCGGCGCTGCCGAAACCGTTGAGGGTGACGGTGTCGGAGGCGATCTTCGCCCCGCGTGGATCGTTGATCTCGTAATAGACGGAAGCTTCGCCTGGCGTGGAATAGGTCGAACCGTCATAGGTGCGGGCGATGAACTTCCACCGTACGGTCTCATCCGGCCGGTAGGCGGGACGATCGGTGAAGGCGTAGATGCGCCAGTGGGCGTCGGGCCGGTAGCTATGCCGGTAGTAGGCGGAGGATTCGGCGATGGCCTGGCGGTCGCCGATGGATGCGGCGGCGAAATAGTAGGTTTGGTTACTGTCGTTCCCGGGCCGGGGCAGGTCGTCTTCGGTGAAAAAGCACATGCCGTGCTCGTCGGTCTGCTTGACGGCATCCACGGCGCGCCAGACTCGATCGCGGTCCTCCCAGTAAGCGGCCCAGACGCGTACCCGCGCATCAGCGACGGGAGAGCCGTCGCCCGCATCGCAGACATAGGCGAGCACCTTGTCGGAGGTGGTCTTGAAAACCACCGCGAGATCAGTCACCAGCACCAGATCGCGCACCGTCTTGCCGGAGGCGGAGGCGGTGAGAACGTACGCCCCGAGGGGAAGTTTCTCGTCGAGGCGTTTTTCGGCCGAGCCGGGCACGTGGTCCGATTTGTCTTCTGTGTCAATGTCCCAGGTGCGGACCGTTTCGGCGGCGGCGATGTCGATGCTTTCCAGCCAGCCGTCGATATCGTCTCGATCACCGGTGATCTGCGTATCGCGCGTCAGATCGACGGAATGCAGAGCGAGGTCGAGGCGATCGACGTTGCGCCAGTTCACGTAATACTGGATGAGCGAACCGGGGAGAAAAATGTTCCCCACGTGGACTCCGACTTCCGGCCGGGTGATATGCTCGATCTGATTCTTTGCATCGTCGTAGTAGGCGGTCCGGCCTTTCTCGAACTCGCTGGTGATGCGACGAAACAGCTGAACGGCCTTGACGTAATCGGGGCGCTGGCGCCAGGTGCCGTCATCGCGCATGATGATGCGGCCGCGGGAGGTGAACCACTCACCGCAGTAGTAAAGGGCATCGTCATACCATTCGGTGGCGGGACCGAGGGCGATGGCGGCTTCGAACTCCTCGGCCACCCGACGAATGCGGGGCGGGTTGTTCGCGGAGTTGCGCAGACCCAGGGCGAGGAGAAAATGGGCGCGGGCCCGATCCTGCGGCTGCTGCGCGATCTTCGCCGCGTTCTCCAGGATGTTCAGGGGAGGATTGGCTGCGGAGTAGTAGCGCCCTCTGGTGCCTCGCCAGGGCGGAGCGGTCATCTTCCAGACCATCTCGAGATAGCGGCTGCGGGCGGTTTCGATGTCGGCCACGCCGGCCCAGTAATCGAGGGCCTGCTCGTAGTGCGGCCAGGCCTGGGACCAGTTGTTTACGTGACGCGTGATCCAGAAGAAGTCGCCGAGCGATTCGTGGACCTCGGCCCAGATGAGGTCGCGGTCTTCAGCCCGCTCGACGTCGCGGACCAGCGCTTCCAGCTCCTTCAGCGCCTGCCGGCGGATCGTGTCATCGTGGGTTCGAGTCGCAGCCTGGGCCCGCCAGCGGGTGTCGGGCAGGCGAAAGTCCACCCAGCGCTTCTGCGCATCGGTCAACGGCCGGGCGGCCAGCTGCTTGTAGAGCTCATGAGCCCGGGCGTAGGAGCCTTCGGCGTAGTGCTTCTCGGCCACCGCGGCGAAGTCGCCAAGCTCTTCCGGCGGGCCCGCGGGCGGCGAGGCGGCGTGCAGAAACGGGAGTTGGATTAGGAGGCCCAGGAGGCACAGAGCGACGATCAGAGCGAGGGGTTTCATGATCGATTCGTCCTTGGCAGGCAGTTGACGGCTCACGGGCATGGGCACGGAGTGCGGCCCCCTGTTGAACATCGACGAACCGGGGGACCGTTCCCGGTGGAATAACGACGGTCCGGCCGCAGAGTTAGGCGGCGGACGCACCGCCGGGCGAAAAACACCGGACCGAAGTCGGTATCGGCAGAACCGTCCGTCCCGGACCGTCTGCCGGCGATCTCGACCGATAATACGCCCTTTTGAGGGCCAGGAACGCGGGTATCAGTTGATGAAGATTTCTGCGGGAGAATCAATCAATCGATTGATTAGATCCCGCGGAAGGCCTACACTGGCCACCATGACCGGCCAGGCCAACCCAACGCGGCAGGCGCTACTGGAGGCCGCCGAGCACCTCTTCAGTCAGGAGGGTTACGCGGCAGTGGGCATCCGGGAGATCGCCCGGCAGGCGGGGGTGAACCTGGCGGCGATCAAGTACCACTTCGGCTCCAAGCACGATCTCTACCTGGAGACGGTGCGGGCGGCGATGGAGCAACACGGTGATGAACTGATGGACGTGCTGGCCGATCCGCCCGCGGATCGCGAGGACGCGGCCGTGCGGCTGGTGCGGTTCATCTACCTGTTCTTCGATCGGCTGCGGGACCTGCAGGAGGTCGACGCCTGCGGCCTGCTGATGATTCGCGAAGCCCTGCGCCCCAGCGAGGCGATCGACGCGGTGGTCCGCGATTATCTCCAGCCGAGCACGCGGCAGATGACGGAGGTGCTGACGGTGTTGGCGCCCGACGCGTCGGAAGCCGAAGCCGAGCGCTGCGTCACGTCATTGATGGGCCAGCTTCTTCATTACCGGATATTCCGGCCGTTCATCGAGCGGCTGCGGGGGGTTGATTTCGCGGATGGAAAGGTCGCGGCCGAATCGGCGGGGCAGGTGGCGGAGTTCACCCTCCGGGGACTGGGCTGTGAAGCGGGACTGATCGAACGAGCAATGAAACGCGCCGAGGCCGAGGCCGCAGCGATTGATAAAGGGACAAAGTCGTGAGAGACACGATGAGGACAACGGTGGCGGCTGTCGTGCTGCTGGGCATAGGGTGGGCGGGGGTGACGCAGGCCCAGGAACCGCCCGGGGGGCCGCCACCCACGCCGGTTCGGGCGACCGCATTGGTCGTGAGGGAGGTGGAGGAATACCGGCAGGTCACCGGCGACCTGCGGGCGAGGGCCCGCTCCAAGGTGGCCACGATCGAGCCGGGGCTGGTGATCGAGCTGCCGGTCCGCGAAGGTGACCTGGTAAAGCAAGGCGAGATGCTTGCCCGTCTGGACAGCCGACGACTGGTTCTGGAGCTGCAGGACGCCGAGGCGCAGCAGGAAGCGGCGAAAGCCACGGTGATGGAGGAAAGCGCGGAGGTGGCCCGGGCGAGCCGGGATCTTGCGCTGCTTACCGAGCTTTCGCAGAGACAGGCCGGCAATCCCAAGGAGCTGGCCGATGCCGAGTCCGACCTGCGGGTGGCGGAGGCCCGCAAGGAGCAGGCGGAGCTGAACGTGGCGGTCCTGTCGGCAAAGGCCGAGCTGTTGCGGACGCGACTGGAAGATATGGTGATCACCGCGCCGTTTGATGGCGTTGTCGTGACCAAAGAGACGGAAGTGGGGCAGTGGGTGGGGCAGGGCGAAGCGCTGGTGGAGATCGTTTCAATCGGGGTGTTCGAAGCGTGGCTGGACGTGTCGCAGCAGTACGCGGACGCGGTCTTGCGGCAGGGGGTAAGGGTACCGGTTGAGATTCGCGCTCTGGGCAAGCGGTTTGAACCGGCGGCTCCACGGATCATTCGAGAGGTGGACAGGACCGCCCGGACGTTTTCGGTGATCGTGGAAGTGGCGGATGACGGTGATCGTCTGGCGCCGGGCATGTCGGTGACGGGGTGGGTGCCGACGGGTCGGCGGGGCGAGCACCTCATGGTGCCGCGTGACGCGCTGCTCCAGAACCAGGTCGGATTCTTCGTGTATGTGGCGTCCCAAGGACCGGCAGGTCCGGCGATGGCCACGCCGGTGCAGGTGAAAGTCGACTTCGAGCATGAGGATTCGGTAGCGGTGAGGCCGGGCGCGCTTCGAGCCGGCGATCTGGTGATATCCGAGGGCAACGAGCGGTTGTTCCCCATGATGCCGGTGGCGGTGATCGAAGGACCGGCTGCCGGGGCCGCCACGCCCGGCGGAGGACCGGGCGAGGCGTCGAACAGAGGGGAGGAAGAATAAGACATGGATTTCATTGCCCAAGCCATACGTCAGCCGGTGACGGTGACCGTCGGAGTGATGCTCATCATCCTCGCGGGCGTCATATCGCTGTCGCGTCTGCCCATTCAGCTCACGCCGAACGTGGAAAGCACGGTGATCACCGTGAGCACTTTATGGGAGGGAGCCAGCCCCGAGGAGATCGAGCAGAACGTGGTGGACAAGCAGGAGGAGCGCCTGCTGGGGCTAAGCCACCTCGAGGAGATCACCAGCACCTCGCAGCAAGGTTTCGGCCGCGTGCGACTTCAGTTCGCCACCGGCACCGATCAGGGCAAGGCGCTTCAGGAAGTGAGCGACAAGCTGCGCGAGGTGCCCGAATACCCTGACGGCGTGGACGAGCCGGTGATCGCGACCAGCGATGAGGAAAGCCGCGACTACATCGCGTGGATCGTCTTCGGCTCGACCGATCCTGATTTCGACATCGACGTGTTGCGCGACTTCGCGATCGATCGCATCGAGCCGGTGTTGGAGCGGGTGCCGGGCATCGCCGAGATCGTCGTTTACGGAGGCCAGGAGCGTGAGCTGCAGATACGGGTCGATCCCGTACTGCTGTCGCAATACGGGGTGACGCCGACGCAGTTCGCCAATGTGGTGCGGGATACGAACCAGAACATTTCCGCGGGCCGGCTCGCCGACGGCAAGCTGGATGTGCGCCTGCGCACCATCGGCCAGTACCGCTCGCCGGATGAGATCGGCAACACCGTGCTTGCCCACCGCAACGGCGGGCAGATCCTGCTTCGCGACGTGGCGGAGGTGGTGGAAACCTACAAGGAGCCGGACAGCTTCGTTCGCCACAAGGGAGTGAAGGTGCTGGCGATTCCCGCGGAGCGTGAGATCGGTTCGAACGTCATGGAAGTGAT
This sequence comes from Phycisphaerales bacterium, assembly GCA_020345805.1. Classification (GTDB taxonomy): domain Bacteria; phylum Planctomycetota; class Phycisphaerae; order Phycisphaerales; family SM1A02. The sequence continues at coordinate 1,921,852 of CP070772.1, read as the reverse complement.
GGACGGCCTGCGGCGGGTGCTTGACAGACTGAATGCACCGGGCGGAGTGCTGGACCAGGAAGCGCAGCGCCTGCGGCTCAACGGCAAGCTCTTCGTGGAGCAGGTCTACGATCAGACAGTATACATCGACGACGCCCTCGCCCTGGTCCGCAACAACATCTTTATCGGCGGGGCACTGGCCACGCTCGTCCTGCTGCTGTTCCTGCGCTCGTTGCGGAGCGTGGGGATCATCGCCCTGGCGATTCCCATCTCGGTGATCGGGGCGGTGGTGGCGATCGTGGCCATGGGCCGGTCGATCAACGTGATCAGCCTCGCGGGCATGGCGTTTTCCGTGGGCATGGTGGTGGACAACGCTATCGTGGTTCTGGAGAACATCTTCCGGCACATAGAGATGGGCAAGAAGCCGATGGAGGCGGCGTACGCCGGGGCGAAGGAAGTGTGGGGTGCGGTATTGGCGTCGACGCTGACGACCATCGCGGTCTTCGTGCCCATTCTGCTGATCGAGGAGGAAGCGGGGCAGCTCTTCCGCGACATCGCCCTGGCGATCTGCGCCGCGGTCCTGCTGAGCCTGATCGTTTCCATCACCGTCATCCCCTGCGCGGCCGGCCGGGTATTGCGCCGGCTGGTGACCAAGAGGGCCGAGAAGGGCGTCGAGGCACACCATCGCGTGGCGGAGTTCATGGGCCGCATGGTGTACTTTCTCTGCGGCAGCGTCCTGATCCGACTGGGCGTGGTGGGCGTCCTGACGGCGGGTGCGATCGTGGGGACGCTGATGCTCATGCCGCCCTCGGACTATCTTCCCAAGGGCAATCGGAACTTCGTGTTCGGGATGGTGATTCCTCCCCCGGGCTACAACATCGACCAGATGAGCGAGATAGGCCGGCGGATCGAGCAGACGGTTCGTCCGTTCTGGGAAGCGAGCGACCTCGCCGATGATCGTGCAGCATATGCCGGCGCGGTGGAGCAGCTTCCCGAAATGCCGACGTTCGACATGACAACGATGTCCCCGGGCGCTCCCGTCGTCCCCCCGACGATCCACGACTACTTCCTGGTTTCTTTCCAGGGATTGATGTTCCACGGAGGTATTTGTGACGAGCCGCAACGCGCGGTGGACATGATGCCGCTGTGGGACCAGAGCACCAGAGCCGACGTGCTGCCGGGCGTGTTGGCATTCTCATTCCAGATCCCGCTGTTCCAGTTGGGCGGCATTACCGGCTCGGCCGTGAAGCTGCAACTGGTGGGAACCGACCTGGACCAGATCGTGGCCGCGGGCGAGCAGACGTTTTTCGCGATTATGGGCAACCCGAAGTTCGGCGTGCCTCAGCCGGCTCCGGCCAACTTCAACATCCCGGGGCCGGAGATCCAGGTCCTGCCGGATCTGGTGCGGCTCAGCGAGTTGGGGCTGACCACGTTCGATATCGGCATGGCGGTGAGGGCCAACGGCGACGGGGCGATCGTGGACGAGTATCACGTGGGCGGTGAGGCGATCGATCTGAAGGTGATCTCCTCCGAGGCGGTCGGCCAGAAGAGCATCAACGGTCTGCGGGACATCCCGCTGGCGACTCCGAGCGGCCGAATCGTCACCCTGGGTTCGCTGGCGGAGATCCGCCGCGTGGGCAGCCCGCAGGAAATCGCCCGGGTGGGCCGGCAGCGGGCGGTCACCTTCCAGGTTACGCCCCAGGAAGGTGTCTCACTTGAAGAGGCGGTGGACGAGTTGAACGGCATCATCGCCTCACTGCGACAAAGCGGAGGCATTCCGCCCGGCATTGAGGTCAACATGGCGGGATCCGCGAGCAAGCTCCAGGCGGTGAGGACGGCCCTGCTGGGCGACGGCAGTTTCGCCGGCCTTATCGCCAGTTCGCTCGTGCTGGCCCTGCTGGTGGTCTATCTGCTCATGTGCATCCTGTTCCAGAGCTTCATCAAGCCGATGGTGATCATGTTCTCCGTTCCGCTGGCGACGCTGGGCGGATTCGCGGCCCTGGCCGTCGTCTACCTGTGGACCAGCTCCGATCGCTACATGCCGATTCAGAAGCTGGACGTGCTGACGATGCTGGGTTTCGTGATTCTCATCGGGGTGGTGGTGAACAACGCGATCCTCATCGTCCACCAGACGTTGAACTTCCTGACCGGCCGGGCGGAGACCGGCCTGGATAAGGGATTGGAGATGACGCCGCGCCGAGCCATTGCCGAGGCGGTTCGCACCCGCGTGCGCCCGATCTTCATGAGCATGTGCACTTCGGTGGGCGGCATGCTGCCGCTGATTCTGATGCCCGGCTCGGGTTCGGAACTGTATAGAGGTCTGGGCAGCGTGGTGGTGGGGGGGCTGATCGTCTCGACCATCTTCACCCTGCTGCTGGTGCCGCTGTTGCTGAGCCTGGTGTTCGACGTGCAGCGACTGTTCAGACGCGCTGAGGAAACCGCCCCGGAGCCGGCGGTGGCGCCTGCGGGCTGAACCACTTAGTGGCCGGCGATGCACACGGTAGAGGATTCCGTTGCAGGGGCTGCACCGGTTAGGATAAGCGCCGGAGCGAGCGCAATGCGCGTCTTGCCGATTATCTGCCCGCGAGCGACCGGCGGCGGCTGGGATGGCTGAAGACAGAGCAGCGAATCCGACCTCCCACGACACGCGCACTCCGCTGCCGGCAGTCATGGTCCTGACCGCGCTGGCGTCGGTGGGCACCGCGGTCATCTGGAACGGCATCGCCTTCGTCGCCAAGCACGATTACGGCTTCAACAAGCGTCAGACACTGCTGATGTACCTGCTCATCGGGGTGGTGTACGTGGTGGGGGCGCTCTCCACGGGTCCTCTCACGCGGAAGCTGAAGGGCACCGTCTCATCGCGCGGCCTGCTGGCGGTGATCCTGATCATCCAGTCGGCAGTCTGCATCACGCCGATTCTCTTTGACGGGCAGTGGGTGCTGTGGATGGTGGCGGGGGTCAATATCCTGCTCGCGGCGTTCTTCTGGCCCACGGTGGAGAGCTACACCACGGCCGGCCGGCATGGCGATGAGATGCGCCGGGCCATCGGATGGTTCAACCTCATCTGGATGGCGGCAGTGGCGGGGACGATGCTGTCCATCGCCCCGCTCATCGAACACGGAGCCCGGCTGGCGATCGTGGGGCTGGGCGGCGCCAGCGCGCTGGGGGTGGTGACGCTGCGGTGGTTCCGTCCCTCGCCGGGGGCGCACGATGAAGGAAGGCGGCAGGCATCGGTGGGGGCGGAGTATCGCCGGCTTCTGCATTCGGCGCGGGTGCTTCTGCCTCTGAGTTACGTTCTCATGGCGGCGATGTCGCCACTGCTGCCCTATCTCTTCCAGCGCCTGCAGCTTGATGTGTTCTGGGAAACACCGACCGCGGCGACGTGGATGACCATGCGGGTCGCGGCGGTGGGATTGATGTGGCACTTCGGCTTCTGGCACGGGCGCTGGGGCACGCTGCTGCTGGGCGGGCTGGCGATGACCGGCGGGTTCGCTCTCGTGGTGCTGGGGCCGAACGTGGCGATGATGCTCCTGGGTTTTGCGTCCTTCGGGGCGGGGCTGGGGATCGTCTATTACGCCGCGCTCTATTACGCGATGTCCGTGGGCGGAGCGCAGATCGATGCCGGCGGCAAGCACGAAGCGCTCATCGGCACGGGCAACGCGATCGGACCGGCGGCAGGATTGATCGGCATAACGTTTGCCCGCGGCGCACCGGGCGATGAACTGCAGATGGCCGAGGGGGTCGCGGTGGTGACGGTCGTGTGTGTGATCACCCTGCTTGGAGCGGTTGCCGCGTTCGGCCCGTATCTGAAGGCGCGCCGGGCACGCAACGGTGACGGTGCGGGCAGTTGATACGAGTGCGCCCTTACGCGCCGGATCGCGACGCTTGTATCTGATTGATCGTGTTGGTTACAGCGATTGCCCGGATGGTTGTCCGGAAAGACGGCTGACTGTGATTCTCAGACCGATTCAACGGCGGGGGCGCGGACGGCGGCCGCTTCCGCGGGCGGATCGAGGCGCACCAGGCGGTTCGGCTTCCAGCGGCGCGGCGTGCGCTGTCGGAGGTCGGTGAGATTCACGCCATCGGCTGCCTGCTTGAGCAGTTCCGCGATGCGCGAAGCCATCTTCTCGGTGGGGACGACCTCATCCACAAAACCGCGGTGCAGGAGCCAGCTTCCGTGCTGGAAGTCTTCGGAAACCGGCCTCTGCTGAAACTGCTCGACCACGCGCTTGCCCGAAAAGCCAATGTTTGCCGAGCCTTCCACCACGATCATGTAATCGCCGCGGAGACCGTAGCTGATCGCGGTGCCGCCGAGGGTGGGGTCGGCGATGATGGAGATGTGCGGCACCCCGTTCTCCTCCAGCTCGTTGAGCGCGTGCTGGGCCTTGGGGATGTTGCGGTGCATGGACGGCGTGCCCTCCTGCATCCGCGCCCCGCCGC
>CP070772.1:1892911-1917333 GCA_020345805.1 Phycisphaerales bacterium | reverse complement strand
TCATGGAGCTGAGCGTCTCGGGATGCTCTTCGCCGAGCACGCGGCGGCGGATATCCAGCGTTTCGCTCCACAGCGTTTCGACCTCCTCCAGCCGATCCTGATCGTAATACAGGGCTGCAAGATTGTTCATCGAGATCAACGTGTCGGGATGCTCGGGGCCGAGCACGCGGCGGCGAACGTCCAGCGTCTGCACGAGCATCGATTCGGCTTCCTCCTCCCGCTCCTGCCGGTTGTAGAGCACGGCAAGACTGTTCATCACCTGCAACGTGCCCAGATGCTCGTCGCCCAACACACGCCGGCAGGCATCCAGGGTCTCCAGGAACAACTCCTCCGCTTCCTCGAATCTTTCCTGCTGAATGTAGAGCCAGCCGAGGCTGTCCGCGACGAACAGCGTTTCCGGGTGCTCCTCTCCGAGTACCCGGCGCTTTGCCTCCAGCAGTTCGGCGTACAGCGGCTCCGCCTCCTCGTATCGCCCTTGCCGGTCGAGAAGACCCGCCAGCGTGGTGCCCGTGCGCAAGGTAATCAGGTGATCGTCACCCAGCACTCGACGTTCGATCGCCAGTGCCTCGACCGCCAGCGGCTCAGCAAGATCGTACTTTCCCGTCTGCGTGTAGAGCCATGCCAGGTTGCTCATGGAAAGCAGGGTGTCGACGTGTTCGTCGCCCAGCAAACGCCTGCGCAACTGGAGAGTCTCAGACCAGAGCGTCTCCGTTTCGTCGTATCGTCCCTGCCGGAAGTAGACAAGCGCCAGATCGTTCTGCGACTGAAGAGTATCGGGATGCTCTTTGCCCAGGGTCGCGATACGGCGCTGATAGGTGGTTTCCGACAGCTCAGCCGCCTCGTCAAGTCGTCCCTGGTTGCTGTACAGCAGGGCCAGGGACCTGTGGGAAGAGAGCGTGTCGGGGTGGCTTTCGCCCAGAAGGTCGGCACGCAGGTTCGCCGCACGCAGGATGTGGGGTTCGGCGGCCTCGAACAGGCCCAGCGCGGCGTAGGTGTTGCCCAGCGTGTGGCGCACCTCCGCCTCGATCAGGGGCTGGCCGGCAAAAGACTCATCGATCGAGGCGGCGGCCTCATCCAACGCCTCGCGAACCAGCACGTCCTTGCCCTGTCGAATGGGGTTGGCCGAGGCGAGCATTCCCACGAGGAATTCGTTGATCGCGACGACCTTGTCGGCCTCCAGTTCGACGCGCCGCAGCGCCGCCTCCACCTCGTCGCGGGCATCGAGCGCCTCCTGCCGATCCGCCACCGCCTGTCGCCAGAAGCCTAATGAGATAATGGTGGCGGTGAGCAGCACCGCCAGCATCACCGCGGCGGCCGCCGCCGGTACCCGATGCCGCCTCAGCGTCTTGCGCAGGACATACCAGGTGCTGTCGCCCTTGGCCTCAATCGCCTGGCCCGTCCGGTAGCGCTCCAGATCGCGCAGGAGATCGGCCACGGACTGGTATCGCCGGTCCTTCTCCTTGCTCAACGTCTTGATCACAATGGTGTCGAGTTCATCGTCGACCTCACGGCGCATCGATGAAGGCCGCACAGGCTCGACTTCCGTGATGTTGCGAACGATCTCGGCGAGTCGCACATCGACCGGATAGGGATGCGCGGATGTCAGCATCTCAAAGAGGATGACGCCGAGGCTATAGACGTCGCTGCGGACATCCACAGCGTGCGGGTCGCCGCTGACCTGCTCGGGAGCAGCGTAAGCCAGCGTGCCCACGAACTCCCCCGCCTGAGTCTGGATCGATCGCTGCACATCGTCGATCTCATCGCGCGGCTTGGCGAGACCAAAATCCAGCAGGTGCGGTTCGCCCTCTTCGTCGATGAGGATATTGCTGGGCTTCAGATCCCGGTGAATCACGCCCCGCTGATGGGCGTAGTTGACCGCCTCGCCGATCCTGGCGAAAAGCAGGAGTGTTTCGCCGATCTCGAGGGTGCGAGCGGCAACATACTCATCAAGCGGCCACCCGTCAACATAGCGCATGACGAGGAATGGGCGGCCGTCATCGGTCGTCCCGCTGTCGAAGACGGTGACGATGTTGGCGTGATCGAGCTGGGCGGCCAGATCGATTTCACGCTCGAACCGGCGGCGCTGGCGCTTGGTGGCATACCGGCCGTGAAGCAGCAGCTTGATCGCGACGGGCCGTTTCGTGGACCGTTGGTGGGCTTCATAGACGATGCCCTGCCCGCCTTCGTGAATCGTCCGCAGTATCTCGTATCCCGGCAGGGTTGGCGCGTCCACGTCACGGGCCGGGCCGGTAGCCCCGGACCAGGCGGACCTTATTTCGGTCAGGGCGCTCTCGTGCTCGCGCAACTCGTCCAGCATCGCGCGACACGAGTCACAGGAATCAAGGTGCTCTCCTACGGTTGACCGCCCGGCGAGATCGAGGTCGTCGTTCAAGTATCGATCGAGCTGTTCCAGATCGGGACACGGCATGGCCGGTCGTTCCTTCCTCAGCTCACACTCTCGAACTGGCGGGTCAGCTCGAGAACGCGCTTCAACACTCGATGCTTGGCGATGAACACGGCGTTGCGCGACATGCCCAGCTCCCGGGCGACCTCCGCGGCGGGGCGTTGCTCGACGGCGAAGAGCTCGAAAGCGCGGATGGTCTTCGGCTGCATCTCGGTACGGATCTGGTCGACGCACTGCTGCAGGACTGCCTGCTGCCAGGACTGGTCCCAGGACCGCCTGGCAGCCTGCTCATCCGGAAGATTCTCCCAGAACGCGGTCTGCCGGTCCGTGCCGAGTGCCCGGGGCCGCCGGGCCATCTTCCGGCCCGCGTCGAGCACCCGGCGGTGGGCAATGCCAAACAGCCAGGCGCTGAGCCGGCCTTTCTCGCGGTCGTACTGCCCTTCCCGGTAGGCCCGGACAAAGTCCAGCAGCGTCTCCTGGGCCACATCCTCAGCCTCTTCAGGTCCCAGGCCCAGATCCCTTGCGAAACGCACAATCGGCCCACGGAAGCGACCCACGAACTGCTTCCAGGCGGCCTCATTGGAGCTTCGCAGATTCTCCAGCACCACGGTGGTGGTGACCCATCGCATTGCTCTGACCCCCATTGGACGCAGCACAGCGGCCAAGGGCAGTATAAGCCACCGCTGGCCGGCAGATAAGTCTCTTTTTTTCAAAGGCTTGGCGGGGTCGCGGAGAACAGGGCAGCCCGTGCCAAGCACTTTTCCTCGCAACCAGTGAAAGATCCGCGCATTTCGCGCCCAGACCGAATAGTAGCGGCCCAATCCGGGAACGCCACCTTGCGCGGGGGGTCGGCGTCACCCGGACCAGGTGGATCGGCATATGGCAGAGCGCAAACACGGAGAATCAGACCATGCGAGAGAATCACCTACAACTTGGCGCCGCGGCGCTTGCTGCGGCAGCGATCAGCGCGGCCTCTACGGGCCAGTGCACCGTGATCGATTTCGAGAATTACGCCACGGGAACAACCATCACCACGCAGTACGACGGAGTCACTTTTTCGGCCGAACCGGGCAGTTGCGATCCCTACTGGACGGTCTACCCGATCATCATCCAGCCGGCTGACGGCACCTCGTCGCCTTACAAGGCCCTGGGAATCCAGACCGGATGCCCGGACTTCAGCCCCGACTACCTGCAAATGGTGTTCGATGATCCACAGCGGTACGTGACCTTCACCCTCGGGGAGGGATACATCTCTGGCGTGACTCTCCAGGTCCGTGCCTACGACACCAGTAACACGCAGATCTGGGGCAAGACCTACATCTCAGGCGCGGGCGTGTTTATGCTCGTGGAGGTAGGGGAGCCTGACTGGCCGGCCCAGATCAAGACTATCAAGGTCGAGAGTCCGATACAGCTCTACGAAGCGATCGACGACCTGAGCTTCAACTACGATGACACCGCACCCGATGCGCGAATCGACTCGCCGGTCTGGGCTGACTGTCTGTGCGAGCCTTCGGTAACCGTTACCGGTATCGCGTGCGACTACAACGGTGAGTACGACCGGGACTGGCTCGAGTACCGGTCGGTGAATGCCGATCCGGAAGATCCCTGGGTGTTCATAGGTGAGTACGTCGGCTACCCCGTCTGCGATCCCGGCACCCTGTATAACTGGGACCTGACGGATGTCCCGCACGGCTGGCATCACCTGCGCCTCAGCGTCAAGAACGCCTGCGGCCTGGTCACCACCGCCACGCGGACCGTGTATGTGGACCAGGACTTCGGGGCCCTTGAGATCACCAGCCCGGCCGAAGACGAGGAGATCTGCGGCACGGTGAAGATAGTGGGGACCGTCAACGACGGCTGCGGCAAGTGCTTCGACTATTACACCGTCGATTACAAGTATGCGGGCTACTACTACCCGGTGGACCCGGCCAACCCGACGTATTCCAACATCATAATCAACGGCAACCTTGCCACCTGGGACACCACCGACGTGCCGGATGGCACGTACCCGATACGGGTGCGCGGCTTCGATGACTGCGACAACGTGGAAACCAAGTACGTCAACGTGGTCATCGACAACTCCAGCGGATGCGGCTGCTCGGCCGACGCCAACGACGACGGGCAGGTTAACATCGACGACATTTTCGAGGTCCTAGCCCAGTGGGGACCGTGCAAGTAAGGAGAAAAGGAACCGTAGTCGTCCGCCGCGAAGGGGCGGTCGGCAAGTGACCAGCGCCCGGATGCCAAGGCCTCCGGGCGCTGGTCGTGCGCGGAATCCGCCTGCATCACGCGGCCTGCCGCTGCTCGGACGGCCGACCGGAGGCGTCGGATCCTTTCGGCCGAATCGGCAGTACCGAGGCCCCGCCCGCAACCTGTTCGTGCAGCGCGTCGGCAACGCCCGGCACCAGCTGCGCTGCCTCGCCCCCGCACACATACAGTTCACGCTCGCCACCGGCAATGTCGGATTGCGCGGCTCGATTGAGAACCATGCCGCACACGCGAGCACCCGCCTGATTCAATCGGTGCAGGGCCGATCGGATGGTCCTCTGCTTTCGGTTGCGCTCTACCACCAGCAGGACATCGTCCGAAACCCCGGCGATGAGCGGCGCCTCGACGCTGGTCATGACCGGGCCGGTATCGATGAGCACTGCGTCGTACGTTGTGCGAAGTTCATCGAGCAGCCGGATCAGGACGCGGCGGGAAATTTCTTCGGGCCGCAGGCCGCCCGAAGAACCGGTGGGCATGATCCACAGGTTTCCCTGTTGAAGCGGATGGGCCTTCCCCGTTTCCCGACGGGGGCCGATCGCCCCGCACAGCCCGGGCCGATGGTCAAGGCCAAGCCGGCGAGTCATACCGCCGCGTGCGATATCGCCGTCGATGATCAGTGTCTTTCGGCCTCCGGCGGCGAGGGAGGCGGCAATGGCGAGCGCGACGCTCGTCTTCCCTTCACCGGGCAGACTGCTCGAAATCGCATGAACGGCGCCGCCGGTGGCATCTTCGCTGAGCTCGATGAGATTACGGAGTTGATGCACGCTGCGCGCCGCCGGTTCGTCGCGCAGTTCATTTCCATCGCCGAGTTCCGGAAGCACGCCCAGCACCGGCAGGCCTGGTCCCATCGCCGCCAGATCCGCGTGGAATCTCGCCCGAGGGTTGAGGAGCCCGATCATGGCGGCGAGGCCGAACGCCGCCGCCGCGAGCAGGAATCCGCCGGTCAGCGCATAGCCCAGCCTCCGATCACTCACCGGCGCAGCCGGCAGATCGCCGAACGCCACGATGCTCACGCGATTTCGGTCGCCCACACTGTTTTCAACTCTGATCTCATCCAGCCGCCTCTGGGTATCGACCAGGCGCTGCCTGGTCCTATCCGCCTGCTCGTCGAGCACGTTCACCACGAGGCGCTGTCGTTCCAGCCCGGCCGTCTCCTCGCGGACTCGGTCGCGCATCGCCTGATACCAGTCGGCGTCGCGCCGGAGCCGCCGCCTCGTCGCCCGGGTGATCGGCGGAAGTCCCGGCCGGTCGTACCGCGGGTCTTTCCCGCGGTACGGCATCGCGTTGCATGTCAACTCCCCGCGGATGCGAATCGCCTCCAGCCTGCGGGCGAGTTCTCGAATGACGGGATGATTCGGACCGTAAGCCGTACTGAAGCTCTCGATCTCGGCCATCAGCGCCAGTTCACGATCCTTCAGATCGGTCAGACTGTCTTCTCCTGCGGCCCGGCCGGCGGCGCCTGACGGGCCCCACAGCCCGAGGTACTCCCCGTTCTCGGTCTCATCCCGCATCAGCGTGATCTCGGCCAATCTCCGGTCCAGCGCGATCAGCTCCTCGACTTTCTCGGCGTGGATTCGCGCTATCGCGTCACTTCCGTACTGATCCGAGGCTTCCAGGATATCCGCCCGAAGCTGGGCCAGAAGACGCAGCAGTTCCTGCTCTCGCCGGGTAAGGATCCGCAGGGTTTCCTCGGGCCTGGGACCGTTGCGACGTCCGCTCAGTTCCTCGAAGGACGCCAGCACTGCATTCACGGCGGTGTGGGCAAGCCGCGGATCATCGTGTTGCACGGCAACATGAATCATCTGCTCGCCTTTCTCGCGCCTGACCTGGAGCGATTCCTGGAGTTCCGCGACTCCCGCAGGTCCCGCCGGCCAGCCGGCCTCGGACATCTCCGGCCGGCTCACCGCGACATCGATCACCTCCCTGCTCTGAAGGAGTGATGCCTGTGACCAGACAAAGGCGTCAAAAAGCGGAGGGACCTCATTCTCGGGGCAATCGAAGAGCACAACCGGTAATTGGCCTTCCACATAAACCATGCCCGAGCTTTGATAGGTCAGCGGCACACACCGATAGACGATGAAACCGCCGACGATTGCCAGCAGCAGTGCCGCAACGACGCTGATCCTCCACCGACTTCGCATTATCCGTCGAAGCAGGTCAAGTCCCGACTCGGCGGATATACCCTCGCCGCGCTCGGAAATCACCCCGCATTCAATGGCTCGTGTTCCGGCAGTTGGGTCATTCATATCTGCTCCCCTCGTGGGAAGATCGACTCGCCGCGCGGATTTCAGGGGCCGGACGCAGCCGGCTCCGCTTGCCGGAATCAATGCCGCCGACAGCCGAGTGCCTGAATCGAGCGGACATCTCCCCCATGCCAAGGTCCGCCCGGATGGGAATTGCAGCTTCTCGAACATCCTCCACAGAAGAATTCAAACCGACTGACCGCAGGCCCGACAAGGCTTGCGGGAAGCATGTCGCATCAGGGCCGCCAGCGGGACGCATACTCCCGCTGGCCTGATTCGACGGGTCGCGACAGAAGTGCCTTCTCCTGCCCGGCCCTTTTCCCCTCCGCCTCACCGTTTTTCCATCATGAGCGGCCGGCCCGCCCCGATCCGGCCAGCGCCCGGTAACCACGCCATCGACGTTTCCCGCCCACGACACGCGTGAGTATCTGCACTGGCTGTTGCGCCTGGTCCGTCTGTACCGTTTGGCGCGGTTGTCTTACATGGGTCGCCGACTTATCGGGTGTGCGTTCGTGGGGGCGGTCCGGGAAAGACGATGGGGCCGCCGGTTGTAAGCTCGGCGGCCCCATTCTCACACAAGTGTTGCCGGGACGGCGTTCAATCAGATGTTAATCGTAATCCAGGCGGCATATCAGTCCCAGCTTGCCAGGATCCCGAATACATCGTCGATGTTCACGATGCCGTCGGCGTTGACGTCCTCCAGGCATCCGTCGCAGGGGCCCCAGGCGGCCAGCACCGCAAAGACGTCGTCGATATCGACCACCCCGCTGCGATCCACGTCGCCGTGCATCTCCTCGGGGTTTATCACCAGCGTGAACACCTTCAGATCACTACGGTCCAGCGAATCGGTCACGAGGATGCGCGGTTCGAAGGTGCCCATCTCGGCGGGCACTCCCTCCACGGTCCCGTCCGGATTCAGGGTCAGGCCTTCGGGCATGGGCAAGGGCATCAGCAGTTCCACCGAATCGGCGTTCCCGAGATTCCCGACGTTGTTGTATTGACTGAGAAGATAATGGGCGCCATCACCCAGGGAGATCCCCACGGTGGGGCTCACGGGGTCGTTGCCGGTGCCGTAGTGGAAACGGATCGTGCCCTCCTCGTAAAGCGTCACCGAGTGGTTGCACGGATTGCCGTTGGCCCAGGTCTCGGTCTCCCATCGGATGGTGACCTGGCCCGAGACGGACTCGTCGATGTAGATATCGCCGCCGTAGTCGGTGCGGAGATCGTCCCACATCGGCGCGATGCGCTTGTTTGCGATCAGTTCCGAGTCGCTGTTGGACCAGTCGTAATCGGAGCTTGCGAAATCCAGGAAGCCGTTGCTGCACACCCAGACCGTGGTGTGCAACTCGTCGAAGAACGGGAAGGCGAACGGCAGCGTGTAGCTCCATGACTGGTCGTCGGCGTGCCAGCCCTTCGCGACCCCGACGAATTCAAATTCGCTCCCGCCCAGATCGCTTTCGAGGTACTCGTCGGTGATGAGCGACCATTCAAGGGGCGGCTGGCCCTGATCCGCGGCCAGCGGGTACGGCCCGTAGTCGTGGCTCAGATAACCCTCCGGCAGCGCTTCGGTGGTGATCGTCGGCGGGTCGAAGAGAACCAGAACTGTCACGGTGGCGATCTCCGAATCCCCGCCGTCGGGAGGCTGCCCGCCGTCGCTGGCGACGAACTCGAAGCTGTCGTAACCGTAGTAGCCGCCCGTAGGCGTGTAGAGCACCTGGTTGCCGTTGTCGATCAGGGTGTAGGGCAGTTCGCCGGCGGTTATCACGTGATCATTGCCGACGTCGGTCAGCGTGTGGCCGGTCGGAGGCAGCGAGACGATCTTATAAACGATGGGCTCCGGCCCGCCGTCGTAATCCGTCGCGACCAGCTCGGCGGTCACCGGGACATCCACGGGCGTCTCGTAGTAACCATCGTAGGCCCGGGGCGGGCTGGGCCCGCACCAGTCCAGAGCCATGTTGACCGCTTCGTAGGCGTCGATCATGCCCCAGCCGTAGGCGTTGTCCTCGCCGGGGTCACCCAGGTCGTAAGCGGTCAGATAGACGATCTCCTTGATTTCCTCCACGCTCAGATCCGGGCATGCCTCGTACATCAGGGCGACCACGCCGTTGACGTGCGGCGAGGCCATCGAGGTGCCGCTGTAGTAGGAATAGCCTCCTCCGGGAACCGAAGAGCGCACGTCCACGCCCGGGGCGGCGATGTCCGGCTTGATCGCGGCCGTGTTGTCGGGAGTGCAGTAGGTCGGCCCGCGCGAGGAGAAACCCGCGATCGGCCAGGAGGGGTTGTTGGCATCCACCGCCGCCACCGCGCAGGTGCGGTAGTCATCCGTGGCGCGGTCGGCCGGTCGCCGCAGGCCGCTGGTGCCCTCGTTGCCCGCGGAGAACAGCATCACGATCCCCGCCGCCTCGCAGTTGTCCAGATAGACCCAGAACGTCTCATCGCAGGGCGGATAGCCGTGGCCGGTGGTCAGGCCCCAGGAGTTGGAGCACACCTGCGGAACGTCCCAGACGGTGTTTGGGTCCTCGTTGGGATCGAGCAGCCACTGGAAGGAGAGGATCGCATCGGCGACGGTCTGGGGAATGCTCACCCGATCGATCACCGCGCAATGAATCCACTGCGCGCCCGGGGCCACGCCGATCTCGTCGCCGGGCAGGCCGCCGCAGACGCTGCCCATGGTGTGGGTGCCGTGCGAACCGCTGTCGAACGGGAAAGTCTGGTTGGTGACCGGATCAAAGAACGCCCACTCGGGGTTGTCGGCATATCGCGGATCGGCCACGCCGCGCCACCGGCTCGCGAGGGCTGGATGGTTACCGTCCACGCCGGTATCGAGCGTCGAAACCAGCACGCCCTCGCCGGTGAAGCCTATGGCCCAGACCTCCGGAGCCCGCACCGCCTCGACCCCCACCTCGACCGCACGACCTCCGGCAGCGCCCGGGTCGGACTTGCCGGTCTTCGTCTCCACGGGCTTGATCGATTCGATCCCGTAGTTGAAATAGACGGTCGCCACGTCGTCGCGGGCGGCGATCAGCTCGACGGCCGACGGCATCGCGTCCACCCGGACCAGATTGGCCACCCAGAACGATTCGTAGTCGACCACCAGGCCGTCGGCAGCCAACTGGTCAAGGTAATCCAGCAGGCCGGCCTGACTCTCCGCCGCGGTGGCGTGCAGGGCGTTCACCACGGTCGAGTGGCGAAGCTGCCGATCGGCGCGGATCGCATCCATCTGGAGCGTGATCGCTTCCACGTCGGCCTGGTCGGTGAGATAGACGAGAATCGATGCAACCTGATCTTCTCGCTGATCGGCGAGGATCTGCGAAAGACCCCCGTCAATCGTGCCGGCGGCGGCGGATTGCACCGCCCCGCTGGCAAGCACAGCGGACCCGAAGAATGTCAACAAGTGTCTCATGGCACCTCTTTCTTGACTTTGTTTGTTCTCTGTACGGATGCGGTTCCTGGCAGGATCCATCCTGGACAACCGCCATCTTCCTCCTCGCACCGGTCGCCCGCCTCGTGCGGGCGCCGCGAAGCTTGACACCCAACCTACTGTGGGCAAGCGACCTATGCAACGATGAAGTGGGCGGTACCTGCAGACTTCCCGCAGGCGCCTTCGCCGCGCACCGAGAGCACGGCGGAAAGCGGATACCCCGAACTAGCTCCAGTTGGCCAGTACCTCGAACAGATCATCGATGTCGACCATGCCGTCGCCATTGATGTCCTCTGGGCAGTCCTCCGGGTCGTCGCACGGGCCCCAGGCGGCGAGAATGGCGAAGATGTCGTCGATGTCCACCACACCATCGTCATTAACATCGCCGTAGAGCGGAACACCCTGATAGAGATGGACGTTCCCCGTAGCGGCGCCGATGAGCAGATCCAGCCGCCCGTCGCCGGTCCAGTCGGTCACAAACGGGCGCGATCGCGGAGTATCCTCAAGGTCGATGATCACCCCGTCCGATTCGACATACTCGAAGCCGGAAAACAGCGGCGCCTCGTCGGTGCCGACGTTGGGGTAGAAGAGAATCTGGCCTTCGGTATTGCCGGAGAGGAGGTCCTTCCGGCCGTCGCCGTTCAGGTCCATCACGACGGGGCTGGAACGAACGGTGGGAACGACAAGATCCTCATCGTTCTCCTGGGCGAACGTCTCTTCGAGGAAATCGGGCTCGGTGTCGGTGCCCTCGTTGATGAAGATGTGGATCTTGCCGTCGATGGAACCCACGGCCAGGTCCTTCCGCCCGTCGCTGTTCCAGTCCACGGCAATCGAGGTGGCCCGCTTGGCGATATCGATGTCAATCTTTTCGCCGGGCGGACCCACCTGCAGGAGCGTGCCCGCGTCGAAGGCGGGTTCGTCTTCCGTCCCGATGTTAATGAAGATCTTCACCGTCCCATCGGCCAAGCCCAGCAGCAGGTCCTTGCGGTCGTCCGCGTCCCAATAGACGATCCGCGGAAACACGCCCTGACATCCATAGCCCGGCTCGACCAGGTCCTCCCCGTCCGCCTGCGCGAAGAAGAAATCGGTGAAGTGCGGGGCATCGACGGTCCCGTCATTAAGATACACGCGGACTTTCCCATCCTCCAGACCGATGCCTTCGCCCACGATCAGATCCTTCAGATCATCCCCGTCCCAGTAAGCGAAGCACGGGACAGAAAAGCCGACCACGGTGATGTCCACACCGTCGGCCTGCACGATCTCTTCAGGTCCCAGATTGAGCTGACCGCACGCCTGACCCTGCGGGAGCAAAAGGAACGCGAATCCCAAGCTGCACAAGGCGACCGACACGCTGCATTTGATAGTCGACATCTGTCCTTACTCCTGCCTCGGAATGCGTTTCCTTCTGATTTGCACGCGGTCTGGCCCTAACTCCAGTTGGCCAACACCTCGAACAGATCATCAATGTCAACTGTCCCGTCGCCGTTGACATCGGCGGGGCAGTCATCCGGATCGTCGCACGGCCCCCAGGCCGCGAGTACGGCAAACACATCATCAATGTCCACCACCCCGTCGCCGTTCACGTCGGCCGGATTCCTCGGCTGGTATTCGTACGGCCCCATATCCACGATGGGCGGATCGCCGATTCCCGTGTCCACGGTGTCCGGGTCATCGACGAATCTGGGATTACCATCCAGATCCTCCACCACCTCCGGCGGCAGCGCGTAATTGCTGCCGGCGTCGATGCAGGGCGAGCCGGCGTCCAGGCGGAAGTTGTCGTCGTCCGTGCCCAGGACGTCATCTTCCCCGTCCGGATCGACAAAGAGCGGATCGGTGTCGATGTTGCCCGAGCCGGTCCAGCCGCCCTGCACGTCGCTGTAAGTAACGGAGATCGCCGAACCGGTATCGGGATACAGGTAGATCTGCGGACCGGCCGTGGCGATGTTCTCCCAGAGAACACAGTTGGTCACCTGAGGGGCCTGGGCCGGATAATTGAGCGCGTATATCCCGCCGCCGGCATTGGCGGAGTTGTAGGCAAGCGTGTTGTTGGTAAGCAGAGCCCGGTCGTAGCGACAATAGATGCCCCCGCCGTCGTAAGCGCTGTTATGTGCAATCAGGTTGTTGCGGATGGTGGGGTAGGTGTTGTAGAAGATGTAGGAAGTCCAGGAGTTGATGCCGCCGCCACCCCAGCCGCTGGCATAGTTGCGCATGATGATGTTGCCTTCGATGAGCGGAGAGCTCCTCGCCCCCAGATACATCCCGCCGCCCGCATAGTAGCCCGTGTTGTCGAGGATGTGATTGCCGCGGATTACCGGCGAGCCGTACTCCATGGTGGCGATCGCCCCCCCGCTGTCGGCGATATTGTCGTGCAGAATGTTGTTGAAGATCTCGGCGGATGACGATTCGGTGCAGATCGCGGCCCCGCAACCGTTGTAATTGGTGTTGTGTGAATAGCAGTACCGGATGGTGCAATGGGAGATGGTGGGCGAACAGTTCTTGGCCATGATCCCGCCGCCGCGCACTTCCGGATAATCGCCCGTCCCTTTGGCGTACTCGATCACGCAGAAGCTGATGTCCGAGGCGTCTTCGGCGCTTTCCAGCCGCAGGCCGCGCCAGCCGGCGTTGGTGTCGGTCGCGGTCATGAGGATCGGCAAATCGGGGGCTCCGCGGGCGATGAGCGTCGATGCCTCCACGCTTATCTTGTAATGACCCTGTGCGATGACCTCGACGCCCGGCTCGATGGTCAGCATTTCGCCCGGAGGAACGCGCACATCACCCACCAGGTAATACGGGCTGCCGCCCAGCGTCCACACCCCCCACTGATCGCCCGACACATCCGTCGCCAGCGCCGTAGAAACCGGCCCCAGCAACCCCGACCACAGCATCGCGTAAACGGCTCGTCTCATGATGTCCCTCGCAGATTCACCTCAAGCGGCGTTGCCGCTTCGTCAGCTCCAGTTGGCCAACACTTCGAAAATGTCGTCGATGTCCACTGTTCCCGTACCGTCGACGTCCGCCGGGCAGTCATCCGGGTTCTCGCACGGCCCCCAGGCCGCGAGGACCGCAAACACGTCGTCGATATCCACCACGCAATCACCGTTGACGTCGGCGTAGACGGGGGCATTGACCGTGAAGTCAAACGACACGGTGTCAAAGGAAGATTCGCCCTGTGACCCCAGATAAGCCTGACAGAGATACTCGCCCGGAACGGCATCGCCGGGCACGGAAAGCGCCGCCGGCGGATGCTGTGTCTCGAAGCCGTCCAGCGTGATGACCTGCATCGCCGGCACCGGCCAGTCGTGAATCAGCCCATCCTCGCCGAACACTCGCCACCACAATTCGAACTGCACGGAGCCGGCAACAATGCTCGTGACCGACAGATCGAGCGGCCCGGCGTAGTTCGGGCAGACACCGGACGGAGCATCGCTGATCTGCGCGTAGGCGGGCCGGTCCAGACGCGCATTGTTCACTTCATCGCGCCGGAACTGCGGCCAGGGGGCAAGCTCGGGATCGTGCGTGTCCGGCCCAAGATCCCAGCAGTAGACATAGGTGTCGTTGCAGCCGACGAGAAGCTCAAGATGGCCGTCCAGGTCAAGATCCGCCAGCAGCGGCGAGGAATAGACCGTGTAAGTTGCGTCCAACAGCGGGAAGCCGGCAACGGGCGTGCCATCGGTCTCGAAGCCGTAGACCTTTCCCGTGTTCTCGCCGACGATGATTTCCACCCGGCCGTCCGCGTCAACGTCGGCCACGCTCGGCGAGGAGATTACGGTGTATGACGTGCCCACCGGCCAGCCGGGCAGAGCCGTCCCGTCATGGTTGTAGGCGACGACTTTCGAATCGTTCATGCCCACGACCATCTCCAGCTCCGGATCGTCGTCGAGGTTCACCAGGGTCGGCGAGCTCTGGCAGGAATAGCCGGCGTCAAGCGGCCAGCCGGGCAGGAACTCGCCGGCGGAGTTCAGGGCGACGATCAGCCCGTTGCGGCATCCCACCACGATGTCCAACGAGCCGTCCAGATCCAAATCCCCCAGCGACGGGCTGCTGATGATGCCCACGTTGGGATCGAGATTCAGGGGGAAGCCGGGCAGGTCGCTGCCGTCCCCGTCGAGCGCGAAGAAATCGGGATCGTCGTGCTCCGAACCGATCACGATCTCAGGATAGCCGTCACCGTCCAGGTCCCCCAGCGCCGGCGAGGCGTGAACGGTGTAACCGGTCGGGTAGGGAAAACCGGCACAGTCGGTTGCGTCGGGATTCAGGGCATACACATAACCGTGGTTGTCGCCGAAGATGATTTCGAGTTCGTCATCACCGTCGATGTCGCCCAGGGCGGGAGTCGAATAGACCATGAAGCTGGTGGCGTAGGGAAAGCCCGGCACATACGAACCGTCGCGATTGAAAACGTACAGCTCCGCCGACAGGCTGCCCACGATTATCTCGTCCTCGCCGTCGTCGTCGATGTCCGCCACCGCGGGAGTGGAGTTGGTGTTCGCCCATTGATCGGGCCATTGCGTCTCGCCGATGTACTGAGGCCAGCCGGACACGATCGTGCCGTCGTGGTTGAAGACGTAAACGTGCTCATCCTGGGAGGCGATGACGACTTCGAGTTCCGGATCGTCATCCATCTGGGCCGCGGTGCCGGAGGGCGAGACGGAGAAGTCCGTGGCCACGGGCCAGCCCGGCTCCAGGGGAATCTCCTGCAAGGGCGAGAACCACACCGCCGGCACGCAGGCGACCAGCGCGGTCAAGACATGGTCGAGCATATCACCGCCCTCCGAGCCGCCCAGTTTAAGGTGGATGACTCTGCCCCCGCAAGAAAAACTTGGGCGATTCCACCGAGGTTCGCCTCAGGTCCAGTTGGCCAGCACCTCGAAGATGTCGTCGATATCGACCGTCCCGTCGCCGTTGATGTCCGCCGGGCAGTCCTCCGGATCGTCGCAGTCCCCCCACTGGGCGAGCACGGCGAAGAGATCGTCGATGTCGACCACGCCGTCGTCGTTGACGTCGGCGTAGAGGGGCACGCCCTGATACAGATGCACATTGCCCGTGCCGGCGCCCACCAGCAGATCCAGTCTGCCGTCGCCGGTCCAGTCCGCCACGAACGGCCGGGAGCGGGGCAGACCGTCCAGGTCGATCGCCACCCCGTCCGACTCGACGCACTCGTAGTCGGCGAACGCGGGGCTCGCATCGGTGCCGATGTTGGAATAGAAGAGGATCTGTCCTGCCGTGTTGCCGGTCAGCAGGTCCTTCTTCCCGTCATCATCCAGATCCATGATCACCGGACTGGACCGATACTCCGGCACGACCAGATCCTCCCGGCCGGTTTGAAGGATCGTTTCGGTAATGAAATCCGGCTCCGTGTCCGTGCCCTCATTGATGAAGATGCGTATCAACCCGTCCAGAGCGCCGGTCACCAGGTCTTTGCGGCCGTCGTTGTTCCAATCCACCATGGAGGGAGTGGGGCGCTTGCCCACGTCGATGTCCACCTTGAGATCGGGTTCGCCGACCTGCAGGAATGTTCCGGCGTCGAACGTCGGATCATCGTCGGTCCCGACGTTCAGGTAGATCTTGATGGTGCCGTCCGACACGCCCACCAGGAGGTCTTTGGCATCATCACCATCCCAGTAGACGGTGCGGGGGAACAACCCCATGCAGCCGTCGCCCTCCTCGGTCAGATCCGCCCCTTCCGACTGGGCATAAAAGAAGTCCGAGAACTGCGGGTCGGAGGGAGTACCGACGTTGAGATAGACGCGCACCTTTGGGGTATCCACCCCGCTGCCTTCACCGACAATCAAGTCCGCCAGGCCGTCCCCGTCCCAGCGGGTGAAAGACGGCACGGAGTATCCGGGCACCAGGATGTCGACCCCGCCGGCCTGGACCAGTTCCTCCGGCCCGAGATTGAGCTGACCAAAGGCCGAACCACCTGCCAGCAGTAGAAAGGCCGGCGTCAGCAGAAGCGCGTACCGCCTCGAAAGTGGGCTTGTTGATCCCATCTCCTCTTCCTCCCTTACCACGTTTACCATTTTTCGAATGGCATTTATGCCACTAAATAGATTACACGAAGGATCGCGGGGGACAAACAATCTTGGCTCCGGAAACGATCTTTCTTGCCCGCACCGGCACCGATCGCCTCCCAGCCGCGCCGTCCCCCCGACCCGCGCAATCCGGCACAAAGTCGACCTGACAATCCGGCATCCGCCGGGATCAGCCTTCGACCGGGGGCGCTTCCTCCCCGGCCCCGCTGTCGTTCTTGAACAGGATGAAGAACAGCGCCATGATCACGGCCGCCGCGATGCAGGGGATGAGCCAGGCGGTCTGCCAATCGATCATCGCCGTAGCCTGCGCGCCTAGTTCCGCGGCCTGATCTGATAGTGTCTTCGCGGCCTCACCGGTGGTCTCAAAGGCCTGTTTCGACAGTTCCGCGGCCTGAGCCTGAAGGGCCTTGGCATCAGGCGGGGTGTAGGCGGCCATGATGCGGCCCATGATCTGCGCACCCAGCCCCAGACCGAGCCCTTGTGTCACGAGAACCAGCAGGCCTTGAGCCTGTCCCCGGATCTCTTTGGTGCACTTCTTGTCGGTGTAGATGAAGCCCGTCACGAAGAAGAAGTCGTAACAGATCCCGTGCAGAAGGATCCCGAGGAACACCATCCACAGAATATGGTTGGAGTCTGCTGCGGCGAACAGCCCGTAGCGAGCCACCCACGCCAGCATCCCAACCAACAGCATCCACTTCACGCCCAGCCAGGCGAAGAACCACGGCATGGCCACCATGAAGAAGATCTCTGCGATCTGCCCGAATGACATGTTGAACGCCGGATCTTCGAAACCCACTTTGCCGGCATAAACCGGCGCGTAGGCGTAGTACGCAGCGAGCGGGATGCAGATCAGGAACGAGCTGATGAGGAAGACGAGGAATGAGAAGCTCGACAGCCGCCTCAGTGCATCCAGGCCGAGGATTTCGCTGATTCGCACCTTCTGTCCCGCCGCGGGTGGCGGGGTGTGGGGCAATGTGAAGCTGAACACCCCCAGCAGCAGGCACGCCACGCCGGTCACATAGAACTGCGTCGCCTCGAAGTCCGCGTGAAATCCCTTGCTCACCACCCAGTTGGCGACGATCCAGCCAATCGTCCCGAAGACGCGAATGATCGGAAACTGCTTCTCCTGATTGGTGATGTGGTGAAACGCCAGAGTATTGGTCAGGCCAAGCGTGGGCATATAGAACAACATGTGCAGCAGCAGGACGATGATGAACACGGTGGGCCCGGCTCCTGCCGCCAGCGGCGCACAAAACATGGCCACTCCACCCAGAATGTGCATCACCCCGAGGACCCGCTCGGTGGCGAAGAAGCGGTCGGCGATCATGCCCAGGAAGAAGGGCGAGATGATCGCGGCGATGGGCCCGACCGTGTAGGCCCACTTCACCTCGTCAAACATGCCGTGGGCCTTCATGTAGTTGCCCACGGTCACGTACCACGCCCCCCAGATGAAGAACTGGAGGAACATCATCACGGAAAGGCGTGTTCCCACGAAGGCCCTGGGGCCGGGGTTCTCGAGGCTGGTCATTGGTTACCGCTCCCTTTCTTGCGTCCCGAACTGGTTGATCCGGTATTTATACCAAGTCCTGCCCGGACGGTGAGGATACCGCCCGGCTGCCGGAGAATGAGCGCGAGGCAGCTGAACCTCGACGGGCCCGATCCCGCGGAGCATCTGCCGGGAGTGGCTTCGGCACGCCCGGCAGTGCTTCGGCGCGGCTGCTATACTGCCGCGATTCCGGGCCGCCGGCGACCGCGGGGGCACTCCCCATCGCGGTCCCGGCCCTTTGTGCCCCGTCCCCTCCATCCTTTGAGGCAAGAAAATGAACGATCACACGACAGAAACCCCGCGAGAAGGCCAGACCCGACGCTCATTCCTGGCCAAGACCGCCGCGCTGGGCACCGCCGCCCTGTTGACGACCGGCGCCGCCGGCCGGGCGGACACGAAGAAGAAGGACATTCCCAAGGCCGGGCCGCGACCTTCGCTGGGCGACGGCGAGACGATCCGCATGGGGATCATCGGCGTCGGCGGCATGGGCTCGGCCCATGCTCAGGCGTTCATGTCAATCGCCGAGCAGGGCAAGGAGAAGGTCCAGATCGTCGCCCTCAGCGACGTCAACGATTACAAGCTCGACCAGGTATCCCCGACCATCAAGGCCCGTCACGAGGAAGAGGGGCGCCCGCCCGCGAAGAGCAACAAGCAGGCCTGCGAGGACAGGCAGGGCAATACCGTCGATACCTATCGCAACTACCACGATCTGCTTGCCCGCGACGACATCCACGGCGTACTCATCGCCGCCCCGGAGCACTGGCACGGAACCATGGCCCGCGATGCGATCGCCGCCGGGAAGGATGTCTATGTCGAAAAGCCCATGACCCTCCGCCTCGATGATGCGCTCCACCTGCGCGAGGTCGTGCTGGCCAACCCGCAGACGATCTTCCAGGTGGGTACACAGTACATGATGTACCCCAAGTATCACGAGGCGAAGAAGCTCATCGCCGAAGGCGGCATTGGCAAGCCCGTCAGCAGCCAGACCGGCTACTGCCGCAACTCGCTGCACGGCGAATGGCTGTACTACTTCGTAGATCCGGCCTGGAAGCCCGGAGTCAACCTCGATTGGGAAGCCTGGTGCGGACCGGTCGGCACGGCACGGTGGGATCCGGAGGTCTATGCCCGCTGGCGCAGGTATCGAAAATGGTCCACCGGCATCATCGGCGACCTGCTCGTCCACCAGATGACCCCGCTGATGATGGCCCTGGACATGGGCTGGCCCACCCGCGTCGTCGCCTCCGGCGGCCACTACGTCGACAAGGCCATGGAGAACCACGACCAGGTCAACATCAATATCGAGTTCGAGGGCGAGCACACGATGGTGATCGCCGGCTCCACCTGCAACTCCACCGCACCGGAGCCGATGATCCGTGGCCGCGAAGCGAACCTCTATCTGAGCAGCCGGCACGTCGAGCTGCGCCCGGAGGCGACCTTTGCCGAGGACATCGACCCCCGCACCATTCAGTGCCCGGACATCGGCGATCCCCAGGACCAGCTCCGGCTGAACTGGCTGAGCTGCATCCGCAGCCGCAAGCCGGCCGTCAGCGGCATCGACCTGGCGAGCAAAATGATGGTCACCGTCCATCTGGCCACCCGATCGCTCTGGGAAGGCGGGGCTTTCGAGTTCGACCCGGCCACGCTTACGACCAGCCATATCTGAGGCCGCATGAACGTACGTCTCGCCACTGAGGCCATGGGCACACGGTTCGAGGTCGTCCTCACCGGGGACGACCCGCCCCGTTTGCGCACCGTGGGCGAGGCGGCGATCGAGGAGATCGAGGACTGGCACCGCCGACTCAGCTTGTTCGAGCCCGGCAGCTTGCTGTCATACCTGAACCGGCACGCCGCCGACCGACCCGTAAAGCTCGATGATGACACCTTCGAGCTGCTGGTGGAGTGTATCGAGGTCCACGCCGCCTCTCAGGGAGCGTTCGATATCACCGTCGCGCCGATCATGCGCGCCTGGGGTTTTCACAAGATCACCGGCGCAGCCGATTCCCCCTCATCCACCGGGGAAGATACCCCCACCGCCGCTCCGGTTGGGTCGGAGTTCATTCAGCTCGATGTGGATCGCCGGACGATCCGCTTCCTGAAACCCGGAATGGCCATTGACCTGGGCGGATTGGGCAAGGGCCACGCTCTCGACGCCGCGGCGGCCGTGCTGCGGGAGAACGGCGTGGAATGCGGGCTCCTGCACGGTGGGACCAGCACCGTCGTCGCTCTCGGCTCACCTCCGGACGAAGACGGCTGGCGGGTCGCGTTGAAACAGGAGGGGCCGTCCCCGGTCGTGACTCTCCGCGATGCTGCTCTCTCCGTCTCCGCCCCCCACGGCCGAACGATCCACATGGACGGGGAGCGTCTGGGCCATATCATTGACCCAAACCGCGGATCACCGGCCAGGGGCACACAACTGGCGGCCGTGGTGGGACCGACGGCACGGCAGGCCGACGCCTGGTCCACCGCACTGCTGGTCCTGGGGCATCGCCCGCCCGGGCTTGAGGCCGGGCTGACAACCCTGATCGCCGGCGATGAGCGCGCCGACCCCCGCTGGAAAGTCGAAGGACCTGAATGTGGAATCTTCTCCATCCCGGATTGTCTTGAAGAGGCAACAGAGACAACACCATGACAGAATGTGATCGCAGATCGTTCATGATGCAGACGGGAGCGGGCGTTGCGGCGTTGACGCTCATGCCGGAGTTCGCCACCGCCGCGCCTCAAAGCGAAGGCAGCGCCTTGCCGGTGGCAGTGATCGGCGTGGGGCGTCAGGGGCGGGCCATTCTCGGCGAGCTTCAGAAGATGGACGCGGTGCAGGTTGCCGCGATCTGCGACATCGACGAGCGCCGCCGGCTGTCCGGTCAACGCCGGGCCGGCGGGGCCGAAGTCTTCCCCGATCATCGGGCGATGCTGGACAAACGCAAGGACATCCGGACGGTATTCATCGCCACCCCCACTCACCTTCATCGCGATGTGGCGGTCGACGCCATTCAAGCCGGCTGCAACGTCTACTGCGAAGCGCCGCTCGCCTCGACGATCGAAGACTGCCGGGCGATCGCGAGCGCGGCCCGCAGCGCCGTGGGAATCGTCCAGGCAGGTCTTCAGGGCCGGTCCAATCCCATCTACAAGCTGGCAAGAACTTTCTATCGCTCCGATGCCGTTCGTCATCTGGTCTCGCTCAGCGCGCAATATCACAAGAAGCAGAGCTGGCGCACTCCCTCTTCCGATCCCGCCCGCGAGAAGATGCTGAACTGGCGGTTGGATCCGGCGCTTTCCCTGGGCCTGGCCGGCGAGTTCGGCACCCACCAGTTTGACGTCGCCAACTGGTATCTCGGCCAGCTTCCGACCACTTTCCGGGGCTCAGGGTCCATTCGCCTGTTCGATGACGGGCGGGAGATCGCCGACACCGTTCATTGCGATATCGCCTACAACGACGGGGTCCACTTCCAATACAACGCCACGCTGGGCAACTCCTTCGAGGGCCGGCACGAGGTGTTCTACGGAACCAATTCCGCAATCAAGCTGGCCTGGACACACGGCTGGATGTTCAAGGAAGCCGATGCCCCCACGCAGGGATGGGAGGTTTATGCCAACCGCCAGCAGTTCCACAACGATGAAGGGATCACGCTGATCGCCGACGCCACGAAGCTTGCGGCCCAGGGCAGGCTCAAGGAAGGCGTAGGCCTGCCCAACCCGCCGCTGTACTATTCCATCGCTGACTTTCTGACCTCGATCATCGATCAGCAGCCCGTGGTTTGCTCCGTGGAGCAGGGGCTTCGGGCGACGGTCATCGGGATCCTGGCCAACCAGGCGATCGTGACCGGCCAGACCGTCACCGCGGACGAAGACATGTTCAAAGGAACCTGAGTCGTGGACCACGAACAGATAAGACTGCGCAACTTCTGCCCCGCGGTGCGATTCGGCCTGACCTGCCTGCTGATCACCATTCTGGGCGGGTATGCCAGCTCTTTTCTTCATATGGTCGATCATCATTCCAAGCGCGATGAGCAGCCGGGTCTGTCCCTGACCGATCTCCGCGGCGCTTATCACGGCGTGAGGGTGATCGCCCCGATGGTCACCGCGCTGGAGATGAACCATCCCGAGGAACTGGACATGGAAGGTGCGAACCCGCTGCATCCTGAAGATCGCCAGACGCTTCTGCGGTGGCTGAACAGCGATCGGATAAGCGAGGATTACGACAATCTGGATCTGGGCGATGCCGCCCCCGCGGAGATCCTCGCGATCAACTGCCTCAACTGTCATTCGCGCCAGGCGACGCTGGGCGAGGGCGTGGGCGAACGAATTCCCCTTGATTACTGGGACGATGTCAGGAGCATCTCGTTCTCCCGCGAGATAAACCCGACCTCCGTGGAAATCCTCACGACATCAACGCACACGCACGCCCTGACCATGGGCGTGCTGACGGTAGTTATCTGCGGACTGCTGCTGGCGACATCATTCCCGCGCATCCTCGTGCACGGAAGCATCTTCCTGATCGGCGCCGGGCTGCTCGCCGATCTTGGCGCGCAGTGGCTGGCCCGCTTGTGGGAGCCGTTTATCTGGCTCATTCTCGTGGGCGGAGGCGTATACGGGGGACTGGCCAGTCTGGCCCTGGTCGCGGTGATGATCGATTTGTGGCTGCCTCGGGGCGTATTCTGCCGCCCCCACTCCCCGCAGTCCTGATCCGTCCTCAGCTAACCATCGTCGGCGTGCTCCGCCAATTCCTCTCGCACGCGCTCCAGCAGTTCCTTCGTGCAGCGGATGCCTTCCGGCTCGCTCACACCGCTCCCTTCGTATTCGATTCCCACATATCCCCGATAGCCGGCATCGAGCACGATGCGCATCATCTTCAGGTAATCGGTGCGCGTTTCGTTGCCTTCCTCATCGAACTCGTGCGACTTGGCGCTGACCGCCTTGGCGAACGGCATCATCTCCGTCACGCCCTGATAGCGGTCGTAGGTCTTGTAGCCGCCCAGGTGGAAGTTGCCGAAATCGGGCAGCGTACCGCAACGCGGATGGTCGACCTTGTGCATCAGTGCGGCCACCCAGGCCCCGTTTGACGACAGGCCGCCGTGGTTTTCCACGATCACGTTGAGATCGTGCTCGGCTCCGAATTCCGTCAGGCGCCTCAGACCGTCGGCGGCAAGGTCGAGCTGCTCCTCATATGTACCGTCGCTGGCGGCGTTGACGCGGATCGAATGACATCCCAGCGCTCGGGCCGCCCGCACCCATTTGTGATGATTCTGAATCGCCGTGTCACGGGCCGCCTGGTCGGGATCGCCCAACCGTCCCTCGCCGTCGACCATGATGAGCAGGCTGCGAACGCCGGCATCGGCGGCCCGCTTCTTCAGGTCCGCGATGTATTCGTCATTCTCGGCCTTGTCCTTGAAGAAGGAATTGACGTACTCGACCGCCTCGATTCCGTACTCCTCGCGCGCCGTTCGAGCGAAATCGAGATTGTCCATCCTGCCCGCATAAAGCGTGCGGTGAAGCGACCACTGGGCGAGCGAGATTCGGAACAACGGGGACATAGCGCCTGCCTCCAGTGCGTGGGACAAAGCTCGGGGCATCACGGCGCCGGCCGCCAGAACCCCGCCGAGCTTCATTGCCGTGCGACGATCGACTTGATCGCTCATGCGTTGATTCTCCCTTACCGGCTCTCCGGCCGGTGATGACGGGCCACGGTCTGGCCGACCGCGCGGAACGATGGGGCGAGAGCCGGATACAGTTCGCGGTAGTGTCGGTGATAATCCCGATAGGTTGCAACCGCCGGTCCCGGCGGGGTGGTTGAGGTTTCGCGGACCGCTCGCCGACAAGCGTCCGGAACGCTCTCGAAGACCTCCACGCCGACTGCCGCAAGGAGTGCCGCCCCGTACGCGGCACCCTGCGTGACGTTGACGGTGGCAATCTCGCTGTCGAACACATCGGCGAGGATCTGCCGCCACAGTTCGCTTCTCGCCCCGCCCCCGGAAGCGCGAACCGTGGAGATGCAGACTCCCAGCTCCCGCAGCAGATCAAGTGAATCGCACAGGCCGAAGCTGACGCCCTCGAGCACCGCGCGAGTCAGGTGCGCTTTGCCGTGGCGCAGAGTAAGGCCGAAGAACACGCCCCGGGCATACGGATCCGGATGCGGCGTGCGCTCTCCGGTCAGGTACGGCAGAAAGATCAGCCCTTCGCAACCGGGCTCGACCCCGTCGGCGTCACGGGTCAACAACTCGTACGGATCAACTCCCGCTTCGGCAGCCTGCGCACGCTCCTGCTCGCAGAGCGTGTTTCGATACCATTGCAGGCTCCCGCCCGCCGAGAGCATTACGCCCATCACGTGCCACATCCCGGGCACCGCGTGACAGTAAGCGTGAAGCTTGCCGGCGGCATCATGATGCAGCTTCTCGGTGGCGGCGAACATCACGCCGGACGTGCCGATGGTGACCGACACCGCACCGTCATCGACGATCCCGCATCCCACTGCCTCCGCGGCCTGATCGCCGGCCCCGGCCACCACCGGCGTGCC
>CP070772.1:1876136-1892811 GCA_020345805.1 Phycisphaerales bacterium | reverse complement strand
GAGACGGCGGCATCATCGCGGTTGACGAAATGGCCGTTGATCCAGACGTCCATGGTTACACGGTACGGGATCGGGGCGGCTCCGTCACGGGTGATGGGAAGATCGGTGGCCGCGATTCAGGTTCAGTTGCCCGGCAGCTTGGCGGCGAGCTTGGGATCGGCGACCATCTCGAAGGGGATGGTTCGTTCGGCCTCGGCCCCGGTCTTATCGTCCCGAGCCCGGATCTTGAGGGTGTATTTGCCCACGCTGAGGGCATCGGGCAGGGTGATGGTCTGGACGGTGAAGAAATCCCGGCGGCGCTTGTTGGCCGCGTCCTCGACGGTGGCCCAATCCCGTCCTCCCCACACCGCCAGGCCGTCATCGCCATAGATGGTCAGCAGCTGTGAAAGCTCCGTCACCCACTGCCCTTGCCGATTGAGCTCGCTGGTGAAATCGTCGATCTCCAGATAGACGATGACCTGCTGGCCCTTGTGGGCGAGGAAGGCATACTTGTTGAAGGTCTTGTAGATTCCGAAGCCGGTGACGCTGTAGCACAGCTCGGCGGTGGGGAGCTTCAGCTCGCCGGTGAGGGCCTCGCGAAGATCGGCGACGGCCTCGGCGATGACATCCTTGGCATTCTCGTCGCCGGTGAGGTTGCGACCCATCTCGGCGAAGAAATCCTGCAGCCGCGCGAACAGCTCGCGCTCTTCCTCGCTGAGATCGTAAAGCGTCTCCGGATCCAGCGTGCGGTCCGGGGCGACCATGGCCATGGCGGCGATCGCCAGCAGATAGTTGAGGGGCTTGTCACTATCCGCGGCGGCGCGGCGCAGCTCCGCGGACAACTCCACCCTAAGCTGATTGACGCGATCGGGCTGGAGAGGGTCGGCTTGGAGGTCACCGGCGGCCGGCGGGGGATCGGTGACCTCTTCCAGCTCGGGCTCCTCCCGAAAAAGGCCGGAAGAGATGACGAACGGCGCTTCTGATTGCCGCGATGTTTCGGGGTCGGCTCCGGCGGAGCCGGAGCCGCCGGGTTGATTCCAGATAATCGGGGGTGGCCCGGTGCGTGACGAACCGTCGGGAGGCGGGGAGGTCTCATCCGTTCCGTCTTCCGCGTTCCGTCGCGCTTCTTCGCGGAGGGCGAGGAAATCATCGACATCGCGCCGGGCCTGTTCGGCCGCATCCCGCGCCTGTTGCGACGGCTCGTCGTTCAACCGAGGCGGCTGCGAGGGCGCTTCGGAGATCGGCGACGTCCTGGAACCGTCGGCGGCGCAACCACCGGTCAAGAGGGCGGCCGAAAGCAAACACAAGAAGAAAGTTGATCGTTTGCGAGTGCTCATGTCTGCCTCCTGCAGTGGTCGGCCATCCTGGCCTTGAGCCGCTCATCTCCCCGCCTGCCTGAGGGCCGGCGGTTTCACGCCGAACCTATGGTATCGGCAACAAGTACGGTCAGGGCTTCAAGAGTGCGCTGTGCTTCGCCCACGCCTCTTCTGCCTTTCATGCTCCAGTCCAGCGAGGTCCGCAAAAGCTGCGCGATCCTCTCGGGCGGCAAGCGGCGGGCGGCGTTGAGAATGAGGTTCTGGCCATCGCCCCAGAGCCTGAGCCGCTTGGTCACCGCCCCTGGCGACATCCCCTGCCCTAGCAGTTGGGAGGCCGCGTGCAGCTTTCTGAGCAGGTCGCTGATCGCCCACGCCACGAGCTCCTCCGGCTGGCGGGATATGCCCAATAACTCCCGTAGCTTGTTGAGGGCGTCATGAGGATCGCCGGAGGCGAGGGCTGCCTGTATCGCCCACGCCTGCTCCTCCCGGCTCAGCCCCACCATTTCCGCCACCGCGTCGCGGTCGATGCTCTCGCCAGCCCCGACGAAGGAGGCGAGCTTGGTCAGCTCCACGTCCAACCGCCCCAGCTCCGGCCCGATCTGGGCCACCAGCAGTTCGGCGGCGGGACGGTCAATGCCGCAGTCGTAGCGCTTTTCGCACCGAGCAATGCACCATTTCACCGCCTGACCGTGCCCGGGCTCATCACAGGTGATGATCGCGCCGACCTTTGCGATGAGCTTGTCGATCTTCCCCGGCCGCCAAGCCTCGGCCCGCATGAGCAGCGTGGCTTCGGTGACCGGCTGGGCGGCGTAGCGCTCCATCGGCAGGCGATGGCCTTCCCGGGCCAGGAACTTGTCCGCATCATCCAGCACCACCAGCTTGTGCTCGTGCATCAAGCCATAGCTGCGGAGCTCATCGAGGACATCAGCGGGTGTGGCGGTTTCGCCTTCGAAGTCGAACCGATCTATCTCGCCGAACTCGGCCCGCAGGGCGTCGGCCAGTTGGCGCGTCCGCTCGGTGAGGAGGTATTGGCTCTTGCCGCGCAGGACCACGATCCGCATTGAGGCGGTCAGTTCGGTCGGGCTGGACGAGCTCTTGGCCATGTCCGGGCCATGATAGCGACTCGGGGCGTCCCGTCCGGCGGGCTCTAGTCTCGTTTCGCCTGGGCGAGGATGGCCCGGTCCCCGAAGCGGGGGAAGACGGTGAAGATGCCGCTGGCGAAGCGCACAATGAGGCTGGTCCAGACTTCCGGGCAGGGTTTGCGCAGGCACCTGACTATCGCCCGGGCCACCCGTTCCGGGGGCTGCACAAACAACCGCGGCGAATGTCGGGGAATGTTCGCGTGCTTCTCGTTTCCCTTGCCGCTGAGCCGGGCAGAGACTTCGAAGAACTCGGTGGTGGTGGTGATGGGATGGACGGAGGAGACGTAGATGCCGTAGCGTTTCAACTCCATCCGCATCGCGGTGCAGATTCGATTCTGCGCCGCCTTCGTGGCCGCGTAGGCGCCGTGTCTGGGAATGGAGAACTTGCTCAGGCAACTGGAGCACATGAGCAGGTGTCCGCGGCGTTTCCCGGCGAGGAGGCGGCGTGCAGCCTCGTTCAGCAGATCCACGCAGGGGAGGAAGTTGACTTCGAACATCTCCCGCATCTGCTCCACGGTCATCTCATGGCAGGGCAAAGACATGCCGTAACCGGCGTTGGCAAACACCGCGTGGAACCCGCCGAAGCTGTCCTGCGCGCAGTCCAGCATGCGGCGGGTGATGCCCTCCTCACGCACATCGCCGACGACGAGCTCGGCCCGCCGGCCCAGACCACGGACCTTTGCAGCAACCTCCTCGAGTCGATCCTTGCGCCGGGCGTTGATGACCACATTCATGCCGGCCTTTGCACATTCGATCGCGGTGGCCGCGCCGATCCCGGACGATGCGCCGGTGATGACGATGCATTGGTCCGTGAGGTTCTGCGCCACGTGAACACCGTAGCAGCGGAGCAGAAGAGCAACAACCGCGCCCGCGGCGAGTACCGGACGCGGGTCGCTGATCGTCTCAAACGCCGCCGTTCCCGCCGCACGCCCAGCAAGCACTCAGGGGCGCGGGAGGACGGCAGAACAGCGGTGCTCAAGCGGCAGGAGGAGACCAGCCTGCGGAGGGGCGCAGAGGCCACCCCACGCCGGCCGGAGCCGGGCATCGCCCGGGCCCGGCGAGGGGCGGGGGGGTGGACGGATCGGCGCGCTGCGGCCGGCGAACTGATGCAACGGGGTCCGTCATCGACGCGGGAAATGGCATTCCGGCAGGTTTGTCTATTCGGCCCCGACGGTGGGCGTTATCCTGTCAGTTCCGCGGATGTTGTCGGGCGGCAGCCGCAATCGGCCCCGCAAGAGAGCGAGCCGGTTCGTCTGCAAAAGGCATATGATGTTGACGGCGGTGATGCCAGGGAGGACAAGAACATGGCGGACGATCTGACGATCCAGCGGCTGCTCCGGAAGATGTGTGAGGTTGAGGCTTCGGACCTTCACCTGAAGGTCGGTTCCCCGCCGGTACTGCGCATCGCGGCGGTGTTGCATCGGATCGACATGCCACCGATGGACGCTGACGAGACGGTCCGCCTGCTCTCCCCGATCATCCCGGATCATCTTCGTGCTGTGCTTCAGGACAGGGGCGGCATCGACTTTTCACATCATGAGAACATGACCGAGCGTTTCCGCTGCAGCATCTTCCACGCGGGCGGCTCCCTGCATGCCGCCATCCGCAGGGTGAATCCGAAGGTTCCGGATTTCGAGGAGCTGAACCTTCCTCCGATTTATCGGAAGATGACGGAGGTCACGCACGAGGGACTGGTCATCGTCTGCGGAGTAACCGGCTGCGGCAAATCATCGACGCTGGCGGCGATGGTCGGACACATCAACGAGCACCGGTCGTGCAACATCATCACCGTGGAGGATCCGGTGGAATTCCTGTTCCGGCCGAACATGTCCTACATCAGCCAACGGGAGATCGGTATCGACGTGCCGGACTTTCCCATCGCTCTGCGGGCCGCGGTGCGCCAGGATCCGGACGTGCTGATGATCGGCGAGATGCGTGATCGCGAAACGATGTTGGCGGGCATTCAGGCCGCCGAGACCGGCCACCTGGTGTTCGTCACCCTTCACACCGCGGACACGCTCCAGTCTTTCAGTCGAATCCTGGAATTCTTCGACACCCGCGACCATGCCTTCATCCGCTCCAGCCTTGCCGTCGGCCTGCGGGCAGTCATGGCCCAGCGCCTCATCCCGAGTGTGCGGCCCAATATCCAGCGCGTTCCCGCCACGGAGGTGCTGCTCAACAACACGGTGGTTGCCGACCGTATCCGGGACGCGGAGGATGAGGATCTTCCCGCCATCATGGCCGGCTCGGCCGAGGAAGGCATGCACGACTTCAACACTTCCCTGGCTCTTCTCGTCGAGCACGACTGGGCCGATCTGAAGACCGCCGAGCAGTACTCGCCCAACCGCGATGCGCTGCGATCCAAGGTGCGGGGCATCAGCGTGAAGGCCGACCTGCTCGTGTCCAAAGCCAACAAGTGATCGGAAGCGGCAGGCTTACCCGGGTTTTCTCATGGTTGCGACGAACAGGCCCGGGCCTTTGGCGTCCGTGGCCGGGCGAAGGCGGCGGTCATGCAGGAGCTGAAGATCCGCCGCCGCAGCCCAGGCTTCAATCTCCGCCATTTCAAACCCCAGATGCTCGTGGCCCATGGTGTGGCGGTAGCTCTCGCGATCGTGAGCGACCATATCGACGATGAGGAGCCGGCCCCCGGGCTTGAGGGCCCGGGCGATCTCCAGCACCGCCGACTGCGGATCCTTCAGGTGGTGCATGACAAGATAGACGGCCGCGGCATCCAGCTCGCCGTCGGCCACGGGCAGGTTCGCCATGTCGCCGCCGCGGAACTCGATGTTGTCATACTCGGCCAGCCGCTGGCGGGCCGCGTCCAGCATGGCCGGCTCGCGGTCGATCGCGATGACCTTCTTCACAAAGGGGGCGAGGAACTCCGCGGCGTTGCCGGAGCCGCAGCCCACGTCGGCGACAACCCATTCGCTGGTCACCAGGCCCAAAAGGGCTTCGGTAGTGAACTGGTCGCCGAACAGATCCCGGCGCAGGTGGTCCCATTCGCTGCCCACGCGCCCGAAGAACGTCTTGCTGTCCTCCCGCCGCTCGGCGAGCACCTCGACAAGACGGGCATCATCCTCCTCGAAGGTGTGGGTGGTCCCCATCTGATTCCGGGCCAGCCGCCACAGCTCCTTCGCCTCGGGCTGGAGCGACTCTTCCACCAGCCGGTAGAGGCTTGCCGTCCCTTCACTGCGCTTAGTGATCCACCCGCCGTCGTGGAGCAGCTTCAGATGCCGGCTTACCGTTGACTGCGGCGTCTGCAGGGCCTTGGCCAGCTCCCCCACGCTCAGCTCCTGACGGCTCAGCAGGCGCAGAATGCGCAGGCGCGCCAGATCGCTGAGGGTGGTGAGGCGGCTGATCAGGGGCGGCGGTTCAGACGAGGACTTCATCAGACAAAGCTGGACGCTGAAATCGGGAACGCAGAAAGCGGGAGGGCCACAAGCGCCCAAGGCCGCGGAATCCTCCCCGCCGACAGGTTCCCGGGGTTGATCTCCTCCGGGAGCTACCTTCCCGGCGGAAGAGCGATAGTCGGACCCGGCACCTCGCCGAGCTCGCGAATGCGCTGCTTGACCCGCTCGTCGTACGGGTTGATCCCATATGCCTGCCGCAAGCGGCGCAGGGCCGTGTCCAGATCACCCAGGCGCTGGGCGAACGCCGCGGCCTGAAGATAGGGCTCGACGGTCAGCCCGTCATCGACCTCGATGGCCGTCTCCAGCGCCACTTGCGCCGAATCCGGGTCGTTCAGGGCGACGGCGTAGCGGGCCAGCTGCAGATACCCGTGAACGGATTGCGTGGATTCGGCCCGCTCGCGGAGAAAGGCGAACAGCTCGTTCTCCCGTCCCTGCTGATACATGGCTTCGGCCAGCGCGTCGGCGACCTTGTTGTGATTCGGCCGGCGGGTGTGCGCCACCTCCAGGGCGTTGCGGGCTCCGTTGGCGTCTCCCAACTTCAAACGGGCCAGGCCGAGCCCGTACTGGGCCTTCCAGTCACCCGGATAGCGCTGCACGATCAGCTCATATTCCTCGGCCGCCCCGGACCAGTCACCGAGGGCGTAGAGGCGGTCACCGTTCTGCCGGATGGTCTCGACCGGTCGAGGCGTGGTGCAGGCGGTGAGGAGAACCGCAGACAACAGAATCATCAGGAGGGGCGATCGCTGAATCATCGATATCACTCCGCAGGTCTGGCTGTGGGATGCGCATCATACGACCCGCCGGGCAGGTCGGCCAATGGAGGCCGCCTGGGGCGGCGGGATCTGCGAGAGGAGTAAGATTACGGCGGTGAATGGTGAGAAACGGCCATCCCGCCCCGCGCCGTTGCCCACGGTCCAGCTCCGCCATGAGCTGCCGGACGGCTCCCGCCACATCGACTGGATGCTGGGGCAGGATCCGCAGGGCCACCGGCCCCTGATCTGCTTCCGGGTGGACCGGCCCGTCAGCGAGCTGCGGGAGGGGCAGGCCCTGCCCGCGGTGCGCATCGCCGATCACCGACCGGCCTATCTGGAATACGAAGGCCCGATTTCGGGCGATCGCGGGAGCGTGTGCCGCCTCTGTCAGGGCTGGATCCTCACCTGGAAGAGGCCCCAAGGCGGGTACTGGGAGATGGAGATCTGCTGGGAAGGGGCACCAGGTGGCGCGATTCGCCAGCATCTGTGCCTCCGCCAAGAGGATCTTGACCGGTGGAGCGTCTTTTTGCGCCCACAAACCGGTCTATTGCGGTAAGAATGAAGGGACTCGGGCTCGGCGCAGATTCGGCCGGGCCGGGTTCGAACCCGCAATCCGTTCTCAACCGTTTGAGAAGTTGGCCAGGAAGGACAGGAAATGGACAGAACACCACCTTCAGCGCCGGACGATCCCGGCGGATCGAGCACGGCAAGCAGCAAGATCACCCATCAGGTACCCCTGGGAACTGCCCCCGCGGCGGCCCCACCCACCGCTCCGGCCAAGGCGACCGCAGCCCCAGCCAAGGCGCTGAGGGTCGAGCCGGAGCCGGTGCCCATGGCCGAGGCCGAGGGCCCGACGGGAGCGGCCAAGATCACCGCTTTCGGCAAGGAGGAGCGCCACGAGGAGGTGTGGAGCCGCACGCCCAACGTGACCGGCAAGGGCGCGATCCACGTCAAGACGTTCCACTCCAAGATCACCGCCGACGCGCTGATCTATATGGATCAGACCATCAACGAATGGCTCGATTCCCACCCGGAGTATGAAGTGAAGTTCGTCAACTCCACGGTGGGCATCCTCTCCGGCAAGCTCAAGGAGCCGGCGGTCATCTGCCAGGTCTGGGTGTAGAAGAGGGACTTGGAGGCTTGAGGCTTGCAGGCGCGGCTATGCGCACCTCGCGGCGCGCCTCCGGGTCTCCAAGCCTTCAAGCCTCCAAGCCTCCAAGTCTTCAGGACTCCACCTCATGGATCCGGATGATCACGTCTGCCTGTGCTACCACGTTTCCCTGCGCAAGCTGACCACGTTCCTGAACGTGAAGCAGCCGTCGGTGGCGTCGCAACTGCACGAGTGCTTCGGCGCGGGCACCGGCTGCCAGTGGTGCGTGCCGTTTCTGGAGAAGCTGTTTGAGCAGTCGAAGGCCGGCGAGACGCCGAACCTGAAGATGGCGCGGGGCGAATACGCCCAGCGCCGCGAAGCGTACCGCGAGGCGGGCAGAAAGCGGCGAGCCGACGACTATCCGGAGGATTGACGTTCGCGCTATTCTTCACGCATGAGCCATACTCGCCAACACCCCAAAGCCCCGGGAAAGCTTTCCCGGGGCTTTCATTTCCTATTTCGTGAGAGAATCAGATGGATCATACCACTACCTTCTCCCGGTTCCACCCGCATTCGGGGCAGCCGGCGCCGTAGTCGCCACGGAGCTCGTAGCCGCATTTGAGGCACCGGCCGCGCCTCCGGCGGATCTCCCGCCGCGAGTAATGGCGCGCGATAAACGGCCCGCGGATCAGCAGCCACGCAATCAGCGCGTGAAGCAGCGTGTTGATCGCAAAGCCCGGCCACATCGGACGCAGAGGAACCAGACGCGGCTTCCATCTTACGAAGGATCCGCCGGATGAATCCGGACCCCAGGCCCATTCGTATCTGATTCCCGCGACTGTCGGGTCTCCTCCGCTTGCGGTAGTCATGGCGTTGATCCTGTCGCCGGTGAGGGACCGGGCGGGCCAGCCGGCCCAGACCGTTTGCATCTCTGTGTAATCACCGGTCTTTACACCTTCACGGTGCCTGTCAAGCACCCACATCACCGCGATGTCGATGTGCCAGCCGTCGATAACGCCGATGCTCACCGGAATGAACCCCCGCGCCTGCAGCGCCGGGGTATCGGAAAAGAGTCGCCGGGCTCTGGGAACCTGCGGCAACGCGGGTCGCGGCGTGAGGCGGGACGCCCCGATCCAGCTTGCGAGCCACGCTGACGCGATTGTGAACACAGCGCCGATGACCAGGGCCAGGAGAATGAATCGCGTCTCGCGCTTCATCGCTGTTACTGTAACGCCCCGCCTGAGGGGTCGCTTGCATGGGGTCATTCGGAAATGACACGCTGTGTGGTCGAAGGTCGCCGGGGCCGAGGACGGCCCGGCTTGCTGGGGAAAGAAGCTCGAGGAACGTCTGTCGCACGGCTGAAGAGTCGGTCGCGATTACATCCGGTACTCACCTTCGTACTCGGCGGGGACGGATGAATCCTCGTCATCGCGCGAAACGGTTTCGATCTCCGGCACGTCGCCCACTTCTTCATCCTCTTCCGCCTGCCCGTTCGATGGCCGGCCGTCGTAGAGCGTGCCTTCGGTCTCCGCCTCCTGCACCATGGCCTTCATGCGCTCCCAGTCTTCGCGGGTGATGAGCACCTCGCGGGCCACGGACCCCTTGTGCTCGCCCAGAATGCCGGCCAGACCCATCTGGTCCACCAGCCGCGATGACCGGCTGTAGCCGATGGACAGCCTGCGCTGCAGGAGCGAAACCGAGCCGCGTCCGGTCTCGATCATTATTTCCACCGCCTGATCGAACAGCGGATCGCGCTCTTCGAGGCTGCCGCCAGCTTCCGGATCTTCCGCCCCGGCGGGACGGATCGAAATCAGGCTGCGCTCGAAGGTCGGGGTGGCGACTTCCTTGAGGAACTTGACCACCTTGCGGATCTCGGTGTCGGTGACCAGCGTGCCCTGAGCCCGCCTGACTTCGGTGGTGTGGGGCGAAAGAAAGAGCATGTCGCCCTGTCCCAGCAGAAGCTCTGCGCCCTTCTGATCCAGCACGATGCGGCTGTCCATGCCGGAAGCGACCTTGAAGCTCACGCGGCAGGGCATGTTGGATTTGATGAGGCCCGTCACGACGTTGGCCTGCGGGCGCTGGGTGGCGATGATGAGATGGATTCCCACCGCCCGGGCCTTCTGGGCGATGCGGACGATGTGCTGCTCGACCTCCTTGTGGGTGAGGATCATGTCGGCCAGTTCGTCGACGACGAAGACGATGTAGGGCATCTTCTTGGGGATGCGGGCCTTTTCTTCCTCGTTGCCCGGCTCAAACCGCTCGTAGAGCTTCTCTTCGCCGAGTGTGTTGTAGGTCTTGACATCGCGCACGCGGGCCTCGCGCAGCAGCTCGTAGCGCTCCTCCATCTTGTGCACGGCCCATTCAAGGATCGCCACCGCCCGCGATGATTCGGTGACCACCGGGCACATCAGGTGGGGGATCTCGCCGAACTGGCTGAGCTCGACCATCTTCGGATCGACCATCACCAGCTTCAGCTCGTCCGGCCTCTTGGTGTAGAGCCAGCTCATGATGATGGAGTTCATGCACACGCTCTTGCCTGAGCCGGTGGTGCCGGCGATGAGCATGTGTGGCATGCGGGTGAGGTCGGCGACGAGGGCCTCGCCGGACGCGTCCTTGCCCAGGAACATGGGCAACGTCATCCCCTCGGCTTCGCCGCTGCTCATCAGCTCCTTGAGGCGGACGCGCTCCTTGTGCTGGTTGGGCACCTCGATACCCACGGTGGTCTTGCCCGCCATGTTGGGCACGATGCGGATGCGATGGGCCCGCACCGCCCGGGCCAGATCGCTGGCCACGGCGCTGACCTTCGCCACCTTCGTTCCCGGCGCAAGCTGCACCGAGTAGAGCGTCACCGCCGGCCCGGACTCGATCCCCACGACCTCCCCGTCGATGCCGTAGGTCTGCATCGCCTCTTCGAGCTGCTCGGCCTGCTTGCGGACGAACGATTCCATCTTCTCGGAGAAGTTGGACTCCGGATCCACCAGCAGATCGAGCGTGGGGAACTTGTATCCCTCGAAGCTCTCCTCGCGGGGAATGTCCTCATCGCGGGCGACCGTGCGATTCGCCGCGGCCATGCGCAAAGGAAGCTTGGCGATCTTCTCCCGCAATTCCTCGGCGGTCAGTGCCCGCTTCTCCGGCACCTCCTCCTCTTCTTCTTCCTCATCCTCGTATTCGTATTCCTCCTCTTCGTACTCCTCATCTTCATCGCCGACTTCGTGCTCTTCGGGAATGAAGGCGTCGGTGGCCCCGATTCCCCCCGCATCGGGATCGATGCTGGCCACCACTCCCGGCTTGCGGCGTCGCCATGACCACCACGATGAACGCGGGGCAGAGCCGGAAGACGTCTCAGCCGATGCGCGCCGGAAGCGCGGCAGTGCAATCCTGGGAGCGCGGATCTTCCGCGTTACACCGAGTGTCGCCAGCAGCAGGCGCGGCAGGGCGAGGACGATCCGATCGACCGCGACGATCGCACCCACGCCGAACCCGGCGAGGATGAGCAGGAACGAGCCGACGTTGCTGAAGCGCGGCCCGAGCTGGCTTACGAAATACTCGGCGAGCAGACCCGCATGCGCGCCCGCCAGCGGGCCGGCCTGCGGGAACAGCAGGCCGTGGAAGCTGCTGGCGCCTAGGGCCATCAGCACCAGCCCTCCAAACCGCAGCACCGGATGGGTGACGGGCCGACGGAGGGCGGTAACGGCCAGGTAGCCTCCGACTCCCACCAGCACGACCCAGGCACCCACGCCGATCACGTAGTAAGCGTTATAGGCGACGAATGCCCCGACCTCGCCGCAGAGGTTCGCGACGGGCTCGTTATGGATCGCGACGGTATGAGAGGGCCAGTCGGCGGAATCGAAACTGCCCAGGGCGATGACCATGAACAGCCACACCCCGGCCAGAGCGACCCAAGCCACCCGTCTGATGATCGCCGGTGACGGGCCGTTTTCGGCCGCTTTCTTCCCTCTGCGCGCACTAACCGCCTTCTTAGCCATAGCTTCTTGTCATCGGCATAGTTGGGAGAACCGCCGCAGGATTCCGCCCCCCCCGCGACGGGCGGATCTGCAGTGGTCTAATGCGGATTCATCCGCTTTTGACGTATCATCGCCCGCATGGATTCGCTGCATCCCGAGGCATTGACGTGGACGGCGCTGCTGGGCCGGTGGATGGACTTCGCCAAGGCCTCGCTGGCGGTGCCCAGGGACGCCGAGGGCGATCGGTGGCGGGCGTGCGTGCCGGCGGTGATCAACCTCCAGGCGGTCACTTTTGCGCTTGCCGACCTCGGCGAGCTGCCGGTCAAGGAGCGGCCATTGGGGCGGGATAAAGCGGAGATGATCATCCGGGACAACGCCCGGAAAGTGCGGGAGACGTTCCGCGGCGCGGTGATGCCGGATTCGCTGGCGGAAATCTGCGCCGATGCCCGGGCGGCGCTGAAAGCGTCGGTCTGGGCGGGGGCGGTGGAGCTGGTCTGGGAAGGGCCGGGAGTGTTTGTCGTGCCGGGTGGGATTACGGATGCCTGTGTTGAGGACGATGCGGGCGATGCGGATGTTCCGGGGGTGGGAACGCTGGCGGTCATGCAGCCGGGGACGCTGGTCATGCCCGGCGAGCCGGTGGCGTGGTGGGTGGATCGCGAGGGTGGAGCGCTTGCCGATGTGCTGGTCGAGGTGATGGGAGATGCGGCCGCGTATGTGGTGGGGGGGGCGAGGCAGGTGTATCGGCAGATGGACGATGCGGGCCGGATCGTGCGTGACGTGCTCGCCCCGATCACCGCCGAGCCGTTGCCGGGCCTGCCGTTGCTAGTGCCGCTGCTGGAGAGCGGCCGGCCGATCGGCCACTTCACGCTGAATGCCTCGGAATGGGAGGCCCGCCAGCGGGCAGCAATGGCGAGCGAACTCATACCGGTCGAAGTTGCCGATGCAGACGAGCAGTAAGCGCCCCCGGAAACCAAGAGCCACGTGGCCTTCGAAGACTCAGACCACGCCACTCCGCGCCGAGATCCTATTGATTCTGCGCCCGCGTTCCCACTTGCCGCACGCGGAAGTCGGCGAACATCGCAAAACCGTGCACTTTGCAATCCAGATCGCGCAGCCACTGCGCTAGAACGTGGTTGCAGTTGTGGAACGCCCAATAGCGTTGATCGTCGTGAACGAAGTTCAACTGATAGAGCGGCTGATAGTGCAGCGTGTCGGGGTGGCGCCGGTATCGCTCGTCAAGCCGAACCAGAAGATCGGCGATTGACGCTGAATCGACGGTGACTTCCAGCACGTTCTGACACCATATGCGGTGCCTCAACGTCTCGACGTCGGGTTCCATATCCCATTCCCACCGTCCCAGCGTTCCGCGGGTCGGCCAGAGCAACGTTGGGAACAGGTGATACCACCTGCTTCTGTCCAGGGCGAACCAGTCCCATTCGCCATAGGCGTATTCGATCAGGGATTGATCATCGGTCTGCGGAAGCATGAGGCTGGTATGCCGGCCGTAATCGATGATGAACACGCTGGCCGGCTGAGAGGGATCGGCGGGCGGGATGATCGTGGTGCTGCAGCCGGTGGAGCAGAGGGCGACGATCATCAGCAGCAGGAGCAGTCCTGTCCGGGCGGCGGTGACGCGCCTTGCGCGAGTGCGGGGCGGCATCACCCCGCTGCCGGGCGTTCGAATCTTATTATGTTCGCGTGGCCCCTGTTTCATCGCCGCCCCATTACTATTAACTTGGCCGCCTAGAACATCGCGGCCTGCTGGCCCGGCCTCAGCCTTTCAACCTGGACCAGCCCGGCATCCGACTGCACCTGAAGAAGCGGCGTGGAAATGTTCTGATTGGACATGGTCAGCCGCCCGAGCAGGTCCGGCATGCGATCCGCGTACAGGCCCTTGACCAGGCGGGGGTCGTTGCACTGACGCGACAGGTGCAGCGGCACGATGTGAGCAAGATCCGACTGACCGGCGATGTGCTGCACCGCCTCAAACGATTCCTCGTTGGACAGATGTCCGAGACCACCCATGATGCGCCGTTTCAAAAACGGCGGGCGAGAACTCCCCAGCTGCATCGCCGGATCGTAATTCGATTCCAGCGCCACCGCGTGAAGATTGACGAAGTTGTCGAGCATCAGTTGGGGTACGCGCCCCAGGTCGGTGGCATATCCCAGCCGCCGGTTGCTGTGCTCGATGATGAAGCCGGCCGTTCCGAGCTCATCGTGGGCGAAGAGAAACGGCTGCACGCTCACGCTGTTGAAGAGGCTGAAGGCGTCGTCGAACAAATCCATGTGCCGGCCGTCAAGATCCTGGCGCAGGGCGGCGCTGCGGTGACGGCGATGAACGTGCACGGTGATGCCGAGCTTCTCAATCTGCTTCACCCAGCCGGAATAGAAATGGTCCCAGTCCAGGTGGGTGAGGATGATGTCGGAAATCTGATCGAGGCTTACCCCCAGGGGGGCGAGGCGACGGGCGGTCGCCCGGGGCGAGAGGCCGCAGTCGATGAGCAGATAGTGTTCCGCGCCGGCTTCTTCCAGCACGAGGAGAGTGCTGTTTCCTTTCGAGCCGCTCCCGAGTACGCAGAATGAGAATGACATCCCTGTCTCCGTTCCGTTTCAGTTCATGCCGCGGGCCCCTTGGCCCTGCCCGCGGCAGATTCCCCGTTCCGATGATTCGATGAACTGTATGTATTGTTGGATAAGATCGCTGTCGCTGCGCTCCTTCAGCAGTTCCAGGGCATGTTTGACGGTATGGCCTTCCCGGAAGAGGGTGCGATAGACCCAGCGGACCTCTTCGAT
The DNA here is from genome assembly GCA_020345805.1 of Phycisphaerales bacterium. GTDB lineage: Bacteria > Planctomycetota > Phycisphaerae > Phycisphaerales > SM1A02. The sequence goes on along the minus strand of CP070772.1, from coordinate 1,878,364 downwards.
CTGCTCCCGCGACATGCCGCTGCGGCGCAGGCCGACGAGATTGACCCCGCCGCAGACGTTGATGCCCGTGATCATGAACCAGGGCGGGACGTCCATGGTGGTGCCCGCTGCGCCCGCCATCATCACCCCGTGGCCGATGCGGCAGAACTGGTGGACCACCGAACCGCCCCCGATGATCACGTGATCATCGATCACGCAGTGCCCGCCCAAGGCGGAGTTGTTGACGAAGGTGCAGTGGTCGCCCACGAGGCAGTCATGGCCGACGTGGCTGTTGACCATGAAGCAGTTGTCATCGCCGATGCGGGTGGGACCGTCATCGGTGAACGCGCGGTGGATGGTGACGTGCTCGCGGAAGGTGTTGCGGTCGCCGATGACCAGGCCGTGACCCGGCTCCTGCGGATCGAACTTCGCGTGCTGGGGGGCGAACCCCAGGCAGGCGAAGGGATAGATCGTGTTGGCCTTGCCCATGGTGAGCGGCCCCTGGAGGTAGACGTTGCCGACCAGGCGCGTGCCGGAACCGACGATGATGGCTCCGCTGAGCACACAGTGGGGGCCGATCGTCACGTCCGCGGCCAGGTCGCATCGGCAGTCGAGAATCGCCGTGGGATGAATCTCGGACATATGGGCAGTGTAGAGGAAGAAGGGGGGAAAGGCATCAGGGGATCGAGGCAGCGAGGGACAGGGGATCGGATGGATACATGCGTGCGGGGCCGCTTGCGGTTTCGCGATTGCCAGACGACTATCTTTCTGCACCGCCGTAGTCCCAAACCCTCCGGCTCCCCCACCATGGCCGAATCACCGCCAGAAATCGAATTGACCACCCGCGATCTGGGGCGGGTGGCATACGGCGAGGCGTTCGCGCTTCAGAAGAAGCTTCAGGGGGAGGTGATTCAGAATCGCGAAACCGCAAGCGGCAGGGGAGACGGTGGGCGATTGGCGGGCTTTCTCCTGCTTCTGGAGCATGAACCGCCGGTGATCACCATCAGCCGGCGCAAGACCGCCCCGCAGCACCTCCTGGCCACGCCGGATGAGCTTGCCGCGGCGGGGGTGGAGATCCACCAGACCGACCGCGGGGGGGACATCACCTACCACGGCCCGGGCCAGCTTGTGGTCTATCCGATTCTCGACCTGAACGTGCTGGGCCTGCGCGTGCGCAGCTACATGCGCTTCCTGGAGCAGGTGGTGATCGACACGCTGGGGCGGTTCGGCATCGCCAGTCATCAAGACGAGAGCGCAACTGGGGTATGGGTTTCAGCCTCCCAAGAACACGCGAAAGCCCCGGGAAAGCTTTCCCGGGGCTTTGAGGGTGATTCAAAGATCTGCGCCATGGGCGTGCGGATCACCCGCTGGGTCTCCATGCACGGCCTGGCCCTGAACGTAACCACCAACCTCGACCATTACCGCTTCATCATCCCCTGCGGCCTTGAAGGCCGCCCGGTAACCAGCATGAGACAACTGCTGGGCGAGAAGTGCCCGACGATGGAACAGGTGAAAGAGGTGTTGACCGGACACTTCAGAGCTCAGGTCAATCGCCTGGCCTGCACCAATCGAAAAAAATGACCCCCGGCGGGTCGCCGGGGGCTTCGGGAGTGTCAACGCAGAAGACGATGTGTGCCCGGTAGGGGCGGCGGGGGTCAGCGGATGCCCAGCAGGGCCTTGATGCGCTCGAAGACGGTGAAGTCGGTGAGGTCGTCCAATTCGCCAGCGTCGAAGAAGCTGCCCCGACATTTCGTGCAGACCTCGAACTCAATGTGCTGCTGGGCGGGGTGGCGCATGTGGATCATGCTCTCCTTGCAACGCGGGCAGAGGATGTCGGTGACCTTGTTCTGCTTGCGGCCTACGTCGGTGGGGCCGATGTCGATGGCCTTGATCTGCTTCTTGTCCTGCACCAGCTTGTGCCGCTCACCGGCGTCGAGCCATATGCCGTAGCAGTTCTCGCAGCGATCGACCATGCAGGAGCCGGCGTCGAGCTTGCGCATATCCACCCCGCACTTGGGGCACTGGAGGATCGGGTCGTGGTTCTCGTCGGTCATGGTCACCTCGCAATTAATGGTATGCGCCGGAGCGGTGGGGGAAGGATAGCCGATTTACGGCCCGGACGCGAAACAGCGCGACCGATACAGCTCGCAGGCCAAACGATAACACGCATCACCATGATAAAGAGCGCGGGGAAGAGGCGGCGACCCGTTTCCCCCTCCCTGCCAGGGAGGGGGCAAGGGGGTGGGTCG
>CP070772.1:1853721-1876036 GCA_020345805.1 Phycisphaerales bacterium | reverse complement strand
GGCCGTGGCAGGTGCACGGCGAGTTCTTGGCGAGAAGCATTGGATTACCAGTGCATTCATAGGCAATTACGGAGAAACACTGGCCGCGCTGCAGCGTTATGAAGAGGCTGAGGCGGCTCTTCTGGAGGCGGTTGAGTTGACCACTGCGGTCCTCGGACCGGATGACGAGCGAGCGGTTGAACAGATCGAATCGCTCATCGCGCTCTACACCGCCTGGCACGAGGCCGAGCCGGACACGGGCCACGACGCCAAGGCCGCCGAGTGGCGCGCGAAGCTGGACCAGCTCAACACACCGGCGATTGACCGCAGAGATAGTCAGGATTGATGACGAGAGTCAGTTGCTCCTCCACAAAGGGGACAACCTGATCGACGGTGGATGATCACCGGGGCTGGCGACACACAATGGCAATAGGGACACCCTCGCCGTGGCGGGTTCTGCAATCTACGGCAATCTGAGCCTTATTCCGCCGGGACGACCCCACGCCCAGACGCGAGTTCGATCGCCTCGCCGACAGGACGGAAGGCAAGGGCCTTCCGGATTATGTCGCCGTTCCCCGAGTCCTTTGGCTTGCGCCATGCTTGCGCAAGCGTGGCTGGAATTGGCCGCGATTGGCCAACAGCCACCTAAGGGCTTGAAGGTCCAGCCCGCGTTCCTGAATACCGGAGGTGGGACTCGAACCCACACGGGTTTTACCCCACCGGATTTTGAATCCGGCGCGTCTGCCAATTCCGCCACTCCGGCCTTTCTGATCCCTATTGTCCCGGGCGCGCCATCGTCAGTCAAATCCCACGCACCCGGCCCACGCGGTGGCGATAGATTCGTTGATCGGAGTGGTTCAGAGGTCTGCGATGCGCCCCGAGACAAGCACCGGCGCACATTCGCTCGGGCGGTGCCTTTCCTACTCAGACTGCGGACAAATGCACGACGCCTCGCAAGATCGCACGCGACCAACTGGGACAAACGCGTGATCCGGTCACCAAAGCGGCAAGTCGGCCCGATCGCCCGGCCGGGGTCGAAACCGGGCGGGGGCAATCACCGACGGCGATATTCCCGGACGGAAGGCAACCGCCGGTGCCGGATGCCCGTAGGGATGATGAAATGGCTCAAACCCGGCCAGACACCAAAAACCGTTTCGCAACTCTTGGACTGACGGGAGGTTGCTGGTAAGCTAAAGCGAGCAACCGGTTTCCGGGGGCCGGGGGAAGGCGGGGAGACGGAGGCACAGCGAGGAACGAGACAACTTGATCGAGATCCCGGCGGCGAGGGGCGGCAATCTTTGGTCGTGGTTGGCGTCCGCCCTCAGCCTGCATCCGGGCTCGAAGCAAAGCAGATCGCGCACGCGGTCAGAGAGTTTGTCATCCGGCAGTTTGATACGACACGTGAGGACATAAGGAGCAGATGAATGAGACGGCTGGCCACTGTATCCGGGGCGGCGCTGGTGCTGGGAGGTTCCGCTTTGGCGGGACAGATCGACTCCGGGCTGGAGCCGATCCTCCGGCAGACGCCCGAGAACGAAACGATCTCGGTACTGGTGTATCTCAGTAACCAACTGGACACCGACGGTCTCACGCGGCAACTGGACGCCGAGCGGGCCACGCTTCAGCAGCGCAACACCGAGGTCGTTCTGTCGCTGCAGGATCTGGCGGCGGTCACGCAGGGCGACCTCCTTGCCGAGCTGAACACGCTCAGCGCTGCGGGCGATGTCGAGGACTTTCACGCCTACTGGGTGGGCAACATCATCCGCGTCGACGGCACGCCGGAGGCGATCCGGGCCATCGCCAGGCGGAACGACGTGGCGACCGTGTATTTCAACTATCCCATCGAGCTGATCAAACCGGTTCCGTCCAAGGCAAAGGAGACCCCCGGCGATCGTGCGGTGGAGGTGGGTGTGGAGGCGGTCCGCGCTCCGGAAGTCTGGGCTTTGGGCATCACCGGTGAAGGCATACTGACCTCGACACTTGATACGGGAGTTGACGGGAACCATCCGGCTCTGGCCAGCCGCTGGCGCGGCGTGGCCGATCCTCGATATGTCGACAATCCCGAATGGGCGTTCTTTGATCCCGTGACCAATCAGACGTTCCCGTTTGACTCCGGGACCCACGGCACGCACACCATGGGCAGCGTTTGCGGCGGGCTGCCGGGCGATGAGATCGGCGTCGCCCCCGGCGCGCAGTGGATTCATTGCGCGGTTATCGACCGGGTGAACATTGGCCAGACCGTGGCCGATGCGATTCTATCGTTCCAGTGGCTTCTGGATCCCAACGAGGATCCCAACACCAACTGGGACGTGCCGGCGGTCTGCTCCAACTCCTGGGGACTGGCGACTTATCACGGATACGATCCGTGCGACGAGACGTTCTGGGTCTATCTGGACAACTGCGAGGCGGCGGGGATCGTGATCCTCTTCTCCGCCGGCAACGAGGGCACCAGCGGCCTGCGAAGACCGGCCGACCGCGCCACCGACGATTACCGAACCTGTGCGGTGGCGGCGGTGGATGCCAACAACCCTGCCTGGCCGATCGCGGGCTTCTCCTCCCGGGGTCCGACCAACTGCACGCCCGACGGCACTTGGGCGATCAAGCCGGACATCGCCGCTCCGGGCGTGGATGTTCGATCATCCGTACCCGGCGGGGGCTACTCCTACTACAGCGGTACCTCGATGGCCTCGCCGCACGTCAACGGCGTGGTGGTCCTCATACGCCAGGCCTGTCCCGATCTGACGGTCGAGGTGATCAAGCAGATCATCTATGACACCGCTTACGACCTGGGCGATCCCGGTGAGGACAACGATTACGGCTGGGGCATGATCGATGCCTACGAGGCCGTGATTATGGCCCAGGGCATGTGCGGCCCCAGCCCGCCCATCGCTTACGACGGTTACTGGGAGACGCCCAAGGATACGCCGGTCACCATCGCCCTGGAGGCGGTCGATTGGGATCACGATCCCGATCCGCCGGGTGAACTGACCTACATCATCGTGTCGTTGCCCGAATACGGAGTGCTGACCGACGTGGGTGCCGGTGAGATCACCGAGGTGCCATACGAGCTCGTCAACTACGGCAACGAAGTGATCTACGACCCGGTCTGGTACTACACGGGCCAGGACACCTTCACGTTCAAGGCCAATGACGGCGGCGAGCCGCCGGATGCCGGCGATTCCAACATCGCCACCATCTACATCACCGTGGGTGTACCGGGACCGGTGATTCTCTTCGATCTGGATGAGAACCCCGGCTGGAGCACTCAGGGCCAGTGGGAGTTCGGCCAGCCCACCGGACAGGGCGGAACCCAGTTCGGTTATCCCGATCCCACCAGCGGCGCCACCGGCCTGAACGTGTATGGAGTGAACCTGAACGGCGATTACTCCACCAACCCGGGCGGTCCGTGGTATCTCGCCAGCGACGCCATCGACTGCACGGGCCTTACCGATGTCGAGCTGCACTTCCAGCGCTGGCTGAACACCGACTATCAGCCGTACGCCTACGCCACGATTGAAGTCTCCAATGACGGCGTGAACTGGGAGATGATCTGGGAGAACGGCGGTAATGAGATCGCGGAGAACGCCTGGTCCGATCAGAGCTACGGGATCTCCACCATCGCCGACGGCCAGCCGACGGTTTACGTTCGCTGGGGCTATCAGATCGGCAACGGTGTCTGGGCCTATTCGGGCTGGAACATCGATGACATCCAGATCTGGGCGGTTGAGCCTTTTGATTGCCCGGCGGACGTCAACGTTGACGGCCTGGTAGATATCGATGATGTGTTTGCGGTCCTGGCCGCCTGGGGACCGTGCGACGAGTGCATCGAGGACATCAACAACGACGGCATGGTCGATATCGATGATGTCTTCCTGGTCCTGGCATTCTGGGGACCCTGCTGATCGACGCTCACAACTGCTTCGCAGCCGGGTACTAACCGCCAGTCGTGACTTGCGTGACAGCCGCGGGCGAACGCCCGCGGCTGTCGTTTCAAATCGGTAATGCATAAGAAGCCGCATCAAGGCACGTTTACCGGTGTTACCTGATGGCGTCGGCGCTTCGCCGGCGGTAACATGTGGCCGGCGGCTACAGCGACGGCGTGTGAGATGATCCTGCCGGCTATCACATCCTTGGCGGCGGTCTCGATCTGGGCATTGGCGCTGTACCTGTGCGCAGTTGTGGCTTGGAAGGGTTTTCACGGTCGACTTCTGGATGGGGAAGCGCGTTGTCGCCGTTGCCGGTACATCCTGACCAGTTTCTCCGCTCGCCCGGCGGTGTGTCCGGAGTGCGGCGGCGACGTGACGACGGCAGGCGCCGTGCGCTTCGGGGCGCGAGAGCGGCGGGGGGGACTCGCGGCCGCGGGCGTGCTTCTGTTTGTCATTCTTTGCAGCCCGATCATTCTGATGTGGCAGAACGGTTCGGGCGCCGCGGGGCCGGCGGGGCCGGTGCTGAAACCGCGCTTCAGCGGTCGGCTGGGGATTGTCTCGCCGGGGTCGGCCGGACAGAGTTCCCCCTCCGCAGCGCGAGCACCGCGTCGATCCGGCGGCGCCGGCGAAGGCGGCGGGAGGCCGCACAAAGCGGGGTTCTCGGTCCCGCGGATCGATGGCCTCATCGGGAAGGCGTTTGCGCCGAACACACCGGCCGCGGTCCCGGAATTGGCCGTCCGGACCGATCAGCCCGATACTCCGATCTTCCGGAGCGACAAGCCGGACGCTTCCAGGGTGAGCGGCGAACCGGTCTTCAACGGCACGGCCCTCATGCGGTGGCCGCAGACCAAGCTGGTGACCCCCGCGGCAATAACCGGCGGCTCGGAGTTCAATGTGCAGCACTACTTTGAAAGCAGGACGCCGGAGACGGGTGGGCGGTCGGATGTCGGCGGCATTCTGCTGATCCTGCCCGGCGAAGCGACTGCGGCCCGAGGCTGTCAGCCGGGCGGCAGCGCTCTCTTCGGGACCGGCCGGCGCCTGCTCGGGCCGGTCCGATTCCCGGGGTATCCGGGCTCCGTTCCGCCGAGCGGCGATCGCTGGCCGGGTGCCGATCAGGTCGGCTCGCCCGTGAAGGCGGGTCGAATCGGGGGCAATGCCTCGCCGAGCCGGGTCCACCCCACCGTCGTCAAGTGATGAATCGGGCAGATCCTGCCCGCGACGATGCCGAAGCGGCCGGCGCCGGCGAGAGGCCGATGCAAGTCCATCGTGGCGGACCGGCCTCACGACCGGCGAAGCGATCGACGATATGATTACGTCTTGTCTTCCGGGACAGCGTTTCCAACCCCGGAATCAGCAAAGAAGAGGATCTGACGGTGATGATGAACTCAGCCCTGTGTCTGGCCGCCGCCAGCCTTGCCGCCCTGTCGGCCTCGGCCCAGACTCCCATCGAGCGTCTGGCTCCCCGGAACAGCGTCTTCGTGCTTGGCGTGAAGAACGTCCAGGAGTCCCGTGAGCATCTCAAGGCCACCAGCCTGTGGTCGTTGATCAAATCTGAAATGGTTACCCAGATGTGGGCCGACGCGATGGCGGACGTCGAGCCGAAACTGGACGAGGCGCTGGCCGAACTCGGCGTGGAGCGCGACGCGATCACCTGCCCGAACGGCGCGCTCGGCGCGGCGCTGTTCTGGGTGCGCGATGAAGAGATCGGCGCGCCTTACCCGGGTCTGATCGTCTATGCCGATTGGGGCGAGGGCGCCGACGAGATCTCCTCGCTGATCGAGAAACTGCTGGCCAGGGCCGAGGAGGAACAGGGGTTCTCGCACGAGCTGATCGAAGTTGCCGGCCGCAGCGCCTATCGCTTCGACCTGCCCGAAGAGGAAGCGCCGGAAGAAGCCGGTGAAGAGGATTTCGATGACATCGACATGGGCGGGCCGGGCATGGGGATGGGGGGCGGCATGTTCGGCGATCCCGCCGCGGTACTCGAGAATATCGACGCGGTCTATTACCTGCGCAGCGGCAGCGCGTTCCTACTCTGCACCGACCTGTCATCGCTCACCGACGCCGTGGAGCTGCTGGATGGCGAGGAGCATGTGGCGCTGGCGGACCGCGAGGATTTCCAGGGGGTGATGAAACAGGTCGGCAGCGGCGACCTCTACGCCGCCTGGCTCACCAAGGACGCCACTCAACTTCTGGGCGGACCGCAGGGAATCGGGATGGCCGCCATGTTCATGCCCCTTCTCAAGCAGTTCGTCGGCGATATTCACGCCTTCGGGTCGGCCACGCGGATCGACGGCGCGAAGGCCATGATCGAGAAGACCACCGCCGTGTACATGCCCAACGGCCGCTCGGGCCTGACCGCGCTGCTGGATGCCCAGACCCCGCGTACCGGGCTTCCGGCCTTCGCCGGCTCTGATGTCATCAACTACAACACGCTCAACTTCGAATTCAAGGGTTTGCCGATCCTGGTTCAGCAGATCGGGCAGATGTTCCCGATGCTGCCGTTGCAGGCCCCGCCGGGGCAGGAAGGCCCCTCACCGGTCGACATGATGAAGGAGGTCTGCGGGCCGCTGGGGCCGCAGATCCACATCGTGCAATCCGCGACGACCGGCCCGGCGCAGCCGCTGATTGCCATTCAATGCACGGATCCGGAGCGGTTTGAGGCATTCCTGACTCAGAGCCAGCTCATCCCCGCAATGGAGGGGAAGGATACCGAGGGCGGTCGCATCTACACCCTGCCGCTCGATGCACTGGGCGGCATGCCGGGGTTGCCCGGTATGGAGGCAGCGCCAGCGGACGAGGAGCTGGGAATGGAAACATCCCTCGGTATCGGTTCGGAGTTCATGTTTTTCGGTCCCACCGCCGCCGTCGAGAACGCGCTGGCCTTGCCGGCGGATGCGAAAGGGGCCCCCACGACCGATGCGGGCGCCTGGCAGCGGGCGACGGAGTTGCTCGGAGACGGGCCCTTCATCGGCTGGGGCTACACCGACGTCGTTTCCCTGATCGAGGGGCAGATGGAATTGCAGAAACAGGTGATGGACCGGGCGATGGAGCAGCTCGCCGCGGACGCCGAGGGTGAGGAAGAGATGGCCGAGATCGAGCAGGCTCTCGAGGACAACCCCGTGCTCGCCGCCTTTCGACAATTCGACTGGAGCAGCCTCCGGGAGTATCTGGGGCCCTCGGTCTGGGAGGCCCACACCACCGAGCAGGGGTTCATCATCAACAGCTACTCCCTTGCTCCGGCGGCAAGGGGGGCGGAATAGGCGAGACCCTGTCCGGGGACACCGACAGAGAAGATGCAAGCCCCGGCGGAAGCTCTCCGTCGGGGCTTCGCTTTTACGCGCAGGACTGTCGCTGCGCGCCTTGTATAGGGGATGGTGGTATCGGGTGGGGCCGACTTACGTCCAGCCGATCGAATAGAAGATCGCGGTGAACATGAGATCGGCGACGATGACGGCGACCACCGTCTGCACCACGGTGCTGGTGGTCGCGCGTCCCACGCCTGCGGCCCCTCCGGTCACCTTCAGCCCGTTGTGGCAGGCGATGGCGCTGAGAATCAGCCCGAACACCGCGGCTTTGATGAGGCCCGTGATGAAGTCGTGGATCACCAGCTGGTTGAGCGTGTTCGCCTTGTACAGTTCGTAAGGCACGCCCAGGAATCCCACGGTCATCAAGCCGCCGGAAATCACGGCGGTCAGGTCGCCGATCACCGTGAGCAAAGTGAGGCTGACGGTGGTGGCGATGATGCGTGGTACCACCAGGAACCGAACCGGGTTCAGGGCGTGTGCTTCCAGGGCCTCGATCTCCTCGCCCACGACCATGGTCCCGATCTCCGCGGCGATGGACGCCCCGGCGAACCCGGTCAGCACAATGGCCGCGATCAGCGGCCCCAGCTCCCGGAACACCGCCACCCCTACGATGTTGGCGATCTTGTCCGTCTGGCCGAAATCCGCCAGCGGCGGTTTCATCTGCAGCGCGAGGATGAACCCGATGCACCCGCACACCAGCACGACAATGCCGATGGAGCGCACACCCACTCGCACCATTTGGGTGACCACCGCGGTGCGGCCGATTCTCACCCGTCGCTGGAACAGGCCGCGGAGCAGCCATACGGAAACATCCAGGATCAGATACGCCACCCCGCCGATCAGCGCGAAGGTTCGGAGCCACAATGCCCCCCACTCATCCAGCAGGCGGATCGGGAGAACCGGTTTCCGTGGAGGCGAGGCTTCGGGCACGGGTCAGTTCCTCGGGAGGAGACTGAAGGTCCTTCGGCCGGACACGAATCTGATCTCAGGCGGACATTGCCTCGTCTTGAGAGCCCACGATGGTGAAGACCATGTCCAGACGCGCGATTTCAAAGATCGACCTTACCTTCTCCTGCATGGAGCAAAGAACGAGCTTCGTGTCGGCCCTCCGGGCTGTCTGCATTGCCTCCACCAGGGTGGCGACACCGGAGCTGTCCATATAAGGCACCTGCTCAAGGTCGATGATCAGCCTGGCCGGTCGACGCTGCTGAACCTGGGCGAGTTGCACGCGAAGCGACGGCGCCCGTCCCAGGTCGATGTCGCCCACTGGGCGCATTACCACCGCATCATCGATCGTTTCCGATTGCACGAGGATCTCTTCCGCTTCATTCATGCTCCGGCTCGCTTTTATCTGCGGGCGGCGTGGGTTCTGCGCCGGAATCGGCATTCCCGGGGGGATCCCGCCTCATTTTGCTCATGGTCAAGCGCATGCCTCCGGCGGGTCGCTTCTCATAGCAGACTTCATCCATGATCTGCCGCATGAGGTGCACGCCCAGCCCTCCGGGGCGGATGACATCCAGGTCTCGCGGTTCAATCTCCGAGACATCCACCTGCTGGGCCAGGTCCTCGATCACGACCCTGATATGCGGCGGGCAGGTGCTGAGCGCCCACACGCTCAACCAGATCCGGCCGTCTTCACGCTTGCTGTAACCGTGGTTGATGATGTTGCAAAGCGCCTCGTCGACGGCCAGGCTGATCTGCCCGCATTCGATCTCGTTGAAGCCCAGGCGCTGGGCGATGTTGCTGATCATCGCCCTTGCCCCGGACAGGAGCTTGGGCTGGCTGAACATTTCCAGGCGCACGTCGGGCTCGCGGTCTTGAGAATCTTCAGCCATCGGGCGCCCCCTCCTGGCCGGTCGTTCCCATGCTGCCGGATTCCACCGCCTGCACCCATCTCCCGATCGCCTCACGGCGATCTGCCGAGGCGGCGGAATGGTCGTATCCCAAAGTCGTTCCGGTCAGACGTCTGAGCGACTCGATCGCCATCATCCTCACCGCCGGATCGTCCGAATCGAGTTGCTCGACAATCCGCGCCGCGGCGCTCTCATCGCCGGCGCGGACCGCCTGCTCCATGGCGTACAGCTTAGCGGCCGGGTTCGGTGAATCGAACCCCCCGTCCGTGGCCGGTGGAGCACACGACAACACCACCAGGAGCAGGATCGGAAGAGGAACCAGACGCCGGATTAACATCGCCAACAGCATATGGGCCAATCGCCGGGCGGGCAAAGACCGACGACAGCCGTGGTCTGAGGCCGATCGACGGGACCGCGATGGTTGAGACTGCGGACGGGTGCTAAACTCCCGCTGCTTCCTGAGTCGGACACCGTTGATGAGCAGTGCGCAGATCACACCTCCCCACGATGAAGTCGTGGTGATTCTGGACTTCGGCAGCCAGTACGCCCAGCTCATCGCCCGCCGGGTACGGGAAGCCGGGGCTTTCAGCATCCTGATGGCCCCCGGGGCATCGGCGGAGGGGATCTCGGCCCTGAAGCCCAGAGGAATCATTCTCTCCGGGGGGCCGGCGAGCACGCTCGCGGAGGGCTCGCCCCGCTGCACCGACCGCATTCTTGACCTCGGCGTGCCCGTTCTGGGCATCTGCTATGGAATGCAACTCGTCTGCCAGATGCTCGGCTGCGGTATCGAGAAGGCTGAGGCCCGCGAATACGGCCGGGCCCGGCTGACCATCCACGATCGGGCCGATCTCCTCGCCGGCCTGCCCACCGACACCGCGGTGTGGATGAGCCACGGCGACCAGGTGCTGGATCTGGATACTCAATTCGACCTGCTGGCAGCCACGCCCACCTGCCCCTTCGCCGCGGTGCGGCACAAGAAGCGGCCGTTCTTCGGCGTCCAGTTTCATCCGGAAGTGACCCACACGCCACACGGCGTGGATCTGCTGCGCAACTTCATCTACGAAATCTGCCGCTGCACCGGCACCTGGCGGATGAGCGACTTCATGGAAGCCGAGTGCCGCCGCGTCCGGGAGCAGGTCGGGTCGGAGCGGGTGATCTGCGGGCTCAGCGGGGGCGTGGATTCCTCCGTCGTCGCGGCACTGCTTTCGCGAGCAGTCGGAAGGCAGCTTACCTGCATCTTCGTGGACAACGGCCTGCTGCGCAAGAACGAGCGCGATCTCGTGGAGGTGACTTTCCGCGATCACTTCGACATCGACCTGCGGGTGATCGACGCTTCCGCGGAGTTCCTCGCCGACCTCGCAGACGTCAGCGAGCCGCAGGAGAAGCGCAAGCGAATCGGTCATCGATTCATCGAGGTGTTCAGGGAGGCCGCGTCTGCGGTCGGCGGGGATCTGAGATTTCTCGCCCAGGGCACGCTCTATCCGGACGTGATCGAGTCCGGCCGCGGCTATGCGGGCGAATCGGCCAACATCAAGCTCCATCACAACGTGGGCGGCCTGCCGGAGGATCTCGGCTTCGAGCTTATCGAGCCGCTGCGGGATCTCTTCAAGGACGAGGTTCGCAAGCTCGGTCAGGTGCTGGGCCTGCCCGACCAGATCATCTGGCGGCATCCTTTCCCCGGCCCCGGCCTGGCCGTCCGCATCGTGGGCGAGGTCACGCCGGATCGCCTGGACCTGTTGCGGGACTGCGATGAGATCCTGCTGGAGGAAATCATCGCCAACAACCTCTATCGCTCGACGAACCAGGTGTTCGCGGTTCTGCTGCCGGTGCAGACGGTGGGGGTGATGGGGGACGAGCGGTCTTACGAATCGGTGGTGGCGATCCGGGCCGTGGAGACCCAGGATTTCATGACCGCCGACTGGGCCCGCATTCCCTCGCCGGTACTGGCGACCATCAGCAACCGGATCATCAACGAGGTTCCGGGCGTCAACCGCGTGGTCTACGACATCTCATCCAAGCCACCGGCCACGATTGAGTGGGAATAGCAGCCGGCGCGCGGAGGCGCCGGGTATGACACTGATTGCCGGTTTCACACCCCCGGCGAGATCGGCAAGACCACGGCCGGTGAGGATTCGATCGTCTGCCTTTTCCTCCAGCGCAGATGGCGTCGCAGCGATGCGTTGACCAGCGGTCGCCATGCCGCGTGCGTGAGCCTGGATCGGATCAGCAGCGGCCAGAGCCAGTTGCATTTCTTGTAGAGCAGACTGACGGCCAGGAAGGGCGGCAAATCCGCAAGCGCCGCCGGACGCCTCCGCCAGATCGACTGCACGGAGAACATTCGCCGGTAGCACCACCTGTACCCGGCCTCCAGTTCCTCCGGCGACATGTGCCGGGGCCGGAAGACCGCGTGGGCAGTGTCGTAAAGATCCCAGTCGCGATGCAGCAAACGCCCCTGCCGGTGCAGCTCCCGGAACAGCGGTGTCCCCGGATATGGGGTGAGTATGTGGAACGTCGCGCACGCCAGCCTGTTTGCCTCGACCCAGTCGACGGTTTTCTGAAAGACGTCGCCGCGATCGTGATCGAATCCGAAGACGAAACTCGCGTTCACCTGAACCCCGTGCCGGTGGAAGATCTCGACACGGCGCGCGTAGTCCTCGGGCTTCGGTGATTTTTTGCCGGCATCAATAAGGTTCTCGGCCGAAAGCGTCTCGAGGCCGACGAAGACACCGGTGCAGCCGGCCAGGGCCATCGTCCTCACCAGCGCCGGATCATCCGTCACATCCAGGCTCACCGCGGCGCTCCAGATCCGGCCGGTCTTTTCCAGTTCGCGGCACAGCCTGGCCAGGTACTGTCGGTCCGACCCGAGGTTATTGTCGGTGAACACGCCGTAGGGCTCTCCGCTGGCCAGGAATTCGCCCGCCACCTGCTCCGGATCACGCGACTGGAAGGGCATCTTCAGGCCACGGGTCGCCATGTAGCAGAAACCGCAGCGATTGTGACAACCCCGCGTGGCGATGAGGCTGCAGTTCGTAAGGAAGCTGTGATGGGGCAGAATGTCGCGCCGCGGCGGGGGATCCTCGCGGTAGGGGCGCCCGTAGCCCGCATCGTACCGGGGGGCCAGTGCGCCCGCTTCGATGTCCGCGAGAATGCGAGGCCAGAGCTGCACGCCGTCACCCACCGCGATGGCGTCGGCGTGAGCCGCGGCCTCCCCGGGGCAACTCGTCACATGCAGCCCTCCCAGGATCACCACTGCCCCGCGCCGACGATACCAGCTCGCCAGTTCGTAAGCTCTCTTTGCGAAGGTGATGTGGACCGTAATACCGACGACCCGGGGGAATGGGTCGTGCGGCGGAGCGCCTTGCAGCAGATTCTCATCCCAGTATTCCACACGCCACGATCCCGGGGTCGCTCCCGCTATCGACGTCAGCGCGAGGGTCGGCGTCAGCACGTGTTTTCCGAAGCTGGCATTCGGGTCCTTCGGATAGAACGGATTGATCAGAAGCGCCAGCTTCGGCTTCGGCGGCGGAGTATTCATCCTTGGATCGAGCGCGGGTGCGCGATTCAGGCGCAGCCACGCAGATGGCTGCGAGCGGCGCCCGGCCTGCTTTCTGCTGCACATAACTCAGATGTTCCGGAGATGATGCCGGCAGCCTCGCCACGTGCCCGGAGCAATGACAGGCTCAGGAGGAGGAGGAGGTTGTCGATGGAGAAACTGTATAAGGCTCTACGGATCGATCTGCCGGGCGGTTCGACATAAACTCCGCGCCGGTTCACCGTCGGGGATTGCGGGGCGATTTGGAGTGATCGACCTGGCGCGGGCGCTCCGTGGTCCGCGGCTGATGCGTTGCGGCCCGGGCCATCTGCTCGGAGGACGAAGCGGCGGGCTCCGCTTCGCCCTCGGCCGGCCGGCCGAAGATCATCCGACCCGCGCTGGTCTGCAGCGAGTTGGTGACAGTCAGCGCGACGGTCTGGCCGATTCTGTCGGCGGCTTCCTCGATCACCACCATGGTGCCGTCGGGCATGTAACCCACGCCCTGCCGCGGTCCCTCGCCGGTCTTCACCACCTCCACCGACAGGGTTTCGCCGGGTATCGCCTGCGATTTCATCGCGCTGGCCAGATCGTGCAGGTTCAGCACCGTCACGTCATGAATCCTGGCGACCTTGTTGAGGTTGTAATCCGTGCTGATCACCCGCAGGTTCTGATCGCCGGCCAGTTGAAGCAGCATGTGGTCGACGGAATGGCCGGGTAACACGGTGTTGTCCACGGACACATCCACGCTGGGGTTGGCCTGAAGATGGCTTACCATCTCCAGCCCCCGTCGCCCCCGGGCGCGCTTGAGCTTGTCGCCGGAGTCGGCCAGCTTCTGCAGTTCGTCAACCACGAACTGCGGCACGATGAGAGGAGCGGCGAGGAAGCCGGTCTGAGCAAGCTGATCGATCCGCCCGTCGATGAGCACGCTGGTGTCCAGCAGGAACGGCCGCACCCCGCGCACCTGCCGGGCGAACTCGACGTAGGGGATTACGAGGCGGAAATCGTCCTTGGTGGTAAGGACGATGGAGACGGCCAGGTAGCAGAGGGTTATCCCGATGGCGACCTTGAACAGACCGATGTAGGCCTGGTTGGTGGGAGTGGTAAGACCCCAGGAGCCGGCCACCAGATCCAGCACCGCCCCGATGGCCAGACCGCCCAGCAGGCCCGCCACAATCCCCAGATACACGCCGAAAACCGTGGCCAGGCGTTTGTTCGGCAGCGAGGCATCGACGATCAGGATCACCACCCCGAAGGCGAAGGTGGTCAGGGCCAGCCCGATGAAGTGGCCGATCCCCCAGTCGTCCTGGGTCTCGGTCACCGTGCCCACGAACGGCAGCAGCGAGATGGTCACCAGCAGGACGAGAAAGAGCAGGCGGATGGTCAGGAGCAGGAGCCGCTGCGATCGCCGCTCCCGCTCGATGCGCTCCGACGGCGTGGTGAATCGCGGGAGGCGCGGAGCCGGCTCCGAGACCTCGGCCACGGCATGTTCAGGGTCGGGCTTGGGGATCGGGTCGGCCATCGGCCGTAGTGTACCACACCTGCGACAGTCGCTAAGATGCACCCCTCATCGTCGGTGCGGGAGGACGGTCGGGCCCGCGGGACGGGCGGCTCGTGAACCTGGTCAGGGCTTGACCGCAGCAGCCATAAGCGACGTTGTCCGAGCCTGCGGTGTCCTGGCCGTCCTCCCGCACCGACACTTGTCTGCGGAGGCTCTCTGCCCGAAGATAGCCGGCGGCATCTGAGGCTCTCAGTGAAGGACCGAGCGTGGCGAAGGGAAGCAAAACGCGGAAAACCGGCCCCTCCGGCGGCTACACCGTCCTGGCCCGCCGCTACCGCTCACGCGAGTTCGACGAGCTGGTGGGGCAGGATCCGATCGCCCGCACGCTGAAGAACGCCATCGCCGCGGGGCGCACCGCCCACGCCTATCTGTTCTGCGGCACGCGAGGGGTGGGCAAGACCTCCATGGCCCGCATTTTCGCCAAGGCCCTCAACGTCACCGACGACCTGGCGGAAGCCGAGGCGATCCGGGAAGCCATACTGCGAGGCGACGACCTGGACGTAATCGAGATCGACGGGGCGTCCAACCGCGGCATTCAGGAGGCCAAGGATCTCATCGCCGGGGCGGGTCTTTCGCCGGCACGCTGCCCCTACAAGATCTACATCATCGACGAAGTGCACATGCTCACCACGCCGGCGTTCAACGCCCTGCTCAAGACCATGGAGGAGCCGCCGGCACACGTGAAGTTCATCCTCTGCACCACTGAAGCTCACAAGGTGCCGCCCACCATCCAGAGCCGTTGCCAGCGCTTCGACTTTCGCACCATTCCCACCGTGCTCATCGCCGGTCACCTGCGGCACATTCTCGAGAAGGAAAAGGTGGCCGCCGACGATGCGGTGATTTCACAGATCGCCCGGCTGGGCAACGGCTCGATGCGCGACGCCCTGAGCCTGCTGGATCGTCTGCTCGCGGCGGCGGAGGAGAAGCTCACCTCCGAAGTGCTGGAGCAGATGCTGGGACTGCCCGACCAGAGTCTGGTGGCGTCGCTGGTGGAGGCGGTGGCGGCCGGCGACGCCCCGCGTGCCCTGCAATGCGGCAATGGGCTGCTGAACGGCGGGGCCACCATCGAGCAGGCCCTGCACATGCTCACCGAGCATTTCCGCACGCTGATGATCATCGCCGCCTGCGGCAGCGACGGAGGGCTGCTGGATCTGCCCACCGAGGCCGGGGAGGCGGCCGCCGCACAGTCCGCCCACTTCGATGCCCCGGCCCTGGTGCATTTGATCGCCCTCTGCGATGCCACGGCCCGCAACGCCCGCGGTTCCGCCACTGCACGCGCCCTGTTCGACGCACTCCTGGTGCGGTTGTGCGCGGCCGAACATCTGGCCGACATCGCCAGCCTGCTGGAGGGAGCGACCGGATCGGCGGCGGCAGGAAAAAAAAAAGAGCGCGTTGACCCGGTAGCGCCACCGGCAAGCCGGCCGGATCTGCCCGCCGCTCCAACCGCGCCGATGGCCCTCGCCGAGGCCAAGCCTCAGGCCGCGGCGCTGCCGGTCTCGGATGACCAGCTCTGGTCCAGAGTGGTTGAGGCGGCCGCGGCCTCGCCCCCGGATCAGGCCAAGGTGCGGAACCTGAGGTTTGAATCGTTTGATGGCCGGACGCTTCGTCTCACCGTGGCGGAGGAAGGGGTCGCGGTGGTCCGCTTCCTGCGCACGCAGACCGATGCCCTGGCCGACCTGGTGGAACGTGCCACGGGGCGCAGCGTGCGCATCGAGTTGGACTCCTCCCGGGCCGAGAGCGGGCCGCCGGCGGCCGTGGACGAGCAGCAGTTGGCGGAAGCGCAGAAACTTCCTCTCGTGCGGAAGGCGATGGACCTGTTTGACGCGGTGGTGGTGGAGGCGGAGCAGCTTTCCGCCGAATCAAGCCCCGCCCCCGGTGCGGCCGATGAGGCAGCCGGCGAAGGAACCGATCATGTTTGAAGGGCTCAAAGGAATGGCCGGCCTGGCCGGCATGATGAAGGACCTTCCCAAGCTCAAGGCCAGAATGGAGCAGGTCAAGGAGCAGTTGGGGAACGTCACCGTTGACGCCGAGACCGGAGGGGGCGCGGTCCGGGTCACCGCCAACGGGCAGTTGCGGGTGGTCTCCATCAAGGTTGACCAGGCTCTCCTGGCCGGGCTCGTCGACCTGGGCAGTCCCGAGGATCAGACCATGGCCGAGGATCTCATCATCGGGGCGGTCAACGCGGCGCTGGAAAAGGCCCGGGAAGCGGCCGAGCGGGAGATCGCCAACGCCGCGGCCGAGATGGGTCTGCCCATTCCTCCCGGCGGCCTGGGGGGGCTCATCTCGTAGAGGAACCGGGATCGCTCGTCAACGCCTCAGCACCAGATGCGAGAACCGCCATGAACAGCAACCACTCCCAGGCATCGGGCGAACCGCCCTCGGCGGCAGGGACCGCCTATCCGGAGCCGGTGCGGCGGCTGATCGATGAGCTGGCCAGACTGCCGGGCATCGGCAAGCGCAGCGCCGAGCGGATGGCGTTTCACATCCTCAAGGCCCGCCGCGAGGAAGCCATGCGGCTGAGCAGCGCGATCGCCGACGTCAAGCAGCAGGTGCGGCAATGCTCGATCTGTCACAACCTTGGCGATGCCGATCCCTGCGCCATCTGCCGCGATCCCCGGCGCGATGCGTCCACGATCCTGGTGGTGGAGCAGCCCAAGGACGTGATCAGCCTGGAGCAGACGGGCATGTTCCGCGGCGTATATCACGTCTTGGCCGGGCACTTGGATCCGCTGTCGGGAGTGGAAGTCGCCGATCTGACGGTGGCCGATCTGTTGGCGAGGGTGGATGATCCGTCCCGCAACAGCCGCGGCGAACAGGTTCGGGAGGCGATCCTGGGGATGAACCCGGATCTGGAGGGGGACTCCACCGCCCTGTACCTGGCCGATGAGCTTTCGCGGCGGAAGGTGAAGGTGACTCGCCTGGCCCGTGGGCTGCCGGCCGGGTCACAACTGGAGTACGCCTCCGCGGCCGTGCTGGCCGAGGCCATCCAGGGCCGCCGACCGCTGGATGATCCGGGCGAGTGACCGGGGCGGACGGCCTTCTGAAGCGCCCGCCGCTAGCAAACGGAATACCATTATCCACCGGGCCTGTTTTGCCGAATGGTTATTCAGGGGCAGCCCGGCCCCGTGCTCCGTGCCTGATACCCCAGCGTGAGCCCCGATGCGGTTTGAAGCCAGCCAGCACATGAAGCTCAGCCAGCAGATGAAGCTGGCCCCGAGGATGATCCAGTCCATGGAGATCCTCCAGCTTCCCATGCTGGCCCTTCAGGAGCGCATCGAACAGGAGCTGGAGTCCAACGTAGCCCTGGAGCAGGTCGATCCGGGCACCGACGAGGACCGGGTAAAGCCGTCAGGCGACGAGGACCGGCGGGAAGAGGCCCTGGAACGGCGTGAGCTGGTGGTGGGCGAGGATTCACCCGGCGGCACCGACGACTGGGAACGGCTCGGCGCTCTCGAATCCACCTACCGTGAGGCCTTCGACAACGAGTATTCCTCACAGCGCTACTCCCCCAGCCGCATGGCCGGCGAGCGGGATCGGAAGATCGACGCCATGGCGGGCATACCCGCCCGGGGAGAGAGCCTCACCGAGCAGCTTCTCAATCAATGGCGCTTCGCCGATGTCGAGCAGAACGTCGCGGCAGTCGGCGAATGCATCATCGGGTACATCGATGACGACGGGCTGCTCGGGGCGGATCTGGAAACGATCCTCGATCAGAACCGCAACGTGCCCGGGGTCGAGATGACCATCACGATGCTCGAGAAGACGCTGGCGGAGATCCAGCACTGGCTCGATCCGCCCGGTATCGGGGCCCGCGATCACCGCGAGTGTTTTCTGCTGCAGATCGAACGGGCTCGGCAGTCCGCCGAGGAGGAGTCGACCTGGAACGACGCCCGCCTGCTCATTGAGGACCACTACGACGACCTTCTCCAGAACCGTCTTCCCCGAATAGCGCAGAAGGCGGAGATCTCCATGGAGCGCATCCACGCCGCAATGCGACTGATGCGCAGATTATCCGTGGATCCGGGGCGGGATCTGGTGGAGGTGGAGGTCCCGCCCATCATCCCCGACGTGGTGGTGGAGTATGACGAGCAGGCCGATGAATACATCGCCGGTCTAAGCGACTCCCTGCTGCCCACTCTGAGAGTGTCCAGCGAGTACGCGAACATGGCCCGTGACCGCTCGGTGGATAAGGAGACGCGGGAATTCGTGGGGCGGAACGTGCGCAACGCGACCTGGCTCATCGATTCGATCAACCAGCGGAAGAACACGCTGCTGCGGGTGGTCAACGTCGTGCTGGCGAGGCAGCGCGAGTTTTTCGATCACGGCCCGCAACATCTCAAGCCCCTGCCCATGCTGGAAGTGGCCGATCAGCTCGGCATCCACGTGGGCACGGTGAGCCGGGCGGTGGCCGACAAGTGGATGCAGACTCCGCGCGGGCTCATCGCGCTCCGCAAGTTCTTCTCCGGCGGGACCGCCACCGACGGGGGCAAGGACATGAGCTGGGAGGCGGTCAAGGCCACCTTGCAGGAGATCATCGACGCCGAGGACAAGTCCAAACCCCTCAGCGACGAGGCCCTGGCCGGCGAGCTGAAGAAGCGCGGCATCGACATCGCCCGTCGCACCGTGGTGAAGTACCGCCAGCAGCTCGACATCCCCCCCGCCCGACGCCGCAGGGTCTACGGCGGCGGCGAGTAGCGGCGAGCTGCCTTGCCCGCCCCGGAGCTCCGAGGGGGGACTGGTCTGTTTCACTCGGCCGCTTCAATGTCCAGAGTGAGGATCGCGTAGCCGTCCAGCTCGAAGTGCTCGACCCGCAGCGATATCTCGCGTGCCTCCTCGAGCGTGAACTCGTGGGTGTGCTCCTTGGGTGGATGCCATGTCCAGTCGTCGATTACGACATCACCATCGAGCCACACTCGTATGCCGTCATCGGAGTTCGTGCGCAAGCGCCACTTGCCGGCAGGTAGCTTGAGTCCGGCGGTGGCGATGGTGCCGAACCGGTCCCTTGGCAGCACCGCCGGCAGGTTCATGGCTTCGCTCAGCCCGCCCGAGCCGTAACGCAAATCCAGGGCCGAGGCGTGCAAGGTGTAGGGATCATCGCCGGCTTCGGCCCGCCAGGCCTCGACATTCTCGCGCGGGTCGGTCTGCCATCCAAACACCTGGACCACCCACCGGGCGTTGACGAGCGTGCCGCTGCGCACCAGTTCGCCGCCTTCCACGGGCACGCGGATGGTGTAAGGGACGATCGACTCTTCGCCCGCCGGGCGAACGACGAGTCGGTCCTCATCGCATTCGACGTTGATGCGGCCTTCGACTTCGATGCGTTCGCCATCGAGTTTCGCCTCGGGGCCGAGAAGGCGGTAGGAATGCTCGGAAGGCCGGCGTTCGCTCAGTTGAAGATATGGCGACTCCCAGTCGTAAGGGCCCCACTCGGTCATGATGATGTGTTCGCGGCCGCGCAGATGCCTGCGCGCGCCCTTGGGCCATTTCCTGCCCGCCGAGGGATCGTACGGGGGCTGGAAGGACATGGCCGGAATATCGTCCCGATCGATCGGGCAGCTGCCTTCCGCCTGGATCTCCGTGCCCACGTTCCTCATCGAGTTGGGGCCGATGCGGGTAACACCTCGCGTCTCCCTGAGATGAACGGCGAGCTCGTCACCTTCGAAGGTGTTTTCGGTAATGAGGTTCTTGTCACAATTCGGCTCATTGATCAGCGCCCATGGCGTTTTCATCAGGCCCTCGTCCTGATCCCACCAGAGGTGGATGCCGCACTTGTTGTTCTTGAAGATGTTGAGATAGATGTGGTTGGCGTACCCGTGCTCGATGTTCACCCCGCCCCGTTCCAGTCCGTAGCCCGCCCCGCCGTTGTCCTCGATGCGGTTGGCCATGACCTGCATGCTCTGGGAGTACCCGCCCCAGATGCCGCAGATCGCGTTGCCGACGATCCGGTTGGACAGGATCCGGTTGCCGAAGCTGAAGGTCATCTCCACGCCATGGGCGACGGCGTAGGAGAAGTCGTTGTTCATGAGTGCGTTGCGGTTGCAGCCACGGTACTTGTACCACTCCGGGTCATCCTTGGGGTCGACTTCTCCCAGGGCTTCCCGGCCCGCGAAGGCGAAGAGCCCGTCGCCGCCGTGAGTGACGGAATTGTGATTGATGGAATTGCTTGAGCATTGCTCGAACATGAGAATGCCCGCCGAATCCTGGCCCCGGTTATAGACGCCGTGGCTGTAACCGCGGACGCAGAAGTCGAAGGCATTGCGGCTGACGGCGTTGCGGGAGGACCGCCACATGGCCAGCCCCCAGCCGGAGAGGAACGAGCAGTCGTTGTCGTAGATGCTGGAGCCGTTGACGGCGTCGAGGATGATTCCGTTCTGCACGTCGCGGGCGAGGATGTCGTGGATCTCGACCTTCTCCGATTCTTCGACGTACACGCCCGCGCCGTAGTTGGTCATCCACTCGTTGTTGTCGTTGGCGTGCGGCCACAGCCAGTCGGCCCCATCCTCCCGTTGGGGCGTGGACTTGAGGCGCTGGCGGAAGTTGTCGGACACATCGCAATGGCTGAGGATCAGGCCGTCGGCCTGTTCGGCGTGGATCCCGACCTTGTATCCGCTGACCCGCAGGCCGGTTACGGTGATGTCGGATCCGTGGATGTGAACGCCCTTGCCGGTGTAGGTGTCCGGGGCCTGGTCCGGGGCGGCGCCGCGCAGGGGGGTCTCCAGAAACTCGACGTCGATTCCGTCACCGGCGATGTGTATCACGCCGTTGTCGTCCACGTCGGCGATGGGATCGCCCGCGATGCGGACCCGGCAGCTCTCGGTGATTTGAACGTTGTCGCGATCCACCACGACCACCGGGTCAGCGGGGTTCGGAGCGGCGATGAGAAGACCGGAAATGGCGGCCAGTAACACACCCGTCATGAAACACCTCCGTTGAGGCGTCATGATATCGTCTCACGGCCCGCGAGGCTCGTGGTATTGAAGCGAGGAAACGCCGACGACCCGCTTCAGTCAGACCTCCTCGATCTCGCTGACCTTCTTGTCGCAATGTGCATCGATGGACTCGATGTGCTTCCTGGTGAGCTCGTCGATCTCGTCTTTGGCGTCGTGCCCCTGATCCTCGGAGACCGGCGTGCTCTTGTCCTTGACGGTCTGGTCGACGTGCTTGTTGGCCTCGCGCCTCTCGTTGCGCACCGAGACCTTGGCGTCCTCGGCCATCTTCCGGACCTGGACGACCAGCTGCTGGCGGCGCTCACCGGAGGGCGGGGGGACGTTTATGCGGATCACCTCGCCGTCCACCATGGGATTGAGACCCAGGTCGGCGATCTCGATCGCCTTGACGATCCCGCTCTTGGACATCGGATCGAAGGGCTTGACGAGCAGTTGGGTGGGCTCGGGGACGCTGATCGCCGCCAGTTCCCGCAACTCCGTCGGGCTGCCGTAGTAGTCGACCTTCACGTATTCGATGAGGGCGGTCGTGGCTCGACCGGTTCGGATTCCCCGGAGCTCGCGATCGAAGTGCTCCACGGACTTGTCCATCCGCTGCTTCGTCTCCTGCATGATCTTCTTCAGATGCATCGGTTGGTTCTCCGGACCGTTGGAACTGTCAGGATGCAACGGATGATAGCGAAGAGGCCGGCGTGCGAAACGCAGGAGGGCCGCTCAATTCGTTACTTGCGTCCCCAATTCGTCGCCCGACACCACTCGCCGAATGTTCCCCGGCTGCTTGAAATCGAACACGATCACGGGCAGATCGTGCTCCATGCACATGGTCAGGGCGGTGAGATCCATCACCCCCAGCTTGCTCTCGACGGCCTGGGCGAAGGTGAGCCGGTCATACCGCCGGGCCTCGGGATCAACCGCCGGATCGGAGGTGTAGACCCCGTCCACCTTGGTGGCCTTCAGCAGCACCTCGGCGCTGAGCTCGATGCCCCGCAGGGCGGCGCAGGTATCGGTGGTGAAGAAGGGGTTTCCGGTACCTCCGGCCAGGACGAGGACTCGTCCCTTCTCGAAGTGCCGCAGGGCCCGGGCCCGGATGAACTTCTCGCTCACCGCGGGAATCTCGATCGCGGACATCAGCCGCGCCGGCTGGCCGCGCTTCTCCAGCGCCTCCTTCAGGGCCAGGCCGTTGATCACCGTGCCGAGCATGCCCATGTAGTCGGCGGT
>CP070772.1:1828896-1853621 GCA_020345805.1 Phycisphaerales bacterium | reverse complement strand
GGTCGTCCTCACCGGCCGCAAGGCCGAGCAGAAGATGCAGCTCAGGTATAGCGGCTATCCCGGCGGGTTGCGGGCCCGCAGCTACGGCGCGATTCTCCGCAAGCATCCGGAGCGTCTGATCGAGAACGCCGTCCGTCGGATGCTTCCCAAGAACCGGCTCGGTCGACAGATGCTCAAGAAGTTGAAGGTCTATGCCGGGACCGACCATCCCCATCACGCTCAGCAGCCCAAGCCGCTGGAGGTTTGATGCCGCTTTCCGCTCAGTCTGTGAACAAACCGGGCTGACTCACATACGTTCCGCAAAGGGACTCCAGACACAGGAGAGTCTACGAACGCCATGAGCGAAACCGAGAATTCCAACTCAACCCCGACCGAACCGCCCGCAGTACCGCCCGTCGACGAACCTGCCGCTCCCAAGGATGCGGCCCCCGTCGAAGGCGCCGCGGAGCCGACGCCACCCGCACCGGAGCCGCCGGCTGCGCCCCCTTCCCCACCCACTCCGGCTGAGCCCGTGTCGGCCGAACCGACGCCTCCGGCCTCTCCGAAGCCGGCCGCACCGCCAGCGCCACCCGCCGCACCCAAGCCTGCGGGCCTGGAGCCGCCCGCTCCCCCCGCACCTGAGCCGGTGCCTGCGGAAAAACCCGCTGCTCCTGCCGAACCGGCCCCGACCCCGGCAGCCATCCACCGCGCCCCCCCGGACGGGCACTGGTGGTGGGGAACGGGGCGGCGTAAGAGGGCGGTGGCCCGGGTTCGCATCCGGCCCGGCACCGGCCGGTTCATCGTCAACAAGCGCGACATGGAGGAGTTCTTCAACGAGGAGCGCGATCGCAACCAGCTGACCGCGGTGCTGGAAAAGACCAACACCAAAGGCGCTCTGGATGTCTTCGTGAACGTGCACGGCGGCGGATACACCGGCCAGGCCGGAGCGATCATCCTCGGCCTGGGACGGGCCATCCGCCGGTACGACCAGTCGCTGGAGCCGATCCTCCGCGACAACGGCTTCCTCACCCGCGACCCGCGAAAGGTCGAGCGGAAGAAGTACGGCCAGCCCGGCGCCCGCAAGCGCTTCCAATTCTCCAAGCGCTGATCCGACTTCATCCCGGAAACCACAAACGCTCGGGCGAACAGACGTTCGTCCGAGCGTTTTTCATCTCCGCGGAGAAGGAAACGGCGAAACGTCAGATCACGGAATGCGAGCGCTGCACGCACGATCCCTGTGCTTCGTATCATGGGGCTCCCAACCGGCAGGATGGATATGTAGGGCGTCTTGAAGTGCGGGATGATGCGCGGCACAGGTCGTACAGCGATGAGCGGCGTGATGAGCAGCTCGTGGATGCGATCAACCGCGGCGATCAGGCGGCCTTCGAGCAGTTGTATCTGCGCTATCGCGATTGGGTGGTGGCCCTCGCCTATCGCTTCACCGGCGATCGGGAGCTGGCGCTGGACGTTCTGCAGGATGTCTTCGTGTACTTCGTGAGACGATTCCCCGGCTTTGAGCTGCGGGGGAAGGTGAAGACGTTCCTGTATCCGGCGGTGCGCCACACCGCGATAGCGATTCAGAGCAGATCGCGTCGGATGAGATCGATGACTGAGGTCGGAGATCCGTCGGATGCATCGACGGTGTTCGACGCCGGGGCGACGGAAGATCGCGAGCGCCTGGCCGAGGCAGTGGCGTCCCTGCCGGCTGCTCAGCGCGAGGCGGTGCTGCTGCGATTCGGCGACGGCCTGTCGATCGAGGAGATCGCCACGGCGGTGGAAGCGCCGATTGGAACCGTAAAATCGCGCCTGCACCACGCCCTGGCGACGCTGCGCGACGATCCGAGAGCCCGCGATGCGATCAGAGAATGATCCCAGAAAAACGTCCATTCGATTGAACCTTCAGCGGTCCGGCGCGCTTGAGGTGGTGGAGACGTGCCGATGGGTGAGCATGACCGACATTCCGAGCCCGATGGGTTTGGGGCCCCCGACGGGATGCCGCACCTGGCAAGAGCGTTGTCGGCATTGACCGAATCGGGGCCGGCCGTGCCCCGGGAGGTGGATGAGGCGATCATGGCCGAAGCGCGCCGATCGCTGTCGCGTCCGAGGCGGAGGCGATGGCGCGGGCCGGTGCTGGCCGCGGCATCCATCGGGATCGCCGGAGCGATCACCTGGCTTATGCTGCAGCCGGCCATGTCGCCATCGGCTGTCTACCACAGTGCTGCACCCGGTCCGGCGACCGCCCTGGCAGGCGATCTGGACGGATCGGGGCAGCTGAACATCGTGGACGCGTTCATCCTGGCCCGGGGATTGGAAGCGGGCACACCTCCGCACGGTGGTGATTTCAACGGTGACGGTCGGATCGACCGCGCGGATGTCGACGCACTGGCCATGCGGGCGGTCGCACTTGACGCGAGGGCGGAATCATGAAGCGCGGCATGATGATGACGTGCGGGCTGCTGTCGATGCTTCTTCTGGCTGCCTTGTGCGAGCGGGGATTCGCAATCAGGCAGGCGGAACCGCCGGCGAGGTTCGAGACCGTGTCGGTGTTCGTCGAGACCGGCGAGGCACCCCTCGCGGCGTGGCAGTTGGATATCTCTGCCACGGCCGGAACCGTGCGGATCGTCGGCATCGAAGGTGGGGATCATCCTGCGTATTCGGAACCGCCCTACTACGACCCGCTGGCGATGCAGCAGGATCGGGTGATCATCGCGGCCTTTTCCCTCAACGGGCCGGAGGCTTTGCCGAGCGGGCGAACGCGGGTGGCGACGATTCACGTACAGATCCCGGGAGATGTCGAGCCGGAGTTTGAGGCGAAGATCGACGCAGCCGCAGATCACGATGGTGAGTTCATCGACGCCGAGGTTGTCCTGCAGATTGGAACAGACAAATGAGACGAGTCACTGCGAGATGGTGTATCGGGCTCTGCGTGGCGTTCGCCGCGTTGCTTCTGGCGCTGATCGGGTGCGAATCCGGAAGTCACTACTTCAGCTCGTCCCCGGTCGGTCCGATGCGACAATCACAAGCCGCCGGCACCTCGGAACAGCAGAGGGAGCTGGCGCCCGCCGGTTCCCTGCCCGCGCTGGATGAGGAAGTGTGGGTGATTGTGAAGGCCGAAGAAGGGGCGGGAACGCTCGAGCCGTCCGAATCCGAGGACGTGCCCGGCTGCGGGGCGATGCTTTGCGCCCCTCCGGCCGGCGAAAACGCCGAGTCGCAGCGCGTGCCTCTGCCGCTGAAGCACACCGATGTGAAGGCCGCGATCGAGGCGTACATCGCATCCGTGGAGGTGACTCAACAGTTCGAGAATCCCTTCAGCGAGAAGATCGAGGCCGTGTACGTCTTTCCGCTGCCTCAGAACGCGGCGATCAGCGGGTTCGTGATGATCATCGGCGACCGGAAGATCCGCGGAATCCTCCGCGACCGGGAAGAAGCGGAGAAGATCTATTACGAAGCCAGGTCGCAGGGGTATCGCGCATCGCTGCTGACCCAGGAGCGGCCGAACATCTTCACCCAGCAGGTGGCCAACATCGAGCCGGGCAAACGGATCGACGTCAACATCACGTACTTCCACACGCTTTCGTATGTCGATGGTTGGTACGAGTTCGTGTTCCCGATGGTGGTCGGGCCGCGGTTCAACCCGCCGGGCATGACTGACGGAGTCGGCGCGGTGGCGCGGGGCGAGTCGGGCTTGTCCGGTCAATCCACGGAAGTGCAGTATCTAAAGCCCGGTGAGCGGAGCGGGCACGATATCGCTCTTGCGGTTGATATCGCCCCGGGCGTGCCGGTCGAGGAAATCGCGTGCCGATCACATGATGTGCAGGTCGAGGGGTTGCAGACGGATCAGGTCAAGGTCGCCCTTTCGTCGGACGACGCCATTCCCAACAAGGACTTCGTGCTGCGCTACAGGATCGGCGGGAGCCTGGTGAAGACGGCGATGCTGACGCATCTGGACGGCGATGACGGTTACTTCACGTTCATGCTCTATCCGCCGCAGGACATGAGTGAACTGAGGCGTGCGCCGATCGAGATGGTCTTCGTGATCGACTGCTCCGGTAGCATGAGCGGCGAACCGATCGCCATCGCCAAACGGGCGATGAAACGCGCGATCGGCCATCTTCAGCCTGGCGATGCGTTCCAGATCATCCGGTTCTCGAACGATGCGACGACGTTTCGGCCACGGCCGACGGAGGCCACGAAAGAGAACATCCGCACGGGTATTCGGTTTGTGGACGGCCTGAAGGCAGGCGGCGGGACCATGATGAACAATGCGGTGAAGGCGGCGCTGGCCGCGCCGCCGGATGCCGAGCGCGTTCGATACGTCACGTTCATGACGGACGGCTACATCGGAAACGAGGCGGAGATTCTGGGAACTGTCCACAATTCGCTCAACGGGGCCCGGCTCTTCTCCTTCGGAATCGGATCATCACCGAACCGCTACCTGTTGAACCGGATGGCCAAGATCGGCAACGGTGCGGTTGCATACGTCGGGCTTCGTGATGATCCCCTTGAGATCATCGACCTCTTCGTGGAGCGGATCAGTCATCCGGCATTGACCGGGATCGAGATTGACTGGGGGAAACTTGAGGTTTCGGAGATGTATCCCCAGCGCGTTCCCGATCTGTACGTGGGCAGGCCGGTGGTGATCTCCGGGCGATTCAGGGGATCGCAGCCGACGACCGTCACAGTATCGGGCCGGGCGGCGGGGCATGTCGTTCGATCGAGCTTCCAGGTCGATCCCGGCCGGGAACAGACGGCACATGATGCTTTGTCGAAGGTCTGGGCGCGGATGCACATCGCGGAACTGATGGATCGTGCGACCTGGGATTCGTCGATCGATCTGCCGCAGCAGATCCGCTTGGTCGCGTTGAACCACGGCCTAATGTCAAGCTACACGGCGTTCGTGGCGGTGGATTCGAGCGAGCGCACCGCCGGTAATCACGGCACCACCGTGCAGGTGGCGGTCCCGGTCCCCGATGGCGTGAAGTACGAAACGACGGTCTCACCGCCTTCAGCGGCCGGGACTTCATGTCCGGACGATGATGATGGTCCGGCCTGACCGCGAGCGGTCCGGCGGAGGGGGAGAAACGTCGAAATGTCGGATTGCGGAATGGTGGATGGCACAAACACAAGGCGGAGGAGCGGCAACAGGGTGAGCAGGCTCCGTTTGGGGGCACGGAGCCGGATCAGCGCTGCCTCGCAAAGCGGCGCAGCTCGGCCCGGCCTCGCTCCACCACTCGGGCCGCGGCGGTGGGAGTGATGTCCAGTTGCCAGGCGAGTTGCGGAAAGGTCAGCGGCGGACTTCCGGTCAGTCCGAAGCGAAGCGTGATGGCCTGTCGCAGGCGATCATCCAGTTGGTCGATCTGCCGGCGTCGATCACGTCGCAGACTGAGGCGGCCCTGCCAGGAGGTCAGCTTCTCAAACGGCCCGTGAAGCGGAATCGAACCGGGGGCGTGCCGTGCCGCGGCGCGTCCGGCGGCCCTCGTCTCCATCCCCGCCAGTTTTCGATCCGTCGCCAGCGAGGTGAGGGCGATGAGGTGCTGACCGCGGCTGGGATCGATCCCTTCCACCACTTTGCTGCACACCTCAATGCCGATCTTGAGCAGTGCGATGATGCGCTCGGCCGGCTCGTCAATGAGCCTGGCGTGCAGGTTCTGATTGATCCGTGCCACCGCCGCGGGCAGGGCCAGGTCCACCAGACGACGTTTGAGCAGGGCCGCCCAGCGCAGATCCGTTTCGATCTCATCCAGCGCGCGAGAGCCGGGCCAATCGGGAAGATCGGCTATCGCCATCATCGCGCGGCGCTTCAGGAAGTTGTAGCCGGCGAGCAGGGCGTCCTCGGCATTCTCATCGTGTGCCGGCGCCCCGCGCAAAGCCTCAATCAACTCGAGGGCGTCATCATCCGGCAGCAGGTTGTCCAGATCGCGGCAGACTATGGGATTCGAGAGGATGATCGATGCCGCATCTTCCAGTTCAAGGGTCGGCAGCTCCACGTAAGACAGATCCAGCGATGCGAGGAAGCGTCGCCGCGCCCGGCTGATCACCCGCTGGATGGTGGCGCGGCTGCAGCGGAATCGCCGGGCCAGCTCCGCCGCGGGTACCCCGAAGCACCACGCCCGGTCGATGACCCTCAAATCCCGTGCCGACAAAGGGCCCTTGGACGCGAAGATCGGTTTCTCGGCGCGGCGGTCGTGCCGGCGGAGTATCAGCCGCACCGTCTCCCGGGCCCGGCCGCAGGTCTTTGCCAACCGGCGGGCCGCCTCGTTCAAGGTGAGGTTCTCTTTCTGCCTCATCCGCAACGCATCGTCGATCATGCGCTGCCGATCCTCCGGTCCGACTCGCGTGAAGCGGCCCGCCCGCTCGACCCCCGCCCGATGGCGCTGGATGAATCGATCAAGGGCGTCTTCGAAGCAGATAAGCTGCCTGGCGCCGGAATCGGTGAAGAGATAATGGCACACGAGCCCCCGCCGGCGATAGCGCTGCACGGTCTTCGGGGCCACCAATAGTCGACGACCAACCTCTTCCAGCGTCAGTGGACTGCGGGCGACATCCTCGGCCCGCAACTCGATCATCATGCTGAAGCGCTGCACAAGGTTGACCAGATCGGCAACCAGCGCCGAGCCCACCAGCACCGCCGGCTCCTGAGAGGCCTCCGGCCGGTAGCCGGTGATGCGATAGACAACGAAATCTTCCGGGTAGTTGTGTTGGGGATCGATATCCGCCAACAGTTTCTCGGCGGCGTCCATGTGGCGCCGGGTCGCTTCCGACGGCGCATAGGCCAACTGTCTGAACAACTCTTGGAGAGCGGCGATTCTGAACCGGGCGAATGCGGGCATGTCGGTTCACCGCGAGGGGGCGGGGACAGCCGGGTCAGGGTCCGCGACCCGCCGGCCGCGACGCGCACTTGCCAACCGCGCAGCCGGACCGCGGACGTGGCGAAGCGCCTTCATGGAACAAAGCCCGCGCACCGAGACCGGTCGGGCATCGGCTGGGGTGCCGCGCGGGTTGGAGATCGGATCATGCATGGAGACATCCTACGCCAACGCGACACTCAACGTGCTACGCGGCGGCGGCGAGGGTAAGCCAACCGCAGCCGCCACCGGCGAGTACGCAACATTCCATATCGCTGCAAAAAGGGACAAGGCGCGAGCGGTTCGGGTAGCCCGTTTTCAGGTGGGGCGGCGGATCACAGCCCCGCGTGAAGATTGCCAGCTTCCCGAAAGGCGTCGCGCCTCGGTCCTTCAGCGCCATCGGTCCATAAGAGGATTCGCATGAGCGGTGGAGCCGGTTCCGCATCGCAGACCGACCGTTCCAGACCGTTCATCTTCACAGCATTCCCAGACCGCGACCTGCCACCGCGAGCGTCACTCAGCCGCGTTTCACCGGCGAATGACCAAAAAGACAGACCGGTAAGAATCTCGGGAAGCACCCTGTAGTCAAGTGGGTCGGCCTGTCAGGCGGCCCCGCGTGAGCGAGATATTCTCGGCTTCCCGATTGTCC
Source organism: Phycisphaerales bacterium (assembly GCA_020345805.1). Lineage (GTDB taxonomy): Bacteria > Planctomycetota > Phycisphaerae > Phycisphaerales > SM1A02. The sequence goes on along the minus strand of CP070772.1, from coordinate 1,846,148 downwards.
TTACCGATCTGCAGGCCGCTTAATCGGCTCGGGGGCCGCGCGATGAATAGAACTGCGAGCGCAGTGGCGCTTCTTTGGTTATCGGAAGGTGCCGCCGATCCGGACGATCTCAGCCCGCCGCGGCGGTCGCCCGCGCGGAAAGAGTGTGTACCGCGGCGGCGGCGAACTGATAGGTCCGGCGGATCCGCGGGTGCAGCCGGCAGAGCATCTCGTGAGGAATGGTGCCTGCAGCTCTGGCCAGAGTCGGGACGTGGTTGGGAGCGGCCGCATCGGCGGTGATCAACTCCACGGCAGTGCCCACCTCGATGCCGCCGGTGTCGGAGGAAGATCCCGCCAGTTCCGTCAGGTCCACGGTGATCTGGTCCATGCTCACCGCCCCCACCACCGGCACAAAGCCGGTCGCGGTCTCCTCGGGTAACTTCCGCAGCACGCGCACCATGCCCCATGCCGGTCGATCGTCGGTCGCCCCGAGGTGCAGGGGATAGCCGTGGGCATAGCCGACGGGAACGAGGCCGATTAGGCTGCGCCGTTTCGCCGTCCATCTCGAACCGTAGCCCACGGGGGTACCGGACTCGATGGTCTTGGTCTGGATAATGCGGCTTTCCCAGGTGACCGCCGGCTGGAGGTTCTGACCTTCGAGAATCACCTCTCCGCCCTCGAGCCATTCCAACCCATAGCCGGCCCAGGCCATCCCGATCCTCACCATGGACTTGTGGTAGCGACTGGAGCGGAGGGTGGCCGAGGAATTGGCGGCATGAATTCGGCAGGCGGGAGGAATGAGATGGGCGCAATCCGCCAGGACGCGGTCAAACCGACCGACCTGGCGATCAGTGAACGCGGCGTCGACCTCGGCTTTGGCGAAATGGGTGAACAGCCCGGCCAGTTCCAGCCGCTCGTGACATCCGATCCTCTCCAGAAGGGTTGGTGCTTCGGCCACGGAGCAACCGCCGCGGCTCATGCCCGTGTCGATCTCCAGATGGAGAGGGATCTTCACGCCGAACCGGTCGGCAACGCGGATAAGGTCGTCCAGATGCTCGCCATCGTGGACCGTCAGATGGAGCCGGCCGCAGATCAGTCCGCGATAGAGCTCGTCGGCCCGCGGAATCTGCCTCACGGGCATCAGGACCAGGATCTGCCCCCCTACCGCGGCGGCGAAGAGCGCGGTGGCCTCCTGGGGGGTATAGACGGCCATCAGGTCCACCCCGCAGGCGGTGAGCGTCTTGGCGATGCGCACCGCCCCCAGCCCGTAGGCATCGGCCTTGACGATCGGGCACAACGCGCAGTCGGGGCCGATGATCTGCTGCAGCAGGCGCACGTTGTGCTGTACCGCCGAAAGGTTTACGTCAATCACGCTCGCGGAGTGCATGGAGGTCAATCTGAAAGCCCCACGGGGGTGGTTCCGATGGTTGTATCGTCACCCTGGCGATCGTACCATGACCTTCGGCGTGAGGAACTGCGCCGGTCGAGCCGGGCCTTCGCTCAAGTGGGCGGGCAACCGGCGGCTCGGCGAGCGATCGGGCCGGCGCGGCAGGGAATCCGCGTGGCCGACACAGGCAGGCGAGAACGCCCCATGGAAGAGCTGTTCGACACTGAGATGAGTTTCGCGGACATGGGCCTGAGCGAGCCCGTGCTCAGGGGCATCGAGCAGCTTGGTTTCGCCCATCCGACCGCGGTGCAGGCCAGGATGATCCCGCTGATCCTTCGAGGCCGGGACGTGCTGGGCCAGTCGAAGACGGGGACGGGCAAGACCGCCGGTTTCGGCCTGCCGCTGCTGGAGATGCTCGATCCCGATACTCCACTTGCCTGCCTGTGCCTGACCCCGACTCGCGAGCTGGCCATCCAGGTGGCGCACGAGCTGAGAAACCTGGGGCGGTTCACGCCCCTGAAGGTGATCGCGGTATATGGCGGCCAGCGCATGCGCCTGCAGGCCGAGAAGCTGAAGAAGGACCCGCAAATCGTCGTGGGCACGCCCGGAAGGGTGATGGACATGCACCGCCGCGGACTGCTGCCTTACGACAACATTCAGGTGGCGATCCTCGACGAAGTAGACCGGATGCTGGACATCGGCTTCCGCGAGGACATCCGGCAGATTCTCGGGGCGGTCTCGCACAAGCATCAGACCGTTTTCGTCTCCGCGACCATCTCGCCGGAGATCGAAACGCTGGCCCGGCGCTACATGGACGATCCGGAGAAGCTGGATGTCAGCAGCAGCCCATCCCTGACCGTCTCGCAGGTCACCCAGCGCTACTTCTCGGTCCAGCGCTGGGACAAGAACCATCTGCTGGTCCATCTGCTGAAGCATGAAGAGCCGGCCCTGACGCTGGTGTTCTGTCGGACCAAGCAGACCGTGGACGCCCTCACCGACTACCTGAAGCGAAAGGGCGTGGACGCGACTGCAATCCACGGCGACATGTACCAGGGGCAGCGCAATCGCGTCATGACCAAATTCCGCAAAGGCGAGTTGAGCGTGCTGGTGGCCTCGGACCTTGCGGCCCGCGGGCTGGATGTGGACGACATCAGTCACGTCATCAACTACGACCTGCCTGAGGATCCGGAGATTTACGTCCACCGCATCGGCCGCACCGCCCGAACCGGGCGGGAAGGGATCGCCTGGTCGTTCGTGACCCCGGAGCAGGGCGATCTGCTCACCGCCATCGAGAAGCTGGCGAACGTGGAGATTCCGATCAGCGAGTATGCGGACTTCAAACCGGGCCCCCCGCCCAAGGAAATCGCGGCGCAGCAGCAGCAGGTCGCCCAGCGGCAGGACGAATTGCAGATCGAGCACAGCCGCATCCCGCTGGCCCCACCCCCGCCGGAAGAGGGTAAGGACGAGTCCAAGTTCCCCGGGGGTCTCACTCCGGTGGCCCTGCCTGTCAAACGCATGGGCGGCCGGCTCCGGAGCCGCCGGCGCTGACGGCGGACCACTGCCGTGAACCAGATCCGTGTCCATCCCGAGGTCGACCAGGCCCTACACGACGGCCGGCCGATCGTGGCCCTGGAGTCCGCGGTGACCACCGCGGGGCTGCCCCGCCAGCCCCTGCAAAGCCTCCCTAACTGCCCCGCCCCGGGCTGGCGGCACGGCGAACCGCTCAACCTGGAAGTGGCAAGGCTCCTGGAGCGCACTGTCCGCTTGCAGGGGGCGATACCGGCGACGATCGCCCTGCTGGACGGGCGCATCCATGTCGGTTTGGAAGATGAGGAACTTGCCCAGCTGGCGACGGATGGAACGGCACTGAAGGCGGGCGTGGGCGATCTGGCCCATCGCATGGCGACCGGGGCGAACGCCGGCACGACCGTCTCGGCCACTCTGGCCGCCTGCATGCTGCCTGCGGCCGGACCGATAAAGGTCTTCGCCACCGGCGGGATCGGCGGGGTCCACCGCAGGTGGGGCGAGTGCCCGGACATCTCCGCGGATCTGCGCCAGATCGCAACCACCCCGGTCTGTGTGGTCTGTGCGGGGGCAAAGGCGGTATTGGACGTGGAGGCCACCGTGGAAATGCTGGAGACTCTGGGGATCCCCGTCATCTGCTACCGGACCGGCCACTTCCCCCTGTTCTTCTCTCCAGGTGACCAGCGCCTGGCCGCTCCCACCCGTCTGGATGACACGGAAGCGGTGGCGGCGCTCTGCCTCCATCACTGGACCGCACTGGGCCGACGCTGCGGCGTCATCCTGGCCAATCCCATACCGTTGGAATACGGCCTGGACATCAAAGAAGTGGATCAGGCGGTCAACATGGCCGAGGCGCTGGCCAACGCTCAGGGGATCACCGGGCGGGACCGCACCCCGTTCCTGCTCTCGGAGCTGGCCCGCCGCACCGACGGCCGATCGCTGATGGCCAACATCGCGCTGCTGGCGAACAACGCCTCATTGGCGGCGGAGACGGCAATATCGCTGGGCAACTCCGCCGACACCGCGAACGCCTGAGCGGCCGGCAAGCCCGGAATCACCGTAAGACCTTGACATCGCTGCAGTTTGTTGCTCTACTGATCCTCGACGGGGGGAAATGCGGTTGCCGCTGAGGCAGCCGCGCCGGTTTCAGACAATCAACTCTTTGCTTCGGCCGCAGGATCGGACCGGATCGGTTTGACACAGGTGCGGCGCTCGCGGCACATCATGCCACAGCCCGATCCTGCACCACACATGACCAGCACAGTCACCGGCATCCTGGAGTGGCCCACGGGGATGGAGGGGCGGATCCGTCAGTTGGAGGATCGCATCGTCGAACATCAGGACGATCCGTTCGTTCCGGTGGAACTGGGCGAACGGTATCCCCTTCGCGACGGCCAGATGCTGAAGGCCAACGTGGTTCAGAAGAAGCCGCGCCGCCGACGCGGGAAGAAGAACCGCCTGCCCCGGCCCACCGTGGACGACATCCTGGAGATCGAGGGGCTTGATCCGAAGCAGTATGCCCTGCGCAAGAGCTTCGACGAGCTGACGGCGATCGACCCTCAACCCCGTCTTATGCTGGAGCATCCCGGCTGCCCCCCGGCCTGCCGCCTCATCGATTTGTTCTGCCCCATCGGATACGGGACCAGAGGACTGATCGTCTCGCCTCCCAAGGCCGGCAAGACCATACTGCTTCAGAACATCGCCGTGGGCATCAAGCACAATCACCCGGACGTCGAGCTCGTGGCCCTGCTCATCGACGAACGGCCGGAAGAGGTCACGGACTTCAAGCGTCATGTTCCGGCGCAGGTGCTGGCTTCATCCAACGACCTGGACGTGGAGACCCATATCAATCTGGGAATCCTGGCCATCGAACGGGCCAAGCGCATGCTGGAGGCGGGAATGAACGTCGTGGTGCTGCTGGACTCGCTTACGCGGCTGGGCCGGGCGTTCAACAACTCGCGGCGCTACGGCATCAGCGGTCGCACCATGACCGGCGGGCTCGATTCCAAGGCCCTGGAGATCCCCAAGCAACTCTTCGGAGGCGCCCGCAACGCCGAGGAAGGCGGGTCGCTGACGATCATCGCCTCCTGCCTGGTGGACACCGGCTCGCGGGCCGACCAGATCATCTTCGAGGAATTCAAGGGCACCGGGAACATGGAGCTGATCCTCGATCGTTCCATCTCGGATCTGCGGCTCTTTCCGGCCATGAATCTGGCGGCCTCCGGAACTCGCAAGGAGCATCTGCTCATGAGCGAGGCTGAACTCAAGACCGTGACGGCCCTGCGGCGGCGGCTCATGAACATGCCGCCGCCCATGCAGATCCAGCAACTGCTCGCCGCGCTGCAGCGCTATCCGACCAACGAGCAACTCGCCGGCGGCAGGTGAACCGGGACCCGCATTCCGGGCCGGAGGAGGCCATGGCTGACCTTTCTCATGCCGTGACGCTTCGGAAGGCCGGCGCGGCTCTGGAAGCGCGAAACTATGCCCAAGCCCGGCGGCTTTGCGGGCAGATCCTCAAGCACCGCCGCAACGATCCCGACGCCCTGATGATGCTCGCCCAGGCCGCGTGGGGGGAACGCTGCTTCGAGGAGGCGATCAGCACCGTTCAGCGCTTCGTCAAAGCCCATCCCTGGAATCCGGCCGGTTATCTCACGCTCGGTACGTATTACCTGAGACTAGGCCGATACCGGCAGGCGATCGGGCAGTTCAACAAGTTGCTCAAGCAGCAACCCAAACACCCTCAGGCGATCTACGGGATCGCCCAGGTCCACGAGCTTCAGGGCGAGCACGGGAAGGCCCGCAAGCTGCTGGGGCCGTACGTAGACCAGGGCACAGAGAGCACGGAGATGGCCTTCGTGTACGCAAAGACGGAGTTGAAGGCCGGCAACTACGATCGGGCGATCACCGTGGCCTCCCGCCACGCCGCCGATCCCGCGGCGACTCCGGTGGCCCGCCAGCAGCTCTGGTTCGTAATCGGTCAGGCCCATGAGCGGAGCGGCGACTACGACAAGGCGTTCGAGGCCTATCGCTCCGCCCACGACGCCCTTCCGCTGAGATTCGACCTCGATCGCTTCACGGAGAGAATCGACCGGACAATCGAGACGTTCTCTGCCGAGGCGATGGCAAAGCTGCCGCGTGCGGCCAACACATCGAGGCTGCCGGTGTTTATCGTCTGTCGCCCGCGGTCCGGCAGCACGCTGATCGAGCGCATCCTCGCCTCGCACCCCGCGGTCTGCGCCGGTGGCGAGTTGGACTACCTTCTTGACCTGATCGGGGATCTCAACCTGCGGCTGGAGTCGCCCCTGCCCTATCCCCTCTGCGCAAGTCGCCTCAACCGGAACGACGTGGACGTGCTGAGCCGCGAGTACCTGGAGAAACTCCAGGCGCTCGGACACCACGCGGAGCGCGTCACCGACAAGTGCCTCCAGACCTGGGAGCACCTGGGCCTCGTGTCGCTGTTATTCCCCGGGGCGACCCTGATCGATCTGCGGCGCCGGCCGCTTGACAACTGTCTGTCCTGTTACATGACCGCGCTGGGCGAAGCGCATGCCTACAACGCCGATCTGCGAATGCTCGGGCTGGTTTATCGGCAGTACGAGCGGCTGATGGAGCACTGGCGGCAGGTGCTGGACCTGCCCCTGCTGCGGGTCGAGTACGAGGAGGTGGTGGCCGATCAGGAATCGTGGAGCCGCAGACTTATCGAGTTCTGCGGCCTTCCCTGGGACGATCGCTGTCTTCGATTCCACGAGCAGAAGACATCCTCCACCGCCGGGGCGACGGCCAGCTATGAACAGGTCCGCCGGCCGATCTACAAGACATCCGTGGACCGGGCTGCCGGATTCCAGAAGCATCTTGGTCCTCTGATGGAGGCCCTGGGAGAGGGATAGCCGCCGGCTCACACCTGTGGGCGAACACCCGGGCGGCTTGGCGGGATCTCAAAACGGAAAACGCCGTTGCCGCCAGAGCGGCAACGGCGTGGGCTTGTCTGATATCACCAAGCCTCAACGGGCTCGCTGATCACCGACGACGGCGACTGACCAAACCGGCCAGACCCAGAAGCGCCAGAGCGCCCGGAGCCGGAATCGGGACCAGGATGTCCTCGTAGATGTTGAGCTGCGCGCCATCGGAAACCATGTTCATCTTGACCGCACCATAGGCATACTCGCCAGCCGCGCCGGGGAGCAGATCCATGGTGAAATTGCCGATGAGCACAGTGTAGAGCTCGAGATCGGGATCCCAGACACCGAACGACAGCGGGTCCTCCGGGGTACGGAAGACGCCACCATCGTTGGCGAACCAATGGGTTGCATCCCAGATGGGCTGCTCGCCGGGGAAGGCGATGCCCAGGGGGGCGCCAGCCTCGGAGTCATCGGTGCCGATGGTCCAATAGCTGTCGTAGTGCAGGAAGTCGATGAAATCATCGAAGAACGCATTGTGCGCCCAGTGGGAACCCGCGGTTTCATCGTTGTAAAACGCGGTGGTGGTGTAGAGCTCCCAAGGCTCCGCAGCGCTGCCGCCCATCCCCGTCAGCTGATCCAAGTCATTATCGAAGGTCGCATAAAGACGGAACGTGATGGTGTTGGGAGGCGCCTCATAGGCTGCGTTGGTGTACTCCTCCGTCCACAGGCCTTTGTATTCGGCGTTGGCAATTCCCGCGAGCATTGCAGCGCCCGCAAGAACTGACAGAATCTTTACTTTCATGAGAGGGACCTTTCTTCTTTGTAGCCTCTGACGACGACAATCAAACAATCGCTACAGCAGTCGGTGCAGCTGTTGCCACCCCTTACTTCCGCTTTGAAGATACAGCCCTCACACACGGAGTCAAGGGTCAAGATCGGTAGTTTCTGCGTTTTTTAACCTGGGCAACTTCCTGCCCACAAACGCTGATCTCAGCGTGATTTGGGTTCTCAGACCCCTCAGAGCGACCTGCCAGAGCGGCGGCAATCGCCCATCCGCCGCTCGATCTCCCTTCACCGATGAGAAGTTGGCTGCGGAGGCGACAGAGACGATCGATCTCCAGCCATTCACTCCTCCGGAATTCGGCTGTTGTTAGCAATATTCGGCTGATGTTCGGGCAAATCGCCTTCCAGGCGCTCGTTCGGTGAACCATCCGGCGGCGTTGAAAAGGGCCATCGGCCAGAGAATGCCGCCGGATGCCGTCCGCCCCTCGCCAGCTATTGACCGGTGCGATCGCCGGATAGCGGCATAGGTCCAGCCCTCTCCGTCGGTGACAACAGCGAGCCGACAAGAAGCAACGGTGCCGCCGCTTCCACCCTCACCGGCACGATCTGTCCGAGAAGCCCCTCAGGACGCATCCCGTCCGGAAGATCGAAGACCGTGATCAGGTCGCCCCCGGTGCGGCCGGACATCTGACGTTCGGCCGAGTCGGGCCGCGTCCAGCCCAATTCCACGCCCCCGCCGCCCTTGCGGGCTTTCTCGCTCACCTGCTCGACGAACACCTCCACCGTCCGCCCCACGTACTCCCCGTGCACGGCCGCGGACACCTCGGCCTGCAGGGCCAGCAGCTCGTTGTTCCGGCGTCGTTTCACCTCGTCCGGTACGTCGTCCGGCATCCGATCGAAGGCGGCCGTCCCTGGCCGGGGCGAGTACTTGAAGATGAAGCTGTTCTTGAACCTTACCTGCCGCAGCAACTGCCGGGTCTGCTCGAAATCCTCTTCGGTCTCAGAGCTGAAGCCCACGATGAAATCGCCGGCCAGAGACACGTCCGGCAGGTACCTCCGGGCCCGCCGGGCCAAGTCGAGGTAATCCTCGACGGTGTACCCCCGGTTCATCAGCTTCAGGATGCGGTTGGACCCGGACTGGGCCGGCAGGTGCAGGTAGCGGCAGATCCGGGGGCATTCGGCCATGACCTGGAGGATGTCATCGCCGAAATCGCGGGGATAGCTGGTGACGAAGCGCAGCCGTCGGATCGACGGAACCTCATCGTGGATCCGGTTCAGCAGGTCCGCAAAGGTCGTAACCCGATGGCCCACGTCGGGCTCTGAGCCGCCGGCCCTGAACGCCCCGCCGCCGGGGCCGAACTGGGGGGCCTCGCGCCCGTCCGCCCCCACCGACAGCCCGTGCACGTATCGATAGTGGTTGACCGTCTGACCCAGCAGGGTAACTTCGATGACCCCCCCATCGGCCATGCGCTTGCACTCATCCACGATCGCATCCGGCGGCCGGTGGATCTCCGGACCGCGGGTGTTGGGCACCACGCAGTATGAGCAGAACTTGTTGCAGCCCCGGGTGATGCGGACGTAGGCGGACCGTCCACCCGCGGCGGCCCGATCCGGATCGAAGGCCCGAGAAAGATCCAGGGCCTCCAGGTTGTCCTGGGCCGCCTCGTAGGCCGCCGATCGCCTCGTGGTGTTGCCCTGCAGGGCAACGCGGTCCGCGAGGCTCGCTGCCTCCGTTCTCAGGGCGTTGTCGATCAGCAGGGGAAGCCGGTCCAGCTCGCCGGGCCCGCAGAGCAGGTCGATCTGCGGGTACTTGCGAATCATCGCCTCCCCCTCACGCTCCGGCACGCAGCCGATCACTCCCAGAACGACCTTCCGCCCCTGCTCCTTCCACACCCCTACCCGTCCCACGCGGCTGAAGGCCTTGTTCTCGGCCTGTTCCCGCACCGCGCAGGTGTTGTAGAGCATGACGTCCGCCGCGTGCGGGTCGTCCGTGAAGGAATAGCCCAGGGCCGCGAGCTGGCCGCGGACCAACTCGCTGTCCAGCTCGTTCATCTGGCAGCCGAAAGTCTCGAGGAAGACCCGGCGGGACAGCCCGGATGGGGGGGAGGATTCGGCCATGATCGATCGTATCGTAGCACCGGCCGACTGACGGCCCTCGGGGCCTGCATCCCACGCGTTCCGGGGGTGAAATCCCGCAGGCCCGATAACCAGAAACCACTTCAGACAATGCCCGACGATGACCGAGCCCGGATATCCGGCAACGCCCGGCGCGCCTAGACTTGCCGCTCACGCGCCTCGGGGAGAACCGAATGAGCAGGGCCTCGACTACCAGGCAAACTGGGAAACGACGCACTGCACGATCCTTTTCGGTCGGCTCGGCGTTGGGCCTGGCCCTGATCCTCTGCGGCTGCGCACCCAGCAGTTCCCGCACCTGCGCGCAGAGGTCTCCGACTCTCGTTCCCTCACGCACCCTTTCGGTCGAGCCGGGATCACCTTCCCCCGCCGCGCCGGTGGGGAACGTGGTGGCCCGCCTTGACGGATCTTCCTGACCGACAGGGCAAAGACCGGACCGCCAGGCGCGGGGGTTTGGATCCGGCACAAAACTGACGGCCCCCGACAATCGCTGCCGATATGCCGGTCATGCTGCGCGCCGGGCACGGTCTGATTCTCCTGGTCATCGCCCTGCTGGGCTTCGGGGTGGTGATGGTCACCAGCGCCGGCCTCAGCGTGGAGCAGGGCACCACCATCAATCCCGTCGACGTGCTACAGGGTCGAAGCGCAATCCTCGCGTTGCTGGCGGTCGCCGCCCTGCTCATCGGGATGTGGGTGCCCGTGCAGTGGTTGCACCGCGCCGGTGGCCCGCTTTCCCCCATCCCCTGGATGGTGCTGGTAATGATCGGCCTGCTCATCGCCGTGCACATTCCCGGGATCGGCAAGGAAGTCAACGGCGCCCGGCGATGGATCGAGATCGGCCCTATCAGCTTCCAGCCCAGCGAGCTGGCCAAGTGGGGGCTGCTCATCGTCATCGCCTGGCACTGCGCAAGGCGGGTGGGTTCGATGAATCGCTTCTTCACCGGCTTCGCCCCGCCCATGATATTGGTGGGAGTTATCTGCGCCCTGATCGCCACCGAAGACCTCGGCACGGCGGTGCTCATCGGGGCCGTGAGCGTGGCCCTGCTCGTGGCGGGCGGGGCCAGAGTCGGTCACGCGTTGCTTCTGCTTCCGATCGGAGTGGTCGGTTTCATGGCGGCGGTGATCGCCAGCCCCTACCGGGCGGCGCGTCTCCAGGCGTTTCTCGGCCCGTTCGACGACCCCCAGGGGATCGGCTACCACGTGATCCAGTCCATGGCGGCAGTCGCCGGGGGCGGCCTGCCCGGGCGCGGGCTCGGGGCGAGCGTGCAGAAGTTCGGCTACCTGCCCGAGGACACCACCGACTTCCTCTTCGCCATCATCTGCGAGGAGCTGGGCATCGTCGGGGCGTGCGTGGTGGTCGGGCTCTACGTCTGCCTGCTCCTGTGCGGCCTGTCGATCATCAAACGCGTGGATCATCCCTTCGGCCGGCTGCTGGGATTGGGCGTAGTGCTGACCATCGGCCTGCAGGCGTTCATCAACATGGCGGTGGTGACGGGCATCGCCCCCACCAAGGGCATCGCCCTGCCCCTGCTCTCCTCCGGCGGCACGGGCTGGATCGTCACCGCCTTCTTCGTCGGCCTGTTGGTGTCGATGGACCGGCAGCAGGCGAAGCAGCAACGCGAAATCGAGGCGGTCACATTTCAATGTAAGCCGACAACGGCTTGCACTTGAAAAGGGTGATCCGCGGCCGGGGGTCGTGATCACTCCTTCGATCCGTGCGTTATCGTGTGCAGCATGAGTGCGTCGGGGTCGGTACAGGTTGGTGAGCATCCTGCGATCGTCTTCGCCGGGGGGGGATCGGGCGGGCACATCAGCCCGGGCCTGGCCATCGCCGAGCGCCTGGAGGAGATAGCCCCGGGAGCGACGGCGCTGTTCATCTGCTCACCGCGGGCTATCGACGCGCACATGCTCGGGGAAGCGAAGGTCGAGCATTTGGCGATCCCGGCGGCGCCGTTCTCGGTCAGGCCGGTCGGGGCGTTGCGGTTTCTGCGCGGGTATCGGGCCAGCCGGCGCCGCTGCCGTGAGGTCTTCGGAGGGCGGGCGATCAGTCAGGTAGTGGCGCTGGGAGGGTTCGTGGCCGCTCCCGTTGTCGCGGAGGCCAAGGTCTGCCGGTTGCCGGTGACCTTGATCAACCTGGACAGCCCCCCGGGGAAGGCCAACCGTCTCATGGCCCGCAAGTGCGATCGGGTGTGGTCGGCGATCGAGCTGCCCGACCATCCTCATTTCGCTGAGCGGGTGGTGGGCATGCCCATTCGACGCCGGGCCCTGGCGGGCGGCGATTCCGCCGAGTGTCGGCGGAAGCTGGGGCTGGAGGAGGACCTGCCCGCGCTGCTGGTAACGGGGGCATCTCAGGGGGCCACGAGCATCAACCGATTCCTCGCGGCATTGGTCGAGTCCGAAGCGGGCATGTTCCATGGCTGGCAGGTTCTGCACCTGGCCGGGCGGGAAGGCGGGGACGACGTCCCCAGGGCATGCGAAGCGGCGGGGATCCGGGCGAAGATCGTGCCATTCCTGGATGAGATGGGCCTGGCGTGGGGGGCGGCCGACTTGGCGGTCAGCCGGGCCGGGGCGAACTCGGTGGCGGAGGCGGCGGCGAACTGCGTTCCCACGCTTTTCCTGCCTTACCCATACCACCGGGACATGCACCAGGCGAACAACGCCCGCCCGCTCGTCGAATCGGGCGGGGCGGTGATGGAGACCGATCGCATCGACCCGGCGGAGAACGTGCGAATGGTCGGCCCGGTGCTGCAATCGCTGATGCACGATGATGAAAGACGCCTGGCCATGCGAAGATCGCTTGAGGCGAACCGCCCGGGCGATGCAGCGGCGGAGATCTGCCGGCTGCTTCTGGGGTGCTGACCGCCGCTTCCCGCACCATTCGCATAGTACGGCCCATTATCCCCTTGCATCGCGGCGGCTGAATTGCACGCTTATTACGGGCGATCACCCAACGGACGCGCCCGGGCGGATTATCCTGACGGTTGGCCCCCACGGGGCGGTACAATCGGCCGCAGGTGAAGGACCTTACGACCAATACTGCAATGTCGGCAACCTCAGAAGATCGGACACGATGCCTGCTGCTGACGACCGACAGCGATGCGGTCGAGGAGTCGCTGCATTCGCGGTTGAAGTCCCGCAACTGGCTGGTTTCGGTTCAGCAAGACCCGCACGTGGCCATGGCGGAGCTGTGTTTGCGGGAATGGTCCCAGACGACCCGCGCCGCCTGGGGGCTGAAGCGCCAGGAGCACATGGTGCTGGCGATCGTGACCCCGAGCCGACAGCCGCCCTTCGGCGACGACCTGGACGCACTGCTGGCGGCCGTGCGGCGGTACCTGCCTTCCACGCCCATATGGCTGTACTCAGAGGGCCAACTGCAGCCGCTCGGCATCAAGGTTGAGGCATCCGAAACGGAAGAAGATGAATCACCGCTCCCGGCGGCACCCGAGGAGGCCGTGGAGATCACCGGTCCGCCTCCGCCCGGGCCGGGATGCACGGCCGCCGAATCTCGATTCGGAGGAGTTTTGGCTCGCGAAGCTGACCGGCTGAAGTTGGCCGACGTGAGCGAGCCAAAGCCGCCTGACTCACCCGCCTGCGGGGAGCCGTCAGAGCCTGATTTGAGCCACGCACGATCGGCAGACGGCGAGGTCGTGGAAAGCCCGGCCGAGATGGACCCCGAACCTGTCGACGGCGGCGAGACCGATGAGCCGGATGACCGGACGGTGCTGAGCCGCGAGGAGATCGACATGCTCCTGGGCACGGACGAGGGAGAGGGCACGCCATAATGCCTGCGGAGCGGCCAGATCGAGCCCGCCGGGGAGCCGTGCTGATCGTCGGCCGCGGCCCAACGCTCGACAAGCTTGGCGACCGACTCGGACAACCGGTGGTGCAGGTCGAGAATCTGATGGAGGCGATCGGAGAACTCACCACTCTCCAACCGCAGGGGCCGTTTCGGAGCGTAATCATCTCTGCGGAGGTGGCGAAGCGCGCGACCGGACGTGCGATCGATGCCCTCAAACTTGTCGATCCGTCGGTGGAGGTGCTTCTGCACGTAGCCCCGCCGGATGATTCGATCGCCGCGAGCGTGATCGGTCGGTTTGACGGCCACTTCCTCGAACCGGATCAGGACGAATCGACGCCGGAGCCGCCCGAAGATCGGGCGGTTGATTCGCCCGAGGGGGAGCCTGAGGCCGTCACCCCTCCGCAGGAGACAGCGCCGGCTCCAACGGCCCGCCCGGAACCGGAAGAAGAGAGCGCTTCACTTGCGGATCGCGCCTCTCCTGAGGATGAGCTGGGCGACATCGACCTGATCGCAGCCACCTGTGCTGACGGCGAGGACGTGGAAGCGGTCGCGCTGCGATTGATCCGCCAGCAGACGGGTTGGTCTGACGTGGCGCTGCTGGACGATCCGGCGCAGGCCGAAGCCGGAGCAAGCTGGGCGGCGGTAACGGAGGACGAGCAGTGCTTCGGTTATCTCGCCGCCACACGGGCCGGACAGGCGGAAATCGAGCCCTGGGCGTCATGGCTGGCCTGCTGGCTGACCTTCGCGCAGGCCTGGGAGAACCACAAGAAATGGGCCTACACCGACGACCTGACCAGCGTGGGCAACCGGCGCTTCTTCAACAAGTTCCTGCGCGAAGCGATCGCCCAGGCAAGGGTGCAACGCCGGGTGGTGACCGTGATGGTCTTCGATATCGACGACTTCAAGCTCTACAACGACCGGTTCGGACACGAGGCGGGTGACGAGATACTCCGGGAGACGGTGGCGCTGCTGGCCTCGGTCATACGTCGGGGAGACCGCGTGTGCCGGATCGGCGGTGACGAGTTCGCGGTCGTCTTCGCCGACCCGGAAGATCCGCGGGAGCCGGGCTCCAGCCACCCGGACGAGATCGAGCAGATCACCCGCCGGTTCCGGGAGCAGATCGCGTCCATGCGCTTCCCCAAGCTGGGGATCGAAGCCAGGGGTTCGTTGACCATCTCCGGCGGGCTGGCCACCTATCCCTGGGACGGCCTCACGCCCGATGAGCTGCTGCGCCTGGCCGATCAGAGGGCGATGCAATCCAAGCGCAAGGGCAAGAACGTGATCACCTTCGGACCGGACGCGGCGGAAGATTCGCCGGACCACGGCTGATGCCACCCGACGGCGGCGAACCATATCGGGCCGCTGCCGAACCTGAAGTGATGCCGGTCGTAACGATAAACGGAGCGCGTTGCCTGCGGTTCGAGCGTCTCTGCCCTGCCGCACCGGCCACCGTTCAGTTCATCGGACCATCCGCCGATATGACCAGTTCATGACCGACCGGCGTATCGTGATTCTGTCAGACCTGCATCTTGGGCGGCCACATTGCGCGGCGGTGTCGGCCGAGGCGCTGAGGCCGCTGTGGAAGGGGGCGGCGCACATGATCCTCAACGGCGACATCGCCGAGGTCCACAATCGCAAGCACTGGTCGGTCGCGGCCCGCCAGACCCTGCACCTCTTAGACCTCTGCGAGACTGATGACGTGGGCATGACCCTGCTCTCGGGCAACCATGATCCGTTCATCAGTGACATCCGCCACCTCAGTCTGCACGGCGGACGGGTATTCGTCACGCACGGCGATGTTCTGCACCCCGCGGTCGCGCCGTGGAGCCCCGCGGCGGGGCGGATCCGCCAGGCCCACGCCCAGGCCATCTCCGCCCTGGCACCGGAGAAGCGCACCCACCTGGAATCGATCCTCAGCGCGTCACAGTTCGCCTCGCATACGGAGTGGGGCGAGCTGGAGAAGGAAGCTTCCCACTCCACGATCCCGGGAATGTTCCTCCGGCCGTGGGCGATCGCCCAAGTCCTGCACTACTGGTGGATCTTCCCCCGGCTGGCCGCCAGGTTCGCCGCCCAACACGCGCCGCGGGCGCGATTCGTCATTCTCGGCCACACTCATCATCCGGGCATCTGGAGAATCGGCGACCGCACGATCATTAACACCGGCAGCTTCGGTTTTCCCGGCAAGCCGACGGCCGTCATCATCGATGAATCATCTCTGTCGGTGTTGCGCATCCTGCGCAAGGGCAACGAATATCGCTTCCATCCCAAGCCCATCGCCCGCTACGACCTGCCCGCCGCGGCGGATCATGCGGCAATGGGCAACTCAGATCACGACACCTCGACAGGTTCGCCGCCAAAGCCTCTCAGTGCTGTGACCGGACCGGCCGGAATGCCGGCTTCTGCACCACGGCGCTGACGATTGCGCCTTCAGCGTAAACCAGAACACTCGTCCCCACCTCCGCTGCGGCAGTCTTCAGCATCGCCAGCGCGATGGGAACCGACCCCAGCATCGGGGCGGGCGTGCTGGAGGTGACCACGCCGATGTGGTCGCCCGTCTCATATTCAGATCGTTTCTCGAATACCGCCTCGCCCGCCATAGGCACCGCCTCGCCGGCGATCCTCAACCCCGCCAGCACCTGCCGGGGACGACCGCGGCTCTCGGTGCGGGCGACAATCTCCTGCCCGATGTAACAACGCTTGGCGAGGCTGACGCGGCCGTGCAGCACGCCGGTTTCGTGCGGAAGGTTCGTGTTTCCGAAATCAATGTTATAAAGCGGCGTGCCCGCTTCGATGCGGGCGGTGTTGAACGCATACCAGCCCACCGGCCGCACCCTTCGTTTTCCCTCGCCGACCACCTCATCGGTCGCAAGCAGGGCATCCCACACCGCCTCGGCCTTATCCCGCGGCATGATCAGGCATAGACCCGCATCGCCGACCTGATCGCGTCTCGCGATCGCCACATCAACGCCGTCAATTTTCACTGTTGTCGCTTCAAGCGGCTTCAGTTCGGCGCATTCACCTTCCGCCGCGTTGCCCAGAACATCCATCGCCTTCGGACCGTGCAGGGCGATCTGATAATGCTCGCCGCTCACATCCGCGATCCGGAGGTTCTCGGCGATGACGTATTCCTCCAGTGTTCTGCGAACGTGCTTGGCCTGACAGTGGTCCACCTCGATCAGCATGCGATCGCCCAGCTCGATCAGCAGGAGATCGGCCTCGATGCGCCCCTTGCGGTTGAGCAGGAACGATTCGGCCGCCGAGCCCGCGGCCATGTTGCCCACATCCTGGGTGAGCATACGGTCGAGGAAGTCAATGCGATCGGATCCGGTGACCTGGAGCAGGCCGCGGTGGGGCGAATCCAGGATCCCCGTGGCCCTTCGAACGGCGGCGTACTCGGCCTCGACCTCGCCGAAGGTGGCTACCAGATGTGTAGCCGTCTCTTCCGGACCGGCGGCCGGGCCGTATGCCAGATACACCATCTCCCCCAGTTCGGCGCGCCGACCCCGGGCCGCTCCGGGCCGGGCCGAGGCGGTCTCATCGTCTGTTCCCCGATCCTGAAGTGCCTGCACGTACGATTCGTGGCGTTTGCGTAGTGGTGTATCGTTGACCATCATGTACCCCCTTTCATCGCATCCAGACGCTTCTCGATAGGATATCCGGGCCGCCGGTGAAAGGGGTCTGACGCGAGGATTCGCCGGAGGCGGTGACGCGTGTGGACCGGTCAGGTTCTGTTCTCCATCAATCATCC
>CP070772.1:1821372-1828796 GCA_020345805.1 Phycisphaerales bacterium | reverse complement strand
AGCGCATCACCTCCACCAGCAAGGGCGCGATCACCTCGGTGCAGGCGATCTATGTTCCCGCCGACGACCTGACCGACCCGGCCCCCGCAACCGCCTTCAGCCACCTCGACGCGTTCGTGGTGCTGGAGCGCGGCATCGCCGAGAAGGGCATCTATCCGGCCGTCGATCCGCTCGCCTCCACCAGCCGCATCCTCGAGCCGGGGGTGCTGGGCGAGCACCATTACAACGTGGCCCGCCGGGTGCAGGCGATCCTGCAGCGCTATCGCGACCTGCAGGACATCATCGCGATCCTCGGCGTGGACGAGTTGAGCGAGGATGACAAGCTCACGGTCTCCCGGGCCCGCAAGATCGAGCGGTTCCTGAGCCAGCCGTTCTTCGTCGCCGAGCAGTTCACCGGCTTTCTGGGCGTCTATACCCCGCTGGAGGAAACGGTCAACTCCTTCGAGCAGGTCTGCGACGGCGAGGGCGACGACCTGCCCGAGGCTGCGTTCATGTACGTGGGCAACCTCGACGATGCTCGCAAGAAGGCCGAGAAGCTGGCCGCGGCCGCCGCGAGTTGACCGGCGCAGAAGCGCGACATTATCTCGCAGAACAACGATTGAAGCCTACGTTCACTGAACGTGGGCTTCTTCTGTTTTCAGACTTGATTCACTGGAATGATAAGTTGACAATGTACGCACGATAGGGAGGTGGATAATGAGTCTGAGGCAACTGGCAACCGTCGGCTTGCTCGCGGCGCTCTGGATCGCATCTCAACCTGCGGCGCAAACGGAAGCTGACAACGAAATCGATGTTGTCGCGCTGATGGAGGAAGTGCGCCAGAAGGAGCGCTGGATCCACGATGTGGACAGTTTCTACCTCCGCCTGGAGGGAACGCTGACGAAGACACCGGAGGCGATCGCAAAGCGCCGGGCGGAGTTGAAGAGACAATTCCCCGACCTGGAGGAATTGGACCCGATGATGTTCACGGGTCTGCGGTCGAGAATTGAGGAGACGCTGGAGATTGCCTTCGATTCAAAGCGCGTGCGCTATTTCACTCACTGGCTCGGATCGCGGTATGAAATCTGGATCTGGGACGGCGAGCGGGTCCTCGTTCAGAGTGGGCGCGGACCGGAGCAGATCAGCCACTACGCGATCGATGATGAGCCGGGTTACCTGCTCGGTCAGCAGGTGATGATACGCCTGAGCTGGCTGCGGGCCGAGACTCACGGTTTCTGGTGGGATCCCGAGATGGTCGAGCAAATCGGGGGCACGACCTGGAATTCGGGTGAGGATTTTCAGCTCGTCGGCCGGGAGGAATTCCGGGGCGTGCCGTGCTACGTCATCGAATCCCTGCATCCACTTACCCGCTGGTACGTCGGCGTAGAGGATCACCTGCTTCGCGGATTCGTGATATCGACGGTCCCTGCCGACCTGACAGATGCAGTCACGGAAGCGTTTGCCCAGAAGATCGCAGCTCGCTGGGGCCGGGAATTCCAAACCTACACCGAGTTCTGGGAATGGAAGAACGAACAGAGCGCCGAGGATCAGCGCGAGTTGGACCGCGAGCGTCAGACTGCATTGCGTGAATACAGCCGGCCTATGGTCGAACACTTCCTGCTGGATTACCGGGAGGTTGCGCCGGGCAGGTGGTTCCCTGGCCTGCAGGGGTACGCAATGTTCGCTGGGGAGATGGACGAGAACGGCCAATACCCCATAACCATGCAGCGAGAACTCCGTCTTGTCGAAATCCGGATCAATGAGCCGCTGGATGACGGGTTATTCACTCTGAAGATGGAAGAAGGCGTGCAGGTCAACGACTTCCGCTTTGAGGTGATGTACGACTACGAAGAGAACATGCCGGAAGAGAAGTTGCGGGCGCTCGTTGAAGAAAGGCAAAAGGACGCACAGCGATGGGATGAACAACGGCGGGCCCGCGATGCGCTGATCGGCCAACCCGCGTTCCCGTTCCCCGAGACGCAATGGCTCAACAGCGATCCGCTCACCTGGGAGGACCTGCGCGGCAAGGTGGTGGTGCTCGATTTCTGGGCCGAATGGTGCGGACCGTGCCGCATCGACCTGCCCGTCGCGGCTGAAGCACATCGGCAGAGCGAAAAAACGTCCATCGTCATCATCGGCATCCACACCCCGGGCAGCCCCGAGGAGAAGATCAGGGAGGTGATGGAGAAGTTCGAGATGGAATACCCCATCTGCATCGACGTAGCCCGCGATGACGAACATCAGAGTTGGGGCCTGCTCGCCGGACAGTACGGCGTTTTCGGTATCCCTTACGCGTTCGTGATCGATCAGGAGGGCAACATCGCCTGGCACGGTGAGTTGAAGGAAGTGCTGTGGACCGCCCGCGATCTGGCCCGTCGCGGACGGTGAAGCGCCTGTAGGGCATTTATAGCCCGCTTGTAGAGCCCCCGTTCCACGAACGCGGGGTTCTTCTCCACTTTGCTTTGCACACTCGGCAAGAGGCGGCGACAATCTTGTCGCGATTCGAACAGCCGACGTCCGTTCAGGCACTGTGTTTGATTCGCGGGTCTGGCTGATTGGCTTCGGTGTTCTCGTTAGTGGATAGAGTGGTTGCCATGGGTTCAAGAACCATCTGGACTGTCGTGATTGCTCTCTGCCTCGGCACTATCGCCGCCGCGATTGCCTGGTATGCACTGCTGAGAGCGGTGTTTCCGTCGCAGCCGACTTTTGATGAGGCCGGCGGGTACGTTCTGGTCTATGAAGTGGATGTACCGGCCGCTCGCAACGGTGATGAGGTCATCAGCGACGTGATCGAGGTGCTCCAACAGCGAGTGGACCCGCAGGGTGTTCTGCAGATCCAGTTTCGTCATTTGACGGAGGATCAGATTGAGGTCCGTGTACCGGTGCCGCCGGAGATCAGGTCGCTGCGAAGTCAGTACCTTGACGCTCGGGAGGCGGTCGTGTCAAGGATGGGAGATGCCGGCGATGAACTGGTGGCGGCCCTTGAAGGTGACACGGCGGGGAGGCTGGAATCGCTCAAGAGCCGGTTCAACCACCTCAGCGGCGAAATCGACGATCTGATCGATAAGCGAGATGCGTATCAGGCGCAGCGAAGCGCGGGAAACGACCCGGATGACATCGTGCGTCTGCTCAGGGGGGCGGGCGTGCTGGAGTTCCGCATCGCCGTCATGGCGGGCAAGGCCGAAGGCATCAACGTTCAGGAGCTGCGCGACCAGTTGGAAGAAGTGGGGGCTGCGAATGTCGATTCCACCGTGGCCCGGTGGTTCGAGATCAACGATCTGGAGCAGTGGTACGACCACGACGATCAGCTTGCCGATCTGGAAAACGATCCGGAGGACTTCTTCGCCCGGTACCGCGGACTCGTGGGCGATTACCATGACGGCAAGTACTACCTGCTCATGTACACCACACCCCGGAAAAGCCTCACCCACGAGGGCGACACCGATTGGAAGATCGACCGAGCCTGGCTCGATTCGGACCGGATGGGCCGGGCGTGCGTCGCCTTTCGGCTCGACCCGGTCGGCGGTCAGCTCATGGGCCGGCTGACGGGGCCCCACGTCCAGCAGCCCATGGCCATCATCCTCGATGGGCAGGTGTTCGGGGCGCCCACCCTCCAGACGCAGATCCTCAACCGAGGTCAGATCACGGGCAACTTCAGTCAGGCTGAGCTGCTGTATCTGATTCGGGTACTGGAGGCGGGGGACCTTCCCGCACCGCTCAGCTCCGAGCCCGTCAGTGTCGAAGAAGTCGAGGCAGGTCAATAGCCTCGCCCGTACTCACGTTTGCCGCGGACACAACACCGAGCGCGCAAGGCGCTGATCGGCCGGTGTTCCCGTTTCCAGAGACGCGATGGCTCAACAGCGATCCGCTCACCTGAGAGGACCTGCGGGGCAAGGTGGTGGTGCTCGATTTCCGGGCCGAGTGGTGCGGCCCGTGCCGCAACGACCTGCCCGTCGCGGCTGAGGCGCACCGGCAGCGCGAGAAGACGGGAATCGTCATCATCGGCATCCACAACCCGGGCAGCCCCGAGGAGAAGATCAGGGAGGTGATGGATAAGTTCCAGATGCAGTACCCCATCTGCATCGATCCGCCGCGGGATGAGGAACTTCAAACCTGGGGTCTGCTCTCCGGACAGTACGGAGTATTTGCCATCCCGCATGCGTTCGTGATCGATCAGGAGGGCAACATCGCCGGGCACGGTGAGCTCAAGGAAGTGCTGCTGCACGCCCGCGACCTGGCCCGACGCGGAAAGTGAAGCGCCTCCGGTTCGCGCCTCTTCACCGGCAAAGTGCGGGTCCGAACAGTCCGGCCGACTTGCCGTGGCGCATGCCGGGGAAGTATCAGCCGATCATTCGATGACATAACAGCGCGAGTGCGTGTTGTAGTCCAGCCGTCTCTCCGCCCGCCTCCCATGGAACATGTCGCGGAACACTCTCTTGATACGGGGGTTGTCCTTGATCGAACCTTTCTCAAAGTACGCATGCGAATCGTGAATGCCTTTGGCGTCGGTGAAATTTAGGTAGACGGCGTTGCGTGAGTTGAGATTATGCAGATAGTGGCCAAGTCGGGCCTTCTGGTGTTCACCGCTCTTCATGCGCGAAAGCCTCAGCGCGTGATCGCCCTCATGGATCGTGATGTAGAGCTGCCCGCGGTGGGCGATCCGATTTACCCATTCTTCGTGATTCTCGTTGTTCACGTCCGCTGCGATCATGATCACATTATCGAATATGAGTGTCTCCCTTTGGTATACTGAAGACGTCATCAGGGTCTTGATCAGATAATTCCCCATGCTGTGGGCGACGAGGTTGATCGTCTGCCCGCAACGCCGGGTTTCTTCAGCGTACTTGTTGAAGTAGCCGTACAGCTTCTCCAACGCCCGGTCCAGCGCGTTGACGGACATCTTTGCATCGCGCTTGTCGCTCTTGTAGGACATCGCACCGGTCAACCCGTGGCCGTTCGCGGGCCAGGTGAATGCGACCACTTCCACGCCATAGGCGAGTTCAAATCTGCGGCAGCGATCGAGAACAGCACCGAGGTCGTTGTTGAAACCGTGGACGAAGAAGACGCAGTGTCTTTCTTTGACTCGCATGCGTTCCTGCAACGCGATGAACTCGGTCTCGCTGGCCAGCCCGGAACCGGTGCGGCGCTTGTTGCCGCTCTGTGTTTCGGCGATGATCCGGAGGTCCCATTTGCCGCGCACGCGTTTTGCTCGGGCCAGCCGCAGTTCATCGGGACCCGCTGCATTAAACGTGTCTCCGAAGCACCGGCTGGAGAAATGCGAGTCCGTTTTCCTCCTGCTGAGCAGATTTCGATTTGTGACGATGAGCATTGTTGGAGCCTCCGTCAAACCTTGGGTCTTCGGTAATCCTCAACTCGTCAGCCGCCCGAGGACGGACCTCGCTTCGATGCCGTCCTCGGTTGATGAACACATCCCCGCACTTGGGAATGCTTTCCGGGGACGACCTGGCTTCCGCAGGCGTCATCTGCCAAGGGGCGGCGGACAGCATCATTGTCCGGCACCGCTGTCGGTGGAGGATACTCCGCCTGACGGTGCGAGGTGAACCGGAAGCCGCCAACCGTCCCCTAAAGGAAGGCGAGCGAGTGAGGTTCGATGTGAGCGGAATCTGGCGTTTTTCGCCGAATGCACCCCGAGGGTCGAGCGTCTTGAGGGCGGGAAATCAGCTCAACCGGGGGTTCCGGCGGGGCGGCGATCCGCCGGATCGGCTACCCTATGGGGTTCTGGTAGCATCCGCCGGCGGGCCGCGGGCCCTGGGGTCCGGTCAGGCCCGGTGGCGGTGAAACAAAGATCTGAGGCCTAAGAAAAGGCAGTTTGAACGATGTCAAGAACAACGAAAATAACAGTGCTTGGGACAGTTGCGCTGGCGACCATCGCAGGGGCGGCCCAATTGGCCGGGGAGGTGGACTACGCGACCCTCCCGCCTCACCCCGCGGAGGTTTCCGTGCAGCTCCAGGGCTGCAGCCTGACCTTGGCAGACGCCATCGCCGCGGCGGAGAAGGCGGTGCAAGGCAAGGCCGCTTCGGCGGCCTTCAACCTGAAGGAGGAGCCGCCCGTGGTGGAGGTGCTCATCTACACCGACCACGATGCCTGGAACCTGGTGGTGGACCCTGAGACCGGCCTGATCCGCTCGACCACGGAAGTGCCGCGCTTCCCCGGCGAGCCGGTCTATGACGACTGGGACATCACCGAATCCGGGTTGAAGTACTACGACATGCACGTGGCGGGGGGCGATCAGTATCCCGCTCAGGACAGCCTGCTCCAGATGCATTTCACCGGCTGGCTCGTGGACAGGTCGGAGATCCCGGGCTGGAATAGCCACAAGCAGGGCGAACCGCTTACCATCCCGCGGACCGCAATCTTCCTGGGGTGGTCCGAGGGCGTGGGAGACATGACTCCCGGCTCCAAGCGCAAGCTCATCATCCCTGCGGAACTCGGATTCGGCGAGCGCGGCGGGCGCGGCGTTCCGCCCAACGCGACCATCATCATGGACGTTGAGCTGATCGCCATCGATCCCTATACCGCCATTCCCGAAGAGTTGCCCGGCGAGCCCGTCCAGGGCGAGCCGGTGACAACCGAGTCCGGCCTGAGGTACTACGATCTTGTGGTGGGCGAAGGCGAGCAGCCGGCCGGCCCGGAAACCGAAGTGAGGGTGCACTACACCGGCTGGCTGAATGATGGGACCGAATTCGACAGCTCCCTGGACGGACCCGAATCCGAGCCGGCGACTTTCCGCCTCAGCGGCGTCATCAAGGGATGGACCGAAGGCCTGGCCGACATGAAGGTCGGCGGGAAGCGCAAGCTCATCATTCCTTACGATCTGGCCTACGGAGAGCGCGGCGACCCGCGCCGAGGCATGCCTCCCAAGGCCACGCTCATCTTCGACGTGGAGCTCGTCGGAATCGTCGCCGAGGAGACCGGTGAAGGTGAAGGCCAACCGGAGACCGGACAGGACAAGTGAGCTTAGCACACAGGCTCCGCCCTAACCGGTGGATGCCTGTCTTTAATCAGGAGATGGATGCTATGCGACATGACAATGGGGTGAGTCTGTTTCTTCGTGGTGTGTTGCTGACGGCGTGCCTGATCGGCTCAACGCTGATGACCTGCCGCCAGTCTCCGGCGGCCACTCTCGAGGATTACACCAAGTGGTACGACTGGGCGGACGGCGAGATCGGGAAGATCATCGCCGTGCCCGACAGCGAGCGCACCTACGAGAACACGCTGGGGGCGCTGGATGACGTGATCGCCCGCGTGATCATGGAAACCCAGTTCCCCGTGGTGCTCTCGGTGCTCTCGCCCGACGCCGAGGAGCGTGCGATCGGGAACCAGGTGGAAGCGGCCCTCGACGAATGGGCGATCAAACTCGGGAAGAACGAGGAGCTGTACCGGGCCGTCAAGGCCTACGCCGACACCAAGCCCCCGCTGACCG
>CP070772.1:1816697-1821272 GCA_020345805.1 Phycisphaerales bacterium | reverse complement strand
TTGGCGACGTTGGCGCAGGCGATGAGCAGGATCAGCCCGACCACGCCCAGAAGGAGGAAGAGCGCGGCCCGTGCCTGGCCGGTCACCGCTTCTTTAAGCGACTCGATTCGAATGCCGCTCCCGGTGTAAATCTCGGGATACTGCTGCGCCAGCCGGGCGACGACCGTCTCGAGCTCCGCCGTCGCCTGCTCGATCGTCGCGCCCGTCCGGAGGCGTCCCACGGCCTTGACGCGGGCTGCGCCGCGCCAGGGGAACGTCGCCGCGTCCAGCGCCGTGGTAGTCCACACCTCCGCCCGGCCCATGTCGATCAGGAACTGGAAGTCCGGGGGCATGACGCCGATGACGGTGTGCGCCACGCCGTCCAGCATCAGCGTGCGGCCGACCATCTCCTGCTCCCCGGCGAATCGGCGCTGCCGGAACCCGTCGCTGACGATCACCACGCAATCCGCGCCGGGGTCGTCCTCCCCCAGCCGGAACACGCGTCCCTCGGCGGCCTCGACGCCCAGCATGCGGAAGAAATCGGCGGAGACGTAGGCCCCGCTGATGCGTTCCACGCCGTCTTCGCCGCTGTAGTTGAAGATCGTGCCGTGCAGCCCGATGACGTACTCCATCGACTCGCTTTGCGTTTCGAAGTCCTCGATCTCCACATACGACACCATGCCGTGGTGGGAGATCTCGCCGTCCTGCGTGAGGGCGAGCACGACCAGCTCGTCGGGATCCACGTACGGCGTCGCCCGCTGCATGGCCATGTTGAGAATGCTGAAAATCGCCGTGTTCACCCCGATGCCCAGGGCAAGGGTGACGACAATCACGCCGGTGAAGACCGGTCGTTTCAACAGCGAGCGGAAAGCGTAGAGAAGATCATGTCGTAGAACAGCCACGGCTCGGCTCCTATTCGTATCTCAGGGCAATGGCGGGATCGACCTTCGTCGCCCGACGGGCGGGGATGTAACAGGCCAGCAATGCGACGGCGATCAGAATCACGCTCACCCCGACAAACGTCACGGGATCGAGAGTGCTGATGTCGTAAAGCAGGCTCGCGACCACCCGCGATCCGGCCAGTGCCGCGGCCAGCCCGATGACCAGACCGATCAGCGTCAGCACCAGTCCGCGGCGGAGCATCAGGCGCAGGACATCGCCGTGCTGCGCGCCGATGGCCACCCTCACTCCGATCTCGTGCGTGCGTTGGCTGACGGAGTAGGACATGACACCGTACAGTCCTCCCGAGGCGAGCAGCAGCGCGAGCACGCCGAGCAGACCGAAGAGAATCGCCGCGAGCTTTGCCGGCAGCATGGAAATGTTGATCAGCCGGGTCAGGGGGCTTGCATCCGCCGCCGCCATGCGGGGATCGACTTCACGAATGACCGCGCGGACCGACAAGGCTGCCGACATCGGATCGCCCTTGGTGCGGACCAGCAGCGACGCGAGTTCCGGCCGGTAGTTCTGTGAGAGGGCGCGATACACGTATGGCCGGGGCTCCTCGCCGATGAGCCAGTATTTCGCGGTCCCCACCACGCCGACAACCTCAAGGTACGGGCCCTCGGCGCCGGCGGTGCTGATACGCTTGCCCAGCGGATCCTCGCCGGGCCAGTACCGGTTGGCGAAGGCCTGGTTCACGATCGCCACCCCCGGACCCGCGGTGTCCGTATCGCGAAAATCCCGCCCCCGCAGAAGCGGGATGCCGATCGTCCTGAAATTCTCATCGCTGACCATACTCATGGCGACGCTGACCCGCTCGTCGTCCGCGTCGGTGAACGGCCGGCCCTCGATCCAGAAGCTCGTGGCGGAAACGGTCATGGTGAGCGGCGGGCAAGTCTCGACGCTCGCCGACTCGACACCCGGCAACGCACGAACGCGGCGCAGAAGCTCCTCGAAAAAAGTCCTGCATTCGGCCTCGTCCATGTGCCGCGCGCCCAGATCGACGGCGACCGCCAGCACGTTCCGGTGATCGAAGCCGGGATCGATCCCCTGCGCGTGAGCGAGGCTCCGGATGAACAACCCCGCGCCGATGAGCAGAACGAGCGACATGGCGACCTGCGCCACGACTAGTCCGTCGCGAAGGAAGGATCGCCTCAGCCCGAAGCTCACGACACTGCCATCATCTCTCAACGATGAGAGGAGGCTGATCTTCGTGGCCCCCAGCGCCGGGGCCAGGCCGAAGAGGATGCCGGTAAGCAGTGAGATCGCGGCGGTGAACGCCAGCATCCGCCCGTCGATTCCGACATCCACGTGCAGCGAGATGTTGTACGGCAGGTCGGGCAGCGAGGCGATGAGCACATCCATCATCCAGACGCCGAGCAGAAGGCCCGCGCCCCCGCCCACCAGCGCCAGCAGCACGCTTTCCGTCAGCAACTGGCGGATGAGGCGCAGCCGCGACGCGCCGATGGCCAGGCGTATTCCGATCTCTCGTCTTCGCTTCGTCGATCGCGCGAGCAGGAGGTTGGCGACGTTGGCGCACGCGACCACCAGCACCAGGCCGACCATCGACATCAACAGGGCCGAGATCGTGTAGGCGGCGCGGCGTATGCCCGGCGTCATGGGCATGACTCCGGCCGCCGAGTACACAAGCACATCCTCGCCCTCGTAACGCTCCGGATCGACATCCTTCAGTTGGGAGGCGATCACCTTCAGGCTCGCCTGCGCTTCGGCCATGCTCACGCCCGGCTTGAGCTTCCCGATGTTCCAGAGAAAGCCGGCGCTGCGGCTGTCGAGTTGGTTTTGAGAATCGGCCCTCAGCTCCCCCAACATCATCATGGGAACCCAGATATCCGGACTCATCACCGGCATCGCCCCTGCGAAGCCTTCCGGCGCCACGCCGATGATCGTGAACGCCTGGCCGCTCAGGGAAAGCGTCTGCCCGATCACGTTCGCCCGCCCGCCGAAGACCCGCTGCCAGTAACCAAAGCTGATCACCGCAACCGGGTGCGCGCCCCGGCGAACATCATCCTCCGGGGTGAGCATCCGCCCGAGAATCGCGTCGACGCCGAGGGTGTCGAAATAGTCGCCGGTCACGATCTGGCCGAACCGCATCTGGTTCTCATCGCCGACTCCGACGGACAGCGGGATGAAACTGAACGCGGACAGGCTCTCGAATACTTCGGCGCGGTCGCGGTATTCGAGGTAGTCGAGATACGACATCGGCTCCAGATCGCCGCCGTCCGGCGTCTGGCGGCAGAGTCGGACGAGGCGGCTGGCATCATCGAAAGGAAGCGGGCGAAGCAGGATCGCGTTGACCAGGCTGAAGATCGCGGTGTTGATGCCGATTCCCAGCGCTAGCGTCAGGACGACAATCGCGGTGAATGCCGGGTTCTTGAGGATCATTCGCGCCGCGTATCTCAGGTCCTGGAGCAGGATGCCCATGACGGACTCCTATTCGTATCTCAGCGCCGTCATCGCATCGACCCTGGATGCGCGTCGGGCAGGTGCATAGCAGGCAAGCAGCGCAACGCTCACCAGAAGCGCGGCGACGCCTGCAAAAGTCGCGGGGTCGGTCGCGGAGATGTCGTGCAGGCGGCTTGCCAGTATTCGCGTGGTGCCGAGGGCAACGAGCAGGCCGATCCCGACCCCCAGACCGGTCAGCACGGCGCCGCGGCCGAAGACCATTCCGGCAATGTGCCGCCGCCGCGCACCCAGCGCCATTCTCAGGCCGATCTCCCGCGTGCGACGGGCGACACTGTATGACATCAATCCGTACATTCCGATTGTGACGAGGACGACAACGACCGTACCAAGCGCGCCGACCAGGATCGCGGACATGCGTTCCGCCGCGAGGTCCGTGCTGAGGTGATCGTGCAGCGTGCTGATCTCAGGAGCCGCGAGGGACGGAGCTATATCGCGAACTCCGTCGCGAACCGCCGGCGCGATGGCGAGTGGGTCGCCCGTCGTACGCGCCACCAGCGTCACGTTCGTGAGAGGCTTGTCGAAGAGAGACTGGTACTGCGGAATTGAGAAGTAAACGAAGGGTCTGGGCGATTCCTTAAGACCGTGATACTTACCGTCGGCGACAATCCCCGTGACCTCGAAAGGCACATCGCCGACGAAGATGCGCTTGCCGAGCGCATCACCGTTCCAGAAGCGCTCGGCCATCGTGCGGTTGACCACGGCGGCCGGGGGCGAGGCGGCAGCGGCAGATCCGTCAAAGGCCCGTCCGCGAAGCACGGGTATGCCCATGACGGAAAAGTATGAAGGCCAGACGCGATTGAAGTGAACCCGTCGGTGTTCGGCGGCGCCGTAGTCATATCCCTCGACGGTCATGGTTGTCTGATACTGAGCGTGTATCGGAACCCGGTCGGCGAGAGTCACGCCCGCCACGGCGGGAATCGTCTCGGCCCGCGCCAGAAGCTGCTCATAGAACAGTCCGACCTGCTGCCCGTCATAGTCCTTCTGGGCCAGGTTCACCGAGGCCAGCAGAACACGGTCCGGATCAAAACCCGGATCGGTCCTCTGCAGGTTCACGAGCGTACGCAACAGGAGCCCGGCGACGACCAGAACCACCAGCGACACCGCCACCTGTCCCGTGACCAGCATTTGCTGAACCGGGAATCGTGTCCGCGTTGTTGCCTCCGGACCGATGCG
>CP070772.1:1795152-1816597 GCA_020345805.1 Phycisphaerales bacterium | reverse complement strand
ATCACGGGTGTTCCAGGGCTTGGTCGCCTCCAGCGGCCCCATGTACATCTCGTAGAGGCGGAAGGTGTCTGCACCGTAGTCGTGAATGACGTCATCGGGGTTGACGACGTTCTTCAGCGACTTGCTCATCTTGGCGATGATTTGCGTCACCGGCTTGCCGGTGGCGATCTCGATGAAGCCGCCGTCTTCCTGCTCCTCGGCGGCGTCGGCCGGAACAAGCGACTTGTCCTTGCGCTGATAGGCGAAGGACGTGATCAGACCCTGGTGGAAGAGCTTGTAGAACGGCTCGGGCGTGGAGAGTTCGCCCAGGTCGAACAGCAGCTTGTGCCAGAAACGCGAATAGAGCAGGTGCGTGTTGGCGTACTCGGACCCGCCGATGTAAAGATCCACCCCGCCCCGCGGATATGGATCATCGTTGTCCGAAGGCGGCTTCACGCCCTGACCCGAAGGCAGCATCCAGTAGCGATCCGCTTCGCGCGAGATGAATCGCTCGTTGTTCTTCGGATCGCAGAAACGCAGGTAATACCAGCACGAACCGGCCCAAGTGGGCATGGTGTTGGTCTCGCGCTTCACGGGCGTATCCGGCGTCAGCACGTCCGGGCTCACCCCCGCTTCGCCGGCGGTGGTGTTCACCCAATCCGTCGCCTTGGCCAGCAGGGGCGTAGGTTCATCCGATTCGATCGGCTGGTAATCCTCCATCTCCGGCAGGACCACGGGCAGGTTGGATTCGTCGATCGCGTAGTGGTCGCCGCCGGCGTCATAGACGATCGGGAACGGCTCGCCCCAGTAGCGCTGGCGGCTGAACAACCAGTCGCGCAGCTTGTAATTCACCTTGAACTTGCCCAGGCCTCTATCGCCCAACCATTGCGTGATCTTCCTGATCGCTTCGGGAGTGGGCAGGTTGTTGATGGAGATCTCATCGTTGGCGCTGTTTACGTTGCGGCCGTCGCCGGTGAAGGCGCAGGGCCATTCACGCGGGTTGTCTGAAGCCCAAGTTCCCTGAACCTGGGCTTCTCCCTTAGCGGGGGGGGCGATCACCTGGATGATGGGGATGTGGAACTTCATCGCGAACTCGAAATCGCGCTGATCGTGGGCGGGGACGGCCATGATCGCCCCGTGGCCGTAACCCATCAGCACGTAGTCGGCGGTCCAGATCGGAACTTTCTCGCCGCTGACGGGGTTGACGGCGTACGTGCCGGTGAACACGCCGGTCTTTTCCTTCGATTCGGCCATACGGTCGACTTCCAGCCGGTTGCGGGCGACCTCGACATAGGTCCGCAGCGCATCGATATCCGTTTCCGGCCGGGGGCTGGACAGGATGTCCTCCACCAGCGGATGCTCCGGCGCGACGACCATGAAGGTCGCGCCGAAGAGCGTGTCGGGGCGGGTGGTGTAAACGCGCAGCGCCCGCGATGGGTCGTCCGGAGCGTCGGCGAGCGGGAAATCCACCTCCGCGCCCTCGGAGCGGCCGATCCACTCCCTTTCCATGGTGGCGGTTGATTCCGGCCAGTCGATCAGGTCCAAGTCTTCCAGCAGCCGCTCGGCGTAGGCGGTGATGCGATACATCCACTGGCGCAGTGGTTTGCGGAACACGGGATGGTGGCCGCGCTCGCTCAGGCCGTCCTTGACTTCCTCGTTGGCCAGCGCGGTCCCCAGCTTGGGGCACCAGTTGACCACCTGCTCGTTGAGGTACGCCAGGCGCTGTCGATCGATGAACTGCCGCTGCTCTTTGGCGTTCAGTTTGCTCCACGGGCGCGCGGCCTCGCCGGCTCCAACATCTCCCTTGACGATCTCATGATCCGCACCGACGAGGATGGCGCCGTCCTCCAGCTCCCTGATCAGCTCGTCGATGTGTCGGGCGCGGTTCTCAACCGGATCGAACCACGCGTGATACGCCTTCAGCCACATCCACTGCGTCCAGCGGTAGGCTTCCTCGTCGATGGTGGCGAACTCGCGGGACCAGTCGTAGCAGAATCCGAAGCGCTTGAGCTGGCGCCGGAAGTTGTCGATCGCCTTGCGGGTGGTGACGGCGGGGTGCACGCCGGTGGTGATGGCGTACTGCTCGGCGGGCAGGCCGAAGGCGTCCCAACCCATGGGATGCAGGACGTTGAAGCCCTTCATGCGCTTGTACCGGCAGACGATATCGGTGGCGGTGTAGCCCTCGGGATGACCCACGTGCAGGCCGTCGCCGGAGGGATAGGGGTACATGTCGAGGCAGTAGAACTTGGGCCTGGAAGGATCGAACCCTTCATCGCCGGGATTGGGGGCGCCGAAGGTCTGGTGCTGGTCCCAGAACGCCTGCCAGCGGGGTTCGATTTCGCCGGCCAGGCGTGCGGTGTAGCGGAATGCGGGCTCACGATCACCGCCGACCGGTGACTCCGGTGCGGCTTCGGCGGGTCTGGTGGGTGTCGGTTTGCTCATGGCGGTTGCCGGTGAAACTCGAGGAGAGGGTCGTCAGAACAACAGGGCCTCGCGTCGGCGAGGCCCTGTGACGTGTGCTTACAGAATCTCGCGCGCGGATCACCGATCCCTGGTAAGGAGGAGAAGCGGCGAGATCAGCTCGTATGGATTCATCATCACGGGAAGTGTATCGGCATAGCGGGGAGGATCAAATCAGCCCAATCCTTCAATCGATTCGACGCCGGATTCGGCTTCAGGCGGGTTGACCGCGCTTGCGGGCCAGGTCCGCGAGGTACTTCTTGGCCTCGCCCACCAGATAGAAGCTGCCGGTAACGCAGATGAGGTCGTCGCGGCCCACGGCACGAGAGGCCAGCTCCAGCGCCTCCTTCAGCGTGGGGGCGACCTGGGTCATCTTGCCGCTGATCTCCTGGAACTGACGTTGCAGCTCGTCGGGCGGGGTCGCCCGCGGATTATCCTTGGCCTTGGTGAAGATGATCTTGTCACCGCCCAGAGCAACTTTCTCCAACAGAGCGGGGATGTTCTTGTCCTCACAACAACCGAAAACGCAGACCATCGAGTCGTAGGCGACGTGTGCGCCGACGCATCGCATCAGAGCGCCGATCGCCGCGGGGTTGTGAGCCCCGTCCACGAGGATCCGCGGGTGGTCCCAGACCATTTCCATCCGGCCCGGCGTATTCGTGCGGGCCAAGCCGTCATGCAACTGCATCTCCGGAAACTCGAAGCCGGTCGCCTTGAGGGCATCGATGGTCGCCAAGGCCAACGCGCAATTGGCCGCCTGATGCTCACCCGGCAGCGGAACCGGCAGGTGCATGAACTGGCTGGTCTCCGTAGTCAGGCAGACCCGAGTGTGCGGTCCCTGACCGGGCGACGCGCCGAACCGGTAGCTGAAGTCGATGTCCTTTCCGACGAACCTCAGCGGCGCGCCGACGTCCTCGGCCACTTCGCGCAGGACCTCTTCAACTTCCTCGGTCTGCCGGCAGGTGATCGCAGGCACGCCGCTCTTGAGGATCCCCGCCTTCTCCCGGGCTATTTCCGGGAGCGTTCGGCCGAGAATCTGCTCGTGGTCACGTTCGATCAGCGTGATGACGGAGACTTCGGGCCGGATCACGTTGGTCGAATCCAGCCGGCCTCCCAGGCCGGTTTCAATCACCGCCACATCCACGGCCTGCTCCGCGAAATGCTGGAAAGCGATGGCGGTGATGAGTTCAAAGAAGGTCGGTTCGCTTCCCAGTTGCGCCACCGCCTCGGCGGTCTGACGCATCAGGTTGACGAAATCCGTCTTTCCAACGGCGTGACCGTTGATGGCGATCCGCTCCCGCACGTCGATGAGGTGAGGGCTGGTGTACTGGCCCACCGCATAACCGCAAGCTTCGAGTATGGATGCGATCATCGCCACCGTCGAGCCTTTGCCCACCGTACCCGCCACATGAACCATGCGGATCTGCTGATGCGGATTGCCCAGGGCTTCCAGGAGCTGACGCATCCGGTCGAGCTTGAACATCTCGTCCGTGAACCGAAAGACCCGCACGCGCTCGAAGTCCGTACGGTCGAAGAGATACCGAACGGCATTGGAGTACGTACTGATTTCGGCAACGGCCCGAAGCGCGGACCCGTCGCCTGCTCGGGAGGAGGTGGTCTTGCTCATGGACCCGACAGTCTAGCAGGATTGGACCGGCAGTTCAAATGAGTTGCCGTAAGTCGTTGTGCGACAATAGATTAGAATGATGTCCCCTTCCCGCCCCCCCCACCGAGGCAAGCGCCGGAAACCCCGGACCAGCCCCAGAAGCTACGATCAGCACCCAAGGAGACCATCATGACCGGCAGCGATCAGTTCGGCAACAACCACAAGGGTGCGCTCAGGTTCGAGTCCTGGCGGGTGTTCCGCATCATGAGCGAGTTCGTCGAGGCATTCGAGACGCTCTCGCGGCTCGGACCGGCGGTCAGCGTCTTCGGATCCTCACGCACGCCGCCCGGCGACAGGTACTACGAGCTGGCGGTGAGATGTGCGACGGAACTGGTGAAACGAGATTTCGCCGTCGTCACCGGCGGAGGCCCCGGAATCATGGAAGCCGCCAACAAGGGCGCGTTCGAGGCCGGCGGCACCAGCGTGGGCCTCAACATCTCCCTGCCCATGGAGCAGGTCCCCAACGACTACCAGAACGTCGAGATGGACTTTCGCTACTTCTTCATCCGCAAGGTCATGTTCGTCAAGTACGCCCGCGGCTTCCTCATCTTCCCCGGCGGCTTCGGAACCATGGACGAGTTCTTCGAATCGCTGACCCTCATGCAGACTCTGAAGGTCGCTCCATTCCCCGTCGTGCTTCTGGGCACCGCCTTCTGGACCGATCTGCTGGACTGGATGAGGGAGACGATGCTCCGGAAGTTCGAGACGATCAGCCCGGAGGACTTCGATCTGTTCCAACTCACCGATTCGCCCGAGGAAGCGGCGGAGATCATCCACGAAACGCACACCGGCAAGCGCAAGATTGCCTCGGCCCTCCCACGGTTCAAGGGAGACGAGCAGGAGTTGAAGACCGGCGAAGGTACGCGCGTGGGCGTGGAGCGGCGCAAGGGCGGACGGGCCCGCCCGACCTATCACGTCGCCGATGAGGCCGATTCGGAATGAGGCGAGGGAATCCGCCGGCTCACGCCCCGGCAGGCTTCGGCAGCGGAATCGCCTTCGTTCCCTCGCAGGCGCCCGTTGCATAAACCATCGGAGGGCGGTGTTCGGCGACGGAGACCGCAGCCAATCGCTTCCGGACCTCGCCGACGGCCTGAGGCCGGCAGAGAACGATCGCGCAACCGCCGAAACCTCCCCCCGTCATGCGCGCCCCGAGGACCGCTCCGCCTGCCTCGCGCATCAGTCTGGCTTCATCCACTACAACATTGAGTTCGTCACAGCTCACTTCGTAGAGATACCGCAGCGATTCGTGGCTCTGGAACATCAGCTCGCCAAAGCCCTCCACGGAACCATCATCCAGAAGCTCGGCGGCCCGGACAGTCCTCTCGTTCTCCAGAACCACGTGCAGGGCCCGCTGATGCTCGATCTGCGTAAGGCCCGCCTCATCCAGCATCTCCGGCGACGCATCGCGCAGAGCGGCAACCCCGAGAGCCTTGGCGGCACGCTCACAGGTGGCGCGACGGCGGGCGTACTCGCCGGTCGCCAGTTCGTGCTTGACACCGGTGTCGACAATCAGCAGCACCGCCTCTTCCGAGGGCGGCATGTGAATAGGTCGTGATTCGCACGACCGGCAGTCGATGAGCAGGGCATGATCGCGCCGGGCGAACACCGCGATGAACATGTCCATGATCCCGCAGGGGGTGCCCGGAAAATCGTGCTCGGCCCGTTGGCACAGCAGCGCCTTGTCCATCGCGGGCAGCGGCTCACCGATCACCTGCTCCAGGAGCGTTGCCGTCGCCACCTCGATCGCGGCGCTGCTGCTGAGGCCGGCACCGATGGGCACCGAGGAAGTAAACGCGATCCGGAGGTTCGGCAGATCCAGCCCGCGTCGTTTGAACTGGTGGGCGACGCCCAGCAGGTAGTTGGCCCAGTGCGGCTGTACCACCGGCTCCAAGGGGTGTTGCAGGTCGCACCGGAACGTCTCGTCCAGGTCCACGGCATGAATCGTCGTCTCCGCTCCCTCGTCGGGACCGGCCACCACCACCGCCTGCCGATCGATGGCAATCGGCAGGACGAAACCGTCGTTGTAGTCGGTGTGCTCGCCGATCAGGTTCACCCGGCCCGGGGCGGCGGCCGCCAGCGTGGGGGACCGGCGGAAGGACTGCCTGAATGCTCCAACGGCTTTGCCCAGGAGCAGTTCCGGGGACGTCGCTTCGACGGGATTTACGGGCTCCTGATCAGCCACGTGCACAGGGAAGCCGCACGGGCGGCGACTGTCAAATCGACTCGCACCTCGCCTGTGAACCCCGGCCGCCGCAGACCCTCGCCGGCAATGCCGGGCCGGAGGTCCGGGGGTATCCTTACTCGGCCCGAGACAAGGAGACGCGACGATGCGGAGATTGATACGGAGCCTGACGATTACGGTGGGCCTGCTGCTGGTCTGCCGAGCGGCATGGTCACAGCAGAGGCTGATTCCCCCCGAGAGCGAGGTCGGGCAGCCAATTCACCAGGCCGCGGCCCGAGGCGACATCGAGGCCATCCAGGCAGAGCTGGCGCACGGCATCGATCTCGACCTGCCGGTCGTCTCCCGGGAGAGATGGCTCCGGGGAGCCACGCCCCTGATGATGGCGGCGGCCCGGGCCGATGCCCGGACCGTGACCTGGCTGCTGGAGGCCGGGGCGGACCTGTGGGCGAAGAACGCCGAGGGAACCGACGCCCTGATCTGGGCCGCGGCTTACGGGGACGCGGAACGCGTCGGAATCCTGCTGGAGGCCGGAGCGGACCCAAACCAGGCCAACTTGCGCGGAACCACCGCTCTCATGTGCGCAGCGGGGACGGCCGGCAACCTGAAGCGCACCGAACTGCTTCTGAATAGCGGGGCCGATGTGGATGCCCGGGATCGGGGCGGGGCCACGGCGCTCGTTTACGCGGCGGGGCTGGGCGACATGGCTTGTGTGGATGCCCTTCTCAAGGCCGGCGCGGACCCGCACGCCTCGGGAGTGCTGCACACCCCGCTTACCGCCGCCAGCTTGGAGGGGCACCTGGACGTTGTCGAGACCCTGCTTTCAGTTGGGGCCGACGTGCATCAACCGGCTCAACCCGGCTATACCGCCTTGGGAATGGCGGCCGCGGGAGGTCACCTTCCCGTGATGGAGCGCCTTCTGGCCGCAGGGGTCGAGGTGAACGTTCAGGCCGGAGACGGCGCCACGCCGCTGGTCTATGCGGCCTGGACCGGCACCGCCGAATGTCTTTCGCGCCTGCTGGCGGAGAACGCCGACCCCAAGCTGGCGATGGACAACGGCATGACTGCATTGATCGCGGCGGCGGATTCGGTGATCGATCCGGAGGCGAAGGTTCGCACCTTGCTGGAAGTGGGGCTTGATCCCAACGCGGCAACCGCCGATGGCCGCACCTCGTTGATGATGGCCTCGGTCCGAGGTTCGGTGAAGGCCACTGAGTTGCTGATCAAGGCCGGGGCGGATCTGGAGGCCATGGATCGAACCGGTTTGACGCCGTTGATCTGGGCCGTCTTCGCCGAGGGGGGCGAGACGACGAAACTGCTCATTCAGGCCGGTGCCGACATAACCCATCGGGACCGGCGGGGATCGACCATCCTCATGAACGCCGCCTCTGCGGGCAACGTGCAGGCGGTTACGGCACTTCTGGAGGCGGGCGCAAACGTGCTGGAGATCGACAACAGCCAGTACACCGCCCTGCACTGGGCGGCCCGTTTCGGCGATGGGCCGACCGTCACCGCACTGCTGGATGCCGGTTCGGTCATCAGCGCCGAGGACGTGTGGGGCCGAACCGCCCTGACTCACGCCGAGCGCCGCGAGGACGAGCAGGCCGCGGCGGTCGTCGAGGTGCTTCGGGCAGCCGATACAGGTGGAGACACCGACGAAGAGGGGCACGGAGAGGGTGGAGAGTAGCACTTCCCGGCCGGAGGAATGGTCATGAGCCGGCTGCGCCGCAGTATTGCCTCCATCAGCTTCAGTGCTCTGCTGGCTGTGGGATGCCACAGCCCTCAGGCCCCCCGGCCCCCAACCGCCGTTGCCGAACCCCAAGCGGTGCACGCGGCGATTGACGAAACCGATTCCACCGGCCGCACTCCGTTGATGATTGCCGCCGGACAGAGCGAAGCGAACGTTGTCGAACTGCTTATCGACTCTGGGGCGGACGTGAACGGACGCTGCGATGACGGCTGGACGGCCCTGATGGCCGCGGCGGCCGCCCGCAGCACCCGCTGTGTCGAGTTGCTTCTCAGAGCCGGCGCGAAAACCGGCTCCCGGTGGCGCGACGGATCGACGCCTCTGATGTTGGCGTGCATGATGGGATCCGTAGACTGCGCCCGGCTGCTGGTGGACGCCCGGGCGAACGTGAATGCGAAGGATCAGATCGGAAAGACGGCACTGATTCACTCCCTCCTGCGCCAGGATCCCGAGTTGGTCAGGCTGTTGGTGGATGCGGGGGCGGAGGTGAAGGCCCGCAACGAAGTGGGGGTGACGCCGCTGATGCTCGCCGCTTCGTACGCGGATGCCGCCTCGGCGGAGATTCTGATCGAGGCCGGAGCGGACTCCGGAGCCCTGGATCCGCACGGGTACACGGCACTTCTGTGGGCGGCCCAGTTCGGCGACGCCGCCACGGTGAGGGTCCTGCTCGATGGCGGGGCTGATGCGGACCATGAGGCCGACGGCGGCGTGACGGCACTGATGCTGGCGGCAGTCCGGCAAGAGGCGGAAATCGTAACCCTGCTGGCGGATACCTCTGCCAATGTCAACATCAGGACCGAGGACGGAACGACCGCGCTGCACTGGGCCGCGGCCCGGGGGGATCGGGATACCGTAGCTGCCCTGCTTCGGGCCGGGGCCGATCCGACGATTCGCGACCGGCGCGGCCTGACGCCCGGCGATCTGGCTGCAGAGCGCAGCGACGAGGACGGCCGGGCCATCGTGCTCCTGCTTGATTGAGCGGCGGGTTTCACCTGGGCATCCCTGGCTCCCCCGAGGAGAAAGACCCTGCCACGAATACTTCCCGCCGCACGTTTGTTATGCCCTCCCGCCGGCCGTATGATCCGGCTCCTGTCTCCGCGGGTGGATGACAGGCGCCCCCGTCGTCGCTTGCGAACGCGGATAACCTGAACCATGAAAGCTTCTGAGGACGCTCAGGCCGAGACGCCACCGGAACCGCCATCCGGGTCGCTGGTGCGACCGCAGCGCGAGTCGCCGGCGTGGCTGAGCGGCATCTACGCAGGGATCTGCCTGTACCTGTTCCTCAGCGCCATCAACGTCATGGGCAAGGGGCTGGGGTCGCTTGGCGATGAGACCAACTGGCTGAAGAACCTGCTCGCCCAGGCCCACAATCCGTTCGTGGCCCTGATGGGCTCGGTGCTGGTCACCGCGGTGGTTCAGAGTTCCTCGTTCACCACCTCGCTGATCATCACGCTGGTGGCGGCGGGGCAGATGCCCCCCGAAGACGCGGTCTTCGCAGTCATGGGTGCAAACATCGGCACCAGCGTGACCAACACGATCGTCTCCTTCGGCAACATGCGCATCCGCCGGCAGTTCCGCCGGGCGTTCACCGCCGCCATACTTCATGACATCTTCAACTGGCTGACCGTTCTGGTGCTTTTCCCCACGGAGTGGATCTCCAAGGGGATCAGCAGCGACGGTTACGGGTTGCTCACGCGGTTCTCCATGTGGATGGCCCAGTTGATGGGACTGGGCGAGATGGAAAGGCCCAACAGCCCAATCAAGGTGATCACCAAGCCGGTGGTGGCGGCTTTCAACTGGCTCGGCGAGAAGATCACCGAGCAGCCAGTGCCGAAGGCCACCATCATTGCCGTGCTGGGGTTGCTTCTCCTGTTCCTGTCATTGGCCTTCATGGTGAAGAACCTCAAAGGAGCGCTGCTGCGGCGGATCGAGCATCTCTTCCGCCGGGTGTTCTTCCGCAACGACGTGACCGCCTACATCGTGGGGGCGATCACCACCGTCTTCGTGCAGTCCAGCTCGGTCACCACCAGTCTGATCGTTCCCCTGGCGGGGGCGGGGGCGGTCAAGATCAAGCGCGTCTTTCCTTACACGCTGGGGGCGAACCTGGGTACCACGATCACCGGGGTGATCGCCGCAGCCGCCAACCCCGTGGCCGGGGCGGTCACCGTGGCGGTCGCCCATGTCACGTTCAACCTGATCGGCTCTATCGTGTGGTATCCGATGCGCGGGGTGCCGATCCGGTTGTCGCGGTGGTACGCGCGTCTGGCGTCGCGTTCACGGAAGTATGCCTTCTTCTTCCTGTTCGGTGTATTCTTCGTTCTGCCCGTGGTGGGAGTAACGGTGACCGAAGTTCTCATCTGGCTTTTCGGCGGTTCCTGAGAGAGGTCTGCCATGTTCAGGCAACTGTTTTCAGCTCTTAAAAGCGGCGACATGCTCGATCGGGCTTTCTCGGAGTTCGCTGAGATGCTCGATCACGCCGAGTGGATGTTCATCCGCGCCAACGAGGTGCTCAGCAGGAAAGTGGAGGCGGAGGAGGTCCGCGAGTCCATCTACCAGCGCGACAAGGCGATCAACGATCTGCTCAAGGGCATCCGGCGGAAGATCGTCAGACACCTCACCATCAACCCCGGCTCCGATGCCCCGGCCGGGTTGGCCCTGATGAGCGTGGCCAAGGATGCCGAGCGCATCGGCGACTACTGCAAGAACGTCTTCGAAGTCGGCCAGTGCTACAGCGAGGACTTCCACGTCCCGGCCTATCACGAGCCGCTGGAGGAGATCCGCGTGGAGATGGAGACACTGTTCAAGACGGTCGCGGCGGCGTGGCGGGACTCGAAGGCGAAGGAAGCCAAGGGCGCGATCACCGCCGCCGACGCCATCCGCGGCCGGTGCGACAATGTCATCGAGCAGCTTCTGGCGGACCAGGCGAGCATCGAGACGCACGAGGCCGTCGCCTATTCCCTGCTGGCCAGGCATTACAAGCGCGTGGCCGCCCACCTGGCCAACATCTCCACCGCGGTAACCGGTCGGATCGAGGACCTGGACTTCCGCCGTTGACCCTCCGGGGGGTCGCCGAAATCGACTGACGCTAGATCGGAACATGACTCAGGGCGGTGCCTGAACCGCCGGCCGCGGCGCATTTTTCGGCCGGGGCGGTAAACTCAGGCCGATGACCGAACGCCCCAACCAGCAAAGACCACCCTCGGCGGCGGAGGACGCAACGCCCGACGAGACGGCCAACCTCGGCCGGGGATCCTCCGAGGAGGTCACGCGCATCGAGGATCTGGCCGCCGCGTCGCCCGAGGACGAGCGGGTCGCGGAGTTGATGGCTCACACCATCGACGTGCCGGTACTGGCCGAGGCGGTCGAGCTGCAGGAGGCCGCCGACGCGGCGGACACGCTGGAGGATCTGGAGGAAGAGGAGGCCGTCGATGTTCTGGAGGCGATGGATGACCGCGCGGCGGCCGAGGCCCTGGCGGAGATGGAGGATCCGCTGGCGGCCGGCGCCGTCGAGCAACTGATCGACGAGGACAAGGCCGGCTACGCCGCCCGAATGCTCCAACTCATGGACCCGGACGATGCGGCGGACCTGCTCCAGGAGCTTTTCGACGAGCCTCGCGAACTGCTGTTTGAGGCCATGCCCGCTGAGACGGCGGTAAACCTGCGCCGCCTGATCGCCTACGCCGAGGACACCGCCGCCGGGCTCATGACCACCAAGTTCCTCGCTCTGCGCGAGGACATGACCGTCGCCCAGGCCACCGAGGCCATCCGGGCCACGGCCATCCCTCAACACATGCACTACTTGCCGGTACAGGACGATCATCAGCGGTTGCGCGGCATCATCGGCTTCCGCAGGCTGCTCACCAACCCGGCCGAAGCCAGCATCGGCGAGTTGATGGACGATCATCCCAAGGTCGTGCGCGCCAACCTGGACCAGGAGGAAGTCGCCCGGGAATTTGACCGTTACGACTTTTACATGCTTCCGGTGGTGGATGAGGAGGATCACCTGCTGGGAATCGTCACCGTCGACGACGTGATCGACATCATCCGAGAGGAGCAGACCGAGGACGTGCAAAGGACCGTGGGTGCGGGTGCGGAGGAGGCCGTCTATTCCGGCGTCGTGGAGAAGTTCAAAGGCCGGTTCCCGTGGCTGGTGGTCAGCACGTTCATCATGATCCCCTCCGCCTGGGTGGTGCTGCAATTCGAAGGGTTGATCGGCGAGCTCGCCATCCTGGCGGTCCTGATGCCCGTGATTGCGGCTCTGGCCGGCAACTCCGGCCATCAGGCCCTGGCCGTGACCCAGCGGGGAATCGTCCTGGATGAGGTGCGTCCGGATCGAGTATGGCCTCTACTTCGTCGGGAGGCTCTGGTAGGAGTGTTGACCGGGGCCA
Organism: Phycisphaerales bacterium; assembly: GCA_020345805.1. GTDB lineage: Bacteria > Planctomycetota > Phycisphaerae > Phycisphaerales > SM1A02. The sequence goes on along the minus strand of CP070772.1, from coordinate 1,804,178 downwards.
CACTGGGGTGTCTGGTGGGACTGGGCGTGACCGTGCTGGCGATGTTCGCCGCCAGTGCAAGCTGGCGATTGGGGGCCGTGGTGGCTTTATCGACGACGGTCTCGCTGGCTATCGGCACCACGGCCGGCTCCAGCATCCCCCTGATCATGCGCCGCCTGGGGTTCGATCCGGCTCTGGGCTCGGCAATCCTGGTCATCATGATCACCGACACGGTGGCCTTCGCGACGTTCCTGGGGATGGCGTACTTCTCGCAGTCCTGGCTCATGGGACCGCTATCCAGCGCATAGAATCACCCTCCGGAGCAGCCGTCGTGGATCAACTTGCAGACCCCAAGCCCGGTACACTCCACCACGTGCAGCGCGACATCGATCGCATCCTGATCGATCGGCACCGGATTGCCCGGCGCATCAAGGAACTGGGCGAGGAGATCCGCTGCGACCTCGACGATCTGGACGATGAGGGCGAGATCATGCTGGTGCCGATCCTCACCGGTTCGATCATCTTCCTGGCGGACCTGATCCGCCATCTGCCGCACAAAATCCGCATCGGCGTGGTCACCGCCTCCGCCTACCCCGGTGCCACCACCACCAGCAAGGGCGCCCAACTCGCCGGCGCATTACCGGCTGATCTGGAAGGCAAGCACGTGCTGATCGTCGATGACATCCTCGATTCCGGAAATACCATCCGCCTGATTCGCGAGGAAATCGCCAAGCGCCATCCGAAATCGCTCAGAACCTGCGTGCTCCTGCGCAAGACCATCCCTTCGGCCCTTGAAACACCCTGCGAGTACATCGGCTTTGACATCCCCGACGAATTCGTGGTCGGCTGCGGGCTTGATTACAACAACTACTACCGCAACCTGCCGGACATCTGCGTGCTGAAGAAGGAAGCGATGTGAGGTCGGCACCGCGCCATTGCGCTGCGAGCAGACGGAGCAAATCTCCCCCGGGGGAGGGAGGCGTGATGCTCAACGCCGGCGAGGGCGTCTCGACCGCCCCGCTGGAGCGCACCGCGGCGCTGCCCGCCGACTTGGTTCACGATGATGAGATCATCATCCTCATGCTCCGCCCCAGTGTGCTCTACATCCTGCTCTCCACGCTCGGATCGTTGATGGCCATCGCCATCATCTCCCTGGTCTTGGCCCTGGCCGCGGCGAAATTCTCGCGGGTGGTCGGCTGGTCGGAGACCTCCGCCTACGCGCTGGGCGCGGGCCTGGCCCTGATCCGACTCACCTGGCAGGCCCTGGACTGGTACAACCGCCTCTTCGTGCTCACCGACCGCCGAATCATTCGCCGTATGGGCGTCCTGCGAGTTTCAGTCTTCGAGACGAAGCTGAAGAACATCCAGCACACCAGCGTGTTCATGCGCCTGCGGGAGCGCGTCTGCGGCCTTGGCACCATCGGTTTCGCCACGTCCGGCAGCGACGTCTTCGACGCCCTCTGGGTCATGATCCGCCAGCCCTTCGCCGTACACAAAACCGTCGTGGAGACAATCCGTCGGTATGGGAAATGACGAGTTTAGCCGCGCCCCGCAGCGCAGCGAAGGGAAGCGCGGGGGAACAATGCATCACGGCAGCATCGCTTTATGCCCCTCTCCATAATCGTCGCCATGTCGGAGAACCACGTCATCGGCCTGCACGGCGACATGCCGTGGCGACTGCCCGACGACCTCAAGCGGTTCAAGGCCCTCACCACCGGCCACGCCGTCATTATGGGCCGCAAGACCTTCGATTCCATCGGACGGCCTCTGCCGAATCGGACCAACATCGTCATCACCCGCGATACCCGGCGCGCCATCGAAGGGGTCACCGTCGTCCACAGCCTCGATGAAGCGCTGCGATACGCCGTCGGCAACGAGGAGATCTTCATCATCGGCGGCGGGGAGATATATCGACAGGCACTTGCACTCGCCGATCGGATCTACGTGACGCTCGTTCATGCCGCTGTTGACGGCGACACCTTCTTCCCCGCATTCGATGACCGCGTCTGGCGACTGGTCAGTGACGAGCATCACGATGCCGATGACCGCCACGCCCATGCCTTCAGCTTCCGGCTTTACGTACGAACCGCCTGACGGTCATCGCCGTCGGCAATCGCCCACTGTCCGTCAGAGGCGCTAATTGGTGCGCTCTTCGATCTCTTCGGCCCGGATGGTGATCAGACCGATCATGGGCTGATCCGCAGCGGTCTGAATCTCCACCAGCCTTACCGGCGTCGGCTCGACCGTCCGCCAGAATCCGCCGGCGTTGATTGCCTCGCCCCGTTCGTCGTAGAAGTCCCACAGACTCAGCCGCACCGTCTCCCCCGCGGGCAGCGAATCCACGTGGTTCACGTAGCGCTGATTGATCCACAGGTCGATATCCCTATAGGACCGGGCGGTGGCGTTGACAATCTCCAGCCGGGTGCCGTCGCGGAAAACCTGCATGTCCACCGTGTTGGTGGTGTGCAGGTCGAACGGGTACGGCCGCGTCGCGCGGTCCGGGTCATAGACCGACCGGGCGCAACTTGAGGCGAGAGCCATCATCGCCCCCACGCCGATAAACCCGACCAGACGGAGAATCTTGCTCGTTTTCACGCCTCGTAGCTTATCAGGGATCGCCCCCGGAGGCTGGCCCGGCTGCCCGTGGCGTTTATGATCAATCGCCATGTCGGTGGATCTGTCTCCATCAGATGTGCCTCCGAGGAAGACCTCCCGGCCGATCGAGCAGATCGCCCGGCAGTACGTGATGGATCCGCGCATCGGCCGGATCGTCCCCGGCTTCGATGCCCCGTTCTTCCAGGCCGGTCTGGCGGGATATTCCGACGGAGCCATGCGCCTGGTGGCCCGCCGCCACGGCTGCCCTTACGCAGTCACCGAAGCCTTGCTCGATCAGACGCTCATCAGCGGCGGCAAAGGCCGCACTCGCGAGAATCCCGATCTGCTCCGTCCGCCCGCAATCGCCCCCACGTCCACCCGGGGAAGCACCTCCCCGACTGTGGGTGGTGATCATCCTATCGGTGGGCAGATCATAGGCTCGACGCCTCACGAGATGGCCCGCTCCGCCCTCATCGTGCTGGAGATGAATTACGACGTGATCGACGTCAACCTCGCCTGTCCGGTGCGCAAGATCCGCCGGCGGTTCCGGGGCGGGCACCTGCTGGAAGTGCCGGAGGAGGCGGTCGCGATCCTGAAGGCGGTGCGGGAGGCGGTGCCTGCGGAGGTGCCGACCACCGTGAAACTGCGGCGGGGCACCGACGACACACCAGAGGCGGCCGCCAACTTCCAGCGGATCTTCGACGCCGCCTTTGATCTGGATTATGCCTGGGCGACCGTTCACTGCCGGACGGTCCAGCAGAAATACCACGGCCCCAGCGACTGGGATTTCCTCACCGACTTACTCCGCCGCCACCCCGATCGCCTGATCTTCGGCTCCGGCGACATCTGGCGGGTCGAGGACATCTTCGCCATGCTGGATATCACGGGCGTCAAGGCCGTGGCGGCGGCCCGCGGCTGCATCGGCAATCCCTGGATCTTCCGCCAGGCCCGCCAGTTGATGGCCGGCGAAACTCCAACCCACCCCACCATTGCCGATCAGCGCCAGGCCCTGCTGGAGCACTTCGATCTGTCGATGCGCTTATGGGGCGAACGGGCCGCCTCCCGCATGATGCGCAAGTTCGGCATCAAGTTCTCCGCCCATCATCCCGACGCCGAAGCGGTCAAGAACGAGTTCATCAAGTGCCGCAGCGCCGCGGAATGGCGCGACGTCCTTGACCGGTATTACGGGCAAGTGACGGATTCATCATGATTGAGAGCAGAGGCCCGCGCGAGCTTCGCGTCCCTCACCGCCTCCGCAGGGCGCGGCGCATGCTCTGGCGCTGGTCTTCGCTGAGCAGGGCTTCGAGGTCGGCGGAGGCCGCGGTCTCCAGGCCCGCCAGCTCGCCGGAGTTCTTCAGCAGGTCCTGATAGAGCCCCCGGCGGATGGAATCGCTCACCCCGGCCGGATCCATCATCGAGTAGAGCATGGTCTGGAATTCCAGGCGGCCTCGGAGCATGATCTCGATGGCCTGCCGGACCAGCTCCCCTCGCTTGGTGCGGTACTCGACGTAGACCTCCTCGGCGGCGGCCCGCCGCTCGGCGCTGACGTTGTTGCGGCTGATCCAGCCGTACTGCCTATCCGGCTTCTTGGGGGCGAAAAGCCAGGCGAAGGACTCCCGGTTGAAGCGATCCAGCCAGTCCGCTCGGGCGTTCTCGCCGAGAGTTTCTGCGGCCACCTCGCCGATGGTTCTGACCGTATGGACATTGAGCTGATAGAGCCGCTGCCAAAGGGTGACGCTCTCATGCTGCCGGGCCGCAATCGCCTCGGCGTCCTTCTGCATACGGGCGATGCGGGCCTCCAGTTTGGCCCGCCGATAGTCCGGAGCGGTCTCCCGGAGCAGAGCGTCAAGCTTCAACTCGTAGGTCTGGAGGATGCCGTCCAACGAGGCCGGATCGAGTGATTTCAACTCCCCCTTCGGGGCCGTAGCCTGATCCACCAGTAGCAGCACATCGACGCCATCGCCGGCATACTCCGGGTAGAGCGCTTCAGCCTGCCGGGGATGAAGGAGGATGGCCCGGCGGAGGGCCCGGAGGGCCGGCTTAAACTGCCTAAGCTGATCGTCCCGGAGGATGCTCTCGGTGCTGGTGACGAGTTGCTCCAGCAGGTGGTCGCAGTCGGGCCAGGCTTTGGAATAGGTTCTCAGCACGGCCACGCGGAGGCGGCGAAGCTCGTCGGGAGGGATGATCGCCTTGCCCGTCAAGGCATCCTCTACCCGCTGCCGGCCGGCCTGCTCGGCCAGGGCATCGGCCCGCGCTATCACCCGATCCAGCGCCGAGGCGTAGTCGTCGTAGAGAATGTCGGTGATCCTCCGCTGATCGGAGGCCAGGTCCAGGCTCTGGCAGAGCAGGGCGTAGTGCTGGCGGCTGATCGTCGGCTCCAGGAAATGAAGGGCCGTTTCCTGCCCCCGGGCGGATGGTACGAAGATGCCGAACAACATCAGGCACAAGAGCAGAAAAGCCGACAGGATCGCCCGGCGGTGAACGAATTCAAGAATGTCACTGCAACGTGCCACCGGCTGATCTGTCCTTGTTCTGGAGATAGTGCCTTATTGACTCTCTACGGTTAGACGCAACAGCCGGGTCATCATTTCAAGCCAAGGAGCAGGAAAAGAGCGGAAAACAGCGAAAGAAGCAGGATTTACTCCAGAAGCACGCCGCATTCCGGGCAGCGGTCGTTGAATTCCAGTCCCCGCAGGTCGTAGCCGCACCTGATGCACAATCCCTTGGCCCGCAGGGCGGCCACCCGTCTGGCGCGGCGCTCCAGCACCAGCAGGCTCGCCACCCTCGTCATCAGAATGAGCAGGGGCAGCAGCACCGCCAGCATGGCCCACAACATGAGGGTGCCCACGGTCCATCCCAGCCAGAGCTGCTCTCCCGGCGGCCGTGGCTGGTGATAAGCCTCGAGCATCGCCCGATGCCCGCCCCCGACCAGCGCCTCCTCGATGGCCTGCCAGATCGCCGAGTCTTCGCCGAGCCGCACGCCGATCCGGGTGTTGGCCTGATCGTAGAGGTTCAGGCCCAACTGGGCCGGCTGCGGACGATTGGAGGTGACGATCGGCCAGCCGTGGCGGTGGATGGGGACCCACATCGTGAACTCACCGATCATCCGGCCCCCGCCGCTGTAGTCACTGAACATTGGGTCACTCACGATCTGAGCGTTCAGACCGCCGGCTGCGTCCCTCGACAGCCTACCGGTGACGTGCTCGCCGGTCTCGATCTGTCTGATGGTTGCGTTGAGAACGATCACCGCGATCATCGCCGTCGGGAGCGACGCCAGCAACGCAATGGCAACTGCCTGAGACCAGATCGTGTATGACCGATCGGCTGAGTAGTAATGAACCAGCCGGAGCATGCGCCGGAAACGTCGGATCAACTCCATCATCGTCTGAGCTCATGTTCGCAGACGCAGCCGCGTCAGATGCCAGTCACCGCTCCTTCCGGCCGATCCCCAGCAGCTCCTGCAGCGCTTTGCCCGGGTCCGGCTGCCGCATGAGATGCTCACCGACGAGGACGATCCCGACCCCCGCCGCGCGGAGACGGGAGAGGTCCATGGGTGTTCTGATGCCGGATTCGCTCACCACCACGCTGCGGTCCTCAATCATGTCCAGCAGGCGGAAGGTGTGACCCACGTCCGTTTTCATCGAGCGCAGATCGCGGTTGTTGATCCCCAGCAGGAAGTAGCCGGGATGGGGGAAGCCGACGTGCCGCTTGACCTTCAGCAGGCTCTCGACCTCGTGAATCTCCAGAAGCGTGGTGAGGTTCAGCTTCTGGGCGAGGATCGCCAGGTCCAGCAGCCGGCCTTCGCTCAGCACCTCGGCAATCAGCAGAATCGCGTCCGCCCCCGCGGCACGCGATTCCCAGATCTGGTACTCATCGACCAGAAAGTCCTTGCGTAGGACGGGCAGGCCCACGGCCTGGCGGATCTGCTGGATGTAGCCCAAGTGCCCCCCGAAATGTCGTTCTTCGGTGAGGCAGGAGATCGCCGCCGCTCCCGCTTTCTCGTATTGTCTGGCAATGGCCACCGGATCGAAGTCTTCGCGAATCTCGCCCGCGGAGGGACTTTTCCTCTTGATCTCGGCGATAACGCTCGTGCGCCGGCGGTTTCGATCGCCCGCCACGGCGGAGAAGAAGTTCCGCGGCCGGGGCAGCTCGCTCACCCGCTCCTTCAGCGTCTCCAGCGGCGTGATCTCCTTGGCCTTCGCCACCTCGACCCGCTTGTGGGCGATGATCTTCTCCAGGATGGTGGGCGGTGTTCGACGAGGCATGGCGGGAGGCGGTACTCGGGCGGCGATTGCCGGTTGCGCAGCGGCCCTGACGATCTGGACCGCGTCCGCTGAGGCCGGGGCGGTGGACGCGGCAGTTATAGCCGCCCCGGAGACTATCGGCCAAGCAAAGACAAACCTGATCTCCGCCGTCGGTGAACCTGCCTTCTCCAGCCCGCTCGCACCCACGATGTGGGACGGCCTGACCGCGCTGCTGGCTCTGGTGATATTGGTGGTGTTTGCCCGCCGCCGCTGGCTTCGCCTGGCCGGGGCGCCGTACCGACCTCTGGTTTTCGAGCCCGTCATCTCCATGGCCCTGGTCGTGGCCATGATCGTGCTGGCTGCCATGGGCTCGCTGGTGGCGCAGCGGATGTTCGGCATCCGCCTGACCGACGAGAACGGGCTCGCCCGCGAGCTGACCCTGGACGAGCAGGCACGGCTGTCTCTGGGGGCCTACCTCTTCCAGGCCATCGTTCTGCTGGCCTTCTTTCTGCGGGTAATCGATTCCTGGAAGCCTGCGGTGGACCGGCGCATGCCCGTTCTGGCCTCCGGCCTTCTGGGTATGGGCTCGGTTCTGGCCGTCTGGCCCGTGCTGCAGACGGTCGGCAAGATCGGTCAGATCGCCACTCGGCGCATCACGGGAGAAACCCCGGACTCCATCGCCCACGACACCCTGAGGGCGATGACCGAGGGCGGCGGTTCCTGGCTGATCGTCATGTCGATCCTGGTGGTGGTGGTCACCCCGGTGATGGAGGAGGTGGCCTACCGCGGCCTGCTTCAGGACGCCATCGGCCGGTTCAGACTGGGGCGCTGGTGGGCGATCATCATCACCAGCGTGCTGTTCGCCCTCATGCACTGGGGCAACAGCGCGCCGCACGCGGTGGCCACGCTCTTCGTGCTGTCCCTGGCCTTCGGCTGGGCCTACGAAAAGACCGGCCGGCTTACCGCCCCCATCGCCATGCACATGCTGTTCAACCTCGTCAACCTGGCGCTTGCTCTGGCGGGATCCTGACTCACGACCAGCCCCGGTCCAGGGGCATGCGGTTCCATGTCGGCAGCGCATCGAGAGGAAATGGCGGGTGCGCGAGGGGACGCAGCACGAGCTGCAGCAACGCCAGTTCCTGATCATCCCCCGCAATACGGTTGGTGCGCAGTGCACCACAACCGGTGCAGCGGTGGATGATCGACCATTCGCCGTCAGAATGGACATCGATCGCCACGGGCGCCATGGCCCCCCGGCACCCGCAGCCGCGGTCTCCGGGCCTGATATCAACGTGTCGAGACCACAGGCAGTAGGGACAGTGGTTGCGATGCTGCGAGCCGATCGCGCGGGCCGACACCTGCTGCCGGCAGTGGATGCAGGTGAACCCCTTGAGTTCGGTGCGACTTCGTCGTGACACGTTGGAGAGTCTCTGACTGGGTCCGGAGCAATCCGGAAACGGAGCGCGGCAGTGCTCACTTCACTCCGATTTGCCCGGCCATGGCGCAGGTACCGCAACGACATCCACACCGCCGTGAGATGAGCGGTGGGGGCGGTTGCGGTCGGGCCGGGCTTTTCAGACAGAGGTTGTCATAGGCCCGAATCGTATCGCTGCCCGGGGGCGGCGACAAGGATTTCTTCCGACGATTCCCCGGCCCCGGGATCGGGTGCCGAAGCCGCGGGTTTCGGGCCTGTCGGATCAGCCTCGGACCGGCTCGCCCGGGGTGGCCGGAGCGGTAATGAGCCGCCCGCAGCACCGGATCGCGCCGGAATCTGCCGATGTATCGCGGGGTTGGGACCGCCTCCCCGGCTGATTCCCGGGGGCTCGGCTGCTACAGTGACCCCACGACGACCGGACAGACGACCATGACCCGACAGCGCATCCTCACCGGCGACACCCCCACCGGCCAGCTTCATCTGGGCCACTACGTCGGCTCGGTGAAGCGTCGCCTCGAACTGCAGCACACCCACGAGTGCTTCTTCCTCATCGCCAACTTGCACGCCTTCACCACGCGGGCGGACCATGCCGACGAGATCCGCCGCGACTGCCTGGAGATCGTCCGCGACTGGCTGGCCATGGGCCTGGAGCCGGACAAGTGCGCGATGTTCCTCCAGACGGAGGTGCCCGCGATCCTGGAGCTGACGTACCTCTTCGCCATGCTCCTGCCGTTCAACCGGGTGATGCGCAACCCGACGCTGAAGGAAGAGAT
>CP070772.1:1745772-1795052 GCA_020345805.1 Phycisphaerales bacterium | reverse complement strand
TCTCTCGGCCCACCGCGGTGCGGATGGGGATGTTCTGGAGGTTGGGGTCGGAGGAGCTGAGCCGGCCGGTGGCGGTGACGGTCTGGTTGAAGGAGGCGTGAACGCGGCCGGTCTCGGGGTTGATCTCGTCCTTCAGTGCGGCCAGATACGTGTTGATCAGCTTGGTGAGCTGGCGGTACTCGATGACCAGGCCGGGCACGTTTGACTCGACGCTCGGATCGTCGGCGAGCTTGTCGAGCACTTCCTGATCGGTGGACGGGCCGGTCTTGCCGCGCTTGATGACTTTCAACCCCAGGCCGGGCGGGTCCTGATCTTCGGCATTGAAAAGCACAACCGCCAACTGCTTGGGCGAATCGGGATTGAACGGGTGCGGCGAGGCGTCGATTATCTGCCTGCGCAGCTCGTCGATGCGCTTCGTGAGCTTTTCGCGCTGGCGGTCGAGCTCGTCGGGGTCGACGCGTATGCCGTTGTATTCCAGCTCCGCCAGCACCTCGACCAGGGGCATCTCCACCTCCCGGAACAGATCCACTAACCCCATTGCGCTGAGCTGAGTTGCAAACGCGTTGTGCAGTTGCAGGGTGATGTCCGCATCTTCGGCGGCGTACGGCGCCGCTTCACTCAGCGGCACCTGATCGAAAGTGATCTGGCTCTTGCCCTTGCCGATGAGATCGACGATGGGGATGCAGTGGTGATGGAGGACGGCCAGGGCGAGCACATCCATCTTGTGGCTGGTGCGGGTGGCGTCGATAACGTAGCTGGCCACCATGGTGTCGAACATCTCCCCGCGCACGCGCACGCCGTGATGGCGGAAGACGTTGAGATCGAACTTGAGGTTGTGGCCGATCTTGGTGATCGATTCGTCTTCGAGAACCGGGCGGAGCAGATCGAGAACGGTGTCGGTATCGAGATGCCTCGACGGCTCGGGCGAGCGGGTTGGAATGTAGAACGCCTCGGCGGGCTTGAGGGCGATGGACACGCCGCAGAGATTCGCCCGCACGGGCGAAAGGGAATCGGTCTCGGTGTCGACGGCGAATGCGCTCGCCTTTTTCAAACGTCTGACGAGCTTGTTCAGCGCGGTTTTGTTGGTGACCGCCTGATAGTCCGCGGTGACAGGCCGCGCCGCTGCCTGCCCGCTTGCGGCTTCGCGATCTTCGGCTGCGAAAAGCGAGTCTCCGATCTTCTCCGGCGGTGCCGCAGCTTTCGCAGGCGCCGCCGCCGCGGGCGCCCTTGCATCCTCCTCAACCCCTGTCAGCGTTTTCAACGTCTGCTTGTGAATATTGAAGCCGAGTTCGCTGAACGTCTGCAGCAGATCGGCAACGGGTAGTCTCGTCAGATCGGTTTCCGCGCCCGCCAGGTCAAAACCGCACTCGACATCATCCTTCAGCACCACCAGTCGCCGGGCGAGATCGATGGCATCCTTCGATGCTTCGAGATTCTCGCGGCGCTTGCCCTTGATCTCATCGAGATGGGCAAGGAGGTTGTCGATCGAGCCGTACTGGAGGATCAGGCTGGCGGCGGTCTTGGGTCCGATGCCGGGCACCCCCGGAATGTTGTCGACGGTGTCGCCCATCAGGGCCAGAATGTCCACGACGTGCTCGGGCCTGACGCCTTCGGTCTTGAAGATATCCGCGGGATCGACGATCTCATCCTTGTGCGCGTCGAACATCTCGACGCCTTCGGCGAGAAGCTGCGTGAGGTCCTTGTCACGGGAGACGATGCGGATGTTGAGATCGGGCCGCTCGGCGCGGAGGCGCCTGACGAGTGAAGCGATCACATCATCGGCTTCGACGCCCTCCACACCGATGACGGGAATCTGCATCTGCTCCAACAGAGAAAGACATCGTTCGACCTGCGGCCGGAAATCTTCCGGGGGTTCATCGCGGTTGGCCTTGTACTCGGGGTACATTTCCGAGCGGAAAGTGCCGCGATCGCCGCTGACGTCGATGGCGACGGCGAGGTAGTCGGGCTTATCATCGCGCAGGAGCTTGAGGAGCATGCCCACGAAGCCAAAGGTGAGGTGGGTCGGCTCGCCGGTGACGGGGCTGGTCATCCCGCCGCGGATGGCGTAGTAGGCCCGGAAGAACTGGGCGTGGCCGTCGATGAGGTAGAGGGTTGGCATGAAACGTCGAAATGTCGAAATGTCGAAACGGCGAAAGGGACGAGTGAGTTGCGGGGCATCGTACCCGTTTTGCGTCGGCGTGGCAGTCGGCGAGGCCGCGATAGCCGCGGGTGAATACCCGCGCCCCCGGCCCCCGGAATGGAAGGCAGCAGCGCTATGGCACTCGTCACGTTCGAACCGCGGATATGCATCCGCGGCTATGAAGGCGCATGTGAAAGAGTATGAGGGGTCGTTCGCTCGCCTAAGTTGACGCAGCGTGCTTGTCGTACAGCGCTTTGAGCAATGTCATGTACGCATCGCTCGGCTCGGTATCGCGGCGCTGCATCATCGCCTTCATCACCTCGATGAACTTGCTGAAGCGATACGTGCGTTCGCCGGAGTCGGTCAGCCAGGCGAAGCGTTTGACCGTTGTGGGGGGGGCGGCGGTGGTGGCGATCATCGCCCCGGTGCCGAGAACGCTGCCGGTCATGAGGCGGGTGCAGATGGCGGTCTTGACGTGATCGCCGATTACTGAACCGAGGAAGGTGAGGCCGGTGCGGTGGCGCTGCCCGCCGAGTTCGGTGAGCATGGACACTTCGCCGTAGGTGTTGAGCAGGTTGGAGTTGGTGGTGCCGGCCCCGAGGTTGACCCACTTGCCGACCCACGAATCGCCGAGGTGGCCGTCGTGGGCCTTGTTGGAATAACCCTGGAAGATGGTCGCCCCGATCTCGCCGCCCACCTTGCACATCGGGCCGATGGCGGTGTTGGCCTTGATGAGCGTGCGATCGACCACGGTCGCGCCGCAGCCGATCGAGCAGGGGCCGCATAGCACCGCGCCGGGACGGACGGTCGCACCCTCGCGCACCACGATCGGTCCGTTCTCTGCGTCGAAGACCACATCCGGATAGACGCGGGCCGACTCGTGCACCTTTACCGGATGATGGCCCACAACCTGTGATTCGTTGGGGGGGATGAGAGCGTCGAGAACGAGCAGCGTCTCGATGTCGCGGGGGATGGTCTCCTTGAGGCGGTCGATCACCTGCCAGGGATAGCGGTACAGCGCACCAACGGGCACTTCCTGCGCGTGCATCTGGCCATGCAGCTCGCCGCTCTGAAGGAACGAGACGGCATCGGCATATTCGAGCATGGCGGCGACGACATCGCCGGTCTCCGCCTCGATGACCGCTTCGCCGGCGCGGAGCTTGAGTTCGCGATCCGGCAGGGCCCAGCGCCCGTTGGCGCAGTAGAGCGGCTTGCCTCGGGGCAGCTCGTTGACCGGGGCATCGGCCCGCTCGGCCACCGCCGCCTTCAGCCGATCCGGTACCCAGAAGCCGGCCAGCATCCGGGGATGAAGGGCGGCCAGCCGGGCCGCGGTGCTATGCATGCCCGTGCGTACTTCGAAGGAAGCGCGCAGATCGGTCATCGGCCCCAGTTCACCCCGGTCATCATCAAAGATGATCATCGCGCCGGCCATGGGGGCAGGTTACACGCGATCAAGGCAAGGGAGCAAGGAAGGAGGAATGACGGGCGGGGGCGATTGCGGATCTACCAGGTTCGGTGCTGATGCGGGCTGTAGAAACCCCACAGGGGAAGCGAGCGCACGAGCAGCCAGCCCAGGGGGACGGCCAGCACCGCGGTATAAGCCGCCATTCCCACCCGGTGCATCAGTTCGCCCAGCGCCGAACCTTCGAAGTAGATCGTCTGGGGATCTTCCGGATACCACGATCGAATCACGTACACCCCCACCACCACCACGCTGATCGCGAGCATGCACACGAAGGTGAGCAGCGCGAAGGTCAGGACCCGCTTGCGGAACACCAGGGCCCGAAGCTGGAGAATAAGCACGCATCCGAAGACATACCCCAATGCGTACGGGCCGATGATGAACACCGCGCCGGCCCCGGCCTGGGAAGAGGGAGCCGACAGGTCCATCAACACCCCCAGCAGCCAGCAGGCCCAGAGGGCCGCGGCACGGGTGGCGAACAAAGAGAGGAACACCACCAGCAGAGCCACGAAGCTGGGGCTGACGCCCCCCAGGGTCTGCGGCCCGAGGCGGCTGCTCAGGCCCGTCTCCAGGGCCAGAGCGATGTAGGTGGAGATCAGAAACACCGGCCATCTCATGATCCGCCCCCCTCGGGGTCCGACCCCGACGCCACCCGGCCGGTGTCCGACTCCTGCTCGACGATCAACACCACGGAGTTGAGGTTCGAAAGCAGATGGCGGGGCCGGATCACGATCTCGTTGCGCAAAGGTTCGCTGTCCTTGACCTTCAGCGACTCGACGAGGCCGATCAGCATGCCCTGGGCCGATTGCGGCCAGGCGGGATCGGCAAGGCAGACGATGTCACCTTCGGCCAGGGCCCAGATGGTCTCGGCGTCGGCGATGAACGCGCCGTCGCCGCGGGGTTGAAGGGAGATCGCCGGAGCATCGCTCATCGAACCGCCCGGCTGATCCGCCGGCAACACCACCGCGCGAATGGCGCGGGTGGCCCGGCTGGTGATCGGTCGCAGGCGACAGGAGAAGGCCGATACTTCGATGACCCGCCCCAGTAGATGAACACCTCCGTAAACCGCGATCGCCCCGGGGGTGACACCTACGCGTTCGCCGCCGCGCAGGGTGACGGTGCCGCCGGGCGAGGTGGGATGGCTCGCCACCACCCGGGCGTGGAAGCGATTGACCTGAACGTTGAGTTGCTCGATGGGAATGAGCTGGAGCTGTTCGAGCTGCTCTTCCAGCTCCTGCACCCTGAGCTGCTCGGCGCGATAAAGCTGCTGGAATCGCTGGGCCTCCTCCCGCCACCGGCTTGCCTCGGGCGTCTCCTCCGGCACGGTGCGGCTGAGCGTGCCCCGGCGGATCCAGGTTCCGGCGGTATCGCCGATGGCAGAGAGCGGCTGAACGATGAAGCCGAGAAGCTCGGCCGGGGCGGAAGTCCACCCAAGCCAGGAGGTGGGCAGCAGCGCCAGCACGAGCGTCACCGCCAGCGCTACGGGGAAGGCTATCTGTGATCGGGCGAAAGACCGAAACACACCCATGCGTTCCATCCCGGCCTTGCGGTGTCAAAGCGTGCGCACGTGCGGAGAGAACAAGGTGAAGAGGCCGAACCGACTTCGGCCCATCCCGACCGAACGAACCGGGCCGGGCAGATCCCGGGGGCTAAAGGTCATCCATATCCGACTCCATGGTGGATTTCCATTCCTCGAGATTCTCCAGGTAGATGCTGGTTCCGCGGGCCACGCAGGTGATGGGCTCATCGGCGATGCGAACATCCAGTCCGGTGGCGTTGGAAAGCACCACGTCGATGCCTCGCAGAAGGGCTCCGCCGCCGGCGAGGGTGATGCCGTTGTCGATGAGGTCGGCCGCCAACTCCGGCTCGGCCCGCTCCAAGGTGCGGGTGACGGTGTCGATGATCGCCGAGATCGGCTCTTCGAGCGCTTCGCGGATCTCCTCGCTGGTCACCGTGGTCTTGCGGGGAAGTCCCGAGATGTTGTCCCGTCCCCGCACGTCCATGGTTCGCGGCTCCTCGACTTCCGCGGCCGAGCCGATCTCGATCTTGATGCGCTCGGAAGTCTGCTCACCCACGGTGAGGTTGTAGTTTTTCTTCATGTGGTTGATGATCGCCTCGTCCATGTCGTCGCCGGCGACGCGCATGGATTCGCAGGTGGCGACGTCGGCCAGGGACATGATCGCGACTTCCGTGGTCCCGCCCCCGATGTCCACGATCATCGACGCGGTGGGCTCGACGATGGGCAGCCCGGCCCCGATGCCCGCGGCCATGGGCTCCTCCACCAGGAACACCCGCCGCGCTCCGGCCCGCACGGCCGAATCGAGCACCGCTCGCTTCTCGACTGCGGTGATGCCGGAGGGGACGGCGATGACCACCCGCGGGCCGAAGACGCGGCTGCGCCCGTTCACCTTTCGAATGAAGTAACTGAGCATCGCCTCGGTGATCTCGAAGTCGCTGATCACCCCGTCCTTGAGGGGACGGATGGCGCTGATGGAGCCGGGCGTTTTTCCGAGCATCTCCTTGGCCGACCATCCGACGGCGTTGCCGTTGTTGAGCACCTGGTTGGTGCCGCGCTTCACGGCGACTACGGACGGCTCGTTAAGCACGATGCCCTCACCTCTGACACAAACCAGGGTGTTGCAGGTGCCCAGGTCGATACCCATGTCGACGCCGAACCAGCCCAGCAGCTTATCGAGGAACACCGGGGGAGTCTCCGTCTGCAAACCGCTCCGATCGCCCGGAGGTGGGGAAGCGATCGCATCGATCCCATCGTCCGGGACGGGAGGAGCGCGTGAATGATACGAAAACAGCGCCGACCGTGCACGGGTCGGCGCTGGAAGCAAGTGTTGGGGAGTTGTCCGGTCGCCGGGGTCAGGGCCGGCGGCGGCCGCGGTGTTTTAGTTCTGGACCAGCTTCAGCACGCCTCCGGGGTTGTTGGGGCCTTCGGCGGAGTGCTCGATATTGGTGGTGACCATCACGAAGACGCCCACGGCCAAGGCGAGCAGGGCCGCGAACAGCAGACCGGCATAGACGTCGAGGCTGCCGCCGGCCCGTCGCACTGGAGCATTAAACTGAGTCATTAAACCTCTCCTTGCCAGCCGTGAAGGTGGCTTAACCGGGCATCAACGGTCAATCGCGGCCCTTGCGGGCGATGACCCGCTGGCCGACCTCCACGGGGCCTCGCTCCAGCTCGTTCTCCAGGGTCACGATGCCGGTGGAACGGTTGATGTCCACGGAGATGATCCGCAGGTTCCCGATGAACGTGCCGCCCTTGCCGATGGTCATTTTCCATCCCACTTTCACGCCGTCGCGAGAGCCGGCGTCGATCTCCGCCAGCACCTGGTTGTCGGCTCCTCGGCGGACGCTGATGATCGTGGCGTCCAGATCCTGCGTGGGACGGATGCCCTCGGCGGTGGCCACCATGCGGTCGGTGGAAAGCGGACCGTGAATGTTGTGGTAAATCCCGATCGTGTTCAGGGCCTGGGCGTTCTCGTCCCGTACTTGCTGAAGTTCCTCCTCCAAGGCGCGACGGGCGGCGACGGCCACCGAGAGCTGACCGCTGAGCTCGCGATTGGCCTCGTCCAGCTCCACGATCTGGCGCTCACCCTGCAGGGCGCTGTCCCGCAAGGTGCGAAGCTCATCGACCAGGCTGACGGCGAGCTCCTGATTGGCCTTGCCTGCGCTGGCGAGGATGGCCAGCTCTTTGCGGATCTCGGCCTGCATGGCCTTGGCGGCTGCAAGCTCGCTCTCCAGGCGTCGGATTTCAGCCACCTTCGCCGCCAGTTGCTCGGCCAGATCACGGTTGGCGGCGGCCGCGGCGTCAATCTGGGCCTGAAGCCTCACTTCGGCCGCGGCGTGGCTGGCGATGGCCGCCTTGGCCATCCCCTGTGCGCTGGTCTTCTGCGCCACTGCGTCGGCGTACTTGCTCTTGAAGGTGTCTTCGTTCTGAGCGTAGACCACCACCAGCGGCACGAGAAGCACCGCCAGGAGCGATACCAGCACGATGAAGATCTTGGTCAGGACATGCACAATAAAACCCTCGCGTCTTCAGGCCTTGCGGCGGCTTGCCGCCAAGGGAATCGAACTTCCTTCTGCGATCCCGACAGGGCTCCGGATCAGATCTTGAGGAAACGCTAAGCCACCTGTCCGCGGGCGTTTCCGGCGACGTTGCCGGTCACTCCGCAGCCAACAAATATAGACCCTCTTTCTACCCTGAGCCAACATTCGTGTCAATAAGGCCGAAGGTTCCCTTTCACCCGCCTATGGGAGGGAGGAACAGATCCTCAGGATCGCCCCCGCCGCCGATACCTGGACCACGGGGTGAGGGTCCGAGAGCATTGTGGCAAGTACGGGCAGAGAGACGGGATCGGCCAGCGTTCCCAGAGTCAGGGCGGCCTGGGCTCTCAGCGTGTACTGCTTGTGGGACGCGTAGGCCATGGGAACATCCGTCACCGCCCAGGACGGATCGATCTGGGCCAAAGCGGCGATGGCGGCCATGCGAAGCTCCGCCGGCCGTCTGAACCGCCCCTCGTAGGCGAGGATGTTGTTGAGGTCGGGGACCGCGTGGCGGTCCCTGAGCCGGCCGCAGATCTGGCAGGCCAGAACCGATAACTCCGCCTCCTCGGCCCGGTTGAACAGGGCCGCACGAATCGGCTCGATCTGCTGCTCGGCGCCCAGCATCACCATCGCCTCGGCGAGTTGAAGGTCGACCATCTTGGCCTTGGCGGGGGTCATCTGCGAGGTGTTTTGCCCCACCGCCTGCCGGAGCATGGGGATGGCCGTGGGATTGCCCAATTCGCCCAGGGCCATTGCGGCGTTGGCCTTCACCTCGGGATCCGCGCTGCCGAGCATCGCGGCTAGGGGGTTGAGATCCACGGGCCGGCCGCAGGCGTGCGTGCCGAAGATCGCCGCCGCCCGCACGGATCGGGACTCATCAACGAGCAGAGGTTTGAGGAGGTGGGCCGAGGAGATCAACCGTTGTCTTCCGACACTCATGGCCGCCACGAACCGCACCCCGCGGTTCTCGTCCGCCAGGCCCTTCCGGACCGCCGGTTCCAGGTGCTCCGGAGCGAGGGTCA
Organism: Phycisphaerales bacterium; assembly: GCA_020345805.1. Lineage (GTDB taxonomy): Bacteria > Planctomycetota > Phycisphaerae > Phycisphaerales > SM1A02. Next base: position 1,786,372 of record CP070772.1, on the reverse strand, counting down.
GCGCCTCGATGGCGTTGGCCCGCAGCAGCGGGTTCTTCGACTCCACGGCCTGGAGGAGAATCGAGATCGCGTTCTCCCGAATCTCCGCCGGAGGGGCCTGCGGCCGGATCGGTGCGGCGAGGTTAAGTGAAGCCTCGGGCATTGCCGGGTCGTAGTAGGACTGCTCCTTGGTACCCCACCGGTCCACCTGTTCTGGATTGGTGCAGCCGCCGGCCAGAAGAAGCACTGCCGCGGCCATCCATCCCGCCGCCATTGGACTTTTCATCGAACCTACCCCTTTGCTTTGGTGGTGGTGAACGTGGCCGTGAGGATCACCGCCGTCAGGACCGGACAGATCCACACCCAGGAGTCTCCGATGCGGCCGTAGAGCGTACGCCGTTGGTCGAGCCGGAGCGAGGCTGCCAGATGACCGGGTTTGCGCCCCTCACCGTACCGCCCCCGCCCGACGCTGCCAACCACGCGTCCATTGGAGTCGATGGCCACGCTCAGGCCGGTGTTGGCGGCGCGGATCATGGGCACGCGGTTCTCGATGCAGCGAAAACGGGCAATCTGGGCATGTTGCTCTCGACCGGCGTCATGGGATCCGAACCATCCGTCGTTGCTGAGATTGACAAACACCGCGCTGCGCTTGCCGCCGTCGCGATGAATCATGGATCGGCAAACCTCCGCAACCGTGTCCTCGAAGCAGATGGGGGTTGGAATCGTCAGCTGCCCGCCCTCCCAGGGAATCTCGATCAGGTGCGGATCGGGATTGGAATCCAGGTCGAATGACATTCCCGCCGCCCCCAGGGCCAGGAGGCGCTGCTCCAGCCAGGGCCAGGCGGAGATGTAGGGCATCGTCTCGCCGAACGGGGTGAGGAACATCTTGTCATAGCGCTGATAGGGAGGATCGCCGGTGACCAGATAGGCCGAGTTGTACTGGTGGTCCCAGCGGAACTCCTCGTCCTCAACCCGCAGACCGAGGAATGCCGGACTGCCTGCGAGAAGCGGCGTCTGGAGATGTTCGGCCAGCCCGGCAATCGAATCGGAAAACAGCGCGCCCGGCACGAGATCGTTCGCCACCAGGTATGCGATGGAGTCGGGCTCCAGACCGAGGCCGGGCAACATTGTCTCGGGCCAGATGACAAGGTCCGGCTGGCGGCCGGCGCTCCGCTCGGACTCGACGGCCTCGACGGTCTGATCGAAGAAGACCTTGCAGTCCTCGACCTGCTGCTCAAAGCCCCACTTGATCTTGTTGCTTTGGGGGAGGTTGGTCTGGATCACGAGCATGGCCGGGCCGGAGGAGGAGGCGTGGTCCTGATTGGTCCGCCAGAGCCCGTAGGCCAGATTCGCCGCGTGGACCGCCACCACGGCAATCCCGCAGATCCTCAGCGGCAGGGCCCCGAACCGGCCGACCCGCATGCGTCCAAGGTCCACCAGCAATCCGGAGACCGTCGCCACCAGCAGCGATACCAGGTAGGCGCCTCCAAGATCCGCAGACTGCACCAGCGGGGGCATCTCGATCATGGGGTGGGCGAGAAGGAACCACGGATAGCCGTGCGCCACCACGGAACCGCGAAGGAACTCCATGGCCACCCAGCAGACCGGGACGACCGCGGTCATCGGCCAGAGCGCTGTCACCCGACCCACCGCCGCGCGGCGCACGATCCAGGCGAACAGCAACGGGTACACCGACATGTAGGCGGCCAGAACCGGATAGCCAGGCACGCTGATATCAATGAGCCAGCGGCTGACCCAGAGCCACATCGCCAGTTGAGTGAGAAAGACGGCCGGCAGTGCCCGGCGTGTCGATCGGGCGTTGATCGCCAGCCAGGCCAGCGGAGCCAGGGCGAAGGGCGCCAGTTGTGCGAAGCCTATCGGCGGGAACGCGCAGACGAACAGCACGGCGTGCGCCAGCGCCAGGCAGACCGTTTTCCACATCGGATGCCCGGAGGCGGCGCGGTGCGCCTTGCGGGCCGGAAGCGAACCGCCATCGTGTCTGTCACTTGCCGGCATAGTCGATAACGCTGCCGATCTCGCTGCGCAGCTCGCTGCGGGGCACGACCCGGTCGACGAATCCGCAGTCCTGCAGGAACTCGGCCCGCTGGAAACCTTCGGGCAGATCCTGCTTGATGGTCTGCTTGATCACGCGTGGACCGGCGAAGCCGATCAGGGCCTTGGGCTCCGCGAGAATCACGTCGCCGAGCATGGCGAAGCTGGCGCTGACGCCTCCGGTGGTGGGATCGGTGAGCACGCTGATGAACAGGCCGCCCATGTCGTCGAATCTCGCCAGGGCGGCGGAGGTTTTGGCCATCTGCATCAGCGAGAGGCCCGATTCCATCATCCGCGCCCCTCCGGAGGAGGAGACGATGATGAGTGGCCAGTCGTTCTCGGCGGCAACCTCGGTTGCCAGGGCAATCTTCTCGCCCACCACCGAACCCATCGATCCGCCCAGGAAATTGAAGTCCATCGCGGCGATAACCGCCTTGCGCCCCTTGATGAAGCCGGTACCGGTTATCACCGCCTCCTTGTGACCGGTCTTCTTCTGAGCCTCGACCAGCCGTTTGGTGTACGGCTTCAGATCCACGAATTTCAGAGGGTCGGTGGGGGCGATGTCCTCGTTGAAGGGCTCGAAGCTCTCCGGGTCGGTGAGTTGCCGGATCCGCTCGTCGGCGGAGATGCGGAAATGGTGCTGGCACTCGGGGCAGACCCAGAGGTTGCTCTCCACGGATCGGCGGAAGAGGATTGCCTCGCAGGCCGGGCAACGCAGCCACAAGCCCTCCGGCACGGCCTTCTTGGCCGCGCCACCCGGCTTGGGAGTCTCGGCCCAACTTCGACTCTTGGTTCTGGTCATCTCACGGTCCAGATTGGATCGGCCGGTCATCGTCCCCGATAACCGGCCGCGGGTAAAGCACGTGCCCCCTCCCCTCCCGCTCAGGCGGTAACCGCCTCCGCCCTTGCTTCGGTCTCCAACTCCTTCACCTGCTCAGCCGTGAGACAGTAGCGCTCCACGTCGGGCCGGTTTCGGAGCAGTTCCCAGACATCGGACGCGGGCCGATCCGCGAGCCGGCACCGCAGCAGTCCCAGGGTCAGGGAGCCAAGCACGACCGCCACCTCCTCGCTGCGGGAGCGCCTGATGATCCGGGCGATGGCCGCGAACACCCTCGCCCGGGCCTCCAGGACCGGCTCACCCTCCGGCGGCGCCAGTCGCAGCAGGTCCAGTTCCCACTGTCGGAAGCGCTTCTGAAAGCGCTCGGCGAAGACCTGTTTTTCCAGCCCTTCCAGGAGCCCGAGATCGGGATCGATCAACTCCGCAACCGCGTGGTTCTTGGCTCCCACGGTCCGGGCGAAGGCCCGGGCGGTTTCCGCGGCCGCCTCGGTATCCGGGTGATAGACGGTGGCGATGCGGCTCGTGCGGACACCCTCCGCCGCGTTGGCCACCGCTTCCCGGCCCTCAGGGCTGAGGGGCAGGTCCACCGCGCCGTGCAGCCGCTGCTCGGCGCTCCAGGTGGTCTGACCGCAGCGGATCAGGCATAACTGGATGTTCCTTTGCTGCCTTCTGGCCAATCAGCCGCTCCTTCCTCCGCGGGAGGGACCCGGCTCCCTCGCGGAGGCCACTCCGGCCGCCGCCCCGCGCAATTCGGCGATGGCCGCCGCGTAATCCGGTGATTTGAAGACCGCCGAGGCCGCCACCAGCACGTCGCAGCCGGCGTCCCGGCAACCCTGAGCCGTCCGGCCGTTCACGCCACCATCAATCTGAAGGCGCTGGTCGGCGCGGAGCAGAGGCTTCACCCGCCGGGCCTTGTCCAGCACTTCTCCGATGAACTGCTGCCCGGAAAATCCGGGGTTGACGCTCATGAGCAGGATCAGGTCGAAGGGATCCAGATGAGGCAGAATCGCCTCGACATCCGTGGGTGGGTTGATGGCCAGCCCGGCGGCCATGCCCGCGGAGTGAATCTTCTCGGCCAGCCCTTCCGGCTCACTTTCCACCTCGATATGAAAGACGAAAAGATCCGCGCCGGCCTCGGCGAACGGACCGACGAAACCCGCCGGATCGGTGACCATCAGATGAACGTCGAGGAAGACCTCCGGCAGCGCTTCGCGCAAGCTCCGGCAGAGGGCCGGGCCCATGGTGAGGTTGGGCACGAAGTGGCCGTCCATCACGTCCAGGTGAAGCAGGTCGGCCCCCGCGTCCAGAGCGGCCCGGCACTCCGCGCCCATGGCCGCGAAATCGGCCGACAGAATCGAGGGAGCGATCAGGGGCAGACGGGGAGGATTCTTCAGAAGATCGTTCATGGACATTGCATCAGGATAGCGGGGGGAGCGGGCGGCGGGACAAAAGTGGGCACGGCGCCCGGGATGGACGCCGTGCATTGACTCGTGGTCGGGCCGGAGGGCGACGGCGGCAGCTCAGCCGCCGGTTTCCGCCTTGATCTGCTCGCGTTGGGCGGCTTCCTGGTAGTCCCGCAAAACCCTCTTGAAGCCGGGCTTCTGCTTGGGCCGGGCCATGAAGTACGCCTTTTTCTGGAGGCTGATGGCTTCGTCCAGGCGACCGGCGTGATAGTGGATCAGGGCCTGCACCGCACACACCTTCGGACTCTCCTTGCCGGAGGCGGTGCCCATCTGGTTTGCGGCCTGCATGGCGATCTCCAGATCGCGCTGCTCGGCCTTGATCTTGGGATCGGTGGCGATCTTGCGGGCCAGGCCCTCAAGCAGCCCGGGATCGTCGGCGTAGTCTTCCAGCAGCTTCCGGGCGTACTCGTAGGCACCTCCGGCATCGTTCTGATCCACCATCATCACCTCGAACTTCTCCAGAGTGGTGAAGGCAAAGACGTGCGGATCAGTCTGGATGATGTCGTCGAGCAGCTTGAAGCACATCCGCCAGTTGCGCATTTTCCGGGCATTGGCCGCGGCATCCGCCATCGGCCTCACTTGCCGGGCGAGTTCGGCGTTGAACCGGCCGTCAAGAACCGTCCGCAGAACGGGGTCAAAACGATCTTCATGTGGATTGCCGACAAACTGGATCTTGCCGCTGCGATCGATGACGAAGACCGTGGGAATGGTGTCGCGGCCCGCGGCGTCCATCCACGCCCGCCAGGTGGATTCGCGGCGATCGATCGCCACGAGGTAGGACATCTTGCTGCCCTGCTTGCGGACGAATCGCTCGACCGTTGCACTTTCTTCCTTACTTACCCCGATGATGACCAGCCCCTCATCTCCATACTGCTCGTGGAGCTCGTTGAAGTGAGGAATAGTCGCTCGGCACGGCTTGCACCAGGTGGCCCAGAAGTCGATTACATAGACTTTGCCTTCCTGGATCGCCACCTCACTGCCGTTGAGCCATTTCTCGATGTCCAGGCCCGGCGCGGTGTCGCCCACGCCCAGGCGATTCTGCCTCTGCCCGTAGGCCGTACCGACCACCGCCAGGCACAAGAGGACGGAAACCAAGATTCGCAGATGCATTTCGCTGCCTCCGGGATAAGGGTTGGTGCTCATGACGACCGCCACGGGATGGACCCGTGGTGTTTCAGCCTATTCCTGTCTGACGATCTTAGCCACGGGAAAGTTCCGTCTGCGCGTCGCGACTGGCCGCAATCATTCGGTCGCAGGTGAGAATCCCGCCTGAACAAATCCCTATCATCACCGCTCATCGAGGACCGCGACGCTGTCGAAGTGCCCGCCTTCCAGCATCTCCAGGCTGGCCCCGCCCCCGGTGGAGACGTGGGATACCCTCTCGTTGAGGCCGAAGGCCTCGATCGCCGCGGCACTGTCACCCCCGCCGATGATGCTCACCGCCCCGTGCCCGGTCGCCTCCACGATCGCCTCGGCCACGACCCGCGTGCCGACATCGAACGGCGGGGTTTCAAAAACCCCCATCGGCCCGTTCCAGACGATCGTCTGGGCGGTGGCGATCAGGTTGGCATAGGCGGCGGCGGTTCGTGTACCGATGTCCAGCCCCATCCAGCCGTCGGCGATCGCACCCACATACTCCGCGAACGGCGTGGTAGAGGAGACTTCCCGGCCGCAGGCGTGATCGACCGGAAGCAGCAACTGGGTGGGGCCGCCCTCGGCGTCCCTGGCCATGGCCTCCGCCTCCTGGAGCATGTCCTCCTGCACGAGACTGGATCCGACCTCCACGCCCTTTGCCTTGAGGAAGGTGTAGGCCATCGCACCGCCGACCAGGATGGCATCGACCTTGCCGGTCAGGTTGCGGATCGCCCCCAGCTTGTCGGAGACCTTGGCTCCGCCGAGAACCGCCATGAACGGTTTTCTCGCCTGCTCGATTGCCTCGAAGAGGTATTTCAATTCGGTCTCGAGCAGATGCCCGGCCACCCGCGGCTTACCCGCCATCGCCTGGGGGACGGCCAGCATGGAAGCGTCGTTGCGGTGGGCGGTGCCGAAGGCGTTGTTGCAGTAGATGTCGCCGAAGGCGGCGAGCCGGGCGGCGAATTCCGCCTCACCTTTCTTCTCGGCCTTGTGGAACCTGAGATTCTCCAGCACGACGACTTCGCCGTCGCCGAGGGCACTTACGGCCTCGGACGCCGCCTGCCCCACGCAGTCCTCCCCGACGAAACTGACCTTCACGCCCGGCAGGAGTTCCGCGAGACGGTCGGCGGCGGGTTTAAGGCTGAACGCAGGCTCATACTCTTCGCCCTTGGGCCGGCCAAGATGGCTGACCAGCACGAGTCTCCCGCCGCGTTCGATCACCGATGTGATCGACGGCAGGGCCATGCGGATGCGCCGGTCGTCGGTGATGTAGCCGGCGTCATCGAGCGGGACGTTGAAGTCCACGCGCATAAGCACGCGTTTTGAGGCGACCTCGACCTGCTCAATCGTCTTCTTGGCCATGGCGGTGTGCTCCGCAGGGGAATCGCGGTCTGAAGAAAGCCGGATGATATCCGCGGATTGACACATCGCCCACAGATTCCAGGCCTTCAAGTCTTCAGGTCTTCAAGCCTCTTCTCCAGCGCTTCCACATACGTCCTGATCACCTCCACGCGTGCGTAGCGCTTGTCGTTGCCTTCGATGAGTTGCCACGGCGCGTACTCGGTGCTGGTGCGCTGGACCATCTCGTTGACCGCGGCCTCGTAGAGGTCCCACTTCTCGCGGTTGCGGAAGTCCTCTTCGGTGATCTTGTGCTGCTTGAAGGGCGTGGCCTCCCTCGCTTTGAAGCGGGCCAGTTGCTCATCGCGGTCCACGTGCATCCAGAACTTGAGCAGGACCGTGCCGTGGTTGACCAGCTCCTCCTCGAAGTCGTTGATCTCCTTGTAGGCCCGCCGCCACTGCTCTTCGGTGGCTAAACCTTCCACCCGCTCCACGAGGACTCTTCCGTACCAGCTTCGATCGAAGACCACGACCTTGCCGGCCCGGGGCAGGTGCCGCCAGAACCGCCAGAGATAGTGCCGGGCCAGCTCCTCATCGCTGGGGGCGGTGACGGAGACCACGCGGTAATCGCGGGGATCCAGTCCCGCGAGCAGGCGGCGGATTGCCCCGCCTTTGCCCGATGCATCCCAGCCCTCAAAGACCAGCACGCTGCTCACGCCTTCGGCGAACGCTTTCTGGCCCAGGTCGTACAGCCGGCTCTGGCAGCTTTCGAGGTTCTTCTGGTATTGGCGCCTGTCCAGCGACCTTGACAGATCCAGAGTGTCCAGAATGCTGCGGGTGTCGTTGATCGGCTGGTCGGCACCTTCGGCGGCGGCGATCTTTGACGTGGCCGTCTCTTGTTCGGCGCATTTCGCCCCCCATGCAGCCATACCGCGGGTCATCGCGTCGAGCACGGCCCGGCCGATGGTGACGTTCCGGAACCGGTGATCGGTGCTCTCGACGATCTGCCAAGGCGCCTCGGCGGTGGAGGTCTTGCGCACGAACCGCTTGCAGATGTTCTCGCATCGCTCGTAGTTGGCCGCGAACATCCGGTCGCGCTGGTTGATCTTCCATCTGGAATCCGGGTCCTTGTCCGCGGCCTTGATGCGCTTCTTCAGCCCGTCGCGGCCAAGGTGAAGCCAGAACTTCAGCAGGATGGTGCCGTCATCGACGAGCATCCGCTCGAAGTTGTTGACGTGATGGATGGCGTCATCGAGCTGCTCGTCATCGATGAGGTCGTCGAGGCGATCCATGAGCGGCCGGCGGACCCAGGATCCGTAGAAGATGCTGCTGCGCCCGTCGGCGGGCAGTTGCCGCCAGTAGCGCCAGTAGCGGGGACGCTCGCGCTCCTCATCGCTGCGATGGCCGAAGGCGTTGATTTCCAGGAACCGCGGATCCATCCACTCGGCAAGCGTGTGCAGGGCCTGCTCGCGCCCCACGCTGTCGTTGCCGGAGATGACGATGATGACGGAAAAGTCCGCCTTTCTCATGCGGTACTGGGCCTGGACGAGTCGGGCGCGGAGGTCCGGCAGCAGGGCGTGATACTCGGCCTTGGCGATCTTCTGTCCCAGTTCCGCGGTCTTGAACACGATCGATCTCCGCCCCCCCACCTCATTACCTGCGGCTCATTCCTTGTCCCACCCCCGGACGGTCTTGGCCATGCGCTTGGCGAAGTAATAGACCCGTTTGAGGTTTTCAATCATATCGGCCTCCACGGTATACAACGCCAGCCGGTCCGGCTCGGGGGCGACGAGGCGCTGAGCCTGATGGGAGTATGCCTCGTCGACCAGGGAGCCGATCTGGTCCTTCATGCCCGTGACCACGCGGGCGGCCTCGAGGTCCATCGCGGAGACGGCCTGCACGGCCGACCGTACCGAACCGATTACCGCCTCCGCCACACGATGGATCCGCCCGGCGGTTTCTTCACTGATGGTGACTTGCCGCTCCACGCGCTGCCGGCCGAGCGCGACAAGATTGGTCTCGATGGTGTCGCCGATGTGTTCGAGGTGGTTGGCGGCGGCCATGAGATTCATGATCTCCTCGCGCTGTCGGTCCGAGGGCGAATGCTGGGAGATCTCACCCAGGTAGGTGATGATGTAGCCGTGGATGCGGTCCACGTCGTCGTCCATGGCCGCGATGCGGGACAGATCCTCACTGCTGCCCGCCAACACCGCAGAAGGCGCATCGACGAGCATCCGCTCCACCCGCTTGCCCATGCGGCGGATCTCCGGCCTCACCGTCTCGATGGCCAGGGCCGGGGTCTTCAGCAGGGCATGATCGAGGTACTTGGGCTTGATGACCCGGTCTTCCGGCTCGGGCCTGTCCGGCACCAGCCTGCACACAATCCAGGCAAACACGCCGGCGAACCAGACAAAGACCAGCGCGTTGATCACGTTGAAAACCGTGTGGGCGTTGGCGATCTGGCGGGGCATCCCCGACTCGTCGGGAGTGATCCACTCGACCAGCGACGCAAGTTGATCGATGAGCGGCAGCCACAACAACACGCCAACGATCTTGAAAAGGATGTGGGCGATCGCGGCTCTCACCGCCTCGCGAGGTTTGCCGATGGAGGCGAGGATCGCGGTGGCGCAGGTGCCGATGTTGGCACCCAGGGCCAGGGCGATGCCCGCGGGCAGCGAGATGAAGCCCTGCCCGGCAAGCATGATCACGATTCCCATCGTCGCCGCCGACGACTGCACAATGGCGGTGAACAGGGCGCCGATGATGATGCCCAAAACCGGGTGCTCCATCGACATCATCAAGTCTATGAACGCCTGATGCTTTCTCAGCGGCGAGGCGGAGTCGCCCATCACGTTCATCCCGAAGAACACCAACCCCAGGGCCATCACCACCCGCCCGTAGGGTCGGACGCGCTCCCATCGCGGCAGGTAGGAGACGGCGAAGCCGCCCGCGATCATGACCAGCGCCGCGTTGTGGACCTTGAATGCAATGATCTGGGCGGTGAAGGTGGACCCGATGTCCGCCCCCAGAATCACCCCGATGGATTGCTTCATGGTCATGAGCCCCGCGCTGATGAAACCCACCAGCAGAACGGTGGTCACCGACGAGGACTGCACCACGCCCGTGACCAGCGTGCCGGTCAGCAGCCCACTGAAGCGATTGGAGGTGAGCCGGGCCAGGATGGTCTTCATCCCTTCGCCGGCGGCGATCTTCAGGCCCGAGGCCATCTGCTCCAAACCGAAGAGGAACAGGGCCAGACCGCCCACCAGACCGATTATGATCTCGGTGGTTGACAGGTCGGCGGTGGTCTGTGCCATCAGGTGCATGTTTCACCCTTTTTCGGGCCGAACGCTCGCCCGCGTCCGCCCGCCTACTCCGTCGGCGATCCGTCACCGGGGCATGAGCGGCGATGTCCGGGGCCGTTTGGAACGTACGATAGGTGGGTATGGATCGCGCCAGGCCGATCATTCTGATACTCGGTCCGACCGCGGGTGGCAAGACGCGGCTGGCGATCGATCTGGCCCGCACCCTGCCCGGAGGCGGCGAATGCGTCTGCGCCGACTCGATGCAGGTCTATCGCGGGATGAACATCGGGACCGCCAAGCCGACTGAGCAGGAGCAGGCTGAAGCACCGCACCATCTCATCGACATCGCCGACCCCGCCGACGATGGTTTCAGCGTCGATCGCTGGCTGGATCTGGTGGAGAAGGCCATCGAGCAGGTCCGAAGCCGCGGGCGCTTCCCGATCGTGGTCGGCGGCACCAACCTTTATATCCAGGCTCTGCTGGAGGGGCTCTTTGAAGGGCCCCAGCCCGATCAGGATCTCCGCGAGCGGCTCGGGGCCATGGACGGGCAGGAGCTGCGCCAATGGCTGATGCGAGTCGACTCGGCTTCGGCCGAGCGAATCCACCCCAACGACCGCAAGCGGACGATCCGGGCGATCGAGGTTTTCGAACAGACGGGGCGACCCATCAGCGAGCTTCAGCAGCAGTGGCAGGCGGGCTCGGCGCGGGATGACATCCTCATTGTGGGCCTGGACTGGCCGGCGGAGGAGATCAACCGGCGGATCAACGCCCGAGTCAGGGAGATGATCGAGCGGGGACTGGTCGAGGAGGTCCGGGGGCTGTGGGAGGACGGCTTGCTGGGCGTGCAGGCCCGCGAAGCGTTGGGCTACAAGCAGATCATCGAGCACCTGGAGGGCCGCTGCCCGCTGGCGGAGGCGGTGGAGCAGGTCAAGATCCGCACCCGGAGGTACGCCAAGCAACAGCGGACGTGGCTTAGGCGTTTCAAGGCAAAAGGAAACTCGATCTGGCTGGAGGCGGGGCAGGAATCGCCGCAAGATCTTGTTCAACAGGCAGTTACGTTCATCGACAGCCAGCTGTCGCCGCACCCCCGTTCGGCATCCGGTGGGGGCTGATCATCCGGTGAACCTGCGAATATACCTTGACAGAAACCGGTTGAGTGATTCAATTCCGCCCCGCGCGTCGTCGGCGAGGCGGGCTTTCCTTTTCATCCGTCGCCCGATTCTGACCGATAGGCCAAGGCGCTGATGGCCCGGAAGAAGACCACAACCCGCAAGAAGACCGCACGCCGCACCGCCAGCGCGGCGGGCAAGCATCTGGTGATCGTGGAGTCCCCGGCCAAGGCCAAGACCATCAATAAATACCTGGGGCGCGATTATGTGGTTCAGGCGTCGGTCGGACACGTGCGGGATCTGCCGGCTCGAGCCCCCAAAGGCTCGAAGCAGCCGGTGCCCGGGGTCGATCTGGAGAACCATTTCCAGCCGACCTACGACGTGCTGCCGGGCAAGAAGAAGGTGGTGACGGAGCTGAAGAAGGCGGCCCGGCAGGCCAGAGATGTCTGGTTCGCCACCGACTTGGACCGCGAGGGCGAGGCCATTGCCTGGCACATCGCCCAGGAGCTGGACATCCCGCCCGAGCAGGTCAGGCGGGTGGTTTTCAACGCAATCACCCGGTCCGAGATCGAGCACGCCTTCGCCAATCCGCACGTCCTGGACCTGGACAAGGTGAACGCCCAGCAGGCAAGGCGCATTCTCGATCGCATCGTCGGTTACCAGGTGTCGCCACTGCTCTGGAAGAAGGTGGCCCGAGGCCTCAGCGCCGGGCGGGTCCAGTCCGTCGCGGTGAGATTGATCGTCGAACGGGAGGACGAGATCCGCCAGTTCATCCCCGATGAATACTGGCGGTTCACCGCCCGCCTCAGCATCGATCCGGACGCCGCGCCCGGGCTGGCCGAACCGTGGAAGAAGTTCATCAGCACTCTCAACGGCAAAGGCAGGTCGCCGACGGTCAAGGAGTGCAACGCCTGGCTGGCCGAGCACGGATCGATCCGTGCCGAGCTGGCGGAACTGCAGGGCGGGAAGTTCGAGTTGCGCAGCCGGGCCGAGGACACGAAGGACCTTTCCGAGGAAGTGGCGGCGGTGTGCGACGCCATCGGACTGATCGACACCAAGGCGCGTGAGGAAGAGAATCCCAAGGGGCGCGGGCCCGCGGCGACGGTGAAGACCATCGAGGGTCGGATTGACCCGGCGACACGCTATCGCGTGCGATCGGTGGAGACGAAGCGCACGACCTCGCGCCCGCCGGCCCCGTTCATCACTTCGACGTTGCAGATGGCCGCATCCGGCGCCCTGGGCTTCGGCGCCTCCCGCACCATGCGCACCGCCCAGGAGCTGTATGAGGGAGTCAACGTCCCCGGCGAGGGTCAGGTGGGTCTCATCACTTACATGCGAACTGACTCCACCCATCTTTCCGGTGATGCCCTCGCGCAGGCCCGCACGTTTATCAAGGACAAGTTCGGCGACTCCTATCTGCCCGAGAAGCCCAACTTCTTCGGCTCGTCAAACAAGGCGGCCCAGGAGGCGCACGAGGCCATTCGACCCACGGACGTCAACCGCCATCCGGAGGAGATCGCTGCGGCGCTGACCGAGCCCCAGCGCAAGCTCTATCGACTCATCTGGAACCGGTTCGTGGCCTGCCAGATGACTCCGGCGCAGTGGGATGCCACGAACGTAATGCTGGAGCGAAGCGACCGGGAGACGGGCGCGGTACTCAAGGCGACGGGCCGCGTTCTGGTTTTTGATGGTTTCTATCGCGTGGCGGGCCTGCCCACCAACGGTGAGGAACAGATCCTGCCCGAGCTGGCCGAGGGCCGGGAGACCGCCCCGTTCTCGCTGGAGCCGGAGCAGTTGTTTACCAGCCCCCCGCCCCGCTACACCGAGGCCTCGCTGGTCAAGACGCTGGAATCCGAAGGGATTGGCCGGCCCTCCACCTACGCCCAGATCATCAACGTGATCCAGGAGCGCAAGTACGTCGAGCAGATCGATCGCCGGTTTTATGCGACCGATCTGGGCGAGGTGGTGACCGAGAAGCTGGTGGAGGCGTTCCCCCGGCTGATGGACCTGGGTTACACCCGCCAGATGGAAGCGGAGCTGGACAAGGTCGCCGAGCAGCATCACGACTGGACCGCGATGCTGGAGAAGTTCTACGCGCGGTTCAGCAAATCGCTGGATCGGGCGCACGACAACATGGTGCACGCCAAGGCCGAGAGCCGGTCGGCGCCCTACCGCTGCCCGCAATGCGGCGGACAGACGTGCTATCGGTTCGGCAAGAACGGGCGGTTCCTGTCCTGCAGCCGCTACCCCAAGTGCGACTTCGCCGCCCCGATCGACCGGGAAGGCCGGCCGATGAGCGCCGAGCGGGTGAACGTGGCCTGCCCGGAGGACGGCTCGGCGATGGAACTGCGGTCCGGGCGGTTCGGCAGGTTCCTCGCCTCGGTGAACTACCCCCAGGTCAAGTACGTGATCAATCTGGACAAGAACGGGAAGATCAAGTACCCGGCCCAGCCGCCGGTGCTGACCGATCTGCCCTGCCCCAAGTGCGAATCGCCTCTGAACCTGCGGCGGGGCAAGCGCGGGCCGTGGCTGAGCTGCTCGACGTTCCCCAAATGCAAGGGGCGGGCCGCATGGAGCAAACTTGAAGAGGCGGTCAAGGCTCACTGGCTCCAGCAGCTGGAAGACCACGAGCGGGCCCATCCCCAGATCGTGGTCCGGACCCTGGACGGGAAGGTGATTCCCGAAGGCACGCCGGTCGCCGACCTCATCATGCCGGGAGGCGTGGACGAACTGGAGATCCACCCCGAGGCCGCGGCCCAATCGACCGCGGCGGCGTGACATCGGACGACGCCCTCATTATGGACATCGTCATCCGCCTCGCTCCAGGCGTGGCGGAGGACCACGCTTCCAGGTTTTTATCACCGGCGCGAGCGGGATGGGTTACAATGCGGCAAGTACCCGATCACTAACTGACCCGTCCGGTCAGAAGGAGCGTCGACATGGCTCGAATGCGGGCAACGGAGCGCCGCCGTCAGCTTCTGGAGGTCGCGGCGGAGTTGTTCGCCCAGCGCGGTTACCGGGGGGCCACCACCGCCGAGCTCGCCCGGGCCGCGGGCATCACCGAACCGATCCTCTATCGCCACTTCGAGAACAAGCTCGATCTGTTCGTAACACTCATTGACGAGGTAGGCAGGGAAGTCATCGCCGCCTGGAAGCAGGCCCTGGAAGGGATCACCGATCCGCAGAAGCGCCTCCACACTTTACTGGCCGCCAATCCCGCCACTCACGAGCGCGGCCGGGGCGTGTACCGCGTCATCTTCCAGGCCATGACAGAGATCGAAGGCGACAAAGAAATCGCTGAAGCGCTGCGGCAGCACACCACGAAGCTGCACGCGTTTGTCAGAACGGAAATCGTGAGGTTGCAGAAGGCGGGGGTGGTGCGGGATGACGAGCCGCCCGCGGCTCTGGCCTGGGTGCTGATCGACGTGGCCGTCGGCTACGGCATCCTCGCCCCCCTGGGCGTGCCCGGGCAGACCAGCACCGCCCGCGCCGCGGGCATCGAGCGGTTGATAAACGACCTGCTCGCCCCGGTGTGACATCAGGATCGCCGGCGTTCTCGCAAAAGTGCCGGAGTCACGGGTCGGCCACGCATGACCAGGCGCTCGCCGAGTCGTACCACGAACGCGCTGTTGCGCGATGGAGGCAAGGGCGCTCCGTCAGATTCGCATCACTTCGTCGGCCCAGCGGAGCGAGTGGGAGTAGGTCTCGTTGATGCGCGCGACCTCGATCTCTAGAAGGCGGCCGAGCAGGCAGGCGGTCTTCCAGTCGGCGTGCTCGCAGGCCTGGACCAGCATATAGACCTTGCCCAGCGTGCCGGAGCCGCCCAGGAGGGTGGTCTTGACGTCGGTTGCAAGCGGCAGTTGCTCCACGAGATCTTCAGGTGAACAGTCCAGCATGGCATCCAGGGCCGAGAGGAGGCCGAGCAGGAACAGGTCCAGTTCCCGGCCGGTCATTTTCAGGTCACTGCACAGCGATTCACAGAAGTGGGCGCGGGCGAGGCTCAGCCGGATCAGCTCGCTCGGTTTGTCCTCCCCGATGCAGGTGAGGGCCACCAGCGAGGCCCATTTGCGCAGGGGCTTCTCGCCCAGCAGGATCAGGGCCTGCTTGATCGAGGTGATTCTCTCGCGGACGCCCATACCGGCGGAGTTCAGATAGCGCAGGAGCTTTACGGACAACGATGCGTCGGACTTGACGACCTTCTCCAGACGATCGAAATCGAGTTCCGGTGAGTGAACTTCCTGAAGGAACAGCATGTACTTGTGCTTGGCCCCGACGAAGTCGCGGCTCTCGACGATTTTCGGCTTGCTGAAGAAGTACCCCTGAAAGAGGGCATAACCCAGGGCGAGGCCTTCCTCGAACTCTTGGTGCCCCTCGACTTTCTCCGCCAGGAACACCAGGCCGGGGCGCCTCGAGTTTTCGATAAGCGCGCGGCGCTCCCGGCGGTCTGTGGCCAGGAAGTCGACCTTCACGATGTCGGCGATGTCCAGCAATGGTTGGTATCGCGGGCTGAACACGAAATCGTCAAGGGCCAGCAGGTAGCCTTCCTCTTTCATCGCCCGGCAGGCCGCGATCACCTCTTCGTCCGGCTCCACCGTCTCCAGCAATTCCACCACCCCCTGTTTCAGCGGCAGCACGGCGTGGAACTCCTGCAGAAGCAGATTGCGGGTGATGTTGACGAATGCCTTCTTGCCGGAGACCAGATCATTCAGCCCCATGACGTTGAGGGCATTGCTGACGGTCAGGCGGGTCGCCTGGTCCCCGTCGTGGAAACAATGGAAGTTCTGCCGCCCGGACCTGAACAGAAGTTCGTATCCGAACACCTCCAGATGGCGATCGAGAATCGGCTGGCGGGCGACGAAAACGGTCCGCTCGGGCAGCCCGTCATCGGCGGTCATCCCTCCGGCGACAGCACGGGATTGAAGATCAAGGTCCGGTTCCGGATTCTCCGGCCGCCTGGCGATGGTCATTCGGGCATTCCCTGGTGTGTCGGCACCCGGCCGCAGACCTGGAGGCCGGTACCGTTCGGAATGAGACCCCGGAATGACTGATCAACGGTCGCAACGTTGATCTAGATTCTTCGGCGATGGACACCGTCCCGCCCACTCCGGCGAGCGGACAGCCGGAGGCCATGGCGGTCGAAGTCTGGGCTGTAGCGGTTATTGGATCTGTCACGTCTCGTGGCGGATCTGACCGGCCCGCCGGCAGAGCTCCTCCAGATCGCGACACTTCGCCGCCAGCTCCTCCGGTGATGCCCCCCGGGCCGACAGCGTGTGCAGTTCCGCCGCGGTCCGGCTTACGTCCGGATAGCCATGTCCGCCCGCGGCCCCTTTGAGTTCCACACTCAGCT
The DNA here is from genome assembly GCA_020345805.1 of Phycisphaerales bacterium. Taxonomy (GTDB): domain Bacteria; phylum Planctomycetota; class Phycisphaerae; order Phycisphaerales; family SM1A02. The sequence goes on along the minus strand of CP070772.1, from coordinate 1,769,807 downwards.
TCTCGATGGCCCGGCGATCCGCATCGGCGGCCAGAAGACCGGCCAGTTGCCCCACCTGGACCTCCATCTTCTCGAGAAACCCGAGGATCAGCGGTCGCATGTGCGGCTTGGCCCATTCGGTGCTCTTCAGGCACTCGCGGTCCGGGCCGGAGTCCGCGGCTCGCGGCAAGTACTCGCTCAGCCACCGGGCCAGCTGCTCCAGAGTGAAGGGCTTGGCATGGACGGCCGTGCACCCGCAAGCCAGCGCCTCGTCGCGAGTCTCGGCGTTGTCATCGTCGGCCAGGGCGAGAATGGGCTCCTCGTGGCCGTCGGCCCTCAGCGCTTCGGCCAGCTCCGGCCCGGTGAGCCCCGGCAGCGAAGCCCCCGTTATGATCAGCTCGAACTTCTCTCGTTCGAGCAAAGCCAGCGCCTCCAGCGGGCTGGCGATCGAGACCATTTCGACGCCCAGCTTGCCCAGATGGGAGCCAAGCAGCTCCCGGTCGGTGTCCGAGTTCTCCACAAAGACGACCCTGCCGGACAACCTGGGCAGTTCGATGTTGGGCTCCGGCAGGTTCGCCGACTGCCGGTGTTCCGGGACGAACTTCTCCAGCGCAATCGGCTGTTCGAACCGGACGCCTACCTCGTGGACCAGCCCCTCGACGTGGCGGCAACGGACCACGGTGCCTTCGACGAGTTCAGGTTGCCGGTCCAGATTAACCAGGTGGACCTGGCATTCACTGCCCGGGTGCACGAAGTTGCCGTGCAGAAAACCTATGCCCTGAGGGCTGAGATTCCGGGGGCGCACCAGATAGTCGACAACCGAACCGCCGGGATGGCGGAGAGTGACAATCACGTCTGCGGCTGTCTTGTACGGCAGCCGGTCCTCGAGACGGGATTCCCGCCCCCGGAAGGCGGTGCGCTGACGATCCAGCCTTTCGAGCAGCTTCCGGCGCTCCGAGTCACTCAGGCGAAGCGCGTTGATGGGTGAGGTGTCTCCACCGGTGTCCACTGGGGCGCTCCCGGGTCCGCAGGCATCTATACACGTCCGACTGTGGCGTATCGACCAGCCGCAAGACCGGCTTTACGGCCGGTTGCCCAATCGGACCCGACACGCGTCCGGGCACGCCGGCGGCCGGCAGAGGTCGCCGGCGGGTCCGCTCCCCCGGCCCGGCCTCTTCTAGCTCCCGAGCCCGGGGGACGGGGTCGGGTCAGAGTCGTGCCGGTCCAGACGCTGGCACATCGAGATCAGCCTGCCCAGCGGCCCGATCGCCGCATCGAGGCTCCCGGCCGCGTCAAGGTTGTGGAGTGCATCGCGGGCCGCCATGCTGAGCTGGTCGAAGCCGTGATTCGCGCCCGAACCGGCCATGCGGACACACAAATCGCGCGCTCCGGCGAGGTCCGTTTCTTCCAGCGCTGCGGCGAGGCGGCCGGCGAGATCCCTCGCCTCCTTCACGAAATCCTCCAGCAGATCGCCGATGCCCGGTTCGCCGTCGAAGCGACTGACAACCGTTCCCTCCGGCACCGGCTGGTTCAGGGCTTCGGCCAGCAGGTACATGAGGTAATAGGGGTCGTAGGGCTTTCCCGCCACCTCCGTCGCGCCCGCCTCCGTCACCGCAGCCAGGGCCCGATTGTCAATCTCGGCGGTAAGCACCAGCACCGGCTGTCGATATCCGATCTCTCGCAGGGATTTCACCGCGTGAATCCCATGAGCCCGATACAGATCCAGACCGCAGATCACCGCGTCGAACTTGCCTTTTTTCACCGCATCAAGCGTGGCTCCCGCGGTGGCGATCGGCGTGACCTCCAGGCCGGTCGCGGACAACTGGTGCGACAACAACCGACGGTCGGGCTCATTCTCGTCCGCGATGAGCACCCGTCCGCGCAGCGAGGGGATTCGAAGGGAACGACCGCATTCCGGACCCCCGTCCGCGTCGTCGAGATCCTCCGGCAGCAGGATGACCTCCGGGTCGATCTCGTGGGAGAACTGGACGCCGACTTCGTGACATGCCCCCTGCAGATGCCGGCAGTGCCGAACGGTCCCCGCCAGGCATATCGGAGTACCGTCGCGGCGCATGAGGGCCAGGGTGCATTCCGAACCGGCGTGCAGATACCCGCCGTGCAGGAAGGCGATTCCGCCGGCGGAGAGGTTGCGCGAAGTGACCAGGAGCCGGCTTTGGCCGCCGCCCGGATGAACGATGCTCATGGCCACGTCCAGAGTGCGGTAGCTGTACCTCCGGTGCTTCCGCTTGCACTTGCCCAACTTTCGCGCGGGATCGCGGGCAAGTCGCGCCAGAAGCCGATTGCGCTCGGAGGAGTTCAGCTTCAGGTAGTCGGTGAACGATTCGGCCAAACGGTTATCCTCCTCCCCCGTTCATCCAGCTTGTCACCGTCGCAACCTCAACCGATGGAATCGGCCCAACGTCTCGAATGGTGAAGTGCCACGGCCGAAATCAGACGGTTCTCGCCCGCATGCTTCGACAGACGGCGGAGCTTGGTCAGGCCGCAGGTTTCCTACAGATGCCGCAAACCGAACTCCCCGGGCCGTGGCCGGGCGACACGACCACACTTACAATGTTCCAATAATGCCGATCGGGCGAGAAACCAGGCAGATTCTGGTGGGCGATGAGCGGAGCGGCATCGTTGCCATCGGCTCCTCGGCGCCGATCTCGGTGCAGACGATGACCTCCGGGCGGACCTGCGACATCGACGACTGCGTGGCGGAGATCAACCGCCTCGCCGCCGCGGGGGCCGATATCGTCCGCGTCGCGGTGCCCCAGCGCCGAGACACCGAGGCCTTGCCTCAGGTCCTCTCTCAGACCCACGTGCCCATCGTCGCCGACGTCCACTTCCATTACCAGAGGGCTCTGGAGGCGGTGGAGGCCGGCGTACACAAGATCCGGCTCAACCCCGGCAACATCTCCGACCGCGGGCAGGTCAACGCCGTCATCGACGCCTGCAAGGAGCGCTCCCTCCCCATCCGCATCGGCGTCAACGAGGGCTCCATCGTCGAGCGCAGGGACAAGCGGAAGCGCAGGGAAGAACTGGTGAAAGTCTTCTCCGAGCACCGCCACGGCCAGGTCATGGCCCTGATGATCGCCAAGCTCGAAGAATACCTGGACATCTTCGAGGCCCGCGACTTTCACGACCTGTGCATCAGCGCCAAGTCCATGGATCCGGCCTTGACCATCGATGTCTATACCGAGATCTCCAAGCGCTTCGATTACCCGCTGCACCTGGGCGTGACGCACGCCGGTCCGAAGGAAACGGGCACCATCCGCTCCGTGGTGGCCCTGGGCACGTTGCTGGCGGGCGGCATCGGCGACACCGTGCGCATCAGCTACGCCTCGGATCCGGTGCTTGAAGTCGAAGACGCTTTGGAAATGCTCTATTGCCTGGGGCTGCGCCAGCGCCTGGGCGCTGAGCTTATCGCCTGTCCCACCTGCGGGCGCATCCAGGTCGATCTGCTCACGTTGGTCCAGGAGGTGCGGAGCAAACTGAAGGATGAAATCGACCTGCCCATGAAGGTGGCGGTCATGGGCTGCGTGGTGAACGGCCCGGGCGAGGCCGAGGGCGCGGATGTGGCCGTCTTCGCCGGCGATCGGCGCGGCATCGTCTACGTTCAGGGCGAACGCGTCGCCAACGTCCCGGAAGAAGAGATCCTCGATCGGCTGCTTGACGAGTGTCGCAGCTTCCAGGCGAAGGTCAGGCGAGGCGAGGCGAAGCTGGGGGAGAAGGCCGTCCACATCGCCCGCCCGGATCCGGAGGGCGAGCCCGCCGGCGCGGTGAGGATCGCGGAGGTGAAGGGCAATCCGGGTCAGCACGCGCAAGACCCGAGGTAAGAGCCCAACGCTTGAGATGCGAGGTCGGTGACTTCTACTGCCACATTGCGGCGACCGGGATCTCCAGGTCATCCTGCTCGTCCTGGTCGAGCTGATCGAAGAAGTCCAGGCCCGTGTGCTCCTCGATCCATCGGATGGACCTGCGGTAATCGCTGAGATCGACCACGGGTCCGGGATCGGCGTTCTCCATGACGAATCCGATGGCGTTCCAGGCCTCGTCGCGCCATTGCAGGACGATCTTGTAGAAGTGAGTGGGTACGCTGACCCCGCCGGGACCGACGGTGTAATACTCGACGAGCCCGTCGGCGCGCTCGCCGTCGCCTTCCTCGCGGGGATCATGGAATATGGGGCCGGTGATGATATACGCGGGCTGATTTGGGCCGATCCAGTCGCGGATCCGCATCTCCAGCGCCTTCCACGCCTGCTGGTTGAGGTCCGGCTCCTGCGGGGCAATGTTCGTCACGCGGAACGTCTCGTCCATCAGTTCCTGATCGGCGCTGAAGTCGGCGGCGGCGGCCTGGTGGCCCCGGTCGTAGCCGGTATTCGTGTAATCCTCATGCCGGGCCTGGACGTGCCGGGGAACGATCGGGTCGAGCTTGAAGCGACCGGCGCGCTCCGCGGCGTCGCCAAGCTGATCGGACGTAACCTCCTCGCCCACCCACAGAGGGATCTTGTCGATCGCGGAAAGCTCGAGAACATAACCCTCATGGACCACCAGCCATGTCGTGCCGTAAAGATCGGTGGTCAGTCGCGGCCGGCCGAGCGGACAGTGCGTCTGGAGCAGTCGCAGCTGCTCATTGGTGAGGTCATCGTCGGTCCATGATTCCATGGCGGTAATGACGGCGGGCCGGCGATGCACCTGAATGCGGGGGTTGTCGGTCTGTGGCCGCAGCGCGCCGGCACTGAGGATGCCGACGAGCGCGGGAACGGCGATGAACATGCGGCTCATGACTGGTCCCCTTTGTTCCCTGCGGTCGCGGTCTTGCCGCGAGCGACCTTGGTCTTCGGGATCTTGCGCTCAATATCGGTGCGCAGCCCCTTCTTACCGAGGTAGGCGGTGTGACTGATGCCCAACAGGGCGAGCATGCCGGCGGACACCGCGGGCAACTCGACGATCTGCGCCTCGCCCGCCGCCGCCCGACCGGCATCCACGAACATCCGACCGAGGAAGAACCCATAAGCCAGCACCAGTATGAAGGTGAAGTAGAACATCTGCACGCGGCTGATGTCCTGGTATTTGTCGTTGGAGTTGGTCTCGCCGCAGAAGAGGTTCTGCCACGAGGCGTCGGAAGGCGCATCACCGCGGGCGATACCGTCCTCACCGATGACGTTGACGCGATGCTGGCCTTGTCCGCGGACCAGCAACGGCGAGCCGACCAGCGAGGTCGCGGAGATCCCCATGAGCACCCACAGCTCGGCCGGGATCGCCACCGCCAGCGGGTCCGGCACGCCGTTGCGGATGTTCACCATCACCGCGGTGTAGTAGGCCGACAGAACCAGCAACGTCCAGGCGATGAGCTGGAGGCGCGAGAGGCTGATGCGGTCGCGCTCGTCGATGAGGCAGCCGCTTCCCAGGCCTTTAATATTGAAGCCGGACATCGCGATGAACAGCGTCATGAGCAGCGCCACCACCAGCCAAGCCACCACCGGCTCCCACCACACCAGAAGCAGCCCCCCCACTGCGATCGCGATCAGGATCAGAATAAAGTACCCGACGTGGATTTTCGTGTCCTCTTTGTCTGCCATCGTCGTGACCCCTGTTAACTGAATCGACCCCTGAATGTTGGGCAGATTGTCGACCGCGTGCCGCGCGGTGTCAACTTAAGCGTGATGCGCATCATAAGAATCGGAGCCGACACGTCTGCTTCGCACGGTCTGGGACAGATCGTTCATCTTATACTTACCTCAATCGGGACCGCTCGCACGCGACGGCGCCTCGCTGCCGATCAGTCTTCGCCGGTGGTCGGGGCCAACGCGGGATCGCTCATGGCCGCCGCCGCAAGAACGCCGCGGAGGCCGACCGGCGGCGACGCCCGTATCATGGGCACATGCATTGCCTCACCGGTCGACTCGTCTGGCTGCTCCTGGTGCTGTCGGCGGCAGCGTGCGCCGGGTGCTCGTCCAATCAGCAGCTCAACCCGTCGTTTCCGCTGACGGTGAGGCAGGCCGAGGATGCCCTGCGCCAGATGCGGGGGGAACCGAAGCCGCTGGAGAGGCCGATGGTGGTTCTGGCGGGGATTCACGATCCGGGGCTGATCGTCTCGGCGCTGGCGAGGCGGCTGGGCAAGACCGTCACCGGCGGCCCGATCATCGAGGTGTCGTTCTTCGCGGCCGACACCTTCGAGGAATGCCGCGACCGGGTGATCGAGGCGGTGGAGAAGGCGGTGCCGGGCGATGTCCGTGCTCAGACGGCGGAGGTGGATGTGGTGGCGATTTCGATGGGCGGGCTGGTGGCTCGGTTCGCCGCCCAGAGGCGCAGTGATGACGGGCGGCGTCTGAACATCAAACGCCTATTCACCATCGCCACTCCCCACCGCGGGGCGCGGCTGGCGGTGCTGCCCACGCTCGACAAGCGCCAGGTGGACATGCGGGTGGGCTCGGCGTTTCTGGCGGCGCTGGAGGCGGGTCGGGCCGAGGCCGGCTACGACCTGTTGGCCTATGTCCGCCTGGGGGATGCGATCGTGGGGCCGGAAAACACCGCCCCGCCCGGAGGGTTCGTCTGGTGGGTGCCGAACCGGCCCCTGAGCCTGTCACACGTGCAGGCCAGCGAGGATCCGCGGATCGTGGCCGACATCGCCCGCCGCTTGAGGGGCGAGCAGCCGTTTTCGACGCTCCCGGCGGCCCCGCTGCCGGGGGCAGGGGCCGAAAGCGGGCCAGTTCGGCCATAACTGCAGGCCATTGGGGATCCTGGCCGTATAATCCCCTGGTGGGGCGTAATGGTGCCCGCCTCCGGGCGTTGCCGGCCGGCGCTGTTCATCGCCGCATTCTGGACCCTACCGCCCCTTCGCCCGGTCCTGCTGCGGGATCTTCTGACGCAGCGAGCAAGGAGAGCAACCATGTTCCGTTCCCCCAAGCGCCGGTGCGGCTTCACCCTGGTGGAGATGCTGGTGGTCATCGGCATCATCGGCCTGCTTATGGCCATCCTGATGCCGGCCCTGGGCGGCGTGAAGAAGCGCAGCCGGAAGGCCAACGAGCTGAACAACATCCGGCAGATCAACTTCGCGTGGAACGCATACGCAGCGGCCAACGAGAGCGCGGCGGTGCCCGCCTACCTGGATCCCGCGGGAAGCCCCAACGTCTTCGACCGATGGGACCTGTTCTACGAGTTCCCCAATCACGCGACGATTCCCGAGGACGTGGCGGCCCCGTGGACCTGGCGTCTCATGCAGTACCTGGACTACAACCACGAGATCATCCACAGCTACCGGGAGGAGGACGATCCGAGCCTGGACAACATGATCCTCGAGGCCGTCGAGGTCGCAAACGAGCCTGCGTTTGGCTACAACGGCTATTACACCGGCGGCTGGTGGAGCATGACGGTCCTGGAACCGCCCAATCCCCCGGTCCCCCTGCCGCGCTTCTACGCCGCGACGGACCTGGAAGGAAAGCCGATTTCGGTGGTGGTGAAATCGCTGGGGCAGATTCAGCGCCAGTCGGATTACATCACCTTCTGCTCTTCCAGTGAGATGATCGCCGGACTGCACAAGCAGGCCCGGGACAATGCCCCCGGCTCATTCCTCGTCGTACCCCCGACCCTTGCCGATGTGCCGCAGTGGGAAGGGTACATCGAGGTCAACGCGTTGAACCTACTTGAGAACACTCACGCGCCGATCGGTCGTTATACAGGTGCGGTGGCGGTCCTCTTCGCAGACGGCCATGCCGATTCACAGGCTCCGAGCCGCCTGGATGACGCCCGGATGTGGATCAACGTCGCCGACACGCCGGATTTCAGCCACCTGCCCTGACTGCCGCCGGCCGGGGAACTACCGCGCCGAATGCGGTTCTCAATCCCTGCTCTTTTCTTCCCGCGGAAGCTGCTGGGCCATCATCCATTTCACCATGGCGCGGATCTGCCGGATGTCGCCCGGCGTGACGGCGGATTCCGTGAGGTCGACCTCGATGGCGGTCAGCCAGCGATCGTCGCCCGGCCGGTATCCCAGTTGATCGTGAAGCCTCCGGGCCAGGTCCGGCAGGTGGGCCGCGCCATATAGGATCGCCACGGACCGCACTTCCGGCTCGTCGGTGATGAGCCGCTTCAGATCGTCGATCACCACCTGGTTGCGCCGGTTGATGATGACCTCGGAGAAACCCTCGCCGTAGATGTCGATGGTCTGCTCCATGACCGCCTCGTCGGAGAGCATCTCGATCATCACGACCTTGAAGGTGTCGACGATCGCCCCGCCCACGAAGGCGTCGGCGATGCGGAGCACCCCGAGCACCGCCTTGACGAGCTGGGCGGGAAACGAGCTGCCCGCAAGGGCGCCGCTCAGGGGACCGAAGTCGATGCCGTACTCCGCCAGCCCGCTCGCCACCTGATCCATCGACATGTCGCTGCACCGCCAGTTGGGCTTGGCATAGTCCAGCGCGTCGAGCTGGAACTTGAGTCTGAGTGCCGTGGCAAGCTGGCCCTGCAGACCGTCGTCGGCCGCCAGTTCCAGGGCCGAAATCGCGCGGTCGGGGGCAAGATCCGCATCGATCCCCTCACCGCCTTCCCGACCGTCGGCGCCGAAGCTCCACAGGCGATAGGAACGGCCCGCGTCGGCGGGTTCGGAATGCTCATCCGCCCTCGAACCACCCGGCGGCGTTCCCGCATCGGGCGTGTACAGAAGCGCCCGGCCCCAGGCATCCACCAGTGCGGCCTCCAGAAACTGCGGCAGGCGGGGGTCAACCTTCGCCGCGAAGGACCGCAGATCGTCAAGATCATCGGGATAGTCACCGCGATGGTCGTGGAACAACTCGACGAGCCCGGCGGTGAATTCGAGGGCGGCCAACGTGCTGCGAACCCGTTCCTCATCCGTCTCCCCGCCCGCACCGCCGGCGCCCGGGGGCTTGACCGATTCGTAGAGCACCACGTCATAGCGACCAAGCAGTTCCTGGGCGGCGGCGAAAAAGGACGCCTCGCCGATATGGGCCATACCCACCAGACTCACCATCGGGCCTGCCTCGTCCGGCCGGTCGAAATCGCGAACCGCCACCTGCAACCCGATTGACCGGCCCTTCTCCTCGGCAATCTTCAGCCAGCGGAGATATGCGTTGTCCGCGACCGGTTCGTCCACGGCCGGATTGGTGTCGGCGGCCGGGGCTCTCCCGGCGGGCAGGGTCAGGGCGACACTCAGGGCCGAGGCAAACCCCACCAACCGGGCGATGCGCGGGATTGCGGACAGTCGTCGATCCATCATGGTCCTTGATTCCTGATCGGCTTGCGGGAGTGGCCGGTACGGTTTGGTGCTCAAATGGCGGCCGAGTTCACTTGGAAGTGACCGCCGCGGGCTTCAGAGGCGTTTCGGGGCCGGCAGCGGCCTCCGCCATGGACCCGCTGCCGGCACCTTGTTGGGCGGCGGCGATGACCGATTCCAGCCGCCCCATCGCCCGATCCACCTGCCCCCGGAAGATCATGTACGGAAAAAGCGTCAGCAGGGCCACGATCAGCCCCAGGGCGGTGGTCAGGAGAGCCTCGGCGATGCCCATCGAGACCGCCCTCGGATCGGTCAGCGTGGTCTGCTCACCCAGCAGGTTGAACGATTGAATAATCCCGATGACCGTGCCCAGAATTCCCAGAAGCGGAGCGGCGGTGATGATGGTGGACAGGGTGACCATGAACCGGTCGAACCGCGGGCGCTGGGCCTCGACGGCCTCGACGGCCACCGCGTCGGACGCCCCGTCCTCCAGCAGCCGCCGGGCCACGCTGGCATAGGGAGTCCGATCGCCGGCGATCTGCTTCTCGGCCGCCCGCTTCTCGCCCCTGCGAAAGGCGTCATTGAGCCGGGCGAGCTTACCGGCCCGACCCGGGCCGTGGGTGGTGAGCCAGAACCAGATCCGCTCCACGATCAGGGTCAGGCTGACGACGCTCAGCGCCAGCAACGGGACCATGACATAGCCGCCCCGTTCGATCAGCAATCCCAGGTCTTCGCTGAAGTTCGACATCTCAGTCATCATAACGGGAAGGAAGATTGGAAGAGCCGGGTTCCGCGGGTCGCCGTTCACCGCGGTTGTACGGGTCGCGCCGGCCGCCTGCCGGCTTGCTCCGCGAGATTCGCCCCTTCCCCGTACAATGAGGTTGTGGCCCCCGCCGTGAGCGATCCATATCCCGCGTTCCTTGACGAGATCGCCGCATCCGTCGACGGTTTCCTTTCCCGCTACCTCCAGGCGGTCGATTTGCCCGACAAACTGCGTAAGTCGATTGAGTACGCGCTTCTGGGCGGCGGCAAGCGGCTAAGGCCGTGCCTGATCATCCTCTGCTGTGAAGCGGTGGGAGGTCGGCGCGAGGTGGCGCTGGGCCCGGCGGCGGCGATGGAGCTCATCCACGCCTTCAGCCTCGTGCACGATGACCTGCCCGCCATGGACGATGACGACCTGAGGCGTGGCCGACCGACGCTGCACATCCACGCCGGCGAAGCGCTGGCAATCCTGGCCGGCGACGCGATGATGCCCCTGGCCTTCTCGCTCATTTATCGGACGGAAGGACTGTCCGCGAAAGCCACCCACCGTCTGATACGCGAACTGGCCGAGGCGACGCTGGCCATGATCGCCGGGCAGGTCTATGACACCCTGGGCGGTTTTCCCGAAGGCCTGAGCAGCCGTGATCGGCTGGACCTTATCCACCGCAACAAGACCGGTGCCCTGATGCGGGCCGCCTGTCGCATGGGCGCCATCTGCGGCAGGGCGGGCGAAGAAACGCTGGATGCCATCACCCGCTACGGCGAGGCGGTCGGCCTGATGTTCCAGGTCGTCGATGACCTTCTGGATGTGACCCAATCGACCGAACACCTGGGCAAGGCGGCGGGTAAGGACCGTGAGGCGGGCAAGCTGACCTTCCCCGGCCTGCTGGGCATCCCCGCCTCCCGGGAGGAGGTTCGCCGTCTGCGGGATGAGGCGGTAATGGCGCTGGAGCCGTTGGGCAAGGCCGCCGGCCCCCTGCGAGATCTTTGTAATTACCTGGCCGTCCGTACGAAGTAGATGGCGACGGCCGCCAACAACACCTACCCTGAATCATGCAGCCGCGTGTGTCGACCGCAGAGGAAACGCCCATGGAACTGACGCTCCTGCCCGCCATCAGCAACCCCGCTGATCTCAAGGCCCTCTCCGTCGACCAGTTGCCCGAGCTGGCGAAGGAAATCCGTCAGGCGATCTGCGAGCAGGTAAGCAAGTCCGGCGGCCATCTGGCCCCGAATCTCGGAGTGGTGGACCTGACCATCGCCCTGCACTACGTGTTCGATTTCGGCCACGATCGGCTGCTGTTCGATGTCGGACATCAGTGCTACCCGCACAAGCTACTCACGGGACGGTATTCGATGCTGCCGCGACTGCGGCAGCGGGACGGAATGGCGGGCTTTCCCGATCCGCGTGAAAGCGACTACGACCTGTTCGCCGTCGGCCACGCCGGCACCAGCATCTCCACCGCGGTGGGCATGGCCCGCGGCGATCTGCTCAGCGGGGAGGCCTTCGATCCCAAGGAAAACCCCCGCGGCCGGCGGGTCGCGGCCCTGGTGGGCGACGCCTCCATCGTCAACGGCCTGGCCATGGAGGGGCTGAACAACGCCGGCACGCTCAATCGCCAGTTCCTGGTTGTCCTCAACGACAACGGGATGTCCATCGCCAAGCCCCAGGGCGCCATCGCCGCCTACCTCGACCGCGTCCGCGTCAGCCAGACCTTCCGCAAGGCGAAGCGGGCGGCCCGGGATGTGGTTTCGCAGCTTCCCGGCGCATCGTTCGTCGAGGAGATGTACCACCGCCTGGGTGAGATTGCCAAAGACACGGTTTCCGAGGACGCCTGGTTTGAGAAGTTCGGCTTGCTCACGGTCGGCCCCATTGACGGCCACGACCTCAGGACGCTCATCGACATGTTGCTGGCGGTCAAGGATTTCGACCGCCCGATGGTGCTGCACGTGCACACCATCAAGGGCAAGGGCTACGAGTTCGCCGAGGGTGACGCGACGACTTTCCACTCGCCCAAGCCGTTCAAGGTCGAAGGGTGCCGGGCGGTTCTCAAGAGCGGCGGTCGGAGCTTCACCAGCGCATTTGCCGACGCGCTGGAGGAGGTGATGGAGCGCGATGAGAAAGTCGTCGCCTGCACCGCCGCCATGCCCGACGGCACCGGCGTGAAGAAGGTGATCGATCGGTTCCCGAACCGCACCTGGGACACCGGCATCTGCGAATCGCACGCCATGACCATGATGGCGGGCCTGGCCAAAACCGGTTTCAAGCCATTCCTTGCCGTGTATTCCACGTTCCTTCAGCGGGCCTTCGATCAGGCGTTCCAGGAGGTGTCGCTGCAGGGGTTGGCGGTAAGGCTGTGTCTGGATCGGGCCGGCGTGGTGGGTGGCGACGGCGCGGTCCATCACGGCTTCTGCGACATAAGCATCCTGCGCATCTTCCCCAACGCGGTGCTCATGGCCGCCATGGATGAGCCGAGCCTGCGGGCGGCCCTGGAGTTCATGCGCCAGTACGACGAAGGGCTAAGCGCGGTGCGTTACCCGCGGGACAGCGTCAGCGAGATGTTCGCCGACGCGGAATGTCCGCCGTTTGAGTTGGGCAGGGCGCGGGCGTTAACGACGCATGAACTGCCGGACGCAGCAATCCTAGCCTATGGCACCATGACCATCAGCGCCATGGAGGCGGTGAAGCAACTCGCAGGTGAATATAAGATTAATGTATATGACGCTCGCTTCGCCAAACCGGTGGATCTTGCACTCGTTCGATCGCTGGTCGAGCGCAGCGTTCCTATAATCACCGTGGAAGACCATGGCGTCGAAGGTGGATTCGGCTCCTGCGTTATCGACGCCTGCAACGAACACGGCCTGGACACGCGGCTCATCACCCGCATGGGCATTCCCTGCCGCTGGATCTATCAGGGTTCGCGTGCCGGGCAACTGGAAGAAGCCGGTCTTGATCCGGCCAGCATCGCGCGCACCGTCAGAGCAGTTCTGGACCGCGACCAGACAGTGCCGACGGTGGCCACGGTCAGGGCCGCGACCGAAAAACCCGGATCCCCGGTGCGATGAGTCGCCCGCCCCGGGCAGACTCATCGCAAACCCCTTGGAGCCCAGGGTACCCCGGCCCTGGGCTCCCACTGAAGGGCCCCCCCACCACCACCGCCGCCTCCGCCGCGATCGCGCCGACGGTCAAACCCAAACGCATCTGGATTGTCGGCCACTCCGGCTCGGGCAAGAGTGCTGTCGCTGATCGCCTCGCAGCGCATCTCGGCATCGAACCGACCCACCTCGATGAAATCCACTGGCTGCCCGGCTGGAAGGAGCGATCGCCGGAAGAGGAGATTGAGATCGTCCGGCCGATCGTCGCCCGTGACCGGTGGGTCATCGAGGGCAACTACACACCCGTGCGCGAACAGTTCATCGATCGCACCGAACTGAATGTCTGGCTCTACCTGCCCTTGCGCATCACGTTTCCGCGCGTGTTGAAGCGCACCTTCAAGCGGGCGCTGCACAAAGAGCTCAGCTGCAACGGCAACCGTGAATCATTGGCCAAGGCCTTCTTCACCCGCGATTCCATATTGCTGTGGACATTGCAGATGGACCGCTGGCGTCGGCGCACATTGACGGAAGAACTTGAGGATCTGCCGCACGTGCGGTTCAGCAACCAGCGTGATGTCGATCGATGGCTGACCAGCGTCGCGGCCACTGGGCGTTTCGCTTCTTCCACGGAGCGACAAGACATGTGCTGTCCGGCTTGCATGACCGGTGCACCGCGCTCAGACCGACATAAGGATCAACACCCACAAGACGTAGTTATACGCCAATCCAGTGATTGCTGTAATCAATCCGACGACCGGGGTGAGCCAGAGCGTTAGCGGAACCCACCTCAGAAAGAGCAGACTCACAAGCGTCAGTAACCACAGCATACCCGCATACGCCCACAGGCACATGAACATCTCCGCCCGCTCGTGGGGCATCCAATCGGATGCTGGCGCCTCCCAAGGGCTATTGTACAAGATATTCAGTCCGACAAGAACCAGTAGCACCGCTACGTTCGCAGACGCGAACAGTGCCCGCCAAATGCTCCATCTCGACATGCTCGACGCGGCGTGAACACTCTGCTGAATCGGCAAGCCACATTCCGGACAGACCCCTGATGGCTGCAACCCACGCAGTGAATATGCACACTTCACGCAGTGTAACGCGTCGTCGCCCCTCGTGGTGCCGTTATGTTCGGGACTGTCTTCTGCTGCGATCATGACGTTTAACATGCAGTATTCCGCAATCCTCCCGGTCTCCATGTCTCATCACAGCCCCAGCCGGTCTTTCTCGGCGCGCATCGCGTCGATGCACAGTTGGATGTGCTCGGTGGGATCGACGCCCAGTTCCTCGATGCCCAGGGCGATGTCCTGGCGGTTGACCGCGGCGGCGAAGGCCTTGTCCTTGAGCTTCTTCTTGACGCTCTTGGGGGCGAGGTCCGCGATGCCGTTGGGGCGCACCTTGCAGCAGGCGACGATGAACCCGGCCAGCTCATCCACCGCGAAGATGCACTTGTCCATCATCGAATCGCGGGTCGTGCCGGTGTGCGGGGCGTGGGCGAGGATGGTGTGGATGACGCCCTCATCCAGATCGGTGTTCGCCCGCAGGAACTCCACGCCCCTGGTGGGGTGGTCCTCCATCGTGGGGTAGCGCTCGTAATCGAAGTCGTGCAATAGACCCGCGATTACCCATCGATCGCGCTCCTGCGCGTCTCCGGGGGCATGCTTGTCTGCACAGGCGGCCATGCACGCGGCCACGGATTCGGCGTGGATCCGCAGGGCCTCGCTCTGCGTCCACTCTTCCATCAACGCTCTGGCTTCATCAGGTGTCATGCGGGCATCGTATCACACGCTGGCCTGCCGTTGCAGATGTCTGCGTATGCACTGGCGGGCGATGTACCTTTCACCCAACTGGCCGGCCAGGACCAGCGCGGCGAAGAAGCACAGCCCGAGGCAGTAGCGGAGAATCTGCACCCACTGGCCGGACAGGAGGGCATCCGCTTCGAGCAGCAGAAAGAGCACTCCGCCCAGAGCGCCCACGAGATAGCAGAAGAGGATCACGTGAGCCAGCAGTGACAGCCACAGCCCCTTCCGATCACCGAAGCGATGAACCATCCAGGTCAGCAGTGAGCCCCACATCATCAGCGTCAGGACGGTGCCAAGCAACCATTCCGGCACCTGCAGGAGGTCAGGAAATTCAGAGCCCAGCCACGCCGAGCCAACGACGATGCTCACAGCGTAGGCCATGGCAATCACGGTGGGCAGGCAAAGCGATGTATAGTGTGGGGCGGAGTGCCAGGGTCCGGTCCACTTCCGGCTGATGAGCCGGGCGGCGTCGATCCGCATGCCGCATTCCGGGCAGACCACCACCTCGCCCCGCAAACCGCGCAGGTTGTATTCGCAGGCCGGGCAGGCGAGGTCCTGCTGGATCCCTTCGAGTTTTTCCACGCCGCGTGCAGTCATCGGCGGTGAATCCCCCATCTCATCTGCTGGTAAAGTAACGGTTCAGGCCCCTGCTGGAGACAAGTGATGCTGATCGGCCCTGCATTGACCGCCGCTGTTCTGATCGCCGCTGCCGGCGCTGATATCGATCCGGATCTTCTCACGATCGCCGAGGCCAGCGATTTCAAGGCCACCGCCACCCACGCGGAGGTGATGGAACTCCTGCAGCGCATCGATGCGGTCGACGATGAGCGGACGAACCTGATGCACCTGACCGAGTTCGGCCGGAGCTTCGAGGGCAGAACCCTGCCGCTGGCGATCATCGCCGATCCGCCAGTTCGCACGCCCGAAGAAGCGAAGGCAACCGGCAAGCCGATCGTCTATGCCTGGGGTGACATCCACGCGGGCGAAGTGTGCGGCAAGGAAGCGCTGCTCATGCTCGCCCGGGAGCTGGTCACCACGCCCGATCATCCGCTGCTTGACGATCTGATCATCCTGCTGGCCCCCATCTACAACGCCGACGGCAACGACCGGATGGACAGGAACAACCGGCCGGGCCAGGTCGGCCCCGAGGAGGGCATGGGGCAGAGGCGAAACGCCCAGAACCTCGATCTCAACCGCGACTGGGTCAAGCTGGAATCGCCCGAAGCCCAGGCGATGGTGGGTGTGTTCAACGATTGGGACCCGCACATCACGATCGATCTTCACACCACCAACGGCTCCCACCATCGCAACGCGCTGACGTTCGACGGCCTGCTGAATCCCTCGTGCCACGAGCCGGCGCTTCGGTTCGTGCACCACGAGCTGCTGCCGGCGGTGTCGGAGCGCCTGGAGGAGCGCACCGGTTACAAGAGCTTCTACTATGGCAACTTCAACCGCGCGCAGACGATCTGGGCGACGTATTCATGCGACCCGCGGTTCAGCGGCCCGTACTGCGGTTTGCGCGGCCACCTGGCCATTCTGTCCGAAGCCTACGCCTACATCTCGTACAAGGACCGGGTGATGGTGACGCTCGAGTTCGTGCGGGAGATCATGACTTACGCGATCGAGAACAGGGATCGCGTAATCGAGCTGCACGAGCAGGCGCGGGCGGAGACGATCGTCGCGGGCGAGAACCCCCAGCCCGGCGACGTGGTGGGGATTCAGCATCGGCTGGTCGCGTTCAACTCCCCGGCCACCGTGCCCGGTTACGTGATGGAGCCGGGCGAGGGCCGCCGGCGCAGGCCTCGCCCGACGGAGGTGGAGAAGGATTACCAGGTGATTCACCTGGGCCGTTTCGAGCCGACGCTGAGTGTGCGCAGGCCCTACGCCTATCTGCTGAAGCCGGGTCTGGACGGCGTGGTCGAGAAGTTGCGCCAGCACGGCATTGAAGTCATGCCGTTCGAAGGTGATGCGCGCGTCGAGGCATACACGGTGATGCAGATCGATCGGGCGCAGCGCACATACCAGGGACATAACTGCGTGACGCTTCAGGTGGAGGCGAGCGATCAGAATGTGTCGCTGCCGGCCGGTGCAATGATCGTGCGCACCGCCCAGCCGCTGGGGACACTGGCGGTCTATCTGCTGGAGCCGCAATCGTCCGACAGCCTGACCACCTGGAACCTCCTCGATGACCACCTGGAGGTGGGCGGAGAGTTCCCCGTGTATCGCGTGCAGTCACCTGCGGATCTGAACTGACCACGCCCCCACAGCTTGCCGCTTCGCGATCACGATTTCAATGATGCATATCTCGCGCCACGCCCGCGCAGCGGCGATCCGGCGCCATCAGCACCAGCGAGATGCGCTCGAATAGCCGATCGGAGAGGCGCTCGAAACTTGGATAGTACTGCTCGGTGTCCTTGCGCAACTGCTCCAGGCTGATGCCGGCCTCTTCGAGATCCTGCGGCTCGTCGGCCGCCCAGTTCTCGATGGTCTGCGGATAGACCTCCGGGTGATACTGGAAGCCGTAGGTGCGCACTCCCAGCGACCAGGTCTGGACCTTGCATAGATCGGATGAAGCAAGGACTTGCGCGCCGGGGGGCGGCTCGATGAGATGATGCCGGTGCCAGTGAAGCTGCATGGAGTTCCAGGCGAAGCCGGCATGAAGCGGATCCTCGCGCCCGGTTGGAGTGAGCTTCAGCTCATGCCAGCCCAGCTCGATGTAGCGGGCGGGGGTGTTGGCCGGGTCCTCGCTGGCCGAAAGCCGCCCGACCCGGCCGCCCAGAGCGCGGCCGAGGATCTGGCAACCGAGGCACAGACCCACCACGGGCAACTCGGCCTCGTGAGCCGCTCGCAGCAGGGCCATTTCCTCCTCCAGCCAGGGCAGGGAATCATCGGATGGATCCTGCGGGCCGCCGGCGCTGATGATGCCGTCCACTTCCACCAGATCGTCGGGTACCGGATCGCCTTCATGAAGGGCGACCACCCTCAGGGATTGACCGTAATTGCGGAGCGTCTCACCGAGGCGCAGGGCCCCGGTCCGCGGACTGTGTTCAAGAATTATTACTGCCATGATCGCGGCAGATTAGAGCAGAGCCGGTCGGGCATCAAGGGAGTGCGGCAGCCTCCGAAGCGATCACCGACGCGACGCTCGGGGGAAGGCTGCCGTCGACTCCGACCTCATCGCACCGGCCGCCCCGCCATTTCGACGTTTCGACGTTTCGACGTTTCAGCCGTCGTGGCGGATGAGGATGGTCGCGTCATGGCCGTCGAGGTATTCCTGAGTGAAGCTGACGCGGCTGGAGAGTTTCGTGGCCCAGTCCAGCCAGTCGAGGGTGTCGAATCGCGCAGCCGGCCCGACGTCGCGCTTCCGCCAGCGCGGATGAGGGCGGTCGGAGAGGAAGTTGAAAATCACTCCCTGGGCCGCGGCTTCGTAGGCATCCTCAACTACGCGCTGGGCGGTCTGCTGATCCATGGTGTTGAGCATGCCGGAGATGCAGATGAAGTCGGCGTTCCATTCGGTCATGGTCTGCGGCCGGCAGAGCACGTCCGCCACGTGGAACCAGCAGCGATCCAGGTGCCGGCCCCGGGCGGCTTCGATCATCTCCGGGATGGCATCCACCCCGATGAGGCCGGTGAAGGGGATGGCCCGCTCCAGGAGGCGGGCGGCGAAATCGCCCCGGCCGCACCCCAGGTCGAGAATCGTGCAGCCGCTGAAACCCGCCAAGTTGATCATCACGTCGAACCTCAGGCATTGGGCGTCCGGGCTGCTCCAGAGCGTGGCCTTGAAGGTCGCGCCGTGACGCCGGACCGCCTCGCGGTACGGTTTCAGGAACTCTTCGGAGGGCGACTGGTCCATGTTGGCGGTAAGTCTATCCGGCTTGATCTCACTTTGACGGACCCATGGCGTGATAGGATGGCTGACGGGGACTCATGCGTCCCCATGCCGGCGCTGCGATGCCCATCACACCAAGGAGCGAATCATGGATCAGACAGGACAGATTCCGCCTGAGAACTCCGGCTCCCCGATCCCACCTCCACCGCCGCCCTCCCCCGAGGTCCGACCGGCTCCTCCGGATCCCCCGCCGGGGGCAACTCCCCGGCATGACACGGCCGGCCCACCGCCTCCCCCTATGGTTCAAGTGGTGAATCGAGGCAACGGATTCTGGCGGACCGTGATGGCGTTCATCACCGGTCTCTTCGCGCTGGGATGCGTATTCCTCATCGGCCTGCTGTTCGGCGGCTTCGTGATCTTCGCCGGCATGATGGGCGCTGACCTGGAGAACGGTCTCGTCACTTCCACCGTGCGTGAAGGCAGCCGCAGCACGATCGCGATCATCTCCGTGGAGGGCACGATCGACAGCCGGCAGGCCGACTACGTCCAGCGGGCCGTGGACCGGGTCATCGCCGAGCCTTACGAGGCGGTGGTGTTGCGCGTCGATTCGCCCGGCGGCGGAGTGACCGCTTCGGATCAGGTCTGGTACGAGGTAAGCCGGCTCAAGGACGCGGGGATCCCGGTGATCGCCAGCTACGGCTCGATCGCCACCTCCGGCGGATACTACATCTCATGTGCATCCGATTTCATCATGGCCGAGGAGACCTGCATCACCGGCTCGATCGGCGTGCAGGCCCAGATCCTCACCCTTGGCGGTCTGATGGACAAGGTGGGCATCGAGCCGGTCACCCTCGCCGCCTCCGGTTCGCCTCGAAAAAACGTGGCCAACGATCGGTACCGCCAGTGGACGGATGAGGATCGCGCGGAGGTGATCAAGATGCTTGACGCGGCCTATGAGATCTTCCACCGGCGGGTCCGTGACGGTCGAGGGCACGTGATCTCCGACCCGGCGATGATCGACGCGCTGGCGGACGGTTCGATCTATACCGCGCAGCAGGCGACGGGAAACGGTCTGATCGACGGCGTGGGGTATCTGGAAGACGCCATCGCCCAGGCCGAGAAACTGGCCGCCCTCGCGGTGGGACAGGCGACTGTCGTGCAGATCTCAGAACCGCCCGACTTCTCCCCGGCAGACCTGCTCTTCATGCGCGGCGACCGGTCCGGGAAGTCCGGACCGCTGGACGCCGAGGCGATACGGTCGTTGGTGAACGATCTGAGCACTCCGCGCGTGAACTATCTGATGCGCTGATCGACGAAGGGGCTGAATCGCATGAGGTACATCGGCCGCATCAGGTTGGACGCCGTCTGCCTTGCCCTGGTTGTGATGTCGCCTGCCCTTCTGACTTCCGCGGCGCAGGCTCAGGATCAACTGACGGCCGAACAGCTTGCGGATGAACACGTTCTCAAGGCGATCGACGCCATTGTGGAAGAGTTGTATGCCCGCAAGGATCCGCAACGGTTCTGGGATCCGATCAAGCCCCCGGCGGGCGAAAGCACCACCCAGGGCGGCGGCTACACCGCCCTGACCGTTCTGTCCTTGTTGTATGCGGGGCAGTCGTATCAGGATCCCCGCCTGCGCGATGCGATCGAGTATCTGGCCGACTATCCCATGGGCGGGACGTACGCGGTCTCGCTGCGGGCGGCGGTTTGGGCGAAGCTGCCGGCGAAGTTTCGGAAGAACCTGGAGGCCGACATCGCCTGGCTTCTGGCGGGTTTCTCGCAGAAGTCCAGCGGTTGGACTTATGAGCAGAAGCCCAACAGCACGCGACGGGACAACTCCATCACCCAGTTCGCCGCACTGGCGCTGTGGGAGGCGGCAAAACGCGGAGCCCGGATTGACCCGCGACTGTGGCAAGCCCTCGAGGAGCGCTTCCTGGTCATGCAGCTTCCCGACGGGGGGTGGAACTACATCGGCCAGGGGCCGGCCACCGGCTCCATGACCGCGGCCGGCCTCGCCACACTCTTCATCACCCAGGATTACGTCCACGCCGAGGATTCACTCGATCTTGAGTCCCCGCGCGATCGCCGCCACGAGCAGGCGATCGCCCGCGGCCTGGAGTGGATGAACGGGTGGTTCTCGCCCGTGGAGAATCCCGGCCGGTTCAGCGACTTCTACTACTACCTCTACGGCGTGGAGCGGGTCGGGCTGGCCAGCGGGCGCAAGTACTTCGGCCCCCACGACTGGTTCCGGGAAGGGGCAGCGGAACTGATCGGGCGCCTCTGCCGCTGGGATGAAGCCGAACGGATCATGACCGTCCACGAGAGGATCGGAGGTCGCGGCAACGCGGGGCGGGTCCGCGTGCGGCACCTGACCTTCGCTCTAATGTTCCTCAGCCGCGGCCGCGCTCCCGTGGCTTTCAACAAGCTCCAGGCGGAGGGAATGCCCTGGAACAATCGCCCCCGCGACGTGGCGAACCTCACCGCGTGGATATCCGATCACAGCGAGGCCGATCTGGCCTGGCAGATTGTTGACATGTCGGGCGAGCCGGAGGAGTGGCTGGACGCGTCGGTGCTTTACCTCGCCTCGGATCGCGCGCCGGCCTGGATGAAGGATCTTGATGCAGACGCCAAGGTCTTCATCCGCGATGCCCGCCGCTTCCTCAAACAGCGCGCTGCGGGCGAGATCCCCATGGATGCCGAGCCGCCGCTGCGCCCCGAGGTGGCCGAACTGGTGAAGCTCAAGCGGTACCTGGACCTGGGCGGGCTTATCTTCGCGGTCAACGAGGGCTCCAGCCGGGCCTTTGCCGAGTCAATCGAGCGGGCGGGTCAGGTGATGTACCCGCAATACGAGTGGCGCGCACTCCCCCGCGGCCACTGGGCTTATGCCTTGAACTTCCCGGTCCGCGCCCGGCGCCCCGCTCTCCGCGGCCTTTCCAACGGGGTGAGGGAGTTGATCATCCTGGCACCGGCCGGGGATCTGGCCCGCACTTACCAGGGACGGGAGGAGACGAAGGCGTCACACTTCCAGACCGCCGCCAACATCTACTTCCATGCCTCCGAACTCAACCGTCCCCGACCGCGACTGGCCGGGCCCGCGGCGGACGTTCCAACGGACGCGGGGCAGGAGGGTGTGATAACGATTGTCCGCGCTCTGCACGAAGGAAACTGGAAGCCGGAGCCGCTGGCGCTGCCGGCCCTGGCTGCCCGCCTGGCCCGTGAACAGGACCTTCAACTGCGAATAATCGATTGGCCGCTGTCCATGATCGACCGGCTCGGCGAGGCCCCGTCTCTGGTGTTGGTAAACGGAATCGAGAAGCACCGGTTCAGCGAAGCGCAGAAGGAGGCGATCCGTCGGTTTGTGGAACGTGCCGGCGCGCCGGCTGGTGTCGCCATTGAGAATGAGGATGCCGAGCCACTTCCGGCGAAGACGCCGCGAGGCGGGCCGATCCTCTTCGAGACTCCCGGCGGCCGGGGTGAGTTCACCCAATCGGCCGAGGAGATGATCAGCGGACTGCTCAACCGGCCCGTGACCCCGTTGATCCGGCATCCCATTATCACCGGCGAGGGAATCGATGGAGCGGCGACGCTGACGCGACTCGAATACCGGCCGTATTCCACCCAGGTCTTTGGCGACGGTGAGATCATGCCTCGCCTGACGGGCGTGGAGATCGGGGGGGAGTTGCGGATCCTGTTCAGCCGGGAGGACCTGTCGCATGCCCTTCTTGACCGAACTACTTGGGGAATAAGTGGTTACACGCCAGATGCAGCGGTTGGCCTGATGGGCAACATCGTCCGATATGCTGTCTCGTCAACCGGAGGATCCGATTCAGAACAGGATTAGCGCCTTATTTGCATGGCTCGACGGTAAGTCCCGGGACGTACCTGAGAGGCGGAGTATAGGTAGTTTAGCAGCGGTGCGAGAGGCTGGAGAGAGGTAAAGATCGTCCAGGTAAAGGGTTACCGGCCGCAACGGTACCAGCCGGTCGCCCCGTGCTTTCGCTGCGGTCTCAAAGTCATGTGCGGCAGCAAGTTATGACAAGGGTGGGGCAATTCCTGCATATCTGTCTTGACCGCAGTTCCTCCAGCGTTCATCATATGAATACCGGTGGGGCGGTGTGCGACGCTGCGCCGCGAAGAGGGAGAGCGCTGTCCCGCAGCGAGGCGGGACGCGTGTCGCAACGCGGAGGATCTTTATTCTGTCGGCGCTCTCCGACTGAACCACAAAGCAACCAGTGAAGACGCGACCGGCAGAGGCGCGAGTGCCGTCTCGCGCTGCTGACAACTTGGCGTTCCGTAACGTGAGTGGAGCGGGTTATCGTCAGAACTCACAAAGCACACATTCAGGCAATCGGCTCCAGGAACGACGGGGAACGCTTTTTCTCTCTCAGAGTCTGTGCACGGACAACAAGGAGGAAATGAACATGAAAAAAGCTCTGATTGTGCTGGCGGCGGCGGCCCTCACCTCCGTCGCCTACGCGCACCCGTTGCGGATGGATTACACCGTCACCGACCTTGGCGGGGGCTTGTATGACTACGAGTTCTACTTCACGCTGGACAACCACGACAACAGTTGGGTGCCCGGCATGGGGTGGGGCTGGATCATAATCGGTGACGCGAAGCAAGCGGACAGCCCGCTGTACGACTGGGCGGGCGATTACGGCGACTTCCCTGTCGGACCGTGGAACAGTTGGGGTTGGTCATACGGCTACCACAACGGTCCCACGCTGCACTATGTGCTGGACTGCTGGTTCCCCAACGACGTTGGTGAGCAGCTGTTCTTCTCGGGCACTTCCACGGTCCTTCTGCACGAAGGTGAAATGCTCTGGAGCTCCATCTACACGCAAGGGGGCGCTCCCGTCGTGGAGTTCGAGATTGCAAACTACATTCCCGCGCCGGCCGCCCTGCCGCTGCTGGCCCTGGGGCTGATGCGCCGACGCCGGCGCTGACGCCGCAACGCAGTTTTTTCTCTTGTAGAACTCTGACGAAGTCATCCCTGAGGGCCCGGCCGCAAGCCGGGCCTTTTTTCTCGACATCTTGAAGCTCGCGGTCGCCGCACCGAGCCCAGGCTCGCCCGGGCGACCTGCCTCCGCGAAGAACGCTGACCGTTCAACGCCACCTCGCACCAGAGCAAGTCTGCAGGACGCCGGAGCGCGACGACCGCAGATCGAGAGCCGACGGCCGGGGCCTCCACTTGCCAATCCCGTCAAACCGGGGAGATTGACAGAAAGAGTGTTGGCTTGTCCTGCCGGCGAGAGTATCTTGGGGTCGGCGGCCGGTGGTCGCCTCCGGACTGGAATCGAGGACAAGGAGGAACCGCATGCTCAAGGGAAGG
>CP070772.1:1731285-1745672 GCA_020345805.1 Phycisphaerales bacterium | reverse complement strand
CATCGGCTGCAGCGTCGGCGCGGGGAGGGCATGTGCCTCGACCGCGATGACGATGGCTTCGTCGTTGAGGTCTTCGGTGACATCCCGAAGGATGCCGCCCACTCCGCGCCACGCCGCCGGCTCCACGGTGGTTCTCACGGCCAGCTGGTCCCCGTGACGCGACCTCCCCGCTCCGGTGATTCGATCCAGCATTTCCACGTCGCGCTCGGTGTTGACCACCACGAGCACATCATCCAGTCCTTCGACGGTGCGAAAGGCCCCGAGCCACGCGTCCAGCAGGGTGCCCTCCCGACCCACGGGCAGGCACAGGTCGTGCAGATCGAGCTCCTCGCGCAGGGGCGAGGGGCGCAGGGTGCCCGCCAGCATGATGGTCCTCAACGGTCGAATCATTCTCCCTTCCTCATCAGGACCGCCTCAAGCGGCAATCATCCGTGCCTGATGCCCCACGGGAATCCTCTGACGCTGTCGAACGGACGCCGGTGCTCATCCGGGGCGTCCGGGTTGTAGCCCTCGGTTACGTAATAGAGCAGCCCGGCGGGGGTCGGTCCCACCGTCGCCGCCCCGTGCCACAGCGGTGGGGGAATTATCAGCACGCCCGGGCGCTGCTCGCCGATCACCTGCATCCACCTTGCCCCGTCATCTCCCCGATAGATGCCCGCCTTGATGTTGCCCACAGCGCAGACCCAGAAGTCCGTCTGCCGGTCGTGCCGGTGCCAGGCCTTGATCACCCCGGGGTATTGGATCGAGAAGTTGATCTGCCCCTGCTCCCGCAGCACCCCGGTCATGAGGTTCATCATTGACCAGCCGCGATCATCGTTGAAAGTTGTCACCGGCACGAAGACCGGTTCGGACCGATTCAGCGCGGCCTGGCAGGCCTCCGGCATGGAGCCGGTGAATGTCCTCGGAGCTTGGATCCGCGGTTGCTCGGCCTCCGATGCAGGGGGCGGTGGGATCAGGTCGTGCGTTTTTTCCGGCATGTCTGACGCCTCCCTCGGCCCGGGAACCCGCGCCTTGCCCGCTGGGATCCCATGGCGCAATAACACCGACGGAGAGGCGTCCCGTGAGGGCGTGACACCTGCTCCGACCCTTCGATTATCGGTTTGCTTCACTTCGGGCCGTAGCCCAAGGGATGAGAATCCCGCCCGCCTACGTCGGCCGACCGCGTCAGCCCGTACGCTTCACCAGCGGGCGGGACCGGGGGCCTCAGCTTCGTCCGATCACGCATGATGACCGCCCGATCGGTGCGGGCATTCGCGGTGATCGGCGGTTGGAGTACCACCCCCCGCCGTGCCCGCACAGGCGCGCTTATCGGACAACCGGGGTCTGATCCGCCGGCCGACCGGTCATTGCGGCAATGAAACGCCCCCGCCACGCGTTGTGTTTTCGGTCCCGGCGGCCGCGGAGGTGATTCCTGCTGTCTCCTCGGTATATGATCCTCCTCGTTTTGCCCTGGCGGCCCATTTCTCCATGGCTCGGACTCAGCCCTGGGGGTTGACCGGCGCCGAATCCGCAGAGAACCTCTTCCCATGCTTGATCCCCGCCTCTCCTCCATTCTCAGCACCACGTTCAGCCGAATTATCACCCCGGCCTGGCTCCTGACCGGAGCGCTGTTCAAGCTGTACTTCGATGCCCCGAGCACTCTGCCCAAGACCATTTACGGGCCGGCTCACGAGTGGGGGATCGACCTCCAGATCCTGCTGTATGTCCTCATCGCCCTGGAGTTCGTTCTCTTCGGGGTCATGGTGCTGTCGGCCCGGTGGGCGCGGCCGGTCGCGATCGCCGTGCTCTCGTTCTTCGCGTTAATCCTCATCAACGAAGTTCGTATCGGCTCCGATTCGTGCGGCTGCATGGGCGGGATTCACACCCCGCCGCTGCTGATCCTGATCATCGACGGCGTGATTCTGATCGGCGAGCTCCTGTTCAAGCCGATCCTGAAACCGAAGGCGGAGGGAGGCAAGTCAGGCTTGCGCCTCAAACCGGTCACCGCGCTGCTCGCGGTGGGGTGGGTGGTTGCGAGTTTCGGCGTAGCATTTGGTGTGCCGGCGCTAAGGAGCGAACCTCCGACAGAACCTGAGCCTGAGCCCACGACTCCTCCGGTTGCGCAGACTGAGATACCCCCGCCGCCTCTGACCCGCCCGCCAGACTACTACGTTTCCGAACCGGAAGAGTGGATCGGCAGCCACTGGTATGAACTGGACGTCGCCGCGTGGCTGAACGAGCATCCTGCCGACATCACCAAGGGCAGGCAGTACGTGATCTTCTACAACCCCACCTGCGATCATTGCTTCGACCTGCTCGACACCTATTTCTTAGGCGAACTGCCGGTTCCCACCACGGTCATAGCCTTCCCCCAACAGAAGAACCGGTTTGATCGCGGCGGCTGGGACATGCCCTGCGAAAACTGCGACCAGCGCCAGCTTCGGTTCGGCTGCGACTGGCTCATCCAACCGCCGCTCGTGGTTGCGCTGGAGGATGGCATCGTGAAGTGCGCCACTGAAGCCGAGGATGTGATCGAACCGCAGTGCCTGATATGGCATGAATGATCGACGTCTGAAGCCAACGTTCATTGAGCGTGGCCTTCGATTTCGCGCGCCGCATCGAGCAGTATCCACGCGCTGAGCGGATCCGGGCGGCCGGCGAGGATCAGGGCATTCTGCAAGAGTGTTTCGGCGTAGTGGAGACACTCGCCACTCCCGCCCAGGGCAAAGACGTGCAGTGCCCAGGGGCGGTTGGTGGCGTTGTCCGGCTGGGTGTTGAGCAGGTGCCAGTCGCGGACCTGCTCGACGCGCTTCCGCCAGTCCGGCCGGTTCCGCCGGCGGGCGAGGTTCCACAGGGCGTGAAGACCGCACAGCTCCGCGTCCGTCCAGACCTCGATCGTCCGAAACAGGCCCTGGGGGAGCAGCGACCCGGCGGTAGGGGCGGCGACAAGGCCATCGACATCGATCGAATCATCCACCAGCGCCCACCAAAGCCCGATTTCACCTCCGGGAAGGGGGTCGGGGGCCGCGATCGCTTCCGATCGGTCGCGCCCGGCCGCTCCCACGGCCAGTGCAAAGGGTCTATCCAGCGCGCCGGCCCCGAGTGGGGGGGTTGCCCTCCCGCCGCCTGCCGGGGCGCGCGGTTCGGCAATTGTCCGCAGGTGGCGGGCCCATTCTGCCGGGGTGGTGAGCTTCATGCTCCGCGACTATGCACGACGCTGGCATTTTGGGCAAATCGCGGTCCCGGCGAGTGCATTTGATCGCGCTTTTTCGCTGGGAATGCTCGCGGTTGGTGGTACGCTTGGGGAAGATGCTCGGGAGAATGAAGACCCTGGATCACACCATGTTCGTGCGCCGTTGCGTGGCCTGCGGATATGACGGCGCGCTGCTGCAGGGCGGCCGGGCCGCCCGCTGCGCACGCTGCGGCTGCGACCTGCGCGAGAGGCCGGCCAGAAGCTACGCGGAGATGGAGGGGTTCATCGGCCAGCCGGTGATACTTGACTCGCCCCGGGAGCATCCGGTTCCGCAGGAGAAGCTCATCCACCGCTGGCTGGCGTTCCTCTTCTTCGCCCTGCTCATGCTGATTGGGATTGCGTACCTTTCCTCGGCGGCGCTTCCGACCTGACCGGCCCGGAGTTCTTCTGCGGATCAACGCGCGCGGTGGTGAACCGGCGTCAGTAGTCGCGCTTGACGAAGATGGAGCACCCCAGCAGAAGGACCACGGCCTCGAATGCCAGCGAGGTGCCGATGATGTACCAATCCGAGCGGGTCTCGGCCTCGGATTCCAGCCTGCGCTCGATCTCGCGGTCCTCATCGCCCTGTGTCCGGCGGTACCGGCCGGACTCGTCCACTGCTACCGCGCCGTCGAGGATGTCCATGATGTTGATGTCGGTATCGCGACGCAGCCATCGGTCGAGCAGCCCGATCGTCTCGCCGGTCTTGGGCATGATGGCTTGGAGCACTCGGACCGGCTTGTGCCATCGCTCGATCTTGTCGATCAGCACCTGCCGTTCATCCCGGTCGGACCGGGTCGATTCGAGGCTTCTCTGGAGGTTGGCTCTGGCCGGAGAATCGGCCGGGACCTGATTGGACTGAAGACCGCCGAGGCTCACCTCCATACGGGCGATGTCCCGGTCATTGCCCTCCACCTCCATGATCATCTGGGTCTTGATCCGGTTGACGATGGTTTCGGCGGCATTGGTGGAAAAGATGCCGAACCAGAACAGCAAGGTGACGAGAAGCGCCGTCAGCGTGCTGCGCGACCACACTCCGATCAGCACGTTGACCGAATAGAGGTAGCTGTAGAAAAGCGTCAGCAGCGGGATGGCCGCGAAGATGCGCCATTCCCAGTCGCTCAGGCGCAGGCCCAGGCAGAGGAACACCCCCAGGCAGAAGATGGCGACCTGCAGCACCACGAAGAGCAGGCTGGCGATGTACTTGAAGAAGAACACCTTCACGCGGGTGACCGGCTTGGAGAGCACGATGTCGATGGCCCCGTCGGCCAGGAAATCCGGGAAGATCGCCGTGGTGCTGATGAGCGCCAGAATCGTGGCGATCCACGCCAGCCACAGGCCCAGGATGAACGTCGAGAATATCGAGCGATACAGCAGTTTGGATAGAAAGCTGTCCCGCGTCAGCATCGGGTCCTCGATGTGCGTGAGGCCGAAGAACATCGACATGCCGGTGTCGTCGAATCCGATTGACCCGTAGAACAGGACCACGATGCCGGATATGGCCAGGACCACCCAGAACAGTTTCTTGCTGTTGAGCTGCCGGTAGGCGTCCAGGAGCATGGCGAGAAAGACGGTCACTTGCGACCTCCTTTCCCGCCCGCGATCGCCCCTGGTTGAAGGGTCGCGCCCGTCTCCGGATCCGTGATCGCACGCATGAACAGGTCTTCCAGCGTCTCCCGCACCGGCTTGACGGACAGGATCGTCCGCCCTTCGCCGCGCAGACGATCCAGCAGCGGCTGGATCGGCTCAGGCTCGGCTCCCATGAGAATGAGTCGGCTCCGCCCGTCCTCCGCCTTGCTGCGCAGAGAGGGGTATTCACTTATCCACGTGGGGGGGGCGCCCTGGATCACGATCTCGTAGCGCTGGCTCTCGGCGGTCAATTCATCGAGCGTGCCTTGAGTGGCCACCGTTCCCTGCACGAGTATGGCCACGCGATCGCACACCATCTCCAGCTCGCTGAGCAGGTGGCTGTTGAGGAAAACCGTCTTGCCTTCATCGCGCAGCTTCAGCAGCACATCGCGGATGTCGCGCCGGCCGACCGGATCCACGCCGTCGGTCGGCTCGTCCAGCACGATCAGGTCCGGATCGTTCATCAGGGCCTGGGCCAGACCCAGCCGCTGCAGCATGCCCTTGGAAAACGAGGAGATCTTCTTCGTCGTCCACTCGCTCAATCCGACGGTGTCCAGCAGCTCTTCAGAGCGGCGTCTCCTCACGGCGCGGGGCACTTTCGCCAAAGCGGCATAGAACTCCAGCGTCTGCCGGCCCGTGAGGTATCCGGGCAGGCGATGATGCTCAGGCAGGTAACCGACCCTCGCCAGCGTGGGCTTGTGGCCCATGGGCCGGCCCAGCACGGTCCCCCGGGCCTTGGTGGGCCTGACCACCGTCATCATGATCTTGACCAGCGTGCTCTTGCCTGCACCATTCGGTCCCAGCAGGCCGAAGATCTCGCGCGGATGGACCTGCATCTCGATCCCGCGCAGCGCGTGCACCTTGCCGCGATAGACCTTCTTCACTTCGTGCAGGTCGATCGCATACTGGCCGTTGCTTTCGCTCAAGTGATGGGTCCTTGATGCCGGGCGGGAAGGGGTCAGCGCTTTATCGGCTTTTGGCCGGTGTTCTTTCAAATCGCCGCCCGGCCGCATGGTACGCCTCTGGATTGGGGCATGACGCATCCGCGGCGGGCGGGGCAGGTCCCCCCCGGCCACGAAAAAAAAGAGAGGCGACCTTCCGGTCACCTCTCTCGGTTTGCACACGTGCTGCGCGGTTGACTTTCAGTCAGGCCGCGGCCATCACCGTCGGCGACGGGAGACCAGACCTGCCAGGCCCAACAGCGCAAACGCGCCGGGGGCCGGAATGTCGTACAGCGCAAAGGAATGCTCGACGCCGTTGCTGCTCCAGACGCCTCCGTTCTGAAAATCCTCAGCGCCGAAAAACGTGTTGTTGGCCGCGGTGGACGCCCAGTACAGGTCGTCGCGATTCTGCCAGTCGCTTGCGGCATGCAGGGCGAGCCAATAGGTGGTGTTGGCCGCCACCGCCACGCCGCCCCCGCCGAAATCGAACGAGAAGTTGTAGAAATCCCAGCCTGCTACATTCTGGTCAAAGACCGCATTCACGTTCTGGGCCGATCCGTTGGCATACAGGGCGCCAGGAAGTCCGCCTGCGTCCTGGTAGACCCACCAGTGCAGCGATCCGTCCCAGGTAGCCAGGCCGCCGACCGTGTCCAGCATCGAGAAATCGACGCTGGTGAGAGTGGTGGCGGACCCCAGCATGAAGTCCTCGGCCTGAGTCCACATGGTCATCTCGTTGCCGTTGAGGTAGTCCGGTCCGCCATTGTTATAGACGAGACCGGCGTTAGCCGCGGTGCAAAGCGCCATCGCAGCAACAACAGGAACATACCCTTTCATTCTTTATCCTCCGGAATTGGGGGGTTCCAATCTACGCTGCCTCTCACGGTTGAGGCAGCCGAGACAAGCGGTTCAACCGACCGCAATGTATATGACAACCCGGTAAGGCGGCCAATTCAGTCTCTTCCATGGAGATCGCGTGGCCCAGCGCAGGTCTGCGCTGGGCATCGTTGCGGCGGGGCGGGGGCTATCTTGGCGCCTGCCCGTTGATCGAAACTAACCGGCCGCTTCAGCCCAGTAATCCCGTAAAACTGAAGAAGTTACACAAATGCTTGAGAACGCCGGCAATTGCGGGATCAAGAGCTGAGCATCGCGACTGGGGATGACTCACCAGCCGGCCCGCGTCACCCGGCGCTCGGGCCGCTTGTACTGCTCCACGAACTCCGGCTTGAGGAACAGGTAATACAACCGGCCCTCGGCGTACTGACCGCCCGCGAGGATCTCGGCGCTGGGGCCGATGCCCATGTAGATGTCCGCCCGGCCCGGGGCCTGGATCGCCCCGCCCGTGTCCTGGTCGAGCATGAACCGCAGAAAGTCGCGCTGGTCGTAGCTGAAGTTGACCGCCTTGGTGTCCACCAGCACGATTCCCCCCCGGGGGTAGATGCTCTTGTCCGTGGCGAGGCTCGACTCGCGCGTGACCTGCACCCCCAGCGAGCCGGCCGGCCATCGGTCACCCGCATACTCCGTGAAGAACACGTAGTTCTGGTTCTCGTACATCAGCTCCTGCACCCGCTGCGGCTGCTCGCGGAACACCCGCTTGATCGAGGTCAGGGTGACGGATCCGTCGCGCAGCAGACCGGTGCGGGCCATCGCCCGGCCCAGGCTGGCGTAGGGCCGGTCGGTCTTGCCCGCATATCCAATGTACATGTACGAGCCGTCGGTGAGGCGTAGCTTGGCCGAGCCGTTGACGTGGACGATGTAAGCGTTGAGGGCATCCTCCAGCCAGACCAGCTCGCTTCCGCGAAGCATGCGGGATTGCTCGATCTCGCGTCGTGTGGGGTAGGGTTCGAGCCCGCCGTCGGCGGTTCGGCGGCCCTGAGGCCGGCCCGTCACCGGGTCCGTGACCAGGTCCGAGGGGCGGTGGTATAGCGGGCAGGTAAAGCGATCCGTCCGGTCGCGGCTGGCCTCAAACACCGGTGCGTAGTAGCCGGTGAACAGGACCGTCCCGCTGCCGTCATAGCCTACTGACTGATAGACATCGAACTGCCGCGTCAGATCGTCGATGAACGCCGTCTCGCTGGGGGACTCCTCCAGAAGCTGCTGCATGGCCAGCAGGCTCGCCTCCGCCTGGACGTGGGTGATCCCCTCGAACGGGAAGAACTGCCGGCTGGAGGGAGCGGCGAACCACTTCAGGCTCTGATCGATCGCCTCCAACAGGAACACGTCCCGGTTGCCCCAAGCCCCCGCGAGATCGGGCATCAGGGCCGGATCGGTGATCCGCCTCAAAGCGCTGGTTCCCGGCGGCAGGGGTCGTGAATAGTCCGCCAGCGTGGGCGTGACCGGTGTGGGCGGGGCCTTCTCCCCGCCGGCGCACCCGGCCAGGAGAAGCAGCGAAAAGGCGAAGAGGGGCCTGGTTGGGTATGCCGTGCTGAACATTCGTGCGTTTCCCATCCTTCCGAGTGCAGGCCCGAGGAGCCGAAATGAGCCCGCATTAGTCCTTAGTTATCGCCCGGAAGCGGTCGATGACATGCATGATCCGTGACCTCGCGGCCCGTGTTGTGCTGGAGGAGGGGATAGAATAAGCTGGCTGGCGGATTTCCTCACAGGGACCAAACGAATGATTGACGCGATTGTGCCGGAAAATCTGACTCTGGCCATCTTCGGCCTGCCGGGAGGTGGGGAGTGGATCATACTGCTGGTGCTCGGGTTGCTGGTGTTTGGTCGCAAGCTGCCGGATGTGGGCCGGGGCCTTGGACGCAGCATCGTCGAGTTCAAGAAGGGTATCAAGGGGATCGAGGACGACGTGGAGGACGCCTCCTCCAAGCCCCGCGAAGCGCTGCCCAAGGACACCGCCCCTCAGCAGTTGCCGAAGGATTCGCCGGCCGGCGATGACACAGAGAACCCCTATCGCACGGCTGAAGAATCCGCCCCCGGCGACGCCGGCTGATCACCGTTGTCCGGCATAGGACGATCAGGGCGGAAACCGAGCATGTCGAATCCCACCAACGCGGCGGAGGCCATGCCCCGCGCCGCGGTCGGTATCCGCTTACCATGTCACCATGGACAAGTCAGTCCACGATTCTGATTCCCTCGCCGATGCCGGTTCGCCCGGAAAGCGGATCGACTTCTCCGATCGACTGCTGGCCGAGACCGTGCGGTCGGCCGAGGCGGTGGCCGGGATCTCGCCCGCGGCCGATGAAGCGGCAGGAATCGGGCAGTCTGCCGGAGGAGATCTGGAGAACCGCATCGTCCGGCGGGCGGCGGCTTTGTCCATCGCCGGCAATCTGAAGGATGCCCTCCACCAGGTCGGGACCGCCACCGTCCTGGTCATTCTCGCCGGTGTGGTGTTGAGCCTGGTGGCGGGTGCGGCGGCCGCCAGCGCGGCCCTGGGCGCGGCCGGTGGTGAGCCGGTCAACGTCTTCTGGGTCCTGGGAAGTCTTCTCGGTGTCCAAACCCTGCTGCTTCTGGCGTGGATTGCGGTGATGTTTATTCGCCCCGCCGCCTCGACGCTGTCGGTCGCCAGCTTGGGCGGCATCGCCATGAGCCTGGGACGGCGGGCCGCGGGCTGGCTGCACCGGGGCCGGTCGCATGCCGCGGCCATCGAAGCCACCGTCAGTGTGCAGGCCCGCGGACCCATCGGGCGCTGGACCTTCAGCGCCGTATCGCACGGCCTGTGGCTGGCGTTCAACATCGGCGCGCTTGCGCTGCTGGTCACCCTTCTTACGGTCCGACAGTACACCTTCTCCTGGGAAACGACCATCCTCACCTCCGACAGCTACGTCTCGCTTACCCGCGGACTCGGATGGATGCCGCGGGTGATGGGCGTAAACACTCCCGACGAGGAGCAGATCCGCGCCACCCGCGGGCCTGGCCTGACCGAGGCCATGAGCGATGCCAGCGAAGCATGGTCGGGCTTCCTCGTCGGCTGCATGGTGATGTACGGCTTCGGGCCGCGACTGCTTCTGCTGGGGCTTTCCCTTGGCGAGAGACGGGCGGCCGGCCGGCGGTTCCGACTCGACACCACGCGACCTGAATACCTGCGGCTTGCGGCAATACTGATGCCCGCCACGGAATCTCTGGGGGTGGTGGGGGAGCCGGCGGGCGATGTCGGATCCGCATCGGCAGACGGAGGCAAAAGAGCCACGCGCGGCCGGGAGGCACGCCCGAACGGACCACCGGCGATTCTGGGTCTGGAACTGCCTCAGATGCCCGACGGCTGGCCGCCTCGTTTTCCATCCACGCTGACGGAAGCCGCCCGATGGCAGGACCTAGGGCTTGCCGACGGGCGGGACGATCGCGTGCGCATCCTCCGGCACCTTGCCGAATCTCCGACCGAGCCGGAGGCGCTGATCGTGGTTTGCGCCCTGACCACCACGCCCGATCGCGGGGTGGGTGCTTTCCTGTCGGACCTGGCTGCTTCGCTCGGCCGCTCGCCGATTGTGCTGCTTACCGCGGGCGAATCGCTGCGACGGCGAGGTGACGGTGACGAGTTGACCCAGCGCGTGGCGGATTGGCGGATCGCCGCGGCCGAGGCGGGCATCGACCCGGAGCGCATCATCGAACTGGATCTTGATCACGTCACGGATGTCAGTTCCGCGCGGCTTGCCACGTTGCTGGGGGAAGGTGATGAGTCATTGCCACCGGCGCGGCGGATCGAGGCGGCGTTCGACCTGATCGTGCGGCATCTGGAACGATGGTCCTCATCAGAATCAACCGGGGCGGGGCCCTCGGCCGTTAAGCAGGCGGAACTGCATCGTGAGGTCACCGCCCTCTATCGCGGCGAAGAGTCCGCGTGGCGGAATCTGCTGCACGGCTCGGCCGAGGCGGCGGGCGAGTTTGCGCAGCGACTGAAATCAGGTGAGGTGGGCGAGCAGTTGAAGGCCGGCGGCGCGCGGGTGGTGAGTCTGCTGCCGCCGCGCTTGAAGAGCAGCGCACGCTGGCTTGCGGCCGGGGCGACCGCAGGTGCTCTGGGCTGTGTCGCGGCGGCGGCGCTTCTGTCGCCCGTGGCCATCGGTTCTCTGCCCATCTGGGCGGGGCTCGGCGCGGCCATCGCCGGGGCGGCGTCAATTGGCCGGGGCGACGCGAAATCGGCGGATGGATCGGAACCGACTCCCGCACCCGCTTGCGGTTTCGCCGATGCCGTGCGCGCCGCGACATTGCTCGCTCTACTTCTGGAAACCCAGGGCCGGGGCGAGGCGGCGATCAGTCGCATCCTCGATGCCTCGATCCCAGAGGAGAGCGCCGAAGGCGCAGAGGATCCCGACACGTCCCAGTCCGCCCGTGCCTGGCTTGATGAAGTGCGTCACCGTTTCGACTTGGCCCTGGCCAGGGAGGCCGCGCCATGAGCCGGCCCGTCCTTCGCGTTGCGGTCGTCGGGCACACCAACACCGGCAAGACCTCGCTGCTGCGCACTCTCACCCGCGACGAGGAGTTCGGCGAGGTTTCCCCGCGCCCGGCGGTAACGCGGGAGGTATCCGGCACGTCGCTGATCATCGACGGTGAGCCGCTGGTCGAACTGTACGACACGCCCGGCCTGGAAGATTCCATCGGCCTGCTGGACCACCTTGATGATCTGCGCGGCGACCGGCGGGCTGACGGGATCGAGTACATCGGCAGGTTCCTCGAAAGCGAAGAGGCCCGAAGCCGTTTCGCCCAGGAGGCCAAGGCGCTGCGCCAGGTGCTGGCGTGCGACGTGGCGCTGTACGCCATTGACGTGCGTGACCGGGTGCTGGGCAAGCACCGGGACGAACTGGAGATCCTCGGCCGCTGCGCGAAACCGGTCGTGCCGGTGCTCAACTTCATCGCCAGCGAGGATGCCCAGACGTCCCTGTGGCGCGAGCACCTTTCGCGGGTG
Organism: Phycisphaerales bacterium; assembly: GCA_020345805.1. Lineage (GTDB taxonomy): Bacteria > Planctomycetota > Phycisphaerae > Phycisphaerales > SM1A02. The sequence goes on along the minus strand of CP070772.1, from coordinate 1,734,043 downwards.
AACATGCATGCCGTGGCCGAGTTCGACACCGTCGTTTACAACGATCAGGACGAGCAGCGGCTGTATGAGAAAATGCGAACGCTGCTGGATTCGCATCGGGAGACGATCGATGCTCTCACCCGGTTGAGACGCCGCCAGCGGGAGGAGCTAATTGACGCGTCGGCCCGGCTGCTGGCGGAACTGCTCATCGACGCCGCAGCATTCGTGATGAGCGTGCCGCTGGCAGATCGTCAGCGGGCCGCGGAGACGGTGGAAGCAATGAAGCGGAAGGTGCGCGACCGCGAGCAGCGCTGCGTGCGGGAGCTTCTGGAACTGCATCGCTTCCGGCCGGAGGACTGCGAGGCTCAGGGCCTGCCGGTGACCGACGGCCGGTGGGGTCTGGACCTTTTCAGCCCCGAGGCGATGAAGCAGCTTGGGTTGAAGTCCGGCGGGGCGGCGGCGGCGGGGGCGGCGGTGGGCCTGACCCTGGACGTGATGCTGGCCGGGCTGAGTCTCGGCACAGGCACGGCCATCGGGGCGGCCATCGGGGCCCTGATCGGCTCCGGCCGCATGCACGGGCGCCGGCTGCTCGATCGGGCAATGGGAATGACGGAGCTGAGGTGCGACGACGCGACTCTGAGCCTGCTTCGGGTGAGGCAGACTGCACTGATCCGGGCGCTTCTGAGGCGCGGCCACGCGACCCAGGATCCCATGCGGCTTGAAGCGGGGGAGAAAGCCGCACTTTCGGACCGTTCCCTATCGGTAGTCCTGCGGGAAGCGAGAGTTCATCCGGCCTGGAGCCGCCTTTCCGCCGGGCCGGTCGCAACTCATCCTTCCCCGCACCTGCCGGAGACCACCCGCGAGGGGGCGGTGAACCGTCTGGCCCGGCTGCTTCGGCCGAAGCTGCGCTGAATATCGGGCAAACAGGCAACCTGCCTGGCGATCTCGGCGCGCAGCGACGAGCGGAGACGTTGACACGCCGCCCGTAGGACACCGCCCGCGTCTGTTCGGACGCGGGCGGTGTCGTTTCTGGTATTCTCCAGCCGGTCTTACTTTCGCTTGCCGCAGCACTGTTTGTACTTCTTGCCCGAGCCACAGGGGCATGGTTCGTTGCGGCCGACGGTGGCGGCGGCGCGAATCGGCTTGCGCTTCGGTTTCGCTCCTCCGGAGCCGGCACGTTCGGCGGCCTCCAGATCGCGCCTCTGGGCTTCGGTTCCGATACCGGCGGCGGCGGCCGCGGCGGTGGCGGGCCGGGCAGCCTGCGCCGGCCGGCGTCGGCCCGCGCCTGCCGCGACGGGCTGGGCCGCCCCGCCGGAACTGGTGGACGTTTCGCTGGGCGGGGCCTGGGGCGGCCGGCGAACCTGCGGCGTGAGCTTGGCCTTGAAGATCAGGTCCGTCACCTTGTCTCGGATCGACTGGTGCATTTCCTCGAACAGGCGAGCCCCCTCTCGCTTGAACTCGATTCGGGGATCGAGCTGGCTGAAAGACCGGAGGCCGATGGACTCGCGGAGCTGATCGACGGCATAGAGGTGATCCTTCCACGCCTGATCGACAATCTGAAGCAGCACCCAGCGCTCGAACTGAGTGATCTCGGCCCGCAGCATGAACGCGATCTTCTCTTCCACCACCGCCTTGGGATCGTCTTCAGCCCGCTTGCGCTCCTCTTCGGTGAGCTGAATGCTGCAGTTTTCGGCCAGCCACTTCTCGATCTGTTCGGGCTCGCTGCCCGCGACCAGGGCCTTTTCGGCACGTTCCGCGATCCGGTCCTCGTCCCACTTCTCCGCTTCCTGCACGAGCATGCGATGCAGTTCGGCGGGGTTGGGCGAGGGAAGCGCCTGCGGGGACCAGTCCAACTCGTACTTCATTCTGACCCACGCGCAGAACTGCTCCAGGGCGGCCTGGGGGTTCTCCTGCAATCCCGCGTTGGTCATGTCCATCAGGAAGTCGATGGGGTAGGTGATCTCCCGTCTCCGATAGGTCTCGCGGGCACGCTTCATGAGCAGATCGGTGGCCTTCTCCATCGCTTCGGTCGGGTCGGAGATCACGAATTCCTCGGCCTTGAACTCGCTGAGGAACTTGTTGCTCGCCCATTTCGCCAGCTCCTTGGCGCCATAGTTGGGAACGAGATACTGATCCAGCGGGGCCAGGTCCGTGCCGTCGATGACCTTCTCGGCAGCCTCTTCCAACCGGGCGATGATCTCGCGCCGGGAAAGATCGCGAAGCTCGGAGACCTTCAGTCCCGCCTTGAAGTTGGAGTTGCCCCAGTCGGCCAGGCCCTTGTGGTCCCATTCGGAAGAGTCCAGCTCCTCGGCCATGTATTCGCCGAGGATGACGCGGATCATGTTGGCCGCCTCTTCCTTGGCGTCCACGCCGATCAGCTTGTGAAGATCATCGCGATCCTTGCCCTTGATGCGGTCGGAATCGATGCTGATGCTGAGATTCGTCCGAATCCATTCGGCGATGCAGTTGGGAACGTAATTCGGGTCGAGATAGGTATAGACCGCATCCTGCACGGCCTCGTCGATGTGCTCGAAGATGAGCTCCTTGACGTTGCGCCCTTCCAGCACGTTCTGGCGCATGCCGTAGAACTCGTGCCGCTGGTGATCCATCACCTCGTCGTATTCGAGGATGTTCTTGCGGATGAGGAAGTTGCGCTCCTCGACCTTGCGCTGGGCGCGGCCGACGGCCTTGGAGAGCATGGGATGCTGGATGGCGTCGCCTTCCTTCATGCCCAGCTTGCTGAGGACGTTGAGGGTCGTCTTGCCCGCGAACATCTTCA
>CP070772.1:1673020-1731185 GCA_020345805.1 Phycisphaerales bacterium | reverse complement strand
CCACAACATCAAGTCGGTCGGCCCGGAGTTGATCGCGCGACTCCAGGGGCTCTCGGAGTATTTCCAGGGCGAGACGGATCCTCTGCTGCACCGGATCTTCGGCGCGGTGATCACCGCGGCAAACGGACGGCGGCTCGACGATACCCGTCTGCAGTCGCCGGAAGGCAAGCATCACCGCTTCAGCATCTGCGTGCTCACGGAACATCCTTCGTCACCGGAGAAGTGGCTGGCGTCGGTTGATCAGCTTATGGCGGACACCGACCGAAAAAGCTTCCCGCAGCGGCGGGCCGATCACGAGGCGTGGTGGCGCCGGTTCTGGCAGCGCAGTTGGATACACGTTTCGGGCGGCGGGCCGCGGCGGTTCATACCGCAGAATGAGCATCCGATCCGCATCGGGATCGATCAACACGGGCACAACGAATTCGTCGGCGAACTCGGCCGGGTGACCATCGTGCCTCGTGCGATGACCGATTCCGAAATTGACAATCTGTCCGGTATTGCCGGCGATGGCCCGCTTCCGGCGCTTGACGACCTGCTTTATCAGGGCCGGCCTGCCGAGCCTCTGAGCGTTGCCGGCTCGACCAACTGGACGTTCGGCGACGGCCTGACGATCGAGGCCTGGATCAAGCCCGGCGATATGCCGCAGGGCGGCGGCCGGATCGTGGACAAGACGACGCCCGGCGCGGCGGACGGCCTGTTGTTTGACACCTACCCGGGCCGAAGTCTCCGGCTCATTGTCGGGGACTGCATTCTGTCGCGGGAGAACGTACTGCCCGAAGGCAGATGGTCGCATGTTGCGGCGTCGATCGATCCGGGCACCGGTCGTCTGGCCGTCTTCCTCAACGGCGATGAAGTCGTCAGCCGGATCGTCGACACCGCCGACGATGCGACCGCGGTGAGTCGGGCATACGCGCTGCAGAGGTACGTCACCGCCTGCGCCGGACGCGGACGTTATCCGATCAAGTTCAACGGCTCGATCTTCACGGTTCCCTTCGAGGGGAAATTCGGGGACGCGGATTACCGGCGCTGGGGCCCGGGCTACTGGTGGCAGAACACCCGCCTGCCCTACCTGAGCATGTGCGCCGGCGGCGACTTCGAGATGATGCGCCCGCTGTTTCGAATGTACGCCGACGACCTGCTTCCCCTGCACAAGTTCCGGACGAAACTCTACACCGGCCACGACGGGGCCTTCATTCCAGAGTGCATGTATTTCTGGGGGCCGACATTCACCGCCACCTACGGCTGGACGCCCTTCGCCGAGCGCGGTGACGACAAGCTTCAGGAGAGCGGCTGGCACAAGCGGGAGTGGGTCGCGGGACCGGAACTGGTCTGGATGATGCTCGACTACTACGACCACACTCTCGACGAATCGTTCGCCCGGAGGACACTGCTGCCGTTTGCCCATGAAGTCCTGACCTTCTTCGATCAGCACTATGAGACGGACGAACAGGGCAGGCTGGTCATGGAGCCGTCACAGGCTCTGGAGACATGGTGGGACTGCACCAACCCCATGCCTGAGCTGGCCGGCCTCTATGCGATCACCACCCGGCTGCTTTCCCTGCCCGCGGATCTGTCCACATCGGCGGAGCGAATCTTCTGGGCCGAATTCAGAAACAAGCTGCCAGCCTTGCCGACGCGACAGGTCGACGGCGTGGAGATGCTCGCCCCCGCTCAGCGCTTCGCCGAAAAGCGCAACATCGAGAACCCCGAGCTTTACGCCGTGTTCCCGTTTCGGCTGGTCTCGTTCGAGAAGCGGAACGCGCGGCTGGGGATTGAAGCTCTCAAGCATCGCTGGGATCGGGGAAATTTCGGCTGGCGGCAGAACGACCTGTTTATGGCTTACCTCGGACTCGCCGACGAAGCCCGTGATTCCCTCGTCGGTCGGTCCCGCAACAAGCACCACGGTTCGCGCTTCCCCGCGTTCTGGGGCCCCAACTACGACTGGGTGCCCGACCAGGACCACGGCGGAGTGCTGATGCGCACACTCCAGTCGATGCTCATGCAGACCGACGGAAAGCGGATCCACCTCCTCCCGGCCTGGCCGAAGGAGTGGGATGTCGACTTCAAGCTTCATGCTCCATATCAGACCATCGTCTCCGGCAAGGTCCGCAACGGTCGCCTGCTGGAATTGGCGGTCCGCCCCGAGTCGCGCAGAGAGGATGTTCTCGTTCACGAGCCGACAATCAGCACCGAACGGGGGGCGTTTTCACCTTAGCGAATCACGTTCTGCTGCAGGTTTCAGCCGGGCCGACACCACTTCGCCGTGATCGACCACAACGCCGCCCGGTCATGGACTGTAGAATCCGGATGAGACAGCCGGCCGGGCGGACGATGCGTGTGATCGCTGATGACGCGACGGGTCGAGCCATGAACAGGGTGCTGATCACGATATTCCTGTGCGGGGACGTGATGACGGGCCGCGGAATCGACCAAATCCTCCCGCACTCCGTCGACCCCGTCTTGCACGAACCGTACGTGCGGAGCGCGAAGGTCTACGTTCGACTCGCGGAAGAGCGCACCGGTCCGATCGATTCCCCGGTCGATTTCGGCTACATCTGGGGTGATGCCCTGGATGAGTTCAGGCGAATCCGCCCGAGCGTCCGAGTCGTCAATCTGGAGACGAGTGTCACTACCAGCGACGACTACTGGAAGAACAAGAGCATCCACTACCGGATGCATCCGGAGAATACCGCCTGCATCACCGCCGCCGACATCGACTGCTGCGTTCTGGCAAACAACCACCTCCTGGACTGGGGATATGCCGGACTGAACGAGACTGCGAAGACGCTGAGGAAGGCCGGGGTAAGAACCGCAGGTGTCGGACAGAATCTTGAGCAGGCGGCAGCGCCGGCCGTGCTGGGCGTGCAGGAAAAAGGTCGGGTCCTCGTCTTTGCGTTCGGTTCCCCGACCGGCGGTGTGCCGCGGGAATGGGCGGCCACGGCAACGAAACCCGGCATCAACTATCTCCCGGACTTCTCGGATGAGGTGGTGCGGATGATTGCGGGCACGGTCGAGCATCACGCCCGTGACGGCGACGTCGTGGTCTTCTCGATTCATTGGGGCGGCAACTGGGGCTATCGCATTCCCGGTGAGCAGATTGAATTCGCACGCCGTCTGATCGACGAGGCAGGCGTGGATATCGTCCACGGTCATTCATCTCATCATGTGAAGGGTTTGGAGGTCTACAACGACCGTCTGATCCTCTACGGCTCTGGCGACTTCCTGAACGACTATGAAGGCATTGCCGGCCACGAAAGGTATAGACCTGATCTGACGCTGATGTATTTCCCGACCGTTGACGCCTCGACCGGGGCGCTGACCGGGTTACGAATGACGCCGATGCAGATCCGCAACTTTCGGCTGCACCGTGCCGACCGGAACGACGCGGCGTGGCTTCGGGACGTACTGAACCGTGAGAGCGAGGCCTTCGGTGCGCGTGTTCTGCTGCAGGATGATGGGACGCTGACCGTCAGGTGGGACCAGTCAGATGGAGCCGATTGCAGTCCGGTGACCGGATCCGGGACCACCGCAGCAACGAGCACACTGCACGACAGCGTTTTCTGAATCGTCAAGGGTGGAGCCCTGGCTGGTTAACCACGCGCAGGGTCGCTCTTCCACTCCCTGTCAATCACGAAGCGTTTGCCATCGGCCTCTGCCTTGCTCCAACGTTCCGTCTCAGGCGCGTCAGTCACGGGCCTTCTCGATTCGGTCAGTGTCAGTCAGGAAGGCCAATCAGTGAAGAAGGCGCATTGGACAGCCGGTTGGTGGTGCCCCGCGGGCTGCTCTGCGCCTGCATGATCGCGGGCACTGCGGCCTTGAGGTCGCAGGCACCGCCGGGTCTCAATCCGTGTCGCGGTGGGTGTGGTCAGGTCGTTATTGTCTCCTGCCCGCGCTGATCTGTGGCGACTGATTCTTCAGCGCCGTCTGCGACGTACTCCACGAACCGGCCGATGGCGGAGGTCTTGGTCTGCATGCTCCGCACGATCTCGGCCCCGATGAGGTGGCGGGGAGGGAACGATCGCTCGATCCAGGCCCGCGCGACTGCGCGGGTGCCGGTGACAATGGGATGGCGGAACTGCGCGGTCAGGTCCGCGGTCACCCCGGGGATGCCGCGTGCGAAGAGGCAGTTGGTCATCACCCCGTCGACGAGCGATGCGACAACCCCGCCGTGCAGGATGCCGTCGTAGCCTTCATATGCGGCGCTGCAGTCGAACTTCGGCTCAACGCCGCCAGTGTCGGGGGCGGCGAACGCCACTTTGCCCACCTCGCCAGCTCGGCGATCTCTTTTCGGTCGGGACCCCTTGCTTGCCCTGATCGCTCACTTGGGTGACCTCCGCGTTAAGGCTCTGGCTCGGCATCAACCGTCAACTGGCTCGTATCGGCCCTGAAATGCGGTGGGCTCGCGCGTCCCGCATGGAAGAGCAACCTGATCGTGTTCCGAAGCCGTGGGGTTCATCGCAGTACATGAATGACTGCATCTGTTGATCCGCGGTGGTGTGGCGACCGTTCTTCAGATCATAATCGATCACTCCTGTGATCATCGCCTCAGTTGTTTAAGCCTGCGGGCCGCACAATCGCGGACGTACTCTTCGTCATCACCCGCGGCGATCCGCGCCAGTACCGCCTGATCGGTCAGCTTCTTAACGGCGGTGGCGCGAACATAGTCGTAGCTGTCAGCGGTGGCAATCTCGGCCAGTACAGCCTGGTTGATCAGCTGCTGTGTGGCATGAAGACGAACATAATCATTGCTGGACTCGGTAGCCAACTTGGCCAGAAGAGCCTGATCGGTAAGCTGGTCAATGGCAGCGATGCAAAACCGAAATTCGCTTTCATCGGTGGCGAACTTAGCTAGAAGAGCCTGATCGGTAAGCATTGAGATGGCGGCGACGCGAAATCGATAATCGCTATGAGCGGTTGCGATCTCGACAGCCGCGGGCTGATTATCTTTCAACCAAGGAACGAACGCATCCGGTGCTTCGATGGGGGCCTCAATGTGAGACCAATCGGATCCCTGCGGCCGATTTGGCAACGCTGTGCGCCACTCAGCGGTCAACTCGCCCTCTGCTCCTGCAAAGGTCGCGGCGAAAAAGACAGCTTCGCCGAAGTTCGTAATATAATTGCCGGACTCTATGGCTCCCCACGCTGTCTTAGCGCTGAGGGAGGCCCACTCGGGTATGTACCTCTCGCTAATCCGGTCCCAGTCGATCGAGAGAGTCTCCAGTGAACCCAAATGATCCGTCCACGTCGGTTGTGAATACACGTGCGCCACCGGCAGTAGTTCGAAGAGAATGCGCTCGCGATGCTCATCTGGAATGTCATCTGTTGCCCGTAGGAACTTGATTACTGTGAGCAGGAGCAGGTGTTGCGGCGAGTCGCCCGTCGGCTCTGAAGCTAATGACAGATCTCTCACGGTCAGCTGTTTGATGGCGGCGCGGCGAACATAGTCAGAACTGTCATTGGTGGCGATCTTGGCCAACACAGCTAGATCGCTCACCTTCTGAACGGCCGCCTCGCGAGCGTATACAAAATCATCACCAGCGGCGATCTGTGCGAGGGCGGCCTGATCGGTCAGTTTCTCGACAGCGGTACCGCGAACGCCATCGGGGCCATTGATGGCGATTTCTGCCAGCAAAGCCTGATCGGTCAGTTTGCCGAAAGCCTGACGCCGAATATCTCTTGCTCGATCGCCAGCGCTCATCACGATATGAGCAAACGCGGCTTGATCCGTCAGCTTCTCGAAAGCGGCCCGTCGAACATGCTCATCGTAAGTAGTGCAGACCACTTGACTGAGCAGAATCTGATCGGTCAACCTCGCGACAGCGGGGAAACCGACGTCGGGACCTTCAGCGCTAGCGATTGCGGCTAGTGCTTCCTGACTGGTCAGTTTCTCGACGACCGCACGGCGGACGTAGTAGTTCGCCCTGTCCCAATTACCTATCGCATCGCGGGCGACGCGGGCGAGTTGGTCTTGATCGGTTAACTGCTCCACGGCAGCAAGGCGGTCCTCCTTCACGCTGGAGTTGATGGCAATCTCGGCCAGCGCGACCTGATCAATCAGATTCTGGATGGCGACCACGCGATTCTCCGAATCACTATCGTTGGTGGCGACCTGGGCGAACACGGCCTGATCGACCAGATTCTGGATGGCGGCCCGGCGAATCTGCGGATTGGCTTCGTTGGTGGCGACTTGGGCGAGGGCGTCCTGATCGGTCAGCTTCTGCACGGCGGCTAAGATGATGTCTTCGTCGGTGGCATCGATGGCAACTCGGGCGAGCGCCGGCTGTTCCGTCAACCTCTCGAGGGCGACGATGCGGACGTCAGAACTGGGATCAGTACTGGCGATTGCGGCGAGCGTCTGCTGATCGGTCAGCCTCTGGACAGCGGCGAGGCGAACCCGTCGGTCTTGCGCATCGCTGGCGACGCGGGCAAGTCCCTCTCGATCGGTCAGTTTCTCGAGCGCAGCGAGGCGATCATCCTGAAAGCCAGCATTGATGGCGACTTGGGTGAGCGCAGCCTGATCAATCAGGTTCGCGATGGCGGCCTGGCGATTCTCCGAGTAACTGTCGCTGGTGGCGATCTGGGTGAGCACGGCCTGATCGGTCAGCTTCTGGACTGCGACCAAGACGATGTCTTTGTCGCTGGCATCGATGGCGACTCGGGTGAGTTCGGCCTGCTCGGTCAGTTTCTGGACAGCGATCAGAGCGATGTCTTTGTCGTTGGCATCGATGGCGACTCGGGTGAGCGCAGCCTGATCGCTCAGCTTCCCGAAGGCGGCGAAGCGGACATCGCGGTCGCTGTCCTGTGAGGCGATTTTGGCCAGAACTGACTCGTCGCTGGACCGCTCGATTGCTCGCAGGCGTTCCCACGCCAGCGGACCATGGATCCACGGAACCGCCAGCATCTGCGTCACCCAAGCGGCGGGTGTGACGACGATGAGCCCGATCACGATCCATCGTGTCGTCTTCATGGTCGTGATCTCCTGTTCTATCCGGACATTCCCCGCATGGCTATCACCTGCCCCAGCATCGGGGCACTCGGGTGCCAGTGTACCGCATCCCCCGCACCATCCAAAGCCCGAACAGCTTACCAACGACGAATGGGGAGCGAGGAAGACCGAGGCATGGCTCCAAGACACGGCTTGGAAGAGGACTCCGGACGATTGGTTCCTTGGTCTTATGGATCGCTGGAGCCGACGTTCATCGGGAAACTCGCGTCTCTCCGCCCTCGCCGGCCGCTCCGCCCGCCGTGTCCCTCGCCGCCCCGTCCCGGTGCGCGGCGGCCTCTTTGTCCGCGGCGGTCGCAGACGCCGCGATGTCCGGGGCCGGCGTGCCGGACCGGGCCGCCTTCGATGCGCAGGGCCCGGCCGGTTACCAGGACATGGGCGATCTTCGTCCGGGCGGAGGCGAGTATCCGAGTGACGGTGGGGCGGGAGACGGCCATCTGCTCGGCGACCGCCTCCTGGTCCAGGTCCTGGCCGTCGATCAATCGAATCGCCTCGAATTCATCGAGGGTCAGGTTGGTCCATTCCAGGTCCCGGGCTCTCACGCCGGCGGGCTTGAATACGGCCACCGCGGGCCGGCCGGTCACTATCCGTTGTCTTGCTGGTCTGGGCATGGGATCTCATTATGAACGTAGGTTCATTATGCATTCGGCTCCATCTCCGGTCCAGTTCGGGGAGAATCCTTATTCTTGACAAGGCGATCTGCAGGGCGGAGGGGCTCGTGGATTGGTCCGGCCGGCGGCGATGTTCGACCCGGTTGGGGATGGAACGAGCGAGGGGTCATTGGGGCGGCGGAGAGGTCGTCCGGTGGACTGATCGTGCGGTTGACGGGGCCTCTGCGGGAACCGTAACATGCAATCTGCGCTTCCAACAGGGGGGTTGGATGTCGCCGGCGGACGGCCGCGGAGGCCGTGTTGAATATCCATGCTTGAGCCACGATTGGTTCAGGAATGAGCGAGGATCGCGTATGACCGTTGGAATCGTCGGCTATGGCGCCCACATCCCCCGGCGGCGGATCAAGGTCGAAGAGATCGCCCGGGTGTGGGGCGCGGACGCTCCCAGTTACAAAAAAGGCCTGGAGCTTTCCCAGAAATCGGTTCCCGCGCTGGACGAGGACACCATAACCCTCTCGGTGGAGGCGTCTCGCAATGCCCTGGCCCGAGCGGGCATCGATCCCAAGGACATCGGGGCGTGCTACGTGGGCAGCGAATCGCATCCCTATGCGGTGAAGCCCTCGGGCGTGGCGGTCGCCGAGGCGATCGGGGCGACCCCCGACTGCCACTGCGCCGATTTTGAGTTCGCCTGCAAGGCCGGCTCGGAAGGGATGTTCGTGGCTTACGGCCTGGTCAAGGCCGGGCTGATCAAGTACGGCCTGGGCATCGGGGCGGACACCTCCCAAGGCGCGCCCGGTGATGCTCTGGAGTACGCGGCATCCGCGGGAGCTGCCGCATTCATCATGGGCGCCGATGAGGACCTACTCATCGCCAGCATTGATGAAACGTACTCGTTCATGACCGACACCCCCGACTTCTGGCGCCGCGAGCATCAGGTGTATCCGTCACACGGCGGGCGGTTCACCGGTGAGCCGGCCTACTTCCGTACGATCACGGGCGGCGTCACGGGCATACTTGAGAAGTCGGGCCTGAAGCCCCAAGACTTCAAATACGCGATTTTCCACCAGCCCAACGGCAAGTTCCCGAAACGGATTGGCAAGAAGCTCGGATTCAGTTTCGAGCAGATCGACGTCGGCAGGCTTGTGCCGTTCCTGGGCAACACCTATTCCGGATCCTCGCCCATGGGACTCACCGCCGTGCTGGACGTGGCGGATCCCGGTGACCGGATCCTGATGTGTTCCTACGGCTCCGGTGCCGGCGCCGATGCGTTCATCTTCACGGTCCGCGACCGAGTGCGTGAGGTCCAGGATCTGGCGCCGAAGACCCGATGGCTGCTGGACGAGAACCTCATTTTCCTGCAATACGGCGAGTACGCCAAGCTGAGGCGGAAGATCCGCCTCGCCGGCGAATAGGAGATCAGGTCAACGATGAGAGATGTTGCCGTAATCGGCGTCGGCATGCAGAAGTGGGGCGAGCTCTGGGAGACGTCGGCCCGCGATATCTTCGTGGAGTCGGCTCTTCTGGCCATGGATGACGCCGGCGTTGACACCCTCGACGCAATGTACGTCGGGTGCATGACCCCCGGCCTTTTCGCGGCCCAGGAACATCTGGGATCGGTGATGGCCGACTACCTCGGTCAGGGAGGAATCCCCGCCACCCGCGTTGAATCTGCCTGCGCTTCCGGCGGCCTGGCGTTCCGGTCGGCCTACCTGGCCGTGGCCAGCGGAATGCACGATGTGGTCCTGGCCGGCGGCGTGGAGAAAATGACCGACATCAGCGGGGGCGAGGCCACCTTCGCCCTGGCCACCGCCGCGGACATGCAGTGGGAGGGGGTCAGCGGCGTGACCTTCCCCGGCCTCTACGCGATGATGGCGGTCGCCCACATGGACCGTTATGGCACGACCCGCGAGCAACTCGCGGCCGTGGCGGTGAAGAACCATCGCAACGGCAGCAGGAATCCGCGGGCCCAGTTCCCGATGGAGATCACCGCCGAGGCGGTGATCAATTCGGTGAAGGTCGCGGACCCGCTGAACATCCTCGACTGCTCGCCGATCACCGACGGGGCAGCGGCGGTGATCGTGGTTCCCGCGGACATGGTGGGCAGGGCCGGCAAGCCTGGCGTGAAGGTCACCGGCAGCGGCCACGCCACCGACACCATCGCCCTGCACGATCGGGACGACTTCGCGTCGATGCGGGCGGTGGCCCAGTCGGCCGAGCGGGCCTACGCGATGGCCGGTCGCACCGCCAAGGACATTGATTTCGCGGAAGTGCACGACTGCTTCACCATCGCCGAGATCATCGTCTCCGAGGACCTGGGTCTGGTGGAGAAAGGCAAAGGCGGCCCGGCCGCCGAAGCCGGCGAGACCGCCCTGGACGGGCGCATCCCGATCAATCCCAGCGGCGGCCTGAAATCCAAGGGGCATCCTGTGGGAGCAACGGGGATTGCCCAGGTGGTCGAAATCACCGAGCAGCTCCGGGGCGAGGCCGGACCGCGCCAGGTCAAGGACGCACGGATCGGGCTGGCCCAGAACATGGGCGGAAGCGGCGGAAGCTCGCTGGTTCACATACTGGAGGCGATGTAGATGCCACCGGCGAAATCTTGGCGAACGTACCCCCAGACGTATCGACTTGAAGCGGCCCGCTGCCTGGACTGCGGCAAGATCTTCTTCCCGCCCCGGCTCATCTGCAGCAAATGCCACGGCCGAAGATTCGAACGCTTCAACATGAAGCGCACCGGGAAAGTGCTGACGCATACGATCATCCGCACTCCCGGCGACGCGTTCTCCGGCGAGGCCCCATTCGCGGTGGGGGTCATCGAGATGGACGACGGGGCGCGGCTGACCACGCAGATCGTCGATGTGCCGTTCGAGGAAATCAAGATCGGCCTGCTCGTGAAGCTGGAGTTCCGCCGGCATTACTGCGAAGGCGCAGACGGGATCATCAATTACGGACATAAGGCAGTCCCCCTCCGGCAATGACGTGACGGCCGGGCTCCGGCTCCGGCCGGATTGCGCCGACGATCAACTTCCCGACTTCCTAAGGAGTTGGCAATGACCCGCGGCACCGTACTCCTGACCCGTCAGGGTGCCGTCGCGCGGGTCACGCTTAACCGGCCCGAGGTCCGGAACGCCTTCAACGACCAGATGCTCGAGGATCTGCTGGGTGCGTTTGCGGAAATCCGCGACGACCGGGAGATCCGCGTGGTGGTGCTCACCGGCGAGGGCAAGTCATTCTGCGCCGGGGCGGACCTGCACTGGATGAAGCGGGTCGTCGAGTACTCCTACGAGGAGAACTACGAGGATTCGCTCAGGCTCGCGAAGATGCTGCGGGAGATCTACTGCTGCCCCAAGCCGGTGATCGGGCGCATCAACGGACCGGCGATCGGGGGAGGAACCGGGGTGGTGGCGGCCTGCGACATCGCGGTGGCCGCCGAGGATGCGGTGTTCGCGTTTTCCGAGACCAAGCTGGGCCTTACGCCCGCGGCGATCAGTCCCTACCTGCTCAAGCGGATGGGGGAGAAGAACCTGCGGGAGTATTTCCTGACCGGGGAGCGATTTACCGCGGCCCGCGCCGCGGAGATGGGACTGGTGAACGCGGTGGTGGGGGCGGATGAGCTTGACGCGGCGGTGGAGGGGAAGGTGAAGATGATCCTGACCGGCGGCCCGGAGGCCCTGGCCGTTTCCAAGCAGCTCATCCGGGAGGTGGCCGAGCGGACGCTGGAGGAGAACACGCCGTATACCGCGGAAGTGATCTCGCGGCTCCGCATGAGCGATGAGGGGCAGGAAGGGATGAATGCGTTCCTGTCCAAGGAGAAACCGTCATGGGCGCGCGGCGGGGAAACCCCGTAAGCGCGTCCGATCAACTTCAGCAGCAATGCCCGGTGATTCATGTTCGAACGTATTCTCATTGCCAACCGGGGTGAGATCGCACTCCGCGTGATCCGCGCGAGCAGGGAGATGGGGGTGGGAAGCGTGGCGGTGTATTCGGAAGCGGATACGGACTCTCCGCATCTGGAGGAAGCCGACGAGAGGGTCTGCATCGGGCCGGCCAAGAGCGCCGAGAGCTACCTCAACATGGAGGCGATCATCCAGGCCGCCGAGCAGACCGACTGCTGCGCGGTTCATCCCGGCTACGGTTTCCTGGCGGAAAACGCCCTGTTCGCCGAACTTTGCGAGCAGGCCAAGATGACGTTCATCGGGCCGCCGGCGGGGGCCACGCGGGCCATGGGCGACAAGGCCAGCGCGCGGGAGACCATGCGGCAGGCGGGCCTTCCCGTCATTCCCGGTTCGCGGGGCACGCTGCCCGATTCGGAGGCGGGCCTGAAGCTGGCCGAGGAGATCGGCTTCCCCGTTCTGCTGAAGGCGACCGCCGGCGGGGGCGGGCGGGGGATGCGGCGGGTGGATTCAGCCGGCGAGTTCGCCGCCAGGTACGACGAGGCGGCGCTGGAAGCGGAGAAGGCGTTCGGCAATCCCGGCCTGTACCTGGAAAAGTACATCATCGACGGGCGGCACATCGAGTTTCAGGTGATGGCCGACGCGTTCGGGAACGTGGTGCATCTTTTCGAGCGCGAATGCTCGGCCCAGCGGCGGCATCAGAAGCTGGTGGAGGAATCGCCTTCGCCGGTGATGACCCCCGATCTGCGCCGGGACCTGGGAGAGAAGCTCTGCGAGGCGCTGCGGACCGTGGGATATCGCAATGCCGGAACGGTGGAATTCTTCCGGGACTCGCAGGGGCATATCTACTTCATGGAGGTCAATGCCCGTCTTCAGGTGGAGCACCCCGTGACGGAGCAGATCACCGGGCGCGACCTGGTGGCCGAGCAGATCCGCGTGGCGGCCAACGAGCCCTTGTTGTTCGAGCAGGACGACATCGAGATGCAGGGCCATTCGATCGAATGTCGCATCAACGCCGAGGATCCGTTCGATGATTTCAAGCCTTCGCCGGGGCAGGTGACGGAGTTCGTTCCGCCGGCGGACATTCCCGGGGTCAAGGTGCGCGTGGATTCGCACGTCCGACCGGGCTATCGAATCCCGGTTTATTACGACTCACTGATCGCGAAGCTGATCGTGTGGGGTCCCGACCGAGATGCGGCGCGGGAGGGGATGGTGAATGCGCTGGAAGGATTCAAGGTGGACGGAGTGAAGACGACCATTCCGATTCACCTGAAGATCATGAAGGATGCGGATTTCGCCGCAGGCAACTACGACACCGGTTTCGTCGGGAGGCTCCTGGGAGAACTCAACGATGAGAAGTGACGGGTGGTAGGCGAGCGGCGCGGCGGCAGCGCCGGCTGAAACACAATGTCCCTCACTCCGGTCCGGCAAAGGATTTCAGAACATGGCCAAAGTCATCCTTCATCCCGTCGGCACACCTGTGGAAGGGGTCATCGACGAGCGGGCCTTCGCGGAAAACTGCCGCCGCATGGATGAGCTGAATGAACTGCTGGAGCAGCGCCGGGAAGAGGTCCGGAAGGGCTGGGGGGCCGAGTACGTCGAGCGGGTGCACGCCAAGGGCAAGCTCACCACCTGGGAGCGGCTGGAAATTCTCAAGGATCCGGATACCACAATCTTCCCCATCAACACGTTTGTGAATTACGGGCTGGAGTTCGGCAAACCGCCCCGCACGTCGCCGGCGGCGGGGGTGATCACCGCGTTCGTGCGCATACATGGGCGGCTGACGGTGGTGATAGCCAACGACAACACGGTGGCGTCCGGATCGTGGTGGCCGCTCACGCCGGAGAAGATCGAGCGGGCCCAGGAAGTGGGGCTGCGACTGAAGTTGCCGGTGATCTACCTCGTGGACTGCTCGGGGCTGTTCCTGCCCGAGCAATCCAAGACCTTCCCCGGCCGCACCGGCGCTGGTTACATCTTCAAGATGAACTCGCTGCTGTCGGCGTCGGGGGTTCCGCAGATCGCCGGCGTACTGGGGGACTGCATCGCCGGCGGCGGTTATATGCCGATCATCTCCGACAAGCTGTTCATGACCGAGCAGGCCTACATGGTCATTGCGGGGGCGGCGTTGGTGAAGGGCGGCAAGTCACAGCAGATCACCTCGCTGTCCATCGGCGGGCCCAACATTCACGTGCACCTTTCCAACTGCGCCGACGAGCGGGTGCCGGATGATCAGACCATGATCAAGCGGATCCGGCAGGAGGTGGCCAAGCTCCCCGACAGCGCCGCGGATTATTACCGTCACGGTTTTGCGCCTTCCGAGCCGCGCTTCCCCACCCGCGAGATTAACGGCCTGCTTCCGGTCGATCATCGCGTGGTTTACGACGTGCGTCAGGTGATCGCCCGACTAGTGGACAGCTCGCTGTTCTGGGAGGTGATGCCCCACACGGGCGAGGAAATGATTACCGGTGTCGCACGCATCAACGGCCTCTATGTCGGGATCATCACCAACAACCAGCAACTCACCGCCCATCCGGAGTTGAAGGACCGAACGCGGGCCGGCGGCATCCTCTACCGCGAAGGGATCGCGAAGATCTCGCAGTTCTCCCGGTCGTGCAACTCCGACGGCATTCCCATCCTCTGGCTGCAGGATATTTCCGGCTTCGATATCGGCCTGGAGGCGGAAAAGCACGGCCTGCTGGCTTTCGGTTCGAACCTGCTTTACACCAACTCCACCAACACCGTGCCCATGATCACGGTGCTGCTGCGCAAGGCGTCCGGGGCGGGTTACTACGCGATGACCGGCCTGCCCTACGAGCCGTTCGTGCAGGTTTCCACGCCCCTGACCCGGCTGGCGGTGATGGAGGGGCGCACCCTGGCGATCGGGGCCTACCGAACCAAGCTCGATGACAGCTTCCGCATCATCACCGAGGATCCCGAGGAGCGGGCCAAGGTGGAGGCGGGGATGAAGTCCGTCGAGGATCGCATCAGCGCGGACATGGATCCCTACAAGTCGGCGCGGCAGATGGACACCGATGAGATCGTTCCCGTGCACGAGCTGCGCGATTACCTCATGACCCTGGTCGAGATGTGCTATCAGAGCCACGGCTACCGGCGAATCAAGAATCCCAGGATCTGGTCGATGCACGATCTGAACGTGCTTACGGACTCCGAAGGATAGAAAACAGGATGGCTGAGAAGACCCTCATCGCGAAAGTGCGGCCGGACGAGAACGATCCGGAGACGCTGCTGGTGACCTGCCCGGTGGTGGGGATGGCCGATGGGGCGCCGAAAGCCGGGCTGTTCCTGAATCCTTTCGACCGGGTGATACCCATCAAGATCCTCAACCAGCGCTACGTGCTGCGGCTGCCCCGCGATGTGCAGGGAAGGGTGACGGAGGTCTTCATTCCCAACAGCTATGCGCCGGTGGCTTACGGCCAGCCGCTGGCCCGGCTCGATCCGCGGGCGGCGGAGGCGGGGCCGGACCGGGCTGGGGGCCGGGCCGGCGAGGGCGGTCCGGCCGACGATGCGGACCAGGGCCAGCTCATAACCATAGAGGCGCCCTCGGAAGGGATCTTCTATCGGCGGTCATCTCCCGACTCGCCGCCTTATGTCGAAGTCGGATCGGAGATCGCCACCGGCAGCGTGCTCGGGCTGGTGGAGATCATGAAGTGCTTCAACCAGATCACCTACGGAGGAGCTGGCCTGCCCGAGAAGGGCCAGGTCGTCAAGATCCTAGCCGAGGACACCGCCGAGGTGCAGTTCGGTCAGACGCTGTTCCAGATCAGGCCGGTCACCTGACCGACGGTTCCGAACTGTGCGGCGATCGGCGGCGCGGGGGGCTGGCGGTCAGTCCGCAGTCACCCTGAACACCTGGTCGCGCTCGCGGGCGTGCTCGGCGACCCGTATGCCGATCAGATCCCCGATATGCGCCTCTTCCACCGGGGCGCGGTCGATCTGCATGGAATCGATCTTCTGGGTGAAGTCGGAGGTATGCCCGACGATGTGGATCGAGTCGCCCACGTGAAGGTCGCCGTCGGTGAGTTCGATGCCCGCGACGTGCGCCTTACCGAAATAGTGCGTTACCGTTCCGACAAGTTCCTCGGTCATGACGGTTCTCCGTGGCTGCGTGCCGCCGGAATCCTTCGGCGACGGCACAGGTTCGCTGGATACAACTGCCGCGCCGACTATCTTGCATTGAGGGCCTTGGCGGCGCGGGCATAGTCCTTGGGCTTCACCCACAGCAGCATCCCGTAGCGACCCTTGCCCGCGGCGACGGCATCGGCGGCGGTCACGTTGATCTTCTTGTCTGCGAGCTTCTTTATGTGCCGGTGGACCGCCCCGACCTTGTCGTCGCCCTGCACCAGAAACGCTTTCTTCGTGGTGCTGAGCCGCCAGTTGTTCTTCCTGGCAACCCTTCGAACCGCAGCCAAGTTCGGTGCCAAAAGATCCAGTTGTGCCTTGCCCTTTTTGGACGGGAAGCCCGAAAAGGCCAGCAGGTCAACACCGGCCTCGTTCAGCGCCCCCAGAACCTTGGCGCCCTGTCCGGCTCGGCCCGTCACCGTCAGGTAGCAATAGTTGACTTTGCGCACTCGATCTGCCATGAGAAAACCTCCTGCCGCTTCAGAAGAATCAGCTCTGTGAAGGGCTGGCAGCGTGTGGCGGTGGTGAGAAAAGGAACGCACGCCAGATCGTGACTACCCCGCCTCGCCATCCGCCCTTCAGAAGTTCTTTGACCTTTGCCGTGACCTGACCGCCGGAGTTTAACAACTTATGGCCGCACGAGTCACCGACGGCGGGTTCGGGCACCCGCGGCCCGCGAACGAGGCCCGCCGCTCCGGGCGATCCGGCCGACGCGCCCGTCTTCAACCGATCCGCTTCGTTCTGTCGCACGATCCTCTCGCCGTAAACCCTAAGTGTCACAGAGATAGGAGCTTAGCCGTTCTCCGGCGGCCCGTTATGGAGTGAAAGAGCCCGGCTGTCAGTGTCGGATGATGGCGGACTACAAGGTGCCTCGACCGGCGCAGCGCCACGCAGCGTTTCCGGAGCACCCACAGGGACTGTGGATGCGAGCGTGTTTGTCACTCCGCAGTGACCGCCGGTCTGCCGAATCCGGACCCGGGGCTTGCCCTCCGGCGGCCGCCGGCTCGATCACGGGTTGATCGCTTCGAGGGTCTCCTCAATAAGCAGACGGACGTTCGAATTGCGATCCGATAGATCACAGGTGAACACGAGGATCAGATCGAGCTCGTGGAAAAGGTACAGGTTCTGGCCGCCGTATCCGAACGATGCGATGTAGTCGTAGCTCGTCCCGCCGATCATCCTAGATCCCGGGAACCAGTTGTAGCCGTAACCGATGCGCCCGCGGGGGAGCGTGACATGCCTGCGGGTGGCCGTCTCGATCCATTCGCGGGAGATGATCTGCTCACCCTTCCACGTCCCGTCATGCAGGAACAGCCAGCCGAACTTGGCGAGGTCGCGCGTCCGCAGACCCACGCCGCCGTCCGTCCCGCCCGTGCACGGATATCCCATGGGGTCCCGGTTCCACTGGTAGGCGCGGATGCCCATGGGGTGGAACAGGTGCTCCTCGGCGAATTCGTTGGCGTAGAGGCCCGTCGAGGACTTGATAACGGCCGAGAGCAAATGGATGCCGCCCGTGTTGTAAAGGACCTGGCTTTCCGGCGGGTTGGCGACGGGCCGACTCAGGACGTACTCCATCCAGTTCTCCGAATCGACCATGAGATGCTCAGAGTTCCTCGGGTCGTTGTAGGAAGAGCCGTGCTCGAACCATTCCAGCCCCGACGACATCGTCATCAGGTGTTTGAGCGTGATCTGCCTGACCCGGGGATCCTCCACCGCCGTGGCGAAGTCCGGCAGCAGATCCACCACCGAAGCGTCGACGCCCTCGATCAGCCCTTTGTCGATGGCGATTCCGATCAGGGTCGAGGTGACGGTTTTCGTGATCGATGCCAGCGAGTGCAGCGTGTTGCGTTGGTGGTAGGGGGAGTATGCCTCGTGAACGAGCTTCCCGTTTCTCACGATCAGCATGCTGCGGACGTTCACGAAGCGCTGCTCAGTGATCATCCGGCGAGTCAGGGCCTCGATCTTCTCCGTGTCGATCCCGACCGCGTCGAGCGATGACACCTCCCAGCCGTCGCTGAGTGCGGGGGGAACCTGGTAACTGTATTCCGCAGTCCGGGCGGGACTGGAGGCGTGAAGCGCAAGAACGGCCGCCGCGCACAGGCAGCCGCAGAGAACGGAGCTCAGACCTTCGGTGATGCGTGTGGATCTCATAGTCACCTCCGTGATGTATGGGAATCGCACCCACAGGCCACAGGCCTCTCCGCCCGTCGGGCGATCGGATTGTCGACGCTTCGGAGCCGGTCGCGTCCGGGGCCGGTCTCGCTCGTGCACCAATTCTGGAACAGACTGTATCTGCACGCTCCGGCTGAACGGTGTCTGATGCCGAAACGCCGCCGCCGGACCAGCATCCAGGCCCGAGGCGGAAACAGCCTCGTGGCGGTCCCAACATTCGCGGGAATCGCAAAACCGGCAACCTCTCTCCGTCGACACAAGCCTGGATCTCCACCCGGCTGCCGTTGCGACCGACCATGGGCGAGCAGGTGTTTCCCGCAGGGAGGAGGCCGTCATGATTTCATAAGCCCAGGAGGCATAAGGGTTTGCGGCGTTTGGCCGGTTGCCTTGTCCTGATGGGCGGCCCACCCCCCGGCCAGTCCGGCCCGGACCGCAGCAGGCGGGAGCCGGGGTCGGCCATTCGCCCTCAGTTTCTTGCTCTGGCCCTGCGACCGAGACGCGGTCTGGCCGATACAACCTGCGGGCGCGGCGGTGTGTTGCCGCCCCGTGCTCGACTGTGCCATCCGAGGCGTGCCGATTCACCCGCCGCGGACATGCTGGAGTAAGACCGTGATGCAGCCCATGACCGGCCGCAATGCCCGCATCGAACGACCCTGGATCTCCGAGCTCGCCACCGCGATAGTCGCGCTTGCGTTTCTCTTTCCGCCCGGCGGATTGAATGTCGCCCCGGCCGATGAGCGCGTGGAGCCGCCGTACGTCGACGTCGGCCCGCTGGATGAGGGCATTCCTGCGCCGGAGTCCTTCCTCGGCCACGCACCCGGCGAAGATGCCGCGCGCTACGACACGATTGTGAAGTACCTGCACGCGCTGGCCGAGGCTTCGCCCGACGTGACGCTCAACGAGCACGGCATCACCCACGAAGGACGCACGCTCTATCACCTCACCATCACCAGCGCCGCCAACCACGCCCGGCTCGAGCAGATCAGGTCCGACAATGCCCGGCTGGCCGATCCGCGCCTGTTGGATGATGAAGCGCAGGCCGCGCGATTGGTCGAGGAGATGCCGGGCATCGCGTGGCTCGCCTACTCGATTCACGGCGATGAGCTTTCACCCTGCGATTCGGCGCTGGTGATCGCCTACCTGCTCGCCGCCGGAACTGGCGAAGATGTCAAAAGCCTGCGCGAAGAGCTGATCATTAACATCGACCCGCTCCAGAACCCGGATGGGCGGGAGCGCTACCTGGCCCAGATCATGTCCATGCGCGGCAAGGTGCCCAACCCGGACGTGCAGGCGATGCATCATTCCGGGCAGTGGGGGGCGGGGCGCGGCAACCACTACCTGCTGGACATGAACCGCGACTGGCTGATGCAGACCCAGCCGGAGACGCGCGCACGTGCCGCGGCGATCCTCTCCTGGCGCCCCCACCTGGTGGTGGATGCGCACGAGATGGGGTCGATGGACACCTACCTTTTCGATCCGCCCCGCGAGCCGTTGAACATCAATCTTGCCCCGGGTCTCATGAAGTGGCGGCAGAAGATGTCCGCGGACCAGGCGGCCGCGTTCAACCGCTTCGGCTGGAGCTACTACACCAAGGAATGGTACGACGAGTGGTATCCTGGCTACACCAACGCCTGGGCAAGCCTGCTCGGGGCGGTGGGACTGCTGTATGAGCAGGCGGGTGTGGACGGCGACGCGGTGACCCGGCCCACCGGTGACGTGTTCACCTATCGTCAGGCCGTGCATCAGAACGTGGTAAGCAGCTTCGCGAATCTTCGCACATTTCGGGACAACCGCCGGGCGATCCTCGCCGATTTCCTCGCTCAGCAGCGGTGGGCGGTCTCCGAGGAAGGGCCATTCCACGAGTCGTTCCTGTTCCCGCCTTCGCCCGATCGCTCGCGCCTCCAGCGCCTTCTGGCGATCCTCGACGGTCACGCCGTCGAATACCGCGCAGTCGACTCTCCCGTTGAGGCGGAGCACATAACGGATGTGTGGGGCAAAGCGCATGAGAAGATCATGCTGCCTGCGGGCACGGTGGTGGTTCCCGCCACCCAACCGCAGCGCCGACTGCTTCACGCCATCCTCGGCTTCGATCCGCACATGACCGACGAGTTCCTGCTGGAGGAGCGCAAGGACCTGGAGAACAACCGCGGCACGCGGATGTACGGCAGCAGCGCATGGAACCTGCCCATGGCCTTCGGCGTGGAGGCCTATTCCGCCACGCGCGTGGTTGCGCGGGATTCGGCCCAGGAATCGGATCAGCGCGCAGCGCCGGAGTCGGCGGCAATTCCCGGCCCCGGGGCGTTCGGTTATCTCGTGCCGTTTGATGACGATGATGTTTATCCACTGCTGGGGCGGCTGCTCGCCGCCGACTGCCAGGTGCGGGTATCACGAAAACCGTTCACCCACAACGGCCGCAAGTTCAACCGCGGGGCAATCCTCATCCGCCGCACCGAGAACGACCGGCAACTGGGGCGGATCGTCCGCGAAGCCGCCGACGGCCTGGTGGTTGAGATCATCCCCGTCCACACCGCGCTGAGCGATGCCGGCCCGGACCTGGGGGCGCGCCAGTTCGCCCTGCTGCACGAGCCGCGGATCGCCATTGCCTCGCAGTGGCCCGTGTCCTCCGGCGGCTTCGGGTCCATCTGGTTCCTGCTGGATCAGCGCATCGGCGTGCGCACCTCGCCGGTCAACGCCCAGCGCCTCAGCCGCGTGGATCTCCGCAAGTACAACGTGCTCATCCTGCCCTCCACCTGGGGCCTGACCCGCATGCTGGACGAGGGCGCCATGCGCCGCCTGCGGACCTGGGTCGAAGCGGGCGGCACGCTCATCGCCATCGGCGGGTCCGCCTCGTCGCTCGCCGACGGTCATAGCGGCTTATCGTCCGTCCGCCGTCACCGCGATGTGCTCGAAGAGCTTGATGTATATCAGGAATATGTTGATCGCGAACTGGCAGCGCGCGACGTGACGGTCAATGCCGAGCAGGTCTGGCGGAACGAAACACCCTTGGAAATAGAGGAAGATTCGCCGGCCGACGAGAGCGGGAAATCATCTCCGCACAAGGGACCGTCGGACCCGGCGAGTCTAAAGCGGGCCGATGAATGGGCCCGGACATTCAGCCCTCGCGGGACGATCGTCACCGGCCTGCTGAACGAGGAGCACTGGCTGAGCTTCGGGCTCGGCCGGCGCCTGCCGCTGTTTGTGAGCGGGTCCACCGCCCTGCGCTCAAAACCTCCCGCGCAAACTCCGGCCCGTCTCGCCGGGGCTGATCAGCTACGCCTCAGCGGCCTGCTCTGGCCGGAGACCCGCCCGCGCCTGGCGTACAGCGCCTATGCGACCGTCGAGCGCATGGGCAACGGGCAGGTGATCCTCTTTGCGGGCGATCCGTACTTCCGCTGCTACTGGGAGGGCTCGGGGCGGATGCTCCTCAACGCCGTGTTCCTCGGGCCGGGCATGGGAACGAGCCAGCCATTGCCCTGGTGATTGTGCCGGCAAGGAAGCGACGACGCTGACCGCGGGCATTCCGGGGGTATGTCGCCTCCGCGAGCGAGAATCGCGCGGAGAACATTCGGCCGCGCCGATTTGCGCCGATCCGCACGGACGCGGGCGATGTTCTGAACTGCAATTGCGGTTACACTACACAGACCCGCATCATCCGCTGCCGGCGTGGCCGCGCATTTGCGGCCGCGTATCTGATGGAGGATCGCCCATGGCCACGCACAAGGTCACCTTCCAAGTGCCGGAGCGCCCCCTGGGGCAGAGCGACATCGAGTTCCTGGTCCGGGAGGACGGGGAACTGCTGGGACGGGTACTGGTGAGCCAGGGTGCGATCGACTGGGCTCCCGCCCGCAGCCTGTACCGCTACCGCCTGCGCTGGGCCCGGTTCGCCGAGAAGATGGAGGAATCCGGCTGGCGGATCAGGAGGAAGGGCGTGAAGGGCGAGGAATGAGGGAACATGTGTATAGACAGGACGGCCATGAATGTGAGGCGCGCCGTGAATAAGAGCACCACGAGAATGGCGCTGAGTCTGGCCCCGGCGGCCGTGTTGACCCTTGCGACCGGTTGCACTGCCGATCCCGAGCCGGCGCCTGCGAAACAGGACTTAATGACCGCCCCCAACGTCATCCTAGTCCTGGTCGATGACCTGGGCTGGGCGGATCTGGGGTGTTTCGGGAGCGAGTTTTACGAAACGCCCAACCT
This sequence comes from Phycisphaerales bacterium, assembly GCA_020345805.1. GTDB lineage: Bacteria > Planctomycetota > Phycisphaerae > Phycisphaerales > SM1A02. Next base: position 1,709,169 of record CP070772.1, on the reverse strand, counting down.
CGATGCGCTGGCGGCGGATGGGATGCGATTCACCAATGCCTATGCCGCCTGCGCGGTCTGCTCGCCCACGCGGGCCTCGATTATGACCGGCCGGTGCCCGGCGAGGGTGGGGATCATGGACTGGATCCGCCCCCTGCACGATCCGTCAAAGTGGACGGAGGAAGGCATCCGCAGCCAGAGCGAGTATGTCGGCGGCAAGGACCGTCGGCTGCTCACGCCGCGCGTTCCGAGGTGGATGGAGCGGGAGGAGATCACCATCGCAGAGATCCTGAAAGGACGCGGTTACGCGACGGGCTTCGTGGGCAAATGGCATCTGGGGCCTGAAGGCTGGTTCCCGGAGGACCAGGGCTTCGATTTCAACGCCGGCGGCTGCGCGCTGGGCCACCCACCTCACTATTTCGATCCATATCCGCCGGAGCATCAGCCGTCGACTTTCCCCAACCTCCCGCCGCGCGAGGAGGGTGAGTATCTGACCGACCGGGAATCGGACGAGGCGGTGGGTTTCATCAGGCGACACGCCGACGAGCCGTTTTTTCTGTATCTCTGTCATTATGCGGTGCACTCGCCGATCCAGGCGAAGCAGGACCTGATCGATCACTACGAGGCCAAGCCGAAGATCGAGGGGGATGGCCAGAATTACCCGCCGTATGCGGCGATGGTGCACAGCGTCGATGACGCGATGGGCGCGATTCTTAAAACCATTGAAGAACTCGGCATCGCCGACAACACGCTTATCATTTTCACCGGCGACAACGGCGGGGCGACCCACTTCCGGGCGACCGACAACCGTCCGCTGCGCTCGGGCAAGGGGAGGCCTTACGAAGGCGGCATCCGCGAGCCGTTCATCGTCCGCTGGCCGGGGCGGGTCAAGCCGGGCACGGTCAGCGATGTGCCGATCAGCACGATCGACCTGCTGCCCACGATCTGCGAGGCGGTGGGGGCGGAGGTCCCGCAGGACCGCCCGATCGACGGCCTGAACCTGCTGCCGCTCATGCAGGGGACGGGCACGATCCAGCGTGAGGATCTCTACTGGCATTTCCCGCACTACTGGGCGGGCCAGTTCGTGCGGCCGTACAGCATCATCCGCTCCGGCGACTGGAAACTGATCAAGCACTACGAGACGGGGAAGGTGGAGCTATACAACCTCGGCGACGACATCGGCGAGAAGAACGACCTGGCGACGGCGATGCCGGAGAAGGCGACGGAGCTGGCGGCGAAGCTGGCGGCGTGGCTGGCGGGCGTGTCCGAAGGTGGTGCGAAGATGCCCAGAGAGAACCCGGATTTCCAGCCGGCCGCGGGCGGCGGCTAATCTGAAAATGCCATGAAATAAGTCGCAAACGGTCTCGGTTGTGGTGCGGTCGGGCGGAGGTGGTGGTGCCGGAAGGCGGGGGCGGGATCGGCGGCATGCTGCTGTGGACGGTCCCGGGCTGGTGCATTAACCTCCGCAGCGTATTTGAGCGTGATCGGGGTGGCGCACCACCACGCCTGTGCACAACAAGAGCAAGAAAAAGGAGCATATGATGTCACCTTCCCTGCGTTTTATTGTGGGGCCTTCGGTAGCGGGCCTGCTTCTGGCGGCGATTCCTGCCAATGGTGACGAGGTGGTTCTCGCCGGCGGCGACACGCTGAGCGGGAAAGTCGTGCAGCACACCGCGGACGCGGTGGTGCTCGATCACGCGGTGCTCGGACGGATGACGATCCCGGCGATCGAGATTCAGAGCATCGTGGATTCCGCCGATCGCACCGGCCCCTATGCGGAGCTTCAGGAGGAGGCGGCGGAAGCCGTCGCCGAGGCCGAGATGCCCAAGGAATGGAAATCCCGCTTCGAGCTGGCCCTGGGCGGATCGTTCGGCAACACGGACAGCCAGGCCTTCCGAACGGGCGTGGTCTCAAAGCGGGAGAGCGAGAGCGACCGCACGGCCCTGGATGCGAGCTACTTCTACGGGGCCAGTGATGGCGATCGCACGGACAACCGGTTCACCGCGGGCATTCTCCACGACTGGCTGTTCCCGGAATCGCCTTGGTTCCTGTTCGCCGACGGCAGGTACGACTACGACGAGTTCAAGTCGTGGGAGCACCGCATCAGCGCCCACATCGGCCCGGGCTACGAACTGATCAAGAAGGAAGACTTCACGCTCAACCTTCGAGCCGGTATCGGCGTGGTCAAGGAGTTCGGATCCGACAACGACGACTTCCGCCCGGAGGCCATGTTCGGAGGCGACTTTGCCTGGCAGATCTCGGAGCGGCAGAGCCTGGAAGGCTCCACGATGATCTATCCGGATCTGGACGATACGGGCGAGTTCCGCACGTTTTCAAGGCTGAACTGGGCGATGCTGGTGGACCCGGACAGCAACATGAGCCTGACCGCGGGACTGGAGCACGAGTACCAATCCAAAGTCGACCCGGGTGTGGACGAGAACGATCTTCGCATCTTCGCGGGACTGATGTTCGACTTTTAGCGCGGGCCGCGAACCGGCCGGGTGCCGCTTATGAGGAGACCAGAATATGGATGAGCAAGCCAACCAGATCGCCGACACCGCCGAGCGGGCCGCCGGCGGAGCGGTGGATTCCGCGGCTTCGACCATGCCCAGCGACATCACCGATGTTTCGGGATGGGCCCAGTATTTCCAGGACAATGCGTCGCTGTATACGGGCTATGTAGTGAAGATCGTGGGGGTGCTGATTGTCCTGTTCGTGGCGTGGGTGGTGGCGGGCTGGCTGGCCAAGATCGTGGCCAAGGGGATGCGCAGGGCCCGCATCGAGGAAACGCTTACAAGGTTCGCGGCGCGGAGCATGCGGTGGGCGATTATGATCTTCGCGGCCCTGGGCTGCCTGGGGGCGTTCGGCGTCGACGTGACGAGCTTCGCGGTGGTGCTCGGGGCGGCCGGCCTGGCCATCGGCCTCGCCTTCCAGGGAAGCCTCTCCAACCTCGCCGCGGGCGTGATGCTGCTCATCTTCAGGCCGTTCAAGGTTGGCCAATTCGTGCTCGTGGCCGGCCAGTCCGGCACCATCGATGAAATAGGCGTCTTCTCCACCACCATGGACACCCCGGATAACCGCCGCCTCATTCTGCCCAACAGCGCGGTCTTCGGATCGGTGATCGAGAACGTCACCCACCATCCGATCCGGCGGGTGGATGTCGCGGTGGGTGTGGCCTACGACTCGGACATCGATCACACCCGACAGGTTCTTGAAGAAGCGGCCGCCGAGGTGCATGATCCTTCCACGGGAAAGGACCCGCAGGTGATGCTGCTTACCCTGGGCAACTCTTCGGTGGACTGGACCGTGCGGGCGTGGGTGAAGACCTCGGATTACTGGCCCAAGCGCGACCTGCTCACGGAAACGGTCAAGAAGTACCTGGACCGGGCCGACATCACCATCCCCTTCCCGCAGATGGATGTGCATCTGGATCAACCCGTCGCGGCCGGCGCCACCTGACGTACGCGCGGCTAGGGCAGTCGAGGATCGAACCGCCAAGGGCCGGGATGATTCAGGTCCTCCGGCGGGACGAGCCGATCACGAACTGCGGTGACCAGCGAAGCAACACCTTCGCCGGTCACCGCGCTTACGTTAATGTCAGCGTCAGGCCGGCCGGCCAGGTCGCATTTGGATCCGATCTTCAGATCGGGGCATCGCGGCAGGTCGGGCCAGTAGTGATCGGCATCGGTGATCGCCAGCAGCAGGTCCGCGAAATCCATGAGGCGCCGGGCCAACTCGACGGCCCTGGCTTCGATCGGATCAGACGTGTCGCGCAGTCCCGGGGTGTCGTGCCAGTCAACAACGAGTCCGGTCAGTTCGATGCGGCCGGCGGTGTAGTCGCGGGTGGTGCCCGGCTCGTCGAGGGCGATGGACATCGACCGCCCCAGCAGGGCGTTGGAAAGGGTGCTCTTTCCCACGTTGGCGGGACCGGCCAGAACCACGATGGGCGGATCGATGAGGCGGTTGAGACGGCGTGAGCGCTCTTCATCCGCTTCGGTAAGAGTGGGTGCGGACCGCCAGCGGCGAGGCTGATCCAGAAGCAGATCGATGGCCAAGGGGCTCTGGGCCCGGGCGATCGCGGCCAGGGCCAGTGCCTCGATCTCATCCTGCGCTTCCGGATACACCTCAAGCGGCGACGGGCCATCTTCGCCGTCCTCAATCCTTACTCCGAGATCGGTCAGGCAGGCGATGAGTCTCTGCAGCACGCGCGGCCCGCCGTGGGGCATGAGTTGGGCGATATCGTCGGCGATGCGGACGACCAGCCCGTCATCGATGTCATCGAACCGTGCCAGGCGCGGGTGGCCGACAGGCCAGTCGCCGATGTCGGTCAGCGCTGCAAGCAGGGGAACGGTGTCGCCGACGAGCTGGAGAATCGCGATCGCTCCCGGGTGGTTGGCGGTGGCCTGGATCAGACGACATTCGGCCATGGTATTGCGCGAGTCGCGGGTGGTGGTGGAGGAAGAATGGGGTGCCACTGGCGTAGCCGCGTCACGAACGGGCGGACTCGTCCGCCTGCTCGGACCGGTCCTCGGCGAGGGCGTGCCGGGCCGCGGCGGCGATCCCCAGGAGCGTCAGATCGGGCACGTGACGATCGATCAGTTCATCGTGTTCGAACAGCGCCTCTGCGTCGCCGCCGGTGGCGATCACCATCGGATACGCCCCGTACTGCTCGGCGTATCGCTCAACGAGGCGCCAGACCAGGCCGCATATGCCGTGGAACACGCCGCTGAGCATGGCCTGGGCAGTGGAGTGGCCGATGGCGTCGGAGCCCGGAGGCCGGAACTCGACCTCGGGCAGGGCGGCGGTGTGCTCGTGCAGCGAACGAAGCTGCACGGACGCCCCGGGGGCGATCGCCCCGCCGTGAAAGGTCCCTTCACCGTCCACGAAATCGACCGTCACCGCGCTGCCGGCATCTACGATGATGCAGGCCTGCTGGACGATGTCGTAAGCGGCCGCGGCGTTCAAGAGACGGTCCACGCCGGTGATGGTTTCCGGGTCGAGCTGCCGGCCGATGGGAACGGGTAGATCCCGACCCACGCGGTATACCTCGACGGACAGTCGGTCTTCCAACGCCGAGACGATCTGATCGGCAGCCGGATCATTGACCGAGGCCAGTGCGATGGCGGCCTGAGGTTTGTCCGCGACAGACTGCCACCACTGATTGATCTTCGCCGCGATGCCGACCGTATCGTTGTCCGGGATGCGCGCGGATTCCTCGAGGCGGCCGTTGATGAATCGGCCGATCTGGGTGCGGCTGTTGCCGACGTTGATCGCGATAAGGCTGGGGCCGGTGGTCATGACAGGGGTAGTCTAGCCGCACCGCCGGGAGAGCCCCAGCCGGATCCCGACTAACGGCGGATTCGCCTCCCGGGGATGGCCGGGAGAACCGCACGGGGGGCGTCAAACGGTGTATCCTTCACCCATGACCACCACCCACAAAGCCCGGCTCATGGACGGCAAGACCCTCGCCCAGCAGGTTCTGGAAGGTGCAGCGGCGAAAGTCGCCCGCATCACTCAAGCCACCGGCATCACCCCGGCCCTGGCCACGGTGCTCGTGGGCGATGATCCGGCATCGGCCACCTACGTGAAGATGAAGGGCAAACGCTGCGAGAACGCGGGCATGACGTCCGTGAAGATCGAGATGCCCGCCGAGACCACTACCGAGGAGTTGGTGGCGAAGATCACCGAGCTGGGGGCCGACCCCGCCATCAACGGCATCCTCCTCCAGCATCCCGTGCCCGACCAGATCGACGAGCGGGCCGCCTTCGAGGCGATCCCTGTCGAAAAGGACGTGGACGGCGTGACCGCGGGGACGCTGGGACGCGTCGCCCTGGACATGCCCGCTTACGGCTCGTGCACCCCCGCGGGGATCATGCGCCTGCTGGATGAATACCAGGTCGAACTGAAGGGGGCCGAGGCGGTGGTGGTGGGGCGCAGCCCGATCCTGGGCAAGCCCATGGCCGCGATGCTGCTCAACCGCCACACCACGGTGACGGTTTGCCATTCCCGCACCCGCGAACTCAATGAGGTGGTCCGCCGCGCGGATGTAGTGGTCGCTGCGGTGGGCAGGCCGCGTTTCGTCAAGGGCGACTGGATCAAGCCCGGCGCCGTGGTGATCGATGCCGGTTACAACGAAGGCAACGTAGGTGATGTTGATTTTGATGCGGCGGTCGAGGTCGCATCCCTGATAACCCCCGTCCCCGGCGGCGTGGGCCCGATGACCCTCGCCACGCTCATCGACCAGACGGCCGACGCCGCCGCGAAGCAACTGGGAGTCACGTTTTAGCGCTTTACGACTCCCGCCAGCGCCGCACAATCAGGAGAAAAAGGTGTCAGGATGATTCTTCCGGCTTTTTCGCGGGTGGCACTGCATGCCCGCGGATTAGCCAAACCGCCGGTTGGTTCCACAATACCACCGTGACACCTTTTATGCTTCATGCGTCGGCACCGTTCGCCGTCGCAGTCCACGCGTTCCACGCGTGATGCGGTCGCCCGATGGGATATTCGGCTGGACTCTATCGGCTGCCCGGAAGCCGGTTAAGCAGTCTCACGAGGCTCTGATGTTCTCGTTCTATGGCATGGTCTAATGGCGTCTTGCCATCCTCATTTACGGAGCTTGCGTCCGCCCCATGCTGGAGGAGGAGCTGTGCTGCTTCAAAGGAGCCATAGTAGGCGGCATGGTGCAACGGCCCATCCCCTTCGGTGTCCGGAACATCCACTCGAGCCCCATTGCTGATGAGGAGTTCTGTGATATCAGAATCATCCCGGAACGCCGCGAGATGAAGGGGCGTGAGGCCATGTTGGTCTTGTGCGTTGACAGCCGCTCCCGAAGCAATAAGTCGTGTTGCGATGCTCATACGTTGGAACGCCACTGCCATATGCAAAGCGGTCGAGCCATCCGGGCCCGCGGTCGCTGGGTTTGCACCAGAGTCGAGCAGAAGTTGCACCACCTCAGCCTGGCCGGTCATCACCGCAATATCGAGCGCATCGTAGCCATCCTGCTCAGTCCGCATCTGCAGCGAAGCTCCTGTGTCCAGCAAGATCTGCACTATCGCCAGGTCGCCGGTAAAGACCGCCAGATGCAGCGGCGTGCCCCTATAAGTGCTTGATTGGAACGCGCCGTGGGCGTCGGTCCAGTTCGCATCAAACTGCGACATTTCATCTATGTCGTTCACTGATTCCGCCAGCAAGGATACCGTTTCAGCATCGAAAGTCTGGATTGCCTTCACCAACTCCTGAATAGGTGCAGCACTTGGCCGCTTCTGGCAACCGGCGATTTCCAGAACAAGAACCAGCCCCATCGCAATCCGAATCACAGAGTTGCACATCATGGTTCTCTCGCGGCGTGAAAAAGGTGCCAGCTGGCTGGAAAAGGTGTCAGGATGAGCTCTTAGGATTATTCGTGCGCAGGCGTCACTTGCTGACCCGGAATCGCCGGTGGGGTCAGGATCATCATCCTGACACCTTTTGATGGTTCAGACCTCAACCGAACAACCGGTTCCTTGCCTCCACGTAGCGGGCCAGGGTGTTGGTCACGATGTTCTCGGGAAGCTCGGGGCCGGGGTCGGTCTTGTCCCACTTGCCGGCGTCGACCAGTTCCTGCAAATAGTTGCGCAGGTACTGCTTGTCGAAGCTCATCTGGTCGCGGCCGGGCTCGTATTCGTCGGCGGGCCAGAAGCGGGAGCTATCGGGGGTGAGGATCTCGTCGATGAGCAGCAGCTCTTCGGTGGGGTTGCCCTCGGCATCGAGGGCGAAGCCGAACTCGAACTTGGTGTCGGCCAGGAGGATGCCGCGTTTTTCGGCGTGCTCGGCCCCGGCCTTGTAGATGGCCAGCGAGGCGTCTCGCAATCTCTCCATCACCTCCCGGCCTGCGACCTTGCACGCCTCCTCGAAGCTGATGTTCTCATCGTGGCCGACTTCGGCCTTGGTGGAGGGCGTGAAGATGGGCTCGGGCAGCTTCTGGCACTGCTTCAGACCGGCCGGCAGGGAAATGCCGCAGACTGTCCCATTCTGTTGATACTCCTTCCAGCCGGAGCCGGCCAGGTAGCCCCGGACCACGCACTCGATGGGCACCACCTCCGCGGCCCGGCAGAGCATCATCCGGCCGCTGACCAGGGCCCGGTCGAAGGCGTCGAGGGCGGATACCTCCCGCGGATCGGTGGAAATGAAATGGTCGGGGATGATCTCCAGCCAGCGGATGAACTCGAACCAGCTGGTGGAAATATCGGTGAGCATCTTGCCTTTGCCGGGGATGGCCGTGGGCAGGACCACATCGAAGGCACTCATCCGGTCGGTAGCGACGATGAGGAACCGCCGCGGCTCGTCGGGCGAAGCCGGAACGCGGTACACATCGCGGATCTTGCCCTGCCTGCGGCCGGGGAGGGGCAGGTCAGTGGTGATGACGGGATCGGCCTCTTTGGACGGGCTGGAGAGGTGTAGTGAAGGCATGGGGGGAGTCTAGCTTCTGCCGTGACGCCTGGCGAGACGGCCCGGCAGGTTGAGCGGGGGCGAGGTTGCCAATCGCTGAAATCCGGCAACAATAATGCGGTAAAACGGTTCGATCATCTCTTACTCCTGCGCCGGAAAAGGCGGCAGGCCGCTCGCGGCGGGGAGACCACGTCAAGCATGCTCCGATTTGCAGTCTATGACGACGACGGCCCGGCGAAGGACTGGCCGTTGAAAGACGCATACCTGATCGGTCCGGAAGACCAGGCCGTTCCGGGCAAAGTGCGCTTCCGGGACGGGCTGATCGTGTGCAAGAAGGCGAGCGCCCACCCGGCCGGGCTCTGCCTTCAGCACGATGCGGGCAAGATGGGCCGGCTCATGCTGCAGACCTCGCTCCTGCCCGATCGCGACCAACCTTACCTCCTCTCCGTGGAGCTGGCCCGGCACCGCATCAAGATGTTCATCGCCAAGAGCGAGGAATGGCAGATGTTCGACCTCGCCTCCGATCATTCCGCCATGCGCAGGTGGGAGGAGTCGCGGCGGATGTTCACCAGGGCCCTGATCACTGAAGATCCGCTCAAGGCCGACCAGCTCGCCCGGAGGGCGCTTCGCTACGCAATCGACGCCACCGAGCGGCTGGCCCTGGCCCACGCCGAGGTCCTGCTGCATCGGCGCTTCGGTCAGCGGGCGGCCCCCTCGGCCACCCTGGGGGTGCGGGTATGGCCGGGGAGCGATACCGAACCGGTTCGCGAACTCGTGCAGCGCAAGTTCGACCTCATCGCGGTGCCGCTCGTCTGGCGTGAGTTGGAGATCGAGGAAGGACGCTACAACTGGGAGCCGGTGGATCGCTGGATGGAATGGGCGGCCAAGCAGGGCAAGCCCGTGGTGGCCGGGCCGCTGCTGGATTTCTCCAAGTCTTCTCTCCCCAAGTGGATGTACGTCTGGCAGCATGATTACGACACCTGCCGCGATCTGGCCTACGAATATGTCGAGCGCGTGGTGCACCGCTACCGGTCGCTGGTCAGCCTGTGGAACCTTGCCTCCGGCCTCAACACCAACGATAACTTCTCCTTCACCATGGAGCAGATGTTCGACCTGGTCCGCATGGCCGGCCTCGTCGTGAGGCAGGCCCGCAAGAACGCCCGTACTATGATCGAGCTGAAGCATCCGTTCGGCGAGCACTGCTCCCGAAGGCCCGACTCGGTCCCGCCCGTCACCTTTCTGGAACGTCTCATCCACGAGGGTATCCGCCTGAATGCGGTGGGAGTACAGTTGCTGTTTGGCGTAAACGAGCAGGGCCGCAACACTCGGGACATCATGCAGATCAGTTCCGTGCTGGACCGGTATTTCCTGTTGGACATTCCCGTGCTCGTCTCCGCCATGGGCGTGCCGAGCGAGCCGATAGATGAGGCGGCCGGCAGCTGGCGCGGGCCGTGGACCGCCAAGAGCCAGTCGCGATGGGTCTCGCGGATGTTCTCGGTGGTGATGTCCAAGCCGTTCGTCGAGTCGGTCTTCTGGGCCGAGCTGGCGGATCATCCCGGGGAGGAAATCCCCACCTCGGCCCTGCTGACCGACGCGGCCAAGCCCCGCCCGGCCCTGTCCAAGCTCGTGAACATGCGCAAGCGCCTCCGCAAACCACTTGGGCCGATGAAAGAGCATCGCCTCAACGCCCTGCGGGAGTCGTCATGACCGACGCCAGACGCCAGAGGGCTCCGGGGCTTCGAATCCTGCTGATGGTCATGCTCTGCTGGCTGATGGCAATGGCCTACCTGGCCCTGGTTCGCCGGCCGGTGGAGGGTGATGCCGGCCGCGCCGCCTGGCCGGACATGCGCATCGACCTCAATACCGCCAGCGTCGATGAGCTGCAGGTGCTTCCCGCCATCGGGCCTGGGCTGGCCGAGCGCATCGTCGCCGATCGCCAGGAGCACGGCACATTCGCATCCCTGGAGGATCTTGATCGCGTTCCACAGATCGGCCCGAGTGTGATCGAACGGATCCGATCGTACGCGGTGGTTGAATCAGCCGACGAAGGCGGCTGAACAAGGTGCGATCTTCATGCTTAAGTACCATCATCTGGGCATTCCCACGAGCGGGCCGCGTGACGGGGAGGAGTACCCGCCGGGATTCATGGTGCATGTCAGGCCGTCCGACATGAATCAGTGCGGCATCGAATGGATGCGGTTTGAGCCGGACTGTCCCTTGCCGGAGCTGGTGAAGACTGTTCCGCACGTGGCTTTTGAGGTCGATGATCTTCATCGGGAACTGGTGGGGAAGGAGATCCTCATCGCCCCGAACCGCCCATCTCAGGGTGTAAAGGTCGCGTTCGTCGTCAGCGACAGCGCGCCGGTGGAGTTTCTGCAGTTCGATGAGCGGTAACAGCCGAAAAACGGGGCCGAAAAACGGGACAGGTACGTTTTTCGGTGCCCTAAAACGGGACAGGTTCGTTTTTCGGGCGTTTTTCGGGCGGCGACTGCCCGCCGAAGGAGGATTCACATGAACTCAGCTCATGGCGCCGTACTGGCCTTGCTGTCCGTGACGCTCATCGGGCCGCGGGCGGTGAGTGATGATCGCTGGCCGCCGCGCCACGAGATAGATGAGACTCTTGCCGCCGAAGCGCTGCAGGCTTGCGGAGAGACGTGGTCGGACGGTGACGGCTGGCGCGAGCGGGCCGGGTTGATACGGACTCACCTGCGCGAGGTGCTGAATCTGGATCTGGATGAGCCGCGTCCGCCGGTGACAGCGACGCTTCACCACCGGCGGGAGTTCGACGACTATGCCGTCTCCAACGTGCTGCTGGAGACGGCCGAAGGCGTGTACGTGGCGGCGAACTTCTATGAGCCGCTGGGACGGGAGGGACCTTACCCGTCCGTTCTCTGCCCCCACGGCCATTTCCGGGGGCGCGACGACAATCCCGAGGGGAGGTTCCAGCATGACTATCAGCGCCTCTGCGCGACGCTGGCCCGGATGGGTGCGGTGGTCCTCGCCTGGGACATGGTGGGTTGGGGCGAGACAACCTACCTGCCGCACGGCGTGCCGGATACGACCATCCTGCAAACCTGGAATTCCATTCGCGCGGTGGACTATGTAAGCGGGCTGCCCGATGTTGACGAGACGCGAATCGCCATGACCGGGTATTCCGGCGGGGGGACGCAGACGTTCCTCGCCGCCTGCCTGGATGAACGGGTGGCCGCGGCGGCGCCGGTGGTGATGGTCTCGGCCCACTGGTTCGGGGGCTGCCCGTGCGAATCGGGCCTGCCCGTCCACGCCGGGCCGAACCATCGGACCAACAACGTGGAGATCACCGCGTGCATCGCCCCGCGCCCGCTGCTGCTGGTTTCCTGCGGTGAGGATTGGACCCGCAACACGCCGCTGGTTGAGTATCCGTATATCCGGTCGGTATATGAAGCGCTGGGAGCGGCCGATTCCTGCACGATGACCCATCTGTCCGAGGAGGGGCACGACTACGGCCCGAGCAAGCGCGCCGCCGCCTGCCGATTCCTCGCCCGCCGGCTCGGCCTGGATCTTGAAGCGGTGTTGACGGCTGACCGTGCGATCGACGATGCACCGGTGCATATCTTGAAGAGGTCGGAGTTGCAGGCCATCGATGAGGCGCATCCACTGCCGGCGGACGCGGTGGCGGATCACGCCGCGGCCCTGGCGGCGATTGCGGCTGCCCGGCAGTCCGCGGTTGCAGAGCCGCGATAGGAGCCGCACCCCTATCCGGCGGCAGGCGCGAGCGACCGGGAAACATCAGCCGGCATACCCGACGAGGAGATTCATCATGCAACGAGTGGCGTTTCTTCTGAAGGTTCGCGAAGAACGACTTGACGAATACAAAGCTCGTCACCGGGAGGTCTGGCCCGAAATGCTGGATGCATTGCGCAGCGCGGGGTGGAGGAACTACTCGTTGTTCCTTCGCCCTGATGGGCTGCTCATCGGATACCTCGAAACGGATGACTTCGACGCCGCGCTGGCCGCCATGGCCGGGACGGAGATCAATGCCAGGTGGCAGGCCGAGATGGCCCCGTTCTTCGAAGCGCTCGACGGCCGCAGGCCCGATGAGGGCATGATCCCGCTGGAGGAGGTGTTCCACCTCGATTGACGGTGCGATCGGCACCGAATGCGGGCACCGCGCGCGGGCATGGTTGCGGCGGATCGGGTAGGATGATGCTCAACCGAGACGATGGACACGGCCGGCCGCAGTTGCGGGCGGGCGGTTGAGTCTGCGCGCAGACTGGGAGGATGAGCGGCTGTGAGCACGGATTGGCTCAGGAGAATCGCGAATGATGGGGTGGTGGGGCGGTTGGCCGGGTTGATTGCGCGAGGCGGCGCGGTGTCGGCCCGGGGGTCGGTGGGATCATCGACCGTGCTGCTGACCGCGGCGCTGCAGCGGCAACTGGGCCGACCTCTGATCCTGGTGGTGGCGCATCTGGATGAGGCGGATGAGGCGATCGACGAGCTGGAAGCGCTGGGAGTAGAGGCGGCGAAGTTCCCCGCACTGGAGGTCCTGCCGGGCGAAACTTCAATAAGCCCCGAACTCTTGGCCGAGCGGCTGAGCGTGGTGCGGCTTTTGATGGAGGAGCGACCGCCGCAGGTGTTCGTCTGCCCGGTCCAGGCGATGATGCAGCGCGTTCCGCAGGCGCAGCGGCTGGGGCGAATCATGCGGGTGATCCGCAAAGGCGATTCGCTGGACGGCGGCGAGTTGGCGCAATGGCTGACGGAAGCCGGCTGCCAGCGGGTGGAGACGATCGATTCGGCGGGCGAGTTCGCGATTCGCGGCGGGATCATCGACATCTTCCCCCCCGGCGGCGAGCCGGTCCGCATCGATCTTTTCGGAGACGAGGTGGAAGGGCTGTTCCAGATCGATCTGGACACCATGGGTTCGGATCGCCGGCTGGATTCGGTTGAGCTGGTGGGTGAGGCGGGCGAGGACGTTCTCAGCGGTGAGGGGACGGTGAACCTGGCAGATATGCTGCCCGCCGAGTCCGTAGCCGTCCTGGCGGAGCTGATCGAGCTGGCCGAGCAGGGGCGGAGCTATATGGAGCGGGCAGTGGAGGCGGGGGGCCTGGATGAATGCAGCGCGGTGATGAAGCGATTGGGTGAGCGCTGCGCCGCGGTGGTGGACATCAATCAGTTCATGAGCGGGCAGGCCGCGGGCGGTGCCGGGAGCGGGGCGGGCGAGGCGCTGGAACTGCCCGTGGGGGGGCTGCCGGGCTTCGCGGAATCCGCTGCCGCCGCGCTGAATGAACTGGCGGAGCTGGCCGCGGGCCATGATGCCGTGGTGTTCTGTCAGAACCAAGGCGAGGCCCAGCGGATGGGGGAGCTGCTCGCCGAGCACACGCCGGATGCGCCGGTGGAGGTGATCACGCATTACCTGCATCGCGGTTTCGTGTGGGGCGAAGGTGATGCTGCCGCCAGGCCGTTGGCCTTGGTGCCCTATCACGAGTTGCTGAACCGGTATCAGACGCGCCGTCGGATCAGGCGCATCGCGACCGCGCGCGCGCTGGACACATTCGTCGACCTGGAGGCGGGTGATTACGTGGTGCATCGGGATCACGGGATCGCAAAGTTTCTGGGCCTGCGGACGATGAGCGGCGGGGGCGGGGCGGCCTCGCAGGAGTTTCTGACCCTGGAATTCGCCCGGGGTGCGAAGCTGCATGTGCCGGCCCCGAAGATCGAACTGGTGCAGAAGTACATCGGCGCGTTCAGGGGCCGGCCGGAGCTGTCCACGTTCGGGGGAAAGCGGTGGAAGAAACAGAAGGAGAAGGTTTCGGAGGCGGTGGTTGACCTGGCCTCGGAGATGCTGCGCATTCAGGCCGCGCGGGAGGCCCTGCCGGGCATTCGCTACCCCGCCGACACCGCCTGGCAGCGGGAGTTCGAGGCGGAGTTCCCTTACGAGGAGACGGAGGACCAGCTCGCGAGCATCGTCGCGGTCAAGCGGGACATGTCCGATCCCAAGCCCATGGACCGGCTGATCTGCGGGGACGTGGGTTTCGGCAAGACGGAGGTGGCGATCCGCGCCGCGTTCAAGGCGGTCGAGTACGGCCGGCAGGTGGCGGTCCTGGTGCCCACCACCGTGCTCGCCGAGCAGCACGAGCGCACCTTCCGCGAGCGCTTCGCCGATTATCCGTTCCTGATCGAATCCATCAGCCGGTTCAAAACGAAGAAGGAGCAGAACGAACTTGTGGAACGACTGTTGAAGGGCCAGCTTGACATAATCATTGGCACCCACCGGCTGCTCAGCGGGGATGTCAAGTTCGCGGATCTTGGATTGGTCGTCATCGACGAAGAGCAGCGTTTCGGGGTCGAGCACAAGCAGCGGCTGCTGGAGTTCCGGGCGACCGCCGACGTCATGACATTGAGCGCCACGCCCATCCCGCGCACACTGCACATGGCGCTGCTGGGGCTGCGAGACATCAGCTCGCTGACCACCGCCCCTCTGGACCGGCGGGCGATCGTTACCGAGGTGCTGGGTTACGACAGCCGAAGGATCAAGCGGGCGATCGAGCGGGAGCTGGCGCGGGAAGGCCAGATATTCTTCCTGCACAACCGTGTGTATAACATCCAGTCCGTGGCGGACGATATCCAGCGTCTGGCCCCGAATGCGAGGGTGATCGTAGGTCACGGCCAGATGCCCTCGAGGCAGCTTGAAGCGGTGATGCTCAAGTTCCTCAGACGCGATGCGGACATCCTCGTCTGCACCACGATCATCGAGTCGGGCATCGACATCCCCACCGCCAACACCATCTTCGTCAACGATGCCCAGCGGTTCGGCCTGTCGGAACTTCACCAGCTTCGCGGGCGGGTGGGGCGCTACAAGCACCGGGCATACTGCTATCTGCTTCTGCCGACGGATCGCGTGATCAGCGAGGTGGCATTGAAGCGAATGCGGGCGCTGGAGAGCTTCTCCATGCTGGGGGCGGGGTTCAAGATCGCCCTGCGGGACCTGGAGATCCGAGGCGCGGGTAATCTGTTGGGGGCCGAGCAATCGGGGCACATTGCTGCGGTCGGTTACGAGATGTACTGCCAACTGCTGGAGCAGGCGGTGCGGGCCCTGAAGAAGCAGAAGACCATCCGGGCGGTGGATACCACGATCGACATCGGAGTGGAGGGCTCGCTTCCCAAGGGATACATCCCCTCCGACGCGCGCCGCATGGACGCGTACCGGCGGATAAGCGCGTCCAACGATTTCGAGGAGCTGGGAAGAATCGAGCGCAATCTCGTCAGCGCCTACGGCGACCTGCCCCGCAGCGGGCGAGTGCTGCTGGAACTGGCGGAGATTCGGCTGGCCGCGGCGGAACTGGGGATCGCCACCGTGAGCCGACACGAGAACGACATCATCTTCAAGACCACCCGGCCGCGCGACCTGGAGGAACAGATGGCCGGGGCGAAGGGATCGCTGCGGGTGGTGGGGCAGCCGGATGCGGCAGGCCTGTCCAGCGTGTATTTCCGTCCGCCGAAGCAGTATCTGGAAGATGACTCGCTCCTGGCGGTGCTGCGCCGGCGCCTGCGGCGGAAAGCCCGGGATGTGGTCACCGCTCAATAGCGCCAAACAACGTCATGCAGTATGCTCTTGGCGGAAGCGACCCGATCGCCGGGCCGTGACGATCACCCCCGGCAGTGGATGGATCTTCTGCCATGTTCGAGCTCTGGATTCCGCTGTTGGTGCAGGCGATATTCGCGGTGCTGGGGATTGAGTTGTTTCGTCGCCGGGTGTTGCGGGGGTTGGGGAGCGTGGGGGGCGTAGGGGGGGCGGGGCTGGTGCTGGATGTATGGGGACCGATCGCCCTTGTTCTGCCTTTGCTGTTTCACGTGGGCTGGATCGAGGGGCGGGTGGCAGGGGTGGGATGGTCGCTGGCGGGGGGCCCGGTCGCCTGCGGCCTGCTGGCGTTGGGGATCGCGGGAATCACGGGCCTGGACTGTGGGAAGAACCGTCAGCCGAAGGCGCCGGCCATCGCCGCCTGGACCGGGGCGGGGCTGATCCTGCTGCTGCAGAGCGCGGCGGGGGAGATGACGCTGTGGACGGGCCAGTGCACCTTCGCCGCCGCCGCGGTACTGATGTGGATGAACACACCTGGGGCGGGACCGGAGCATGAGACCGCGGACGGCGCAACGGTCCGGACGGGCTGGGCACTGGTGCTGGCGGTTCTTTGCGCCGCGGGACAGGGGTGTGTGGCGCTGTATTCGGATATCGAGATCCGGCCGTGGGTTGCCGCCGTGAGCCTGGCCTATGCCACGGTGGTCCTCGCCTTGGCGGCGCGGACCGCGGGTGGCGGAGCTTGCGTGCGGCTGGGGGGCTGGGCCGCGACGTACGGCGTTCTCTTCGGGATGGGGCTGATCTCGCTGTGCGCGCTCGTGCCGGAGGTCTATCACATCGTCGCAGATGGATGGATGATGAGCGAGCACCGCTGGCCGCGTCCACCCATCGCCAGTGTGGCCTACGGATTCGGGACGTTCGCGGTAGAGGGAACGCTGCTGCTGATGCTGGGCGGGCTCGCGGCGGCAGCGGCGCGGACGCCGGAGTCCTGGCGGCGCATCGCAGGCGCGATCGTCCTACTCGGCGCCGCGGCCCTGATCGTCTGTAGGCTGATGGATGGGGCCGGGGCGTTTGTGGAGATGACCGGGCCGGGATGACGATGCATCTGTTCTGAGGTGAAAGGCCTGATACGGCGGCGCGTCCGGGGCCGGATCGGGTAGAATGCCGTTTTGGCTCCGAAGACGGGTGGATGGATGGTCATTGCCAACAAACGACAGGCCCTGCCGACGACGCGCCGATCGGTGACGCACAAGTTCGCCATCGCCGGGCATGAGGGCTATCTGACCATCGGCCTGTTCGAGGACGGCTCGCCGGGGGAGATCTTCATCAAGATGAGCAAGGAAGGCTCGACGCTGTCAGGTCTGATCCAGGGTTTCTGCCGGGCCTTCAGCCTCTCGCTTCAGTACGGCCTGAGCACGCAGGACGCGGTGGACCGGTTCCGCGGGATGCGGTTCGACCCCATGGGTCCCACGAGCAACCCGGAGATCCCGGAAGCCTTGAGCATTCTGGACTACGTGGCCCGCTACCTGGATCTGCACTACGTGTCGAGGCGAGGCCGGTCGCTGGAGTAGGCGGGGAGCGGGGCCGGCGGTCCCGAGGGGAATGAAGTCGTGTTGCCTCCCCGTTGTGAGATCGGTTGAGGGGGGAGATTCCGGGCTGGGTCGTGCATCTCACGCGTGGTGGCCTCTACGTTCGATCCCCGTGGCGATTATTGCTTCTCCCTCACGATGGATTCAAAGTGTTGCGGCTTCGCTGCCGATGTGAGGTGCTACCTTGCCGTCCGAGGGTCCGACATGTCTGACGACCAAACCCGACACGCACATTCTGATACCCCGCCCGATCCCGCCGAGGGCGGTGAGGGAATCCTGAGCTCGCTGCGCGAGCGTATCGACGACATCGACCGCAGGCTCGTAGAGACGTTGAGTGAACGCGCGCGGGTCGTCGCGGAGATCGGCAAGAACAAGAGGGTCAGCGGCTCCCCCGTCTATGCGCCTCATCGTGAGCGGGAAGTGCTGGAGAGGGCTCTTGCGATGAATCCGGGCCCACTGCCGGACCGCACGATCGAGGCGGTTTATCGGGAGCTGATGTCGGGTGGTTTCATGCTGGAAATGCCGCTGCGGGTCGGGTATCTCGGTCCACCCGGATCCTTCAGCCACGTTGCCGCCGTTCGCCACTTCGGTTCCTCGGTTGAACTGGATGACCTGCACGAGATTGATCACGTGTTCGAGGAAGTCGGCGCAGGCCGCTGCAACTACGGCCTGGTGCCGTACGAGAACTCCATCGGCGGCGGCATAACCGACACGCTCGACGCATTCCAGGAACATGATGTCGCCATCTGCGCCGAGGCTCTTATCGAAGTAAGGCAGAACCTTCTGGCGAACTGTCCGGGCAACGAGATAACGCGAATCTACTCCAAGCCGCAGGTCTTCAGCCAGTGCCGGCGCTGGCTGTCGATGCATTATCCGGAGGCCGAGCGAGTGCCGACGGCAAGTTCCTCCCGGGCGGTTCAACACGCCGCCGACGAACCCAACGCCGCGGCGATCGGATCTTATCTGGCCGGGGAGATTTACGGCGTGAAGCCGCTGTTCGAGCATATCGAGGACAAGCCCAACAACATTACCCGCTTCCTCATCATCGCGAAAGAATCAGCCAAGCCAACCGGCGATGACAAAACGAGCATCATGTTCGTGACCGCCCACAAGCCCGGTGCTCTGGTGGATGTGCTGGGAGTGTTCCGAGACGCGAACATAAATCTCAGCCACATCGACAAGCGCCCCAGCGGTCGCACCAACTGGGAATACATGTTCTTCATAGACTGCGAAGCGCACCGTAATGATCCTTCGATGGCCGCGGTGATCGTGGGGGCCCGAAGTCACTGCGTATCGCTGAAGGTACTGGGTTCATATCCCCGCGCGCAGCGAATCCTGTAGCGCAGAAGCCCCCAACCTCATCGGCGACGGCAGTGTCTGCAACTGACAACGCCCGGCTCGAATGAGCCGGGCGCTCGGGGTTGGCGTGAGATTGAAAACCCGAGAAACCGATCTCAAGCGGAGGTGTCGGCGGGCTTCTCTGTTGATTTTTCCGCGGGCTCTTTGGAGGTGGCGTCTTCGGAGCCGTGCTCGGACCTTTCTTCGTGCCTTCGGTGCCTTCCCCTTCGGTGCCGGCGGCCCTTTCTCTCCTCGCCGGGCTCGGGCTTTTCGATCAAATTGCCCTCGTCGTCGAACTCCATCTCCTCACGCTCTTCCAGCGGCTGATCGGGCTCGACAAGGACCGTGATGTCGGTGCGCAGGTCCTTGTCGAACTGGATGGGGACTTCGTAGGGTCCGATGTGCCGGATGGCCTGACTGAGTCGAATGTTGCGGGCATCTACGCCGTAGCCGTCGGCAATGAGTGCGTCGGCGATGTCGCGCTGGGTAACGGACCCGTAGAGATGGCCCTTGGCGTTGCAGCTTCTGACGAGAGTGACGGAAACGCCGCTCATGCGTTCCAGAAGCTCGGCTCGGACGGAACGGAGATGTGCGAGCTCGGCCTCGGCCTTGGCGCG
This sequence comes from Phycisphaerales bacterium, assembly GCA_020345805.1. Taxonomy (GTDB): domain Bacteria; phylum Planctomycetota; class Phycisphaerae; order Phycisphaerales; family SM1A02. The sequence continues at coordinate 1,689,664 of CP070772.1, read as the reverse complement.
TTCGGCCTTGAGGGCCTCGATCCGTGAGGGAGTAGGGAACTCGGCGAGTCGCTGGGGGAGCAGGTAGTTGCGGGCGTGGCCGGGCTTGACTTTGACGATGTCGCCGACAATACCGAGATCTTCGATAGTCTTCAGTAGAAGCAGTTCGATGTTCTTGGCGGGCATGATTCGCTGTCCTCTCCTTGGAAGGTTGGAAGTTAGGAGCGCCGGAAGCGCCCCAGCGGTGTGTGAGTTCCGACGCGATCCGCCGTGTGGTACGGCGGGTCGTGGGGGTCGGATCAGAACGGGATGTCATCCTCGGGAATGGGATCGTGTTGATGGCCGCCCCCGGAGGCACCGGCTGCCCCATGGGCTGCGGATCCGGCGGGCGGGGAGGATTCCCCGCCGCCGCGGGAATCGATGAACTGGAAGTTCTCCACCACCACGCGATGCTTGGAGCGTTTGCCACCGTCCTTGTCCGTCCAGGTATCCAGCTTGAGGCGACCCTCGATGAACACGGGGCGGCCCTTGGCGAGATACTGGTTCATGACCTCGGCGGTGCGCCCCCAGGCCTCGCAGTCCACGAAGGTGGTTTCCTCGCGCTGCTCGCCCTCAGCGGTTTTATAGCGGCGGTTAACGGCCAGTCCGATATTGGCGACGGCCTGGTTGGCGGGCGTGTACTTCAGCTCGACGTCACGGGTCAGATTGCCTATGAGCAGCACTTTGTTGTAGTTAGCCATGTTACCTCTCCCAATCTGTCCGAGTGCGGATAAGCAGGATAGCGGCTTCGGAGCGCGGCGTCGCCCGGGGCGGGCGGGGGCCCGAACGAGATGCGGCGGGGCGGCTCAGACGGGGATGTCTTCATCGCTGTCGTCAGCGATCTCGGCCGTCGCCGCGGCGACCTCCGGGTCAGGCTCCTCGATCTCGAGCGCTTCGTCAACGGGGGCTTCAGCCGGTTCGGGCTCCTCCACGGCCGGGGCCGTCACCTCCTCCTCGGCCGCCGTTTCCGCCCTCTCGGCGCGGAGCCGGATCTCATCGGCCAGTTCGGTCTGACCGTCGGCGGCTTCCATCTGTTCCAGAGGAAGATGATCGGCCCGGGTGATCATGACCCGGAGCAGCTCCTCGGAGAGATTGCAGTCGCGGTCCAGGGCGGTCATCCTGGAAGCGGCGGCTTTGAAATAAACCATAAAGTACACGCCGCGCTTGTTGCCCTTGACTTCGTAGGCGAGGCGACGCTCCTCCCACTTGCGCAGGCTGATGAGCTCCGCTCCGGCGCGGTCCAGGAGCATTTTGATGTGGTCTACCGCCCCCTGCAGGTTGGACATGGCGGCTTGGGGGAAGAGGAACAGGCCTTCGTAAGGATGAATGCGTTCGGTCGACATACGGAACCTCTTGTATGTTGCTTACGCGATGTTTCTACGGTTGAATCGATTCATGGCTTCCATGGGGCCGTGCGTCGCCCAGCAGCAGGCGGCGGCGACGGCGTCCTCGAGGGCCGGCTCGACCAGCTCGAGCTGATCGGGCCGGAATCGGCCGAGGACGTAATTCTTCTGGGGGATCTGGCCGGGTGGGTCGATGCCGATGCGGAGGCGGGCGTAATCGCCGCTCCCGAGCTTCTGCTCGATATCCGTAAGGCCGTTGTGACCGCCCGCCGAACCACCGGCGCGAACCCGAATGAGCCCGCAGGTCAAGGCGACGTCGTCGACGATGACCAGCAGATCGTTTTCGGGCGGCAGCTTGTAAAAGCGGACTGCTTCCGAGACGGCCAGCCCGGAGCGGTTCATGAAGGTGGTGGGTTTGAGCAGGAGCGCCCGCTCGGTGCCGATGTGGCCCTCAACGAGCGCGGCGTGGAACTTGGCCCGGGCGACCGCGCCGGGCGCGCAGCGCCTGGCGAGACGGTCCAGCACCTCGAACCCGACGTTATGCCGGGTGTCGCGGTAGGCGGTACCGGGATTGCCAAGTCCCACGATCAGCTTCATTCCTGCTCCTCGTCCTCCGAGGGGGGTTCCTCCTCGGCCTTGACATCGGAGATGACCTCCGGCTCGGTCTCGACCTCCGTGACCTCGACCTCTTCGCCGGCCGTGACTTCTTCCCGGTGGACGAAGGTGATGGTGGCCACCGGCGTGGCGGGATCAACGTTCGTGCGGATGCCGGGCGGGAGCACGACATCGCCGACGGTGAGCACGGTCTCCATGTTGGACTGATCAACCTTGATCTCTTCCGGGATTTCGCTGACCCGGCACACGACCTCCAGCTCGGTCATAACATGCTTGAGGATCGCCCCGGCCTTGGCCGCGGAGGCGGACTCACCCACGAAGCTGAGGTGAACGTGCACGGTGACCTCTTCGTCAAGATTCACCCGGGCAAAGTCGATGTGCACCACGTTGTCGCCGAGGTAGCCGAACTGCAGTTCTTTGACCAGGCAGGTCTCCATCTTGCCACCCTTGATCTTCAGCTTCATGACGTGTGCGCCGTGATGGAGGTGGGCCAGGATTTCCTCCTCGTCCACGCTCACGTGAAGCGGCTGGATCTTGTGGCCGTAGATCACCGCGGGGAGGCGGCCTTCTTTCCTGAGCCGCCGGGCGTAGCGCGTACCGGTGCGCTCTCTGGGCAGAACGGCAATGGTTGGAGTCTTTTGTTGCATCGATCAGTCCTCGCGGAGACGACTCGGTCGTCGTTTCTTCTTTGGGGTTTATCGTGCCTATCGTCGCCCGCCCGCGCCTTGGCGAAAGAGGGCGGAGATCGACATGTCGTGGTGAATGCGAAACACCGCCTCCCCCAGAAGCCTGGCCACGGTAAGACGCTGCAATACCGGCTCAATGGGCTTCAGCCGCCCGCCGTTGGGGATGGTGTCGGTGACGATGATGCGGCTGATGGGGGCCTCGCTTAGTCGCTGCAGGGCCATACCGACCATCACCGCATGGGTGGCCGCCGCGATCACGTCTCTTGCGCCGTGGTCCATGACAAACTGGGCGGCGTTGCAGATTGTTCCGGCGGTGGAAATCATGTCATCGACCATGAGCACGGTTCGGCCCCGCACGTCGCCGATGACGTTGCGGGACACCACCTCCGAGCCTGATTCCCGGCGCTTGTCGATGATGGCCAGGTCCGCGTTGAGCATGTCGGCGTAAGCGTTGGCCGCTTTGACATTGCCCACGTCCGGCGAGACGAGGACCAGGTCCCCCAGCTCGTCGCGGATGCCGTTGAGATACTCGATGAAGACCGGCGTGGCGGAGAGATGATCCACCGGGATGTCGAAGAACCCCTGGATCTGGGGCGCGTGCAGGTCCATGCACAGCACGCGATCAGCGCCGGCGGCAGTGATCAGGTTGGCCACCAGCTTGGCGGTGATCGGGGTCCGACCCTCGTCCTTGCGATCCTGCCGGGCATAACCAAAGTAGGGGATCACCGCGGTGATCCTCTTGGCCGAGGCTCGACGCAGGCAGTCGATGGAAATCAGAAGCTCCATCAGGCTTTCGTTGACCGGCTCGCAGGTGGACTGGACCACGAAGCAGTCCCGCCCCCTTACGTCCTCGTTCACCTTCATGATGATCTCGCCGTCCGGGAACGGCTCCACGTCGGATGCGCCCAGGGGCAGATCCAGATGCTCGCACATCGCCTGGGCCACTTCCCGTCCGTAGCGACCGGTGAAGATCTTCAGATGATCGCGGTCGGCGGCAGTCATGGGCTTTTCTCCATCTGTGCCGTTTCTCTCCGTGCGGTCAGAATCGCATCAACCTCGGCGAGCTGCTGGGGGGTGTTGATCGAGAGCACGTCCTCGGGGGGGACGGCGTCAACCAGCTCCACCACCTCGCCTCCGTCCCGCAGCAGGGCGGGAATGTCGGTCAGGTAATACTCGCCGGCGAGCTCGTTGGGCTCCAGTTGGCGGAGCATCGCAAACAGCCGGTTTGCGTCAAAGCAGGCGTAGCTGGGGTATATCTCGTGAATAGCCCGCTGCTCGGGCGTGGCGTTCTTGTGCTCAACAATCTCCTGAAAGCGCCCGTCGGAGCCGCGGATCACCCGGCCGTATCCCGTCGGATCCTCGATGACGGAGGTCGCGAGCGTGGCGGCGGCGCGGGCGGCCCGCTGCGCTTCGTGCATTACCTCAATGGTCTTGGGCCGGATGAGCGGTCCGTCGCCGGCCAGCACCAGCACATCACCTTCAAACTCAGCCAGCGCCTCCTGCGCGCAAAGCGTGGCGTGGCCGGTGCCGAGTTGCCGGTCCTGAAGCACATAGCGGATGTCGTCATCGTCGTCTTCGAAGATGGCCCGCACGTGCTCGCCGCCGTGACCCACCACCAGCACGATGGGGTTCGCCCCGGCCTTGCGAACCGCATCCACCACCCACCACACGATCGGCCGGCCCGCGACCTCGTGAACCACCTTGGGCAGATCGCTGTTCATCCGCACGCCCTTGCCCGCGGCCAGAATGATCGCCGCGAGCGGTCGTCCCGTGTGGGGGTGAAGTGGGGGGGGTGATTGTGTCGAGCTGCGGCTCACGTATCTGCTGCCTTACAGGCGGCGGCTGCCGAGCGGTTCTGACGCCGACACGGATGGGTCGATGGCTCAGAAAACTGGCCCGCCAAGACTTGAACTTGGAATGCCTGGACCAAAACCAGGTGTGTTACCGATTACACCACGGGCCACGAGACGAGCAGAATAATGAATTTCTGATCGACCGGCGAACCCGAACTACCGAACCTCCGCGGGGCTCGAGGCCCCGTCCGAAACCGGGAACCAGGCGTCCGGGACCGTCCCGGGACGCCCTCCGCAGTCGCGGTTCGGTGTCCAGCATTCGCTGAAACCTCATCCGCGGCTCAAAACCCCTGGGGCGGGAACGTGCGTCGCCGCGACGGCACGCCCCATGCGGCGCCAGGATCCGGCCGGATCGAGTCACCGACGGCCCCCAATGACGGGGAAGGCCCACATTCTAGGGGCCGGCCCCACAGCGTCAAGGAATCCCCGCCTCCCACTTGCCGCACGTCCAGATCGAGCTTGAACCGGGTGCGGCGGCGGTATTGAATGCTCCTGCATGAGCGACCGCGTCAACAACCTGCTGAGCGAGATGGGGGGCTTTCTGGGCGGCCTGCCCGGCGTCTTCTCCGCCGCCCAGTGGGGCGGGCGGGCATTCAAGCTGCCCGGCCCCGGCGGCAACCGCCGAAAGCCCAAGCTCCTGGCATTCGTCAGTACAGAGACCGAAGCAGACTGGGTCGGCGTGAGCTTCAAGCTTCCTCCCGAGCGGGCGGCTTGGGCCATCGACAAGTACGCATGGCTCGAACCGCACTCCTTCCGGACCCTCGCACCCTCCGGCTGGGTCCATGCGGAGATCACGAGCAAGCGCCAGATCGGGCCGCTGACTCGCCTGCTGGAGGAAAGCCGGGCGCTCTATCCGCAGGTGGAGGAGCCGCCGGTCGTGGAGACTGAGCGCGGCGGGGGCTTGAGTGGAGGCGCCGGTGGGGGGGGCGCCGTGACCCGGCGGATCGACCAGGTGATGGCCGATGCGCTGAAGGACGGCTGGTCGCCGCCGCCGGCGGAAGACGACGGGTTTGATGATTGAAGCGCCGTCCGCGCCTTGCGTTGCGCATTCACGGCCCCCCCAAGCCGGGCCTGACGAGTCTTCGAGGAAGGCCCGGATCGCCCACAGGGACTTCCGTTCCCCTTTCCCGTGCCGGGCACGACAGACCCATTCTCGTTGCGTTGGATCTCTAGGCAGGCTCGGTGATATCGTGGAGCATGTATATCAGCTCGGCGGTGTCTTCGTCCTGGAACTCTCCCAGGTACGCAACGCCCCAGAGTTCAGCCGAGTTGAGAAACCTGAACACTCCCTTTCTTTCCATGAACTGCCTGAACAACTGGGCCGGACTCAGGGCGCATTGAGTCCAGTCCAGGAGCGTGGACGCGAAGCTGTTCGTGAAGGCCGCCTCGTGCAGGATGGCGAAGACTGCATGTGAGCACACGAACGGCCGAATCGCCAGCCCGAGTTCCTGGTTCAGTTCCCTGTTCAGGTCCACCTCATGCCTGCCGTAAAGCCTCAGTTCCCGGAACCACTCCATAAGTCTGCTGTCGCAGTCTCTCTTCCCAATCAGGGGGAGGTTCTTAGTCGTCTCTCTCGCAGGCGTCTTCGTCATCTCCCCGCGCGCGTACCACGCCCCGGTCGAATGCGCCAACAATGACGTCTTCTTCGGATTCCACGCCAGAGGGTTGATCCCGATCACTTCCTGCGGGTAATCGTATTTTATCTGGGGAATCATCCTCAGCGCTCGGCAGATCTTCTCCCGATCCCCTTCATCGAACCGCACGACGATATCCAGCTTGTCACCGCGCTGATTCGCGGACTTCACGCTGGACCGAATCAGGCCTTTGGACTGGACCTCCATGACCTGATTCCCTTTCCCCCAGGCGTCGCAGATTCCCACGTGAAGTACGTGATTGTCGCTCCACTTCATCAGTTTGGGTCTGTGCTGCCCGGCGGTCTCCGTTCCCTGGCTCTTGGCACGTTGAAGCAATCGCCTGGTCGCCCTTGCCTGGCCTTCTGAGATTCCCTTTTGAACCAGGATGTTCTTCAGATACTTATCGATGTAGCACCACCGATTCTTGATCCCCTGTACTTTCGAACCGGGTGACTTAACCCACTTGAACAGCAGATCTCCTTCGCGCAATTCGCTCATGATCGATCCTCCACTGGCATATGATGGTGCAGATGGTTCGTTTGCTCGTGCGTCTCCGAGGCCACGTATCGGGCCTTGTTTGACCTCCCTCGCCCGTGCTGCGCAGACAGCCAGAATGCCTGCATCACCGCTGGTGCTGGTGAATGACGTCTTCCCCTTCAGTCGAATTTGACCCGACAGTCCCTTTCCGAGTCGGCTCGGCTGAACAGCCGACCCTTCGAGGGGCAGTGTACCGCGCTTCCTGCGGCATCCCAATCCCGGGAGACTCGCCAGTCATCGCCTGCTATGTAACAGTCTGTCGGAGCGAGGTTTGCGGCGGTGGTCTCACGAGAAATCGTCAAGTGACTCGGCTTCCAGTTTCCAAGCCGCACTGCATTCCGGGCAGACAGTGCAATCGTCAGATTCCACCGGCAAGCCGCGCAGCTCGTACCCGCAGGCCGGGCAGATGGCCGTCATCTTCATGGTCGTGCGGAAGTGCTTGCGGCGGCGGTACTAGGAGACGGCGATGATGAACGCCAGGATGAGCGGGATCGCCACGAACTCCGCGTACCGTCCGCTGTAGCCAAAGCCGATCATGATCAATCCGACGATGATCACCAGCGGGACATAGACCGCGATCAGGTGGGCTGCACGGGGCGGCCTGATGTTGTGTTGCCTGAGCCGGCGCTGGACCGCCGCGCGGGCCTCCGGTGTCGCCGAGTGGGAGTCTCGAACTGTATCGATCAACCGGCCGCGATCGTCTCTGATCCTCATCCGGATTAGTCCTCCGTGCGCAAATATACAGCCCCAGGCTTGCCCGGGGCTGCGTGACCGTTCGTTGACTGTGTTATGCGCGTATTTCGCTTTGTGGGTGGATCAATGCGGCAGGGGAAACCCCTTGCACAGCTCGCGGACTTCCCCGCGCACCTGCTTGATCACCGCCTCGTCGCCCTTGGCCTTCAGCACGCGGTCGATCAGCTCGGCCACGCCGTGCATGTCCTTTTCCTTGAAGCCGCGGGTGGTGAGGGCGGGGGTGCCGAAGCGCAGGCCGCTGGTCTGGAAGGGGGAGCGCTCCTCCTGGGCGACGGTGTTCTTGTTGCAGATGATGCCGGAATCTTCCAGCCAGATCGCCGCCTGCTTGCCCGTAAGTTCCGGATCGAACTTGCGGAGATCCATGAGCATGAGGTGGTTGTCGGTGCCGCGTGATACGAGGTGATAGCCGCGGTCCATGAACTCGGCCGCCAGCACCTTGGCGTTGGCGACCACTTGCTTCGCGTACTGCTTGAAATCCGGTTGCATTGCCTCGGCAAAAGCGACGGCCTTGGCCGCGACCATGTGCATCAGCGGCCCGCCCTGCGTGCCGGGGAAGACAGCCTTGTTGATTGCCTTGGAAAGCTCCTCGTCGTTGGTCAGGATCAGCCCGCCGCGGGGCCCGCGCAGAGTTTTGTGCGTGGTGGTGGTCACGATGTGAGCGTGAGGGAAGGGCGAGGGATGCGCCCCGCCGGCCACGAGACCCGCGATGTGGGCGATGTCCGCGACCATGAGCGCATCGATCGAGTCGGCGATCTCGCGGAACTTCGCGAAGTCGATGATCCGCGGATATGCCGAGTAGCCGCAGAGAATGATCTTGGGCTTGTGCTCGGCGGCCATCTTCGCCACCGCGTCGTAGTCGATGAACCCGTAATCATCCCGCAATTCGTCATATACCAGCGGGTAATGCACGGGATTGAGCCACTTGCCCGGCAGCGCCACCGGCGAGCCGTGCGTGAGGTGCCCGCCGTCGGAGAGCACCACGCTCATGAAGGTGTCGCCCGGCTGGAGGAGGGCGAAATAGACCGCCAGGTTCGCGTTGGCCCCAGAGTGTGGCTGAACGTTGGCGTACTTGCAGCCGAATAGCTCGCAGGCCCGGTCGATGGCCAACTGCTCGGCCCGGTCGTAGTTGACGCAGCCGGAGTAGTACCTTTTCCGGGGGTAGCCCTCGGCGTACTTGTCGGTCATCCACGTTCCCATCGCGTGCATCACGGTGGGAGTGCAGTGGTTTTCCGAGGCGATCATTTCCAGCGTGGTGGCCTGGCGCTCGGCCTCGTCGGCGAAGATGGAAGCCGCCTCCGGGTCCCGCTTCCAGAGCAGTTCGAGGAAGTTCCTGGCGATGGGGTCCAACGTTTCGGGGATCAGATTTGTGGATGTTGCGGTAGTCATAGTGGGGTATGTTAGCGCTTCTTCAGACGCCCGCAAGGGCCAATTGGATGGGATTCGAAGGGCATCGCGGGACTGCTAGAAAGCGTTGCGGAGGAAGGTCAGGACGACGAACGGAACCAGCACGGACAGGATCGACAGCAGCACGGCCACAACCGCTCCGTGCGGCATTTGCAGATAGCGCTTGATCGCCACCGCCCACCAGAGGACGATCGCGATCATCATCGGTACGGCCAGCATCGCCTCCACGAGAAACAGCATGGACGCCAGGCGGGAGGGGACAGCGTAGCCGATGGCGACGCAAAGCCCGGCCACGGGCGCGCAGGTCAGCGGAATGAACAGGCTGTATGCGCCAACCCGCCAGATGTGGCGCCAGCGTACCTTGGCCTTTCGTCGCGAAGCCGGCAGCAGAATAAAGCTCAAGGGAAGGAAGAGCAGGATCCACAACCCCGTTGCCAGGATCAGGACGCTGCGGACCAGGTGGAACGTCAGGTCTGATCCTCGTAGGGAGCCCGTCGTCCTCTCGGCGATCAGAACGTGCAGATAGTGGGGTGCAATGTATGCGGTGGCTCCGAAGGGACCGCTCACAGTCGCTTGTGAGTTCGCTGAGAACGGTCTGGCGACCGCCTCCCATATCGCGCTGGGGTAGGAGATACCGACGGCGGTATTGGCCTGCAGGGCCTGCTCCCATCGCTGGATTGAATTGGCCATTTGCTGCCTGTATTGGATCAAATAGGCCTCGGTGTCATCTGGGCCGGGCGGCGGGAACGAATACAAGTCAGGATTTAACTCGATCTCCGCCGAGTCACGCTCGGCCAGCGGGATGCTCTGGATCTTCTTCAGTTCCGCTTCGACTTCTTCAAGCCTCTGCTTCGCAATGGGCAGTGAAGATTGCATCCTTGCTTGCATCTCCTGCAGGTCCTGCTCCTGCATGATCCGCACTCGCACTGCCGCCGTTGTCTGAACCGCCAGATATGCTAAGAGGTTCGGCAGGATCAGGAGGAGCAGGAGGTACGCGGCCAGACGCCTCCAGCGAATGCGCGAGGTCATCTTCAGCCGGCTCCAGAACCGCCAGGGCCAGAATGAGCGTGCCCAGGTTTGGATAGTTGCGGCGGGGACTTGCTTGATTGAAGGTACGAACTCCACGCACCAGGCAGGATCGTATTTGTCCGGGCAGAGCACCTCCGACCAGTTGAAGCAAAGCCCGCACTCCGAGCAGGTTCCTTCCAGCGGGCAGGAGGTCTCCCATGTCGCCACGATTCCGCGCTGGTCGTAACCGCAGCGGGGGCATTCAGTCCGATCGGTCTTGTCACGGTCTTTGGTCACGTCTGCACCACCCCGTGCCATTACCATACCATCTGCCGTTCATCACATCTGAGTTCCTGCCATCACGCACCAAGCGTATCGAAGGGCGAGATCGGGGTCGCTGGACCCAAGTCCTCAGAACAGGAATCCGCCGAGGAACGCCCAGGCCATCAGCAGGAGCAACGACATCGCGGAAAGGATGATCGACACCGCCCATGAATGCGGCATGCGGAGATAGCGGCCGATCGCCACCGCCCACCAGATGACCAGGCCGATCAAGGTGATCCAGCCAAGTAGATCGATCAGCGGGGCCATAAGCTCAACCACGCCCTTGGCGACGTGCTCCAGCGCGAAGGTCAATATCATGATGGTGCCAGCGGTCACGGGGAGGAAAAGACCGTAAGCACCGACCCGCCAGATGTGACTCCAGCGCACCTTCGCCCGCCGTCGGGAGATCGGCAGCAGTACAAAGCACAGCGGTAACATGATCAACGGCCAGAGAACGATTGCCCCCCATCGTTTTGCCGATTCAACGCGATCGCTGTCAAGGTGTTGGTGCAGATCGGCGGGGGGAGTGTAGCTGTAAGGGATGACCGCGGCGGGATTGGTTATGACGCCCTTGGATGTCCTTCGGAGGGGCAGGAAAACCGCCTCGAAGATGGCGGCTGCGTATGAATGCCGGATCGTCGCGCCGTTCAGCGCCAGCTGTTGCATGGCCTGCATCCGTTGGCGGAGTGGCTGCATGTCAGCCGGAGTGGTATAGAAAGGCTCGCCTGCGTCGATCTTCTGTTGCACTATCGTGACCCACCGGGTAGCTGACTGCTGCTCGTCCGCCATTACCTGCTCCCATTCCAGTCGCGTGCAGACCGCCGCCGTCGTTTGGAGCAGGACGTAGCCGGCGGCAAGCGGTAACAGCAACAGCAGCAGATATGTCGTCAGACGTCGCCACCGGATGAGGGATGCCATCTTCAATTGCGACCAGAACCGCCAGGGCCGGAACGACCGCAGATACGTCCTCAGCGCCGCGTTGGGCAATCTCGCCCGCCCGCGGGCGAACTCCACGCACCACAGCGGCTCGTACTTCTCCGGCTGAAGGACCTCCGACCAGTTGATGATCAGCCCGCACTCCGAGCAGGTCCCTTCCAGCGGGCAGGAGTCCTTCCACGTCGCCACTATGCCGCGCTGGTCGTAGCCGCAGCGGGGGCAGCGGATGGGGCGGACTGGGCTGGTTGACTCCTCAATGTTGCTCATCGCGACTGCGATTCCACGGTCCGGTGCGGGGCCGATCAGAAAGGCCGATCTATCCAGGAGAGCAGGTACAGCATCCCCACCAGAGCCAGCGGAGCGAGCGCGCCGATAAACAGCACCGACAGACTCACCGCCCAGGCGTGCTCCATTCTCAGATAGCGGCGGATCGCGATCAGCCACCACAGGAAGACCATGAGCGGGAGCAGTGCCGAGGCGATCCGGTTCATGATGATCGCAATCTCACCCATGGAGTCAGGTGTCGCCCAATAGGGCGAGTTCAGACCGCGATCGAGTATTCCCAGGAAGGCGGCGGGCAGCACTAGGGCCAGGCCGTAGGCGGTCACGCGGAAGACATGCCGCCATCTGACCTTCGCTCGACGCCGGGAGATCGGGAGAGCGGCAAACGCCAGGCCGCAGGTGATCTGCCCGAACAACATCCACGCCATGCCCTTGTGGAAGGCGGACCAGCAATAATCCTGCATCTCCAGCGGAGTGGGCGCGTTGAGCGTGGTTCGGAACACGACCACGGAGCCGGCGGACTTATTGGAGAACGGCAGCAGTGCGGCGTGGATGCCGATGGTAAGCGGCGGGGTTCCCGCGGTGGTCGGGGGATTGCGGCGCTGGTTGATGGAGGTCAGCGTTGATTGCCATGAGCGCATGGCGACCGCCCCGTTGGCGACGGCAAACGCGAGATAGAGAAACACGTACAGAACTACGAGATAAGCCGCAATGCGTCGATCTTGGACAGGATGCTCCATCCGCAGACGCGACCAGAACGCCCAGGGCCAGAAGGTGCGCAGGAATGTCGCGATGATCCGCCGGGGGGTGACGATGCGCGGCGGGCGTGTCTCGACGCACCATTTCGGCGATGACAGGAGCGGGTTGAGCACTTCGCGCCATTCGATGCGCAGCCCGCACTCCGAGCAGGTGGTCTGCAGGGGGCAGGCGTCCTTCCACGTCGCCATAATGCCCCGCTGGTCATAGCCGCAGCGGGGGCATTCGATCGGATCGGTCTTCGTACTTCTTTCAGTCACGTTTGCACCACCCCCGTGCCATTACCATACCATCTGCAGCTTGACACATTTCAGGAATTGCCATCATGGGTCGATTTGCCTGTTCGCTTTCTTCAATCCTCCTTCTCGCTTCGACCGGGCCGGCGATCGTCCTGGACGGCTCGTTCGATGACTGGTCGGGGGCGGCGACACTGGTGAGCGACCCGGCCGACGCCCCGCAGGGGTTCGTGGATTTCGGGGCCGTGAAGGCGTCGCATGATGACCGCTTCGTCCACCTCCTCATCGACTTCGGCCGCGAGATCAACGCCCAGGGTTTGGAAGGCACGGTGCTGCTGCTGCTGGACGGCGATGGCGATACGGCGACAGGACGCGAGCAGCACGGTCTTCCGGGGGTGGATGTGATCGTGGAACTCACGCCATCCGATCCCGAGCGCCCGGACTCCCCCGGGCGCGGCGTGGGATTGCGCTCCACAACCTACCAGCCTGATTCGATGGATGAGACGCAAAGGCCGCTCAGCCCCTACGACATCGGCTTCTCATTCGCCCCGACGTACGCCGCTTCGCGCGTGGAGTTCCGCATGGAGCGCGGCGCGAAGCTGCCGCACATTCCGGTGCTGTTCGACGGGCCGCGCTTCTCCGGCAAGCTGGTGTCTGTCGATGTGTCCGGGGAAATGGTCGATGAGACGGACGCATTCACCTATGCGCTGGGATCCGGCCCGCGGCGCGCGGCGCCGCTGCAATCGTCCGATCCACTGGCGAGGGCGGGCGGCGATCTGCGAATCATGTGCTGGAACGCGAAGCGCAACGCGTTCTTCCTGCGCAGCGATCGGTGCGTTCCGACCTTGAGGGCGATTCAGCCCGATCTCGTGCTGATGCAGGAAGTCGTAGACGGCGTGACTGCCAACCAGCTTCGCGGCTTTTTCGAAACGGAACTTTCGACGGGGAAGTGGGGGGGAAAGTGGGAAGGGTGGCACGCGGTGTTTGGGCCGGGAACTTCCGGGGGCGATCTCCACTGTGCGATTGGGAGTCGCTATCCGTTGCGCGAGGTCGAGCCGCTGCGCTTGGTGACGATGCCCGATCCGCCGGACCGGACGGTGCGTACGGTGGGGGCGATCGTTGAGATCGGCGAGAAGCGCCTGCTGGCGGTTTCCGTGCATCTGAAATGCTGCGGCAAAAAGGGCGGGCGGGAAGACCGGATTCGCATGGCCGAAGTGGAGGCGATCAAGAGCGCGATAAAGCAGGTGACGGTGTCCGAGCGGATCGACGGGATCGTGGTCGCGGGCGATCTCAATCTCGTGGGGATCCGAAATCCGCTTGACGTGCTGGGCGCGGGCATCGACTTGGATGAGACGAGCCTTGAGATTTCCGCCCCGCTGCAGCTTGACCGCTCGACGAACGCCACGTGGTCGGATGCGGGAGAGCCGTTCACGCCCGGCCGACTGGATTATCTGCTTTACAGCGATTCCACGTTTGAGCCGGGGGGGAGCTTCGTGTTCGATTCGCGGGATCTTGCAGCCCGCTGGCGCGAGCTTCACGGCCTGAGGGCCGATGACAGCCCGCGGGCTTCGGATCACATGCCCCTGGTGATCGATTTGAAGTGGGCGGGCAAACCGCGCTAGCTGCCCAAAGCCGGCACGGAATCGGTTAGACTCTGCCGAGCCGGGTGATACGGGAGCAGGAATCATGGCAGGCGGGCGATCCATCACGATCTGGAACTTGCTGGCGCTGGTGGTGGTGGTGGCCGGTGCGCTGGCGACGCTGGGTTTGGGTGAGATGTGGATGCATCGCTGGGCGGGCACGGGCCTGCGCATGCGCCTGGATGACTGGTGCACGCTTGACCTTCAGGCAGGCAAGAGCCTGGTCTATTACGAGTCGTCTCAGACCGTTCCGGATGGCGGGGTGGTGCTGACCGCCAACATTCCGCGGGAGGTCTTTGTGCCGCTTTCTCAAGCGGAGGGACGCCCGTCCGAAGAGGAGGACGTGCAGCGCAACCGCTTCCCGGCCTTTCCCCTCGCCGAGGACATCAGCTACCGCCTGATGCTCGGCGGGCAGTCCGGCCGGGCGTTGTGGGAGCTGAACCTGCCCGAAGCCGGCAGTTACGAGCTGCGCGCGGTCAACACCAATTACCTGTCCGACGAGGCGGTGCCTGCCGGCGACTGCATCGTGTTCCACAAGCAGCCGGACACACTGGCCGGAGCGATGGACATCCGTCGCGGCATCCACATCTGCGGCGCGGCGGTCACGATTCTGCTGGCGGTCATTCTCTACATCAAGCACGGCCGGGTGCTGAAGCATCTTCGGCAGCAGGAGTAGGGGCCCCGTCCCCAGCCGATGCGATTCGGCATCATAAGGGCGACTGGCGGGGGAACAGGATGAACCGGAAAGGAGGACGAGCGATGATCCGGGCCCGTCGATACCGCATAATTGACAATCCTCTGGGGCGGTTTGTGATCCGGCAGGAGGATGACGGGCAGCTCCGGTCCGACTGGATGGGGTCGGGCGCGCAGGAGCCGGCTGGTGCGTCAGCGGGCGACTCGGCACTGCTCGATGACCTTGCCGGAAGGCTGCGGAAGTACTTTGCAGGGGAGCAGGCGGATTTCTCAGATGTGCCTCTCCCGCACGGGACGGCGTTTCAGCAGCGCTGCTGGCGGGCGTGCCAAGCCATACCGCGGGGCGAAACGCGCTGCTACGCGGAGCTGGCAAAGGCTGCGGGATCTCCGCCGGGAGCGGCACGGGCTGCCGGACAGGCGATGCGGAACAACCCTCTGCCCGTCATCGTGCCCTGCCATCGAGTGATCGCGGGGGACGGTCGGTTGCACGGCTTTGCCGGGCAGACCGATCCGTCCGGCCGAATGATGTGTCTGAAGGCTCGACTGCTCCAACTGGAGGGGGCCGCGGTCGGCAGTCCCGGCTGACCTGCGTTACACTTCCTCGCACGGTCGGGCCGCGCCTGGGCGTTTGATGGCGGGGCGCCGACCGGGAATCACCACACCGATGCATCAGGCAGGGACGCCGCACAGCGAAGGGAATCAGCGAATATGAAACTCACCATGGTTGGCACCGGTTACGTGGGTCTCGTCACCGGCGCGTGTCTTGCCGACACCGGCAACACGGTGACCTGCCTGGACATCGATCAGGCCAAGATCGGCATGCTCAATCGAGGGGAGATCCCCATCTATGAGCCGGGGTTGGAGGCGATGATCGTCCGCAACCGCGGCGCTGGCCGCCTCGTCTTCACCACCGACAGGAAGGCAGCCTACTCGTCGGCGGAGGGGATATTCATCTGTGTAGGCACCCCGCCGGACGAGGACGGCTCGGCGGATCTTCAGCATGTGCTGGCGGCGGCGGCGGACATCGCCGAGGTGATCGAAGAGCTGGGGCCGGAGGCGCCCCCGAAGCTGGTGGTGGTGAAGTCGACGGTTCCCGTCGGCTCGACCGACAAAGTGCGGGATGCGATCAAAAGCAGAACGGACGTCCCGTTCTACATTGCCGACAACCCCGAGTTCCTCAAGGAAGGCGCGGCGGTCAGCGACTTCAAGAAGCCTGATCGCGTGATCTGCGGGGTGGAAGACCCGGAGGCGGCGGAGATCATCCGCGATCTCTACGAGCCGTTCGTGCGGCAGGGGAACCCGATCTACATCATGGACGTGCGGTCGGCGGAGATGGTGAAGTACGCCTCCAATGCCATGCTCGCGTGTAAGATCAGCTTTATCAACGAGATAGCTCGTCTGTGCGAGGCGTACGGGGCGGACGTGCGGGCGGTCCGGGAGGGCATGTGCGCTGATCACCGCATCGGCAACCAGTTCCTATACCCCGGGCTGGGTTACGGCGGATCCTGCTTCCCCAAGGACACGCGGGCGGTGATCGGCATGGGCAGGGCGGTGGGCTTTGAGTGCCGGCTCAACGCGGCGGTCCACGAGGTGAACCAGGATCAGCGCGAGTATTTCTGGCGGAAGATCACCGATCATTTCGGGCCAAGCCTGGCCGGCAAGACGCTGGCGTTCTGGGGCGTGGCCTTCAAGCCCGAGACGGATGACATTCGCGAGGCTCCCTCCATCACCCTGATGCAGCGAGCGCTGGAGGAGGGGGCGAAGATCCGGGCGGTTGATCGTGCCGCAGGCGCAGTGGTGCAGGGGGTCCTGCCGGAAGTGCAGGTCTTCGAGGACATGTACGAAGCCCTTGACGGGTGCGACGCCCTGGTCATCTGCACGGAGTGGAGCGAATTCCGGAATCCCGACTTCCGGAGCATGGCCTCA
>CP070772.1:1658419-1672920 GCA_020345805.1 Phycisphaerales bacterium | reverse complement strand
TCGCGGCGGCGGGGGTTTGGCCATTTCCGGTCGCCACCGTCGAATAGTGTTCTGTTTGGCCCTCTTCGGCGCTCCATGTCGCCGGTTGCGGATTGGACCGGCGTGTTCAAGCCTGCCCGGGCGGACAGCCGCCGGTGAACATCATCCCGCGCGTGGGAGAGCCTGATTTCACACAAGGACCGATCCATGGCGAGCGCCCCACAGCCTCCCCTCCGACCCGCGGTCCGAGACAACCGGCGCAACTGAAACATGATAGCCGGGTGACGAGCCGGGGCTGCTCCCCTCACCGCGGATTGTGCGTTTGCGTATCGCCCCGTCCCAAGGCGGACCTCCCGTATCCGGATCGCCGGGACGGGGCGCCGCACAGATTGCCGCCGGGAACCTAGAATCCGGCTCATGACCGATCGTTCCGTCGAATCCACCGATGCGGGAAGGCAGGCTTCCTGGAACACGAGGCGGCTGCTGGAATGGATGACCCGGCACTTCACCGATAAGAGAGTCGATTCACCGCGGCTCGTCGCGGAGATGCTGCTGGCCCACGTGCTGGGCTGTGAACGGATGAGGCTGTACATGGAAGTCGACCGGCCCGCGTCATCCGGGGAGCTGGATCGGCTTCGCCCCTTGGTGGTTCGGGCCGGCCGCCACGAGCCGGTGCAGTATCTGGTGGGGGAAGCATGGTTCTACGGGATGCGGCTGGCGGTCAATCGATCCACGCTGATCCCCAGGCCGAGCACCGAGACCCTCGTCCAGCACGTGGTCGAGCATTGCCGTACTCTGGTGCCGTCGAGCCGGGACGAGTCGCAAGTGGTTTCGCCGGCAGAACTTACGGAGGCGCCCGAGCCCGCCGGCCTGCGGCTGGCCGACCTCGGGACCGGCACCGGGTGCATTGCGATCTCCCTCGCCCGACAGATTCCCGAGGCCCGGGTGGTGGCGACGGACGTGGTCGCGGAGGCGCTTGAGCTGGCCCGTGTCAACGCCCGCCGTCACCATGTCGCCGACCGAATCGACTTCCGGCTGGGATCGCTCTTTGTGCCCTTGCCTGCACCGGCTGACGGCGATTGCCGGTTCGACGTCATCTGCTGTAATCCCCCTTACATCCCGGATCACGAATGGAACGACGTCGATCGAAACGTGAGGTGCCACGAGCCGGCCACGGCCCTCCGGGGCGGGCCCGAAGGGCTGGATGTCATTGAACCGCTGATCGCCGGGGCCGGTCGGTGGCTCACATCCGGCGGGCAACTGGTCGTGGAGATCGCCCACTGTCAGCGCAATGCGGTGATCGATCTGGTCGCGCGGACCTGCGACCTGGCCGAGCCGCGGGTGCTGAAGGATCATGAAGGTTTCTGGCGGGTGCTGGTTGCCGACGCCATCGGCGGGGGCTGACCGTCAGGAGAACACTCGAGCCACCGCGTCCACCAGTTGCGAGGCGCGGAACGGCTTGAACAGGAACGAGTTGAGGCCTTCCTGGCTGGCCCGCACGATCGAGTGGTGGGGATCGTAGCCAAAGCCGGTCATGAGGATCACCGCCGTGCCCTCGTGGACTTCCTTGACGGTCCTGAAGACCTCGTATCCATTGCGATCGGGCATCTTGATGTCGGAGATGACCAGATCGAAATGGCCGTGGCCGGCCGGTGATGAACGGATCGTCTCGATGGTTTCCACGCCGGTTCGGCAGAGCACGACCTGGCAGCCCTTCTGGCTGAGGATGGCCAGGATCGTCTCGCCGATGGCCGGCTCGTCGTCCGCCACCAGCACCCGCTTGCCGATCATCCGAGGGTCGGGTTCGAGCCGGCTCAGCTCTCGTTCTGCCCCGAGGATAGTCCGTGGGCCGGCGGCGCAGGCCTCGATCCGGCTGCGGATCTCCTCGGCCGCCTTCATGATCTCATCCAGTGTTCCGCGGGCCTCGCCGTCCGGAGGGACCGTCTGGCGCAGGGTATCGGCCCGGCTCATGATCTCACCCAGCGGCGTGCTTAGCTCGTCCAGCACGGCTGCCGCCACCTGCTCGTTGGTCGTGTAATGCTCCACCACCAGCAGGTCGAGGATGTTCATCGCCATGGCGATGTACCAGCCGAAAATCTCCGCGAACTGCCGATCGTTCTCACTGAATACGTTCGGGGCATGGGCCTCGATGTTGAACACGCCGATCACCCGATCGTGCAGGCGCAGGGGCACCGTGAGCGAGCTTCCCGGATCGGCCAGGCCTTCGTAATAGAGCGGATCCTTCGAGACGTCTGGACAGATGTAGCTCTTGCCCGTGGCGGCGACGTATCCGGAGATACCGTTGTTCTCCAGTTCCGCATACAGCACTTCGCCGACCTTCAGCGGAGAAATGCCCTCGGCGACGACCAGCTCAAGCTGATTGGATTCCCGGTCCAGCAGGCGGATCTCGAAGTTGTCAAAGCGAAGAAGATCGCGCACGTAGTGGACGATCTTCTCCTCCAGCAGTTTCAACCGCCCGGCCAGATTGAGCTGGGCGATGGAAGCGGCTTCGATGCGCATCAGCTCCGAGCCGGCGGCGTCGATCGCGTCGATCTTCGCCTGCAGCTCGCGGCTGCTGGTGACCTCCCAGATCACCCCGACAACGGTTCGGACCGTCGCCGGTTCCTCTGCCCCGAAATCGGTGGGGCAGACCATCATCTCGTAGTGCGCCTTGCCGGCGGAGAACGAGAAGCGTTCGCAACGGTTCTGCGGCCCCGCCTCACCGGATTCCACGGAATGGCGGAACGCCTCAATGGCGTCGCGGCATCGCTCGGCGAAGCTCTGCCGCACCTGCTGGTCGTAACGATCGAAGCGCTGATTGTGCCAGGTGATGTGGCCCTCGTCATCAACGACGGCTACGCCCTCACCGATGCTGTGAAGGATAGTCGCGGCGTCCGCCGCCGAGGTCAGAAGGTTCCCCGACAACGCCTCGCCCCCGCGGCAGAGCAGATACGAATCGGCCGTTTCCTCCCGGAGCAGGCGAAGAGCCGCGGGAAGGTTCTCGACCTCAACCACCTGAAACGCCGCCTCAAGGTTGGACAATTGATCCGGGTCGGGCGGCGAAGCACCTCTCAGCAGCACCAGGTGTGGACGGGTCAGGGTCATTCTTGAGTCAGGCATGTCCGGATGATGGCGTTCAACCCATCAGTGTACGATGCCGGGGTCGTACGGATCAATTTCGCCTCAGGAGGCGAAGATCAGGTGCGCCACCTCTTGACAGAGCAGGTTGGCCGCTGAGAATCCGGTCCCGACACTGCTTTATCGGCGCCGCCCTGACCGATACATGACTGACCTTGCCGACCTTCGATGCAGATTCTCGGGTTCAGCAGGGCTTCTCGGAGACGTCACGCCCCCCCACCGGCTGATTTGAACATGATCATCGCCCGTCGGCTAACCAGGCGCTTCGGAAGGATCACGGCGGTTGACCGTGTTGATTTCACCGTCCCCAAGGGTGAAGTGGTGGGTTTTCTCGGGCCCAACGGGGCGGGAAAGACCACCACCATCCGGATGATCACCGGTTACCTGCCGCCGACGCGAGGCGATGTGCTTGTGGATTCGCTGTCCGTGGGGCGGAACGTGCAGAAGGTCCGACGCCGGATCGGCTATCTGCCGGAATCCACTCCGCTGTACGGCGAGATGCGCGTGCTGGAGTTCCTGAAGATGCGGGCGAAGCTCTTCGGGATTACCCGGAGCAGGCGCAGGCAGGCCATCGACCTCGCCCTGCGCCGCTGCTGGCTCACGGATGTGCGCCGCAGACCGATCAATCAGCTTTCCCGTGGATTCCGCCAGCGCGTGGGGCTGGCCGCGGCGCTGCTGCACGAGCCGCCGGTGCTCATCCTCGATGAGCCGACCGTCGGGCTCGATCCGGCCCAGGTGCGGGAGATGAGAAGTCTGATCCGCGAGCTCGCCGGCCGCCACACCATCCTGCTCTCCAGCCACATCCTCTCTGAGGTGGAGCTGACCTGCGATCGCATCATAGTCATCGACCGCGGATGCATCCGCGGGCAGGGGGCGATCGAGGAACTGAAAGCGGCGGCCACGGGAACCGCCCGATACGTTGTCGAGGCGGACGCCGCGGATGCTGCCTCTGCGCTCGATTCGATCGACGGCGTGGCGTCGATACAGGTCACTCACCTGGACGACAAATGGCATCGCCTGGTGATCACGGCCGCTGAGGGGGCGGATGATCTGCGCGGTCCGATCGCCCGCGCGCTGGGCGGGCAAGGGGCGACAGTCCGCGAACTGGTCCGCCTCACGCCGAGCCTGGAACAATTGTTCGTTCGCCTTCTGGCGGAAGAGAGCAGCGGATCAGAGATCAACGATGTCGTAGAGGGGGGCGGGAGTCGATGAGCCGCACCTTAGCCATTGCCGGCCGCGAGTTTCGCGCGTATTTCCTTTCGCCCGGAGGGTACATCATAATCGCCCTGTTCCTGTTCATCACCGGCTTCTTCTTCTGGGCCGGCGGCTTTCAGCAGGGGCAGATCGCCTCCCTGCGCTCCGTATTCAACATCGGCACCTGGCTGCTGGCCTTCATCGCCCCCGCCGTCACCATGCGCCTCCTGAGCGAGGAGTATCGCGCCGGGACGATCGAGATGCTCATGACCAGCCCGGTGAACGAATGGCACATCATCGTCGGCAAGTTCGCCGGGGCGGCGGCGTTCCTCGTGCTCATGCTTCTTCCGACCGTCGCTTACGTCATCGCGATCGAGATGCACGGCCGGCCGGACTACGGCGAACTGCTGTGCGGGTATCTCGGGCTGCTGCTGGCGGGCGCAGCCTACCTGTCCAGCGGGATACTTGCCTCCACCTTCACCGCCAGCCAGGCGGTGGCGTTCCTCCTGGCCCTGTTCTTCTGGCTCGCCCTTGGCTTCAGCGCCAAGCTCCTGCCCGATCAGCTTGACGAGCGCTGGGCAAGAATCGTCTTCGCCCTCGATCCGGACCTGCGACTGAGGGACTTCACGATCGGCCTGATCGACAGCTCAAACATCGTCTATTTCCTCTCCATCACCGTGGTGTTCCTGGTTGCTGCGGTCAAATCGCTTCAGGCGAGGAGGTGCTGGTGAAGAACGCGGCATCTCCAGCCCGATCCGGCTCGGCACGCCGCCCGCTGCTTGCAGCCAACGCGATCCTGTTTGTGCTGGGGCTCATCACGATTGCGGTGGTCGTCAATTGTTTTGCCAATCACAGCAACCTGCGGCGCACCGTGGATGCCACCAAGACCCGGGCCTATTCGCTCAGTCCCCGGACCCGGCAGTTGCTGGCCGATCTTCAGGGCGAGTGGACGATCGCGATGATCATCGTCGAATCGGAGACCGATCCGGCCGCGCTGAGGCAGATCGACGAGGTGCTCGGCCGATATACGGAGGCGGCCGAAGGCCTCTCCGTGATACGAATCGATCCGACCGACTCGAGCGCTCTGGGCGAGTACGATGGTTTGTTGGCGAGGCTTCGCAGCCGGTATCGGCCGGGAATCAGCGCTTACGAGGCCGCGCTGGATGAGGGCGAGGCCGCGTTTGCCGAATTACAGTTGTTCGCTCAGCAGCAGGCCGGCGTGCTGGAGCAGGTCGCCGCCCAGCTTGAGGAAAACGATCCCAGCCGGCGGACGATTCTGCTCCGCGGCCAGCTTCTGGCCCTTCTGGCCCAGGAAGGCGGGAAGGTCGCCGAGGAGGTTGCCGACGCGCGCCGAATCGATGGGGGAGGGCTGGTTCCCGATTACGAGACCGCCCGCAGCATGCTCGCCCAGGCACTTTCGCAGTGGTCGTCGGAGCTCTACGACACCGCGCAACTCTTCCAGCGCTGGCGGAGACAGGATGACCTCGATCCGCTCCTGAGGCAGCTTGCGTCGGTTGCGAATAATGCGTTCGAGGAGACGGCCCGGCGCCTGGCGGTCGCCGCCGACCCGCTCCGGCAGTTGCCGCCGCTGGAGCTGTCCGCCATCGGCCGGCAGATTCAGCAGGGCCAGGCGGCGGTGATCATCGGCCCTCCCGGAGCGGCAGTCATCGCCTCCACGCAGTTGATGCCCAAGTCCAATCTGCGGCAGACCGAAGGCGGCGTGTCCTTCGACCAGCGCTTCCGGGGCGAGCAACTGATCTCCGCCACCATCCGCTCGCTGGTGCTTGAGCACATGCCGCTGGTCGTGTTCGTGCACGGCGAGGAGCAGTCGCTGCTGGCGCAGCGCGATCGTCAGGCGGACCTGGTCGGCGTGCACAACATCCTCGCCGCTTCGCGGTTTGATGTCGCGGAGTGGATGGTTGGCGACGGCGAGAAACCGACGCCGGATGACGGGCAGCCGGTGGCGTGGGTGGTGGTTCCTCCACCCCCCGGGAGGAGCCTTCAGCCGACCCCTCGGCAACAGGCGCTGATCGGAGCGGTCAAGGGTCTGATCGCGGCCGGTGAACCGGTTCTGCTAAGCGTCTACCCCAGTCTTCTGAGCCGGTACGGCCAGACGGATCCCTGGTCCGAGCTCCCCGCGCCGTTCGGTCTCAACGCAGACACCTCCCGCGTGATCCTGGAAACCGTCCCTCTGGCGAAGGGCGAAACCGAGACGGTGCACGCCCAGGCGGTGGATGACTTCCCGCATCCGCATCCGATCGCCCGGGCCCTGAACGGCCGGCAGACCTATTTCGCCCTGCCGGTTCCGTTGGGACCTGCGGACCTGGTTCCGCAGGGCGTGGAGCAGTACGAGATCGCCGCGATCGAACCCTCGCCGAACCGCCGGCTGGAGCGGGATTGGGTATCCGGGCCGCAGGCGCCGCAGACTGCGGCCGGGGAGCAGCCCCTGCCGGAACCGGTGCCGATACTGATCGCGGCGGAGCGGCCCCACCCCGGCGGGCAGGGAACCCAGCGGTTCATTCTCGTCGGGTCCGGTGGCTGGATGATCACCAACGTGGCGGATGTGGTTTTCAAGGAGGGCGGACGGGTGGCGCTGGTGAATCCGGGCAATCACGAACTGATGCTCTCGGCGGTAGCGTGGCTTGCGGGGCTCGATGATCTGATCGCACCCAGCGCAACCAGCCAGGAAATCGCCCGCCTGACCGGTATCACCGAAGCGGAAGAGGGCCCCTGGTGGTGGTTGCGGCTTGACAAGGTCAGAGTTCGGTGGTTCTGGATTTCGATAGTGGGATTGCCCGGCGGATGCCTGCTTCTGGGCGTGGTGGTGTGGGGCGTGCGACGACTTTAGCTATGAAGTGGATGCCGACCATCGTGGTTCTCGTTCTCGCGGTTCTCTCCTTGGCCGCACTGCTTTATTTGCGGCCGGGCGACGCGGGCCGACCCGCCGGCGACGTTCGTCGCGGGCCGCTGTTCGCCGCGGGGCAGGTTCCCGTCGATCAGATAACCGGCATCACGTTGAAGCGAGGCGATGACCCGGCGCTGGTGTTCCAGCGTGAAGGAGACACCTGGTCGCAGGTCGAGCCGTTCGCCTACCCGATGGACCCGTTCTCGGTGCGCCAGTTGGCGGTTCAGGTCGCTCAACTGGATGCGGTTGATGAAGCGCAGCTTGACGGAGAGGCCGGCTTCTCCGCCGCGGCGCTCGCGCTTGATCCGCCCGAGGCGGTGCTGACGCTTCAATGGCCCGACGGATCGCTTGCACTGCAACTGGGGAGGCGCGGCATCGCGGGTCGGGCTTATCTGCGCGTGCAAGGCGAGCAGACGGTTCACGTGGTGAATCAGGCCCTGCACGATCGCGCGGTCGAGATGGACGTGCGCGAGTGGCGCGACCGGAGGATCTTCCACGGTGCGGGGGTCGAGTCCGACCGCATCGAGCGAGTCGAAGGCGGAAGCCGGCTGGTGCTCGAAAGAGAGCTCAGGCAGTGGAGCGTGCGCGAGCCGGTAGAAACCCGACTGGACCCGGTGGCGGCTGACGAGATCTTCCACGCTGTGGGCAACGCCCAGATCGGCGGGTTCATACTGGACGAGCCGGACTCGACGGCGCTGGAGCGGTTCGGCCTCGCGGCGCCGGTTGCGACCTTCGAGATTGTCACCGGCCGCCCCGCCCGGGAGGGCGAGCAGATCAGCCGGGTGACGGAGACTCAGCGTCTTCTCGTCGGCTCGACCATCGGCGCCGGGTCACTGGAGCGCTTTGGAATGATCGAAGGACGGCCGGTGGTGGTTCGGCTGACGGTGCCGGTCCTTCAAGCGTTGTTCCCCCCGCCGCAGAACCTGATCGATCCCACGGCGAGCGGAGTGAATCCCGCGGACGTGATGTCGCTGCGCATTCGCGGTCCTGAAGGCGAGCTTGTTCTGCGCCGCGACCTGGAGCGGTGGCTCGCCCCGAACGCAGGTCCCGATGGCGGAGACCTCGAGCTGCACGCGCCGCACGTGCAGGAGCTGCTGGACCAACTCACGGACCTGCGCGCCCCGGCAGTAGAGATCCAGGTTTATCCAAGGGATCTGGAGATCGCGACGATCACGATGTACGGCCATGGCCGGAGACCGCTGGATACCGTCCGCATCGCCCGCGAGCCGGACACGGGGCGCTGGGCGCTGGAGAACGGCGACAACGTCCTACGGATATTCCAGGACAGTCTCGCCATGCGCCTCACGCCTGCGGACTTCGGCATCCCGGCCGATTCACCTTAGCCGTGAGCCGGACCTTCATTTCACGCGGTAGTGGGCGATGAGATCGTCGCCGCGGCGGCGCGTATTCAGCAGGCGCATGGGGAGGCCGTCGGTGAGTTGCTCGACGGTTCTGCCGGTTACGCACGGCTCTGCCTCGTCATCACCCAGAATGAGCGGGGCGATGAACACCAGGGCATCGTTGACCAGCCGCTGGCGGAACAACCGGCTGAGCAGCCCGGGGCCGGCCTCCACCAGCACGTTGGACGCTTCGTAACGCTCGACCAGCATGCGCAGCAACGGTGCCAGGGGCAGTTGGCCCGGCTCGTCCTGCTGCTGTGCGATGCCGATGATCTCGACGCCCGCGGCCCGCAATTCGCCCGCGACCTCAGCCCGATCCGCCAAGCCGGCCTCAAGGCACGCAATGGTCGTCGGGAAACGGTCGGCGGTCGTCACGAGCTTCGCCTCAGGCGGCGTCTGCAACTGCGGGTCGACCACCACCCGCCTGGCGATGCGGCGGGTGCGCACGTTCCGGGCGGTGAGGAGTGGATCGTCGGCAAGCACGGTCCCGATGCCGGTGAGAATCACATCCACCCGGCCGCGCTGGCGATGAACCAGCCGCCGGCTGGCCTCGTTGCTGATCCACCGGCTCTCACCGCTCCGGGTGGCGACCCGGCCGTCCAGAGTCTGCGCCCATTTGGCAATGATCCACGGCAGGCCGCTGCGCACGCGCCGGGCGAACCCGTCGGTGATGCACATGGCCGGATCGCAATCGTCGACAATGACGACCTCGATCCCCCCCTCACGAAGGCGTTCGATTCCGCCCGCGGCGATGGGGTTGGGGTCGCGCCTCGCGATCACCACCCGCGCCACGCCGGCCTTGATCAGCTCTCCGGTACAGGGGGGCGTTCGCCCGTGATGATTGCACGGTTCCAGCGTGATGTAAGCGGTCGCACCGGCGGCGCGACTTCCCGCCCGCTGCAGCGCGTGTATCTCTGCGTGCGCCTCGCCGCACCGGCGGTGATAGCCCCATCCGACGATCTCATGTCGCGGAGAGACGACCAGGCATCCAACGAGAGGGTTCGGTTCCGATCCGCCGTGTCCGCGCAGGGCCAGTCGGGCGGCCCGGTGCAGGTATTTGAGATCCTGGGCACGAGAGGTGGTCATGATGCGGCGATCGTCTCCTCCAGATGTGCCGGTTGGGTCCGGGTCTGGGTGAAGGTCAGCGAGGCCACCAGCACGTCATCCTCGGTACTGCCGGCGTTGTGCTTCTCGACGGCGGAGACGATGAACTGAGGCCAGTTGCCCGGTGCCGGCTGTTTCCGGAGCAGGTCGTGCAGGGTGTTGAGCCCGAGCTGCCGCCCCAGGCGGTTGCGGGCCTCGAATGCCCCGTCGGTATAGACCACCACCACGTCGCCGGGAGAGAGTTCGATCCGCTGCGGATCGGCAATGAATTCCTCGTCACCGAAGGCCCCGAGAACCACGGTGGTGGCCTCCAGCGCCGTGACCGAGCCGTTGGCCCCGCGCCGCAGCAGCGGGGGATGGCCCGCGCTCACCCAGCATACCTCGCCCACATAAGGATCCAGCATCACCGATACGCCGGTGGCGTAGATGTTGTGACGGGCCATGGTCAGGTGAATGTATCGGTTCAGCAGGGTGATTATCTCTTCCGGCTCGGCGCGGGGGTTCTCGGCCCGGATACGTTCCAATTCACCGTAAAGGCGATTCACCGTCAGGGCCGCGGCCAGGCCGTGCCCGGTCACATCCAGCAGTGTCAGGTGGATCACGCCCTCGGGGCTGACGTACAGATGCACGAAGTCACCGCCCAACTCGCGCATGGGCGTGTAGGTGTAGTCGAAGCTCACGTAGCCGTCGTCGTAGCGCTGGGGGAAGAGGCTCTCGTGGATCTGCCTGGCCTGGGAGAACTCGCGGCGCATGGTCACGAACTGTTTGCCCACCATGCGGGTGCGGAAGCTCTGGCTGTGCCGGCTCATTCGCCAGGAGGCGATGCCCAGACCGGGCAGCAGCACGCCGGGGCCGAACACCACCGTCAGCACCCGGCTCACCACGTCGGCATCGCCGATGAGGAGAAGCTGGATGGCCGCCCACACGACCAGCAGCGGTATGAACGGCCGCAACGATTCCCTGGGGCGCCACGGCAGGAAAAGGCACGCGCTGAAATGCCAGAAGAACAGAGGCAGAATCATGGGAACCGGTTCGGGCTGGCCAAGTGCGCGGAAGCCCAACAGCGCCAGCAGGGAGACCGATCCTAGAATGAGGATCATCCATGTCGCCGCACCGAGAATCTGCTCGCGGCTGGCCGTCCTCCAGTTTCGGCCGGCCAGGTAGTAAACCACCACCGCCAGCCGGGCGATGCGCCCGGTCAGGCCGATGAGCATCGCCCGGGCCTCCTCGTCACCTACGGCGAACAGACTCCAGAGGAGCATTTCCAGAGCGCCCAGGATGATGTAGGTGATGCAGAGGTTCCGGAACCGGTGGCGCAGCCATGTTTCCAGCTCCTGCTCGTACTCGGCGCGGAACATGCTCTGGCCGGCGGTCTCGGGTGCAGTCTCCGCCATGATTCCCACTAGCGTACAACTGAGCCCTCCACGATCAACCGGGACGGCGAGGGCAAAGTGCCGCTCCTTTCAGCGGGGGAGTCGGCCGGGACTACAAGTATCTAGGGATTAGAGATTTACGTGCAGATACCCGTCAGCAGCGGGCGAGGATCGCGTTCTGCAGCTTCTCGGGCATGAGGCGATAGGCCGAAGGTTCCATGGTGCTGGTGGCGCGACCCTGGGTCAGGCCGCGGAGGATGGTGGTGTATCCGAACATCTCCGCCAGCGGCGCCTCCGCCGTAAGAATGCGCACCTTGCCCCGCAGGTCGGATTCGATGATCTGTCCCCGCCGGCTGGAAAGGTCGCCGCTCACCGCCCCGAAGAACTCATCGGGCGTGGTGATGACGACTTTCATGATCGGCTCCAGCAGGGCCAGTCCCGCCTGCTTGCACGCTTCGCGGAACGCCAGCGCCCCGGCCTGCTCGAAGGCCAGGGGCGAGGAATCGACCTCGTGGTAGGAGCCGAAGACCAGATCGACCTTGACGTTGACCACCGGGTAGCCGCCGAGTATGCCGGAACCGGCGGCACTTCGCACTCCCGCCTCCACGGAGGGGATGAACTCGCGGGGAATCACGCCCTGAGTGATGCGTTCGCGGAATGCGACTCCACCGATCGACTCCAGGCCCTGCTCTTCGGCTTCCTCGGCGGTAATGGGGCAGACGTCGATGACGGCATCGCCATACTGTCCCCGACCTCCGGTCTGTTTGATGAATCGACCTCGCACGCCGCTTGCCGAACCGGTGATGGTTTCCCGGTAACTGACCCGGGGCTTGCTGACCTTCACGCCGATCTTCATGTCCCTCAGCAGCTTGTGCTTGACGATTTCCAGGTGCAGTTCGCCCATGCCGGCGATGATCGTCTCGCCCGTATCTTCGTTGTAGCTGGTCTGGAAGGAGGGATCCTCGCGGCGGATCGTGGTCAGGGCGTCCGCCAGCCGCTGCTTGTCCTCGTTGGTGAAGGGCTCGATGGACATCGAGATGACCGGCTCGGGGAACTCCATGCGCTCGAGGATGATCGGATTCTGTGCGTCGCAGAGGGTGTCGCCGGTGAAGGAGTGCTTCAGACCGATGACCGCGACGATCTGACCGGCCCGGGCGGCGTCGAGCGGCTCGCGGTTCTTGGCGTGCATCTCGAAGATGCGGCTGACGTTCTCTTTCTTGTGATTGGAGGGGTTGAGAATCCGCGCGCCCTTCTGCTCAAGCTTCCCCGAGTAGACGCGCATGTAAGTCAGGTTGCCGTGTGTGTCGCTGACCACCTTGAACACCAGCGCGCTGAACGGCGCGTCCTCGCGGTGGGGCCGCGTGGTCTCGCGGTTCTTGTGGCGGGGATCGATACCCTCGACCTCCGGCACCTCGGTGGGATCGGGCAGGTACTCGACGACCCCGTCGAGCAGCCGTTGCACGCCGATGTTCTTCAGGGCCGAGCCGCAGAAAACCGGAGTGCACTTCAGCTCAATCGTTCCCTTGCGCAACGCCGCCTTGATCTGTCCGGCAGTGATCGAGGCCTCATCTTCCACGTACAGCTCGGTCAGGGCATCGTCCAGGTCGGCGGCCTTCTCGACGAGGTTGTGGTGCCACTGTTCTGCCGTCTTCCTGAGGTTCTCGGGAATCTCGCGCTGCACGACCAGGGCCCCCAGTTCGCTGGCGTCGAAGTAGTACGCCTTCATCTCCACCAGGTCGATGATCCCTTCAAAGGACTCGCCGGCGCCGATGGGGTACTGCACGGCGACCGCGTTGGCCCCCAGCCGCTCCCCTATTGATTTGAAGCTGAACTCGAAGTCCGCCCCCACCTTGTCCATCTTGTTGATGAAGCAGAGGCGGGGGACCCGGTAGCGATCGGCCTGCCGCCAGACCGTTTCGCTCTGGGCCTCCACGCCTTCCTTGCCGTCAAACACCGCGATCGCTCCGTCCAGCACCCGCAACGAGCGCTCCACCTCGATGGTGAAGTCCACGTGCCCGGGGGTGTCGATCAGATTGAGCGTGTAGGTGCTGCCTTGGTAATCCCACGGGCAGGTGGTGGCGGCGGATTGGATCGTGATTCCCCGCTCCTGCTCCTCCTCCAGGAAGTCCATGGTGGCGGTGCCCTCGTGCACCTCGCCCATCTTGTAGTTCTTCCCGGTGTAGTACAGGAACCGCTCGGTGACGGTTGTCTTGCCGGCATCGATGTGAGCGCAGATGCCGATGTTGCGGAGTTTGCGAAGATCCAGTGCCATGAGAGCGTGCTTCTGCCCGGTGCGGCGTGATGACGTCTCCGTCGTGAGGCCTGCCCGGCCGCGGACTTCCGGCGGGGTGGGGGTAAACTCGGACCGGACGGGAAGAACCAGGCGTTCCCGGGCGGTCGTTCCGTGATTTGAGCGAATCTCCGTTTAGGCGGGGTGTCGATTACGCTGGCGGAGATTCGGGTCTTGTCCTCTCGGCCCGCATTGCGCCGGGCCGGTGAGACCCTTCACTAGCGCAAGCGGGCGTCCTTGTCTTCCTGCAACGGTCTGCTCCCTATTCCGTTGCCCGGCCGGCCGCAGTGGGCCGGCAAAACGTACGCCTCGTGATGTGAATAGTGACTGTGATCGGCCGGGCCGCAGTCGGAAATCGACGAAAGATAACAGTTTAGCCCGGGCTCGGCTCTTGTCAAAGAGATGCCGCAGGCCGTTTCATCCCTTCGCGGAGCTACCGGGACCGGAGGAGGCAGCGGCGGTCCAGCCCCTCAGACCTGATCACCGACTCGATCTGGCGGACGTACCGCCGCCCGTCCTGCACGTAGCCGGCGGTAGGCTTGAGTTCCGGCAGGAAGCCCCGGAAGTACCGGTTCAACCGCAGCATCAACAGTTCTCGGACATACTTGGCGGCCATGGAGGCCAGAGCCACCGGAAAATGCCGCTCCTCCGCACCGCGGACGAAGCTCAGGGTCAGCGGTGCATCTCCGCCCTCCAGCCGGTAGCGGCTCAGGGCTTCGGTCTCGGCGAGGATGTGCAGGTGCGCGTCCGGGTAGGCCAGCTGCAGCTCCCGCAGGTAGCGCGTCCGGCCTCCCTGGCGATCGACGATGATCCGCGGGTGGGCCTGGTCCCACCGCCGGCGGATCTGATCGACCAGCCGCATGATGGCCCGGAAGTTCACCGCGGACTTCGTTCCCATCTTCTCGGCCTGATTGTTGAGATCCTCGGCGTCGATGATCCGGCACCAGACCGCCTCGCAGCGCACCCCGGTCGCGGCCAACGCTCTGACCAGACGGCCGGTCGCGATCCGCAGTTCACCTGCATCCTGCCCCACCGGCAGCGCGGTCACCGAGTCATACCACGGCCGCGGGGCGGTTTCCGCGCCGAGCTGCTCAAGAAGGGCGCTGTCTGTCGCGGGG
>CP070772.1:1631236-1658319 GCA_020345805.1 Phycisphaerales bacterium | reverse complement strand
GGTCCTGGGGTCTGCCCATCCCGGCATTCAAGATGCCGGACGGCGGGCTGCTGCTGACGCCGGCCAGCGTGCGTGCGGTGGGGGAGGCCTTCCGCGACCTCGGCAGCGATTCCTGGTTCACCGAGCCGGTGGAGCGACTGCTGGCCGCATACGATCCCGCCGGCGATCCCGACGCCCCGGAGGGTGTGGACGTCGCAACGCTGGTCAAGACCTATGACATCTTCGACGTGTGGTTCGAGTCCGGCACGTCATGGAACGCCGCCATGCGTCGCCGCGAGCTGGGGTTCCCCGTCGATCTGTACCTGGAAGGCTCGGATCAGCATCGCGGCTGGTTCCAGCTTTCCCTCCTTCCCAGCCTCGGTGCAACCGGTCATTCGCCGTTCACCAGCGTGCTCACTCACGGCTTCACCGTCGATAAGGATGGCCGGAAGATGAGCAAGTCCGGCGACAACGCGCTGATGGTCGATGACCTCATGGACCGGTACGGGGCCGACGTCTGCCGGTGGTGGGTCAGTTCCCTGGCCTTCGAGAATGACATCAAGGTTGATACGGAGTTCTTCGAGCTTGCCGGTGAAACCTACCGCAAGGTCCGCAACACCCTGCGCTTCCTGCTCAGCAATCTCGCGGATTTCGATGCGGCGGCGATGTCCGTGGACCTGGCGGGGATCAATCCTTCATCCGTCGACGGTTACGTGCTGGAAGCGCTGGCGAATCTTCAGGGCGAGGTTCTGGCCGCCTACGACCGGTACGAGTTCCGCCGGGTCAAGGAGGCGCTGTACAACTTCTGCAATGAGACGCTGAGCGCCTTTTATTGCGCGGCGGTGAAGGACCGGTTGTACTGCGATGACGCCGACTCGCCGCGCCGTCGACAGGCACAATCCGTCGTGTGGTGGCTGGCCCAGGCGCTCTGCAAACTGCTGGCCCCCATCATTCCCCACACCGCCGACGAGGCGTATCGGGCGCTGTGGAGGGTTGCTGGTGATGATACGAGTCGCTGCGTGCATCTGGAGGCGGTCGAGCCGTTTGAGTATCGGGCCGACCCGGATTGGGCGCAGGCGATGGAACAGCGAACCGCGGCCCTGAAGAAACTCGAGCACGCCAAGACCGCGGGGATCGAGAACCCGCTGGATGCGGAGGTCGTGATCCCCGCCCCCAAGGCGATGCTCAGCAAGTTCGAGGCGGACTGGGCCGACATGCTCGGCGTTTCGCGGGTCACGCTGGTGATGGACGCCGAGGGGATCGTGGTCAACGATCTGAGCGGCCAGATGCGATGCGACCGCTGCTGGAAGCGTGATGTCACCACCATCGCCCGCAGCGATGGCGGCGCACTCTGCGACCGTTGCGCCGAAGCTATCGGCCTGGCCGAGCCGGCCTGAGCAACAAACCCGATGGTCATGTCAAGCTCGCGGGCCCCGCTCCCGCGGGCTTGTTCCAATCCAGACTCCACCTTTACACAACGGACGGGGCGAATCGGTTACCATCCGGCGTTCGTAAAGGAGAGCAACTCGATGTCAGACAAGCCCAACATCCCGTTCGATGACTTCATCAAGCTTGATATGAGAGTGGCCACGGTCAAGGCCTGCGAGCCGCATCCAAATGCCGATCGCCTGCTGAAGATGCAATTGGACGACGGGACCGAAGAAGGCCGGCAGGTCTGCGCCGGGATCAGGCAGTGGTATGAACCTGATGACCTGGTGGGCAAGCAGGTGGTGATCGTGGCGAACCTCGAGCCCAGAAAGATCCGGGGCGAACTCAGCCGGGGGATGATCCTCGCCGCCAGCGACATGAAAAACGGCGACCCGGACGACCCTCACGCCGAGCGCGGTGTGGTGGTGCTCACCATCGACCGGCCGGCCAAGCCCGGCTCCCCGGTCAGCTAGGCCTGCCGCAGAGGCCTCAGCGGGTTGCGAATCCCGCCCGCTGGACTGTCAGGGCCGGTTTGGACGATGAACGGGGGGAACGGAGAACGGCATGATGCACAGCAGAGCATTCTTTCCCATGGCGGTAGCCGCGGCGGCTGTCGCGACTTTCTCGGGGCTGAGCGGTCCGGTTCTGGCCCAGGAAGAGGACGTGGAGGCCGTGGTGTCCTATTCCCTCCTGGCGGACCTGTCCGTGGAGTTGAGGGCCCGGTACATGCGGGGCAATGTCGACGGTTACCTCCAGACCCCCTCCGGCGGACAGCCGGGAACCTCCGACTTCCAGCGACCCACTTTCGGCGAGATTGGCTATCACAACGAGGACGTCTGGGATGCCTCGGTAGTCGTCCAGTCGCACGAGCACCTCTTCAACTTTGGGGCCCGCCTCATTCGCATGGAAGGGGATGCCCGCCTCACTCAGGATTTGATCTGCGAGAACATCATCTACCCCGCAGGCACGGAGGTCGACTCCAGCATCCTCCTGGACTGGTTCCGCTTGGGCTATCGCTATGAGTTTGCCATTGAATCTGAGGGAAATGGCAGCCGGTTCGCCATCGCCCCCGGCGCGGAGGCGGTGCTGTTCAATTTCGATTTCGATATGACGGCACCGGGGAACCTGCGGAGCGATCGCAACTACTCAAAGGGGGGACTGCGTATCGGGGCCACCCTTGACTGGCAGATATCCGGCCCGTTCTCCATCCAGGCCGCCGGATGGTGGCCGGTTCCTATGGACAACACCGCGAGGATCATGTCCGTGGAGGTGGTGGGGCGGTATGAGTTCTGGGGAGGCCGGCGGATGGGCTCTGCCTTCTATCTGGGCGTGGCCTACGACGAGATCCAATACGAAGATCAGCAGACCCTTCCCAACGACGTCAGGGTCGAGATGGGACCGATGATCATCGCCGGCTTTGATTTCCGATTCTGAACGAGATCCCCGGCACCCGGATTCGGACGCAAGCAACGCGGCCGGCCCCGGGAGGGGCCGGCCGCTCTCGTTTTTCGTCATCCGTGAAGACTGCCCAGGGAAGCCGCGGGATTCTCACTCGGTTGATGCGGTCTTGCCCTCCGTGGCGGTCTCGTCGGGCATCTCCTCTTCCGGGAGAGGCATATCGCCGGCGCGGGCGAATTCGAAACTGTGTCGCTCCGCCAGCGTCTGGAAGCTGAAGGCGTCGCGGAGCACCTGCCCCTGCTCCAGGTCTTCCGAGAGGGCGAGCTGCTGAATCTGGCCGGTCGAGGCCAACTGGTCGTAGGTTTCCTCCGGAAGCGGGTCCTGCCTGGTCAGGCGCACCACCACCACGGCCAGAGAATCCTCCACCGGCAGCGCGAAGATGCGGTGCTCAGGGTCCAGGGTTTCAATCGGGAGTTCCTGCGGGAGGTCCAGGGCGCGGTTGACGATGGTCGTGATGGTCTCCTTGTGATCACCCAGCCCGGGCAGCGGAGTGGCGTACATCTGAATCGGCTGCCCCTGAGTCATGAACCAGTTCATGATATTTCGCTGGCACAACGAAACTTCGGTCTCCCGCTGGATGACCGTGTCGTGAGCCACCGCCAGAGCGAGCATGCCCTCCTCTCGGGCCTGATTCTCGATTTGGGGGATCGACTCCAGCAGTTGCTGGTAGTGATCGTAGCGCTGGACGTCGCGCACCAGGTCCTCGCGTACCTCGTCCACCGATTCGGGCGGCCGCGAGGGATCGGTGTCGATGATGCGGAAGACATATACAGGCATGGGCCTGAGGTCCGTGGCCTCTTCCTGCGTGTCGTATCTGCGCAGCACCGGATCCGCCACGCCCTGCTGGATCGTCATTGCAGTCGAGCCGCCGAATTCCTTGGCCGCTTGCACCAGGTCCATCAGTCTCGTCGGTGTTCTGCCGAAGCTCTTGGTGTTCGCCTCGGCGATGTCCCCGATGTTCGCGGTCGTCAGCTCCTCCACCGCCAGCCATTGCTCACCCGGGGCCTGATAGCGGGGGGCGGGTATGCCGTACCTCTCCTGGATCATCTCCGCCAGCTTGGGCAGGCTCACGCGGCGCTGCGGCCAGTCTTCGGGCAGGCCCAGGTATCCGTCGTCCATGGTGGGCAGCGGACGGCGCGGCCGACGAAGCTCGTTGGACGCATACTTGGCGATGGCATCCATTGTCTCACGCGTGACCTTCTCCAGAAGGTGCTCAGCCACCACCTCCGGGACCTCCCCCGCGTCGTCGACCGGCGGAAAGCCCAGCTCCTCGTTGTTCTCGTGCTCGACCCAGTGCTCGCGTAGCTTCACGTCATCCATCTGCTCGCTCTGCCGGAGCATCTCCATGACCGGATCGACGTCGATGCCGAGCCATTCGATCTTCACCCGATCCGGCAGCTTGTAGCCGAAGCCCATGTCCCCCTCGCCCGGCGCGATGTCTCCGTACGCGTCCAGTTGCTCAACCAGCCGCTCTTCGCTCGGCTCCGCCGCCCCCGGGATCTGGGAGGCCTCGATCACCACAAGCTGAGCCTGCACGCTATGGAGCTTGCGGCGTGCGACGTTGCGCAACCGGCGGTCCGAGTGCTTGTCGGCCCGGATGTACAGCAGCGAGAGGCGGTTCACGCCCTCGATACGCCGCATCGTCTCCAGCACGAATCGGTCCGGATACCCGCCGAGCTGGGGGATTCTCCCTTCATTCTGGGCCCACTTGTAACTCCGGAACAGAGCGTCTCCTCCGATCAGGCCCGCCTGCTCGGCCTCCCGCACCAGAAGGTACCAGTGCTGGGGGGATTCCACCGCTCCGGCCAGCGTTCCGGTGATGCCGGGAATGTTCATCGCCCTCAGCCGGACTATGAGCTGCACCTCGCTCTTGATCTGCTCCCAGGCGCCGGCTTTCAGTTCTTCCTCGCCGTTCGGGCCCATCGTGGCGATCAGCGCGCTGCCCCGGCCGATGGATTGGGACAAGCGCTGAATGGCTCCCGGGATGAGAAAGGTGATCATCAGCAGAGTGCCACCGACGGCCAGAATCCACTTGTTGTACTTGCGGAGGAACTTGAACATGAGAGGCTCTGCTCCCTGTCTGGGGGCTTGAGAACGGCCGAATCCCATAGTGTACGGCCAACCGCCGACGAAGACCATCATCTCAGGCCGGTCTGCGGGCCGTCCCCGCCCGCCCCTGTGGGCGTGAAAAAGCCCACGCCGCGGGTGGCCTGGGCCTTAACAATTGCCATCTGATCCTCCCTCGGCCTCGCCGAAGGGGGAATTAGCGGTAAAACTCGACGATCAGGTTCGTGTTCACGTCGAAGGGGATCTGGTCGGGGGTGGGCACCGACAGCACCTTGGCCGACAGCTCCGCCGGATTCACCTCCATCCAGCTTGGGACCATGTGGCCGGCCATCGACTCCATGTTCTCCCTCGCCAGCTTGTGGATCCGGCTGCGTATGGAGACCGAATCGCCTGGCTTGATCGCATAGCTGGGCCGATCGATCTTGTGGCCGTTGACAAGCACGTGCCCGTGGCCCACCATCTGCCGGGCGGCCCAGACCGTGCGGACAAATCCGGCCCGGCGGACCACGTTGTCCAGACGCTGCTCCAACAGTTGCAGCAGCACCTCGCCCGTGTTGCCCTTGCGGCGGGCGGCTTCGCCCACGTACCGTCTGAACTGCTTCTCCATCACGCTGTAGTGATACCGCAGCTTCTGCTTCTCGGTCAGGCGGACGCCATAGTCCTTGATCCGTCTTCCCCGATAGCCGTGCACGCCCGGCGGCGTAAGCTGCCGCTTGGCGGTGTGCTTGGGGATGTCGGCGATGGGTACGCCGACCCGGCGGGAGAGCTTCACCTTGGGGCCAAGGTATCGAGCCATGCCTTGTTCCTCGATGCTGAGGATGCGCCTCGGCGGCGCGCGAATACCAACTCGGACCTGCGGGCCCGATTTCAAACGAGCCGATCAGTAAAGCACCTTCGGCCCGCCGAGTCAAGCCGAGGGCCTGCTCAACTGATCCCCGGCCCCGCGCCCGCCTGATACGCTGGCGGGATGGCCCGACATGCCTCCGCCGGCCGCCTGACCCACGCCAGGGGCGAGTCTTCCCCATCCGGGCTCCGCGGGGCTGGGTGCATCCGGTGCATTCCCGAGGCAGGCGCCAATCCCCGCGCAGGTTGGAGGAGGCATGAGGAGAGGCCGGATCTGAGGGCCAGGGCAGTGTTTTGCGCGACACCCGAGCCGATTTCCAGAAGGATGAGGTACCTGGTGTGGCCGGATGCGCGGGATCGCACCGACGGTACACCACGGTTGCAGCGTCTTCGTCAGATCCTCCCCGAAACCGCCCGGTTCATCGTCCTCATGGCCGCCGCCGCCCCGGCCGGTCGATTCATCGAGATCGGAACCGGCGCGGGTTACTCCTCGTTATGACTCGCTCGGGCCGGTGTTCTTCACGGTACCAGGATCACCACGTTCAAGATTCCTCCGGAAAAAACCGCGCTGGCGGAGGAGACCTTCCGGATTTTCCGTGTCGGCGATGGTGTGGAGCTTGTTTGCGCGGATGCCGTCAAATGTGTGCCGGCGATGAACAACAGCGCATTCTGCTTTATGGACGCGGAGAAGGAAACATGCCACGACCTTTACGAGCTGGTCGTTCCTTGCATGACTGCCGGTGGCCTTTTCGTTGCAGACAACGCCGTCAACCATGAGGCGACCGTGCGGCCGATGCTGGATCGGGCGCCGGGCGATAGGCGAGTCGACGCGATTGTCGCTCCCGTCGGCAAGGGGGACCTCGCTTGGAGAAAATTGTGAGTCACTCCGGCTACGAGTGATTCGTCAATGGCCACGCGGCGGCAATCGACCCCGCTGCGCGATGTACGAGGTGACATTATCCCATTCACCGCGCAAAAAAGTGAGGGAAAGTTCTGCCCGGGCCAACGTGCGGCGCCGGTGTGGCGATGTGCGGGCGAGCCCTAAACATGCTGAGATTCAGTGTTTGCGCAACCGCAACGTAAGGTTGTGCACCGGATGTCCACAAGTTCGACTTTTCCTTGCGTCGTCGTTGCTCACATGTATAGTCGCGCTCTGTTGATGAGCCGAACCGGAAGGCTTCAAAGGGAGCCTGAAAGGGTGACCGGAGAGGCGGGAAGGGGAGGCGAAATCAACGGTCGGGCTTCGGCCCGGCGGGTCGCTTTGGAAGGGCGGCCTGCAGATCGCCACGTATGTTGCGGGATGCAGGTTGGCTCGGAAGGGGCGACTGCGACGTACGGCCCGGAAGCCGGGCCAACGTCTGTCGGCGGCGGTTGTGGATCGGTTTCGGCTGACTCGCGGCTGGCCGGGACAGGCGCCGGTGGAAGCGCCGACGTCAGGTCCGGCATGCTGGATCGGACGAAAGTCCGGTGCGACATGGCGGGCGACGCGGTTGGGAACGCTGCGAAAGCGGCAGGAACTCAACCTCGTCAAAATCGGGTGCGGGAACTTGTTCCCACGCCCGGCGCGAGTCTGAACCGCTCTCGGGCGTTTCAGACTGGCGGATTGGCCCAAGGTGAAGGTCGTAGGCCTTCTCCTCCCACAGAGGCCGGGGTCTGTTGGCCCGATCCTTGGACTGATCAACGAGAGACCTTCGCTTTTTGCGGAGGTCTCTTGTCTTTTACGAAGAATCAGGGCATCAGGGGAACAAGCACCCGACAGAATCGGGCGGTGCCTATGGGGAAAGCCAATTGACCAAGCTTCCCCGCACCTTACCGGCCTTTGCAGACGTCCAGAATGCTCTCCCAGCGCCGGTCGTAAGTGTGCTCGCGCAGCACCCGTGCTCTTCCGGCCTCGGCGATGGCGTCGCGCTTCGCCGCGTCTCCAAGCAACTCGCCCACGAGGCGCGGCAGCTCCTCGACCCGTGCATAGACAACCACTTCCTCTCCGGGTGTGAATGCCTCGCGAATCGCGGGCCCGTCGTTGGTGATCAGGCAGCCGCCGACCGCCGGGACGTCGTAGGCCCGCATGTTCAGGGCACTGGAAGCGGAGCGGGAGCCGACGTTCACAATCACCCGCGCCTGGCGATAGACCGCGGGCACCTCCGTCTCATAGTCAAGCGGGCCGTGGTAACAGTCGGCTGCGGCGGTGCCTGCCAGCGCGCTGCGCCATTCCTCGTTGCCGTAGACCCTGAAGTCGAAGTCGGCCTCGGCGAGAAGGACCGCCGCCTGCCGGCGCAGATGCCAGGTCGCGGCGACTTCCAGCGCCGCGGCCAGCGCTTCCGGCGAGGCGATGGCGGTCTCCGCGGCGGACAGCCCCCCGAGAACATCGTCTGCATCCGCCTCCGGATCGTCCGCCACGGGTTCGGCCAGCTCCAGCAGACGGTGCCTCTGCCGGGCGGTCAGTGCCGGCAGCACGTATTCCGGGCCCGTGAGGTTGCTGACCATCGCCACCTCACAGGACCACCGATCCGCATCCGGAGCAGGCGTCTTCAAATGTAGCGAAGTGGCAAGCGGCAGATGGTGAATGGGCCGACCGATCCGACCGAAACGCTCCTCCCACTCCGGGTCGGCGATGAACACGTGGTCGTCCGGACTGAAACGCTCCGGAGCAAGGTCGTAGCGCCGGGGATCCGACGAGTAATAAACGGCGAACGGAATCCCCGTGAAAGCCTGGTCACGCAATGTGCTGAACGCCTGCCGGCCCGTCTGAATCAGGTTTACCACCAGATCCGGCTGAAAGTCGAGTATCGCGCGCATCCGCCGAGGGCCGAGGAACGGATCGTTCAGGTAGTCCTCTTCGAGCACATGCGTCGTGTGTCCGGCGCGCTGCGCGGCCTCCAGCAGGTCAGCCGTGATGTACTTCAGCGCGGTCGTGTTCCGGTCGGTGCGGGCGAAGACCCGCACCTGATCCGGTGGGAGCTCCGAGAGATGCGGCCGACCTTCGCGCCATTGAAGGAACTGGTGGACCGAGTCGTGAAGGCGTTTCTGATATTCGTCGATTTCCTCCCGAGCCTGGGCCACGAAGCGCGACCAGTGGCTCGGGGCGGCCCCGGGGGCGAGGGCGTGCTGGATGTCCGCATGGCCGCAGACAAACTGGGCATTCTGAAAGGAGAAGCCGGGGTCATTGTCGAATGCCGCCAAACAGGCGGTGTACGAGTCAGGTCCGACGGCCCAGCGCACGCGGGGATCGGTAATCACCGGTCGCCAATCCGCAGCCGCCATCGCCGCCCGCAGCTTGGCCGGATCCGGCTCGACCACCACGACCGGCTGACGGCTGCGGT
This sequence comes from Phycisphaerales bacterium, assembly GCA_020345805.1. Taxonomy (GTDB): domain Bacteria; phylum Planctomycetota; class Phycisphaerae; order Phycisphaerales; family SM1A02. Next base: position 1,649,224 of record CP070772.1, on the reverse strand, counting down.
TGGCCAGGCGATCCGCCAGCAGCGCCGTCAGCCGCCGTCCCAGCCCGCACCCCAGCACAAAGACCGGCGGCCCCATTCCCCCGGCGCCCGGTTTGGGCTGAAAGTCCACCACGTTCGCAGACGCCGCTCGCGCCGGCTCGTCGGTGGGCACCGGCGCATCAGCCGACATCTCGTGCAGCAGACCTGCCAGGTCCGCGTTGGTCTCGGTCAGCGCCCGGAGATTCTGCGCCAGATACGCTGCTTCCAGTGATGTCATTACGCGATGCCACTTATGAGGGGTGTTGTCCTCAGGCGGCGAAGCCTATTCCGCTTCAGCTTTCGGTGATATTTGAGCGGATTCTACCCACAAGCCTCTCGGCCCTTTCATCATCAAGCTTACCTGCATTCCATCCCATTTTGAAGCCCGTGTCGGGGAACTTGGGGATTATGTGCAGGTGTACGTGCATTACTACCTGCCCGGCGCTCTCGCCCGAGTTGACCAGCACGTTATACGCCTCCGCGCCCGTGGCCTCCTTCACCGCCCGGCACAGCTTCGGCAGCGCCCGGCCCAGACCCGCGGCCGCCTCTTCGCTCAGTTCGTGCAGGAATGCCTTCTTCTCCCGAGGCAGGACCAGCGTGTGGCCCTCGGACAGCGGCCCGATGTCGAGAAAGGCAAACACCTGCTCGTCCTCATAAACCTTGTGACAGGGGATCTCGCCGGCGATGATCCTGTCGAAAATCGTTTCCTGGTAATCGCTCATGGTTCCAGTGTACCGCGCGGCAATCACCTCCGTCGGCCGGTGCAAGCACGATCGGGCAGCCGAGGATAGACTTAACCGCCGTGATTGACCTGAACTCCTTGTCCCTGCCGGATTTGTATGTCGAGCTGACGAAGGACGGCTCGCTCGGCCGCCTGCTGGATCTGGCCCGCGCCGAAGATCTGGCCGCGCAGGGCGATGTGACCACCGAAAGCATCGCCCGGGCTGCGGCCACCCCCACGGCCGCCGAAGCGGTGTTGGTGGCGCGGCAGGAGGGAGCGATCGCAGGGCTGACCACGTTACCTGAGGTCATCGCGGCCTTCGAAGCGGATGTTAGTTTCAAGATCATCGCTGAGGACGGCCGGCTATGCACGCCGGATCAGATTCTGGGGCGGCTGCACGGACCCCTCAGCGCCATCCTGCCGCTGGAGCGGACTTTGCTGAATCTACTGGGGCGACTCTCGGGCGTCGCAACTCTGACCAGGCAGTACGTCGATGCCGCTGCGGGGACAAAGGCGGTCGTTTGCGAGACGCGGAAGACCACTCCCGGCCTGCGCGGTGTGGAGAAATACGCCGTCCGGTGTGGCGGGGGGACCCTGCACCGCCTGGGCCTGCACGACGCGGCGCTATACAAGGACAATCACTTGGCGCACGTCCCTCCGGAGAATCTCCAGGCGGAACTGGCGGAGGCGATTCGTTTTGCCCGCTCGCAGCACGACCTGCGGTTTGTTCAGGTTGAGGTAGATACGCTCGATCAGCTTGAGCGGGTGTTGGCAATAGAGCGCGGGCTGGTCGACATGGTGCTGCTGGACAACATGCCCCCGGAAGAACTCTGCCAGGCGGTTGAGATTCGGAATCGAAAAGCGCCGGCCGTGCTGCTGGAAGCTTCCGGAGGCGTCACGCTCCTGGCCGTGCGGGCGATCGCCGAAACCGGGATCGACCGGATCTCCGTCGGAGCCCTCACCCACTCGGCGCAATGCCTGGATATCGGCCTGGACATCGCCTGATCGGGCGGGATTGAATCGACGCGAATGGGCGGAATGAAACCTGTGGCAATCGAACACTGGCCCGACCGACTCGAAGCGGTTCTCGCTTCGGAATGCAGTCTTTTTCGAACCGTCACCGTGCTGGGGGAGACCGACTCGACTCAAACGGCGGCGGCGCGCCTGGGGGTCGCGGGCGGAACGGTCATCACCACCTGGCGGCAGAGCGCCGGGCGCGGCCGCTTGGGGCGGCACTGGGCCGACACGGGCGAAGACGGCACCGCATGCACCTTCGTGGTCAATCGGGAGGTGATGCCCCGGACCGAGCAACTGGCCATCGCCTCCGCGGTGGGTATTGCACAGGCGATCGAAACGTTGTTGGCCCGCCCCGTGGGAATCAAGTGGCCCAACGACATCATGGCGAATGACCGTAAGCTTGCGGGGATCCTCATTGACCTGGGGCCGGAGTCGGCCCTTGTTGGAGTTGGGATCAACGTGTCTCAGCGGTCCTGGCCGGACGATCTGGCGGAGACCGCGGTGAGTCTGGCCCAGCTCGGTTGCCACGTGGACCGGATAGAGGTTCTCGAATCACTCTTGCGGCACTTTGACCGGGCGCTGCGGCTGGATGCCGATGCTATCGTCAGTGAGTTCCAGGTCCGCGATGCGCTGGTGGGGACGGATGCCGCCTTCATCCACGAGAATCGACTGGTGAGAGGTCGAGTGGAGCGGCTGGATCCCCTGCACGGGCTGATCGTGCGGGACGATTCCGGCGAGGAGGTCTGGCTCCCCGCAGCCACCACCACCGTGCACGTCGGATCCCGATCTCGGGGCGCTTAGCGCGACGGCATACGTTCTGCCATGATTCCCCGCGGGGCAGGTCCAACCTCAGGGCGGTACATGGCCGTCGCCTATTTCTTCGGTCTGCTTAGTACAGCCTTCAGCTTCACCCTGGGGTCGCGAGCGAAGTCGGCCGGCGAGATGAATCCCCGCCTGTCATGAGTGATTGGCACGCCGATACGGCGATAGCACTCCCAGACATACTCGGAGCAGATGTATTCGGGGTCCTGTTTCAGCTCTCTTTTCTCCTTCGAGGAGAAAGGTAACTTAGAGGCCACGATGCGGGCGGCGATCTTCGCGATCTCCTTATTGTCATAGGGGTATCCGAAGAGATCGACGGCGAACTGCCCGAGCCTTCGACGCTTGGAGTCGGTCGCCCTGGCGGCGAAATCGTCGTGGCGGGCGATTACCAGACCACCGGGATAGGCGTTGCCTTTGCTATCGTAGTCCTCCATGTACTTGCGCAGGGGCACGGTCCGCACCCCGATTGACTCGACGCTCTCCAGGACCATGACACGGTCGATCCGGTCAAGGCGCATGACGAAGGCAACGTGGCTCCAGACGCTTTTCGTGGCTCGCTGGATCATGCGCGAGAACCAGGCTGAGCCCGAGCACATGAGTAAGTCACCGGATTCGATGTCCCTACGAAAACGATCGTACGCGACGACTCTCTTTGTTGGGAAAGTGCGTGTTGAGAATGACATTTGAGGTCTCCGAACTGGCGGTTGGGCCTGACACCGACTCGATCAGCACGCGCCCCGAGCGCAGTACCTTTTCGAGTTCGGCGATCCGGCCAGAAGGGGGGTTGGGCACGAAGACGAGATCGAGCACCGTCTTGAAGTCGTCGCCGGCCCGGGGCCTCACCAGTTGCTCCGGCCGTGCGCATGCGAGGTGGTCGTTGGCCGCAATCGCGTCAGAGTCCGAGTTGCGAAGTTCTCGGCCATCGAGGTCTGCGCGACCCCTGGCGGCGGGTTCGGATATCGGATTGCTCCGGGCGGCGTCGCTCCGGTGAACGGTCCGGCTGCACACACGGGCCGAGATCTGCTCTCGCCCGAGTGCTGGGCCGGCAATGAGCAGGTTGATGATCACCGAGATGATCCAATGTCCCGATCGTGCTGTTGGCGCCATAACACCGCGGTCTGCGAATAAGCCGATCCAAAGCTAATGGCGGGCCTCACAATTCAGCCGATTGCGTGCTGACCCCGGCACCATACCAATCGATGGCCGTGAATGCAACAGCGGCAATCGAGCGGCTGCTCCGTCGCTGCTCTCTCTGCCATTCCCTGCCTTGCCGGACAAGGCTTTGGAGGCTTCGGGTTGACGTTATTTCGTCTGCCGATGGCGGATTGTCACGCGTTGCAGGAGGGAACAACGGTGGTCAGGTGTCCGCTTGCCCGGATCCGGGACAATCCTCGGATCCCGCCTCCCGTCGGCCCCTGGCGAATTTCTCCGGGAGGCGGGATATCGGACGATGGCAATCGTGAGCACAATCGGTCCTGGCCGCGTTGACTGCCTCATGCCGCAACTCGAGATGCCTAGCCGGTCCGAGGCGGCACCGGCAGTAAGCAGGCCGGCCTCCCTTGCCGATATCGATGGCGCCAGCGATGGCCTTGAGGCACGGCGAGAGGCGAGATCCACCATGAACGAGCAGGATTCACCATCGACCGACGATCGGCCTGGACTGCTGAAGTTGATCCGCGAGGACTGGATCACCCACGGCCGGGATTGGTCAAAGCCCGGCTTCCGGGCGATGCTGATGTATCGGGTGGGCGTGTGGCGGATGGGCGTCGGATCGCGTCTCCTGCGGGCCCCCCTGAGCGTGCTCTACCGCTTCATGCACCGGTGGGTGCGCAACCGATACGGCATCGAGCTGCACTACACCGCCAAGATCGGCCGCCGCCTGCTCATCGCCCACCAGGGCGCGATCGTCATCCACGAGCACGCGGTGATCGGGGATGACTGCATTGTCCGCCAGGGGGTCACGCTGGGTGCGGCCGCCAGCTACGGCGCCGAGCAGGCCCCGAAGTTGGGTGATCGCGTGAGCGTGGGGGCGGGGGCCATGGTCCTGGGCCGGGTGACCGTCGGCGATGACGCCCGGATCGGCCCCAACGCGGTGGTGATGGCGAACGTGCCCGCGGGAGCGACGGCCACCGCCGCCCCGGCCCGGATAATCCAACCGCCTCGGGCAGATAACCCGGACAAAGAGGCGGCGTGACCGCCCGGCGGTCATGCCAACTGTCATGCATGACGATACATCTGAGCGAAGGCCGGCCGCGATGCCCGAGCCGCGGAGTGAGGCGATCGGTCTGCGTCGGGCCGATAACCGCCTCCCCCTGTTGCGATGCCCTCCCGGGCGCTGAGATCAGTCGAGCGGTGAAATGAAACCTGACGAGACAACCCGGCGCGGTGATGAACTGCGAAAGGCCGGCGACAACGCAGGCGCAATCGAAGCCTATCTGGAAGCGATCAAGAGCGACGAGCAGCCCGACGGCGACGTTTGTCTGAAGCTAGCCCGCTGCTGCGAACGACAGCAGGATTACGACTCCGCCCTGCATTGGCTGATGCAGGTTGTGGATTCCTCGGACAGCTTCCTTCACTGGCAGAGCGCTGCCGCATCGCTGACCAAACTGCCGGCGCATGACTTGCAGCAGGGAGTGAAGCGCACCGCGAGAGCGGCGCTGCTGGGAAGCTATACAACCAGCCAGCTCGTGCCAATGATCGCGCTGGCGGCGCGCCGGTGGGGAATCGCTCTGGAGGTCTATGAAGCGCCGTACGGTCAATATCAGCAGGAGATTCTCGACCCCGGAAGCGGGCTCTACGCTTTCGAACCTGATTTCGTGATTCTCGCCCTCCACGCCGGTGAGCTTGCCCTGCCTCGCTTCGCTGAGTCTCCGGCGGAAGCGGTCGCGACGGAGGTGGATCGCTGGCGGATGTTGTGGGAAGCACTGGACAAGCGCAGCACGGCGCGGATGATCATGCACAACTTCGCCCTGCCATTTGAGGCCCCGATGGGCAACCTCACCGGCCGCCTGCCCGGCGCGCGAGAATCGATGATGCGGCAGGTGAACCACGCATTGGGCGAGGCGGCGGGCAACGCCGTTTCCATCGTCGATTGCGATCGTCTCTCCTCCGTATTCGGCAAGGCCCGCTGGTTCGACGACAAGTACTACCACATCGCCAAGCAGGCGGTGTCTCTTGACTCACTGCCCGTACTGGCGAAACACACCGCCGCGGTGCTTGCCGCGGATCTGGGCCTGAGCCGCAAATGCCTGGTCCTGGATCTGGACAACACTCTCTGGGGCGGGGTGATCGGCGAGGACGGGCTGGCCGGCATCAGGCTCGGCGCGGGACCCGAGGGGGAGGCGTTCGTCGCATTCCAGGAATACATCCTGGAGCTGAAGAACAAGGGCGTGATCCTCGCGGTCTGTTCCAAGAACAACGATGCGGATGCGAAAGAGCCCTTTACCCAGCATCCGGACATGCGCATCGCCCTGGATGACATCGCGATATTCGTGGCGAACTGGCGGCCCAAGTCGGACAACATCAAGTTCATCGCCGAGACGCTCAACATCGGCCTCGACTCGCTGGTGTTCGTCGACGACAACCCGGCGGAGCGCGAGGTGATCCGCCAGCATCTGCCCGAGGTTGAGGTCATCACGCTGCCGGCCGATCCGACCGGCTATCGCCGCGCCCTGGCGGGGACGCTGTGGTTCGAGACCGCCTCGTTCACACAGGAGGATGCAGGCAAGACCGAGCAGTACAAGGCGAAGGCGGAGATCGCCCAGCTCGAAACGTCGGCCGGGTCGCTGGAGGAGTTCCACCGGTCGCTGGACATGCGGGCGATCATCGCCCCGTTCGACGATCTGCACCTGCCCCGCATCGTGCAGTTGATCGGGAAGACCAACCAGTTCAATCTCACCACCCGGCGGCACACGATGCAGGTCGTGCGCGAGTTCATGTCGGATCCGGACTGCGTGCATTTCTACCTCAAGCTCCAGGATCGCTTCACGGACCACGGGCTCGTGAGCATGCTCATCGCCCGCCGGGACGGTGAAGTCATGGACATCGACACATTCCTGATGAGCTGCCGCGTGATTGGCAGGACGGTCGAGGCGGAGATGCTGGCACAGTTGTGCGAGCGGGCCGCCGCGGCCGGATGCGCGAAACTGCGCGGGACGTACATTCCGACCGCCAAGAACGTGATGGTGAAGGACCTGTACTCGCGATTCGGATTTACCGAGGTGGCGGCAACGGGTTCGGTTGAGGAAGCAGAGACAGTGTGGGAGTATGACCTTTCCGCTGCCGGCCCGATTGTCAACGGCTTCATCGAGCCGCTGGAGGATGCCCGTGACGCTGCATGAGCGACTTGAAGAAATCTTCCGCACGGTCCTCAACGACGATCAGCTCTCGCTGAGCGATGACACCAGCGCGTCTGATGTGGAAGGCTGGGACTCCGTGGCCCACATCAACCTGATGTTCTCCATCGAGAGCGAGTTCGGCATTCAGTTCGCCGGCAACGAGCTCGCGGAGTTCAAGAACGTGGGCGAGTTGAAGCGGTATCTCGAATCTCGCGGCTGATCACGGCGCCGATTTGTGCCGATCGACCAGTTCCTCGTACAGGGCCACATATCTCCGGCCGTGGACGGCGATGTCGTATTCGCGGACCGCCGCTTCCCTCGCCTGCCGGCCCATTTTCAGCCGCAGATCATCGTCGCTCAGCAGGGTGGAGACAGCGTCGGCGAAGGCGGCGGTGTCCTCGGGAGGCGCGATCAGACCGCTGGGTCCGCCGTTGATGACTTCGGGCACGCCCCCCACGTCGAACCCGACGCACGGCGTGCCGCAGGCCGTCGCCTCCAGCAGCACGATGCCCTGATTCTCCCACCGCGACGGGAGCAGGAACACGTCCGCGGCCGAGTAGGCCTGTGCCTTGCGCTCGTCGTCCGTGACGTAACCCAGTGAGACGGCGGGCAAGCCGCACGCTTTCGCCACCGCCTGACCGCCTCCTCCCAGCAGCAGGAGCGTGGTTTCCGCGCGCAACTTCTCGTCGAGTTTCCGCAGGGCGCCGACAAGAAGATCACCCCCCTTCACCGGTCGGTCCAGACTCAGCGCACCGAACATCACCATGTGCCCGTCGGGCGGCAGGCCGAGACTTGCGCGAGCAGCCCTCGCCTCCAGTGGCCTATAGACGCTCGTGTCGACGCAGTTGGGAATCTGGCGGACATCGAAACGCCCCAGCATGCTGCGGCGCGCCAACTCCGCCAGATATTGACTGGGCGCGACCACCACCATTTCGGATCGCTTGTAAACCCAGTTCTTGAGCTTCCACTCCCAGGCGGTTGCATCCCGTCCCACCGGCGGAAACGTCTCCAGGTCCGGGCATTTCCCGCAGCCGGTCTCCCACCGATCGCAGTCGAGGCTGACGGCACAGTGACCGGTCAGATTCCACATGTCGTGAAGCGTGGCCACCACCGGCTTGTGCCGGCAGAGGCGGGGCAGGGCCAGGTAGTTGAAGTAGTTGGTGTGCCAGCCGTGGATATTCACGACATCCGCTTCGCGGAACGGGGCGAAAGACGGGATCTTGAACGTGGACAGGCAGTGGATGTCGTTGAGGCCGATTCGCCACGAGATCTTGCCCAGGAGCTTCTCGATGCGATCGGCGCGGGGAAGCTCAACCACGCTTGGATCGTCGGTGTCGCGCCTGCGGCAGGCGATGGTGGATTGAACGCCGAGCTCCCTGAGGATCTGATGAAGCCGCCAGACGGCGATGACTCCGCCGCTGCCGTATGGCTTGCCGTGTTCGTGAATAAGTAGGGTCTTCATCACCGCTCAGAGGGCTGACAGGAGGGGGGGCGCTCACCGCAGTCCGCCGGCGACGGTCATGGCCGCTACGGAATGAGTGGGAATCGGTGAGGGTTATGGTAATCGGGCACGGACGCCCGGCACAAGCGGCGGGGCCGATCCGACCGGTTCCCCCCGTCAGATTGATCGGATAAGCTGTGCGGCCACCATGTGCATGAGGGCGTCTTGGGAGAGTTTACCGGCCAACAATTCCCTGCTTTCACCTGGCGTGCTCACCCGGCAAGGGAGCGTTTCGGTCTCGCCCTGCTCGGGGCAACGCTGATTCTGGCGGTGGGGGGGGTGATCTTCCTGATGGTTCGAGCCGATGGAGCGTCCCTGACCGTCTGCTCCGCGTGGGCGACCCTCTCGGTGGTGATTCTGGCCCTGGCGCTGAACCGGTTCTTCCTGCCCAGCCGCTTCTCGATCGACGAGCAGGGCATCACCGCTTGGTTCCCGCTGCGGAGGCGCCGGTTCCGATGGGCGGATATCCGCCGGTTCGTGCACGACGCCAATGGCGGCTACCTGTCCACGCGAACTCGGCGCTCCCGGCTGGACGCCTATACCGGCTTGCATATCCTCTTCGGCACCAGGGACCGCGAGGTGATCGAGCAGATCCGCAATCACCTAGACCCGGGGGAGGATTGAACATGCGGTGGCTCAAGCATGCCTTCGCCATCGATCCGCCCGAGCCGGCTGAGCCTACGCCCGAGCAACAGGCGCCGATCGACTGGATGTGCTCCCTGGCGGCCAGGAAGCACCTGACAACCCCGGCGTGGATGGCGCTTCAGATCTGCCGCCCGCTGAACTGGGTCGGCGCGATGACCATGCATTTCCTCTCGCCCGCCGTCTGGGCCATCACCCCGGACAGGCTGTTCAAGAACTACCGGAGCTTTGCGGGCTACCTCGAGCATCGCGGCTCGATCGATTACATGGTTCGCAGACTGGAGCATTTCGAAGCCCACTATCAGGAACTGGAGCGCCAATCCACGCAGAGGACGGATGACGAGTTGCCGCCGAAGTCGGAACACTCGCGCGGCAGGCGGGCCGATGGCAGAGAGGAAGCATGAGGCAGATCGATCCCGACAAAGTCAGCGTCATCCTCGCCACGGACTGCGGCTCCACCACCACCAAGGCGATCCTGATCCGAGAGATCGAAGGCGTCTATCGCCAAACCCACCGCGGCGAGGCGCCGTCCACGGTCGAAGAGCCGTTCGCGGACGTCACCATAGGCGTGATCAACTCGGTGACGGAAGTGCAGGAGCTGGCGGGCCGGCGATTGATCGGCGATGACGGCCGGATCATCCAGCCCGCGACCGAGACCGAAGGCTGCGACCTCTACATCTCCACCTCTTCCGCGGGCGGGGGTTTGCAGATGATGGTCGCGGGCGTGGTCAAGGAGATGACCGCCGCCAGCGCCAAGCGGGCCGCACTCGGCGCGGGCGCGATCGTAATGGACGTCATCGCCTCCAACGACAAGCGCCCGCCGCATCAGCAGATCCAGCGCATCCGCGAGCTGCGCCCGGACATGATCCTCATCTCCGGCGGAACCGACGGCGGGGGCACCAAGCACGTGGTGCAGATTGCCGAGCTTATCGCTCCGGCCCGGCCCCAGCCGCGCTTCGGCGGCGAGTACCGCATGCCCGTCATCTTCGCGGGCAACAAGGACGCCGCGCCGACCATCGAGGAGACCTTCGACGACTCGGTGGATCTGTCCATCGTGGAGAATCTTCGACCCGTTCTGGAGCGAGAGAACCTCAACCCCGCCCGTGATGCGATTCACGATCTATTTCTCGAGCACGTGATGGCCCACGCCCCGGGCTACCACAAGCTGATGGGCTGGACGGACGCCCCGATCATGCCCACGCCGGGAGCGGTGGGGAACATCCTTCAAACCATCGCCCAGCGCCAGGGGATCAACGCCGTCGGTGTGGACATCGGCGGGGCGACCACCGACGTGTTCAGCGTCTTCGGCTGCACCTTCAACCGCACTGTCTCCGCGAACCTGGGGATGAGCTATTCCATCTCCAACGTCTGCGCCGAGGCGACCATGCCCAACATCCTCCGCTGGGTCCATTTCGACATGGACGAGCGCGAGCTGCGCAACCGGGTCAAGAACAAGATGATCCGGCCCACCACTATCCCCCAGTCGCTGGAAGCGCTGGTGTTCGAGCAGGCGGTGGCCCGCGAGGCGCTGCGCCTGGCTTACGAGCAGCACAAGGAGTTCGCCACCACCCTCAAGGGCGTGCAGCAGCAGCGCTCGGTGGGCGATACCTTCAGCCAGGAAACGGGGGGGCAGACGATCGTGGACAACATGAAGCTGGATCTGCTCGTCGCCTCCGGCGGCGTGCTCTCCCATGCACCCCGCATGCACCAGACGGCGATGCTGCTCATCGACGCCTTCCAGCCCGAGGGGTTCACCACGCTGGCCAAGGATTCCATCTTCATGATGCCGCACCTTGGGGTGGCGGCCCAGGTTCATCCGCAGGCCGCGATGGAGGTCTTCGAAAAGGACTGCCTTATCTATCTCGGCACCTGCGTGGCGCCGCGCAGTCACGGCAGACCCGGTCGGCCTTGCTTCAGCTATTCGATCGAGGGCGACACCCTCAACGAGTCCGGCGAGATCGAGTACGGCCAGATCAAGCTGCTTCCGCTGGGAATCGGCGAGACCGCGATGGTCATTGTCGACCCGGCCAAGAACTTCGACATCGGCGCGGGTCCCGGACGTCGCGTGCAGCGCATGGTCAAAGGGGGAACGGTCGGGCTGATTCTGGACGGGCGGGGCCGCGAGTTGGAATTGCCCGAAACCCGGGCCGAATGTCAGCGCTCCATCAAAAGCTGGATCGCTGCACTGGATCTCTATCCGGAGGAGGGAACTTGAACGAGCGGGGAAGAATGCACCGCTCGCGTCTCTTCACACTCATGCTTCAGCTATGCGCTTGATTGAACCCCCAACCTCACCATCCGCGAACATCGAACACTGACCATGGGCCAGGCTTACACCCCGGGACTGAAAGTGACCAACCGCCTCACGCATCGCTGCCGGCGCATGCTGCCCATCAAGGGCGACGTGCTGGTGAAGGTCGGTGATCAGGTCGAGGCCGAGCAGGTGGTGGCCCAGACCTTCATGCCCGGCGACATCGAGCCGGTCAACCTGGCCAACCTTCTTTCCATGCCGCCGGAGGACGTGGTGGAATGCATGTTGAAGCAGGAAGGCGACCGGATCGAGGTCGGCGAGCCGCTGGCCCGAACCAAGGGGATCTTCGGGGCGTTCAAGACGACTTACAGATCGAAGCATGAGGGGACGATCGAAACCGTCTCCGCCACCACCGGCCAGGTGATCATTCGCGGCGAGCCGATCCCCGTGCAGGTCAAGGCGTATCTGAAAGGGACGGTCACCGGGACGGTCCCCGATGAGGGCGTGGTCATCGAGGCCGACGTGACCTTCGTGCAGGGGATCTTCGGCGTGGGAGGCGAGGCGTATGGCCCGATCAAAGTGGCCGCGGTAAGCCACGAGCAGGAACTCGTGGCGGACATGATTACCAAAGACATGGCCGGTTGCGTGATCATCGGCGGCGGGCGCGTCTGGCACGAGGCGATCGAGAAGGCTATCGACGTCGGTGCCGCGGCAGTGGTTGCGGGCGGAATCGACGATCAGGATCTCAAGGAGATTCTGGGTTACGATCTCGGCGTGGCCATCACGGGCACCGAGGAGATCGGCCTTACCGTCATCATCACCGAGGGCTTCGGCGACATCGCCATGGCGGAGCGCACCTTCAGGCTGCTCAAGTCACGCGAAGGGGATTATGCTTCCGTGAACGGAGCCACCCAGATCCGCGCGGGGGTGATGCGGCCGGAGATCGTTATTCCCCTCACCGAGGAGGAGAAAGCGCACGAACCGGAACCCGCCCACACCACCGGCCTGCTGGAGATTGGCCGGCCGGTCAGGATCATCCGCGACCCCTACTTCGGCCTGATCGGGGAGGTGGCGGCCCTTCCTCCCGAGCCGCAGGCGCTCGGGTCCGGCTCGAAGGCCCGGGTATTGGAAGTCAAGCTGGGGTCCGGGGAATCCGTGACCATTCCGCGGGCCAACGTGGAGCTGATCGAGGTCTGACCCCCCCACGGGAGACTGCATATGCGCAAACGTCCGATTAGAACTTCAGTCCTCGCTCTCATGTGGATGTTATGTGCGCTTCCCGTGGTCCGGTCGGTGGCGCAGGACGGTTTGCAGGCCCCGGCCCCGCCGTCGCAACTCATCGCCAGGGACCGCCCGTGGGACAAGGGCGAGAAGATAGACCTGCGATGGAAGCTCTCCCCGGATGATTCGGGGACCATCGCCTCCTATCGGATATATCGATCCCTGACCACCAAGCCGGCCGAACAGGATGCGCTCGAGCGGCGGATCGAGGATCTCTGGTACCTCTTCGAGGATCTCTACGTGCCCATGTTCGGCTTCCCGCCGGGCTGGCCCGAGGACGAGAAGGCGCGTTACGAGTTCCACGATCCCACCCCTGAAGAGAGGGAGGCGGCGGGCACTCGCCTGAGATCGGAACTCGAGTCGCTATTGCCCGAGATCAAGATCCTAGCGAAGTCTCAGCACGCCGATGATTACGACTACGAGCGGTATGCCGAGGCGGCGATCGAGGCGTTGGAGACATACCTCGCGGCGGGGATGGGCTTGGTTGAGGCGAATCGCCGCGCCGCCGCGGCGGTCAAGCTGCTCAATCATGAAATACCGCTTTCGGAACTGCAGAAGGCGAAAATCGACTATGAGAATGCCGCGGAGCGCGTGGCCAGGGACGCGGTGACCGAATCAAAGCTGGCCGGATTGTTTGGCGACAACTGGAAGGAGGAGTCGGAAGAGCGCGCGGATGAGATTCCGGTTGAGCTGCGTAAATCACTTCTCGATACCCGCCTGGAGGCAGAACTTCAGGCCGAGACGAAGGCGCGAAGGGAGATAGCGACACGGGTCGGGGAAACACGGTGGAAGCTCGTGGCGGAAGTCGAACCGAAGCTGCTGAACATTCGACGGGGCGAAATGAGCTACACCGCCGAGCAGCTCGATCGCCACCAGGAGTATCTGTTCAAGGTAGTGGCAGTTAATCGCGCCGAGATCGAATCTGCACCGGCGATTGCCGCGTCCCCTGTCAGCCCGGATCGTCAGATATATGACGGCAACCGGCTGGCCATGATGCTGGTGACTCTGATCGTCTGCGGGGCGGTGGTCCTGTTCATAGGAATCGCCCGCACCGGCCGGCCGTTGAAGGTGCGCAAGATCGCGGGGCTGTCGGCGGTGGAGGAAGCGGTGGGACGCGCCACCGAGATGGGGCGCTCGATCCTGTTTGTCTGCGGCATCCAGGACATGAACGACATTCAGACCATCGCGGGCATCACCGTGCTCTCGCGGGTGGCCAAGACCGCCGCGGAATACGATGCGAAGATCGAGGTGCCCACGGCCCGCTCGCTGGTGATGACCGCAGCGCGGGAGACGGTGCAGGCCTCGTATCTCGCCGCGGGCCGGCCCGATGCTTATAACGAGGATCTGATTTATTACGTCACGGACGAGCAGTTCGGCTTCGTGGCGTATCTGCAGGGCATGATGTCGCGCGAAAAGCCGGCGGCGTGCTTCTACATGGGCACGTTCTTTGCCGAATCGCTCATCCTCGCCGAGACGGGCAATTCGATCGGGGCGATCCAGATCGCGGGCACCGCGATGCCCGCCCAGTTGCCGTTCTTCGTCGCCGCCTGCGATTACACGCTGATCGGCGAAGAGTTCTTTGCCGCCTCGGCGTACCTTTCCGGCGAGCCGGATCAGCTCGGCTCCCTCAAGGGGCAGGACGTGGGCAAGGCGGTCGTGGGCATCATTGTGGTCCTGGGCGTGTTTCTGGCCACTGCGTTATCTGTCGCCGCGCTCGCCGGCAACGAAGTGCTCGCCGCCCACCTGGAGGAAATCGTGGAGTACCTCCAGAGGGTTATCCTCACGTAAGGAAGGCCGCGGATGAAACGAACGATACCACTGCTCATCACCGCCATCGGCGGCTTCGTCCTCATCATCGCCTTCTTCAGCTCTTACACCCAGAGCTGGGGCGAAGTCGCCGCGATCTGGTTCGACATCCTAGCCGCCATCGCCTTCATCCTCGGCGGCGGGAACCTGATGAAGATCCATCTCAAGAAGATCTCCGATCGCAAGGCGGGCTGGGCCTACTCGGGCGTGACGCTGATCGCGTTCCTCACCACGTTGATCATCGGCCTGGGCAAGATCGGGGTCAATCCCTCCGAGCAGTTCCCCGATTACGCCTGGTCGGGCAGCTATCGCGAGGTCGGCGGGCCGTTCTGGTGGCTGTACGAGTTCGCCTTCAAGCCGCTCACCGCGACCATGTTCGCGATGCTGGCGTTCTATGTCGCCTCCGCCGCCTTCCGGGCGTTCCGGGCCAAGAACATCGAGGCCATCCTCCTGCTCGGAACCGCATTCATCATCCTGCTGGGACGAACTTACGCCGGCGTGTGGGTCACCGGCTGGCTGCCGGAATGGCTGGAAGGCCTGAAGCTGGAAAACCTCACCGTCACGATCATGAAGGTGTTCAACACCGCGGGCAACCGGGCCATCATGATCGGAATCGCCCTGGGAATCGTGTCCACATCGCTGAAAGTATTGCTCGGCGTGGACCGGTCGTACCTCGGCGGAGGGGAGGAATAGCCCATGTATGAATTCTTCAGAGATCTCGATCGGCGCTGGATCTTCCTGATGATGTTTCTCTGCGTGGCGGTGCCGATCATCATCATCGGCGCCACCGGCAAGACCTTCCCGGAAGAACCCACGCAACTGGTGAGGGCGGTGTTCGACGAGATCGAGAACCTGCCGTCCGGCTCGAAGGTGCTGCTTTCCTACGACTACGATCCGGCCAGTGAGGGCGAGCTTGCGCCTATGGCCACGATGTTCGCCTACCACTGCGCGGCCAAGGGCCACAAGATGTACTTCATGGCCCTCTGGCCCGTGGGGCCGCAGATGGTGGATGACACTATCGAGAACATCATCAAGAAGGACTTCAAGGACCTCAAGTACGGCGAGGATTACGTCAACCTCGGCTACAAGTCCGGCTACGAGGGCGTGATCAAGGTCATCATCACCGACTTCACGGAGCTTTACTCCACCGACACGCGGGGAACCCCCTGGAGCGCGATCCCCATGTGCCACGATGTTAATAGCGTCCAGGACATGGACCTCATCGTCAACGTAAGCGCCGGTTACGCTGGTACGAAAGAGTGGGTGCAGTACGCGGTGACACCCTATCCCAAGCTCAGGATGGTCGCAGGCTGTACCGGCGTGCAGGCCCCACTGCTCTATCCCTACATACCTCAACAACTCCACGGCCTGCTCGGGGCGATCAAGGGCGCGGCGGAGTACGAGGCCCTGGTCATCGAAGCCTACGGCGACAAGATGGCCCGCAAGGACGCCGGCGACAATCCGCTCACCGACGACAACGGCGATTACCTCATCCCCGGCAAGTACACCGAAGGGATAAGGCGCATGGGGCCGCAGCTCGTGGCCCACCTGCTCATGATCCTGCTCATCATTGTGGGCAACGTCATCTACTTTGTTGAGAGGCGACGGGAGGGACGGCGATGAAGAAGGAAACCGTCATCTGGACCGTCGTGATGCTGGTCGGGGCGCTGGTATTGGTGCTCAACGGCGCCCTGCGCGGCGCGGGCAGCGCATATGTCAAGGCCGTCCCCATGCAGTTCGTCAACGTCGCCGAGCCGGGCGAAGTCAACGCCGACTGGATCCGCTACAACTCCGACCGGGCGTTTGATGAGAAGCTCTGCACCCAGCCGTTCGAAGATATTCCGGAAGATCTGCGCGAATCGTGGGTGCGCTACGAGCAGGCCGAACTCGGCGAGTACCTCGCATCCAGGGCCGCTGACCCGAACGATGACAATTATCGTTTCAGCCTCTCGCAGACGCTGGGCATCTGGGTGGCCGCACTGTTCACCTTGTTCATCTTCTCGTTCCTCTACAAGGACAATCCGTTTTACAAGATCGCCGAGTCGTCGGTGGTGGGGGTGTCGGCGGCATACTGGATGGTGATCGGCTTCTGGGATGTGATCGTTCCCAACCTGCTGGGCAAGGTCGCCCCGGCGATGGTCAGGGCCTGGTCGATACCGGGCTTGGAGGATCCGCCCAACTACTGGTACCTCGTGCCGCTGATATTAGGTCTGATGCTTTTGTGGCGGCTGTCGCCCAAGGGATCGTGGATCGGCCGCTGGCCCCTGGCGTTCGTGATCGGCACCACCGCGGGCATCCGGCTCATCGGCTTCATCCAGGCCGACTTCCTCAGCCAGATCCGCAACACGGTCATTCCGCTGATCGCGATTGACTCTGCCACCGGTTCCTTTGCCTTCTGGGATTCGCTGAAGAACCTGATCATCGTGATCGGGGTGCTGTCGGCCCTGACGTATTTCTTCTTCTCCGTCGAGCACAAGGGGGTGGTGGGCAAGACGGCTAGGCTGGGAATCTGGTTCCTCATGATCACCTTCGGCGCGGCCTTCGGCTATACCGTGATGGGCCGCATCGCCCTGTTTGCGATTCGCCTGGAGTTCCTCTTCGACGACTGGCTGTGGCTGATCGACCCCCTGGGCCGGAGGGCGGCGGAGTATGCCTCCCTGCTCTGGCCGGCAATGCCGCTTCTAGGCTAGCCTGGGCCGGCCGAGAGGCGGCGGGGGCCTCGTCGCCGGGTCGAAGGGTCCTTTCCGGGGCCGATCGGCCACTCGCCTGTTTCCGTTGACATTGCCGGGGGCGAGGTTTACAGTTTGCGGTCTGTCTGTTCGGCCGTCGCGGTCGGCCCTGCGCCCGGGCCCTTCGGCCGTGTTTGTTATCTGAGTAAGACGCGACCGGGCCTCTCGGGGCCGGTTGAACCGTTATCTGAAGGTGAACGTCATGCCTGTTCCTGCGTTTCGAACCTCACCCGCCCGGAAGCGCAAACGGCGGTCCCACTTGGCTCTACGAGCCGAAAAGGCGGTCCTGTGCCCAAGCTGTGGGGCGGCCAAGCGGCCCCACGCCGCCTGCAGATCTTGCGGCTACGTCCGACCGGGGCTCCAGATCAGGGCCGCCGAGGAAGAGTGATCCATGCGGATTGGCGTGGATGTGATGGGCGGCGACAACGCCCCCGATGCGATTCTTGAAGGGGCGTTGGCCGCGCTGGATCAACTGGATCCCACCGACGAGCTGGTCCTGGTCGGGAACCAGGCGATTATCTCACCGGCGGTGGAATCCCGGGGCCCGGGCCGCGCCGGCGTCACCGTCGTCGGCACCACTCAGGTGGTGGCCATGGACGAACCGCCGGTGGAGGCGGTTCGCAACAAACCCGACAGCTCCATCGCCCGTCTGGTGGCGTTGGCCGCCCCTCGCAGGGCTCGGAAAGAGGGCCAACCGCCGCTGGATGCGGTGATCTCCGCCGGCAACACCGGGGCGTGCGTCTCTGCGGCCCAGATGCAGATGCGGCGCTTGCGAAATGTCCATCGCCCCGGCATCGCGGTGATCGTCCCCACTTTCAGCGGTCCCGTTGTCCTCATCGATGTCGGGGCCAACATCGAACCCA
>CP070772.1:1618330-1631136 GCA_020345805.1 Phycisphaerales bacterium | reverse complement strand
GCAGCCTTGTTGTACATCTCGATCGCGGCCTCTTCACCCTTGGCCGCCCACGCCAGCATCTCCTCGGGCCCGGTGATCTTCTCGACTTCCCCGTTCGGAACCAACTTCACATCGCCTCCCAGGAAAAGGATGCGCTCCGCAAGCATCTCGATGTGGTTCATCTCGTCGATGGCGACCCGCTTCAGCAACGCCGCCAGCGGCCCGAATCCCTGGTCATCCAGGTGAAAATGGAAATACATGTACTGATGCACGGCCTTCAGCTCATCGGCAACGGCCTCGTTCAGCAATTCGATACTGCGCTTGCGATCCATTTTTGCTCAAGCTCCTGGTTGTCTTAGTTCCGAACACGGTGCGCGAACAGATGGTTCGGTCACGTGGGCCGCCATCGATGCCAATCGGGCCATTGTATCGCTTGCCGCCCTGTCCGGCTAACTGGTCAGGTCGTGGGCGGACAAGAATGCGCAGGAAATGTCACGACGACCCGGTCCCGGCGGAGGCGGGGCCGGCGTCTTCGTCCAGCCGCCACGCGCAGCCGCATTCGGGGCAGACGGTGGTGCCGTCGGTCCCGTCAAAGGGCAGGTTGCGGAGGTCATACCCGCAGTGCGGGCAGCGGCGGTGGCTGATAAGCACCCGCCGTATCTTCTTGCGGCGTATCCAGCGAGAGACATACCACACCACGGTGAGGTTGAAGGCGAGAATAGTAAGCAGAATCAGCCACAGGCGCAGTTCCCTTGGATGCACTGACAGGCCGCCGCCCCATTTCGCGAAATGAGCAATCGCCATGCATATCAGGGCCAGCGACCAGATGCCCGTGAACAGGAACTGCCCTTGGATCGCCCAGCCGGATCCGATCTCCCTCGCGATCTCCCCCAGCGGCCCGGAGGGAATCACATCGTGGCGATGCAGGTAGTGCATCACCACCGGGTCAATCTGCGTGACCCTCCGGCCGCGGGCATCGCGGATGCGCCCCTTCTGCGGCGAAGGACTCGATTCCTGCTCACTCATGACCGGCATCCTGTGTGTTTCGCTTCGGAACGAGCTGCCATGCGCAGCCGCATTCGGGGCAGACCGTCGCCTCATCCACGGGATCGGCCGGCAGATCGCGGATGTCGTATCCGCAGTGCGGGCAGCGACAGTGCTTGAGCATCGCCGTCGCAATCTTGCCGAACCGCGAGGCCCGCGTGCCGCCCCACACGATGAACGGCCAGATGAAGAGGTATGAAGGAACGACCATGCGCCTGATCAGTTCACCCCACGGCTGGCCACCTGCCAGCTTGACGATTACCACGCAGATGAGGGCGGCCAGAAGAACGAGACTCGCGACCATCGCCGCCCGCTCCAGGCCCGTCATCCTCACGCCCTTCTCGGCGACGATCTTCGCCACCACCTCGCGCTCGATCGGCTCGCTTCTCTTTAGCAGATACAGCACCATCGGGTCGAGCTGGGTCACTTTCCGCCCCCGCGCATCCTTGATGTGCTTCTGCCGTCTGGATCGTTTCTTCTTGTTGCTCTCAGGCACCGCGCCGCACCCCTTTCCCGTCACTATAACACGCGGCGGAAGACGCTCTGGCGCGTCAGCCGATCTGCTCGCTCTCCCCCGCGGGTGAAGATTCCCCGGTTGCCGCAAGCGGCGGCATCGCCTGGCGCTTCGAGCCGCATTCCGGACATCGGTCGTCGGCATCGCCTAATCCCCTCAGCCAGTAACCGCATCTCACACAAACCTCGTACCCCATCTCGCGCAATGCCCGGCGCATGGGACCGACATAGAGCGCCGCCAGCAGCAGGGCGTAACCGATGGTGAAACCGAGAAGCGCCAGCGCCGCGGCAGAGCACTTCGCCCACCCTTCCGGCAAGTCCATGACCACCAGAGCAGCGGCGAGCCACCGGTAAATGAAATGACACCCGACAATGCCGGCTACCGGTCCGAAAAGGTAAAGCACCCAATTGACCACCGGCACACGATGACGAAGCCGGTACATCCGCCTCCTGGCCTGCTTCCGCTGCCCGCTTGTCAGCCCCAGCTCCGGCGGGATGTAGTCCAGAATCAGCCAACGCCAGCTCAAGACGAAGCCTCCTTCCCCCGCGCCGCTGTCTCCTGCTTCGCGCCGCACTCCGGGCAGCGGGTGAGGTCATCGCCCAGGCCCCGCAGCCAGTAGCCGCACCTGACGCAGATCTCATACCCCATGTCGCGCAGGGTCAGGCGGATCGATCTGACGAACAGGATCGCGTACATCCAGGTGAACACCGCGAGGCTGACTATCCCCACCGCCCCGATCGCAAGCAGCTTCGACCAGACGGCCGGAACACTCTGCCCCCGCGCCCACTCGTCCAGCCAGCTTCCGAGAGTGTGCGGAACCACGAAGACCGCGGCCAGCCAGATCGCCATCGCCGGGATGAACAGGGGATGGCGGAAGATGTGCGGCCAGGCGGCCTTCGTGGCCTTCCTCCGCTGCTGCTTCGTCAGCTCCAGCTCCCGGGGAATGGAAAGCCACCGCCAGTTCATTGCTCAGACCTGATTGACGTTGTTCGTTTGCCGCCCGACACGCCCTCAGCCCTCGACTTACCTTCGCGTGCGTGTTCACATCATGCGATCAGGACTCGGACGTGGTCATTCCCCACGCCCGGCCGTCACCTCTTCTTGGGGCTCCGGGGGCTCCAGTTTCCACCCGCAGCCGCATTCCGGGCACACCGTCGCCCCGTCGTCCGGATCGACCGGCAGGCCGCGGATGTCGTAGCCGCAGTGCGGGCAGCGAAGGTGCCCGAGCATCACCTTCTTGATGCGACCGAAGCGCACGCGCCGTGTTCCCATCCAGAACGTGTACGGCGCCACCCCGATGCCGCAGTACGGCAGCAGTCTGGCCACGAGTTTCCCCGGCCCGATCGTGCCGTTGTCCAACTTTACCAGCAGGATCACCATGGCGATGATGAAGCAGGTGAAGCAGAAGATGCCCAACCACAGCGCGAGGCGATTGGCCCTGGTCATGCCGATGCCCACATTCTGGGCGATCCGCCGCAGCGCCTCGGCGGGAATCGCCTGATGCTGGTGCGCCAGGTGCATCATAACCGGGTCGAGCTGGGTGACCGACCGGCCGCGGGCATCCTTTATCTTCCCGGTTTTCCAGGCTTTCTTTGGCGGCGCTTCAGACATTGTGATTTCAATCGGTCAGTCAGTGGCGCGGGCATCAGCGGTGGAGTCGCGGTTTGCCGTCAGTCACTTCATCGGTAATTGACGGCTCCAGTTTCCACGCGCAGCCGCATTCCGGGCACAGCGTGGCCCCGTCGGTGGGGGCGACCATCAGCCCCCGCAGGTCGTACCCGCAGTGCGGGCAGCGCCGGCGTTTGAGCATCGCATCGCGCACGCGGCCGAAGCGCAACTTCTTTGCCCCCATCGCGAACCCCCACACGCCGATCACCACGCACAGAAAGATGACGCTCCAGAGGATTACTGCCAGTGAATCTCGCCCGCCACGCATGATGAACACGCGGATGAACATCACCGGGATTGCCACAAGCGGCAAGGCCTCGAAAATCCAGAACCAACGCCTGCGCCACTTGCTGTGCCCCGGGCCGATCTCGTCTGCGATCCTGCGCAAAGTCTCGGCGTCGATGAGGTCGTGCCGGTGCATCAGGTGCATGGCCACCGGGTCAAGCTGGGTCACGCTTCGCCCCCGGGCCTCGCGGATGCGCATCCGCCGCTCGCGTTGCTTGGGCTCATCGTCGGCCATCAGGTCATCCCATGCCGGTCCGTTCCTACACGCGTGGGATTGGCGCCCTACACATCAGTTATCGTTTCGCCCCTCACCCAAATCCTCTCCCCGCGGGGGAGAGGGCTTTGACGCTGCCGCCTCCGGCGACATCGGGTCGCGCTCCGCGCCGCATTCCGGGCATCGCATCGACTCCTCGCTCAGGCCTTTCAGCCAGTAGCCGCATTCCTGGCAAATCTCATACCCGTACCGTGCCATTGCCCGACAGAGTTCGCGTCGGTGCCGGCGGATCACCCACCTCGCCCACACGGCGGCGACCAGGAAGCCGGTGACCAGGCCCACGAGCGCGTGCCACCATCCGCCGGATGAGCCCGTGATGCGCCGCAGCCATGTTCCAAGAAGCCCCGCCGCGATCCCGCTGACGACCATCGACACAACCACCAGGACCACCAGCGGCCGGGCGCGCTTGAACCCTGACTGGCCCGAGGTCGATGCGCTCAACGCTTCGCGAACCACCCGGCGCGCTTCGGCGCCTTCGAGCTTGATGTCCCCGATGATGATGCGGCTTTTGAAGGGGTTCATGGTGGTGGTGGTGAGAGGAGGCTTGCAGGCTTGTAGGGTTGCAGTATCTGTGTTTGTTGGCCTGATCGGGCGCGTGTCAGTTGTCGTTTCGGCCCTCACCCAAACCCTCTCTCTGTGTCGTCGGGCTGCGTTCAGCTTCTCACTGTCGGTAAGATCTCTGCTCCTGGAGACGCGCTGCCGTTCACCTTGGCCTCTGCACCTCCGGCACCCAGGCAGTGGTGCGGCCGGCGAGGGTGATGTGCTCTATCCTCTCGCCCCGCGCGGTCTTCGCCTCGCTGTTCTTCCCCCAGCGATGATGAAACAGCCACGTGCGCGGAAAGCGCTTCTTGTCCGCATCCACACTCACTGCCTTCTCGATGATCCGCTTCAGACACGAGCGCACGCGCCTGGCTTCTTGGACTGACAGCGTGTTTGCGCGCTTCCGGGGGTCGAGCTTCGCCTGATACAAGACCTCATCGGCGATCCAGTTCCCCACGCCCGCGGCGAATGACTGATCCAGCAGGACCGACTTAAGGACGACCCTGCGCTTTCGGATCATCTCCACGAAACGGGCCGGCGTCGGCAAATCCAGCAGCGGATCGAACCCCAATTCACTGATCGGCGGCTCGTTGTCCGTATCCTTTCGCAAACGGATCCGCCCGAGCCTGCGCTTGTTGGTCATCACCAGCTCGCCGCCGTCGTCGAGGTACAGGTGGATCTTCGCAAACCGCGGCGGCCATTCAGTCTTTTCTTCCTGAGGGCTTGAACTGAGCCTCAACGCGCTCTCGCCAGGCACGAAAAAGCCGCCGGTCATGCCGAAGTGGAAGAGCGGCCAGGGCCTCTTATCCAGCTCGAACCAGATCTGCTTGCCCCGCCTGCGCACGGCGATGACCTTCCGGTCGGCAAGAGCGCGCCGCATCTTCGCGGGCGTCGCCCCGTCAAAGACGATCTCGTCCTTCGCGCAGCGAACCTTCGAAATCACCCGACCCAGCGCCACGCGCTCGGCGAGCTTCCGGCCACGTTCGACCTCCGGCAGTTCAGGCATGTGCGGATGTTATCGAGATTCGCCCCCTGCCGTTACCTGATCACCGGCAGGCTGGACTTGCGCTCCATCTCCACGCTCGGCCGGGCGATGAGATCGTAGTCGGCCGAATCGACGATCGTGCACTCCACCAGCTCGCCGGGCGAAAGCGGCTCGGCGCTGTGGACATAGGTGATCGAATCCACCTCCGGGGCCTGGTGATAACACCTCCCGGCGTAGACGTGCCCCCCCCACGTACCCCCCTCTCCCTCGGTGGGAATGTCGGCCGGCCCGTCGATCAGCACATCGAACATGCACTCCTGCTCGGCCACATAGGCCGCGGTCTCGAAGGCGATCGCCTGCTGAGTGAGCATCAGCTCCTCTTCCCGCCGGGCCTTGACCTCGTCGGGCACGTGCAGGTCCGGATCCTCATCCATCGTCCCCGCGGGCGTTCCCTCCTCGGGCGAATACTGGAACACGCCCATCATGTCGAATTGGAAGTCCTCGATGAACCGCAGCAGCTCGCGGTGGTCTTGCTCGGTCTCGCCGGGGAAGCCCGTGATGAACGTAGTACGAACGGCCATCCACGGAATGCGATCGCACAGCTTGGAAAGCAACTCTTCCTGCTGCTTGCGGGTGGTGTTGCGGCGCATCTTCTCGAGCATCCGGTCCGAGGCGTGTTGCAGCGGGATGTCGATGTACTTGACGATGTTGGGCAGGTCCGCGATGGCCTCGATCATCTCGTCGGTGAAGTTGTTGGGATAGGCGTACATAAGACGCAGCCACCCCCCGACCCCTCCCACGTTTCCCCCTCCGGCACCGGAAGCGGTAGCAAATTCCGCCGCCACATCGTTGAGCGACTTCAGCAGCCCGACGAGCCCTTCGCCCTTGCCGTCGTAGCCGATGTCGTAACCGTAGCTGGTGGTGTCCTGGCCGATGAGGTTCAGCTCGAACGCGCCGCCCTGCATGAGCTGGCGGGCCTCGGCGATGATCTTCTCAGGCGCCTTGGAGCGTATCTTGCCGCGGATGGACGGGATCGTGCAGAAAGCGCAGTTCTGGTTGCAGCCTTCGCTGATGCGGAGATACGCCCAGTGGCGGGGAGTGAGGCGGAAGCGGTTGGAGTCATCCTCGAAATACCCCACGCCCTTGCCGTCGGCGCCGGCGACGGTCAGCCCCACGGTCTTCATGCCGCGCTCGTTTGCCGCCTGGAGAGCGTTGGCCGCGATCCAGTAGCGCGGCAGCGCTCCGCCTTTCTCTGCGACATCACCATTGCCGGCCTTGCCCGTCACCGCGTCGATGATGTGATCGCGGTCGAACACGCCGATCATCGCGTCGATCCCCGGCGCCCATTCCAGGAGCTTGGCCCGGTGGCGCTGGACGAGGCAACCGGCGACCACGACGCGGCCGATCCTGCCCCTTTCCTTGCGATCGATTGCCTCGCTGATCACTTCCAGCGACTCTTCCCTGGCCGCTTCGAGGAAGCCGCAGGTGTTAATGATGACGGTGTCGGCCTCATCGTGATCGGCCACGAGATCGAAGCCCGCGCCGGCGAGTGTGCCGAGCATGTTCTCCGAGTCGATGAGGTTCTTGGGACAGCCGAGACTTACAAAGGCGATCTTGTTCATGGGTCGTTCCGCCACGTCATGGGGGCGGGTGATTGGGGCGCGGGGGGACGGGTGGGCGCCGCATGGGGGGGCAGCAGGGGGGAATTCGGCGGGGCCATCATAGGCACGCGATCACGCACGAGGCGACCACGGCGATCGGGCTGGGAAAACGCCCCCCCATCCCAGATTAACATCAGCCAATCCGGCGGTCTGTTCCGCCTTATTTCGCGTACTCTGCGGCGAGCTCCGTCATGAGGCGCACGCCGTAGCCGGTGGGGCCGACCACGTAAAGGTCCTTGTCGCCGTCTACATCGGAAACACCGGCGATATCGACATGCGCCCAGGGGATCTTCTCATCCACGAAGTAACTCAGGAACGCGGCACCCTGGATCGGATGGCCGTCGCGCTTGGGGCCGGAGTTCCAGATGTCGGCGTGCTTGGACCGCATGAACTCCTTGTGCTCGGACCACAGCGGCAGCTCCCACAGCCTCTCATCACTCGTGCCGGAGGCGGCGAGAAGGCGCTTCTTCAGCCCGTCGTCCGTGCACCAGTAGCCCGCGCACCATGAGCCAAGGGCCACGACCACTCCGCCGGTGAGCGTGGCAGTGTCGATCAGCGCCGTGGGCTTGACCTGCTTGCAGGCGTAGGCCAATGCGTCGGCGAGAACGAGGCGGCCTTCCGCGTCGGTGTTGGTGACCTCTACGGACACGCCGTTGTACATCTTGATTATGTCATCGGGCCGGTAGGAATCGCCGCTTACCATGTTCGCCGCCGCGGGCAGCAGGCCGACCACGTGAACCGGCAGCTTCAGGGCGGCGATGGCGCGCATGGTGCCGAGGACGGCAATGCCCCCGTTCTTGTCATACTTCATCCCCTTCATGCCGTTGTTTATCTTCAGGGAGTACCCGCCGCTGTCATAGGTGAGGGTCTTGCCCACGAGCGCGAGCTTGACGCCCTTCTTGACGCGGGCCGGCTTGTGCTCCAGCACGATCAGGCAGGGCTTGTGGTCCGAGCCCTTGCCGACGTTCACTAGGCCGCCCATGCCCATCTCCTGGGCCTGCTTGAAGTTGATGACCTTGCAGCGCAGGCCGGAGGAGCGGGCCAGCTTCCTCGCCTCGCCCGCCATCCAGGTGGGATTGCAGATGTTGGGGGGAGTTGCCGCGATGCGGCGGGCATAGTTGACCGACTCGGCCAGAGTGAGGCCGCGCTTCAGACCCTTCTTGCAACCCGCGTCATCGCAGGTGACGCTCAGCGGGGGATTGGCGTCATCGGGCTTGGCCGCCGAACCGCCGAAGAAGTCCACCTTCCAGTTGCCCAGGGCCATGCCTTCGCCCAGGCACTGGCCGACCATCTCCGGCCCGGCGACGGACCTGGGCACGGACCGGTGCACCTCCAGCCGCACCGCCTTGGGTGCCATGCGGTCCAACTGCTTGACGAGCTTGGCCCCGATGTTGCGGAGGGTTTCCGTCTTCAGATCGTCTTTCTTGCCCAAGCCAAGCAGGACGTGGTTCTCGCCGGCGGGCACGACTTCACCGGGCTCGGCCTTGAAGCCGGGCGTTTTCAGGGCGGCTTTCAGCGTTGCCTGGTCTTTCTTGCCCAGCCCGCGGGGCAGCTTCAGTTCCTCGGCGAAAACACCGACCACGGTCAGGGGTGAGCGACCGGCACCGATACGGATTGACTTGAACACGGCAACCTCCGTTGTGATTGATGATTATTGAGGGGAAGTGTAGCGAACCGCGGCGCTCTCGTCAGCGAGTTACTACAGGCGTTGTCCGATTCCCCTCAAAGCCCCGGGATTCCATCCCGGGGACCATTCGCCGTCGATTCAACGCCGCCAATCTCATACCATCTGAGCATGTCCGCGGTTGCCAGAATGATCGATGCCAACGCCAACCGGGCGCGGGAAGCGCTCCGGGTGATGGAAGATGCGGCCCGCTTTGTCCTCGACGACTCGGACCTGTCAAGCCGGCTCAAGTCCATCCGCCACGACCTCAGAACTGCACTGGACCGCCTCACTCCCGGTTGGCTCGAAGCCAACCGCGACACCCCCGGAGATGTCGGGACCTCAATCACCACCGAGTCTGAGGTGAACCGGGCATCTCTTCACGAGGTGGCGATCGCCGCGGGCAAGCGCCTCAGCGAGGCGCTGCGGGTGATCGAGGAAGCGGGCAAGACGATCGATCCGGATTTTGCCGCGAGCATCGGGGCCCTGCGGTATCGCGCTTATGACGCGGAATCCGCACTGCACCTGCGCTTGGGAAGCGGCAAAGCGAAACAGTGGCGGGTCTGCGTGCTGCTCACCGAGTCACTGTGCGAGCTGCCTTGGGAAGATGTGTTGCGATCGATCGTGGATGGGGGCGCCGACTGCATACAGGTGCGCGAGAAGGAGATGCCCGGAGGCGAGCTGACTTCGCGCGTCCGCAAGGTGACTAAACTCGCCCAGCCGGCGGGGGTGAGTGTGATCGTCAACGACCTGGCGGATGTCGCACTCGCCGCCGGAGCCGATGGCGTGCACGTCGGGCGGCACGATATGTCGGTGAGGGATGTACGAAGGATCGCGGGGCGAAGCCTGATCGTCGGCGTGAGCACGCATGATCTGAACGAAGCGCAGGCCGCGGTCGAAGCAGGCGCCGACTACTGCGGCGTGGGGGCGATGTTCAAGACCCCCCTCAAGCCCGGCCGCCACCCCTCGGGGCCGGCTTATCTGAGAGCATTCATCGAGCGATACCCGCAGGTTCCCCATCTGGCGATAGGGGGAATAACGCCGCAGAATGTGCACGAGCTTGTCGACGCGGGTGTGTGTGGGGTGGCGGCAAGTTCCGCTGTGTGCGCTGCGGATGATCCGGGGGCGGTGGTGACGGCACTCCGGGAAGCGCTGACGGCAGGCGAATCCGGCTGAGGTGACCTGGCAGATCCGCGCGAAACCGCAAGCGACCGGCGGGTGCACTGACTCTGCTGTGACTAATCGCTAATCGTTAATCACTAATCACTTCCCCCTCACCCCTCACCACTCTCTTCAGAACCGGGTCTCCTCTTCCGTTGCCAGCGGCGAGACGCACTTCGCCGCGTGGCGGACCGCGGCGGTCTGCTCGCCCGGGCAGGGCAGGCCCGGGCCGCACCAGCGCTTGCCGTCGTGGACGAAGGCCACATAGCCGAAACCCTGCCGGTCGTTGGTGTTGTCCGTGATGAACACGGGCACGAAACCGAGCCGAACGGTATTCACTTCCGCGGAGAAGCAGTGGCGTTCACCCGCCTTGGTGGCGTCGAACCGCACCGAATAGCGGTAGTTCATGTTCCGCAGGTGCATGCTCGTGCCGCGGACGAGCTCTTTGCGCCTGGCCTCGCTCAGCTTGTCGATGTCATCGGTCTCCGCCTCCGGCTCGCGGGGCGGGGCGGGGCGGAACGCGTTCAGCACCAGCAGGCTGACAAGACCACAGAGGACGATTATGAGGGCCAGGTGGTGGCTGGTGGGTTGGATCCAGACAACGATCCCCAACGCTGCCACGATGCAGGAAAGAGCCAGCAGAAGCCGTCGGCCGGAGATCACCATGACGCCAGTGTAACCGACGCCGTTGTTGGCGGGGCCGTGGCGGCCGGGTGTATCCTTATCACCATGTTCACGACCCTTCTGGCAGCAGCGGGCCAGCACGGCCGGGTTTCGGAAACGGTGACCATCTTCATCGCCCTTCTGGGCGGGGCGGCGGTGGTGGGGGTGCTGACCAAGTTCATCAGGCTGCCTTACACCATCGCCCTGGTGCTGGCGGGACTGGTGGTGGCGATCATGAACGCCGCCCCTCCGGAAGCGGTCATCACCCACGACCTGATATTCGTGCTCTTTCTGCCGCCTCTGCTGTTCCAGGCGGGTCTGCACCTGGATATCGAGCACCTTCAGCGCAAGGCCCGCACCGTCGCGACCCTGGCCATCCCCGGCGTGATCCTTTCCATGTTCGGCGTGGCCTTGGCGATCCTCCCCTTCATGCCCGAAGGCATCGCCGCGGGCGCGAGCCTGTGGCTGCCGGCCCTGCTGTTCGGGGCGATGTTCGCCCCCACCGATCCCATCTCCGTGTTGGCGACCTTCAAGACCGCCGGGGCGCCGGAAGGATTGAAGACGCTGGTGGAGGGCGAGAGCCTGTTCAACGACGGCACCGGCGTAGTGTTGTTTATGATTCTCCTCGCGGCGGTGTTCCCTCATGCCGCGGCGATGAACGCCGAAGTGGATTCGCGCGTCGAATCGCCCAGCGCGATCGTTCATGAGCTGGACGAAGCGCCCGCGGCAGGCGAGCAGACGCCCCAGACGGCTGAAGCCGAATCCGAGCCGCGAATATCCATCGCTCTGGCCGTGCAACAGTTCGTGAAGGTCGCTGGATTGGGCGTGATCATGGGTCTGGGTCTGGGGCTGGTGGCCCTGTGGCTGCTCAAGAAGCTCGACGATCATGTGCTGGAGAACGCGATCACCGTCGTGCTGGTGTGGGGCTCCTACATCATGGCCGAGCACATCCACGGCTCGGGAGTCATCGCGGTGGTGGTGGCGGGACTGATCATGGGCAATTACGGCCATCGACTGGCCATGAGCCAGCGCACCAGCGACACCATCAACACCTTCTGGGAATCAATCGACTTCATCGTCAACTCGATCGTGTTCCTGCTTATCGGCTTCGAGCTTCAGGAGGTGGGAGTGGGGGCGCTTATCCAGCCGAAGGTGCTGGCGGCAGTGGGGGTGGTGTATCTGGCCATGCTGATAGTGCGGGCGATCATGGTTTATCCCGCCGCCCTGTTGTTCGGCGGGCATTGGCCGGGCGGCTGGAAGCACGTAGTCTTCTGGTCCGGGATGAAGGGCTCGATCCCCATGGCCCTGGTTCTGGGTTTGCCGGCCGGCGAGTTGAAGACCTTCCTTGTGCCCGTGGCGTTCGGCGTGGTGCTGGTGAGCCTGTTGTTGCAGGGCCTTACCATGCCGCATCTGATGCGGGCGCTGGGCGTGACCGCCGGCGAATCCGACGCCCCCCGCGATGCCCAGTGATTCGACATCCCGCAGTTGTCGGCGCGGCTACACTGTCTGCGATGGCCCGCGATCTGCGATTCACTCTCTTGGGTACGGGCACCTCCTCCGGCGTGCCGGTGGTGGGATGCGATTGCCCCACCTGCACATCCGATGATCCGCGCGACCGGCGACTTCGCTGCAGCGGGTGTCTGCAATTCACGGATGCCGACGGGCAGGAACGGGTGATACTGCTCGATACTTCACCCGACCTGCGCCAGCAGGCGCTGCGGCTGAAGCTCCACCGCTGCGATGCGATCTTCCACACGCACGATCACGTCGATCACACCTTCGGCCTGGATGAGGTGCGCCGGTTCAACGTCCTGATGGATGCGCACATTGAGGTCTTCGCCGACGAGCGCACCATGCGATCGCTGCATCGCATCTTCGATCACATCTTCAATCGCGAGCGCAACTCAAAGCACGCGTTCGTGGCGAAGCTTCTGCCGCGGGTGATCGATCCGAACCGGCCGGTCGATCTGTACGGCCTGCGGTTTACCCCGGTGAAGCTGCTGCACGGCGGGCTGGAGGTGCTGGGCTACCGCATCGACGCACTGGACCATAGGAAGCAGGTGGCCGATGACCAGCCGGCCCCTCTGCCGCTGGCGTACTGTACGGATGTCTCGGCGATCCCCCCGGAAAGCTGGGCGAAGCTCACCGGCCTGCGAACGCTCGTGCTGGACATGCTCCGATATCGCAACCACCCGATGCACTTTTCGCTGGATGGGGCGGTAGCCGCGGCAGAGCGCATCGCCGCCGGGCAGACCTGGTTCATCCACATGACCCACGATGTCCTGCACGCGGATCTGGATTCCAAGTTGCCGGATCGCGTGAGCCTGGCTTATGACGGTTTGGTGATTGGGGAGGGGTGAGTGTGGGGG
>CP070772.1:1607502-1618230 GCA_020345805.1 Phycisphaerales bacterium | reverse complement strand
ATGCTTCCGCTGGCGGTGCTCATCACCTTCATCGGAATGAAGCTCTTCAAGGTGGATGCGAACATCGTGGCCCTGTCGGGCATCGCGATCGCGGTCGGAACCATCGTCGACATGGGCATCGTGATGTGCGAGAACATCCTCAAGCGCCTCAACGAAGCTACGCCGGAAGACAACCGCCTGGAGGTGATCTATCGCGCGGCATCAGAGGTCGGAAGCGCGGTGCTCACTGCGGTGCTCACCACGGTCGTCAGCTTCCTGCCCGTGTTCACCATGGAAGCGGCGGAAGGCAAGCTCTTTCGGCCTCTGGCCTACACCAAGACCTTCGCCCTTATCGCCTCGGTCATCATCGCCCTGACCATCATTCCTCCCCTGGCCCACGTGCTGTTCACCTGGCGCATCAACCCGCGCTGGCTGCGACAGGCGGCGGGCGGGGTGCTCGCGGCGATCGGCGTGTTCATCGCGGCAAGCGGCTACCTGCTGGCCGGACTGCTCATCGCCGCCTTCGGTGCGTTCTACCTTCTCAAGCCTTGGCTCCCCGCAATCGCGGCAAAGTCCGTGCAGTGGTCGGCCAACCTCATCGCGGTTCTGGTGGTCCTGTCCTTCCTCGCGGTGTTCTGGGAGCCGCTGGGCCCCGAGCGAGGGTTCGTCCGCAACGCGGTGTTCGTCGCGGTGCTGATCGGCGGGTTGCTATTGCTGTTTTACCTGTTCATGCTGGTCTATCCCCGGCTTCTGCAGTGGTCGCTGCGCAACAAGCCGGCGACGCTTCTCCTGCCGGCGGTACTGATCGTTTCAGGCCTTACCATCTGGCTGGGCTTTGACCGAACCTTCGGCTGGCTGCCCGAGTCGGTCCGTTCGAAAGGCCCTCTGGTGCGTCTGGCCCACTCCATGCCGGGGCTGGGCAAGGAGTTTATGCCCTCGCTGGATGAGGGATCGTTCCTGTACATGCCCACCACCATGCCGCACGCGTCGATCGGCGAGGCCCTCGACGTGCTTCAGAAGCTGGACGTGGCCATTGCGTCCGTGCCGGAAGTCACCGAAGTGGTGGGGAAGATCGGCCGGGCTGAAACGCCCCTGGATCCCGCTCCCGTTTCGATGGTCGAGACGATCATCAACTACAAATCGGAATACGTGCTGGATGCCGACGGCGACCGTCAGCGGTTCCGCTATGACGAGGAAGCGGGCGACTACGTGCGCGGCGAACACGGCGGGCTCATCGCCGATCCGGAGGGCCGGCCGTTCCGCCAGTGGCGCGATCACATCAGGACTCCGGAAGACATCTGGGGCGAGATCGTCAAGGCCGCGGACCTGCCCGGAACCACCTCCGCGCCGAAGCTTCAGCCGATCGAGACGCGCATCGTCATGCTCCAGAGCGGCTTCCGCGCCCCCATGGGGGTGAAGGTGTTCGGGCCCGACCTGGACACCATCGAGGCGTTCGGCCTCGAACTGGAGCGGCTGCTCAAGGAAGTTCCGCAAGTCCAGCCCGCGGCGGTCTTCGCCGACCGCATCGTGGGTAAGCCTTATCTGGAGATCGACATCGACCGCGAACGCATCGCCCGTTACGGCATCAGCATGCGCAAGGTGCAGGACGTCATCGAAGTGGCGATCGGCGGCCGGCGCCTTACAACCACCGTCGAGGGCCGCGAGCGCTATCCGGTCCGGGTGCGCTACCAGCGCGAGCTTCGAGATCAGATTGAAACTCTGGGCGACAT
This sequence comes from Phycisphaerales bacterium, assembly GCA_020345805.1. GTDB lineage: Bacteria > Planctomycetota > Phycisphaerae > Phycisphaerales > SM1A02. Next base: position 1,616,521 of record CP070772.1, on the reverse strand, counting down.
TCTCGTGCCCGCCCCTGACGGGCGGCAGGTTCCGCTGGCCGAGTTGGCCATCATCAACTACGTGCGCGGGCCGCAGATGATCAAGAGTGAGGACACCTTCCTGGTGGGCTATGTCCTGTTCGACAAGCGCCCGGGTTACGCGGAGGTTGATGTTGTGGAGGCGGCCCGCGACTACCTTCAGAGCAAGGTCGTCGCCGGGGAGTTGGTGGTCCCGGCCGGGGTGAGCTTCAAGTTCGCCGGCGCTTACGAGAACCAGGTGAGGGCGGCCAAGCGCCTCAGCATCGTCCTGCCCCTGGCGTTGGCCATCATCTTCCTTATCCTCTATTTCCAGTTCCGGTCGGTGATCACCACGTTCATCGTCTTCACCGGGGTCTTCCTGGCCTGGTGCGGCGGGTTCCTGCTCATCTGGTGCTACGGCCAGCCGTGGTTCCTGGATGTGGATGTATTCGGCACGAACCTGCGGGACCTGTTCCAGATCAGGCCGGTCAACCTTAGCGTGGCGGTGTGGGTGGGGTTCCTGGCCCTGTTCGGGATCGCCACCGACGACGGGGTGATCCAGGCGACATGGCTGCGCCAGGTCTTCCGCCAGCGCAAACCGGCCACTGTCGACGAGATCCGCGCTGCGACCGTCGAGGCGGGTCAACGCCGGGTGCGGGCCTGCCTCATGACCACCGCCACCACCATTCTCGCCCTCCTGCCGGTGCTGACGTCCACCGGGCGGGGCTCGGACATCATGGTTCCCATGGCGATTCCGAGCTTCGGGGGAATGCTGGTGGCCCTTCTGAGCCTTTTTGTAGTGCCGACACTCTTCTGTTTCGTGCAGGAGTGGCGGCTTCGATTCTCGAAGATCACGCCATCCACGGCTGAAGGAGATTCCTAGATGATCTGCTGCAATTCACGAATCCGTATTCTTGCCGCCGCCGCGGTTGTCGCCGCTGCCGCCATGTCCGCTCTGGCCCAGAGTGGCGGACTGTCCACATCGGCTGGCGATCAGGCCGTCAATCAGACCTGCCCCATCAGCGGCGAGCCGGTCGACGGCAAGACGTTCACCACCTACAAGGGCCGGAAGATCGGCTTCTGCTGCGCCGGCTGCATCAGGGCGTTCGAGCGCTGGGATGACGGCCGCAAGGACAACTTCGTCACCGCGGCCCTCGGTGCAGTCGCGGGTGATGGCGATAGTGCCGCCAAGCCCCAGGTCGACAAGCCTTCGGGCGAGCCGGAGGTTATCCCGTACCTGCTCGATACCTGCCCGATATCCGGCGGCAAGCTGGGCTCGATGGGCGATCCGGTGGTCAGGGTCTACGACGGGCGCGAGGTTCGCTTCTGCTGCGCCGGCTGCATCAAGGCCTTCGAGGCGGAAAAGGAAAAGAACTTCGCCAAGATCGACGAGCAGATGATCAAGCAGCAGTCGCCGTACTATCCGCTGGACACCTGCGTGGTGGGAGGCGGCAAGCTCGGCTCCATGGGCAAGCCGGTCGACTTCATGTACGCCAATCGCCTCGTGCGTTTCTGCTGTGCCGGCTGCAAGCCCAGGTTCGAGGCCGAGCCGGATAAGTACCTCAAGATGATCGACCAGGCCGTCATCGACAAGCAGAAGAAGGACTACCCGCTGGACACCTGCGTGGTGATGGGCGGCAAGCTGGGTTCGATGGGCGAGCCGATCGACGCGGTCGTCGCCAATCGCCTCGTGCGCCTGTGCTGCGATGGCTGTCTGCCCAAGCTGAAGAAGGACCCCGCAAAGTACTTCGCCATGATTGACAAGGCCCGCAAGGTCAAGGGCGGTCTGTCCGGAAACCGACGGTAAGATCCCCAGGCAGTTTCCTGCGGTCAGCGCCATCACATCTGACCGCGGTTACCAGAAAAAACGTCCGCGCCGGAGTCGGGCGCCGGCGCGGGCGTTCACCGGAAGGGGCATCGGCAGGTTACTTGTCGTACCTGGACTTGAACTCCTCGGCCGCCTCCTTACGGCGGGCCGCCTCTGTCGGATCCATCTTGCCGAGGAACCACTTGTGATCATCGGAGTTCAGGATCTCATCCAGCTTGCTCTGGAGGGCATCGGCGGCGGCGATGCGATCGGCGTCGCCTGATTCGTGCGCCTCTTCGATCAAGTCGCGCAGCGCGGGCACGAAGTGCGTGTAGAACGTCTTGGCCACGTCGTACGTTCCGTGCCAGTGCGTGTAATCCGGCCCCATCATGGACGCGCCGTGGCGGGCGCGGCGGCCCTCATGGTGCCACAACTCCCAGAATGCCCAGTCCGCCTCATGCGTGAAGTCCACGCCGGGCAGTTCCTTGGCGGCTTTCGCGGCCGTATTCAGAGCGATGCTCGGTTTGGCAAACTTCTCGTTGTAGAGTTCGACCAGGCCGTCATACTGGATATAGAAGTTGTCCACCCAGGTCTGGTCGTGGCAGTTCAGACAGACATCGTACATGTTCTGGCGGCGGGTCTGCCACGGGATATTAGCCCCCGGCAGCCCCATCTTGGCGTCGGAAACCTCCGGTCGAATCGAGACCGCCGGCCGGTTGTTCCAGCTTATGCGCATGCCGACGTCGTGCGTGACGGGCTGGTTTACCGTCGCCGACATATGACAGGTCGCGCAGGTAGGCGCGTGCCAGTAGTCCTCTCCGACAATCCATTTTGGACTGTCGAGGTTCATCCTGTGTTTGTTGGCGTGGAAAGCGATGCCGTGCTTGGATTCGTTGTATACCTCGAGCTGGGGATGATCGGGCCCCATATGGCACTTGCCGCAGTTCTCGGGGTTTCGGGCCTGTTCGACGGAAAACGTGTGCCGGCTGTGGCAGGCGGAACATGAGCCTTCCGAGCCGTCGGGGTTGATGCGCCCGATTCCGGTGTTGGGCCAGGTCGCAGGATCGAGCCGGCCGTCGGGCAATACCTTCACCTGGGAGCCGTGGCACTGCCAGCAGCCGCTGACCGCCGACGCGGCGTTCCCTTCGGGGAAACCGGGCGTTACGAACGCGCGATTCCCTTCGACGACCTCCGCGAGCACGTTGTCCAAGGACCCGAGAATCCTCGCGCCCTTGGAATGATGTGAGCCGATGAATTCCTCGACTTCCTTCTCGTGGCACCGCGCGCAGTCCCGGGGGCTGACGATGACCGAGATGGGCGGACCGTCGTAGTGTCCTCTCATTGCGTCCGGATCGTCCCCCTCCGCAGCATGGCATTCGTAACACCCGATGTTCGCACCGGCATGCTTGGACGCTCCCCACATCTGGTAGATGGCCCGGCTCTCTTCCCGGTGGCAATCGATGCACTCCTGCGAATTCTTGCTCAATTCCGGCAGGCCGAAGGTGCCCGCCGTGGCGGCGACCGCGATCACCTTCGCCGCGGCCGGGGCGGTCGCGGGCGGCGAGGAACCCGAGACAAAGGCGGCGCACGCCACCGCGGCAAGCGCGACGAGGCCGATCAGATATGTTCTTCTTTGCATGGCATTCACCTCCTCGGCGGTTCCATTAATGGGTCGCTCAGAATCACGGCTTTTGGGGGACGGCGGAGAAGTCCCGGTCGTAGGTAAGCCGCCCGGAAAGAACCGGAACCGTGATTCGCACAAAAATGGTGTACAGCATCAGCCCGAATGCCCAGATGCCCAGACACACCATTATCTCATTCAGGGAAGGCGCGTACTCGACGATCTCTCCCAGCGGGGTGGGAATGAACGCGGGAACGATCAGCCCCATGCCCTTCTCGATCCAGATGCCCACGATCATCAGCACGCACGCCACGTTGAGAAACTTCAGGCTGCGGGCAAGGGGCAGGTAGATGATGATCAGCGCGATCGAATTGAGCGCGATCGCACTCCATATCCAGGGTACGAGGGCGTGATAGCCGTGCAAGCCCAGATACAGGTAACGCGTCGAGGCGATATGCGCTTCGCCGGCGTAGAACTCGGTGAACAGCTCGCTCAGCAGTAGGAACATGTTGATAGTCAGCGCCACCAGGATGATCTGCCGCAGCGTCATCAGCGCCTGCCGGGGGACGCTGTAAACCGTGAATCGATCGATGACCTGCAGCGTAAGGATGATGAACGCGGGCCCCGCGGAGAAGGCCGAAGCCAGGAATCGCGGAGCGATGATCGCGGAGTTCCAGAACGGCCTCGCCCCCAGGCCGACGTAGAGGAACGCCGTAACCGTGTGAATGCTGATCGCCCACACGATCGCGACGAAGACGAACGGAATCACGAACAATGCCTTCTTCGGCTCGCGCCTGCGGTAATGGCAGTAGATCATGTATCCGCATATGTGCAGGTTGAGCAGCAGGTAGCCGTTAAGGACGATTACGTCCCAGGTCAGCATCGAGAGCGGGAAATTGAACCTTCTGAAAAGGTGCGTGAAGCGGTCGGGCCTGCCCAGATCAACCGTCACGAACAGCAGGCACATGATGATGGCGGCCACCGCGAGAAGCTCGCCGAAAATGACCAGATCGTGCAGGTCCTTGTTGCGGTAGATGTACACCGGGATCACAAGCATCACCGCCGCCGCGGCGATCCCCACCAGGAACGTGAAGTTGGCGATGTAAAGCCCCCAGGAAACCTGGTCGGTCATGCCCGTCTCGGCCAGGCCATACACGAACTGCTTGCAATAGGCGTTCAGTCCCAGCAGCGACAGGACGGTGAGCAGGAGCATCCAGACGTGATAGCGCCAGTCCCCGACGAAGCTGACGCGGAAACACCGCCAGAGAAAGGTGAAGTACTCTCTCATGACGCGGCCCCCTCCGTCGCCGCGTCGCCCTCACGGATCTGCGGCCGCCGTTCGTCAAAGTAATAGAAGAATCTGGGAAGAGTGCTCGCTTCCTCCTTCAGCACATATATCCGCTTCTTTCTCAGGATCTGAGTCACCTCGGAATCGGGATCGAGGACGTCGCCGAACTTACGCGCACCGACCGGGCAGACTTCCAGGCACGCGGGCATCCTGCCTTCGCGCGTCCGGTGAAGACAGTAAGTACACTTCTCCATCACCCCCTTGGGCCGGGGCCGGTTGGACAGATAAGCCATGTCCGGGTTGATCTGATCTTTGGGGATCTCCGGCTCGGCGAAATTGAATCTCCGGGCCCAATAGGGGCAGGCCGCCTGGCAATAACGGCAGCCGATGCACCAGTCGTAGTCAACCACGGTGATCCCGTCATCTTCCTGCCAGGTCGCCTCCACCGGGCAGACTTTCACGCACGGCGGGTCGGCGCACTGGTGGCACTGAACCGGCATATAGAAGTGGTCGGGGTCCGGAACCGTCTCGTGGTCGTAGTGGTGGTCGGATCGCTCGATATCGATCGTGCCCTTGGGGATCTCCAGGACTCGGATGTACTGAATCTCGGGGTTGCGGCTCTGGTTGTTCTCCGCCACGCAGGCGTGAACACAGCGCCGGCAGCCGATGCAGCGGCTCAGGTTCAGGGCATATACGAACTCCACGCCCACGAGAGACCGGGCATCTCGGAGGTTGGGCTCGATGTCGAATCGCTCTCTCACCTGGCGCCGAATCCGGGCCAGGGCCTCTTCCATCTCCAGCGGCGTCATCTCCTTGTAATGCTTCTGCAAGAACTGCTCGACGGACCCGAGATCTCCCGGATCGAAATCCGCCTCCAGCAGGGGCTTGAGTGCGGTGACCACCGCCGCAACCCCGGTGACGGCGGCCGCCGTGCCGAGGAAGCTGCGGCGTGTCACGCCGGAAAGATCGCTGTCGGCCGAACCGGCATGCGTCATCGGATTGCCTCCGCGGCCGATGCCGCCGTGCCTTCATCAATGCCTTCCGACGGCCCCGGCTCGGCCGGGAGGTGTCGATTATCGATCTCAAGCTGCCACTTGCGCAAAGGATCCTTCAGATCTACCTCACCCCCGTGCTGCTTGTCCTTCGGGTCGCCCATCCGCAGCGTGTTGGGACCGGGCAGCGGCCGTAGCGGATCGAACGCCGGCGCATGGGGATCGTGGCACTCCGAGCACCGCAGGGGCCGGCGGCCCGGATCGTCAGGGTCCCACCGCAGAAGCGCCTTGCCGTGCATACCCTGCTGCCAGTCCCGGTACGTCGGGCCGTGGCACTTGGCGCAGAGGCGGGCAACCTGCTTGTAGGGGATCTTCTTCGATCCGCGAAGCGCGAGCATGTCCCGCTGCTCGTTGTCATGGCAGTTGAAGCAACGGTCGTTGAGCCCGTGATCGAGTACGATGTGCTGGTGCTGCGTAAGACGGCGCGCCGTCTCCGGCCTGGATTCAAACAGGCCGTGGCAGTTCATGCAGTGCATTTCGAAGCCGGCGATCTTCACCACCGGCTGGTCGGTTTGCACCGTGCGCACGGGGTCGATGGTGATGTCCGAGGCGGCGATGACGGCGGATTCGGTGCGCGGGAACGATGCGGACGCGGGGCCGAAAAGGAACCACCCGGCAAGGGCGAGGAAACAGACGGCAATGCCGATCGCCACTAAGCTCGAAGCCCTCGAATGACGGGAATGCTCGGCCACAACCACAGCCCTCTGCCGGTGAGCGGGCCAGTGCTGTCAGCCGCACTCCCTCGGCGTGATGCCCCGATCCTCGGTAGGTTAGCAGGATTCTGGATACGATTCAAGAATTAAAGATCAATGATTCCGAATCTTGTTTGAAACAAGGCTTCATTGACCGGGTACAGGACGCTATCATGCGGTGTAGCCGATACTTCCGGCAGGTGCCGGAGGGGCAAGAAGATCCGATCCTCTGGGGCTGAAGTGAGCCGTCCTGGATGTACGGGAAGCAGACCGAGTGCGCAATCGCGGTGATGAGCCGACTGGCGGAAGTCTGGGATGGCGGTCAGGTCCGCCTCACCTCCTCCGAACTTGCCGAGGCGAGGGGACTGTCCAAACCGATCGTGGCCAAGGTCCTGTCGGCCCTCTCTCAGGCCGGACTTGTCGTAGGCGCGCCCGGGCCAGGCGGGGGATTCTCCCTGGCCATGGAGCCAAGGGAGATTCCGATCAACGACGTGTTTGTGATCTTCGAGCGAGACAACTACCGCCAGGACTGCCCGTTTGGGGGTGGGGCCTGCGGCGGAGACGACCCGTGCCCGCTGCACGAGCGAATGGCCGCGGTGCTGGAAGCGATGGACACACTTCTGCACGAGACCACCTTCGACGTCTTTCGCACCGCCCGTCGAAAAAATCAGGTTCGCTCGCGATCCGCGCGAAAACCGAGAGGCAGTCGAAAACGCTGACCCCCGCGCTTCAACTCTCCGGGAACATACCGTCCGCGACACTGCGCAGGCCTTCGGCGTCTTTGATCCGGATATGCCGGCCATCAAGCAGATCGATCAGGTCCGATTCGGTCAGGCGCCGCAGGGTGCGGGAGAGCGTCTCGCTGGTCAGGTTGAGATGGCTGGCCAGGTCCTTCTTCATGGCCGGCAGGGCGATCTGGTCACTGCGGCCACCGGAGGTGTCGAGCAGGTAATGAGCCACCCGTCCCAGGGCATCCCGCAACACGATGTCCTCCATTAGCCCCACGAAATGGCGCACCCATTTGGCCATTCCCGTCAGCAGCCCCAGGCACAGGCCGTGGTCCTCCGCCAGCACCCGCTTGAAGGGCTCCAGCGGCAGCAGCGCGCAGATTGTGGGCTCCATCGCCTCGGCGCTGGCGGGGCAGTCGAATCCCCCGATTGCCGCCACCTCCGCGAAGGTCCCCCCCGGCTCCACCAAGTGCAGTACGTGCTCCTTGCCGCCCGCGGCCAGGTTGTAGACCTTCACCAGCCCTTCACCCACGATGAACAGTCCCGGGCACGGATCATCCTGCTGGAAGATCAGTCGCCGTCGGTCGAAGGTGCGGATCTGGGCCATTGCGGCGATTCGGTCAAGCTGTTCGGCCGTAAGGCCGCTGAAAAGACGACACTCTCGGACGATCTGGCCGGGGGTTGGGGGCAAGCGCACTTTTCCAGAAAAAAACGGGGATTTGATCCAGATCAAGGCGGCGGGGCGGCGTTTGTCCGACAATTCCCGACACCTTCCGGCGGCACCTGCGCTGACGGAGGTACAACTGGATCGTGATAACCATCTTACCTCCTGCAATGTTCAAAGGAGTTCCGGAAATGTCCGACAATCCACTTGCCTTGATCTGCAACCAGTGCGAACAGACCGCCCACGGCACCGGCTGCCACATCAACTCCACACCCGGTGTGTGCGGCAAGGACAAGGATGTCGAATCTCTTCAGCAGATTCTCCTCTACGGCCTCAAAGGCATGGCCGCCTACGCCCATCACGCCCGCCGGCTCGGGGTCACCGACGAAGCCGTCAGCGCCTTCATCGAGGAGGCCCTGTTCGCCACCGTCACCAACGTCAACTTCGATTTCGACTCCCTCCTGGGAATGGTCCTGGAGTGCGGCCACAAGAACCTCCGCGTCATGGAGATGCTGGATGAGGGACACACCAGGACCTTCGGCCGGCCCGAGCCCGCCACGGTCTATGAAGGTACAAAGGCCGGGCCCGGCATCCTCATCACCGGCCATGACATGCCCGATCTGCACCATCTGCTCAAGCAGTGCGAAGGCACGGATGTGATGGTTTACACCCACGGCGAGATGCTGCCCGCCCACATGTACCCGAAGCTGAGAAATCATCCCAATCTCGCCGGGCACTACGGCGGGGCGTGGCAGAAGCAGAAGTCGGAGTTCGACGCGTTCTCGGGCCCGGTGCTCGCCACCACCAACTGCGTGCTCATTCCCAAGGACAGCTACGCCGATCGTCTGTTCACCACTCGAGCCACCGCCGTGCCCGGCGGCGTTCGCATCACGGATCACGACTTCTCGGCGGTGATCGAGAAAGCCCGACAGTGCCCGCCGCTGCCCGGAAAGCGCGTGCGCGAGTCAACCGTGGGCTTCCACCATTCCGTGATCCTCTCCAAGGCCGAGGCGATCGTGAACGCGGTCAAGGAAGGCAAGATCAGCCACTTCTTCCTCATCGGCGGCTGCGACGGCGCCGAGCCGGGCCGCAACTACTTCTCCGACTTCGCCCAGGCCACGCCGGATGATTCCTTCATCCTCACGCTGGGCTGCGGCAAGTACCGGATCC
>CP070772.1:1598833-1607402 GCA_020345805.1 Phycisphaerales bacterium | reverse complement strand
TGCACAAGTTCGCCGCCGCCGAGTTCGCCTGGATGAAGGACATCCGCGACCCCAAGCTGGGGCTGAAGGCGATCGAAGCCGCGGCCAAGGCCGACCAGAAGGAGTGGGGCCACTGGGTCGCCCCCAGAGTGCTCAAGCTCATCCGCGGGCAGAAGAAGAGGCCCGGCAAGAGCCTGCTGGTCAACGCGATGCACTTGTTCAGCGAGGTCGAGTGCTGGGATGAGGCGCTGATCGTGGGGAACATGGCCCGGGAACTCGACCCCGCCGACAACCAGCTCGCCAGCGATCTCAATGACCTGTCCGTCCAGCGGGCGATGGAGGAGGGTGGCTACGAACGCGCCGCCGGCGAGGAGGGCGGCTTCCGGGAAATGGTCAAGGATATGGAGAAGCAGAGGGAGCTGGAGGAGGCCGACGCCCTCACCGCCTCGCTCTCCGTCGAGGAACGGAATCTTCAAAGGGCAAAAGAGGATTACGAGAAGACTCCCAAGATCCCCGATGTCCTCAACCGCTACGCGCAGCTTCTCAAGAAGAAGGGTACGCCCGAGGCCGAGCAGCAGGCCTACGACATCTACGTAAGGGGCTTCCAGGACACCGGGGAGTACCGCTTCCGAATGCTCGCCGGCGGCATCAAGATCGAGCAGATCGAGCGGAAGATCCGCAAGCTGGATGAACAACTGGAAGCCAGCCCCGATGACGGGCAGCTCAAAGACCGGCGCAATACCGTGCGCAAGGAGCTGCTGGAACTGCAACTGACCGAATACACGGAGCGCGTAGAGAAGTATCCCACCGATCGGCACTGCAAGTACGACCTGGGCATGGTCCTCCATGACCTGGGCCGCTTCGAGGACGCCATGGGCCAGTTCCAGGCCTCGAAGGACGAGCCGAAGCTGCGGGTGCGCGCCGGCTATTTGCTCGGCAAGTGCTTTGCCGCCGAAGGCTGGCACCGGGAGGCGATCGCCGAGTACGAAGAAGCTATCGAAGCGATCGACGCCACCGAGAAGGACCGTGAGCTTGCCATCCGTTACGACCTGATGGTCTCCCTTATCGCCCACGCCCGTGAGGAGCAGGCCGTCGACATGGCCAAGAGCGCTCTGGACATCTGCTCCGGCATCGCCCGCAAGAACATCACCTACCGCGACATCCGCGCACGCCGCAAGGAAATCGACACGCTCATCCGCGAACTGAGCGGCGGGTAGACGCACCGGCCTCGCGGAAGATGCGAAGCAGCCAGCGGCGAACAGAAAACGGGACAGAACCGAAAACGGGACAGGTCCGTTTTTCGCCGTCTTTCGGCGAGCCAGACTGCCCCGGATGTACCGGCGGTGCACGAACCGCGCAGGCGATTCAGGTGCGGCTGGGATGTTTCGTGGCCCGCGCCGGCGGGTTTGACAATCTTTCTGCCAATTCCGCCGGATTTTGCGTGGGATTTCGAACGTTCGACTGGTCAGATACTTGTCGCGACCTTGACGCACGTGCGCCCTCGCAGCGATGAATGTCATGCGCCTGACTGACCCCCCCACCGCCGCCCCTCGCCGCAATGCCCCGCCCGCGGCCGCCGAGCCGGCCCTCATCGAAGTGTATCGTGAGACGGTGAGGCCGCTGCACAGGTTCATCGCCCTGCGGTCGGGCGGCTCGCGCCAGCTCATCGAGGACATCCTCCAGGAGGTGTACCTGCGGGCGATCGAGGTCTGGCACGGGGGCCGGCCGCCCCGCGATCCCCTGCCCTGGCTGAAGACACTGGCCCGGAACCTGCTGATCAATTGCTACCGCAGGCACCGGCCTCGCCTGGTCGAGCCATCCCTGCTGAGCGAAGTGGTGAACAGCGAACAGTCCGCGGCGACGCCGCGAGCCGTTGCCTTGATCCATTGGGGTCTGGCCCGCTTGCCCGACCGACATGCACGCCTCATCGAGGAGTTTCACCTGGAAGGGCGAAGCGCGCGGGAGATCGCCACCGCAAAGGGGATCTCAGAACGCGCGGTCGAGGGACGACTGCATCGGGCGCGCAAGGCCCTCAAGAAACGGCTCGAACCGTTGGTCGAGCCCGGCGGAGAAGAATCATGAGCAATTACAACTCCGACATCCTGGAACCGGATGAGCAGTTCATCAGTGCTCTGGAAGATGAGCTTCGCCAGGGCATTCGGCGGCGGGCCCTGCTCGATTCGACAAACCATTATCCCGGCGCAATGCGCAGGAAAGGAATGAAGATGCTGGCCACTGTCTCATTGATGGTCCTGTCATTGATGTTGGGGGCGGCGGGAACTTTCACCGTGGTGCATGAGGATCCCGCACCGCAGCGCGAGCTGCACGTGCAGAAGGCTTCCATCCTGCTGGAGCGGGCGCAGCTACGCCTGGAGCAGCGCCGGGCCACCCTGATCGAGGCGCTGTCCCATGTCGAGCGAGGCTTGATAAACAAGAATGATGCAGCCCGATACCGCCAGATGGTCTGGAAGGCCGGCCTGGAGGTGCAGCGGCGCGAGCTGGAGCTGAAGGAGACCAGCATCACCGGCCGGCCGGCCGTGGATGATCTCACCGGCCCGCTCATCGCGGGCGAGGACTTCATCATCCAGCGCCTGGAGCTGCGCCGCCAGATGTTCGCCCTGGACTTCCAGACCGCGAAGGATGCGTTCGCCCGAATGGAAGCGCTGGTGCAGCGTGGCGCTGTCTCAGAACGCGAGTTGAGCCCAGTCCGCGCGGAGCTGGAAGAGGCCGAGCAGGCGGTGGCCGGGGTTGAGGAACGCATCTCGCTGCGGCGGTCGTTCCTGATAGGGGAAATGGCCGCGGAGCAGGTCGAGCTGCGGGCGATGTCGCGCGAGGCGGAAGGTGAATACGTGGTGGCGAAGACAGCGCTCGAAGCCGCGCAAGTGAGTCTGCAAAGAATCGCCTCGCTTCACGAGGCCGGGTTGGTGACGAGCGGCGAACTGCGTTCCGCGGAGGCCGCGGTGCGCGAGGCCGAATCGGATCTCGCCCTGGCCAAGGTGCAGCTCACCATGATCCGCCAGCGCCTGGAGGCGCTGGAGCAGGCAGATTGAACGAAAGCAGCCGCGCCGTCGGCCGGGAACTGCCGCCCGGCAGGTAGCGGTGGCGCAGTCCCAGCCCGGAAAACGTACCTGTCCCGTTTTACGCCCGCTCAGAAAACGTACCTGTCCCGTTTTCTGGGTCCGGGAGCGAAGGTTTCGTCGCCGCCTGCGCCAGCCCTCGAGATCGCCAGTTACTTCCACGTAACGAATCTCGTTACACTCCTGGACGCACTGGCGTAATGCACACGATATGATGTCGTTGTGAGGCAGCACTTGTTCACTGTCGTGCGCGTCCTCTTGCTCGGCGCCGTTGTCAACTTCGCGGTGGCGTGGTCTTACTTCACGATCAACCGCAACCGAATCGCACAGCCAGTCCGTGATGTTGAGATGGACGTGATCCTTCAGACGCACAGGATCATGGCATTCGACGAGGACGAGTTTGGTGAGGCCTCGGGTCTGGCATATTCCTACGCATATAGAGACTGTTCTCGGAACGGCGAATCCTGCAGCGTCTGGGATCTGAGCGTTGGCTGGCCGGTCCCGGCATTGGGAAACCCGCTCACTGATCGACCCGTCATCTGGTGGAACCGCCGTGGCGTCCCGCAATGGCGTCAGTCACCGCTTTGGCGTCCAGTCTGGCCGGGCTTTGCGTTGAACACCGCGCTGTACGCCGGCATGTTATGGCTCGCATTTCCGGGGCGTCGACTTTGGCGTTGCCACCTGCGCCGCAAGCGTGGCCGCTGCCCCGACTGCGGTTACGATCTGCGCGGCGATCTTGCGACGGGCTGCCCGGAATGCGGGTGGAATCGCGAGAAGGCGGAAGCGTAAGGAGTTGACGGACGCTCACCCCCGGCAAGCCGGGGGCTATGTGTCGCGCGGGGAATGACCATCCGCATCACGATCCCAGCAAGCCGGGCCGTCCCCGGCCCCGGCGACCTCCGAACAACCTGCACGTTCATTCCCGGCGCGAACCGAGCCGCGCCCGTCAGGAAGCGGTAATCCTCGATTGCGCAGAGAACGCCCATGCACCACGGGCGTTACCGCTCCCTCACGGTCGCGGCTCGGATGGTGCGCGATGATCGACGGCATTCACCGCCGATTGGCATGATCATTTCACGCCAGGGCCGAGTCCGCCCTTCATTCACCATCCACTCCCCGTTACACTGGCGACCTTTGAAGTCAGTCATCCGCGGCGGAGTGCCGCCGCTTCGGATTCCCGTTCCGCGAGTTCTCACATGACCAAGGCCGTTGCGATCATTCCCGCCCGTTTCGATTCCACCCGGTTTCCGGGCAAGGCGTTGGCGGATAAGACGGGCAAGCCGCTGATTCAGCACGTTTACGAGCAGGTGCGGCAGGCGGAGTGCGTGGGCGAGGTGATCGTGGCAACGGACGACCCCCGGATACTGGAGGCGGTAAGCGGTTTTGGGGGGCAGGCCGTCCTGACCCGCCGGGACCATCCCAACGGCACGAGCCGGATCGCGGAGGTCGCCGAATCGCTGGACGATGAGATCATCGTGAACATCCAGGGTGACGAGGTGGAGATCGAGCCGGCCCTCATCGACCTGGCGGTGCGGACGCTTCAGGAGCAGCGAGATTGCCCGGTGAGCACGCTGGCCTCGCCGTTCGCGGCCGATGAGGACCCGTCGGATCCGAATCTCGTGAAAGTGGTTCTGGACCATCGGGGGCGGGCGCTGTATTTCTCGCGGGCTCTGATCCCGCACCTTCACGAGAAATGGGGCGGGGAGACGTATTCGCCGCCGCTGAAGCACGTGGGGATGTACGTTTATTGCCGGCCGTTCCTGGCCGAGTACGTGTCCCTGCCCGCTACCCCGCTGGAGCGGACCGAGCGGCTGGAGCAGTTGAGGGTGCTGGAGCACGGCTACCCGATGGCGGTGGCGGTGGGCGAGGCGCATTTCCACGGCATCGACACTCCCGAACAGTACGAGGAATTCGTGCGCCGCTATGCTGCGAGATGATTCCGGGCCGGGAATTGCGCTTCAGGTGCGATCATGGCTGAGCTCATCATCAGGCAGGCGAAGGATGAGGACCTCACGGCCCTGACGGAGCTGTGGTGGGAGATGACCGAGTTCCACCGACATCGGGATGAGTACTTCACCATGCGCTCCGACGGCCGGGAGATATTCGGGCGATTTCTTTTCGACAGAATACAGAGCGATGAACACTGCATCCTGATCGCCGAACGCAGCGGTGAGACCATCGGCTTCTGCCTGGCGTTCGTCGCCGATTACCCGCCACCGATGAGGAAGCGCAGGTACGGCCTGATCAGCGATCTGGCGGTGACCGCAGCGCACCGGCGGACCGGCGTCGGAGAAGCGCTTCTAGAGAAGGCTCGCGGCTGGTTCGCGGCCCGGGGAATCGACCGTCTGGAGGCGAGGGTGGCGGTTTCCAACGAAACCTCCACCGCCTTCTGGCGGAAGGCGGGCTTCTCGACCGTGCTGGAGACGATGGTTCAAGAACTGCCTCAGCAGGGCCGGCGGTCGTAAAGGCCGCGGCGCGGCCGGGGCTTTTGTTCTCCGCCGGCCTGTGTTACAGTTGGGAATGCCCACCCTCCCCACTTTCCCCTCCGATTCCTCCCCACGCCTCCTACATCCCACGGCCGGCTCGGAACCGCTGGGCGCCGATCTCAGCAGATTCGGGAAATCGGTCCGGTCCACGGAGTTCTTCTCGCCGGTGCCGAAGGGCTATCAGCGCGGCGGGCACAACTACGTGGCGGTCTTCGGCACGGTCATGTCGGGCCTGGGCAAGGGGATATTCAGCTCATCGCTGGCCAAGCTGATGAAGGACAAGGGACTTGCCGTCGCCCCCATCAAGCTGGAAGGCTACCTGAACATCGACTCGGGCACCCTCAACCCCTACCGCCACGGCGAGGTGTTCGTGCTCGATGACGGCACCGAATGCGATATGGATCTGGGCACCTACGAGCGGATGCTCGACCAGAACCTGTCCCGCCAGAACTTCGTCACCTCCGGGCAGGTCTATACGACCATTCTCGATCGCGAGCGCAAGGGCGAATACCTGGGTCGGGACGTGCAGATGATCCCCCACGTGACCGGCGAGGTGAAGTATCGCCTGCGGAAGCTGGCCATGACCGGTGGTCCCAGCGGCGGGCCGGCGGACGTGGTGTTCGTCGAGGTGGGTGGGACGGTAGGCGATTACGAGAACGGCTTCTACATCGAGGCCCTGCGCGAGCTGGCCTTCGAGGAAGGCCCCCACTCCACCTGCTTCGTCGCCCTGACCTACATCCTGGAGCCGGCCACTTTAGGCGAGCAAAAGTCCAAGGCCGCCCAGCTCGGAATCAAGCGCCTGATGGAAGCCGGCGTGCAGCCCACGCTGGTCGCCTGCCGGGCCCAGAACGAGGTCACCGAGACGGTGAGGCAGAAGATCGCGATGTTCTCCAACGTCCCGATCCAGCGCGTGTTCTCCATGCACGACCGGGAATCGATCTACACCATTCCCGAGGCGATGCGGGCCGAGGGCCTGGACCGGGAGATCCTTTCGATCCTCGATCTGCACGGCAAGGCGAGCTCGTTCCACGAGGACCACGCCCGGGCGAGATGGCGGGAGTTCACCGGCAAGCTGCTCGCTCCCCGCAAGCACCAGGTGCGCCTGGGGATTCTCGGCAAGTACACGGCGCTGCGCGACGCGTACGCATCGATCGACAAGGCCATCGAGCACGCCTCGGCGCATCTGTCGGCCAACGTGGATGTGCAGTGGATCGACACCACCGACATCAATGACGGGAACGTAGCAGAGCACATCGACGAATCGATCAACGCGATCATCGTTCCCGGCGGGTTCGGAGATCGCGGAGCGGAGGGCAAGATCGCTTGCGTCAACTACGTCCGCGAGAATCGGATCCCCTTCCTGGGAATCTGTCTGGGATTCCAGATGGCGGTCATCGACTACGCCCGGCACGTGCTCAACATGGCCGGGGCAAACTCGACGGAGTTTGACGGCGATTGCGCCGAACCGGTCATCTCCGAGTTGCCCGAGCAGAAGAAGATCGAGGGCTTGGGTGGAACGATGCGCCTGGGCGCACAGGATGTCCTCATCGAGCCGGACACTCTTGCCGCGACGCTGTTTGATAACCGGCGGCACATCCGCGAGCGGTTCCGCCATCGCTTTGAAGTTGACCCGCAGTACATCGACCGCCTCGCCGAGGCGGGCATGATCTTCTCCGGCCGGCATCCGGACCACCCGATCATGCAGGTTCTGGAGCTGCCGCTGACCGCTCATCCTTATTTCATCGCGGCCCAGTTCCACCCGGAGCTGACGAGCCGGCCTTTGTCGCCTCAGCCGATGTTCATGGGTCTGGTGGCGTCGGCGATTGCCCACGCCTATCCCGACCTCGCCGGCGGGTCGATCCCCGCTCGCTGGCTGCCCCCGCGCTCGCCCTCGGCCCCCCCGCCTCAGATCCCACCGGGATCGGTCCCGCCGTCAAACCCTACTGAAGCGGCGGGCCAGCCCCCCGCCGCCGCCCACACCGCACCGCCTGCCGTGCCCGCCGGACCTTCGCACTGAAGCCGCCCGCGACGGCTGCAGAACGGCCCGCGGCCTGTTCAGGTCAGCTTGACCACCCTCGACCATGGCTTAAACTGCACTGGACTGGCGATATAGCTCAGCTGGATAGAGCGAGGGATTCATAAACCCTAGGTCCCCGGTTCGAGTCCGGGTATCGCCACTTCCGACACGCCCCCGCCTGTGTGGGGGTTATCCTTTTTTCCGGCTTTGCCCCGACACCGCAGCCTGTCACGTCCCGTAACCGAAGCGCTTGAGCCGGACGACGCTCCTTGCCGATCAGGAAACGGCAAGCATGGTACCCGGCCGAAAAGTGCTGGCCGCACCACCGTATTGCGGATAGGATCAAGAGAGGACTTCACCGACACGTGACCATGCACAAATGCGATCTATGTGGCAATCCGGCCGTTGTGCACGAGATGACGGTCGACAAGAAGACCGGGCTGAGGGAGGAAGTGCACTTGTGCGAACGGTGCGCTCGCAAGGCAGGTATCGCCCTGCCCGCGCAGGAGCCTCTCAAACAGATTCTCACGCACTTCGCGATCACCAAGCCGGCGGAGAAGCCGGCCCGGTCTTCGGACAAGACCGCCTGCCCCGAGTGCGGCATGACTCTGGCCCGCTTCCGACAGAGCCACCTCCTGGGCTGTCCGCAGTGTTACGAGACTTTTGGGAGGCAGCTCGGCCCCGTGATCGAGCGGACCCAGAACGGGGGAACCCACCACGTGGGCAAGACGCCTCGCAGGGCGGGCGGTTCCATCGATCGTCAGCGTCTGATTCAGCGCCTGGCCAAGGAACTGGACAGCGCCGTGGCGGCCGAGCAGTACGAGCGGGCCGCGGAGCTGCGTGATCGTCTCCAATCACTGGAGCAGGAGAGTTCGACCGTCGCCGATTCCTGAGCCGTCGGCATCGCGTGGGAGGAGCCGGACCCCGCCTCGAGAGAGACGGTCTTCAACCGCCGGTCTTCGACCCGTTCTTTCGTCATGGAAGCTGAATCGAAAGGTCCCGGAAGCAGT
>CP070772.1:1593806-1598733 GCA_020345805.1 Phycisphaerales bacterium | reverse complement strand
ACTGGGAAACCTGCATGACCATGAACGACACCTGGGGCTTCAAGAGGAACGACCATAACTGGAAATCGACGGAAGACCTGATTCGAAAGCTCGCCGACATCGCCTCAAAGGGCGGCAACTTCCTGCTCAATGTCGGCCCCACCGCGCTGGGGGAAATCCCCCGACCGAGCATCGAGAGACTCCAGGCCATCGGCCGGTGGATGGATGTAAACGCCCAGAGCATCTACGGAACCTCCGCCAGCCCGTTCAAGCGCCTGCCCTGGGGCCGGTGCACGTGCAAGACTCTCTCGGCCGATCGCACACTGCTCTACCTTCATGTTTTTGACTGGCCCGAAGACGCAAGACTCGTCGTGCCCGGACTGGAGAATGTAGTACTCGACGCGTATCTGCTCGCGGACGCAGACCGGGAATCGCTTGCCGTCGCTCACCTCGATGACGGACTCGTCATCACCGTTCCGCCCGCCGCGCCGGATCCGATCGATACCGTGGTGGTTCTGGAGATCACCGGTGAGCCGGAGGTCGCTCCATACATCATTCGTCCCGCGGCTGACGGCACCATCACCCTGCCGGCCATCGAGGCCGCGATCCACGGCTCGACCGCCCGGTACGAATCCGGCGGGGGCAAGGACAACATCGGCTACTGGTCGGATCCGGCCGATCAGGTGAGCTGGCTCTTTCACGCCGATCAGCCCGGCCGTTACGACGTGTACCTGACTTACGCCTGTGAAGCCGGCTCCGGCGGCGGAACGTTCCATCTCCGGGTCGGATCGGGCGAGCTGGCCGGACGAATCGAGGAGACCGGCTCCTGGACCGCCTTCCGAGAGTTGAAGATCGGCGAAATAGTCCTCGACGGTCCCGGCCCCCATAAACTGCTGGTTGCACCGGCTGAGATTCCGGGGCAGGCCCTGATGAACCTCCGGAGCGTCAGCATCCGCCCGATCGCGGGCGGCAAGTGAACGGTCGCCAATGCTTGAACCCGAGTTGAAGATCCTTGATGACTTCCCGCCCGTTTCCTATGAGTCGTGGCGCGCCATCGTCGAAAAGGATCTCCGCGGCACATCGTTCGACGACACGCTTGTCACCGAAACCTACGAAGGAATCGGCATTCAGCCGCTTTACACCGCCGGCGATCAACAAGGCGGGGGCGATCAGTCCGGTTTCCCCGGCGCCCCTCCTCACACTCGCGGCGGACGCTTGCTCGGCAACACCACCGCCGGCTGGGAGATCTGCCAGGAGCACGCCGAGCCCGATCCGGCGGCCCTGAATAACGCCATCCTCGATGACCTCAACAACGGCGTTACCTCAATACACCTCCGCCTCGACTCGATGCAGCGCCCCGGCGCGATCATCCAGGCCGTCTCCGACTTCGAGTCGGCATTCGCCGCGGTGGATCTCGACGGGTTATGCATCTCGCTGGATGCGGGACCGAACTTCTTCCCCGCCGCGGCCTGCCTCGCCGCTTTCTGGAAGAGCCGATCGGAGGATCCGGCGACGGTCCGCGGTGCGTTCAACGCCGATCCCCTGCACGTCCTGGCCGGCGCCGGCCGTTTGCCCCTGCCCCTTGACGAAGCGATGAATCGGATGGTCGATCTGGCCGCCTGGACCTCGAAGAACCTTCCGGGCGTGACCGCCGTCGGCGTGGACACCGGGCCATATCACCTGGCCGGAGCATCCGCCGCCCAGGACCTGGCGGTCTCCATGGCCACCGGCATCGAGTACCTGCGAACGATGGAGCGCGGTGGACTCAGCGTCGCCGCCGCCGCCGGCCAGATTCGGTTCACCTATCGCCTCGGCTGCCGCCTGTTTCTGGCCATCGCCAAGCTCCGCGCCGCCCGGCGCCTCTGGGCGCGCATCATCGAAGCGTCCGGCGGGGACGACGCTCCCCTGAACATGCACGTGCGCACCGCGGACCGCGTTCTCACCCGGCGCGATCCGTGGGTCAACCTCCTCCGCAACACCGTCGCCTGTTTTGCCGGCGCGGTGGGTGGGGCCGAGACCATCACCCTCGCTCCCTTCGATTCCGCACTCGGCCCGCCCGATGAGCTCAGTATGCGCATCGCCCGCAACACGCAACTCCTGCTGCGCGAGGAATCGCATCTTCATCGCGTCATCGATCCCGCCGGTGGATCGTGGTTCGTGGAGAAGCTCACCGATGAGCTGGCCGAGACGGCCTGGGCGATCCTGCAGGAAATCGAATCGCGCGGCGGCGCGACTGCGGCGCTGTTGAGCGGCCGGCTCGGAGAGCAGATCCAGCCGACCTGGCAGGCCCGCCGGAAAAACCTCGCCACGCGCAGCGATGCCGTAACCGGCGTGAGTGAGTTTCCGAATCTGAACGAAGAAGCCATCACCAGGGAGCCGGTCGATCTCGATTCGCTCCGGTCCGCCGCGGCAGAACGAATTGACAGACGAGCGATCACCGTCGCGACGACCGAAGCGCTCGCTCACCTGTCATCCGTCGCCAAGGCGGATGAATCCGCCCGCTCCGGAGGCGACCTCACCGCCGCGGCGGTCGAGGCCGCGGCCGCCGGAGCATCGACGGCCGAGATCACGGCCGCTTCAATCGTCAAGCGCGGCGAGGTGAGCATTCCGCCCCTCACCCCCCATCCGCTCGCCGGGCCGTTCGAGCTGCTGCGAGATGCGAGTGACCAATGGCTCGCACAGCACGGCCGCAGGCCATCCGTCTTCTTGGCCAACCTGGGACCTGTCGCCCACCACACCGCCCGGACGACATATACCCGCAATCTCTTCGAGGCCGGCGGATTGGAGGCATTAACCAACGACGATTTTCCGGATGCGGATTCCGCGGCCGCCGCTTTTGCCGGCAGCGGCTCGTCGATCGCGGTGATCTGCTCTTCGGACAAGCTGTACCAGACCGTGGTGGCCGATCTTGCGCCGAAGCTTCGCAAGGCCGGTGCTCGCACCATCATCCTCGCCGGCCGGCCGGGCGAAAACGAACCGGCTTACCGCGCCGCGGGAATCGACAGATTCATATTCGCCGGCTGTGACGTGCTCGCAATCCTCACCGATCTTCTCCGCGAAGAGGGGGTGCTGTCATGAGCACCATCCCCGATTTCTCCAGAATCGATCTCGCCTCACCGGCAGATGCCGCCGCAGGCTTCGACAACTGGTGCAAGGACGCGGAAGTTGCCGCCGGCCGGCCCGTCAAGGATCTGAACTGGCACACGCCGGAAGGGATCGATGTCAAGCCACTCTACACCGCCGTCGATCTGGAAGGACTGGAGCATCTCCGGACCATGCCGGGCTTCCCCCCCTTCCTGCGCGGCCCCTATCCCACGATGTACGTCACCCGGCCTTGGACGATCAGGCAGTACGCCGGGTTCTCCACCGCCGAGGATTCCAACGCGTTTTATCGCCGCAATCTCGCGGCCGGCCAGATGGGTCTTTCCATCGCTTTCGATCTGGCCACCCATCGCGGTTACGACTCCGATCACCCCCGCGTGACCGGCGACGTGGGCATGGCCGGCGTGGCCATCGACTCCATTCTCGACATGCGCATGCTCTTCGACGGCATCCCGCTTGATCGGATGAGCGTGTCGATGACCATGAACGGCGCGGTGCTGCCGGTGATGGCGCTCTACATCGTCGCCGCGGAGGAACAGGGCGTCCCCACCCAGGCCCTGACCGGCACGATCCAGAACGACATCCTCAAGGAGTTCATGGTCCGCAACACCTTCATCTATCCGCCCGGCCCGTCGATGCGGATCATCGGCGACATCTTCCGCTACACGTCGCAGAACATGCCCAAGTTCAACAGCATCTCGGTCAGCGGTTATCACATGCAGGAGGCGGGAGCCACCGCGGACCTGGAGCTGGGCTACACGCTCGCCGACGGGCTGGAGTACGTGCGGACCGGCGTCAACGCGGGGCTGGATGTCGATGCGTTCTGCCCGCGCATCTCATTCTTCTGGGCCTCGGGCATGAACTTCTTCATGGAGATCGCCAAGCTCCGGGCCGCCCGCCTCATCTGGGCCAAGCTGATCAGGCAGTTCAACCCCCGGAATCCACAGAGCATGTCCTTGAGGACCCATACGCAGACCAGCGGCTGGTCCCTCACCGCCCAGGATGTGTTCAACAACGTCATCCGCACCTGCATGGAGGCGATGGCCGCCGCTCACGGCCATACGCAGAGCCTCCACACCAACGCTCTGGACGAGGCCCTGGCCCTGCCGACCGATTTCGCCGCCCGCATCGCCCGCAACACGCAGCTTTTCCTCCAGCAGGAGACTGACACCTGTGTCACCGTCGATCCCTGGGGCGGCAGCTACTACGTTGAGCGTCTCACCCATGAACTGGCCCGGCGGGCCTGGTCTCACATCTGCGAAGTCGAAGAACTGGGCGGCATGGCCAGGGCCATCGACAGCGGCCTGCCCAAGATGCGCATCGAGGAGGCCGCGGCCCGAACCCAGGCACGCATCGATTCCGGCCGGCAGACCGTCGTCGGCGTCAACAAGTACCGGATCGAGGGTGACAAGAGCATCGAGGTCCGCAAGGTGGACAACTCCGCGGTCCGGGCCGGCCAGATCGCACGCCTAAAGAAACTCCGCGCTCGGCGCGATGAGAAGAAGGTCCAGGCCACGCTCAACGCCCTCACCCGCGCCGCCGAGACCGGCGACGGCAACCTGCTGGAGCTTTCCGTCAGCGCCGCCCGCGTCGGAGCCACCGTCGGTGAGATCAGCGGTGCGATGGAGAAAGTCTTCGGCCGCCACCGGCCGACGATCCATTCCATACGCGGCGTGTATAGTAGTGAGATGGCCGAAGGCAAAGCCGACGTCACCGAGGTCCGCAAAGCCGTCGAGCGCTTCGAGGCGCACGAGGGCCGCCGCCCCCGCATCCTCGTGGCCAAGATGGGACAGGACGGCCACGATCGCGGCCAGAAGGTCATCTCCACCGCCTTCGCCGACCTCGG
>CP070772.1:1587833-1593706 GCA_020345805.1 Phycisphaerales bacterium | reverse complement strand
ACCCTCGGAACTCGAGGCCGATGTGCATGCCACCAGCGGCGGCGCCTTCACCTGCGTGGACTGCCACAACCCGCACTACGAGCCGGACAACTGGCTCGGCGGCGTCAACCTCAAGAACGTCGGAACCATCGATTACGACAACTGGCCCTGGATCGGCAGGATTCAGACTCCCAACAGCGGCCTGCGGGAAGTGGTCTTCGAGAGCCGCGGAACCGGCGCGGGTGAGCCTTCGCTGCATTCCTTCGCCGATAGCGATGAAGACGCCAACGGCTACTACGACGGGATCTGCGAAACCTGCCACACCCAGACCAACTATCACCGCAACGACGAACCCTCCGGTCACTACACCGGCGACACCTGCACCAGCTGCCATACCCACGCGGGAGGCTTCGCTCCCGAGGGCGGAGCCTGTGTGGATTGTCATGCCATTCCCCAGGGCAACCGTCGGGCCGTGGTGGGTGAGTTTCCCGCCGACGACCCGCACGCCCACTTTGGAGTAGAGCTGGACAGCGATGCCTGCCTGGTCTGTCACGACCTGGCGACACACATGAACGGGTTTGTCGAACTGATCGACCCGGATGACGAGAACTTCTTCTACAGCTTCCAGCAGCCGGAAGATCTCGCCTCGGACCCCGACCTGTCCAACTTCTGCGCCAACTGCCACGACGCGGACGGGGCGGCCCGGCTGGACGTGCCGATGGACCCCTTCGGTGACGGCAACGCTCCTCCGAACGTGGCGGTGAGATTCCAGGGAACGCTGCAGTGGAACGAGTGGTACGGCGACTGGTGCTTCGGCGAAGAGGGTACGCTGCGGGCAGTCAACAGCCACCACGACATCGCGGACGCAGACCAGGCGTTCAGCGGGGCCAAGCTTGAGTGCCTCAACTGCCACGGCTCGCACAACTCCGGCGCTTCTCAGCCGGTGGCCGATCCCTTCGACACCGCCAGCCCCTGGACGGGCGAGGACAACGGCTTCTGCCTGTCCTGCCACGCCGGCGGAAACGGGCCGGCGGATCCGGGCTTCCCCCCGACCGTGATCGGTCCGGATGTGCCTCTGCGGGGAATCGACTCCTGCGACTATGTCGGCGAGCCCTGGTTTGTGGACTACACCTGGACCCACTCCGCACACGGCCTGAGCTCAAAGCGCGGCTGGGAAGGTTATTCCGGCGCGCCCGAGTATGAGCTTGCCTGTCAGGATTGCCATGATCCGCACGGCTCATACTCGGCCACGAACACGCTGGGCAACCCATACATGATTCGAGACGTGGTTGACGGGACGATGTATGTCGATGACGGCGTCCGTCCCGGCGGCCAGTGGACCGGCCCGCCGTGGGACACCTTCGGCACGGTGCGGGAGGTTACGGTTACGATCAGTGGCATCGACGTTGATTGGGGTAGCAACACCAGCCTCTGCAGCACCTGTCACGCGACCTGGTTGGCTGCCTACGACTGGCACGACTTCTGCACCGGCTGCCAGACCTGCCACGGGCACGGGCAGGCCTGGGGTGAATCTGACATCCACGACTGGAATGACCATGAGCCTTGCCCGCTCCCGCCGGGCCCGCTGGCACTGCCGCCGCATCACGATCCCGGTGCGATCCGTTATCTAAGGCCGGATGATGGAGGAAGATCAGAATGAGAAACGTGAAGCTGACGATCACCTGGACGATCGCCGCGGCCGCCGCGGGCTTCGCCCTGACCGGCGCCATGGCCGGCATCGTGGGCAGCGGCCACGACTTCAGCCCCTACGGATGGTCTGAATTCAAGATCTGCAAGCCCTGCCACACGCCGCATAATGCCGATACGTCGGTCGACGCACCCCTGTGGAATCATGAACTGACCACCGCGACTTATATTCTCTACGACAGCGATACGCTCCACGAAGAAGTGGAAGACCCGGGCCCCAAGTCCATCCTCTGTCTCTCATGCCACGACGGGACGGTGGCCCTGGATTCATTCGGCGGCAACACGGGAATGACGTTCATCGAGGGCGATGCTCTTCTTGGCACCGACCTGTCAGATGATCACCCCATCGGCATCGAGTGGAGCCACCAGAATCCGGACGTCAACTGCTTCAACTGCCACAATCCCTACGATCCGGACTGGGAGCGACCCCTCCCGTTCTTTGATAACAAGATGGAATGCCTCACCTGCCACGAGCCGCATAACCAGGGCCAGGATCCCGATTACATGCTGCGTCTTCCCATCCTTGGCTCGCAGCTCTGCCTGCATTGCCATAACCCCTGACCACGACTCAGTCGTTCTTGCCTCCAACGCCTAAATCCCAACGAGACCGCCCGCTTCCGGCCGGTCTCGTTCATTTGTCAGTATCCGGAAGACACATTCCGGAGAGGCGGGCGGCTAGCCCCTCATCACGTGCCGGTACATCAGGGCCGCCCAGCGTGAATAAAACGCGAAGGCCGGATCGTCCTTGTTGATCTTCATCTGCAACAGGCGGAGGCGCTGATGTCCGGGCGGCGGGTGCCAGTAGGAGAAGTAGGGGTCCACCACCGCGTTCGGTGAAAGGTGTGCCAGCAGTTCGCACATCTTGTCGGTGTTTTCGTTGTCAGAGTAGCCGCGCTGATCGCCGAGGATCAGATAGGCGAACTTGTCGCCGTCGATCTGGAACACACGGTCGTCGGCGGTGTGGATATCCAGCTTGTGGGACAGAACCACCGTTCGCTCTTCCCTGGCTTCGGGGCTGAAGCCGCCGCCGGCATAGAGACCAAGCGCGAGGCCGTATGCGCCGCCCATGCCCCAGCCGATCGCGACTGACGAGGCCCCGGGCCGGGTGTATGAGGTCAGAATGGATGTGCCCGTCACGCCCGACCGAGGCTTCAGGATCTTCTCGCTCAGATGCGCCCGCACGATGATCTGTATGGCATCGGGATTGATAGTGGCGGAGGGGCCCCGCCACAGGTCGGCCTCCAGACCGCCCGCACCGAGACGGAGATCCTTGATCTTCAGCGTCGGCCCCAGCGCTTCGATGTCTGCCATGGTCGGGGCAAACCCGTCGCCGCCCGCCTTGATCAACGCCCTCAGCGCGCCCAGCGCCGACCCGCGGTCATACCGGCCGGCAATGCACGGCGGCGTCTGCTTGAGGATCATGCGCAGCGACGGCGCGTCGAGCCCTCCGCCGTCGGCCAGCAACTCCGCCACGTCGTTGTGACTCATCCCCTCCGGATAGGTGATGACGGTGAGGAACACGCGATCAGTGGCGCTGCCGCTGGTCATGTCATCACCTCTCGATCCCGATGGCTTCCGATCGTCGATCCCCGCTAGTTCGTTTCGATTGGGCGCACCGTCAGATTATCGAACGAAGTCACTGCATCAGCCTTGGTCCACAGTCCCGCCATGCCCGCATCGGGGAACGTCCCGTCGCTGACCTGGAGCAACTTCCGGCCGTTGAGGTGGCAAACGATGTCGGGACCCTTCATCACAACCCGGATCTCATACCACCGGCCCGCCTCCAGCTCGGTTCGCGCCGATCCCAGTTGTTTCCGGCGGCCATCCTTCACCACGTACACGCGGTAATTGCTCTCCAGCGGGTTGAAGCGGCAGATGTAATAGTTGTCGCGATCGACACATCTCCAGATCGGTCCGCCGCCCTGATCCTCGACACCCGAGTCGGCCCGCACGCGGACTGTCAGGTCGAGATCGCAAAACGAAGTCCCCTCGGCGATCGCCAGGTTATATGTGCCGTCGTAGTTGATGGAATCCGTCAGAGCCAGGACGTGAGAAGCGGGGGTGGAGGACGAGTCCGTAACGATTTCCCAGGTGGCCAGCGTTTCAGTGCGGTTCGTTTCCGTGATCAGCCAGCCGCCCGGCACCTCCCCCACGACGTCGGACTCGAAATCCCACAACGCCACGGCGTGGGTCTTGTCCTCCGTCACGCCGCGATCGGGCACGGATTGGTCAGTTGCGCAGGAACACAGCGCCGCGGCGAGCACGCCCGCCGCAATCGGCTTCGCGATTGCTCTCATCCGTGCAAGCATTGTCCGAGCCTCCCATTGCAGAGAATGCGGGGAGCTTACCCCCCCTCGTCTTTATCACCGCGGGAGAGTGCTGAAGCGACGGGCTGCGTGTGTTCATCCCTCACCTTCCCCAGCACGCCGGGCAGTTCGATGCCTGCCTGCTCGGCCAACTCGTGCATGGGGGGAAGCGACCCGATCAGGCTGGAAAGGAAGCCCGCGGTGGAGCCGCCGGTCGAATTGCTGTTGCCCCCGGAGTCCCAGACCGTCACCTTGTCGATCTTCAGGTTCTGGATGGCCTTGACCTGCTCGGCCACGAGATCCGGCAGCTTCTCGATCATGAGCAGAGTGGGGGCGATCTGCGGGTTTTCGGCACAGGCCAGGACGAGCTGGCGATAGCCTTCGGCCTTCGCCTCCAGGACCTTCTGCGTGCCTTCGGCCTCGGCGATGTACTTGGCGAGAATCGCATCCGCCTCGCCCCTTGCCTCCCGCCGGGCCTTCTCAGCCGCGGCTTCCGCGGCGATCTCGATGCGGGTCTTTTCGATTTCCTGCGGGGCCAATTCGACCTTGCCCAGCCGAGCCAGCTCCTGCTCGCGCTCGGCCTTGAAGATCGTCTCCTGGGCCTCGGCCGCGGCGACCTCCGCCCGTCGCTTGGCGTCGGCCCTGATTTCCGCCAGCTTGGCGTTGTATTCGGCGATCTCCGCCCTCGACTTGTTCTCGCCTTCCACCGATCGTGCCTCGGCGTCGGCAACCTGGATGCGCTGCTCCTGCTCGGCCCGTTTCTGACCCGATACGGTCTCCGCCTCGCGCTCCGCGGTGGCGATCTCCAGGTCCCGCTTGGACTGGACCTCGCCCGTTACCGCGTTGGCCTCCAGGGCCGCCACCGCCACACGCTGCTTGCGCTCGGCTTCCTTCTTGCCTTCCGCGGCGGTCGCGGATTCGTTGGCCACGCCGATCACCTTCTCGCGGTCCGCGGTCGCCTGGCCGGTGGCGCCGTCGCGCTCCTGCTGGGCGACCTCGACCTTGGCCCGGTTGATGGCCTCGGCCGCGGCCCGCTGGCCGATGGCCACGATGTAGCCGCTCTCATCGGTGATGTCGCGGATGTTCACGTTGATCAGCTCCAGGCCGATCTTGTTGATTTCCTGAGCAACGTTTTCGTTGATCAGGTTCATGAACTTCTCGCGGTCCTTGTTGATCTCCTCGATCGAAAGGGTGGCGATGACCAGACGCAACTGCCCCAGGATGATGTCCTGGGCCTGCTCGCGGATCTTGCGGTCATCCAGCATGAGCAATCGCTCGGCGGCGTTGTTCATCAGCACCGGGTCGGTGGAGATGCCCACGGTGAAGGTGGCGGGCACATTCACGCGGATGTTGTTCTGCGAAAGTGCCCCTTCCAGGGGGATGTCGATGACCAGCGGTTCGAGACTGAGAAAGGCCCAGTCCTGGAAGAGCGGGATCACCAGTGCGCCGCCGCCGTGCAGGCATTTTGCGGCCTTGGATGCGCCGACCTTGCCGTAGATCACCAGGATGCGGTTACTCGGGCATCGCTTGTACTGCCTGATGATAAAGATCAGGAAGAACAGGAACAGGAAGATCACGGCGAAGATGAGGCCGAGCCACCAGAACGCCGAAGCGTCGGGGCCGCCGGTTGACTGTGCCAGCAGGAAGTCCATTGCCATCCCTTTTCCTTTCCGTATCAGCCGCCCGGTTTCAGATTGCCGCGACGGTCAGTGTGTTGTCCTCGTTGACGCGCACCACCCGCACCTGCGAGTTGCGGGCAAGTTCCCCTCCCTCGCTGATCGCGCTGTACATGCGCTGGCGGTCGCCGATGACCACCCGCACGCGCCCCCGACCCTTGCCGGCCGCGGGCACGGTCACGTAAACCGAGCCTTCGTGTCCCAC
>CP070772.1:1563710-1587733 GCA_020345805.1 Phycisphaerales bacterium | reverse complement strand
AGTTTGAGCAAGATCTTTCCGGGCAATGACGTATGAGATTTGCATTAACTCTGCGGCTGCATGCGTCTGATCAGATCTCGACAGACCATAATTCCCGCGGCAACCGGGCCTGGAACGCTAATGCCAACCAGCCGCCGCGGGAATCTGTCCTCATCTGTGTTCGCGCTAAACCCCCTGCCGATAAAGCTCACGGGCACGGGCCAAAGTTGTGGACGACCTCCAGGAGGTCATCGACATCCACAAGGCCGTCGAGGTTGACATCTTCAGGACAATCATCGCACGAACCAAAGGCGTGCACGACTCTGAGCAGGTCCTTGACGTTGACGGTGCCATCGCCGGTGATGTCCGACATGCAGACATCTGAGAAGCTGACATTGTCGAAGGTCGCCGAGAAATAGCCGGCATGGTTCGATCTGGCAAGTACCGCATTGACTCCCGAGGCGAACTCGGGACCCGTCGCCTCGACCTGGGGCAGATCAGGGCGGTCTTCACCGACCGGCCACATGCGCAGCTCGAGATGGTCGCGGAGCGCGCCCGCCTCCACGATGTACTCTTCCCCGACTTCCATATCGAAAGGCGTGCTCGCGAGGACGGCCTGGACCTCGCCATAGGCCACTCGGATGATATTCAGCTCGTCCTCCCAACTCCAACCGTAGCCATACCCGCTTAACGTCGCAAGGTCGCCTCGCATGACCAGAAAGAAATCGGTGTTCTCATTCTCCCGGACCACGGTGGTCCACCAATGGCCATTGGAGAAGCTCGGGTCTTCCGTGATCTCGAGATAGCTTCCGACGCGGGTCAGCGGGGGAGATGGCTCCGTATCGGTCGCCCACAATCGGTAGACCTTGGTGTTTGCATCGACGACGGCCCAACCGGGTTCGATTCCATCACCATAGTAGAAGCGATACCAGCCGTCGTCGTTGCCATCCTCGAAATCGTCGAGCAACTGGCCGGACGCGCTGGCGGAAAGAGCCAAGGCGCCGGCGGCGGCGAGGCCGATCAGGGCCACGATAGATCTGTGTTTTTCGTGAATGCGTTCCATTTTCTATGCTCCTTTTGTTGTGAGAGTCAGGGCGAAATGCGACAATTGGCTCCGGTGGAGGCCACGAAATCCGTGATTTCTTGTAGGGAGCAGCCATGACGGGCAGACCGCCCATTGGCGAGGTCACACGGCTTGTGTCGGCCGTCGTCGCCCGCGCTGCCCGAGTTGCCGTCGCCAACTCGGGTCGGCCAAGACCATGGGCCCAGTTAAGCGCTCGACGCGATCGGGCATCCGGTCAATCAATTGGGCTGTCACGCCACCTCCTACTGGCAGTCGTACTCGAATGAAATCCACATGCTCCCCTCGACGCCGTTCTCGCAGTCCCAATCGCACGCCGGGCCGGCGAACACCAAGTCCGCCCCTACCTCCGCATCGGTCAGGCATACGTCCGACCAGATGAACCTGTAGGCTCCGAACGGGAACGGCTGCCAGTCGCCCAGGAAGCGGGCTTTGAAGCAATAGCCCCACACACTTTCAACCTCAACCCACAGCGGATTGCCCGGATAAGCGCCCGGCCACGGCCAACAGGTCGACATGTAGCAATCCCACCACCGATCGACTTCCTCAACCGGCATGTACCACAGCCAGCCGTCACAGTCCTCCAACTCGACATAACGCCGAACCGCCTCGTCTCCAGGCTCGTAGCACGGCAGCCAGTGCGGGGCTGATTCCCAAGTCGGAACGTCGTCGGCCGACGCTGGGAGCAGGGCCAGGAAGCAGGCGAGCAGGATCAGGACTAGTATCGATATGAGTGTCTTGTGAATGCGTTTCATTTCCCGTGCTCCTTCTGTTGATTCTGTTGACTCGAGCCGAACCGGGGGCAGGATGCACCAGGAGCCGCCAACCCTGAGGTTTCGAACAGCGTGCGGGTATCGACCGCGCCCCCAAGCCCGGCCCGGCAAGGCAAATCAGCGCCCGCGGCCCAGGCCTGATATAATGTGTCTCAGAGCCGTAGCGGCCCCGTCGGCGGGTTGCCCCCACGTCCGAGTTGTTGAAGCCCCCGCCATTAGTCAATCCGACTGAGATGCCGCCGGGGAGACATGACTTTCGAAGAGAAAGGCCATGGAAGATCCAGGCCCCGGAGCAGTAACGCGGTTGCTCGAGCAACTCACGGCCGGTGATGACCGGGCGGCGGCGAGCCTGCTGCCGCTGGTGTACGCCGAGCTGCGTCGGCTGGCGAGGTCACGTATGGCGAAGCTCCCGCCCGGTCAGACGCTGCAGCCGACGGCGCTGGTGCACGAGGCTTACGTGCGGCTGGTCGGGAAGCAGGATCCGGGGTGGGACGGACGGGCCCATTTCTTCGGCGCGGCAGCGCGGGCCATGCGCGACATCATCGTGGAACAGGCACGCCGCAAGGCGAGGAGGAAGCACGGCGACGATGATCAGCACGCGGACCCCGATGAGATTGCGGTGTCGATCGAGCCGCCGAACGAAGACCTGCTGGCGCTGAACGAGGCGCTGGAGTGCCTGGAGCGGGATGACCCGCGCAAGGCTCAGATCGTCATGCTGCGGTACTTCGCCGGGCTCAGCCGTGAAGAAACCGCCGAGGTGCTGGGGCTGACTGTGCGCACGATCGATCGCGAGTGGCGCTTCATCAAGACCTGGCTGTACACGCAGCTCGCCGATCATCCGCCGACCCCGCCATAGGTGAGCCCGCCATGAGCGACGACCAGTTCCAGCGCGTCGAGGAGTTGTTCCAGGCGGCTGTCGATCTGACGCCCGCCGACCGCAAGGCGTTTCTTGCGGAGCGCTGTGAAGGCGACCCCGCCTTGCGGGCAGATGTCGAGAAACTGCTCGCCAACTACGAACGGGCGATGGGCGACTTCATGCAGGCATCGCCAGTAGAATCGCTTGCCGCAGCTGAGGATGAACCACCTGCCCGTATCGACGCCTACGAGCTTCTACGCAAGCTCGGCGAGGGCGGGTTCGGCGAGGTCTATCTGGCCGAGCAGAGCGAGCCGGTGCGCCGTCAGGTCGCGATGAAGATCCTCAAGCTGGGCATGGACAGCAGGCAGATCGTAGCCCGCTTCGAAGCCGAGCGCCAGGCGATGGCGTTGATGGAACACCCGCACATCGCCAAGGTCTTCGATGCCGGCACTTGCGAGCGTGGAAGGCCGTACTTCGCGATGGAGTACGTCCCGGGCCTGCCGGTCACGAAGTTCTGCGACGATCAGGAACTGGACACGCAGCAGCGTCTGCGACTGTTCATTCAGGTGTGCGAGGCCGTCCAGCACGCCCACCAGAAGGGCATCATTCACCGGGACATCAAGCCCTCCAATATCATGGTGGGGCTGATCGACGGGCAGGCGGTTCCCAAGATCATCGACTTCGGAATTGCCAAGGCCCTGCTGCAACCGCTGACCGATAAGACGATGTTCACCGTGAGCGGGCAGCTCGTCGGAACGCCGGAGTACATGAGTCCGGAGCAGGCCGGGACGTCCGGGCAGAACGTGGACACGCGCACCGACATCTATTCGCTGGGCGTGATTCTCTATGAACTGCTGACCGGGATGTTGCCGTTCGCCGCGCCGGCATTCCGCAGCAAGGGGATCGAGGAGATCCAGCGGATCATCCGGGAAGACGAGCCGGTCAAGCCAAGTGCGCGCCTCAGCAGTCTCCGGTCAGAATCCGGGGCGCGAGCGCGGCGCACTTCGCGCGATGCGCCGGAGCCACCTGCCGGCGAGCAGGAATCTGATACGAGTTCCATTGAGGTGATTGCGAAGCACCATCGCACCGACCCGCGCACCCTGTGCCGCACGCTGAAAGGCGATCTGGACTGGATCACCATGAAGGCGATGGAGAAGGAGCGCACGCGGCGGTACGCCTCGGCCTCCGAACTGGCTGCGGACATTCGCCGGCATCTCGTGCACGAGCCGGTCCTCGCCGGGCCGCCGGGCGCTTCATACCGGATGGCCAAGTTCGTGCGGCGGAACAAGGCGGCCGTCGCGTTTACGTCGGTGATCATGCTGGCGCTCGTGGTCGGGATGATCGGCACGAGCTGGCAGGCGATCCGCGCCACGCGAGCCGAGGCCGATGCGCGGGCACTGGCGGAATCCGAAGCAGAAATAAGGGGCGTTGCCCAACGGGACGCCACTCGGGCGCGGGCCAACATCTGGTGCTTGCATTGGGCGTTTGCCGCCGGCAGTATAGTGGCTGAAGGCGGCGAGGATCTCACGCTGAGTCAGACGCTTGACCTGGCAGTAGAGCGCATAGACGAGACCTTCTTTGGGGACCCGTTAGGGGAAGCTTCCATTCGTAGCACGATCGGCGACGCCTACCGCGTGATCGAAGAAGACGATTCCGCCATAGCTCAACTTGCACTGGCGTATGAGCTCCAGAAAGACCTGCCCGGTGCGGACCCGTATGAACTCATGCGCATTCTCGCCAATGTCGGCTGCATCGAGCGCGATCGCGGACACGGCGAAGAGGCGGTGCGTTGGTGGACGGAATCCCTGGATGTCGCGGTTCGGTTCCTTCAGAGTGAGTACCCCAGGATCGGCCAGGCGGTCGACGACATGCGGCGGTCTCTCTTTCGGGACGATCCGCCTTCGGATCAGGAAGTTCTGGCACACGTGAACGCGGTCAGAGCGACCTCCGGGGACATCATGCCGCTGGCGGTTGGGTACGCCTATGCCAGCATCGTCGTGTATCTCGACGAGAGATTCGGTACGAGCGAGGGACTGCGGATTCTGATAGATGAAACACTCAAAATCTGGCGGCAGTTCCCGGACAAGCACTCCGATACCCTCTTGCGGGAAGTCATCAGGTTCCCGGCCCGGCCCGGCGATGAAGAGCGACGCGTCGAGATCGCCCGGGAACTCGTCGAGCTGCTGCTGCGGACGACCATTCCAACGAATCAGTTGGGGCATTCAGTGGCTGCGGGACTCCTGGGGGAAGCGCTCGTGCAGCGCGGGCGGCCGGAAGACCGGGAAGAGGCGATACAACTCCTGGTGGCCAGCTACCGCGGGGTTTGGGGTCGTCCCGGTCCGCAGTCGCCCTTTGGAGCGCGCGCCCTGGGACGGCTCTCCGGTCGATCCAGCCGCGGGATGCTAATGAGCCACGCAGAGCAACGCTATCTCCAGCATCCTGCAATTTGGGAGACGCTGCGCGAGGGGATCGAACAAGAGGACGATCCCGCGTTGCTGGATTCAGTTGCCCGGGCCATGATTCAATATCCCGGCCTCGAGGCGGAGCACTACGACATCGCGCTCGAGGCCGCGCAGCGCGCCGACGATCTGGCGCCGAACGACAGCGGGATAATCAGAACGCTGGGTACAGCGCAGTATCGTGCCGGCAACTACGACGAGGCCGTCCTGACACTAACTCGCGCTGACTCGCTGGCGGTCGAAGCAGGACGGGGCTCGATCCCGGCGAACTGGGCGATCATCGCCATGGCCCATCACCAACTCGGGGATGCGGAACAGGCCCAGACGGCACTGCAACGCGCACGCACATTGATGACAGATCCCACGGCATCCGACGAAGAGTGCCATGCCTTTTTCCGCGAAGCGGAGGCGCTGCTGGATGGCCGGTGAGAAACGCTGAAGACACTCAAGGTCATGCCTGTTGCCGGCCGGCGCTTACCCGGTTCACGTCGTCTGTGCTTGGATCGGGAACAGTCAGGCCATAGCGGCGAAGCACTATCTGCAGGTGACCGATGAGCACTTCGCGCGGGCGTCAACCGAAGAATCTGAGGCGCTGCAAAATGCGCTGCAGAACACGGCTGCCGAGAAGCGCACCGAAGCGCAGCCCGTAAGTGTCAACCGGCCTGACGGCTGTGAAAACAGCGTTGAGCAAAACGACGCAACCCCCTGCAGGAGCAGGGGGTTACGTAAAGTGGGCCAGAGAGGACTCGAACCTCCGACCTCACCCTTATCAGGGGTGCGCTCTAGCCAGCTGAGCTACTAGCCCTCGAATGGGCCGGATTCCGGGGAGGGAATCCGTCCCGTCAGCGGGAAGTATAGCACCGCCCGCCACCCCGCCTCAACCCCCCCCATTGCCCCTCCGATCCCCCCTCCCTCTGCCCCCCGCCCCAAGTCGAATCGGCCGAGTCGGGGGCGGACTTTACCGCCCCGTCCCATTGGACCGGCAACCTGAGCGTTCCGGGAAGGATCCCCTCAGCCCGATTTGCGACTTCCGTCTAGCGCTGCCGCAAGATGTCGTCCAGCTGCCCGCAGACGCGGTCGATCATCACCAGCTTGCTGCGGAGGTTGGCGAAAGCATCCAGATAGGGCTGCCGCGCCTCGGCGGCGAGGTTCTCGCTGCCCTCCTCGATACCCCATCGCAGGAAGGGGAGCATCCAGCCACCGTAGCCGTCCGTGGGATCGGTCGCGGCATAGAGATTGCGGAACCAAGGCCGCCCCGGCAATCCGTGCTCATCCAGCCAGCTCTTCTCCATGGACCGCAGCACGGCGTTGACGGTGCGAATCGCCTCCGGACTGATCGCGCCTTCATCGACGGCCTGGCGAAGGCTTTCCATCGCGGCCGTTGCCTCGGCCTCGTACGCTTCGACCGCACCCCGCAGCTCGGTGAAATCCACGGGCACCTTCAACTCCTCGGCCCTTTTCTCCAGCGCGTCCAGATGCGTCCGCGTATCCGCTCCGTAGCGGGTGAAATCCAGCGGCAGGAGGTCGGCGTTGGCCAGCCGGGCGAGAAGGACATTGGCCAGCCGCGTGATCATCAGGGCCGGCTCGTAGCCTTCACCGACCACCTGCCGGTACCAGTGCAGGCTGTCGTAGTTGGTGTGGTAGGACCGGCCCTTGCTGCCGTGGGCTCCGATGAAGCAGGAGGGTATGCCCAGATGACAGTAGAAGGCGATGTGATCGGATCCCCCACCCAGATTACACATCTCCGGCTCGTCCTTTTCATCCTTCCACACATCAAGAAGCGATCGCCCTCGTTCATCTGAGGCCTGGGGCACGCTGCGGCCGGCATCCACGATCAGTTCCTTCAACAGAGGCGCCGAAGCGGCCCAGAACTCCGTGCCCATGCCCGCCATGTCGAGATTGATGAATGCCACGGCGTTGTCGCGCAGATCATCTGCATTGCCCTCGCACCATTCGGTCGAGCCGATGATGCCCATCTCCTCGGCCCCCCAGTGGGCGAAGACGATGGTCCGGGCGGGCCGCCGGCCGGCTCTGGCGGCCTCCACGAAACTCCTCGCCGCCTCCAACACCATTATCGTTCCGCTGTTGGGATCGCCCGCCCCGAACGCCCAGGCGTCGTGATGACAGCCGATGATGACCTTCTCATCAGGGCTGGTTTCACCCTTCAGCACGCCCAGCACATTGGCGCACTTCTCGATGCGCCGGCGCTGCCTGACCATCAACCGCACCCGCAAATCCTCACCGCCGGTGAGACGGTACGCGAACGGCAGGCCGCCCTGCCAATCCTTCGCCTCGGGAAGATCGTGAACGCTTGGCCCGGTCATGCGGGAGAGGATTTCCTCCGCTGCCTGCCAGCTGAGAGGCTGAACGGGAACCCGCGGCAGATCGACCTCGTGCAGATTCAGCCTTTCCGCATCCTCCGTCGCCTCGATGAACGGCGTAAGCGCATCGCCGGGATACGCAAGCGTGTCCAGCGAGCCGCGCTGGATGGAAGTTTCGTTGGCCCAGCCACCTTCGGGATAGGAAATCCCCTTGCGATAACCATCGTCATCCGGGTCGGTATAAATGATCAGCCCGATCGCCCCGGCTTCCTGGGCGTAGGTGACCTTGCAGCCACGATAGTTCCCGCCATAGCGGGCAATCACGATCTTCTTCCGGCAATCAATGCCCGCCTCGGCGAGCTTCTCGAAATCCTCCTTGCGGCCGTAGTTGGCGTAGACCAGCTCCCCGGTCACGTCGTCGCTTCCGCTGAACCCGCACCATCCGAAGGTGAGATCCGGATGCGAAGAGTCCGGATCCTCCTCCAGGGCGGTTTCCTTGAGGGGCAGGTCGATGCGCCGGCCGCCGACGAGCACCTGCACCTCCGCATCCAGCGGTTCGGGCAGATACGCCCAGAATTCGTGCACCTGAGTTTCCAGCCCCAGCTCCTCGAACGCGTTCCGCAGCTTTTCAACCACCCGCCGGTCGCCATCCGTCCCGGCCAGGTGCGGCTCGGAGCAGATCAGGTCGTGCCAGGCGCGGAGGCTTTCGGGCGTGGGAGCCGCGTTCAGCGCGTCCTCAAGCTCGCGCTGCGCCTCGCGGTTGGCGGGCAGCCAGCACCGCAATTCGCTTTCAACCGTCGGTTGGGGCATCGTGGTCATGGTGGAAATCGCCGTCAGTGTCAGGAGAGTGAGGTTCATCAGGTGATCCAGGGGGGCAGATCAACGTCCGGACAGTGTAGCGGCCAGAGCCGCCGGCATGATCTTCCGCTCTCGCGGCGAGGGGCGGGAACGACCGAATGACGCTTCAAGGATGGATGTATTGCAGGCAGGCGGATGACGCAGATTCGATGAGCATTTTACGCCGCTACCCGCCGCTTGCGGCTTCGCGATCATTCCGCTATCACCGCCCGGCTGATCATCTGACGCGAGGCGGCCTCGCCTGCAGATAAGGAGCCAATGATGAGACAATCACTTCTGTGGTTGACAGTCGGCGCGGGCCTCATCTTTCACGGTCGCGGACACGCGGCCAAGGCCGGACTAACCGCGCAACAGAATGACCGTCCCAACGTCGTGTTCATTCTCGCCGATGACCTGGGTTACGGCGATCTGTCCGGTTACGGTGCGACGGACATGAGAACATCCAACGTTGACTCACTCATCGCCGACGGGATGAAGTTCACTCGCGCTTACGCCAACTGCCCGGTCTGTTCGCCCACCCGGGCGGCGCTGATGACCGGTCGCTACCCCGAGCAGGTCGGCGTGCCGGGCGTGATCCGGACCCACGCGCACGACAACTGGGGCTACCTCGCGCAGGACGCGATCCTTCTGCCACAGATGCTGGCCAAAGCCGGTTATCACACCGCCCATGTGGGCAAGTGGCACCTCGGACTGCGGGAAGAGAACCACCCCCTCCGCCGGGGGTTCGACCACTTCCACGGCTTCCTCGGCGACATGATGGATGACTACTACCACCATCTCCGCCACAACATCAATTACCTCCGGCTCGGCTTCGACGAAATCGAATCCGAAGGCCACGCCACGGACCTGTTCACTGACTGGGCCGTCGGCTACATTGATCAGAGAGCGGCCGAGGACGAGCCGTTCTTCCTTTACCTCGCCTACAACGCGCCGCATTCGCCGATCCAGCCCCCACGGGAATGGCTGGAGAACGTCAGGCGGCGCGAGGAAGGAATCGCCGACAAGCGGGCGAAGTTGGTCGCGCTGATCGAGCACCTGGATGATGGCGTGGGGCGGGTGATCGCCACCCTCAAAAAGCATGATCTCTACGACAACACGATCATCGTCTTCACCTCCGACAACGGCGGCGCGCTCTGGGCCGGCGCCGGCAACGGCCCGCTGCGGGCGGCGAAGGGACAGCTCTATGAAGGCGGAATCCGTGTGCCCCAGGTCGTGGTCTGGCCCGGCAGGATCAAACCCGGCTCGGTAACCGCCCGCGACATGCTCTCCATGGACTGGTTCCCCACGCTGTGCGAGATCGCGGGCGTGGAGGTCGAGCACGAAATCGACGGCGCGAGCATGCTGCCCACACTTCTGGGCCGATCGCAGCCCGGCGAAGGGCGCGACCTGTTCTGGACCCGCAGGGAGGGAGGCGACCGGTTCATGGGCATGGCCGCCTGGGCCGCCCGACGCGGTCCGTGGAAGCTGGTGCACGGCTCGCCGACCGAGCCGTTTGAACTGTTCAATCTTGTGGAGGATCCGAAAGAAGAACATAACCTGCGCGAAGCGGAGAAGCAGGTTTTTCGGGATTTGGCCCGCAGACTGCGGGCCCACATCCAGCGCTCCGCCCGCATCCCCTGGCTGCCCCCGCGCGATATGGTCACTCACTGACGTACCGGTTCAGGCGAGACGGAACGTGCCGCAGGAAGGGCGCGGCTCCGCCCGAAGTCGCATTCTTTGCCCTCCTGCCGGTTGCCATCGGACTATCCGCAGCTATGCTGCTCCCCGAGAAGCGACGGCGGCAAGAAGCGGCACGTACCGGCGCGATCTCGAGCCCACCTTGGTGAAGGAGAGTTCCTTATGTCCGGCAGTCTGTCGCCGATCGAGAATCCGATTGTCCTGCTGGAAGGGGGAACGGGCGTCGGCACCTCCACCTTCTCGCTCAGGCTCGCCGCGGCACTGAACATCCCCGTGGTGGTCAATACCGATTTCATCCGGGAAGCTCTGCGCACCGCCATCGCCCCGGAGATCAACCCCGCCATGGGCCGGTCCACGTACCTGGCCGGCCGGACCAGCAGCTACGAGCGGCGAACCGACGCGCAGAAGCGCCACGAGATCATTCACGGCTACAAGATGCAGTGCAGCCCGATCCAGGCGGCGGTGGACCGGATCGTAAAGAGAGCGATCAAGGAGAACCGGCCTATCCTCATTGAAGGTGTGCATATCCAGCCGGGACGCATCCGGGAAACCGATTGGTACCAGCAGATGGACGGCCGGATCGTCGAACTGTTCCTGTATATCGACGACCCGGAGGTCCACAAGCAGCGCTTCATCTACCGCCAGAAGAAGGCGCCCGACCGGCCGATGGGGATCTACCTGGAGAACTTCCGCGAGATCCGGTGGATTCACGACTATCTGCTGGAGCGGGCGGAGCGGTTCGACGACATCTACCGGATCAACAACGTCGAGCGGGCCCGGGACTGCATGAAGACGCTGCTGGAAATCCTCGCGACTATCTGCCCGGATCGCATCGTGGAGGGAGCTTTGCACGGCGGTTGACGGTGCTTCACTTGCTGAAGGTGATCAGCTCGCAGTGGGGGTTGCTGCGGGCAAGTGTTTCCTCCTCCGACAATCCAAGAAGCAACTTCGCCGCGATGCGAATCGGGCCGTTGTGGGAGAAGACCAGCAGGGTTTCCCCGGCGTGGCGTTCGTTTGCGTCCCGTATGAAATTCGCCATCCGCAGTTCCAGGTCCGCGAAGCTCTCTCCGCCGTCGGCCTTGTCGTCAAAGGACATGGTCACCTTGCGCTGGGCATATTTGGAGAAGCGCTGGAGATATCCCTCTTTCGGCTCCCCCTGCAGGTCGCCGAAACTGCGCTCCGCCAAGCGCATATCGACGATCAGTTCGGCTCGATGTTCCCTCTCCGCACGCGGCCACAGTGTCAGGCGGTATGAATCGCCATCACTCGCGCTCGCCTCGGCCCAGCCCAGCGAGATCAACGCCGTGTGATACGCCCGCATCAGGGGCGAGCAATAAACGGCATCGAAATGGACATGCTGAATCGCCTCCCGCAGCGCCTGCGCCTGCTCCAGGCCTGTTCGGCTGAGAGGCACATCCAGCATCCCCATGAAGATCCCCCTCTCGTTGGCGGTGGTGCTGCCGTGCCGGACGAAATGGAACGTGGTGGTCATGCGGGGAGTGTAACGGCCCGGCACGAAGGTCAACACCACCCACACAGCGGGGCTCCAGCGGTACCCTCAGGTTCGTGTTTGGGCCTGTAAGCCGTGATCCACCGTCTGCGGCCCCGGGAAGCCGCCCGATTCCTCAGTTGGAGGCTTGGATTGGGTCGCCCACCTGTTAGACTGGGGGCAGTGAAAATGCTCGGCCGGGGAAGTGGGAGGGCGGCCGACGAGTTGTGGAGCCGCCACATCGTCTGCCATCCACCACCGGCCGCATCGGAAGGCAGGGAATGGTTTTCAAATCAACGGCAAGGACGTGGCGGGTCAGGTTCGCGGGCTGGGTCGCAGTTGCCTGTCTGCTCGTGCCGTGCGGGGGAACGGCGTGGGGAGAGTGGGAGCAAGTTTACGAACTCACCGCCGATGATGCAGCGAACGGCGACTACTTCGGCGGCTCCGTGTACGTCAGCGGTAGCACTATTGTCGTCGGGGCTTTCAAGGACGATGACTCAGGCACCAGTTCAGGCTCGGCGTATGTCTTCGACGCGAGTACGGGTGAGCAGCTTCACAAACTCACCGCCACCGATGCCGCCGCGGGTGATCAATTCGGATACTCCGTGGCTGTCAGCGGAGACACAGCGGTGGTCGGTGCATTCCTTGATGACGACGCAGGTGCTGCGTACGTGTTCGACCCAATCACGGGCCAGCAGCTTCACAAGCTCACAGCCGCAGACGCCGCGGCGGGCGACCACTTCGGCTACTCCGTATCCGTCAATGGATACATTGTCGTAGTCGGCGCATGGCTGGACGATGAAACCGGCTCTGCGTACGTGTTCGACGCAATCACGGGCCAACAGATTCACAAACTCACCGCCGCCGACGCCGCCGCAGGAGATCAGTTCGGCTACTCCGTATCTGTCAGCGGGAACACGGTTGTTGCCGGAGCTCACGGTAACGATGATGCGGGCTCGAATTCAGGTTCTGTGTACCTCTTTGACGCAGCCACAGGCCAACCGCTTCGCAAGCTCGTCGCCAGTGACGCTGGAGACGGCGATTACTTCGGCCTATCCGTGTCCATGAGTGGAACCCTGATCGCGATTGGAGCTCCCGGCAACAACGATGCAGGTGGTAATTCGGGCTCCGCGTACCTCTTTGATGCGACTACGGGCCAGCAGCTTCACAAGTTCACCGCTACGGACGCCACAGGAGGTGATGAATTCGGCCACTCGGTATCCATCAGCGGGAACACGGTCGTGGCCGGGGCATTCCAGGACGATGACCGGGGCTCTGCGTACGTTTTCGACGCGACCACGGGCCTGCAGCTATACAAGCTCACCTCCGATGATGCATCGGAGGAAGATTTCTTCGGTGTCTCTGTGTCCGTAAGCGCCGGCAACATCGTTGCCGGAGCGCCCTACGACGATACTGCAGGACCTGGCTCTGGCTCCGCTTACCTGTTCAGGGAAACCGTGCCCTGTCCCGCTGATCTCAATGGTGATGACAAGGTCAACATCGACGATCTGTTTCTCGTTCTCGGGGCATGGGGAGCCTGTGACGATTGCCCGGAAGACCTAAACGACGACGGCGTGGTCGACATCGACGACATCTTCGAAGTCCTCGACTGGTGGGGTCCGTGCCCGTAAACCGCCGCGGGCTTTACTGCCGCCTCTTCTCCACCCGGGCGTTGCGCATGGAGGCGCGGTAGGTGTCCTTCATCTCCAGGTGGCCCAGCATCTTGTATTCCCACTCGAAATCGCCCCAGGTCCACGGCTTGTACCAGACCGAGTTATAGACCTTGCGGCGGACGACCTTCGCCCAGGTGTCGCGGTTGAGAAGATCGCACGGCTTGCCGCAGCGGGGGCAGGTCTTGTACTGCATGGCGGGCAGGATGTAATCGCCGCTGTAGCACGGCCCGATGGTGAGCAGGCATTCGTGCTGGGCATAGACGAGCCATTTGCCGTTTCGGGCCATCATGCACTCCGCGGTGGGAGAGGTTACGTCAGACTCCCGGGAACTCTGGTGACGTGGGGGGGCGCCTTCTCCGCCAGTTTCGTCCAGTACCGCATGATGCCGGTGACGTTCATGTTCGCCATGGCGTCGGTGATGTAGAAGCCCATCTTGCTCTCGGGCACCTTCGCCTCCTCGGCCATCCCCACCAGCCATTCGGTATACCGCCGGCGGATATCCTCGGTTTCCAGCCCTTCATCCATCAGATCGCGGACATATTCCGCATCTTCCGACAAACGCTGCTTGAGTCGGGCGAAATACTCAGCCGGGTCGTCCACGCGGCCGAAGTGGGTGGGATACAGCGCCACGAACTTCTCTGCCTCCAGCCTCTCGATGGACTGCATCCACAGGCCCAGGTCCAGCTCCGGCGGGGGCAGAGGCACGGAGATGAATGAGGATTCGGCGATGTAGGTCCCGGCGCAGTCGCCGGTGAAGCAGACCGGGCCTTGGTCGGTCTGGAGCTTGTAGCAGTGATGGTGGCCTGCGTGGCCGGGCGTGCCGAGGGCGGTGATCTTCAGCCCCCCCAAGTTCAGCACGTCGCCGTCCCGCACCGCGGTGAGTTGCTCGGCGGGGATGGGCAGCAGTTCGCCCCACATGTAGCCCATCTTGTCCTTGTAGATGCGTTTTGCGCTTTCCAACAGGCGGGAGGGGTCGATCAGGTGGGGGTACCCGTTTTCATGGACATAGACGTGCGCGCCCTGGCGGGCCATCCAGCCGCTCGCCCCGGCGTGGTCGAAGTGGATGTGGGTGACAAGCGTGTGCTTGACATCGGAGGGCTTGAGGCCGATTTCGGCGAGTCCGGCGGTGAGGCCCTCGGTTGACGAGCCGGGGCCGGTCTCGATCATCACCGGTCCCTCGGGGCCCTCGATCACGTAACTGGCTATGGCTTCAGGGGTTCCGAGATAGTTGACATCGACGGTGTGGATCTTCGGAGTCATAAGTCCATCGTAGGCGCGAAAACCGACGGAATCGGGCGGCAAGGCTGGTCCAAGGCGGGGCGCGTGCCCTCCCCGCTACCGGAAGTCTCCCGCCCGCGAAGGGGGATAGCATTACCGTCAAGACTCCGCGATACGAAACATCCGAAAGGAGCCGGCGATGAAGCGCACACGCGACTTATGGCCGCTGGCCCTCATGCTGGCGGCAGGAATGATCATCGGGTCCGTTGCGGGCGGTTCGCCACGTTCCGCCCGGGGCGACAACGACCGGTCCGCCTTCGAATACCGCGTGGAATCCGTGCCCGTGGCGGCCACCGGTCAGTACGAGAAGGTGTTCGAGAAATACCGCCGCGACGGCTGGCGGCTGGTGGAGGTCGAAGGGGCTTTCCTGTTCTTTGAACGGGTGAACTGAGAGCGGCCGTTACACACCGCCCCTCCACATGCCGCGTGCCTGAAGCCCGCGGGCGGGCGAGGCCTCTGCTATTCTGCCCGCATGAGCGATCTGCCCCATAGCCGCCCGGACATGGACGAGTACTTCATGGGAATCGCCCTGGCGGTGAGGCGGCGTGCCAACTGCCTGGGCAACCGGGTGGGGGCGATCATCGTCAA
This sequence comes from Phycisphaerales bacterium, assembly GCA_020345805.1. GTDB lineage: Bacteria > Planctomycetota > Phycisphaerae > Phycisphaerales > SM1A02. Next base: position 1,572,701 of record CP070772.1, on the reverse strand, counting down.
GGACAAGCACATCGTCGCCACCGGCTACAACGGCACGCCGCACGGCATGACCAACTGCCTCGACGGCGGATGTCACCGTTGCGACCGCCGCGCTGAATACCCCACCGGCACCGGCTATGACCTGTGCATCTGCGTGCATGCGGAGCAGAACGCCATTCTCGCCTCGGCTCGATTCGGCATCGCCATCGAGGGGGCGACAATGTACAGCACCATGCGCCCCTGCTTCGGCTGCACCAAGGAAGCCCTGCAGGCGGGAATCCACGAGGTGGTTTATCTCCACGACTGGACCCGTCCGGACCGCGAGCAGAACGCCGAGTACGAGCGGCTTCAGAATCATTTGCCCGGGGGGATCCGCCGGCTTGATATGCCCGATCCGGATGCAAAGTGGGCGATCTCGAGCTTGAGGGGCGGGCCGGTCCACGTCGCCGACGAAATAGGGCACGGGGCGCCCTGAGCATGGAGGATGTTGTCGTGGGCCTCGGCGCGGTTTTACCGACGAGCCAACAGAAGTAATGACCGGAGGCGGCAGCTACGCTGGCGTGCTGGCCGCTCGCGCCGGCGCTTCTTCCACCTCCGCTGCTCCGTTCAGCAGTGACCGGCCGCTCATCTCTTCCGGCAGATCGAGTTCCAGCATGGCCATTATGGTGGGGGCGATGTCCGCCAGCCGGGCGCTTCGGCGGAGGTTTGCTCCCCTGAAGGCCTCGCCCACCACCGCCAAGGGCACGTCGTAGGTAGTGTGCTGGGTATGAGGGCAGTCCTGCTCCGGGATCCACATCTGCTCGGCGTTGCCGTGATCAGAGGTGATGAGGAGGGACCCGCCCCGGGCAAGAGCGGCCTTCACCAGCAGCCCGACGCACTCATCAACCACCTCAATCGCCCGAATGGTCGCCTGGAGATTCCCCGTGTGCCCCACCATGTCGCCGTTGGCGAAGTTCACCACCACAAACGGCTCACATTCGTCAGAGGCCAGTCTCTGGAGCACGCCGTTGCAGACCCCGTACGCGCTCATCTCCGGCTTCTGGTCGTAGGTGGCCACATCCTTGGGGCTGGGCACGAGCAGGCGCCGCTCGCCGTGATACGGCTCCTCGCGGTAGTCGTTGAAGAAGAACGTCACATGGGGGAACTTCTCCGTCTCGGCGCAGCGGAACTGCGCAAGGCGGTGGGCGGCGATGGATTGGGCCAGGATATTGTGCATTCGAGGCGGACGATCGAAGGCAATGTGCACCGGCAGGCCCGTCTCATAGCTGGACATAGTGCAAAAATAGAGGTCTTTCAGAGGCGTGCCGCGGTCAAAGCCGCCGTCACGGACCGCCGACCATTGCCGGTCGCTGGTGGTGAAGGCCTTGGTTAGCTCTCGTGGCCGATCGCCGCGGTAGTTATAAAAGATCACCGCATCGCCCGAACGGATGTTTCCCTCCCAGGTCTCCTTCTCTTCCATCCGGATCCGAGTGGGGATGATGAACTCGTCGCCGCTGCGGCTGGAGTCGATGGGGTTGTCGTAGTAGTTCCCAATGGCTTCTTCGGCCGATACGGCCGGCCGGACACTCAGCCCCTCCACCTCCGGACTGCGGTGCATCATGGGCGATCCGGTGAGGCAGGCGTAAGCCAGGGCCACCCGTCCCCAGCGGTGATCGCGGTCCATGGCGTAGTATCGGCCCATGACCGTGGCAATCCGCCCCACGCCCGTCTCGGCGATCTTCTCCTCGATCTGGCGGACGAAACCGAGGGCGCTTTTCGGCGGAGTGTCCCGGCCGTCGGTGATGACATGGATGAAGACACGATCCCCGGGAAACCGGTGGCGGGCGGTCATCTCCATCAGCGCAAAAAGGTGCTCGATGTCGCTGTGCACCTTGCCGTCGCTGGTCAGCCCGAGCAGATGCAGGCAACCGTCGGTCCGCGCGGTGTGGTCCAGGGCACCTTTCAGGCTGGGGTTGTAGAAGAACGAGTCGTCGCGGATCGCCTTGGTGATGCGAAGGATCTCCTGATCGACGATTCGACCGGCCCCGATGTTCTGGTGCCCTACCTCGCTGTTGCCCATGGTTCCGTCGGCGAGCCCAACCTCCTCCCCGCTGGTCCTGACCAGCGTACTGGGCCACTCTCCCCGGAGCCGGTCGGAAACCGGGGTTCTGGCCAGCCGGACGGCATTGAATTTGTCGTGCTCGGGATCGGGGTTCTCCCCCCATCCGTCGCGGACAATCAGCACCAGGGGTGAATTGGGCACGGTGGGTCTGGGCATGCGGCGATAGTCTACCTCATGGGAACCGAGAGAGCCCACTGGCCGATTTGGGCAAACTCGTCTTGTGACATGATCGGCCCAGGCATATCCTCAACGTTATGCCAATCACACGCAGTGAGACGTCCTCCATGCCCGAGAAAGCCGACCTGAAGGATCGACTCGCCGCCGTCCGAGAACGTATCGCCTCGGCGGCCCGGCGCGGCGGTCGCCGGCCGGAGGACATCGTGCTCGTGGCCGTCACCAAATACGCCTCCATGGACCAGTTGCGCCAACTGATCGAACTGGGCCACATCGACCTGGGGGAAAGCCGGGTTCAGCAGCTCGCACACCGGGTCGCGCAGATCGAGGAGTTCCTTCAGCGCCATCACCAGCTCTCCACCGGCCGCTCCCCCGATTTCCCCGAGCTGGTCCGGTGGCACATGATCGGCCATCTCCAGCGCAACAAGGTCCGCAAGGTGCTCCCGCTCGTCCGGCTCATCCATTCCGTCGACTCGCTCCGCCTGGCTGAAGAGATTCAGAACGCCGCGGCAAAATACGAAGAGCCCGTCGAGGTCCTCGTCCAGGTCAATACCACCGGTGAGAAAACCAAGTCCGGCGTGGTCCCCGCCGCGGTCCGCCACCTCACCGAGCAGCTCGACACGATGCTGAACATCCGGCCCCGCGGCCTGATGTGCATGGCTCCGTTCGTGGAAGACCCTCAGGACGCACGACCGGCCTTCGAGCTCTGCCGCGACATCTTCAACGAGATGCGCGCCCGGGGCGTGGGCGGCGAGAAGTTCAACATCCTCTCCATGGGCATGACCAACGATTTCGAGGTCGCCATCGAATGTGGCGCGAACATCGTCCGCGTCGGTGCGGCGATCTTCGGACCACCCGCCGCGCCGGAGAATGCCGCAGATTGAACCGCCTGTCCCCGGCCCGCGTGACAACCTGCGCGGGCACTGCCGGCTTGCAGGAAGAGGCCCTGATCATGACCGCCGCCGCCAAGAACAGGCCGATGATTCCCCGGCGTCTTCGACGCCGCCTACGTGCAGCAGTCAGATGTCTATGAGCCGAATGTTGACAAGGATAAGGGCGCGCTGGAACAATTCGCGGACGATCTTTTCGGCGACGGCGAAAGACGGTGAGCTTATGCCGTAATAACGCGAGGCATCCATGAAGCGGCGCGATGTTCTTGAGGCGACTTTCAGGCAGCACGAATGCGGTGACTTTCGATGGCTCGACCCGCGGAGAATAGTCGTCGCGGAGTGGGTGCGAATGAAGTGCCGGTTCGGCTGCCCGCGCTACGGCAAATCGAGAGTCTGCCCTCCGAACGTGCCGTCGGTGGCGGAATGCCAGCGGTTCTTCGACGAGTACGAGGAGGCGGTCCTGTTCCACTTCACCAGGACCGTGGAAAGACCCGAGGACCGGCACTCCTGGACGAGGTCCATAAACGGCCGGCTGCTGAAGCTGGAAAGGGCGGTGTTTCTCGAACGCCATGAGAAGGCCCTGGTCCTGTTCACGGGCCCCTGCAACCTGTGCGACGACTGCACCGGCGACCCGGCGGAATGCACCATACCCCAGAGCGCGCGACCCGCGCCGGAGGGCCTGGCCGTGGACGTGTTCAGCACGGCAAGAAACTGCGGCTACCAGATCCGGGTCCTAACCGACTACTCCCAGCAAATGGACCGCTTCGGAATGCTCCTAGTCCAATAGGTCATCATGGCCCGGGACAAAGTCAGGCTTTTTCTCGGTCGTATGCGCCCCCGCCGCGGTGGATGGCATCGCGTCCGAAGCGGTCGCGGATGGCGTCGGTGGCCCTATCCAGGCGCCGCCTGCGCTGATCCTGCTCGTCGGGAAACAGGTCGATCTGCCGGCCGCGCTCATCCTCCAGGTGGCTTACCCCGAAGCCGATGAGGCGCACGGGGAGAAACTCGCGTTTCGCCCAGGTGTCGAAGAGGCGCCTGCCCTCCATCCACAAGAGATCCGTGCGATCGGTGACCTCCGAAAGTGTTGCGGACCGCGTGATGGTCTGGAAAGAGCCGAAGCGGATCTTGACGGTCACGGTGCGGCCGCGCATCGCCTTGTGTCGTAGCCGTTCAGCTACGCGCTCCACGTGAATCAGCAGTTGTCTGCGCACGTCCTCGGGGTTCTTCAGCCGCTGGAAGTGGGTGGACTCCTTGCTTATGGACTTGACGCCGTGGCCGGTGTGGACGGGCCGGTCATCAATTCCCCAGGCCAGCTTCTGCAGGTGCTCGGCCCCCTCGCCGAGGCGCTGTCGGAGCAGGTCCGCGTCGATGGTGCGGAGGTCGCCGAAAGTCCTGATGCTGAGGCGGGCGAGCCTGTCTTCCATGACCGGCCCCACACCCCACATCCTCTTGATGGGAAGATCCGCCACCAGTGTGTCGAGGTCATCGGGCGTGATGATCGTCAGGCCATCGGGTTTGTTCAGGTCGGATGCGATCTTGGCGAGGAACTTGTTGGGAGCCACGCCCACGGAAGCGGTAAGCCCCGTCTCGGCGAGGATGCGCTTCTTGATGTTGCGGGCGATGGTAACCGCATCGCCGAGCAGGCGCTGCGAGCCGGTCACGTCGAGGAACGCCTCGTCGATGGACAGGCCTTCCACGAGGGGCGTGAAGTCGTGAAGAATCGCGAAGACCTGCTGCGAGATCTCGTGATAGCGCTGATGCCGGCCGTGCACGATGATCGCCTGCGGGCAGAGACGTTTGGCCTCGGCGATGGGCTGGGCGCTGTGGCAGCCGAACTTGCGGGCCTCATAGGAAGCGGCGGTGACCACCCCCCCGCCCACCAGCACCGGCTTGCCCCTCAGTTCGGGATTGTCAAGCTGCTCCACCGATGCGTAGAAGGCATCCATATCCACGTGCAGGATGGCCCGCTCGGTGTCCATAAGGCCATTGTACCGCACCCTGGGAGCGCCCCGGCATGGCGGCGGGATTCAACCGTCGGCCTGTTTCTTCCCCGCGGAGAAAGACTGTCCAACGCGCTCGCCGATCGCCCAATAGCCGCCCTCGCCGGGGGCGTAGGCGAAGGGCCGGATCTTTGCCGGATCCGGATTGCCATCGTCGTCGAGCATCTCCGGATCGATCTTCACATCCAGGATCTCGCCGATGAACTGGGTGTGGATGCCGATTTCGACTGTTTGCCGGAGAGCGCACTCCAGGATCAGCGGGAACTCTTCGATGTACGGCGCATTGACGAGGTCGCTCCTGACCGGCGTCAGTCCCAGCGCCGCGAACTTGTCCTCGTCGCGTCCGGAATAGATGCCGGCGTAGTCAGCCGCACTGACCTGGGCCACTGAGGGCACGTTCACGGTGAAGCCGCCGGACGCGATGATGTTCTCGTAGCTGTGCCGTTCCTTCCGGATCGACACCGCCAGGGAGGGCGGCTGGCTGCAGCAGACGCCGCCCCAGGAGGCGGTCATGATGTTGGGTCGGCCCTCCGTGTCGTAGCTGCCGACGACGAAAACGGGAGTGGGATAAACGATGGTCTTGGCGCCGAGCGATTTCTTCATGGGGGCTTGTCTCGCAAGTGATTGAGAATCATGCTACGACATCGCCTGCGGCGTTTCGAATGTGCGGCTGGTGAAATGGCGAAACACCAGATCAACACGCAGACGAATCAGGGTTGCGCTTCAGCGCCGCTGCCGGATAGCCCCAGCGCCGCCCCGGCCGTCACGATCAGGACTCCCGAGGCTCTCTTCTGAACCCGCCACAGCCCCCGTTCCAGCAGCCAGTACCGGGCATGACCGGCCAGCAGGGTGTAGAAGGAGAGGATGACCGTGCCGATGATGACGCTGGAGATGCCGAGAAGGACCAACTGGCTTCCCCGGTCGCCCCGGGGTGCGATGAACTGCGGGAGAAGGGCCGCATAATAGAGCAGGGCCTTCGGATTGGTGCCGCAGACGATGAACCCGTCCAGGGCGCTCCTGTACAGCCCCCTGGCCGTCCGTTCCCCGGTGCGCTCAAGCTGCGGATCGGAGGCGAAGAACGTCCGGGCGCCAAGATAGACGAGGTAACACGCGCCGCCGATCCTGAGCGTGGACATCACCGCCGCCGATTGGGCGAGGATGCCGCTCAGACCGCAGACAATGATGAGAAGCTGCAGCGCATTGGCCGCCGCCTGCCCGAGGATGGTGGGCACGGTGCGCCGCCCGCCGTGGCGCAGGGCGTAGGCGATAGTGAAGCAGACGGACGGGCCCGGGATCAGGCCGAAGATGAGCGAGGTCACCACGAAGGAGATATAGAGCTGGGCGGACATCGAGCGGATTCCGTCAGAGCTTCTGCCGATCGCGCGAACAGGTGAGGCGGTGGCGAAGAAGGTTTGGCATCAAACTGAATATCAAAAAGACAATCACCAGTTCTCCAGCATCCGGCTCAGGCCGCCGACCAGGGCCTGCCGTTCGGGGCGGCTGAAGCCTTTCAGCGCCCTGGAGATGAGCTTCCTTGAGATGTCGTCGAATTCGGGCTTGAGGGACCGGCCCTTGGCCGTCAGCCGGACGATTGTCCTGCGGCTGTCGCCTGCTTCCTTGCCGGTGCGGAGGTACCCTGCCGCCACCAGCCTTTTCACCAGGGCCGTGACCGTGGACTTGTCTCGATCGATCCGGCGGGCGAGGTCCTGCATGCAGATCGGACCACGCTCGTACAGGGTGCTCAGGATTGCCCCGTGGGACGGGGCGAGGCCGCGGATGCCACGCCGATCGAGTTCGCGGCCGATGAACCGGTGGGCCTGCCGGCGATTTCGGGCGATCAGGGCGATGACGTGATCGGTCCTCATGAGTGGTATTTTAGTTTGATATCAAATCATTGTCAAGCCCGCGAACCGCCTTTGATCCGCATTCCCGGCCCGTGGTGGGGCACCTGATCCCGCCGCCCGCTCAGTACACCGGCGACTTCGGCATCAGGATCCAGAGGATGATGTAGACGATGGTGCCGGGGAATGCGGCGGAGAGGATGGAGATCAGCACATAGAGGATGCGCACCAGCGCCGGGCTCCAGCCCAGCCAGTGGGCGATCCCGCCGCAGACCCCGCCGAGCATGCGATTGTTTTGCGAGCGATGGAGCGGCATGGCGCGTCCTTTCCTGCATGTTTTGGGGACCGCAGGATAGCGATTTCACTTCCCTCCCGCGCCAGCGCGGCCGGGCAGGAGGCTTTATCGGAGCAAGCGGGAGCCCGGCATCGGCGCTTTTATGGGCCGGGAGAATCCGAATGCGCTGTCTGGCGGGCATGTGAGAAAGGGAGCCGATATTTCTCCCGACCTGCGCCCCGGTCTGCTGCGGGATGGTCGACGGCAGGTCGATGTGCCCAAGCAGGAGGCTGATTGATGCACGACAATCTGAAGGCGCTGGGCTATGCCGGGGCGATGCTCTCGATCATTGCGGGTCTGATCGCAATCGCCATCGGCCGCCAGCAGGGGCCGGTTGGGGGCGTGATCGCGACCGGGGCGGTGTCTCTGATTGTCTGTCTGGGCTCAATTGCGCTGCTGGTGTGGCTGGCCCGTCGGAAGGATCGGGCCCCGGACTATCTGAAGCAGATGTTCAGGCAGCGCTACGACTGCTGCGGACTGGGGTTGGCCCTCGAGACCGACGCGGTTGATGGCGTGGGATACTTCAATGTCTATTTCCAGAATCGTTTCGAGCGCCCCTGTCAGGCAAAGGTGATGATCAAGCGCGCTCACGGCTTGGCCCTCACCGAGAATGGGCGGGTGTGCGCATCCGCTCTCCTTTCCTGTCCGGGCGGGGTGTTCGGGGTGGCGAGGGTTCCTTTCGCAGTGCCCGCGAAGTTGCAGGGGAAGAAGCGTCGGTTCGAGCTGACCGCCGAGGTCTCCTACACCTCAGGCCAGGGCCGGCAGTTGCGGTTCCGCAAGGGCAAGACCGTCGGTAAGGCGGGCGCCTCCGGCACCGTCGTCATCCTCGCCGCACTGGTGGGGGGTATCGTCGGCGCGGCCACCATCGCGGGGCGGGCAGCGAGGTTGAAGGTGCATTACCCGCAGGGGGTGGGCGATCAACTCCCCGGCGACGTTACCATCGACACGGAAATCCTCTGGCAGCCGGGCGATGAGGAAACCGACCTGAACCTGCCCTTCAGCGAGTCTGTCGAGACTGACGACGAGTTGAAAGCGGCCGCCTGAAAAGTCCGGGAAAGGCCGGCGTGCTGAAAGGCACTTGAACGAATAGAGCCCCGGAATAACATCCGGGGCTCTCTATCCATTGTCGCAAGACCGGGTTTCGGGGATCTCAGTTCTGCACGATCTCCAGAAGCTCAACGTCGAAGATGAGCTTCGCCCTGGGGGGGATCACGGGGGCGCGGCCACGTTCGCCGTAGCCCAGCTCGTAGGGGATCACGAGCTTGCGCTTGCCGCCGACCCTCATCGACCCGACACCCTCGGTCCACCCCCGGATCACGCGGTTGAGCGGGAAGGTGGCGGGCTGACCGCGATCCACGGAACTGTCGAACTTGGTGCCGTCGGTGAGCCAGCCGGTGTAGTGGACCTTGACCCTGCTGGCGGGGCCGGCGGGCTGCGGGCCGTCACCCACGACGAGGTCGTAATAAACCAGTCCGCTGTCGGTGGTGACGGGCTCGCCGCTTACCGGCGCGCCGGGCAGATCAACGGCCTTGGCCTGTTTCTTCGGCCCGTCCAGGCCCAGATGAAGCAGATAGGCGTCCATCTGCGGTTCGCGCCCGAGGAAGTCCTTGAGCATGTCCATGCCGTCGATCGCACCGCCGCGGGCGAGGATGGCCTTGCGGAACTTCGCACC
>CP070772.1:1531022-1563610 GCA_020345805.1 Phycisphaerales bacterium | reverse complement strand
CAAGCCTTCCCTGCCCGGTCGAATCCAGTTCGGCCCCAGTTTTCAAAGAGCGTGCGGCGCGACCCTGATCCGGCCGCGACCGCTTGATACGCACAAAGTCTACCTCAGAAAGACTGATCGGTCGAGGAGTATTCCCGCTCAAGCCCTCCCGGGCGATTCGCCGATCCTTGCAGCCGGACCGCCCAGGCCGTCTTGCAGGGCGATGCGGATCGGCAGGGCCTGTATGATGGGCCCCGCCGCGGGCCGGATGGGCGGTCCGCCGCTGTCGGCGAGGCGTTCGATGACCTTCTGCACCGCGATCAACTGTATGGATGGCCGGGTCCAGATCCCGGTGATCAACTACCTCCGGAAGCGCTGCGGCGCCAAGTACGTCGATTCGGTCACCGAAGCGGGACCCAACGGCGTCCTCGCCGGGGAGACGAACCTGGCGGCGATCGCCTCGATCATGGACCGCGTGCGTATCTCGGTTCACCAGCACGAGTCGCGCAAGATTGCAGTGGTGGGCCATCACGACTGTGCGGGCAATCCGATGGGCAGGGAATTCCAGGATCGCCAGACGCGGGCGGCGGTGAAGATGGTCAAGTCGCGCTTCCCCGAGTGCGAGGTCTTTGGCCTGTGGGTGGATGAGCGCTGGAATGTGCGGGAGCTGCCCGCAGAGGACTGACCCTGACGGACCTCCCGTGGTCGTCCGAATGATGCGGCAATCACACCCGCACGGAATCGACCGCCGCCACCGCGCGTTCGAACACCTCTTCAATCGTCCCGATCGCATCGATGTCGATGACCAGCCGCTTGTCGAAATGCCCCAGTACCGGGGCGGTCTCACGGTTATAGACATCGAACCTGTTGCGGATCACATTCTCGTCGGCATCGTCGTGCCGGCCTTCCTTCTCCGCCCGCAGCTTCATGCGCTTCACCATCTCGTCGATGTTCGGCACGGTGAGGTGGATTATTGCCAGCGGCTGAAGCAGTCCGTCGAGCATCTCCGCCTGGGGCAGAGAGCGGGGCATGCCGTCCAGAAGCAGAATGTCGCTTTCCGGATCGTACCTGCCGTCGGCGATCATTCCCTTCACGTACTCCTGCCACAACTGGATCGTCAGGTCATTCGGCACCAGCTCGCCGCGCGAGGAGTAGTGGACGAACTTCCTGCCCAGCTCGGTCTCCTTGTCCAGCGAGCGGAAGATGTCGCCGGTGGCGAGGTGAACGAAGCCGTCGCGCTCGCCCAGGAGCTGGCCCTGGGTTCCCTTGCCCGTGCCGGGCGCGCCGAAGAGAAGGATGCACCTGTAACGATCCGCCATGATTGCCTCCGGGGGGTTCTGAATGCCTGGGCCGACCCGTTCGGGTCAAACCCGAGTCAGTCCTCCGATTTTAGCCTCTTGCGCCTGCTGCTCCAATCCGTCGAAGCGCTATGGTCGCGCTGGCTCACCTGCTCTATCGGCCGTATTCTGAGTCGATGCGAGGACTCACACGAAGATGGGTGCTCAAGCCCCCACCCCCGCCCCCGGAAGGAAAGACGCCCCCGGATGGGGCACGCCCGCAAGGGTCTCCCTCGGAAGGGCGGTCCCTCCTTCAGCGCGTCCTTGCCGCTCGCGGCCTGTGCGATCCTCAACTCGTCGAGCGGTTCTGCGAGCCGAAGCTCAACCATCTGCACGGCCCGGAGATGCTGCCCAACGTCGACCAGGCCGCTGAGCGTCTCATCGACGCCGTCCGCCAGGGCCAGCGCATCGTCATCTACGGCGATTACGACGTGGACGGCATCGCCGCCACCGCGATCCTCCATCACGTCATCAAGGCCGTAGAGCCCGAGGCGGACCTGCACTCGTATGTCCCGCATCGCCTCGACGAAGGCTATGGCCTCAACTGCGATGCCATGAAGCAGATCAAGTCCGAAGGCGCGGACCTCGTGGTTTCCGTGGACTGCGGCATCACCGGGCGCGAGCCCGCCGCCACCGCCCGCGAGATCGGCCTCGACCTGATCATCACCGACCATCACAACGTCCCCGATGGTGGCCGGCCCCTGCCGGAGGCGATCCTCGTCCATCCCTGCCTGCCCGGCAGCGACTATCCGTTTGGTGATCTCTGCGGCGCGGGTGTCGCGTTCAAGCTCGCCTGGCGTTTCGCCACCCTCTGGTGCGGCTCCGAGCGGGTCAGCGAGAACCTCCAGAAAACCCTGCTGGACATGCTTCCGCTGGCTGCGCTGGGGACCATCGCCGACATCGTCCCGCTGGTTGAAGAGAACCGCATCATCGCCAGCTACGGGTTGCGCCTGATCCGCCAGTCGCCTCTCATCGGCCTGCAGGCTCTCATCGAAGCATCCGATCTCACAGACGAGCACATCGATTCGGAGAAGGTAGGCTTCATCCTCGGCCCGCGGCTCAACGCCTGCGGCCGGATGGGACATGCCGCGGAGGCGGTCCGGCTCCTCACCGACGCCCCGCCCGAGGAAGCGCAGACCATCGCGAGGCGCCTGACGCAACTCAACCGCCAGCGCCAGCAGACCGAGCGGACCATCTTCGACCAGGCGGCGCAGATGGCCGAGGACGCCAACATGACCGGGCGCGACAATCGCATGATCGTCCTCGCCCACGAATCGTGGCATCCGGGGGTGATCGGCATCGTCTGCTCGCGGCTCGTTAATCGCTTCGGCCGGCCCGCCATCCTTTTCCAGCATCAGGGCGATGTGTGCAAGGGCTCGGCCCGCTCCATCGACGGTTATTCCATCCACGATGCCCTCATGGCCTGCGAGGATCGCCTGAGCACCTTCGGCGGACACGACATGGCCGCGGGGTTGAGTCTCAACACTGCCGACCTGCCCGTGTTCACCGAGTCGATTACCGCCCACGCCAACGAGCGCATCTCGCCGGAAGATCTGACGCCCGCCATCAAGATTGACTGCGATGCGGCGCTGGAGGAGCTTGATCTTCAGACCGTCAAACAGATCGGCGCGCTTTCCCCGTTCGGCCGGGCCAATCCGCGCCCCGTTCTGCGCGTGAACCGCGTGACCGTCGCCGACCCGCCCCGTCAGATCGGTGCCAACGGCCGGCACCTGTCCTTCCGCGTGCGCCAGGATGAAGGCAGTCAAAGGCGCATCATCCGTGCCGTATGGTGGGGCGCGGGCCATCTTGCCGGTGACATCGCCGCGGGCATGACCCTCGATGTCGCGCTCGAGCCGAAGATCAACGAATGGAACGGCCGGGTAAGCGTCGAAGCCGAAGTGCGGGATGTGATGTTGCGAGAGTCATGAGACCATCGGGAGGGTTGGTGATGACGACACATCGCCTTTCAGCAATTGGATCTGAAACTCACCAAAGACAATGGAGGCGTCGAATACGGTTCAAGCGTCCTGCTGCCTGCTTCACTTTTGTCTGCCTCACGATTTGTGCGGTTACCGCCCTTGGCGCGTGTAGTTCCGAGCCCGATGCGGGCCGTTCCTTGACCATCACGCCATCCCAAGAGATCATCCGGCTTCGTGCCACATATGCCGATCTGATTCAGACCGGTAACACGGGATCTAAGTACCCCGAGTATGTGCGCCAGATGGAAACCCTCTTGGAAGAATGGAATCCTGTTGGCGCCTCCACTGAGGATGTTGTCTTCCTGCTGGGAAGGCCATCTGTACGCTACGACGATCGGATCGTGTATTTTTTCGAAGGTGGGTTCAGCGGTGTGCTCTGGGTGTTTCAACTCGAGGACGACCGGGTCACATCGGTGGAGCGAGGGAGCATCAATTGACTTCACCTCACGGCGAGTCACTGACAGACCATCTCAAATCGCTGGTTTCAACCTCTTCTCTTCTCCGCGCGGGAGCCTGCGTACAGATCGTACTCGAGCAGGCGGCATTCGATATGAGCGTTCATGAAGGGGATGCGCCGACTCGCGCGGAGGCCGATGCGCTTGGAGAGGTCGCGATTCCCGGTGAACACGCAGCCCTTCCAGCCGGGGCAGCGCTGCTTGAAGAAATCGCCGATTCGACCGTAGAGGGGCTCCAGCGCGCTCATCTGTCCCAGCCGCTCGCCGTACTCGGGGTTCATGATGACAATCCCCGCCCCCGGAAGGTCTGGCAGGGGGGTATCCGCGAAGTCACACTCCACGAAGTCGATTAGATGTTCCACGCCGGCCGTCTGCGCGTTCTTGCGCGCGGCGGTCAGGGCGCGGGGGTCGATATCCGAAGCGACTATCGGCGCAGGTGGCCGCGATGCTGCCTGCTTGCGCGCCTCCACACGAATCGATTTCCACGCGTGCTCATCGTGCAGCTTCGTGTGCATGAAGCTGAAGTTGGAACGGAGCAGCCCCGGCGCACGGCCGGCCGCGATGAGGGCGGCCTCGATCGCCAGCGTGCCCGAGCCGCACATGGGATTGGCCAGGGGGGATGATCCGTCATACCCCGCCGCCATCAGGACCGCTGCGGCCAGCGTCTCCTGCATCGGGGCGGTGTGCGGCATTTTGCGATAGCCCCGATCGGCCAGGCGCCGGCCGTTCGTGTTGAGATACACTAGCGCGCGATCGTCCTTCCAGTAGAGATGGATCACGATCCGCGAGCGGTCCGAGCCGCTGTCGGGCCTCCGGCCGGTGTGCTTCGTGATTCGATCGACGATCGCATCCTTCACCACGAGGTTGGGATACATCGAGTTGGTGATCTTCGGATGCTCGACGGTCGAGGTCACGCTGAAGTACGAATCGTTGGCGATCAACTCCTCCCAGGGGAAGGATGCGATGTGCGTGTAAAGCGCTTTGGGCGAAGGGCAGCGAAATCTCTTCAGCAGCCACAGAACGTGCAGGGCGGTCCGCAACTGCAGGTTGAGGCGCATGCAATCTGGCAGCGTCGCCCCGACGTGCACGCTCGCATGATCTTCCTCCTGCACCTCAAACCCGAGGGAAGTGACTTCCTGCCGCAGGTAGGGCGCAAGGTGAGGCGAGCAGGTGATGCGGGTCAGGCGCTTCTTGGTGATGTCAATGATTGGCATGGAACTTCGAGGTCAAAGGAACGCGATGATGGACACGATAGTGGATCGCGAAGCCGCAAGCGGCTGGGTACGGTTGGATCTTCCCGCCTACCACGCGGCGAGTTCGCCGGTGAGCGGCTCCACCAGGTCCTTGAGCGTCACGAGGCCCACCGGGCGGCCGGTATGAGGATGCTTCACGATCGCCATGGGCTGCCGCTCGGTGCGCATGATCCACAGCGCTTCGTGCACGGGCGTGTCGGGTGTGAAGGTAGGCGGGGTGCTCGTCATGCTCTGAAGGTCGTTTTCCGGGGCGAGAACGACATCGATAGTCGCGACCACGCCCGCCACCTCGCCGCTCCGGTCCAACACCGGCAGTCGCGTGAAGTTATGGCGGCGCATGATCTCCTCGCGCCGGACCCGACCACATTCGATCGGCAGGGCGGCGACTCTGGACCACGGGATCATCTCATCGCCCACGGTCCGGCCGCGCAGGGCCAGGGCACGGTCGGCGAGAGTGGTCTGCGATTCGCTGATGATGCCCGTGCCTACGCCTTCGTGCAGGAGACGGATGACTCGTTGCCGGGCGGTGGTCGGCCCATCCGTGCGCCGGCCGAACGCGCGGGTCAGCAGCGCCGCGATCCCCAACACGGCCGGCAGAACGCCCGTGATGAGAAAAAGCCAGCGGCACGCGGTCAGAAACCGCGAAAGCCTGTAGGTCCAATGATCGGTATGTGCGCGGAACAGGTCCTTGGGCAGCGTCTCGCCGAAGATGAACAGCAGCGGAGTGAAGATCAGCGCCTCCACCACGATCAGTGTCCAGTCATTGAGTCCCGCTCTGTGCAGGGTCTCCGCCAGGCCGAAGCTGCCGAGATAGTTGGCGGCGTTGTTGCCGATGAGCAGCACGGTCAGGGCGCGACTGGAGTTGCCCAGCTCGTGGCGCAGTCGCAGCGCCGTCGCCTCGCCCCGCGCGGCACGAACCGCCAACCGCACGCGGTTGATCGTATAAAGGCCCGTCTCCATTCCTGAGAAGAGGCTGCTGAACACGAAGCCCACGAACGTCAGCCCCAGGAAGATCGCCACATCCACGCCGTTCATGACCTGCCCCCCGGCGTGTTGCCCGCCTCTGCGGACGCGTCCTGCGGCAGCAGGATCACAATCGCGCTCACCACGCGGTTGCAATCCACCGTCTCCACTTCAATGCGCACATTGCCCAGTTCGATGGCGTCACCGGTGACGGGCAGCCGCCCCAGGCGCTGGATGATGAGCCCGCCCAGGGTCGCGACGCGCGGCGAAACCAGCTTCTGACCGAACGCCTCGGCCCAGTCGTGCACGCTGACATCACCGCTCACCCGCCACCGTCCCATCCCGATCATGCGGGGCGGCTCGATCGTCCGTTCCCCCTCGCTGACGATGTCGCCGACAATCTCCTCCACCACGTCTTCGATGGTCACCAGTCCGGCCGTGCCTCCGAATTCATCCACTGCGATGGCAAGTTGGGATTTCGTGCTTCGAAAGTGGTCCAGCAACTGATCCAGCGTCGCGATCTCCGGAACGAACCGCACGGGCGATATGTGGTTTCTCAGAGGCGCTTCACTGCCGGGTGCATCGAGGAGATAACGCTTCACGTGCAGCAGGCCGACGATGTGATCAATGTCCTCCTCATAGACCGGAAACTTGGTCAGGCGGGTCTCTTCGGCCAGGCGCATCACCTCCTCGTTCGCTGCATTAACCTCCGCCGCCTGTATGTGCACGCGCGGGGTCATCACGTCCCGCACCTTCAGCTTCCCCCAGTCCAATACCTCCTGCAGGATCCGCTGCTCGTGCGCGTCGATCGCTCCTTCCCGTCCCGACACGTCAAGCAACGTGTCCAGCTCCTCCTGGCTGAGCTGAGGCGGCGCTTCGCTCGGGGCGGTCAGACGATTCAAAGGCTCCACCACCAGCCCGTTCAGCACGATGCGCAGCGGGCCGATGACCCGATGCAGCCCCAGCAGAGGCGGGGCAGTGATCGCGGCGAACGCCTGCCGCCGGGAATTGGCCAGCAGCTTCGGCCCCACTTCACCGATCAGAATGATCAGCATCAGCGAGGCGATCGCCAGCACCGTGTTGCCGATCACTCCCGCCTTCGCCTGCATCAGCAGCACCGAGCTGATCACGAAGTAGAGCACGTTGATGGTCATGTTGCCCAGCAGGACGCTGATGAGGAGCATCCGCGGCTCGCTGAGCAGCGCATCCACCGCCCGGCCCGCGAATGTGCCGCTGCGGCGAAGCCGCATACGCTCGCTCTCGGCCATGCCGAACAGGGCCGTTTCCGATCCGGAGAAGAAACCGCTGAGCAGCAGCAGCACCGGCAGGGCGATGAGCATGGGGATGTGGATGGCCTCCCATCCCAGCAGGCCGATGCCCGATGCGCTGTCTGCGGACCCCTGCGCCAACATCATGGTCTGCATCTTACAGATCAAGCTCGTGGGCCGGGTCAAGCTGCTCGATCATCCGCTCGATGTACCGCCAGGCGTTGAGCTGCACGCGGATTCCTGCGAGCGTCTGAGCATCGGCGTTCGTGGCCACCTTCCCGAACAGCCGGCCCACGCTGTCCAGAAATCCCGACCGCTGCTGATGGACCCAGTCCTCGACGCGCTTGCGCTGGGCCGGGTCGCCTGAGCCGACCGCATCCTCCATCTCCTGCCTCGCCTCCATGATGTCCATGAGGAACCCATCCGGCAGGCTCTTGTCCTCCTCCCGGGTCGGCCCGCCCAGCAGGCGCAACAGCACATCCGCCCGCCGCTCATCATCGGCCAGGACATCGCGGGCGGTGTTGAGGCAGGCAGCCTTCGCGGCCGCCTCCGCCTGGTCGATGGGGTCGGGGAAGCGGTCCGGATGCAACTGAGCCGATCGCTTCAGGTACGCCGCCTGCAGCGCCGCACGATCGATATCGAATCGCCGCTCCAGCCCCAGCAGCTCAAAGGGGTCCTCATCCTTCATGGGGGGATTGTACCGGCGGTCGGGCCGGCGATCCGAGTGGCCGGGCCTGCCAGCGCCGATACGGCACTGAAACCCACGGACGACCCTGAAGTCGCCAGGGGGTATACCGGAGCCGGAGTTCATGAAACTTGATCTTTCGATGTCGGATGAGCGCGAGGGCGGCAGCGAATCACCATCCTGATCTGATCCGGTCGGATTTCCCGTGGTGATTCCACCGCGCCGAGTATTCGACCCGACAGCGCACAAAACGGTTGTTCAACCTTTGAGGTGCGCAAGCATGGACGCGATTTTGCCGGCGGGGGGGGAGAGGGCCAACTGCTCGTTGGCGACCGCCAGGCGGCGGACGGCCTCTTCGATCCGGGTGGTGAAGACCTCGGCCGATTCGCCCTTCTGCCATTCAAGCGGCCGGCCGTAGCGCACGAAGGCGTGGCCGTGGGAGGGCATGAACTGGCCGCAGCGGAGAATGGACGCCCCGCCGCAGACGTGGATGGGCACCACCGGCCTGCGGGTGCGGCGGGCCAGCAGCCCCACGCCGGGCTTGAAGGTGGCCATCTCGCCCGAGCGGCTGCGGGTGCCCTCGGGATAGAGAATCAGGTTCCAGCCGTTGTCGACGAGATCTGATGCCGTGCGCAGCGAGCGGTGGGGGGCTCCGTGGCGATCAAAGGCGAAAGCGCGGAATCCGCCGGCCACGATGAACTGGAGCATCTCGCGGCGGAACCACTTCAGCGTTTTCTTCGGCACATAGCGGGCCGGTCCGAAGACGTCCAGTGCCGCGGCGACGGCGGTCCGCTTGCGCAGATAGCGGGGCAGCGTACCGAGGATGGCGGCGGTGTCGGCGTGACTGCAATGATTGGCGGCGAAGATGAGCGGGCTCTCGTAGCGATAGAGCCGCTCGGCGCCGCGGGCCGTCCACTTGAATCGACGCACCGTGCGCAGCACGCCGATACCGCCCCAGATCACCGGCCGGGCCACGTGAACCGCCGGGTGGCGAAATCGCTTCTCGATTTCGGCGGTGGTCGGAGCTTGTACCCGGTTCGCAGCGCTCATTTGTCCTCCCGCGGCAGATCGTCGGCGTGGGCCATCACCTTCTCGAATGCCCGGGCGTACTGGTCCAGCAGGGGGCGGTCGGCGTTGGGGAAGCTGGGGAGCTTCAACAGCGAGGCGTTGCCCATGGTGGTGCGGGGCAGGTCACGCGGATCATACTCTCTCAGAGGCTGCTTCGCAGTTCCCTGCAAACGGGCGATCTTGGCCCATACGCCCTCGGTAAAGACCGGCTGCTGGTGCAGCAGGGGATATCGGGGGGCTCCCACGAGGGCTCCCTCGGCCTGGAGGGCTCGGGCCAGATCGCCGATGGGCAGGCCGGTTTGGGACTGGTCGTATCTGATGAGGAACTCGAAATACACACGCTGGACCCCTTCCGGGGCGAGAAAAGTCTGAAAGCCGAGTTTCTCAAGTTTTTCGGAAAGGCAGATGCAGTTTTCATTCCGCCGGGCGTTCCGTTCCGGGAGGCTCTTGAGCTGGGTGCGGGCCACCGCGGCGCTGAGGGGGGACATGCGGTACTTCATCCCGAAGCCGGTGGCGGCGAAGCGCCGGTTGGGCGAGCCCTTCATGGGCAGGAGGCGCTCGTAGTGGCCGTAACGGATCACCTTCTCCCACATTTCGGGATCGCGGGTAAGGAACATTCCGCCCTCGGCCGAGGGCAGGAGCTTGTTGGCCTGCATGCTGAAGACGGCGGCGTCGCCGATCGTCCCGATCTTCCGGCCCTTGTAGACCGCGCCGTGGGCATGTGAGGCGTCTTCCAGCACCTTGAGGTTGTGCTTGTTCGCCACGGCCATCAGTTCGTCCATCTTCGAGGGCATTCCGAAGAGGTGCACGACCATGATGGCCTTCGTGCGGTCGGCGATGCGTTTTTCCACGTCCGCCGGATCCAGGCCGATGCACTGCTCCTCGGTTTCGGCGAACACCGGCACCCCGCCGTGGTGGAGGATGGGCATGACGGATGACCACCAGGTGGCGGAGGGCACGATCACCTCATCGCCCGGACCGATGTCGAAGGCATGGAGGGCGGCGTGGATCGCGCCGGTGCCGTTGTTGTGGGCGACGGCGATGGGCATGTCCAACCACCTCTTGTAGTCCTCCTCCAGCGCCGTAACTACCTCGTGGATGGACAGTTGCCCGGAGCGCAATACCTCAAGAACCGCTCGTTCGTCCTCTGCGGTGATGATCGGCCAGCGATTGGCCTCCTCCTGGGGCAGATCGACCGCGGGAGAACCGCCGAGGATGGCGGGCCTGTCAGAAACCTGGGGGGAGCGGGAAGTTCCAGTGGTCATGAGCGAGGCTCCGATGTGACCGGCTACGTCGTCTGTGGTCGACAGATGATAAACGATAAGGGCCGCTCCGCGCAGCGGGATTGCCGGGTACACGTCTGAAACGTGGATAACGGAGAATCGTTGCGGATCCGACCCGTAGCCGTTAGTCTCGCTCCCTGTCGCCTTGTGTAATTCCTGTGGATTAATCAGGGGCAACCGGGTTTTGAAGGGGACATCCCGTGATAGCCATGGCGTATGCCCTCACGGCCGGCGGGACGGAGCTGGCGTTTGCACTTCCGGGAGGAGCGGAATGGATCCTGCTGGTCTTCGTGGTCCTGCTCTCCTTCAATCTGGTTGTCGCGATTGTGATCTGCGCGCTGCTGCACGGCTGTTTCAGCCGAATCCCGCCCCAACATTGCAGGATGACTCCGGGCCTGGTGTGGCTGCTGCTCATTCCGCTGTTCAGCTGCGCTTGGAACTTCCTTGTCTTTCTCCGACTGCCGGAGTCCTATCAGAGCTATTTCGCCGCAAATGGCCGCATTGATGTCGGTGACTGCGGGCGCTCTTTGGGGTTGTCGTACGCCGTTCTTTCGGCGGTCGCGGTTGTCGGCGGATGTATACCGATCGTCAGTTGCGTTACCGGTCTGGCGGAGCTTGCCGCCCTGGTGGTGCTGATTCTGTTCCTGGTCAGGGTGCTGACATTGAAGGGTCAGATCAACGGGGCGCCTTTCGCGCCTTCTGCACCCGAGCCGCCGCCGGCCTGAGCCGGGATCTCACTCCGCTCCGCGATTCGCGAATGCGTGACAATGGATGAACACGGGCAATCGCAGGAACCAACCGGTGTAGCCCCCCCGACGATGCCGATGGAGCGCCCCGGGGCCGGCCCGGAAGCGGGCCTGCGCCCACGCCGCGGGGTGATGATTCTGATCCTCGGGATCGTGGGGTGTGCGGACACACTTATCCTGCGGTGCGGTTGTTGTGCTCTGTTCATACCCTCCGCATGGTTTTCAGCGTGTTGGCCGGTGGGATGGGCAACGCCGACGTGAGAGCCATGGCAGCCGGCGAAATGGACCCGACGGGTCACGGTCTGGCAACCGCAGGCAGGATCCTTGGTGTTATCGGTGTGGTCCTGGCCGTGCTCGCCCTGGTTCTCGTGGTTCTGGCGATCGTCTTCCAGATCGGTCTCGCCGCCACCGGCGGATGGGGCGGTCCCGGTCAGTGGAATCCATAGTCGCCGGGCGCGGGAGGGCAAACGCTGATCGGGCGGCGATTGCCGATCACAGCTGCGAATGCTTGACAAATCGCCGTTGCCTCCGGTAGCTTCGTGGTGCGGCGGGTGCAGCCTTAAATCCTGGGGCGTGCCGTTGGTGGCACTCTCGCTCGCCCGCCCGCGGCGTGGACTCAACGAACAAGACCAAAGCTGTTTAGGGGCATGTCAATGACGCAAACACCTGCACCGATGCCGCCATCCGGCGGCGCCATGCGCGCGCACCGCGGAGCAATGATCCTCGTGTTTGGGATTCTCGGGATCGTCCTCTGTGTCATCTTCGGCATCGTCGCCTGGGTGATGGGTAACAATGATCTGCGGGAAATGCAGGCCGGCCGCATGGACCCCGCGGGCGAAGGGCTGACCGTTGCCGGGAAGGTCTGCGGCATCGTGAGTGTTGTCCTGGCCCTTATCGGCGTGATCATCGCGATCCTGTGGATAGTCCTGATCGTGATAATCGGAGTCGGCGCCGCTGCTGCCGGAGCGTAGCCCCCGTGTGGTCCTCCGGTCTGGCAATACCGCGGTGCGGGCGCAGGATCGGCGTACCGAGGTGGGCGGTTGCGGTTACGGCGGTCTGGCTGGGAGGCGTCTGGCTGGCAAGCTGGCTCAGCCGCTTGGTGGAGTCGCCGCCGTCGCTGTGTCTGTTTCATCGAGTGACCGGGCTGCCCTGCCCGACTTGCGGAACGACGCGCATGGTGCTGGCGCTGGGTCAGGGACGGCCAGTTGACGCTCTGCTTCTCAATCCCTTGACGTTTGCAGCCTTGATGCTGGCAGTGATCTGGCTGGTCCTGCGACTGGGCTTTGGGCGCCGATGGTCGCCGGGCTTCGGGGCTATCGGCCGCCGGAGAGCCTGGATCGTTGTCACCGTTGTTTTCCTGTCCAACTGGGCCTATCTGATCTGGCGGGAGTTCGTCTAGACCCATGAACACATTGCTCATCGCCGTCGGCGCGCTGGTCGGGTACCTCATCGCCTACCACACCTACGGCCGATGGCTGGCCAGACATATCTTCAGACTGGATCCGAAGGCGGTCGTGCCGAGCGTGGAGATGAACGACGATCGCGACTACGTGCCCACGAAGAAGGCCGTGGTCTTCGGGCATCACTTCACGTCCATCGCGGGCACCGGCCCCATCGTGGGCCCGGCCATCGCGATCATGTGGGGCTGGCTGCCGGCCCTGCTGTGGGTGTTCTTCGGCTCCATCTTCATCGGGGCGGTCCACGACTTCGGGGCGCTGGTGGTATCGCTGCGCAATCGCGGCCAGACCGTGGGCGACATCGCCGGGAGGGTGCTCAACCGGCGGGTGCGGCTGCTGTTCCTGCTCGTGCTGTTCGTCACCTTGACCATCGTGCTGGCGATCTTCGGCCTGGTGATCGCCGCGGTGTTCCGGCAGTTTCCCTCCTCGATCTTCCCCTGCCTGGTGCAGATCCCCATCGCGGTGGCCATCGGCATCTGGCTGCACCGCAAAGGAATAGGTCTGGCGATCCCGTCCATCCTCGCCCTGGCGATCATGTACCTGACGGTGATCTTCGGCGACTGGGGGCCTCTGCACGCCTTCAACACGATCTTGGCGGCATGGCCGAACTTCACCTGGGTGATCCTGCTGCT
This sequence comes from Phycisphaerales bacterium, assembly GCA_020345805.1. Classification (GTDB taxonomy): domain Bacteria; phylum Planctomycetota; class Phycisphaerae; order Phycisphaerales; family SM1A02. The sequence goes on along the minus strand of CP070772.1, from coordinate 1,550,505 downwards.
CGTTTATTCGTATATCGCGTCGGTTCTGCCGGTGTGGATGCTGCTCCAGCCGCGCGATTACATCAACAGTCTGCAACTGCTCACGGCGTTGGCGCTAATCCTGCTGGGGCTGATCGCCGCGGCGATCTTCGGAGGGGCGCCACCGACGGAAGGTGCGGCCCGGCCCGAGCTGGTGATCACCGCTCCGGTGGCGCAGTGGTCGCCGGCGGGCGCGCCGCTGATACTGCCGTTCCTGTTCATCACCGTCGCGTGCGGGGCGATCAGCGGCTTTCACTGCCTGGTGAGCAGCGGCACGTCCAGTAAGCAGCTCCGTCGGGAAACTGATGCCCAGTTCGTCGGTTACGGCTCGATGCTCACCGAGAGTTTCCTTGCCGTGCTGGTGATCCTGGCCTGCGCCGCGGGACTGGGGCTGGGGATCGCCGCCTCTGACGGGACGGTTCTCACCGGGGTCGAGGCGTGGGCCGGGCGCTACGGCTCGTGGACCGCCGCGGGCGGGCTGGGCACGAAGATCGCGGCGTTCGTGGACGGGGCGGCGAACTTCCTGCGGGCGATGGGGATCGGCGGGGGCGTTGCCGCGGCATTGATGGGCGTGCTGGTTGCCTCGTTCGCCGGCACCACCCTCGACACCGCCTGTCGCATTCAGCGCTACGTGATCCAGGAGATCGCCTCGACCTTCGCGACTCGCCCAGGCGGCGAGGGGGCGGCAGTCGATCGATCGATAAGTGCGGTCAATCCGCTCGCGTGGCTTCAGAACCGTCACGCGGCGACGATCTTCGGCGTGGTTGTAGCCGCGTTGATGGCGGCACTGCCTGCTTCGGGCCAGGCCTGGTCATGGCAGACCGCCGGCTCGGGCGGGCTCATCCTCTGGCCCATGTTCGGGGCGACCAATCAACTCTTGGGCGGGCTGGCGTTCCTGGTGATCGGCTTCTGGCTGTGGCGGCGCAGGCTGCCGGTCTGGTTCATCGCCATTCCCATGGTGTTCATGCTCATCATGCCCGCGTGGGGGATGATCTGGCAGTTGTTCGTTTCAAACGCAGGCGACCAGCCTGGCTGGCTGTTTCAAGAGAATCCCGACTGGGTGTTGGTGATCGTGGCTCTCGCCACGCTGGCCCTGGAGTTGTGGATGATCGTCGAGGCCGCCATCCTCTGGCCCGGCGCGAGGGGGAAGCTGGAGACGGTTCTCCCGGCGCTGGAGGGTGCGGGGGCGTGATCATCGCGCGCGTCTGTATGTGAAACTCAACACAACTCGTTCGCACATCAAAGCCCCGGCAAAGCTTTGCCGGGGCTTTCGCGTGGGTGATATGTGAAGGAGCGATCCGACAGACGTTCAAGTTCCAGACTGCTCACTATATCGTTGTAGGTCATCCTTGTACTTCCGAACCTCGTGAGAAGCGAGATCAGCAAACCAATCCGGGATCTCCAGCCGCCATGCGCTGTCGCTGCCATGGGTGACTTCCAAGTCGGGCAGACTGTCGAACCAAGCTTTGCCGATTCTCTGGAAGAGTGAGATGCCTACCGAAGGTGAACGCTCCCCGACGCGGATTGATAAGCCGGCGTCTGGTCTGGTGAAGCCATCGCGATCATGCATTGCGGCGCGTACCTCCAGGTACCGTCCCCGCTCAGCATCGGAGGGAGTGAGCGGAGCCAGCATGCTGATTGACTTAAGGCGATACGTGAACGAGGCATCGAGCACAGGTTCGTCGACGAATCGCAGCTTGTCCTCTGCCAAGGTCTGAAAAAGGAGCCCCACCAGACCTTCGATCTGCTCGGTGAAGAGCAGATCGTCGTCGCCCACAATCATCGCCCGACCGTCCGGGGCAAAGATCACCTTCACCGTCTTCCACCTCCACGGACCGGCGGCAAGGTCGTGCTTATGAGGCGTTCGATTAAACCAACAGACGATGTAGGCCGCGTCCTGCCGCAGATTCTCAGGCATCGCAAGCTCAAATGAAACAGGTGCGGGCTTTGCCTCGATGACGGGCCAGACGATCGGATCCAACTCATTGCGCCCGGGATACAGCAGGACAGTTCGGCGAAACCGCACGCCTTGACTCTCAGAATACAGTAGATACTCGCCGGGACGAACGGGGCCGAACGAGACAGCGCCGCTCGCATCTGTAAACTCATGAAGGCCCTTGGGCTCACCGGCGTTGAACGCGTGGCCTGAGATTCCCACTTCGAATCCTTCGATCGTTTCCCCGTCCACGGCCCCCTTGTGTACGGAGACAGTTGCCTCTGCCCAGATCGCCGATGCGGCCGACGTCTGCCCCTCCGCACCCATCGCCTCCACCTTTGCCAGCATTGCCTCGGTGAGTTGTGAATTGCGCTGTATCGCCAGCAAGGCGACGATGCAGACGGTGATGCACGCGACGGCCAGAACGATGTTCGTGATCAGTGATATTCGCTGGCTCATGATGGACTCCTTCATCGCATCGAACCACAATCGGCAGGCGATGCGCTTCGGATCGCCGAACCTCTTGAGCACGGCTCTGCGGGCGGCTTTCTCGTCACCGGTCATGCGCAGCTCTCGGCGCATGGCGCACTCGAGGTGATCGGTCAGCTCGTCGATGATGTCGCGGCGCACCTGTGCCGCGTCGCCGCCTTCGGGCGGCATCGGCGAAGGCTGCAGGCCGGCCGAGATTTCCTCACGCCACGACATGACCCTGCCCCAACACGCCGCTCACGCCCGCGGCGAACCTCGCCCATTCCTCTCGCTTGGATTTGAGGGCGGCCTTTCCCTTGGGGGTGAGCTTGTAGTATTTCCTTCGGCGGCCGCCCTCGGAGGTATCCGCCTCGATCCAGTAGGCCTTCAGGAGCTTCTGCCGCTGAAGGCGGTGCAGGGCCGGGTAGAGGCTGCCTTCCTTGAGCTGGAAGTAGCCGGCCGACTCGCCGAGCACGGTCTGGGCGATCTGGTATCCGTAGCTGTCGCCGCGGGCGAGCACCTCGAGAATGAGCATTTCCACGGTGCCGGAGAGGAGGCGGGAATCCATGGCGGCACTCCATACCTAGATGGTCTATATAAAAGCATAGGCTCTCTAGGTATTGTGTCAACGGCGGACTGCGCACTTTCTTGCCGATCTTTTTCGGAATTCGCGTTGAGAGGGGTTGAGGGGAAGAGCGGTGGGATTGCAGGGTCCGCTGGCGCTTGGACTTAGGACACTGCCACCGAAGATGCAGTGGGGGGCGTAACGGCAACCGAATTCACACGCCACGTGGCCTTCCGCTTCGCTCCAGAGCACGCCACCCGGCCGTCGGTTCTGCTTCAGAGGCCGAAAAAAGGGGTCGGGAGTCTTTTTTCGGGAGAAAAGACTCCCGACCCCTTTTTTGCGCGGGTGCCAACCCCCGGCAAGCTGGGGGCTATATGGCGCGCGGGGGTGATTGTCCACAGCGCAATCCCGGCGAGCCCGCCCGGCCTCGGGCCGGGCAACCTCCGAACGACCTGCACGCTGATTACGCGCTTCAAATGGAACACGCGCTAATCAGGATCGAGCCAGGTGTTCTTGATAATGAGCAGCATCGCCACCGCCCCCACGATGAGGGAGGCGATCGTGAGCAGCCAACTGCCGCCCGGCCGCAACAGAAGCCCAAGCGCCGTGCCGCCCATCGTCGCAATCCAGGCGAACAGTGAGGCAATCGCCGCGAGGACGGGGCCGTCAAATCCTGCCCGCTCATTGAGATTCCCCGACAGGACGGATCCGATCGCCGCTCCCGGAATCAGCATGATGAAGCCGACCATGATGATCATGCCGGCCACTGCGACCAGGCTGAGCGTCAGGGTCTGTGAGATCCACGCCAGCGGGGGGGCGATCAGCCACGCCACGACGGCCCAGCCGATCAGGCAGATTGCACATTTCCACAGCAGGGTGATACAGGCCCGGCCGAGGCCGATCATCGGGCTCCACTCTTCGCTGCTCATGGTCTTGCCGCCTTGTGACGGTTCGGTTCCCGAGCCGCGGCCTGGTCAGGGCGCGGCTGCGCTGCTCGCGTTATTGATGCAGAACGACGGTTCTAGGATTCAACATCTTGCGGTTCGCGCTCGTAGAGGAATGCACAGTCTTCACTGCGGGCTTCGGTGCCGTCGTGGACTGTGAAGTGTGCTCCGCTGTGCATGGAGGCGCTGCCGTAGAGGCCGTCCCTGCGCACAGCGTAAAGCGTCACGCCGAAGTTGGGCTCACCTTTTTGATTGAGCAGCATCCGACGCTTCGTGTGGTCTGCGATCCACCGGAGAACCTTGAGGCAGGCCGCGGTCGGCTCATCGCCGGCGGCCATGTGCTGAACGATCTGGAATGCCCCGCAGGACTGGATGACAGATTCGCCCCTGCCCGTGGCCCCCGCTGCACCGACCTCGTTGTCGACAAACATCCCCGCGCCGATGATGGGGGAATCGCCCACCCGGCCCGGGATCTTGTAGCTCAGGCCGCTGGTGGTGGTGCAGGCAGCGACGTCGCCGTTGGCGTCAACGGCTCCGCAGTGGATCGTGCCGTGGGAGTAGGCGATGCCGAGGGATTCGGCCATTGCCTGCCGGGCGTCGTGGTCGACGCTCTGATCCTCATCCAGCCAGTCATCGTTGGGATTGAGGTTTCGTTTCCATTTGAGCCAGACTTCACGGGCCTTGTCGGTGAGGAGGTTTTCTTCCTTGAATCCCATGGCCTTGGCGAACCTGCGGGCACCGTCGCCGACGATCATGACGTGATCGGTGTGGCGTAGGACTTTGAGAGCGACTCGGGCGGGGTTGCGGATGTTCTCGATTGCGGCGACCGCTCCGGCCTTGTGGGTGGGCCCGTGCATTACGGAGGCGTCGAGCTGGACGACGCCCCCCTCGTTGGGCAGGCCGCCGTAACCGACGCTCATGTCGTTGGGGTCATCCTCGACGAGGGTGACGCCCTCGACGACGGCGTCGGCGGGATCCTCGCCGCGATTGAGCCCCTCCATGGCCCGGGTGACGGCGGGGATGCCGTTGCCGGAGCTGATCACCACGGGCCGGCCGGCCGTGAGCTTCTGCTGCGAGGCTCGGCTGCAGGCCAGGGGCCAGAAGAGTGAACTCGAGGCGGCGGAGGCGGCCAGGAACGATCGTCGATCAAGTTTGCTCATCCCGATAGCGTACGGCCTGAGAGGCGATGCGCCGATGGGCGAAGGTGGCGAGGCGTGGTTTGGCTGCGGATCGTCCCAACTGTGGAGTGCAGTCGGCAGACAGTGCAGAGAGGTCGCGGGTTGCTGAGCCGGGGTGGAGCCCACCGACCGGCCGGGCCGCAATGACTTGCCTGGCAATCAGTTACGACCAATGGCATTTCGGTCAATCAGCGTCATCGATCTGTCCGTTGGCTGCCGCGGCATCACGCCAGCGCTTGCGGTACCACAGCAGAGCGATCGCGCCTATGGGAATGAAGAGCATTGCCTCGCCGGCTGATTCCACCAGCGCCAGCTGGGCCATCGAAGCTTCCAGATGAGCCCCGCCGAGTTCGGGGGCGACGAGGCGGGACGCGACAAACGCCACCGCGGCCTCACGGAAGCCGATGCGACCCAGCGGGTTGAGGCTGAGGGCGAGGGCGGCGAATCCCAGCAGCATGATGTCGGCAAAAGGCAGCGAAAGATCCAGGATCGCCGCCGCGCAGGCCATTCGCCCGACATAGGCGGAGATATCAATCAGGCGCAGTCCGATCGCGCCCCAAAGGCAGACGGGGCGCCGCAACATCTGGTCCATGCCCTTGCCGTGGCGGATGATCAGGGGATGGCCCATCACCGCCCACGCCAGCAGGCCGCCCAGGATGAGCTGGCCGAGAAGGATGGCAACCCAGATCAGGTCGAAGTCGGGCCAGACGATCGTGGCCAGGATGCAGGCCCCGAGGGTAAGGACCATGGTGAAGGCCAGGGCCAGGAACCAGCCACCCAACTGAAGCAGGCTCAATCGGTCGACGCGCAGGTTGTAGGCGATTCGTGCGAGGAGCCCGGCCCGGATGGGCGCGTAGTTCAGCACGCCGGTGACGAGGTTGAGCCACTCCATGCGCCACATGCCCAGGTTCTTTACGGGCAGGATGACCAGCCAGAAGATCACGCCGTTGACAAAGAGGCTGATCAGAGAGCAGCCCGCCAGCCCGGCCACCAGCAGGGGGCTTGCCTCGCGGATCTTCGCCCAGCCGCTGATATCCTCGCCCTCGCCGCCCTTGACTGCGATGACGATGCACCAGATCAGCAGCGCCATGCCGATCACGAATCCGAGGGACTGAGTGATCAGCTTGCGGGGCGAAAGAAGGTCCGGTTTTTCGTCTGGGTTGGGGGCCACGGCCGGTCGTTCGTCTCAGTGGTCGCCGACTTGTCGGGAAGCGGGTTCAGGCGGCTCAGTTGACATCGGCCGGAACCGTTCCCGGCTGATCACATATATCGCCCGCATGCCGTCGGCCCAGCCGATTTTCTTACCCGCGGCGAGCCCCCGCGGTTCGTAGCTGATGGGAACTTCGACCACACGGGCCTTGAGTCGAGACAATGAGGCCACGATTTGCGGCTCTATTCCGAACCGTTTCTCAGTCAGCATCGGCCGCAGGCGCTTCAGGACTCGGACCGGCAGTACTTTGTAGCAACACTCCATGTCGCTGACGCGGTAGCCGGTCATGAGATTGCTGAGACGTGTGAGAACGGAGTTACCCCAGGCGTGGGTCTTCGCCTTCAGCCCCGGGTAGCTTCGGTGCTCACCCCAGCGGGTGCCCACAACGGCATCGGCCCGACCCTCGATGATCGGGGTCATCAGGGCCGGATAGTCCGACGGGTCGTATTCAAGATCGGCATCCTGAATGATGGTCAGGTCATCATCCGGCGGGTCACCCTTGAGAATGATGTCGAAGCCCGACTGGAGCGCCGCACCTTTACCCATGTTGACCTCGTGGCGGTGCAGGGTCAGGTCTTGACCGGCCTGCTGAATCGACTCGGCCAGCGAGGCGACGGCGTGGTAGTGCGACTCGTCAGAGTGATCATCGATGAGCAGGATGCGCCGGTTCCAGCCTGGGGGCAGCGGGGATTCGATCACCCGCTGGACGCAGGGGCTGAGCGTTTGCCGCTCGTTGTAGACGGGGATGACGATGTGCAGGTGCGGCACGGGGCTGGATCATACAGAAGACGCGGCCCACCGGGGTCACCGGTAGGCCGCGATGATGTTGCCTGGGCTATCGACTCCCGACTCTGGTCATGAGGATCAGGACGGCTCAGGTCCCGCCTCGCCGCCAGCGATCGTGTTTCGCATGTCGGTGTCGGCGATGACGTTCTTCATGCGGTAGTAGTCCATGATGCCCATGTTTCCGGCACGGAAAGCGTCGGCCATCGCCTTGGGGACCTCCGCTTCGGCCAGAACCACCAGGGCCCGGTTCTTCTGGACCTCGGCGGCGTATTCGGCCTCCTGGGCCACGGCCATGGCGCGTCGCTTCTCGGCCTCGGCCCGGAAGCGTTTCAGGTCCGCCTCGGCCTGGTCGGCCTGAAGGGCGGCCCCGATGTTCGTGCCCACGTCAACGTCGGCAATGTCGATGGAAAGGATCTCGTAGGCCGTGCCGGAGTCCAGCCCTTTGGACAACACCGCTTTGGAGATGGCGTCGGGGTTCTCCAGCACTTCCTTGTGAGTCGATGACGAACCGATCGCCGAGACAATGCCTTCACCCACGCGGGCGACGATGGTCTCTTCGGTCGCGCCGCCGACGAGGCGCGCAATGTTGGTGCGCACGGTCACCCTCGCCTTGGCTTTGAGCTGAATGCCGTCTTTGGCCACTGCGTCAATCGTTCCCTTTCCCGATCCGGCGTGGGGGCAATCGATTACCTTCGGGTCGACCGAGGTCTTGACGGCATCGAGGATGTCACGGCCGGCGAGGTCGATGGCGGTGGCCCGTTCCCAGGGCAGGTCGATCCTCGCCTTGTCTGCGGCGATCATCGAACGCGTTACGTTGGTGACCCGTCCGCCCGCCAGGTAGTGCGCTTCGAGCTGATCGGTGGAGAGATCAAGCCCGGCCTTCTTGGCGCTGATGCGATTGAAGACGATCGTTTTCGGATCGACCTTCCGCAGGCGCATCATGACCAGTCCGGGCAGGCTCACCCGGGCGCCGGAGAGCCAGGCCTGGAGCCAGAGGCTTATGTACTGGCCGATGATGGCGAGGATGATGAGGAAAATGACGCCGACGACGGCAATGACGCCCCACATCCAGCCGGCAATTCCCACCAGGAGTATCGGAGAGCTCATGTCTTTGGTCCTTCCTGCAACAGAAACGCCACTTCAAGCGATTCGGCTTGATCAGGTCAAGCCGAGCCCGATGGCAGTGTATCAGATAGCCTCACACCGCGCCCGGCTCAGGTCGGCCGCACCTTGATCTGGTTGTCGTACACGTCGGTGACGATTACGGGCGTGCCCGCCTCGATGGTGCCGCTCTCGGCCATGCCGTCAACCCGTCGATCCCCGATCTTGATGGTTCCCACGGGGCGCAGCGAGGTTACGGCCACGCCCTGGGCTCCGATCAGTTGCTTGAGCTCCGAAACGCGGGCCTGACGCTCCTGTTCGGCCGCAGCTACCGCCTCCTCCGGCGTCAGGTTCAGCGGATCCTCTTTCGCCCCCAGCACGAGGCGATCGGCCAGCGGCGAACTCATGAAGAATCTGAACATGAAGATGACCACGATCGGCCCCAGGATGATGTAGCTGCACAGCGCCACGGTGCCCCAGAGCGAGTCGTACATGAAGAAGGACACCACCGATCCAATCGCGGCGATCCCGCACAGCAGTCCGATCAGCCCGCCGGAGGGGATCAGGAACTCCAGGAATAAGAGTCCCACCGCGACGGCAAGAAGCACCCAGCCCCACAGGATGTAGGACTCGTCGCCGGTTTGGGTCGCGCCTTGGGCCAACATCAGAATCATGTCAGCGTTTCCTCCACTTCAATCACAAACCGGCCCACGGAGACCACTCGAATCGGCGTGCCTTTGTCGATGAATTCGCCCACGCTCTTCACATCGACCATCCGACCACCGATCTCCGCGCGCCCGGCGGGTCTGAGATCGGTAGCGGCCACGCCCTCGTCGCCGGGCTCCAAGGCTCGCTGGGCCGTGCCCATTGCCTCCAGCAGCCCCACACCGATCGCCTGTCGCTCGCTCACTTCCGCCCTGAGAATCACCCGGTTGATGACGGGTATGGTGGGGACGTAGCGGCTGAGGAACCACAGGCCGACTCCGGCGGCGAACAGGGCCGTCAGCACCGTGGTCAGTCCTGTCCAGATCTGTTCCTGACCCTCGACCGTGGTGACGTCGCCGGAGACGAATGTGCCTACCATCCCCACCAGCACGCACAGGGCCCCGGCCACGCCGGGCAGACCGAAGCCGGGGATGACGAAGATCTCCGCCGCCAGCAGCATCAGGCCCACCACGATCAGAAGAATGTCCCACCACTGGGCCATCCCCGCCAGGAACGGGGCCCCGATGAGAATGAGCAGCGCGATGGTGGCGGCGGTGCCGAACACCCCGAATCCCGGCGCCGCCATCTCGATGAACAGCGACACGATGAAGATCACGATCAGCACGCCCATCACGATCGGGTGGGTGAGGAATCGCACCAGCCCCTCCGACCAGGAGTCGTCATAGCGCCGGATGCCCGTTACCGGATCGGCGCCGAAGAACGCCGCAAGCTGCTGATCGTTTCGCACGATCTGCCGGGCCAAGCCGTAATACACCGCTTCATCTTCGTTGATGCCCAGCAGGCGATCGCTGGAGACGATCTGCATCAGCGGCCTCCACTCGTCTCGATCCGCGCTGGTCAGCCGCAGACGCGCCGACGGCAGCGTCTGGGCGAACTCGATCTGCTTCTGATACTCCTCAGGATCGATCGTTTCGCCGGTGTCGGCCGGCGGAATGGTGGTGTCAAAGAACGGCATGAACTTGCTGTCCCCGGAGCTGGGGAGGGAGGGCGTAATCGAAGTCAGGGTCCCTGTCGGTTCCTCGCCGAAGAGAACCTTGAACTCCTCGCGATCCACAAACACCCTCTCGCCGGTGCCCACGTGCTCAATGAGCCACAACTCCACGCCCACGCTGACGAACGCCGTCACCAGATTCTCGTCATAGTGGTTGCGACGCGCCGAGTGAACGACCTCTTCGAGGATCCAGGACTCGGCCTTGGCCCGCTCGGCCGCCGGCATCGGGACCATGCCCACTCCGGGAAGGCCCGTGACCGGGGCGGCAACCCCCATGTGTGAACTGGGGGCAATGACAACCTCCCGGCAGGCCAGGGCGATGATGGTGCCTGCGGAGTGTGCATCACGGTTGATCCACGCCACGGTGTTGGCCGGTGCCTCGCTGCGGATCAGGTCGCAGATGTCCAGGGCCGCGTCCAGGGCGCCGCCCGGCGTGTCAAGCTCCAGCACGATCGCGTCGGCCCCGTCCCGCACCGCCCGAGCCACCCGCCGCTCCAGCGAGCGAAGCGTGACCCGATCGATCTCGCCTTTGACCGTCAACACCGCCACCTGACCGGCCTGGCGATACGCGGGAACCGCCGTGGCCACCGCGGTCGCTTTGTCGGCCGGCGGGGGCACCGAGTCCGGCTGCTCGTCCGCGCCGAACATCAGCAGGCAGATCAGCCCCAGCAGGAGCGCTGCGCCTCGCATCGCGAGAGACAGAATCGGCGACGGGTTGGGCAGAGGAGTGTCCTTCACTTCCTTCAGTATAGATCGATCCGGGCAATCTGGCCGATCGGGGAGCGGTTTGGGACGCTCCCGGGCTGCCCACCGCGGCCGGGGGCGGATCCGTTCTCCCCGGGGCGGCGGCCGTCGCAGATCTCGGCACGGGGGGAAGAACAAGGCCGGTCGCCTCCGCGACCGGCCTCGGTCTTTCGGGGTTCCTGGTTTCCGGGTCGGCCGACTTCGGGTCGGACCGAAACGGAGAGTGGCTCGGGAGTCCGGATCAGTCCCACTGCGCCAATATCGTTGTCGGATGGTCACTGCCGAGGAGCTGAAAGACCACGGCCAGGTAGCAGTCCCAACCGTCGGTGCTGGTGGGGCCGGAACCCGTGTCGTTGTTGAAGAGGTTGTCCGGATAGCTCACGCCGTTCTGCTCGTAGTTGACGGAGTCGGGCATGAAGGAGGTGGAGACAGCGACGTGGCCGTCGTTGTAACCGATGTTGCCGATCCACTGCTTGTGCCCGCCGTGGATCTGGAGAGTTATGGAATTCTCGTAGTCGGCCTCGTCCAGTGATCCGTTCTCGACGCCGCGGTTGCCCAGGACGGCGAACGCGGGGTTCATCGATTCGCGCCACTCCCTGGTCTTGCGCCTGCCGGTCAGCGGCATGACGGCGTAGGACGTGTTGGACGAAGAGAGGAGCTTGGCTCCGAAACTCGGATCCCAGTACTGGTCGTTGATCGGGCTGTAGAGATCCCAGTTGTAGTTGTCCTTGATCAGGACCTTTCCGCTGGGTTCGGTGGGGCCGACGCACAACTCGGGGCCGAAGTAGTTGGCCATGATGCAGGCCGAATAAAGGGCCGCGTGATCGTTGAGCAGAAGATCCTCTTCACCGCTGCCGGGGATCTCCTGGCCGTTGACCGGCTTGCGGTTGATCAGCCCCGGGGTGGGGAGGATGCCGTCGAACTGCCGGGCGAAGATCAGCCACGACTGGTGGACCTGCTTGATCTGGGTGGCGTCCTTGAGCCGCTTGGCCTCGGCACGGGCCTTGGCCAGAGCCGGCAGCAGCAGGCCGATGAGAAGTGCAATGATCGCCATGACCACGAGCAATTCGATCAGGGTGAACCCACGTTTGCGAATCATGGCGACACGCTCCACGGTGATGAGCGGGACAGGGGGGATCGGGTTGGGATGAGGCCCGTCACGAGCCGGCCCCGCGGGGCGACTCGTGACGAGCCGATGTCCGTCCTTTATTGGGTGAGCTCGTCGTAGCGCTGGTCGACGGTGAACTCATCGGATCCGGTGCAGATCACCAGGAACGCGTCGGATGAGGCTTCGCCGTTGCCGGCGTCATAGTCAAGGAACTCCGCCTGGAAGATGTTGTCGATCTCCGGTGAGGTGCCGTTCTTGGCCTCATAGGTCGTTTGAGACGGGTAGAAGTTGTTGATTGTCTCGGCGTGGTTGTCGTTGAAGCAGACGTTGCCCACCCATTCCCTGTTCGCGCCGTGCAGCTCCAGCGTGGGGGAGAAGGTGTATTCGGGGCCGGTGACCGCACCGTCGCGAGTGCCGCGAGTGGCAACCATCGGATCACCCGAATTCTGGGAGTTCTTCCACTTCAGCTTCTTGCGCTGGCCGCACAGGGCCATGTGTGCGTAGGAGGTGTTGGATCCGCCGCTCTCCACGTCGCAGAGGAAGGTGTCGTCCCAGTACGAGTCGGCCGCCGGCTCGTAAGCTTCGTAGTTGTAGTCGTCGTCGACCTTGACCAGCGGGTTGACGTCAGTCGGGCCGACCAGGAGCGGCGGAGCGAAGAACTCCTGGGCGATCAGGGCCGAGTACAGCGGGGCGGTCCAGTTGGCAGAGAAATCCTCGGGGCCGCGGCCGGGAAGCTCCAGGCCTCCAGCATCCACGAGCCGGTCGATCAGACCGGGCGTGGGAAGCTTGTCGCGGTTGTTCTCGGCGAAGATCAGGCACGCCTGATGGATCTGCTTGACCTGGGCCTTGTCCTTCAGCGTCCTCGCGTTGCGTTGGGCCTTGGCCAGGGCCGGCAGCAGCAGGCCGATGAGCAGGGCGATGATGGCGATCACCACCAGCAGCTCGATCAGGGTGAAGCCTTTCTTGCTGTGCATTGAAGTGTCTCCAAACAAGATGGGAAAAAAGAATAAAGAAATAAGAGCACGAAATGTATCCGTGCCTGAGCCACGCCGCCCGTTCGCGGAACGGCCCAGGGGGAAACAGCTACTGACCCGGTCGCGGGAGGAATCCTCAACCCTGCGCACCGACCGGCCCCCGCGCATGTCTGTCCGGCTGATACGTTCTGTCGGAGTGTAGATGGGAAACCGACTGCAAGCCGCACGGGCCTCGACACCACCGGTGCCTGTCGCTGTTTCCTTGACGACGCGCTATTCGAATCTGAAGTTCGACCGGCAACGCATCGCCGTTAGCATGGTCCCCGCGCCTCCCCCCTGGCTGCCGTCGGCTCCGGTTCGGAGCCTCGCGCGGCAACAATCCGCGGCCCGATGGGCCGGATCGTCTCTTTCCTTGCTCGACAGCAGCCGCGCAGCGCGTAGACCCTCGCGGCGGGCATCCGCCTTTCTAGAGGCCTCAAACAAGTTGTCGACCGTGCGGCGGAATTATGGCCGGAAAAACCGGCCGATGAGGGCATGATGGTCAGGTCAGCATGAAACAGGCGCATCTTGCCGCAAACGGTCTCTACGCCGGAAATCACCGACTCCATACGATATTCCGAGACCCTCCCCCGTCAAGTTGCAAAAACCTGCCATCAAGTGAATTATTCGCCCTCTCCTTCCCTCACGCTCATCTCCCGCAAAGGAGTACCGACCATGAACCGAATCCGGCACCGGCTTGAGGAGCTGAACATCACCCTGCCGGAGGCTCCCAGGCCGGTCGCAGCCTACGTTCCGGCCGTCCGGAGCGGCGACCTGATCTTCGTCGCGGGCCAGATTCCTTTCTCCGGAGGTGAACTCATCTCTGCCGGATCGGTGCCATCAGCCGTGAGCGTGGATCAGGCTGCCAGCGCGGCCCGTCAGTGTGCCCTGAACGGCCTGGCTGCCGCAGCAGCCCTACTCAGCGGCGATCTGGACCGGATCTCCCGCATCGTGCGTCTGGACGTGTTTGTCGCCTCCGACGCCGGCTTCCATGACCAGGCGACAGTCGCCAACGGGGCCAGCGAGCTGCTGCGGGACGTTTTCGGCGAGGCCGGCCTCCACGTCCGGGCCGCCGTCGGATGCATCGGGCTGCCCCTGAACGCCACCGTCATGGTCGAGATGGTGGTCGAAGCTCCCTGAACAGGGGAAAGTACGACCGATAACCATCACCCCTGCCGCCCCTGCCTGAAACCCGCCGATGGCGGGGCGGTAGGACACAACCGAGCCCGCAGCGGAACCGGCGACTGATGCAGCCGGCAGGATTCGACGATCACACTGAACGGGCGATTACCCACAGGTGCCCGCTGCGGTGATCGCCGCATTGTCCAGTGAGGGACGTCGAGTTGAATACCATCCCGAGATCGACCGGGCGGGAGGCGAGGAAGCGATGTTGAAAAAGTGGAGATGCCACGTTCCGGCCGTCATGTCGGCCCTGGTCCTGACGACTGCATTGACCACGGTCGCGACCGCGGGCGGTCAGACCGATCCGGAAACCCGCCTGCGCTGGTATGAGCAGCACGAGGCGATGAAGGACCAATCCCTCTTCCGCAAGCTGCCCTGGCAGTTCCTCGGGCCCACCAACATCAGCGGGCGCATCACCGATGTCGCGGTCACCGCACCGCGGGGCGACAGCTACACCATCTACGTCGCCTCCGCCTCGGGCGGAGTCTGGAAGACCGTCAACGAAGGCACGACTTGGGAGCCAATCTTCGAGCACGGGCCCTCAACTTCCATCGGCGACGTCACCATCGCGCCTTCCGATGAGAGCATAGTCTGGATCGGTCTGGGGGAGGCCAACATCTTCAGAAGCTCCATGGCCGGGGCTGGCGTCTATAAGTCCACCGATGCGGGAGAAACCTGGGAGCACATGGGCCTGGCCGGCACCCACACCATCCCCCGCATCGTGATTCACCCCACCAAACCGGACATCGTCTATGTCGCTTCCTCCGGACACGAGTGGACGAACAACCAAGAGCGCGGCGTCTACAAGACCACCGACGGCGGAGAAACCTGGAAGAAGGTTCTCTACATCGATGAGAAAACCGGCGTGATCGACCTGGTAATGGACCCGGAGGACAGCGACACGCTCTACGCGGCCACCTGGCAGCGGATCCGCAAGCGCTGGAACGATCCCCGCAACGAGCCGGACTACTACGGAAGCGGGATCCACAAGACGACCGATGGCGGGGCCACCTGGCAGAAGCTCACGGAGGGCTTGCCCGCGCCGGAAGTAACCGGGCGCGTTGGTCTGGATGTCTGCCGGTCGAAGCCCAACGTGGTATACGCGTTCATCGACAACTACGGGCTTGCGGGCGAGGCCTACGAGGGGGAAGCGGATTCCTACGGCCGGCCGCGAGGCGGGATGATCAAGGGCGCGGAGGTTTATCGATCCGATGACAAAGGGGCGACCTGGCGCAAGACCAGTCGAACGGACGATTACACCAAGCGCATCAACGCCACTTACGGCTGGGTGTTCGGGCAGATCCGCGTGGACCCCAACGATGAGAACACCATCTACGTGATGGGTGTAGCCCTGCACGTTTCGTATGACGCGGGCGACACGTTCAAGCCGCTGTGGGGAATGCACGGCGATCACCACGCCCTCTGGATCGACCCGGACAACTCCGATTACCTCGTCAACGGCAACGACGGCGGAGTGGCCATATCCTACGACGGGGGCGAGAACTGGAAGACCTTCTACGACAACCTGCCCGTGGTGCAGTTCTACAACGTCGCTTACGACATGGAGGAGCCGTTCCACGTTTACGGCTCGATCCAGGATCACGGCAGCTACCGCGGCGTGGTCAACCTCCGGCAGGAACAGGAGGGCAGACGGGGGCGGAGACGTCCCCGCAGCACCGCCGTCGAGTGGGAGCGGGCCCCCGGAGGCGAGGGATCCAGCCATGCCATCGACCCCACCGATCCCGACACCGTCTATTCGGCCGGCTTTTACGGAAGCATCTCGCGGTCCGATCTGGCCGACGGAGATCGCGTCCGCATCAAGCCCCGTGCCGCCGACGGAGAGGATCCGCTTCGAGGCCAGTGGGTTGCGCCGTTCATCATCTCGCCACACAACCCCCGCGTCCTCTACCTGGGCTTGAATCATCTCTACCGCGCGCTGGATCGCGACAATTTTGTCAAGATCAGCCCTGACCTGACGCACAACGATCCGGAGAAGATGGGCGACATCCCGTATCAGACGATCTTCGCCATCTCCGAATCGCCCGTGAAATTCGGCCTGATCTATGCGGGCACCGACGACGGCCGTGCGCACGTCACGCACCACGGCGGCACCAACTGGACCGACATCACCGCCGGCCTGGCCGAGGACAGGTGGGTTTCGCGCATCGCAGCCTCTGCTTTCGATGAGGGCACGGTCTATCTTGCCCAGAACGGCAAGCGGAACGACGACTTCGCCGCCTATCTGTTCAAGTCCGCCGACTACGGCAAGACGTGGCGGGACATCTCCGCCAACATCCCCTGTGGCCCCATCAACGTGGTGCGGGAAGATCCGAAGAACCCCGCCATCCTCTATGTCGGCACGGACCTGGGCGTATATGTCTCGATCAACGGCGGCAAGAGCTGGCACGTCCTGGCCAACAATCTCCCCACGACCTTTGTCCACGATCTGGTCATCCATCCCCGCGATGACATCATCGTGATCGCCACCCACGGCCGTGGCGTGTGGGCCATGGATGTCAGGCCGATTCGGGGGCTGGTCAACTTCCTCTTCGGCTCCGGTGAGTAGGACTCACTCCCCGCCGCCGGCGTGCCGGGGCGGACCGCTCAATCCCATTGTGCGGAAAGCGACAGGTTTTCCGGAGTGCCGGAGATGCTGTCGATGAGTGTAAGCCAGATGTCATGGCCTGCGGCATTGCTGTCACCGCCGGTGTCGTTGCGGAACAGGTTGTCCGGGTATTCGATTCCCGCGTCATCGACGTAGGCAATGCCCTGCGGCAGGAACGTATTGCACACCTGGACGTGATTGTCGTTGAAGCAGACGTTGCCCACCCATTCCTTTCGGCTTCCGTGGATCTGGAGAGTGAATGATCGGCCGAAGTCCGGTTCCAGCAGGGTGCCGTCCCGGACGCCGCGGTTGGCGATCACTGCGTACTTGCTGTTGAACGTCTCCCGCCACTCCAGTTCCTTGCGGTCTCCGGCCAGCGGCAGCACGGCGTACGACGCGTTGCAGATAGAGTTCAATCTCAGTTGGAATGACGGATCCCAGTACGAATCGTTCTCCGGGTCGTAAAGCTCCCAGTCGTAGTCATCCTTGACAAGCACGTCGGGGTTGGGCTCGGTCGGCCCGACACAGAGTTCCGGGCTGATGAAGTTGGCCATGATGCACGCCGAGTAGAGGGCCGCGTGGTCGTTTGCCAGCACATCTTCTTGGCCCCGGCCGGGTACTTCCTCGCCGCCGACGGCCAACCGGTTGATCAGGCCGGGCGTAGGGAACCTGCCATCCCAGTCCCGGGACCAGACGACCCAGGATTGATGGATCTGCTTGATCTGAGTAGCGTCCTTGAGCAGTCTGGCCTGGCTGCGAGCCTTGCCCAGGGCCGGCAGCAGCAGACCGACAAGCGACAAGCCGACGCAACCAATCACCAGCACGCCGGCTATCACGCAAACAATCACGATGACTTCCGTCTGGCTCATACCCCGGCGAGTGTCTCGGTGATTGTTCACATGCATGATGCCGCTCTTCCTTTCCCTGACTGGTGTCCCTCCGCAGGACCGCCGGAGATCAGCCGCGGATCTTCTCCCAGTCGGCGAGGAACTTCTTCAGCCCGATGTCGGTCAAAGGGTGGTTCATCAGCTGGGCGATGACCTTGTAGGGGATGGTCGCCACATCCGCCCCCAGCAGCGCCGACTGGACGGCATGCATGGGGTGACGGATGGAGGCGGAGAGGATCTTGGTCTCAAAGCCGTAGGTGTCGTAGATCTGGCGGATCTGCTGGATCAGCTCCATGCCGTCGCCTGAGATGTCATCGATCCGGCCGATGAAGGGGCTGACCAGGAACGCCCCGGCCTTGGCGACCAGAAGCGCCTGCATCGGCTGGAAGCAAAGCGTCATGTTTGTCTTGATGCCCTTGTCGGACAACGACTTACAGGCCCGCAGCCCCTCGACGGTGCAGGGCACCTTCACCACGATGTTCTCAGCCAGGCCCGCCAGCGTCCGGGCCTGGGCCACCATCCCGTCATGGTCGGTCGCGGTTACCTCCGCACTGACCGGCCCGGGAACGATCTCGCAGATCGCCTTCAAGTGGGCGTGGAAGTCCACCTCGCCCTCCTTGCTGATCAACGACGGGTTGGTGGTCACGCCGTCCAGCACGCCCAGAGCGGCTGCCTGGCGGATCTCTTCGAGATTTGCGGTGTCAACGTAAATGTCCATGGCGGGATGGTAGCGTCTGACGCCACCGGTGCCACCGCCGTTGACGATGGCCCGCGGGACTGGAGATGTCGTTCGAATCTGCGCCTTACGTCCTGCTCAAGACCCATACGAGCAGGAAGATATTCATCAGGACGCTGAAGGCGAGGATGATCAGGACCACAGTGAAGGCCGGGCTGTCGAAGACGCTGGGTTCTCGCGGGTCGTGCCTTCGCACCGCCGCCGGTGCGGCGACTTCATCGGTCAACGCGGCGGTGAAATGGGTGTGGTCCAGCACCTGCCGGGCGTAGTGCGGCGCTTCGCCCTGGCTGATGAGGTCCAGGTCCTCCAGCAGCTCGGACGCGTCGCGGTATCGATCGACCGGATCCTTGGCCAGCATCATCTCGATGACCTGGGCGCAGCCGGCCGAGAGCTGTGGGTTGATGTGATCCGGCGGCAGAAGATCGTGCTTGAGATGCTTGTGCATCACCGTGGAGGGGTTCTTGCCCTCGAAGGGGACCCGGCCGGTCACCATGTGATAGAACGTCGCCCCCAGTCCGTAGATGTCGGCGGTGGGGCCGATCTTCAGTTCGCCGCGGATCTGCTCGGGGCTGATGTAGTAGGGGGTCCCGTAGGCGCGGCCCATCTCGGCTTTGGCCGCCTCCTCATCGGCGATGGCCCGCGCCAGGCCGAGGTCGGCGAGCTTGGCGATCCCCCCGCTGGTGATCATGATGTTCTTGGGCTTGATGTCGCGGTGAATGAACCCTCGCTCATGGGCGTGCTGCATGGCCCGGGCGATCTGCTTGATGATCGAGATCGCTTCCCGTTCGCCGAAGCGCCGTTTCTTGATGCGCTCGTGAACGGTCCGGCCGTCCACGTACTCCATCACGAAGTAGTGGTGGTCGCCCGCTTTGCCCACGTCGTAGGCGCTGACGATGTTGGGATGGTTCAACTGGGCCGCGGCACGGCCCTCCTTGTAGAACCGCTCGATGAACTTGGTGTTGTCGGAGAACTTCTTGGGCAGGACCTTCACCGCCACCAGCCGGTCCAGGCTGAGCTGCTTGGCGAGGAAAACGGTGGCCATCGCGCCCGAACCCAGCTTGCGCTTGATCCGGTAGCCGGGAATCCGCTGTGATGACTTCTTGGCCTCGAACTCCGATCGCAGGCGGTCGAGCTGATGCTCGGTGACGTAGTCCTGATCGATGAGCACGTCGGCCAAGGTGCGGGGGGCGTCTCCGGAGGAGGACTCCATCAGTTGGGCATTGCACACCTCAACCTCGTCGGGGGTGGCGAGCCCCGAGTCGATGACCAGCTTGCCCAGCAGGGT
>CP070772.1:1521309-1530922 GCA_020345805.1 Phycisphaerales bacterium | reverse complement strand
CGTACCGGCCGTCGAAGACGCATCCGCAGTAGCCGCCGATCACGCTGCCCACGCCGTGGTCGGCGGGATTGAACGTGGACCACGAAGCGAGATCGGCGAACTCCGAGGCGGTGTCGCAGCGCAGGACCTCGCAGTGATAGGATGAGGTTTCGTTCCGGTAGGGCGCGTAATAGATATACCGGCCGTCGAAGGCGGCCCCGTTGTAGCCGTCCGGGTCCTGGCCCAGTCCCTGGTCGCCGGGGTCGAATGCCGCCCAGCTCGACATGTCGGCGAATCCGTCGGTTTCCCGCCGGGCGTTTGCGACGACTCGTCGTCCGCGGCCGTCGGCAAGGCGGCCCGGGCCATCGAGACCGCCCGAAGCGGTCTGTCCGTCTGCCGTTCCGGCCGCCGCGAGCGACGCAGCAGCCAACAAGCACGCGAGATTTCCGATCCGGCCAGCCAGCCCCGTCATGATGTCCCCTTTGAATGAAACGTACGAGCGCTATTGATTTGGCGCGGTCATTCCCGACCTGGCCGGTAACGATGTGCCAATAAAACGCGTCGTCCACACTCGATGCCACTCACTGGAGTCGCGTGCAGAGCCGATGCGAATCCGCCTCTTTCGCTCTGTCAGATGGCGATAAGCCACAGCCGGACGCGGACTTCCGAGCCGGTCCTCAGGTGCGATCCCACCGCGGTGGGCGTCTCATAATCGGTCGGATCCTGCCCAGAGCGCACAGGCCGGATCTGCCGGCTGCGGGGAGGGCTGTGGGCTTGCCAATGCGGCCTGCGGTATCGGATCCTCTAACTGATGGCTGGAGGCATGGGAGACAGTCACCCATGGCGAGTCGGCTCACTTTTGTTCCGGGAAATCTCGCGACCACCAGACTCGCGGGCGCGATGGCCGCCTGCCTTGCCCTCGCGGCTGGCTGCCCGAATGCCGCGGGCGCTGAGTACGTGGTGAAGCCGGGCGAATCCATACAGGCGGTGATCGATGATCCGATGACCATCGACGGGGATGTGATCATCGTCGAGCCGGGCGTATACCAGGAGTCGCTGTACCTGCGCGGCAAGGCGATCACGCTGCGGAGCGTCGACCCGCGGGATGCGCAGACAGTCGCGGCCACGGTGCTGGACGGCGGGGCGGCCGGTACCGTGATCACCTGCACCGGCGGCGAAGACGCCTTCACCGTCATCGACGGCTTCACCGTCACCAACGGCCACGCCCCCGGCGCCGGCGGGATGTACATGCTCGGCGGCAGCCCGACCGTGCGCAACTGCGTATTTGTCGCCAACACTGCCATGTACGAAGGCGGGGCGATGCTGGTGGACTACGATTCCCGGCCCACGATCATCAACTGCCGCTTCCTCGGCAACAGCGCATTCTTTGGCGGGGCGATCGCCAGCATCCTGAGCGGCCCGACCATAGTCAACTGCGAATTCTCCGGCAACACCGCGCTCTACGGCGGGACCGGCGGGGCGATCGACAACTACGCGGCCAGCGATCCGATGATCGTCAATTGCACGTTCTACGCCAACCACGCCGGAAGCGGGGGAGCTATCGCCAGCACCGGCAGCGAGCTGTGGCTGAGCAACTGCGTGCTGTGGGGCGACACCAGCGGTGACGGCAGCGACGAGATCGCCAACTTCGGCGCAACTCCCATGATCGGTTACTGCGACATCGCCGGTTCCGGCGGAAGCGGGGGGTGGAACGCCAACTTCGGCGCCGACGGCGGGGGGAACGTCGACATCGATCCGCTCTATGCGGACCCCTTCGGCCCGGACGGCCTCGCGGGCACCTGGGATGACGATCTTAAGTTAATGACCGATTCGCCTGTGATCGACGCGGGTAATAACGAGGAAGTCCCGCCCGATGTAAGTGATCTGGATGGGGACGGCGACACCGTCGAGCCGTTGCCGCTGGATCTGGCCGGCTGCGAACGTTTCGCCGATGACCCCTTCACCATCGACACCGGCCTCGGCGCGCCGCCGCTGGTGGACATGGGCGCTTACGAGTTTCAGCCCGAGGAGGTTGAGGAGCTGGAAGCGCCGCTGGACATCCGGCCGCGCAAGTGCCCCAATCTCCTGGAGCGGCGGAGCAACGGTTTCCTGCCGGTTGCGCTGGTTGGCACGGACTACTTCGACGTGTATGGAGTAGATCTGGAAACGTTATCTATCGCACGAGGCGACGGCGTGGGCGGGTCGGTCGAGCCTGCCCTGGGGATTCCCACGGTGTCGCCGCGGCACCGGGACATCACCGCCCCGGCCGGGCCGTGCGAATGCGAGATCCTGCCGCCGGACGGCATGACCGACCTGATGCTGCGCTTCCGGATCGGGATGCTGGTGACACAGCTTGAGCTTGCGAACCTGCCGGAAGGCGAGACGATTGAACTGGTGCTTAGCGGCAAGCTGCTGGACGGGACGGCCTTCACCGCGAGGGATTGCGTCGAATTGGCCGGCAAGCCGGCGAGTTGGCAACGCTATCGCCGGCGGGTTCGCCGCTGATCTTCAGCGGCCTGAGATCGCGATGACAAGGAAACGGCCCGCGGATTGCCGCGGGCCGGGGGGTTGAACGAACTTGTTGTGTGCCTCGCGCGACACGCGCGAGACTTGTGGGGGGATGGGGGGTCAGAGTTCGATCTTGTCGGTGCCGAGGGCGCCGTGCTCGTCCATGCCGCCTCGTTTGGGGGCGGCTGGCTTGGGCGGGGCTTCGCCCTTGGCGGCCTCTTCTTCCTTGCGCTCCAGATCGCCCCATTGTGCCCGCTTGAGGCTGAGGCCGATCTTGCGGTCCTGGATGTCGACACGGAGGATCTTGACATCGATCTCTTCGCCGGGCTTGACCACGTCCTGGGGGTTCTCGACCTTCTGATCGGAAAGCTCGGAGATATGGAGCAGGCCTTCGAGGCCTTCCTCGAGTTCGACGAACACGCCGAAGTTGGTGATCTTGGTGATCTTGCCGTGCACGACCATTCCGGGCTTGTACGCATCGGGTATGGCGGCGAGCCAAGGGTCCTCGGCGAGCTGCTTGGCCCCGAGTCCGACCCGCTGCTTCTGCTGGTCGATATCAAGGACGACGCACTTGACGATGTCGCCCTTCTTGTACTTCTCGTTTGGATGCGAGATTTTCTCGGTCCAGGAGATGTCCGAGACGTGGAGCAGGCCGTCGATGCCGGGCTCGATCTCCACGAACGCGCCGTAGTTGGCGAGGTTGCGGACCTTGCCCTCGATGATGGTTCCGACGGGGTACTTCTCGGCCACGAGCTCCCAGGGGTTGACCTCGGTCTGCTTCATGCCGAGGGAGATTTCCTGCTTGTCCTTGGAGATGTCCAGGACCACGACATCGACCTCATCGCCGACGCCGACGATCTCCGAAGGATGGTTGACGCGCTTGGTCCATGACATCTCTGAGATGTGGACGAGGCCTTCGATGCCTTCCTCAAGCTGCACGAACGCGCCGTAGGAGACGAGGTTGACGACCTTGCCGGTGACGCGGCTGTTGACGGGATACTTCTGCTCGATGGTCTCCCAGGGAGAGGCTTCCTTCTGCTTCAGTCCCAGTGCGATCTTCTCGCGCTCCAGGTCGATCTTGAGGATCTTGACCTCGATGCGGTCGCCGATGCGGACCATATCGGAAGGATGGTTGACGCGTCCCCAGCTCATGTCGGTGATGTGGAGGAGGCCGTCGAGGCCGCCGAGGTCGACGAACGCGCCGAAGTCGGCGATGTTGGTGACGGTTCCGGTGACGAGCTCGCCTTCCTTGACGGTCTCGAGGAGGCGCTTCTTGGCGTCATCGCGTTCGCGTTCGATGAGACGGCGCCGGCTGACGACGATGTTGCGGCGTTCCTCGTCGATCTTGAGAATCTCGGCGCGGACGGTCTTGCCGATGTACTCGCTGATGTCGCTGGGGCGGCGGATGTCGACCTGGGACGCGGGAAGGAAGACGGGCACGCCGATGTCCACGAGCAGGCCGCCCTTGATCTTCCGCATTCCGCGGCCTTCGACGATGTCGCCCTCCTTCTTGGTTTCGAGGATGCGCTCCCAGCCGCGGATGCGGTCCGCCTTGCGCTTGGAGAGCTTGATGGTGCCGGACTCGTCTTCGAGGGCTTCGAGGAGGACCTCGATGACATCGCCGGGCTCGAGGTCCTCAAAATCCTCGAACTCGTTCTTGTTGACGAGGCCTTCGGACTTGAGCCCGACCTCGACGACGACGTCATCGCCGGCCTTGCCCACGACCTTGCCCTGCAGGATCTTGCCGGGATGAAGCTGCTGCATGTCCTCCTTGAGCAGGCCGTCCATGTCGCCGGCGGCGACTTCCGCCCCGAGTGCCTCCTTGACGAGGGCCTCGACCTCGGCATCATCGACGCCGATTTTTTCAATCAGATTGTTGTCTACCATGGGAAAAGGACTTCTGTGACTGGTTCTCCCTCCCCGGCCACGCACCGGGGGGGCAAACTGAAAATGTGCGGAAACCGGCCCCGGCAACGCGCCGGGAAACGACCGGCCGGGGCCCGCCGACCCCGGGGAAAAACGAACCACACAGTATATCAACCCCTGCCGATGGGATCGAGGCCGCTCCGGAAGGAGAACTCCGGGAGAGGCAGCGTCGGCCGGGCGTCGGCGGTTCGGCACGCCAGGTCACGGTCAGGCCGGCGTTCTGACCGGGGGGTGCCGAGCGAGCACGCCTCCCAGCCCGACGCGGGCCGGCTCATTCGAATCCCTTCACGACCTCCACGACCTTTCCATCCTCCACGATCACATCCCAGGGAGTGCGTACCTGCCAGCGGACCTGACCCGGCAGCGTGAGGTGCATACCGTCGGGTAACTTCTTCACCCTGATCGGTTGCCTGCTCCGCGGCGGAGTCGGAAGCTGGATCAACACGTAATCTGTCCCGCCGGGATCTTCCGCCAGCTCGCGCAGATGAGTTGCGCACTGCTGGCAGGTTTCGAAGTACAGGATCAGCGTTGCGTCCTCCGGGAACTCCGAGGTATCAACCCACCTCGCCAGACCGGTTCGACGCAACGGCTTGCCCACCCAGTCAGGCGGATGGAGCACCGCAAAGCGAGGCAGCGTGTCCGGCGACCGCCAATCCCCGGCGTGCGCGGCGTCTGCGCGGACATACACGACCCCCGCCGCCGCCACCAGCACACCGGCCGCCAGACCCCACGGTCGCCAAGGCTGCCCGCAGAGGCTGCCCGAATACTGCATGACGAAGAGCCCCGCCAGCGCCAGCGCATCCACGCACAGGATTACCCACGCCGGCACTATGGCGACGGCACCGAAGCAGCCGCAGGGCGCACCCAGTTCACCGGACTGCCCCAGCAGGACGGTGATGAATGCGAGCATCAGGCACCCCAGCGGCCAGAAGCCGGCGCGCGGTGCGATCAGAGCGACCACGGCGGCGAACAGCTCCGCGCCGACGGCGGAGAGGAACATCTCTTCCGCCCGCCCCGGCGCGGCGCGCAACAAGACCGCCGGCAGATCCGACGGCGCGCCCCAGAATGCTTTCCCCAGGGCACCGGCCAGAACATACAACCCGATGACGCGGATGGTGATTACCGCCGCACGCTCGGGTCTCCGATGGGATGAGTCCGTCCTGTCCTTTCCGCTCGTTTGCATGTTACGCGATACACAACCGCTGCCGCAGACCGCTTCTTCCCCCTATATGGTTGCTCATATGTCTAGTCATCGGCTCGACTCTCGACCCTGGTCCCGTCAGCCAGGCTGGTTTCGGGGGCGAGGATCACTTCTTCATCCGATTCGATGCCCTCCAGCACCTCGACCATGGAATCATTCATCAGGCCGATGGTCAGGTCGGTGAGGCGGGCCTTGCCGTTGCGGATGACGAAAGCCTGCCAGCGGTCGGCGGCGCTGCGGAACAGGGCGGAACGGGGAATGACCACGGTGTCTTCTTCGCGTTCGGTGTGGATGCGTACCCGCACGCGGTATTCGACGCCAAGTTCGCGGCCTGCGTTGCGCAACTCCTCCAACGCCTCCGGGTCGAATGCGATGATCACGCGCACCCGCTGCTGCTCCACGCCCAGAGAGGAGATTTTGGTGAAGCCGCGCGGCTCGATTCTGCTCACCACGCCGGCGATCGGCTCGCGGCCGATGGCGGGCCCGAAGATCTCCACCATATCGCCGACGCTGATCTCGACCGCCTCCTGGGAAAGCACTTCCGCTTCAACTTCGAGATTCTCAAGCCGGCCTATCTCCAGCAGAGGTTGGCCGGCGGGGAGCACGCGGGTGTTGGACACCGCGCGGTGCAGCACCACGCCGTCGGTGGGCGCTGCGATCGTGCCGCGCTGTTGGTTGCGCTCGGCAAACTCCAGGGCGGCGCGGGCCTCGGCGAGCTCCTGGTCCAGCACCGCCTGGGAAAGCGATTTCTTGTCGATGTACTGGTTTACGGCGCGGGGCCAGATCTGGGCGGCCCTTCGAATCGCCTCCAGCGCGCGGAGCGTCAGAACATCCGTGCGATAGTTGACTTTGCTCTCGATGTCCGCAAGTCGCGCTTCCTCCAGTTCCTTGAGAGTGGCGGCCTGATCCTCGTAGGCGTCTGTCTTGCGCTGGAGATCGGTGGCGCGATAGTCCTGGCGTGCCTCGCTCGCTTCGGTCTTCGCTTCCGCGGCCTCGACGGTGCGATCGATGGACTCCAGCTCGTTGTTTATTCCCTCGAGCATCGACAGCTCGAGGCGGGTGTCGTTGTTCTGGACGATGCTCGCCTCCAGCCTGCGGACTCTCGCCCGGGCCTGCGCGACCGCGGTCTCCAGATCTTCCGGCTCGATTTGGGCGACGATCTGTCCGGCGGTGACAGGATCGCCCTCATCCAGCTCGATGGGCAGAATGCGCCCGTCGATGGGCATGGTCACGCTGAAGGTCCGGGGCAGCCGGGTACGGGCCCGTTCTTCGATGTAGGAAGAGATCGCCGCGCGGTGTGCGATGGCGGTGTCCACAAGTTCCGAGGAAGTGACGGACATGAACACCGCCGCTGTGATCACGATTACCACGATGAGTAGGATTATCCAGCGAATCATCTTGATGCCTCCGCATCATTCCTTGGCGTTGAGCGCCTCCTGCCAGTCCAGCCGGTTGATGGCTCTCTGCACGAAGAAGTGCGCGACCACGATGAACATGACCGCGAGCAGGACGGTAAGCAGATACACCCCCGGCCGGGTGACCAGCGGGAAGCGGTAGAACTCGGTGTCGTATAGAACGACGAGCCATCTCATCAGGAGGTAACCGAGTGGCAGGCCGATGAGAGTGCCGAGCAGATTCACGAGCAGTGACTCGCGAAGGAAGATCCCGCCCACGCGCAGCTTGTCGTATCCCATGACGAGGAAAGTGGCGATCTCCCGCCGCCGCTCCGCCACGGACACCAGCGACGTGGTGAGGATGCTGCCGGAATAGATCACCGCGGCGAAGATTATCAGCGCCATCATCACGCCCTTCATGGTGTCCAGCAGCGTCGTGAGGTTCTCCTTGGTCTGCTCATTGTCGCTGACGGCCTGAACGGCGGGGAGCTGCTTGAGCTGCCGGTAGAGCGCCAGGCGGTGCTCGAAGCCGGGCCTGAGCTTGAGCTGGACGGAGGAGACGGCGTCGGCCTCGCCCACCAGCCGGTTGAGGTAGGGCAGGCTGGCATAGGTGGCCATGCCGATATAAGAATCGGCCAGGCGCGTGACGGGTGCGGTTACGGGCTCGCGAAGTCCTCTCACCGGCTCGAACGTTATATTGTCGCCCGGGGCGACGTCGAGCAGCCGTGCCAGATGCCGGCTCATGATAAGTCCGGTAGGGGGGATTTCAATGATCGATCCATCCTCGCGTCGGGGAGCGGTGAGAGTGGCGTCGGGCATGATCCCGGTGATGCCGGACCGCTTGCGGTGATGGCCGTTTATGAATTCACAGGGCACGGCAAAGGACGGCTCGACGTAATCCACCCCGGGCAGCTTTCGCACCTCCAGCACCGCGCCGAAATCATGGTCATCCTCGAACGACAGGTCGAAATCGCTGCGAATCACGAGCTCGAACTGATGTTCGAGCAACCATTCCATGGAGACGTTGGTATTGAGCGCGAGCAGGATTATGGCGCTTCCCATGGCGGCGGCGAACATGCTCACCGCGGTTCGCCACTTGTTGCGCCAGACCAGACGGGCCACCATCTGCCAGCGGAAGTCGAGACGTTTCCACAGCCCGCGCCACTTCTCCAGGGCGATCGCGCCGCTCTCGGCCGGGGGCTGGGCCCTCATCGCTTCGGCCGGCCTGAGCTTTACGATGGATCGCACCCCGCGCAGGGTCCCCAGGGTCGAGAACAGCACGCCGATGATGATCGCGCCCACGTAAGCGGGCGGGAAGGGGCGGTTGTCCAGCCGCGGGAATTCATAGAACATGCGGTAGACGCGGATGTGGCCCTCAGCCAGGGCCAGCCCGAGCGCTATCCCGAGAAGGGCCCCGAGCAGACCGATCACTGAACCGAACTTCAGAAAGTGCCAGGTGATGGTGCGGTCGGAGTAGCCCAGGGCCTTGAGCGTCCCCACGGTGACCCGCTGCTGCTGGGCCAGACGCATCATGAGAATATTAAGTACCAGCGCCGCGACGGCGAGAAAGATTAGCGGGGTGACCACCGCCGAGACCCGCAGCCCGTTGATCTCGTCACGGATCGCCATGTGCGGCAGGTGCAGCGACCGCGGCGTGGTGGAGAACACCCCGTAGTCGTCCAGCATGCGTTCCATCTCGTCGAGCACGCGCTGCGGATGGTCCCGCACATCCGGGGTGAGCAGACCCACGATCTGGTTGCACGCGCCGTCGAAATCCAGGGCCTCTTCAGCGAAGGTGTCTTTGACATAGAGCACGCCGTAGTTGTCGGGATCGGGCGCGAGGCTGCCCGGGCCGATCAGATAGACGAACTCGCTGCTGATGGCGGTGCCCACCACGAACAGGGCCTGCCGGCGGTTGTTGAGGATGACGTGGATGGTGTTGCCGGGGTGGATGTTGCGGGCCTTGGCGAAGGCGTCGCTGACGATGACTTCCTCCAGGCGCTGGTCCGTGAAGTAGCTGCCCCGTTTCAGGAAGATGCCGTTGATGATCGGCCTGGGCTCATCGGGTATGGAGATGACCTGCCCGCTGATCGGCTTGTATACGTGGTCGATGTCGATGGTCGCGTTGAAGACGATGCGCGGCCTGATCTCGGCGACCGAAGGCAATTCCGCGATCCGCGCGACCTCGGCGAGCGGGGCCTTCTTCAGCTCGATGGAAAAGTCCGCCATGCGGCATTGGGCGTAATACTCGCGCTGAGAGCGGGACAGGTTGTTGTAGGAAGTCGTGAGAGTGACGAAGCAGGCGATTCCCACCACGATGACGAGAAGGATCGCGATGAGCGTGGCCCGGGCGCCGACCAAATCACGCCTCAGCTTGCGATCCAGCACGCTCACCAGCGTATCTCCTCCACCGGCAGGGGCTCTTCGTTGTCGCGGACGAAATCGATCTCCCCGCTGTGCAGTCGCACGACGCGATCGGCAATTCCGGTGATGGCGGTGTTGTGGGTGACGATGATCACCGTCTTGCCCAGCTCCTCGGTCACTTTCTTCAGCATGCCCAGCACCTTGCGGCCGGTTTCCAGATCCAGTGCGCCGGTGGGCTCAT
>CP070772.1:1472612-1521209 GCA_020345805.1 Phycisphaerales bacterium | reverse complement strand
CGATCTGCACGTGGTTACACGGGTGAGGGAGCATGATCGGTTTGAGCGAGACGGCGACCATCTCCTGCTGGCGGTTCCAATCGCCTTCACCCAGCTCGCGCTCGGTGCGCAGGTCAAGGTCCCCACGCTTTCCGGCGAGGCCGAGTTGACCATCCCCGCCGGCACCCAGCATGGCGGACTGTTCCGCCTGCCCGACCACGGCCTGCCCAATCTTCGCACGGGCAAGCGCGGCGACCTTGTCGTCATCGTCCAGCTCGTCGTGCCGAAAAAGCTCAACGACTCGCAGAAAAAGCTCCTGGAGGAGTATGCCCGAACCGAGGACCTTGAAGTCGGCAACGGTTCCAATCCGTCTTTCTGGGGGAAGATCAAAGACGCAATGACCGGCGGTTGACCGCCGGATCAGCCCTGCCTGCCATCGGGTTGTCAGATGTCAAAGCGAAAGCCCAAGAAGAAGAAGAAGGTTGACGCGCTCGACGAGGAAGCGGTGGAGCCGACCGGGGAGGCCGTCCACCACGAGACGGGAGTGTCCGCTTCCGGTGAGGCAAGCGTCGAGGAGATCGAGCTGTCCGAAGAGGCCGCCGAATTGTTCAGCCGCCTGGAGGCGGAGCGCGACGAGGCTGTTGCCGGCCGGCAGCGCGCCTTGGCCGATTACCGCAATTACCAGCGCCGCGCCATGGAGAACGAGGTCCGGGCCGCGCAGGACGGCGTGGCCAGGGTTGTCCGGTCGTTGCTCCCCGTGATGGATCATTTCGACCTCGCCCTCAACCAGGATCTGAGTCAACTGAACGTGGAGCAGATGGTGGGCGGTGTGAAGATTGTGCGGGACGAACTCACCAAGGCTCTCGAACTCCATAACGTGCAGCCCATCAGTCCCGAGATCGGAGACGAATTCGATCCGAATCTCCACCAGGCGATGATGAAACAGGCGGCCGAAGGTATCGAGCCCAACCACATCGTGATGGTGATGCAGCCGGGATATCAACTGGGGGACCTCATACTCAGGCCGGCCAAGGTGGCCGTGGCCCCCGCCGAGGAAGAGGAATAGTCCGTCATGCCGACCTACGAGTACAACTGCCGGAACTGTGACCACGAGTTCGAGCTCTTCCAGCAGATGACCGCCCCGGTCAAGCGCAAGTGCCCGGAGTGCGGCAGGCTCACTCTCCAGCGTCTGATCGGCACCGGTGCGGGAGTTCTCTTCAAAGGCAACGGTTTCTACGAGACGGATTATCGCAGCGAGTCGTACCGCAAGGCCGCACGGGCGGACAAGGACGCCGCCACCGGCGCTAACGGCAAGTCCGATTCCGGAAAGCCGGACAAGACCTCCTCCAAAGACAAGGCGTCCTCTGACGGCAAGAAGAAGTCCCCATCCGCGAAGGCGGCCTCATCCTGATGGCGATCCGACATCATGGCAATCCGGATGCTTCGTCCGTCCTCGGTATTGCGTGCTGACGGCGTTGAAGCAGGCTCCGGCTCAATGAAACACTCTCACCTCGTCCCAGGCCGCATTGGCGCCGCGCCGGCGGAGGATCCAGGAGTCGCCGGTCACGCGGTCGATGAGGAACGTCCCCCCGCCGGCATGCTGGATCTCCAGATAGCCGGACGTCCTCTTCCTGACTCCCTTCACCTTGAGGATCCAGCTGCAGCGGACGTTGGGCTTGTGCAGATCGCCGTTGAAGCGGTGTATCTCGCCGGTGGTGGTGTCGAACCTGGCCACCGACTGATTGAAGTTGATGATCTGCACTTTGGAAAGGATGTCGCGGTCGATTCTCGAGTGGCCGTATCGCCCGGCCCCCATGGCCAGAGAGATGACGGTTACCGCCGAGACGATCGCGAGGATCGTCCATGCAGGTCGTTTTTGCAGGCTCAACATCTTTCTGTTCCTCCTGGTCAAGTTGAAGGCCCGGCATGCCCCCGCCGCGGTTTATGACACCTAACGACCATGCCGCATTCCCGGGGCAGGCCGGCCGAGAAGGCCGATTGGGGGAGGCATTTCCCACCGCCGGCGCTCGGCGAACCCCTGCGGTTTGCCCCGCTTCGCGCTTGCTCATAACTTGCCCAAGTCGCGGATGCAGCCGGCATTTCATGAACGACAGGCTACATCATGCCACTTAGATACACACACCGTATCCTCGAACACCTTGCCCACAGCGGCTACCGGCCCGGCTCCTCCGCACAAGTCGCCCGTGACATGCGGGTAGAGCCGGATGAACGGGAGGCCTTCGAGGAAGCGATTCGGCGACTGGCCGGGGAAAGCAAAGTTGTCATTGACGAGGCCGGCGTACTGCGCCTGCCCCGCTTCGGCGAGGAAGTGATCGGACGATTCCGCCTCAACGCCCGCGGGTTCGGTTTCGTCCAGCCGGAGACGCCGTATGTGGAGGGCGATCTTTTCGTTCCCCGCGGCAACGTGCGCGACGCCATCTCCGGCGACCTCGTGCGGGCTCAAGTGATCCGCCAATCCTGGCGTGCCAAGCCCCGCGCCGGCCGCAGCGAATGCATCGGCAGGATCGTGGAAGTCATCGATCGCGGACAGGACAACTTCGTCGGCGTGCTCATGCAGCGGGGAGGCAACTGGTTCGTCGCTCCCGACGGCCGGTCGCTTCATGATCCGGTCCTCATCCGCGACCCGCATGCCAAGAACGCCAGGGAAGGCGACAAGGTCGTTATCGAGCTGCTGCACTACCCGGAGGAGGATTATCACGCAGAAGGCGTGATCACGAAGGTGCTCGGGGTGGCGGGCGAGCCGGATGTGGAAACCCAGGCGGTGATTACCGCTCACGGCCTGCGAACCGAATTCCCCGATGCAGCGGTGGATCGGGCCCGTGCCGCCGCCGGCGAGTTCGAGCAGGAGTCGCGGGGCCCCTGGCCGGATCGCGAAGATCTGACCGAGACCTTTATCTTCACCATCGACCCGCCGGACGCCAAGGACTTCGACGACGCCATCTCCATCGCTTACGACGAATCAGGCGGCGAATGGACCTTGGGCATTCACATCGCCGACGTGAGCCATTTCGTCACGCCGGGAAGTCCCCTCGACGAAGAGGGCAGGGAGCGGGGCAACAGCGTTTATCTGCCCCGCCTCGTCATCCCCATGCTCCCGGAAGTGCTTTCCAACGGCGTATGCTCGCTTCAGGAAGACGTGCCGCGGTTCGCAAAATCCGCGTTCATCAACTTCGACGAGAAGGGCCGCGTCCTCACCCAGCGCTTCGCCTCAACCGTCATCGAGTCCAGCAAACGTCTGACTTATCTGGAGGCCCAGGCCCTGATCGACGGCGATATGAACGAGGCCCGCAAGCATGCCGCGACCGAGCCGCACTACAGCGAGCAGCTCATCGAAACCCTCCGCCTCAGCGATCGACTCGCGCGAATCCTCCGGAAGCGGCGTCACCGCGACGGCATGATCGTCCTCAACCTTCCCGACGTTGAACTCGTCTTCGATGATGACGGTCATGTCGTCGACGCCGTGCCGGAAGATGACGCCTTCACCCACACCATAATCGAGATGTTCATGGTGGAGGCGAACGAAGCGGTGGCGAGATGTTTCGAAGACCTAGGCGTGCCGATCATCCGCCGCATCCATCCCGATCCGGTGCACGGGGATCTGGCGGAATTGCAGATGTACGCTCTGGCCGCGCATCTAAGCGTGCCGGATCAACCCACTCGCTTTGACCTGCAGCGGCTGCTGGAGGCGACCCGCGACACGCCTGCCGGCCGGGCCCTGCATTTCGCGGTCCTCCGCACGTTGACCAAGGCGACTTACAGCCCGGCGATGATCGGCCACTTCGCCCTCGCATCCGATCATTACGCGCATTTCACCAGCCCTATCCGGCGGTATCCAGATCTGATATTGCACCGGGCGCTGCAGGCTTATCTCGACGCCACCGACAACGGGCGCAACATCCCCGGCGGGCGCAAGCGTCGCGAGCTCGGCAAACGCGTTCTCGATGACAACCGCACTCCCGATGAGGCGGAGCTTGTCGTTCTCGGCAAACACTGCACGGATACCGAGAACGAGGCCGAGGAGGCGGAGCGCGAGCTGCGAGATTTCCTCGTCATGCAGTTCCTCCAGGAGCATCATCTGGGTGATGAATTCCCCGGCGTGATCACCGGCGTAACCTCCGGCGGGGTGTTCGTCTCCATCGAACGCTTCCTCGTCGAGGGACTGGTGCGCGGGCAGGACATGCCCCAATCCAAGGGCCGGCCGGACCGTTGGGATGTCAACGAAGCTTCCGGCCGCCTCACCGCTCAGCGCAGCGGCGCATCGCTGGGCATAGGCGACATCGTCACCGTGAAGATCCTGCAGGTCGATCTCGCCTCGCGCCACCTCGATCTGACCATCACGCAGTTTCCCCAACGACCGCCCGCGCCGGTCGACGCGCGGGCAACGAAGCGCCCCGGCGGCAAGCGCGAAAAAGGCAAGCGCAAGGGTTACAAGCAGGGCCGCCGCGGCAAGCGCGCTCGCTAGGGGCGGGACTCGCGCACCGATTGCCCGTACAATTGCCGACGGTGACTGAGAAGCGGGAACCCATCTCGGCCGGCCTCCGAAATCTGCGCATCGCCCTGCTGGGCCTGCTGGTCAATCTCACTCTGGCGATCATCAAGCTGCTGGCCGGCCTGCTGGGCAATTCCTACGCCCTGATCGCCGACGCCGTCGAATCCATGGCCGACATCTTCGGATCGGTGGTGGTGTGGGGCGGCATCCGCATCGCCCGCCAGCCGCCCGATGAGAAGCACCCCTACGGGCACGGCAAGGCCGAGGCCCTCGCCGCCCTGGTGGTGGGGATGATGCTGGTGGGGGCGGCCATCGGGATCGCGGTGGAGGCGGTGCGCGATGTTTCCCAGAGACAGGAATCCCCGGCGGCCTTCACCCTCTGGGTCCTGCTGGCGGTGGTGGCGGTGAAGGAGACCATGTACCGGATCGGGCGGCGCGCCGAGAAGAAGACCGGCTCCAGCGCCATCGGGGCCGACGCCTGGCATCACCGATCCGACGCCATCACCTCTGTCGCCGCGGCGATCGGCATCACCATCGCCCTGATCGGGGGCGAAGGCTATGAAGCGGCCGACAACTGGGCGGCCATTTTCGCTTCCGCCATCATCCTCTTCAACGCCGTGCGCATCATGCGCCCGCCGCTTTCGGAGCTGATGGACGCCGAGCAGGGCGACATCGCCGAACAGGCCCGCAGAATCGCCGTCGCGGTCAAGGACGTGGGCGATGTGGAGAAAGTCTGCGCCCGCAAGAGCGGCACAAGTTACTGGGTGGACATGCACATCGAGGTCGAGCCGGCGATGTCCGTCAACGACGCACACGACCTGGCCCACCGCGTCAAAGATGCCGTGCGGAAGAAGATGCCCGAGGTCGAGGATGTGCTCGTCCATATCGAACCGCTCGGGCGCCGCGGAAACGGCGATATCGGATGAGGAGCGGGCGCTGATTCAACTCCCGGCACGGGCAGGGCCTTAATGCTCGTGCCGGCGCTCGCTATCCTGTTGTCGTGGATGCGCAGGCAATCATCACGAACTCCGTGCGCGCGATCGAGAGCCTCGCCCCGGCGGTTTCGCGGCTGGAAAGCAGGGATGAGGCCTACCGGATCGCCCGGGAGGCGGCCCGCCGGGGCGTCTTTACCCCCAGGGATGACGAGCAGTTGCGCCTCTGGTACGCCCGCTACCTCACCGCACGCACCGGCCTGCTGGAGGTCATCAACGACTTGCGGCCGTTCGCCCTGGAGGGCCGGCCGCAAATCAGTCCCGCCGATCAGTTGCAGTTCTTCGTGATCGCCTACACCGCTGCGTGCCTGCTGGTTCGGGCCGCACGCTTCCTGGTCTTCGACTTCGCCACCGACAAGATCGTGCAGCGCAAGCTCAACGAGCCCGATGAACGCCTGCGCATTCCACGCAAGCAGTACACCGCGGTCTACAGATCACTGACGAGCCCCGTTAACGCATACCACCTCTCCGATGCGGTACGATTCGCCGACGACCACCGGGCCGAGATCAACGCTCTGAACGAAAATCCGCAGATGCGGACCGTGCTTGAGTACCTGAAGGAGGCCGAGCCGTCTCTTCAGGTGGACATGGGCGAGTACGTCAAGGCCCGTCTGCGCTATCGCTGGCACTCCTGGCGCTGGCGCCGGGCCTCGGCCTGCCAGCAGATGCTCTTCGGCATACTCGAAGCGTGCGGCTGCGTCATCGCCGACGTCGCCAACCCCTTCCATACCGATCGCATGACCGGTCCGGTGCGCCGCCAGTTGAGAAAGCTTCTGCTACCGGGCGATGTGATCATTGCCCGCCACGACCAGGTTCTGAGCAATCTCTTCCTGCCCGGGTACTGGCCGCACGCGGCCCTGCACATCGGTCCGCCTTCCACCCGGTCGCAACTTCCTCTTAGAATCAGCCCCGAGCACGCCGCCCGATGGGTCAAGCCCAAGCGGGTACTGGAAGCGAAAAAGGACGGCGTGCTCTTCCGGCGCCTGCAGGAGACGATCACCGTCGACGCTTTGGCGGTGATCCGGCCCCGCCTGACGACTCGCCAGATCGCCGAGGCGATCTCCCAGGCCGTGTCCCACGAAGGCAAGCTCTACAACTTCGATTTCGATTTCTTCACCGCCGATCGCCTCGTTTGCACGGAGGTGATCTATCGCGCATACGACGGAATCGGCGGGATCAGATTCGAGCTGTCCCGGCGGGGCGGGATGCCGACGCTCTCGGCCGATGACATCCTCACCCTGGCGGTGGAGGGCGGCGGATTCGAGCCGGTGGCGCTGTTCGGCACACCTTCGGTGGGAAAGCGCCTGCTCACCGGCCCCGAAGCGGCGGCCGCGATGGCCGAGAGCCTGCGCCAGACATGACCGGGAAGAACCTCCCGAGCTGGTCGAGCCGCGACGTCGGTCCGCAGCGGCAGGGACGGTAGAATGGCCCGGGCATGGCGAACTTCACCTACATCGCGCGGGATGCGGCGGGAAAGCGCGTGACCGGCACGCTCGCCGGCCTGAGCGAGGAGGCGGTGCTGACGGAGCTGCAGACCCGCGAGCTGGCTCCCGTGCAGGTGCAGGAGGTGCAGGAGCGGACGCGGTTCCGACGCCGGGTCACCACCCGCCATCTCGCCACGGCGTATCACCAGCTATCCGATCTGCTGCGGGCGGGCGTGCCGCTGCTGCGCGGCCTGCGCCTGCTGGGGCGGAGCAAGGCCAACCCACGCCTGGCGGCGGTGATGAACGAAATCGCCGACGACGTCGCCGACGGGGCGCGACTCGCTGATTCGATGAGCGCTCACGGCGACATGTTCCCGCCCATCCAAGTTGCCATGATCCGTGCCGGCGAGGCCGGCGCGTTCCTCGAGCCCGTGCTGGGGAGGATGGGCACGTTCCTGGAGAAGCAGGCCGACATGCGGGGCAAGGTGATCGGCAACCTGATCTACCCCGCCGTGCTCGTCACCGTGGGCATCGGGATCGTCATCTTCGCCCTGCTGTTCTTTGTGCCGAAGTTCGAGAAGTTTTATGCGCGGATCGAGCTTCCCCTGCCGACGAAGATCCTCCTGGGCGCTTCGGCGCTGCTGACGAGTTACTGGTGGCTTCTGCTGCTGCTACTGGCAGCGCTAGTGGTATTGCTGTTATGGCTGCGTAAGCGCAAAGCGGTGCGTCAGGCGGTGGCGCGGTGGCAACTCAGCACGCCCAGGCTGGGGCCGCTCGTTCAGTCGATTGCCGTCGGTCGCTTCGCCCGCATTCTCGGCACGCTGCTGGAGAACGGAATCCCGCTTCTTCCCGCGATGGAGATCAGCCGCGATGCGACCGGTCACGTGCTGCTGGCTTCCGCGGTGGATGAAGCGATCGAAGCGGTTCGCGCCGGCGAGACGCTCGCTCAGCCCCTGGCCGACAGCGGCATGTTCCCCGAGGATGTGATCGAGATGATCAGCGTGGGTGAGTCGGCCAACAACCTGCCCGAAGTGCTGCTCACCATCGCCGAAACGATCGAGAAGCGCGTCGACCGCATGATGACGGTGTTCATCCGCCTCATGGAGCCGGCCCTGCTCCTGATGCTGGCGGGAATGGTGTTGTTCATCTTCATCGCCCTGGTGGTGCCGATGTTGCGGATGAGTTCGGCGCTGAAGTAGAAGAACAAAGATCGCGCAGCTGCGGCTTGCCGCTTCGCGATTCGCACTGCGCTGCCGCACGCCGCGTGGCCTTCCGCTTCCGGGGGCGCTCCAGACCACGCCACCTCGTGCCGCGCTTCGATGGACTTCGTGTCAGAATCCCACCGCCTGGCCGTCGCTGCGCTGGTCGGACGCGATGCAGTAGCCGTCTTTGAGCAGGTAGATGATCTGTCCCCGGCCGTGGGCCACCGTGCGGGCGTCGGCGATGGTTACATCGTGGCCGCGCGATCGAAGGTCTTCATACACGGCCGGCTCGAACCCGGGCTCGATATTAACTTCTCGCCCGGTTCCGATCTGCCAGCGCGGCGCATCCAGGGCGGCCTGGGGGTTCTGGTTGTAATCGAACATCCGCACCATCACCTGGGCATGGCCCTGCGGCTGCATGTAACCGCCCATCACCCCGAAGCTCATCACCGGCTTGCCGTCCTTCGTGACGAATCCGGGGATGATGGTGTGATAAGGCCGCTTGCCTCCGCCGACCTGGTTGGGATGGCCCTTTTCGAGCGTGAAGCAGCAGCCGCGGTTCTGGAGGGCGATCCCCGTGCCGGGGATTACGATGCCCGAGCCGAAGCCGGTGTAGTTGGACTGGATATAAGAAACCATGTTCCCCTCGGCGTCGGCGGCGGTGAGATAGACCGTCCCGCCCGGCAGAGGGGTGCCGTGCTTCGGATTGCCGGCGCGTTTGGGGTTGATCAGCTTCGCGCGCTCGGCGAGGTATGCCTCATCCAGCAGATGCGCGACATCGACATCCATCCAGTCCGGGTCGGCGATGAATCGCCGGCCGTCGGCGAACGCCAGCTTCATCGCCTCGATCTGCAGATGCGGACTGTCGGGCGAATCGGGCGGCAGCGAAGCGATATCGAGATTGCGCAGGATTCCCAATGCGATGAGGGCGATCAGCCCCTGGCCGTTGGGCGGAATCTCGTTGAGCGTGTAGCCGCGGTAGTCAATCGAGATCGGGCGCACATCAAGCGCCTGGTGTGCGGCGAGATCGTCGGCGGTGATTAGCCCGCCGGTTTCCTTTGCGTAGGCGGCGATCTTCTCGGCAAGCTCGCCGCGATAGAACGCTTC
Organism: Phycisphaerales bacterium; assembly: GCA_020345805.1. GTDB lineage: Bacteria > Planctomycetota > Phycisphaerae > Phycisphaerales > SM1A02. The sequence goes on along the minus strand of CP070772.1, from coordinate 1,511,995 downwards.
GCCTCTGGTGGCCGCGATCAGCTCGTAGGTGCGGGCGTGGTCTTCACTCTTGAACTGATCTCCGATTCCTGGGGGTCTATTTCCGGGGGCGGGGGCGAAGGTGGCGTTCCACGGCTTGAATTCGGTGTATCGATCGAACGATCGCTTCCAGTAGTAGGCGGTCTGGGGCGAGACGAGGAAGCCGTCGCGTGCATAGCGGATGGCCGGCTCGAAGAGCTTCTCGAAGGGCAGGGCTCCGAACTGCTTTGAGATCTTCACCCAGGCCGAGACGGCCCCGGAGACGGTCACGCCGTGCCAGCCGTAATAGGGGATCTGCTTCTTACCTGCAAAGCGCTCGGCGGTCAGCCCCTTGGGCGATCGGCCGGAGGCGTTGATTCCGTGCAGCCCTCCGCCGGCCCAGATGAGGGCGAAGGCGTCGGAGCCGATGCCGTTGGAGGTGGGCTCGACGAGGGTGAGGGTGATGGCGGTGGCGACGGCCGCATCCGTCGCGTTGCCGCCCTGCTTGAGCATTTCGATCCCCGCCATCGCCGCCAGCGGTTGGGAGGTGGCCACGGCATTGCGGGCAAACACCGGCATGCGCTGGGAGGGATACGGGAACGACCAGTCGAAATCGGTCATGGCGAGGGCTCTGCGCGTTGAGGTTGTAAGGGCATGTTACACGAGGCGCAGGAAAAAGCCCCGGGAAAGCTCTCCCGGGGCTTGGGGGTGGTCTTTTCGAAGATGCACGCGAGGGGTTACTTCGCCGCGTCCATCTTATCCTTCTCGGCCAGCAGGTTCTCGACCACGGAGGGATCGGCGAGGGTGGAGGTGTCGCCGAGCTGGTCGGCGGCGTCCTCGGCGATCTTCCGCAGGATCCGACGCATGATCTTGCCCGAGCGGGTCTTGGGCAGGCCCGGCGCCCAGTGGATCACGTCCGGGGAGGCGATGGGGCCGATCTCCTTGCGGACGTGGGCGACGAGTTCCTTCTTGAGCTCGTCAACGTATTCCTCGCCCGCGTTGAGGGTGACATAGGCGTATATGCCCTGTCCCTTGATCGGGTGCGGGAAGCCGACGACCGCGGCCTCGGAGACCTTGGGATGGGCCACCAGCGCCGACTCGACCTCGGCGGTTCCCATGCGGTGGCCGGAGACGTTGATGACGTCATCCACCCGGCCGGTGATCCAGTAGTACCCGTCAGCGTCGCGCTTGCAGCCGTCGCCGGTGAAGTAGTAGCCGGGATACATCTGGAAGTAGGTGTCCTCGAAGCGATGGTGATCGCCGTAAACGGTGCGCATCGTGCCGGGCCACGGCTCGGAGATGGCGAGCACGCCGCTGACGTTGTTGCCCTCGATGACCTTGCCCGTCTCGCTCTCGATGATCACGGGCTTGATCCCGAAGAAGGGGAAGGTCGCGGAACCGGGCTTGAGCGGGGTGCAGCCGGGAAGCGGGGTGATGAGGATGCCGCCGGTTTCCGTCTGCCACCAGGTGTCCACGATCGGGCACCGCTCGTGTCCGACGTGCTTGTGGTACCACAGCCACGCCTCGGGGTTGATGGGCTCGCCCACCGAACCCAGGAGCCTGAGACTAGACAGGTCGCGTTTGGCGGGGAACTCGGCTCCCGCGGACATCAGGGCCCGGATCGCGGTGGGGGCGGTGTAGAACTGGTTGACCTGGTACTTGTCGACCACATCCCAGAAGCGACCGGCGTCCGGATAGGTCGGGATGCCCTCGAACATGGTGGTGATCGCGCCGTTGGCGAGCGGGCCGTAGATGATATAGCTGTGCCCGGTCACCCAGCCGATGTCGGCGGTGCACCAGTAGATGTCGCCCTCGTGGTAATCGAAGACGTACTTGTGGGTGAAGCCGGTATAGACCATGTATCCGCCCACGGTGTGCTGCACGCCCTTGGGCTTTCCGGTGGAGCCGGAGGTGTAGAGGATGAAGAGGGGATCCTCGGCGTCCATCTCCTCGCAGGGGCAGTCGGAGCTGGCGTTGGCCATCTCGTCATGCCACCACTTGTCGCGCCCCTCCACGAAGCTGTGCTCGATGGCGTCACCGGCCCGCTTGACCAGGAAGACGTTGTCGACCTTCTTGCCGCCCATCTGGGTGTTGGCCTTCTCGATCGCTTCGTCGGCGATCTCCTTGAGGTTGACCGGCTTCCTGCCGCGGAAAGTCCCGTCGGCGGTGATCACCGTCGTGCAGGTGGAATCGACGATGCGGTCGGCCAGGGAATCGGCGCTGAACCCGGCGAAGACGATGGAGTGAATCGCCCCGATCCGGGCGCAGGCGAGCATGGAGATCGCCAACTCCGGAATCATGGGCAGATAGATGGAGACGCGATCGCCCTTCTTGACGCCGTTGGCCTTGAGCACGTTGGCGAACTTGCACACCTCGGTGTGAAGCTGGCGGTAGGTGATCTTGCAGTCCTCGGTGGGCTCGTTGCCCTCCCAGATGATCGCGGTCTGATCGCCGCGGGTGTCGAGGTGGCGGTCAAGGCAGTTGTAGGTGATGTTGGTCTTTGCGCCGAGGAACCACTTGATGGAGATGGGTCCCTTCTTGATGTTGTAGTTGAACTCGCGGACCTTGTCCCACTTCTTGAACCAGTGGAAATCCTCGGCCACCTCGGCCCAGAAGCCTTCCGGATCGTCGATGGAGCGCTGGTACATCTCCTGGTATTGCTTCATCGACTTCATGTGCGGGCCACCGGCGGAGGCGGCGAATCCGGCGGGCGGATTGAACAGCTGCTCCTCGGCGACGGCTTGGGCGGTCGAACTGTCTTGGGCTTGGGTCATCAGTAGGGCTCCCTTGGCGAATTCAACTTTTCAGGAAACGAACACTGCGGGCCTTCCCACAGGATTCTGGTCACGGGAAATAGGACCTCCGGACGCGATGCGGTCGCGAGCGCGAGTCCCGTATCTTAGCGCTGCTCCCCGCACAGAAAACCGCGCAGAACGCATCTCGATACAGAATCTGCCCGCATCCATACGGCCTGAATTGACCGGACCCGCCGAGGGCGACGCACCTTCGGCGCGGTCGGTAATCGACGGCAATCAATACCGGGCATCGACTGTTTCAGTGACGGACTTAACCCTCGCGGCGCCGACGCGCCGATCAACCGATGAGCGCGTCATCCGCCAAGTCGTTCGGGGGCGGCGGGGGGTCCATTTGACCGTGTCGTAGAACTGTGAGAGGAGCGTTGTCCCGGGTGGCGATCGGCCGGGCGGTCGATATAAATCACGCCGGATAAAGGGTTTACGCCTGTCGCTCTTCGCCTGCAAGCTCCCGCCGCCGCGCGGCGCGGCACATCCTGCCCGGACCGGACTAAAAGAGCAGTTGAAGCTGGCTGCGGATGACGATCTGACCGTCGTCGCCGGCACTGTCGGTCTGCCAGCCGGCCCCGGTCCCGCTCCAGGCGGAATCCACCGGCTCGAATGCATAACCGAGATCCGTCGACCACTTCAGCGCATGCCGGGACCAGAACCGGTTGACGCCCGCGGTCAGGATCATCAGTTCGTCGCTCACCGTGCCCGCCCCGTCCAGGTCGCCGTATTCGAATCGTGCGATCGCCTCCCAGTCTTCGTTGAGGAACCAGCCGCCCTGCACGAGAAGCCCCCATTCATCACGATCCGCCGTGCTAGTGTCAACGTGTGCTCCGATGAGGGCGGCAAAAATGTTGACCCCGCCGAACTCCGCCGATGCGTCGATCGACCATTGAATGAGTTCGGTTTCATCATCTGCGGTTCCGAACTCGCCTCGCTGCACGTGAGCGGCCGCGCCCAGCGCCAGCATCGGCTCTTCATCCACCCAGCTCTCCCATTCGGAGTATGCGCCGCGCGGACCTTTCACGAGCCATTCAGCCCGGGCGCTCAGCGCGTACTCGTTGGATAGTTGCCACGGCAGCGGGCCGGCGGCCCCGGCCGGACCTTCGGACCACTCGGTGAACCACGTCCGCCCCCCATCGCTGTACGCCGCCTTCAGATACACCGAATCCGATCGGTATTCGATGGCGATCCCCTGCGCGGCCAGGCCGCCGTAGCGGCTGTTCAACAGCGACCGCTCGATGAACTGCTGAAACCCCTCGAAAATGAGCCATTCCTTCCACACGGGCAGCTTGAACTGCCCCGCCTGTACGCTCCAGCCGCCGCCCAGATCCCGGCTGATCGATGCATCGATGAGCACGGAGCGGCCGCCGGCGGTCCACCCCGCCCACAGCACGTACTTCCAGCCCGGATCCACCACGTGCCCGATGAAGCCGAAGCGGGATCGAGACACTTCGAACCCGCCGCGCGTCGAGTCGATATCCCCTTCACCATCCTGCAGGCTCAGGACGTAGCGGGTCTGCACCTGTCCCAGCAGGTTGAGCCGGAAGCTCCCATCGGCGCTGGCGATGAAGAAGTACCTGTCGCGCCCGGCGCTGACGCCCTGGCTCTGGAGGGAGGCGCGGGTATCGGCGTCAGCCAGAACATCCCCCACCAGTGCGCGAATCTCCTGGCTCCGCCTCTCGGTCAGCCAAGTGTCGCGGCGCTGTACACGCAGTTCTTGAACGAGGCAGCGCAGCTCGCTGACTTCCTGCTCCATTTCGGCGAGCGAATCGCATTCGGTGCCGCCGCTCGCTTGACCCGTGAGAAGAACCAGGGCCAGACCAGTCCAAGCCGCAGTGATGGATCGTTGCATTCGGATCTCCCAAGTGCTGTTACGGCGGTTTTCCTCGGGAAAGGCGGCGAGTATAGGGAACAGCCGCCTGATCCGGGCGGGGAGGTGATCTTTTTGGGCCAGAGGCGGGTTTTACCGATCAGGAAGAGCGCCGTTTGACATCGCGATCCGCGATGACTGCCGCCGGAGGGCAAAAAACGCGGGTGTCGGCCCGCCGAATGCGGTATCGTGTTGGCGGAAGTGAAGATGGGTCGATGATCGAGGTGGCGGCTCGGTTCGGGCGTGGTCCGGACAAAGCCGGCCGCAATGACGAAGGATGTGCACCGTGACTGGAAACTGGAAAGACCACCGACGTGTTCGCAGAGCCTTCTCGCTGATCGAATTGCTCATCGTGATCGCCATCATGCTCACCCTGGGCGGGCTGGTGGTGGTCAGCCTCCTGCCGGCCAAGGAGAAGGCGGATGTGGATGTGACCAAGATCCAGATGGACGACTTCAAACGTGCCCTGGATCTGTTCCGCCTCCAGATGGACCGTTATCCCACCGAGGAGGAAGGGCTGGCCGTCCTGTGGAGTCCCGACACATTGGAAGATGAGGAAGACGAGGCCAAATGGTCCAGGTTCCTCGAGACGGCCTGTCCGTTCGACAAGTGGGACAACGAGTGGATCTACCGCGCTCCCAGCGAGATCCGCGAAGGTGCGCCCTACGACATCATCTCCATGGGACCAGACGGCGAAGAAGACACCGACGACGACATCAACAACCACCATCGATTCCTCGATGAGGAAGGCGAGGTGATGGAAGAGTTCGAGGACTTTGACACCGGGGAAGGCGAAGTCGGTTCCTGACCGGCCCGGCGCGCCACCCATGCCCAGGCGCGGGTTTACACTGCTGGAGCTGCTGATCGCCATCGCCCTGCTGCTGGCGCTGGGCGCCCTTTCCCTGCCCGCGATCATGGGTCAGCTCGACGAACGTCGCTTCGAATCGGCGGTCGAGCTCACCACCAGCCATCTGCTGCTCGCTCGCGCTCACGCCCAGGCCACCGGGCGGACGGTTGAGGTTCTGTATCGTTTCCCCCCCGCGCGGCTGGAGGCGAGGATCTTCCAGCCCGGAGAGATGAGCGAAGGCGATCCGTCAGATTGGCCCTCCAATGAAGGCATCGCCGGAGACGAGGAAGGCGAGGAAACCGGTTATTACAGTCTCGAATGGGATGAAGAACAGAATACGGCCGGCCTGATCCACGAGGGCTGGGCGCTGCGGGCGTTGCCCGCAGGTATTCGGCTCAGTTCCGCGCCGCCGGACGGGGCTGAAGGACTCCTGGCGGAGTGGTCCGAGTTCGAGGAAGAGTCGTGGGGTGAGGGTTTCTCTCCCCCTGTCGAACCGATGCCGGCTGAAGAAGATGACGATCCGGTCACCATCCGCCTGGCGGTCTTCCTGCCCGACGGGTCGGCCCTGATCTGCGAGCCCGCCTGGCTGTGGGACAGGAACGATCACCTTGAGAGGCTCACGGTCAACCCCTGGAGCGGCCTGCCGCAGATACAGGATGATGACCTGGTCGGTGAGTCGCAGGCGCGGGAGGACCTGGCGGAGGAATCGCCCGGAACGGAGGATTCGCCGTTTACTGATGTTTTTCCGGAAGCGCCGGGGGAAATGGAGCGGTAACCGCCACGGCCGATTCGCATGTCACGCTTCTCGATCGACAGTCTCTGTTTCACGATCAGCCGCAGCAGTCGGACCGGTGGCGTGCTTCTGGAGATCCTCGTCTCGATCGCCATCTTCGTGGGGGCCGCCACCTTCGCCCTGCGGGCGGTAACCAGCGTTATCAATGCTCTGGACCGCTCCCGGCGTGAAGCGTACGCGGTGGATCTTGCCCGCTCGAAGCTGGCCGAGCTTGAGGCCGACCTCATCACCCTCGCCGATCTGCGCGGCGAGGGACGGGAAGCGGTGGGATCGCTGGCGGAAGCGGGCTTCGACGAATCATCTCTTTATGAGATTGGCGCTAGACAATGGGTCTTTGACGTCACCACCACCCGCTCGGAATTCACAGGTCTTTCCCTGATAGAGCTGACCGTGACCGAAGAGCCCGTCGATGAGTTCGCAGGCGCCGAGAACCCCGTCAGCTTTACTCTTCGGCAGTTGATCAGGCTGCGCGAGGAAGCGGAGGAGGAGTACGAGATGGACGACATGCTGCGCGGCCTGCCCGGCGCTGGCGATTCAACCGGCTTCCCGGAGGCAGGCCCATGAAGCACCGAGCGTTCACCCTGCTTGAGGTGCTGGTCTCCATCGCCCTCATCATCGGCCTGGTGGGGGTGATGTACGGCTTCCTCTTCAACCTGCTGGACACCCGGGCCAGCGTGCTGGAAGCATCTGAGCGGAATCGGACGGCGACGATGCTCATCGAGCGGTTGGAATCGGACCTGCTCTGCTGCGTGGCAGGCGATTCCAGTGCGGGGGCGGGGCTGAGCGGCGATGAGACGTCGATACGCGTGCTTACCCGCAACGTCGCCGCGGGTCTGGCCCAGCGCGGCCCGGACGATTCGGCCGCCTTGGCCGATCTGCAGTTCGCCGAATACCGCTTCACCTCCGGCACGGGCGAAATCCAGGCCTCGCGCGGCGTGATCGGGGATTCGCGCTCCGCGTCCGCCAGCGGTTCTTACAACTTGGGCGGCTCGCTATACAAGGTGCGCTTCCGCTTTCACGATGGAAACACCTGGCGCGATTCCTTCGACAGCCGCAGCGCCGGCGCGCTGCCGCAGGCGGTCGAGGTGGCCGTATGGTTCCATCCCTGGCCGGGTGAGATCACCGAAGAGCTTGAAGCCGGTTTCACCGCAACCGAAGACGAGTTCCCTCCTGATCGCCTGACTTTCGACGCCGAAGCGGGCTTTGACGAATCGGAATACGCCGAGGTCAGCGACATCGAGTTCTTCGATGAGCCGGCGCCCGATCGCGTGCGAGTCATAGTTATTCCCGATGCGGGGGAGGAGGGTGACGATGCGCCGGCGGGTTGATGTCCAGCGCCGGTCGTTCGTGCTGATCGCCGTATTGGTGATCGGTGGCGGTGCGCTGCTGGTGGCGACCAGCCTCCTTTTCTTATCACAAGCGGATGTAACCGCCGCCGCGGCCGTCGCCGACGCCGCCCAATCCCGGGCCCTGGCCGTCTCCGGCGTGCAGGCGGTGATGAGCAGACTCGATGATCAGCGTGATCGCATACTTGATGGCGAACCGCCCCGGCTGGACAGCCAGTACGAGATCTACGAGACCGGTCCGCGCCTGGGCATTGTCCGCCTTCTGCCGCTGGGGCCCGGCGGGCTGCGGCTAATTCCCGAAGCGGGCCGGCTGGATCTGAACACCGCTGACGCAGCCGCGCTGGTGGCCACCGGGCTGGTGGAGGAACCGACCGCCCAGGTCATCATCGCCTGCCGTGATCAGACGCTGGGCCGGCCTTTCCAGTCCGTGGCGGAGCTGCTGCGAGCGGATGGTGTGACGGCCGAGATCCTGTATGGCCCGATCGACGAGCTGACGATCATGGACGAAGCGCAGCTCGAAGAGGGCGACATCCTCGAGCGCATCGCAGACCGTCTCGGTGATGATGCGCCGCGCGGCCTGGCAGATGTGGTGACGGTCTATGCCTTCGAGCCCGCCATCCAGCGCAATGGCGCGAGACGCATAAACCTCAATGTCGAATGGTCCGACGAGCTGGGACGACGGGTCGAGGATCGCTTCGGCCCGGAGGCATCCCGGATACTCAAGCAGGTCTTTGACGTCGGCACGAAGTTCCAGAGCGATGCGACGATCTTCCAGGTCCTTCGTTCAATGAACGTTCCGCCCGAAGACTGGCCGAACATCATCGACGCCTTCACCACCGAGGCCGGTGAGTATCACTTCGGCCGGCTGGACATCAACACCGCCCCGCTGGAAGCGCTGCTGGCCCTGCCGGGCCTTACTCCGGAGCAGGCGAACCAGATTGTCGATGTGAGGCGCGACCTGTCACCGGATGAAATCGCCACCATCGCCTGGCCCGCCGTTTTCGGGATCGTGGAGCCGGAGGCTTACGACGACCTGGCCGGCCGCATCACCACCCGATCCTGGACGTACCGCCTGCGCATCGCCGCGGGCGAGGTTGATGCTGATGAGCCCGATGGGCCGCTGACGAACCCGGTAATCTACGAGGCGGTGATCGATCTGGCCGCTCCCCGGGCGCGGGTCGCTTACCTGCGCGACATCACCATGCTCCAGACCGCGGCCCTGCTGGCCTCCGCCATGCCGGCCGCTTCGCCGGAGGACGAGCAGATCCTTCCCGATGGCGGATATGACGATATCGAAGATACGGAGTTACCGGAGTCCGAAGACGACCCGGACTTCGGTCTCGACTTAGACGAACCAGCGGGTTTCGACGATGTCATGACGATGGACGATCTGAACGAGGACTTCGCCGATGAGAAGGGACTAGACGCGGCCGAAGCGGACACGCTGCCGGCGGGCGGCGCAACCACCACCGATCCCGAGGAGTCTGCGGATCCCGACACTCGCAACCGCATCGGTCGCTGGCGGTTTGGCCGCTGATTCTCGCCGCTTGCGGCTTCCCGATTCTCAAACACTGACACCTCCCCTCACTTGTCTTCTTGATCCATCCCCGCACCGTGTAGGATGATGTGAGCATCGAACAAGGACCTTGATGGCCTCAAACCACGCAATCGCGATCGACATCGGACGGCGCCGGCTGAGGGCGGTTCTGGCCTCTCCGCAGCGGAGCACGATCCGAATCCGGCAGGTGCTGGTGGAGGACATGCCGGAAGGACTGGATGTCGGTGACGCCGAAGCGCTGGGCGGCTGGGTGGGCGAGTGCCTCAGGTCCGCCGGCTTCCCCCGGGGCGAAGCGATCTTCGCCCTGGCCCGCGAGCACGTGGGGCTGAAGCGGATGATGCTGCCCAGCACGGATGACGTGGAACTGCCGCAGATGACGCGGCTGGCTCTGAAGCGGGAGCTTCCCTTCGACGCCGAGAATGCGGTGATCGACTATGTCCCGGTCGAGCATACGGAAGCCGGCACCACCGTCCTGGCGGTGGCGGTGCCGGAGGAGGTGCTCGAGCGCACGCGGCGGGTGGCCGCGGCTGCCGGCCTGGAGATCGGGCGCATCTCCCTCCGCGCGATGGGATCGGCCGCTCTACTCCGAAGCCTGGGCAGCGATCCCGCCGAGACCGTCCTCGCCGTGGACATCACCGGCGAGTCCGTGGAGTTCTGCATCGTCTCCGGCGGAATCGTGCGCTTCTCACGCGCCGCGGAAGCTTCCGGATTGACCGAGACCGGGGCGATCGCCGAATCGGTCATCACCGAAACCCGCCGCACCTGGATGAGCTACCGCATCGTCGAGGAAACTTCGGAAGTGAGCAGCGCAGTGGTGATAGGCGATCGTCTGGTGAGCGAGCAGACGGCCCGGCCCATCGGTGAGATGCTCAAGGTCAATACGGAGATCCTCGACTCTCACCCGCTGGTGGAGGCCCAGGACAACGTCATGGATCGTCTCTGGCCGCTCGCGGGCCTCCTGCTGGAGCCGGTGCTCGAGTTGCCGACCATCGACTTCGCCCATCCGCGCCGGGGGCCGGACATCGCCGGGCAGAAGCGGCGCCGAGCCCTCATCGCCGTCGGCGCGGTCCTGGTTCTGATCGTGGCCGCCTGGACGATGGGCAAGCTTCATCTCCGCGGCCTCCGCACCGATCTTGAGTATCTGCGAAGCCAGAGGGCCGGGCTGGCGACCGATGACTATCGCTACCAGCGCGACGGGGCGAAGCTGGAACATCTCAGACAGTGGGAGACGGCCCGCGCGGACTGGACGGCCCATCTGCGGTTCCTCAACGAGATCCTGCCGCCTGCCAATGAAGTAGTGCTCGATTCGTGGACCGGGTCGCTGAGTTTTCGCGGAGTCAAATACGACCGGGCCGCCGCCGGCAACAAATGGTCCGCCCCCAAGGAGCTGGCGATCCTCGTGGACGGCGAGGCGAAGGACCGGGCAACCGCCGACGCCCTCCGCGAAGCGCTGGTCCGAACCGAGTGGTACGTGACCAGTTCCAGCGGCACCGACGCCCAGGGAGGCAGGCGATTGCCGTTCGGGTTCAAGTATCGCCTTCAGTCCGTGGAAAGCGCGCCGCCGATCGAGGGTGAACAGAACGCCGGCGATGCAACCGGAAGCTCCGGGGGGGAAGGGGGCGCTTCATGACCCCCCGGCCGATGATGATCGCCGGTGCGCTGGTTGCGCTGCTTATCGCATGCCTCCTCCTGTGGAGCGGCGCAGAAGCGGTATTCTTCGGTCCCCGCCGCGACCTCGTCGGGCAGATCGCTGACGCGCAGGCCGCCGTAGATAAGTCACGGAACCGCCTCGACGACATGCCGGCCCTTGAGCGGCAATTGACTTCCTATGCCGACCGAACTCTCGGAAGCGACAAAGAAGAGGTCGACGCCCACCTGCGACAGCGGTTGAATCGCATTGCCGAAACGGTCAAGGTTGCCGGAGCGACGGTGGGAACCGGCTCGCGGTCGTCCAGGCAGTCGCCCGCGCGCAGGGCATTCCCACGCAGCGCATCCTGGGATGCGCTGCGCGACGAGATCGATCTGGTCGAGCTGGACGGATGGATCTCCGGCGAAGGGAGCTTCGCACAGGTGATGCAGCTTGTCGATCGCATCGAGGCCGAGCCGTGGCTGAAGCGCATCGATTATCTGAAGCTGGATCCGAAAGACAATGGTGAGCGATTCGGCTTCACAGTTCGGCTCACCACGCTCTACCTGCCCGGTCGTTCGCCGGCGGAGGCTGCGCCAGCGGCTTATGACCGCAGCCGATTTCAGCGGCTGGCATCGCTGGTGGAATCCAATCCGTTTCGCCTGCGGCCCCCGCGGCCTGCTCCGCCTCCCGCCGCCCCGGAGGCGGCACCTTCGCCCCCGCCGTCCCCGCCGGAGTTTCCCTACGAGCAATGGGTGGTGACGGGAGTGGCGCAAAGTCAGGCCGGCGAGGAGGTCTGGCTGCGGAATTCTTCCACCGGCGAGACGCGCATCCTCAGGGTCGGGCAGAGTATCGGAAAGGCCGTTTTTGCCTCCCTGAGGGGCGATTCGGCCGTGTTTCGCATCGATGATCGCCACTTCCTGGTGCAGGCGGGCAGAAATCTCAACGACAGATCGGCCCTGAATCCGTAAACTACGCGCATCAGGCGGAGCCTGACCACACATGTTGTGGAGGATGCAGGATGCATATCAATCTGTTGGGTGCCCCCCTTGCGCTGGCAGCCGCGCTGGCCGCACTCGTTCCGGCGGAGCCGACCATAGCCCAATCCTCGGATGGCGCTTCGGGAGGGGCGGCTGAAACGTCGGCCTCAGCCCCCACCGGCGAGCTGCGAAACATCACCTTCAACTTCAAGGGCGCGACCTTCGAGCAGGTCATCGGCTTCTTCTCGCGCACTACCGGTCTGCCCGTGGTGTGGGAAGCCCCGCCGCCGGAGGGTACGCTCGATTACATCTCGCCGGAGATCTACACCCGCTCCGAAGCGCTGAAGGTGTTGAACATCATCCTGCAGTCCAAGGGAGTGATGCTTCGCGTCGACGATGACATGCTGTATCTCCAGAAGCTCACGGAGATGCAGAAGGAGGATATCCCCACCTTCACCGGCATAATCCCCGCCGAAGTAACCGACGATCAGATCATCACCGTGGTGCGCCCCCTGGATCTGGCACTCGCCGGCCCGATGGCGGAGAAGCTCGCGCAGATGGTCGCGTCCTACGGATCGGTCGCCGCGCTCGAAGAGCAGAACGCGCTGGTCATCACAGAGACCGCGGCGCAGGTTCGCCGCCTGGTCAGGATCATCGAAGAGCTCGATCGCGAGGATCCGGAAGGCGCTATCAGGATCTTCGTCATCAAGCACGCCAAGGCCAAGGATCTCATGGAGCCACTCAAGGCCCTGCTGTCCAGGACGGTCGAGAAGATCGTGATGGACAAGCAGAACAAGCCCCAGAAGATCCAGGAACAGGAGATGTCCGGTCTCAACATCTCCTTCGACGAGCGCACCAACTCCATCATCGCAAAGGGCCAGGAAGCGCGGATCGAGAAGCTGGCCGAGACCATCGACCTGCTGGATGTTCCCTCCGGAGCGCAGTCGCGCTCGACGCGGACGTTTGCGCTGTCACGGCTGGCCCCGGCCGAGGCGGTCAGACTGCTCAGCCTTCTCTATAAGCACCTGCCCGAAGACAAGCGCCCCACCCTTTTGCCGCTTGAGGATACCGGCCGGCTCACGGTGATCGGTTCGGATATCGAGGTCGCCGAAGCCGCGTTGCTGCTTGATGAGATCGATGGTCCGGTCGATTCGGCCGCCGCGGCCGATCAGGATCGGCAGATCACGGTCATCGCCCTTCGGCACGCTCGGCCGGAAGCCATGAGCCGCGCACTGCAGGGGCTTCTCAATCGCCGCCAGCAGAACATGACCAGGCTTCTGCCCGGCCCGGACGGCCGGTCGCTGATCGTGGCCGGCTTGCCCGGCGATGTGGAGGCGGTCAGGTCCATCGTGCCGGTGCTCGACACGCCGGTTAAGGTCGACAGACAGGTGCGCCTGCTGCGACTGACTTCCCCCGAGCCCGCCGCGCTGCTGCAACGCACCCGCGACCTGTACGATCGTCAGGTCGACGGTGACGATCCGCAATTCGCCCTCAGCCTGGAACTGGATGAAGAGAACCGTGTGCTGACCATGATCGGCTCGGCCGCGGCCCTGGATCGTTTCGCCGGCGCCATGCGGATGATCGAATCCAATACGGTGATCGACCGGGAGACTCGTCACGTCACGATCCGCAACGCACGCCCCACCCGCCTCGTCGCCCCGCTGCAATCGCTCACCGGTCGGCTCCTCAAGCCGCGTGACGGCACCACCTTCCACGAGCCGACCTTCGAGCCGATCGACGAACTCGATCTGCTCCTGGTCACCGCCGTGCCCGAGCAGTTGGAGGCGATCGGATCGCTGATCGAAACTCTGGACAAGCCGGATCCCGCGGATGTGCAGTTCCGGGTCATCACCATCGCCGGCGTGGAGCAGGTGGATCTTCTCCTTCAGCGCGTGGAGGAAACGTACGACCAGCTTGCCGCCGGCTACGACGCCGACGATCTGCCGCGTCCCCTCACCCGCCTCGACGAGCTGACCGGCAACCTCATTGTGACCGGCACGACGGAGGCAGTGCGAAAGTACGAGCAGGCGCTGGCCGAAACCCGTCCCCTCCTTCCCCCGCCCCGGACCGGGCGGATGATCGCCCTGCGCCAGGCCCGAGCCTCGGAGGTGGTCACCCCACTGCTTGAGCTGCTGGACCGGACCGCTCCGGTCGAGCCCGTCCGATCCGTGCCCGAGCCTCAGATCGAGGTCATCGAGCAGACCAACAGCCTATACGTGGTCGCCGAGCCGATTCAGCACCAGATGATCGAGCGCTACGTGCGCGATCTGGACACCTTCGAGCAGACTGAGCTTCCGCCGCTGAAGCTGATTCAGGTTCGTGCGGCCGATGCGTTGCAACTGTCAACCATGCTCCGTCAGCGCTACGACTCGCGTCCGGCCGAGCAGCGCCGCGACAAGCCGGTGGACATCTCCGCCGACGCCGGCACCAACACCCTCATCGTCACCGCCCACGAGGATGTCTTCGCCGAGATCAAGGAGTTCGTGGACGGCGTGAACCGGGCCGGGGAGACCGGTGCCGAGCGAGAGACGATGATCTTCGCGCTTCAACGGGCCAGGGCGATGGACCTGGCCGCGGCACTGGACAAGCTCTATCCCGAGCCGCCCATGCCCATGGATCGGCGGGGCCGGCCCATGCCTCACCTCCGCCAGCCGCGCGATGTGTATGTTTCCGCTGACGCGGCGACCAACACGCTGATAGTCGAAGCCCCCGCCGAGCGTAAGGCTTCCTTCGAAGCCCTGGTCGAACAGCTCGATCGGGTGGAACTGCCGCCCACCGCAAGGCTCCGCACCTATCACATAGACCGGGGCGATCCGGATCAGATCGCCCGCACGTTGATGGAGCTTTCCCGGCAAGGCGTGCTCAGCGAGCAGCCGGCCGACGGCTCCAAACCGGTGGATGTTCTCATACAGGCCGAGCCCAAGTCGCGCACGCTCATCGTGGCCGGCGATGAAGTCACCTTCACCCAGACCGAGCAGGTATTGAAGGATCTTCAGGCCGTTCCGGTTCCGCGCACCCTGCGCGTCTTCGAGATCACCGGAGCCGATCCGCAGGAGATCGCGGACCGGGCGCTTGAGCTTTACCAGGATCAGACGAAAGACGATCCGGACGCCCGCGCGGTGGACGTCCAGGTCGATCGGGAAGGCGGAAATCTGCTGGCGGTGGCCGAGGACGAGGCGATGTTCCGCTTCGCGGCGATCCTCGATCAGTTGAAAGGCACGATCGGCCCGCCGCCGGATGTGCGGCTGATTCCCCTGCAGTACGCCGACGCTGCGGAAGTGGTGGAGTTCCTTCGCGACCTGGCGGAAAGCCATCTCACCATGGTCGGCGGGCGGGCCGGCCCCATTCCGACCTTCGAGCCGATCGAGCGGACCAATTCGATCCTCGTCGCCGCCCAGCGCGACCAGCACGACATCATCCAGGCCCTGGTGCGGGGACTGGACGTGATGGAACCTAAGGAGATGCCCCCGTTGCGCATCCTCCAACTCCGCACCGCCGATGCGGCAAACCTCGCCAACGCGCTCAACCGCCAGTACAACCAGCGGCCGCTGGAGGAGCGCAACGACAAGCCCGTCAACATCTCCTCCGATGACCAGACGAATTCCCTGATCATCGCGGCCCATCCGGACCTGCTGGAAGAGATCGAAGCGATCGTCACGGAGCTGAACACCGCCAACCGGCTGGACACCGAAGGCAGGGAGATTCGCATCTTCCCGTTGAAGGTGGCCCGGGCCGAGGAGCTGGCCAAGACCATCGACGACATGTTCCCCCAGCCTCCGCCGCCGGTGGATCGTCGCGGCCGGCCCATGCCGCAACTGCAGGAGCCGCGCGAAGTCGTGGTGCGGGCCGATCCGCAGACCAACTCGATCATCGTGGACGCCCCCATCCAGCGCATGGCGGGATTCGAGCAGCTCGTCGAGCAGCTCGATCGCACCAAGCTCACCGACGACACGGAAGTTCGCACCTACAAGGTCGTCTATGCCGACCTGAACGCACTGGCCGCCACCCTTCAGCGACTGTCGCAATCCGGCACGCTCACCCCCAGCGGTGTCGATCGACACGTGCCGGTGACAGTCACCACCGAGCCGGTCAGCCGCACTCTGATCGTCTCCGGCCCGGTGGAGATTTTCGACCGCGTGGAGCAGGTGCTTGTCGAACTCGACGCAAGGGGCGAAGGCCCGGCCACCGCGCTGCGGTTCTTCCGGCTGGACAACGCCCGGGCCGAGACGATGGCATCCATGCTCCGCGAGATTCTCCTTACGAGAATCCAGGAGGACGTCCCCGATGCCGGGGCCAATGTCGAAGCGCTGCTCAACGTCACCGCCGACCGCAAGACCAACACCCTCATCATCTCCGCGCCCGAGTCCATCATGCCCGTGGCCGAGGAGATCATCGAGCAGCTCGACAGCGCAACCGCCGCGGTGGGCGATCCGGTGGTGCGGGTGAGACCTTTGACCTTCGCCGATGCAAGCGAAGTGAGCGCTTCGCTGAGCGGAGCGATGCGGCAGATTGTCAGCAAGGTCACCGGCGAGCTGATCGACGTTCGCCTTATCGCCGCTCCCGGCTCCAACGCTCTGATCCTCGTGGGGCTGGAGGCGGATCTGAAGGAAGTTGAATCACTCATCGAGCCGCTGGACGCAAGGCCGGCGATGGACGCCATCGACGCCAAGACCTTCCGCCTGGCCCATGCCGAGGCGACCGCCATCGCCTCCATCGTTGAGAACCTGCTCACCGATCAGCTCTCCAGCGATCCCCGCATCATGATGGAGCGAATCCGGCGCAGCCGCGGCCAGCTCGACCTGACCCCGAAGATCCGGGTGGAGGCCGACGCCCGCACCAACAGCCTCATCGTCTCCGGACCCCAGCGCACGGTGGCCCTCGCCGAAACGCTCATCACCCAGCTTGACGAGCCGGACGAGACGGGCGGCCGGACCTTCGACACCTTCACCCCCGCCAGCGCCGATCCAATGCTGCTGGCAAGAACGGTGAGGCAGGTTCTGGACTCGACGCGGCCCGCGGGGCGGCGCTCGACGGTGGAGCTGATCGCCGAGCCGCAGTCGGGGGCGGTGCTCGTCATCGGCGAGGCCGAAGAGGTGACCGCGGCGATGGACCTGCTGGCAAAGCGCGATGCCGAGGCGATCCGTACGCCGCAGATGGATCTGAAGGTCGTTGCGCTTCAGCACAGCGATGCACAGATGGTGGCGCAGGCGGTATCGCCTCTGTTGCGTGATGTTTCCCGCTGGCCCGCTTCGCTCCAGGCCGCTTCCCGCGCGGGGCTCCCGATCGCCCAGCCGACCATCACTGCCGATGCTCCGAACAACCGCCTGCTCATCAGCGCGCCGGCCGAGCTTCTGCCCGTGGCGGATCAGATGGCGGCCGAGCTTGACCGTCCCCGCGCCGAGGGCGAAGCGCTGGAGGTCCGTATCTTCAGCCTCAGCCAGGCCGATGCGGCGGAAGTTGCCGAAGCGGTCCGCGCCGCCACCGCCGCGCAGAGCGCAACCAGGCCGGGCGAGCCGCCCATCACCGTGACCGGCGAGCCGTCCAGCAACACGGTGATCGTCACCGCTACTCCCGCGCAGTTGGACGAGGTGGCGAAGATCATCGAGCCGCTGGACAGCGGCGTCGCCGCCGACCAGGCCCAGGTGCGGGCGGTTTTCCTGAAGCACGCCCGCGCCGAGACCGTCGCCCCCATCGTCGAGCAACTGCTCTCCACCGAAGAAATACCGCTGTGGCTGCGCATCGATTCGGCCAGGCGCGGCCGGGTGATGCCCGAAACCGGGCCGGAAGTACGTGTGGCCGCGGACAACCGTCTCAACGCGGTGGTGATCTCCGCTCCGCCGGCGGTGCTGAACATCGCCGAGCAGATGGTGATGGAGCTGGATGTGGATCCGGCCGAAGCGGGCGTGATCGACCGGTCCGTGCGGGTGCTGGCGATTGCCAACGCCGATGCCGCCGAGCTGGCTCAAAATCTGGAAGCGCTCTTTGACGATTCAGGTGATGAAGGGCCGGCCCCCACGATCCGCATCGAC
The DNA here is from genome assembly GCA_020345805.1 of Phycisphaerales bacterium. Classification (GTDB taxonomy): domain Bacteria; phylum Planctomycetota; class Phycisphaerae; order Phycisphaerales; family SM1A02. The sequence continues at coordinate 1,494,144 of CP070772.1, read as the reverse complement.
ACCACCAGCAACAGCCTGCTCATCCGCGCTACCGACGCGCAGTTCGAGATGATCAGCCAGGTCGTCGAGAAGATCGACAGCGCCACCATCGCCGCGGCGAGGCAGATGAGGATGATCCCCATCGACCCCTCGCGGGCCAGCGCCGCGGACGTCGCCGCCGCGCTGAAGCGCATGCTCGATCGCAGCGGGTCCACGAAAGTCGAGGTCATTACGGTCGACGATCTTCTGAAGAAGTACGGCGATGACGAAACCGCTCAGGAACCGGGCGGCGTCTCTTCATCCGCACCTCTTCCGTTTCTTAGTCGCCTGTTCTATTCGCTTCCCGCGGCAGTGCAGGAAGAAGACGCCGGGCCCGCGCTCGATCCGGCCCTTGCCGGGCTGATGGAATCCATCAACAGCGGCTCCGACATCACCATTGCCGTCGATCCAGAGACCAACAGCCTTATCGTGGTGGGCTCGCCGCGGGCGATCGAGCGGGTGGCCGACCTGGCCCGGCAGGTTCAGGAGCAGATTCCTGCCGCGCCGGGCACGATCCGCTACATCGGCCTTCCCGAGACCGCCGACGCCGAGGCGATGTCGCAACTGATCAGCCAGACCCTGGCCCAGATCACCCCGCCGGGAGGCAACCGCGGTGATCTTCGCCGGCGCATCGCGGTGGTCGCCGACGCCATGAGCAATTCGCTGGTGGTGACCTGCAACGATCGCGATTTCGAGACCGTCGGGCAGCTCGTGGCGGCCCTTTCCCACGGCCCGCTCGCCGAGCAGATTGTGGTGAAGGTCTATCCGCTGGACACCACCACCGCCGATCACGCCGCCAACAGCATTCGCGGACTCATCTCCGGCTCCGATGCCCGCCGCGGGCGCGGCCGGCAGGCCCAGCGCATGCGCAAGCTCGCCATGCAGCTCATGACCGACGGCCGCAGCGTGGAGGCGGTGTTCGATCCGGAGCGCATCCAGCTTGCCGCCGACGCGGAAAACAACACCCTCGTGGTCAGCGCCCCGCCGGAGGCGATCCGGTTCATCGACAAGTTCGTGGCCCTGATCGACCAGACTCCGGTCAGTGAGCGCACCACGCTGAAGCTCTATCCACTCCGCTACGCCAAGGCACAAGATCTGACGGGAACGTTGCGGACCTTCTTCCGGGCGAGATATCAGGGCGCCGGGCGGAGGGCACGAACCACCGGCGTGGTTCCGGACTTCGCCGCCGATGAACGCACGAACACGCTGCTCGTCACCGCCTCGCCCCGCCAGCTCGAAGAAGTCGACACTCTCCTGGAAGAGCTTGATCAGGAGCTCGGTCAGGACATCCATCCGCTGCGGGTGGTCGAGCTGAAGGCAGCCCAGCCGAACCAGGTCGCCGATCTGCTGCGGCAGGTGGTCATCGGCTCCGACCAGCAGCGGGACACCACCACTCTCATCGTGCCCGATGACAACTCCGGCGTTCTTCTCGTGCGAGCCAGCGAGGAAGTCAACGCCGAGATCGACGAGGTGCTGGCGGAGATCGATCGCGATGCGGCCCGCGAATTCGAGATCCGCACCATCATGCTCGAACGGGCCGATGCCTCCGCGGTAGCCGATGCAGTACAGCGCTTCTACGACGACCGGGCGAAGATCGCTTCCACCGGCCGCGGCCGGCGCGAGCAGGCCCGGCGGATCTCCATCATCGGAGACTCGGCAAGCAAGACCCTGCTGGTGGCGGCGTCCGATGACGACTTTGAACAGATCCAGCGGATGGTCGAGCAGTTCGATTCGCCCCAGGCCACGGATGTCTGGACCTTCCGCGTGTTCCAGCTTCAGCACGCCCGGGCCTCGGAGATCGAGCAGACGGTCAACGACCTGATCCAGAATCTGACGTGGAACCAGGAGCCGTTCTACTTCTTCTACTATCCGCGCCGCAGCTCTCAGACGCAGCGCAGCCGCGGGTCCGTGGCGGTGCGGGCCGATGAGCGGCTGAACGCGCTCATCGCCACCGGCGAGGGGGACAAGTTCGACCTGGTGGAAGATCTCATTCAGACTCTGGACGCGCCGCCCGGCGAGGGCGAGCGGCGTGGGGTGCGCTTGTACCGCATCGCCAACGCGGACCTGAACACCGTCGCCGAGGTGGTGCGCGAACTCTTCACCGATGCGAGCACCGCCCGCCGCTGGTGGATGCCGGCCAATCCCCACGAGGTGAAGGTACGGACCGATGAGAAGAGCAACACGCTGATCATCTCCGGCACCTCTAAGGAGCATGCGGAGATCGCCGAACTGATCGCCTCCATCGACACGCAGGTCGCCCCGCAGGATCAGCAGATCCAGGTGGTTGCGGTGCAGTTCGCCCAGGCGGTGGAACTGGCCCGCACTCTTCAGCGCTTCCTCGTCGAACGGGCCCGGGCGATCAACGCCCCCGAGCCCGCCGCGACCATCGCCGCCAGCCCCTCGGCCAACAGTCTCGTCGTATCCGCCGATGCCGAGGAGATGGCCACCATCCGCGACCTCATCGCGGAACTCGATCAGCCGGATGTGTCGGGCGACCGCACCATCGAGATCATCGCATTGAAGGACGGCGACGCTGAGGAGATCGCCCGCATCATCGGCGAGCACTTCGGCCGCCGCACCACCCAGGGCGTGATCGTCACCTCCGACATCCGCACCAACAGCCTCATCGTCAACGCTCCTCAGAAGCAGTACGCCCAGGTCATGGCGCTCATCGAGCAGCTCGATGCCCCCAAGGCCAGCGACGAGACGATCATCCGCACCTACGCCCTGGAAGGCGCGCAGGCCGAGGAAGCGGTGCGCATCCTCACCGAGACGCTTCAGCTCGATTCGCGCGGTGAAACCCGCGGCATCACTATCAAGCTCGACGAGGAGGCCGAGGCGGTGGAGGTGATCGCCAAGGTCGTCGCGGACGAGCGCTCCAACAGCCTCATTGTCACCGCCACCGCCGAGTCGTTCCCGGTGATCGAATCGCTGGTGAAGCAGCTTGACGAGGTGCCCGCGGTCAGCCCGGTGGAGTACCGGATCATCACTCTCAAGCACGCGATGGCGGAGGACGTTTCCTTCACCCTTTCGCAGATGACCCGGACCTGGGGTCAGGGCGGTCGCGACCGCCAGCCCGAACCGCGCGTGGATTACAACCGGCTGGAGAACCAGCTCATCATCGCCGCCGCGGCCGATCAGTTCGATCAGTTGATGAAGATCATCGACCAGATCGACCAGCCGTCGCAGGTTCAGCGCACCACCGATTTCGTGCCGCTGCAGTTCGCCAAGGCCGAGCAGATCCAGGAAGCGCTTTCGGTCTTCTACGGGCCTTATGCGATCGAGGCGGACACGCCGGGTAAGCGTAACGTGCGGATCGTCGCCGACCCGGCCTCCAACAGCCTGGTCATCTCCGCCGACGAAACCGAGTGGGCCGACATCCGGGCTCTTCTGGCCAAGCTGGACAGCCAGGAGTATGACTCGTCGCTTCAGCTTGAAGTGATCCCGCTCACCTACGCCGACGCCCGATCGGTGGCGAGGGCGATCAACGAAGCCTTCCGCGGGCAGATCGAGCGACAGCGCGGCGTGCAGGAGCGCGAGCCCCGACGCGGCCGCGGCGAGGAAGATCAGCGCGACGTCTACGTGCCCACCGTGCTGGTGGAGGCCGAGGAATGGGTACGCGCTTCGGCTGAGGAGCAGACCAATTCCGTCATCGTCTCCGCATCGCGCCAGAACGTGAACAAGATCCGCCAGATCGTCACCGAGCTAGACGTGGCCGACTACGCCAAGCTGCCCCCGCCGCAACTGATCGTGGTGAAATCCGGCGATCCGGAACAGCTTGCCCAGTCACTGAGCACGCTCTATGACCAAGACTCCGGCACGCGCGGCCCCAAGGCCCTGCGCATCGTGGGCGACAAGTCCTCCAACACCATCATCGTCAGGGCAGAGGATGAGGAGTTCGCCCAGATCAAGGCCCTGGCCGAGGCGCTTCAGCAGGAAGCGTCTGACAAGGGCCTGGCGGTGCACGTGCTGAAGCTGAACGCCGCTCCGGCAAGCCGGGTGGCCGCGGCCATTGAGCAGGCGTATCAGGCCAAGGCCGGCCAGGACAACCAGCCGCTGTCAATCCAGGTCGATGCCCCGGGCAACAACCTGGTGATCGCCTCGACCGGACCCCTGTTCGAAGAGATCCGCGCCACCGTGATGCAGATGGATGAACTTTCCCCCGCCGCCGGGCAGGGGATCTTCATCATCGAGCTTCAGCACATTTCGCCTGAGGCCGCGCAGGATGTCATCCGGACGATCGGCCTGGATCAGCCTCAGCCGGACGATTCGGTCTCGAGGCTGGTTACCGAACCGATCAAGGTTTCCGTTCTTCAGGGGCGCAACGCGCTGATCGTGGTGGCCAACCCCATCGATCAGGACACCATCGTCGGCCTGCTCAAGGCCGTCGATTCCGAGCCCGCGCTGGCCGAATCACAGATGCGCCTGGTGAGGCTGGAGAACTCCGAGGCCACCGCAATGGCGGACCTGCTCGAGCAGATCCTCTCGCCTTCCGATCAGCAGGCTGATACCGACTTGGCCCGGGCCGTTCAGGAGCAGGTGCGCAGGCTCTCCGTGCGGCGCGACGGCCTGGACGAGCCGGACCTGATGCTCGATCTGACCACGCCGATCCGGGTGATTCCCGATGAGCAGCTCAACGCCGTGCTCATCAGCTCCACGCCGGAGAATGTCGCGGCGATCGAGGATCTGCTCGTCACGCTCGACAAGCTCCCGATCACCGGTGCGGTGACCGTTCAGATCTTCCCGCTGGAGAATATCGCCGCCGATCAGTTCGCCCGGATCGTGCGGGATATGTTCGACCAGGGCAAGGAGCTGGCCCGCGTGCCGGGCACGGACATTGAAGGCCTGCCCGGAGGCGTTGCGGGCAAGGCGCTGCTGGATGAAATCGCCGTCACCATCGACGATCGCACCAACGCGGTGATCGTGGCGGGCAAGGAAGACGCGGTGGCGTTCGTGGAGGTGCTGGCCACGCGACTGGATGCGGACATCGCCAACGGCTGGATCGAGCCCCGCATCGTACAACTGACCTTCGCCGACGCGACCGATCTCGCCGAGACGCTCCACGCGGTGCTCGTGGAAGGCGTGGGCACCTTGCCGCAATCAAATCCCCTGCAGAGGCAGATCGGCCGCCTGCGCATGGCCCGCATGGAAGAGAACGGCGGGCGGGTGATCGAATCGGACGTCTTCCAGCCCATGACCCATCTGGTGATCCGGGCCGAGCCGCAGCTTAACGCCCTTGTGCTCGTCGGCACGCCGAAGAACCTCGAAGTGATCGGCGAGCTGGTGGCGATGCTGGACGTCGAGGCCGCCTCGCCCAGCGCCGCGGTGCGCATCTATCCCGTCGAGCACGCCTCCGCCTCGCGCCTCGCCAGCACGCTTACCGATCTCTTCCAGCAGCAGGTGCGCTCCAAGGCGATCCGGGCCGAGGATGCGGTGATCATCCGGTCCGACGAGCGCACCAACGCGCTGATCGTCACCACCAGCCCGCGCAGCTTCGCAGTGCTTGAGGGCTTGATCGATGCACTGGATGTGGAAATCGCCCCGGACTTGCGCGAGATTCGCCGCATCGCGTTAGAGAACGCCTCCGCCGATCGTCTGGCGAGCCTGATCCAGCGGCTGATGGACGCCCGCTTGGAGCGGCTGCGCAAGGTCCAGCCGGAGACTGCCGACCTGGAGAAGGCGACCATCGTCGCCGATTCGAGAACCAACAGTCTCGTAGTCGCCGCAGGCAACGAGTCGTTTGAAGTGGTCAAGCGCCTGGCCGAGGAGCTTGACGACTCCACCATAGGCGATGCCGCCCTGGTTCATGTCATCCCGCTTGACGCGGGCAACGTCGAGCGCATCGCCGAGGCGGTCAGCCAGATCATGGAGCGCCGCTACGCCGATCTGCCCGCGGACCTGAAGCGCTCGCAGATGCCCCTGGTGCTGACGGACCTGCGCACCAACAGCCTGCTGGTGGCGGCAAACACCGAGGATCTGGGGGCGATCGAAGATCTGGTCGCCAAGCTGGAAGCGGCCCCGGTCAACCCGGCCATCGGTCTGCACGTGATCGCTCTGGATGCCACCACCAGGGCCGAGACGCTCGCCCCGCGCCTCCAGCGCCTCATGCGGGAGCGCCAGCAATCGCTGGGCGAATCCGCCACGCCATCTGATCGTGTGACCATCGAGCCGGACCCCGCCAGCAACAGCCTCATCATCGCCGCCAGCGATGAGAACCTTCAGGTGTTGGAGGGTCTGATCGAGGTGGTTCTCGCCGCCGACACCGCGGGTGACCGGGAGTTTGAAGTCATCTCGCTGGCCACCAGCCGGGCCACCGACATCGTCGCCCTGCTTGACGATCTCTACGTGCAGGAGGCCAACCGTTCCCGCGGGGCCGACACCGTGCAGGTCACCGCCGACGAGCGGCTCAACGCCGTGATCGTCAATGCCCCCGAGGGCGATGTCAGCCGCATCCGTGATCTGGTCGCCCAGCTCGACGGGGCGAAGCCCGCCACGGTGGTGGAGATCAAGTACATCGCCCTTACTTCCGCCAACGCCCTGGAGACGGTCAGCCTGATCGAGAACGTGCTTTCCGGCCGGGGCATCGGTGGGCGGCGCACGTCGCGGCAAGCCACCGTCATCAATTACCTCCGCGAAATCGCCAAGGAGCAGGAAGGGGAAATCGAGCAGGAAATGTCGGAGATGGAGGTCAGTGCGGCCGTCCGCGAATCCATCACTCTCACCCCGGACTTGCGCACCAACACCGTCATCGTCTCCGCGCCCAAGCAGTCGATGGGGATGATCGAGCAGATGATCCGCGACCTGGACGAGTCCAGCGTCGGGGCGAAGAACATCCGCATCTTCAAGCTGGTCAACGCCGACGCCCTGGCCATGGCCGAGATCCTCACCGATCTTTTCAATCTCCGTCAGGGCAGCAACATCTACGTGCTCAAGCCGCGCGAAGGCGAGGAGACCGATGAACTGGGCATGCCCGACATGGGGCCTCCCGGATCACAGCCCATCGCCACGCTCGGCGGGACTGAGCTCACCGCCGTGCCGGACGAGCGCCAGCAGCTTTCCATCACTGTGGACAGCCGCACCAACAGCCTGCTCGTTTCCGGTTCGCCCACCTACCTGGACCTGGTCGCCACGGTGGTGGAGGAACTGGATGCCCTGGAGGCCAACGAACGTGAAGTGTTCGTTTATCAGTTGCGCAACAGCCAGGCCGAGGAAGTAGCCAGAGTGGTCGGCGAATTCGTCGAGCAGGAGCAGCAGAAGCTCATCAGCACGCTCAGCGCCGAGGAGATCGGCTCCCGGGCGCGGCTGCTGGAGCGCGAGATCACCATCCAGGGGGACATCAAGTCCAACACCGTTCTTGTCAGCGCTTCGCCAAGGTACATGGAACGGGTAAAGGACATGATCCGGCAGCTCGATATCGACCCGCCCCAGGTCCTGATCCAGGTCATGCTCGCCGAGGTCACCATCGACACCGGCGACGACTGGGGCGTGGACATGGAGCTGCGTGCCGACATGGACGGTACAGACATCACCGCCGGCTTCGGACTGGCCAGTGCGTTCGTCACCGGGGTGGGCGTGCCCAGCCTGTCAATCGCGGGCACCGATTTCGATCTGCTCATCAAGGCCCTCCAGTCCCAGGGACGCGTGCAGCTGCTGTCCAATCCCTCGGTGATGGCGGCCAACAACGAGCCGGCCCGAATCCAGGTCGGCGAAACCATCAGCGTCATCACCAGTTCATCCGTCTCCGAGTCCGGCCAGGCCACCTCCACCATCGGGCCGGAGGATACCGGCGTGATCCTTGAGGTCACCCCCTCCATCAACCCCGACGGCTTCGTGCGCATGAGCGTCAGCCCATCGATCTCCAATCTCTCCGATCGCACCACCCAGATCAGCGAGAACTTCGAAGCGCCCATCATCACCAAGCGCACGGCCGACACCACGGTGACCGTCTATGACGGGCAGACCGTGGTCATCGGCGGCCTGATCGCCGATCGCTTCGAGCGCCGCGACCGCAAGGTGCCGTTCTTCGGCGACATCCCGCTCATCGGAGCGCTCTTCCGGAGCCACAACGAAACCACCGTGAAGACCGAACTGCTCATCGTGCTCACGCCGCACGTGATCGAAAGTCCCGCCGAGCTGGAGGTCGTCGACGAGCTGACCGACCTGGAGATCGATCGCCTGACCGTACCCGAGCACATCAAGGAGCAGATCCGTCGCAGCTCGCTGCAGGGCACGGGCGGCTTGTACGATGCCGAGGGCAACCGGCTGGACAAGCCGGACAAGCCGGCGGACCCCGCCCGGGAATATGAGTAATGGAGTCACCAGGTCCGAGGAAGGGGTGCTGACATGAAACGCGGGAACATAACCGGCGGCGGCCGATCGTTACTTCCTGTCTCAACGGCGCTATGCCTGCTGCTGTCGACGACGATCGGCTGCGAGACCACGAAAGTGCAATCAAGCGACGGCCGGCCCCTGCCGCCCGAACCCCGGCCCGCCCCGCGCACGCCGGCAGACGCCTTGGCCAACGCCATCGCACTCCGCGTGGGGGCCAAGCCCATCGACACCAACGGCAACGGCTATCCCGATCTCATCCAGGTCGAGGCTTACCTCTTCTCCGAGCCTCACCCCACGCCCACCTACGAGGACGGCGCGTTCGTCTTCACCCTCCACCATCGAGGGCAGACTGACCGCCCAGATGCCCTGCCCATCGCCGAGTGGCGCATCGAGGGTGAGGTGCTTGAGAGCTGCAAGGGCATCTCTTCGCTGTTCGGCCCGGCCTATACCTTCGGCCTGAGCCTGATGGACGCGGGCGGCGACGAGTATCCCCTCTGCGGGGCGGATCTGAGCTGCCGCTTCGAGCCTGCCGACGGCCGGCCCCCAGTGGACGGCAAGGGCGTCCGGTCGCTGCAGATAGGACGGCGGAGTGCCAACCCCGATCGTTTAGCCGGAGCGCGGCCCCCGCAATAGCCCACCCGAGCCTCTCGCCGTTGCCTCGAATACAACAGGCCCGCCGAGGAATCGGCGGGCCTGTCTCGTTCTGACGGGAACTCGAAAAACTGGGGATCAGGGACTCGAACCCCGACTAACTGAACCAGAATCAGTCGTGCTACCGATTACACCAATCCCCATCTGGTGAGGCCCGATTGTATATCGGCTTGCCGTCGGATCAAGGGGAGGGTATGGGCGTCGAATCTCCCCAAAGCCCCGGGAAAGCTTTCCCCGAGGCTTCCCCCCATCAAGCCTCCAAGCCTCCAGGCCTCCCTGTACCATGCCCCCATGTCGGGACTGTTTGCCGGTACCCCCCTGGAAAGGCCCGTCACCTGCGAGGTGTGCAAGCGGCCGCTGGCCGAATGCACCTGCCCGCGCGACGCCTCGGGCCGGGTGCTCCTGCCGAAGGACCAGACCGCGACCATCCGCCGCGAGAAGCGCCGCAAGGGCAAGGTGGTCACCACCATCACCGGCCTGGACCCCGCCGCCTCCGACCTGATCGCCATACTCCGCACGCTCAAGTCCGCCTGCGCCGCGGGGGGGACGGTCACCACCGACGATGCCGGCAAAGCAGTTATCGAAATCCAAGGCGATCACCGCGACAAGGTCACGGAGATGCTGGCCGGCGCTGGATACCCGGTCAGGCTCGCCGGCGGATGACCGGATATTGAGTAGTGGTCATTGACGTATGGTCTGGCTTGCCTTCCTCTTGCGATGGCGAGCGTCAGAGCAGCAAGTCCGCGATCTGGATGGCGTTGAGAGCGGCTCCTTTGCGCAGTTGATCGCCGGCGACGAACAGCTCCAGGCCCATCCCCGGAGGCTGACTTGTGTCCTCGCGTATGCGCCCCACCAGAACATCATCTACACCGGTCGCGTCGATCGGCTCGGGGAACCTGTTCGCCTGCCGATCATCGACCACCCGCACCCCCGGCGCCTGCTCGAGTATGCGCTTCGCCTCTTCGCCGCTTGTCGGTTTCGCGATCGTCAGATTGATCGAAGCGCAGTGCGCACGCAGGACCGGCACGCGCACGCAGGTCGCCGTGATCTTCACACTTTGATCGTTCCAGATCTTGCGCGTCTCGCGCCGCAGCTTCGTCTCTTCCTCGTTGTAGCCGTCCGGGCCGATGGGCGAGTTGTGACTGAAGACGTTGAACAGGCACTGCCGGCCGGTCACATCGGTGGTGTACGGCCTGCCCGCGGCGAAATCGCGGGCCTGCTGCTCAAGTTCGTTCATCCACGCCGCCCCCGCGCCTGAGACGGCCTGGTAGGTGCTCACCACCATCCTCTTCACGCCCACCGCCCGGTGCAGCGGCGTGACCGCCATCAGCACGATCATCGTCGTGCAGTTGGGATTGGCAATCACACCCCCGGAAAAGTCATTCAACGCTTCGCCGTTCAACTCCGGCACCACGAGCGGCACGTCATCATCCCTCCGGAAAGCGCTGGAATTGTCAACCACCGTCGCGCCCGCCTTCACCGCCAGCGGCGCATACCGCCTGCTCACCGCACCGCCAGCGGAGAACAGCGCCAGATCGACGCCCCGGAAGCTGTCTTCCGTGAGTTCTTCAATCACATAGTGCCGGCCGCAGCATTCGATCACCGTCCCCGCGGAGCGCGAAGAGGCAAGCAGCTTCAGCGTCCCGTGCGTGAAGCGGCGCTGATGGAGGATGGCGAGCATCTCCCGGCCGACCGCCCCGGTGGCTCCGACGATGGCGACATTGGGGGCAGTAGCGGGGGGCGTTGTGTGTGGGGGTGGCATAGTCCGGGGGCGAGTGTACCATCCGTCTTCCCCCCGACCTCAGGAGAGACCAATGGCCGCTCAATACAAGACCGTTGATGGCGCCCAGGTCGGCGTGCTCATGGGCAGCGCCAGCGACTGGGAGACGATGAGCAAATGCTCGGCGACCTTGAAGAAGCTCGGCATTGCCCACGAGTGCAACGCAATTTCCGCCCACCGCAACGCCGAGCGACTCGCGGCCTACATCGAGGATGCCGAGAAGCGGGGGGTCGAGGTGTTCATCTGTGCCGCGGGAGGGGCGGCCCACCTGGCCGGCGTGGTGGCGTCGATGACCGGCCTCCCGGTTCTGGCCTGCCCCATGGCCGGCTGGTCGCTGGACGGGCTGGACTCGCTGCTGTCGATGGTCCAGATGCCCAAGGGGGTGCCGGTGGCGACCTTCGCCATCGGCTCGCACGGGGCGGTCAACGCGGCCCTGTTCGCCGCGGCCATCCTGGGCCTTTCTGATGATCGGGTGAAAGCCGCCTGGCGGGACTTCCGGGCAAAGCAGTCCGCGGCGGTGCAGGAACTGCCGGAAGACTGAGAGAGGACTGCAGCACGGACGGCCGCCATGGACTGCGGCGTTATTGGACATCTGTGCCGATCGGTTACGAATCCCGCTTGTCCCTCAGAGTCCGATTGTGGGTTGAGGATGGGGCAGGCGGGCAGGCGGTGTGGGGTGGGGGAGCGTGCCGGGGTGATTCGGCATGAATCTATATTTGCCAGCAGAGTGTGCGCTCAAGACCACCGCCGAGGCGGCTGATGAGATTGATGCCCGTGAACCTGAGATCAGAGGGCGATTTCGGGGGGTGAAGGAGGCAGGGAGGGAGGAGAGCCATGTCTTCGATTGATCCGGCCGGGAGGACGGGGCTGCCGCAGCCGGTTGGGGATGCCAGATCCGCGCCGATCGGATTCGCGCCGTCGAAAGGTGCGGATGAGCCCGACATCGCCGAGCAGATATTGGATGAGTTGGCGGCCAGGGCGCTGGCCTGCCCACCCCAGAACATCGCCAAGCTGAGCGCATCTGCGACGAAATACCTGCTGACGAGTCTGGAACCGGCCATGCGCCTCGCCGAGCAGATACGCCGCCTGGCCACGGAGGGTCCGGATCCGCTGGCGGAGGTCCTGGCCCGCGAGCGGAGGCGTGAGGCCCTGGAGCTGCTGAAAAACAGACCCAGGACTCCGGAGGAATAACCGCCGCGGGTTTCCCTTAAGGGAGCGCGAGCGACCCCGGTTGCGCTCACTCTGATCGGCCCGGGGCGGCCGGTGGTCATTTCGGCGCCTATCCTGCCGGGTGCCGCGGGCGGCCGTGGTGGTCCGGACTGTTAATACCGGGCATCGGGACGGTTCCGGTAATGGTGGAGTCCGAGAACGTGATGTCGCCGGAGGGTTGTTTCTTGGATCCAGGTGCATCGTGGGGGAGGCCGATGAGTAGGACACACGGAGCACCGCGCTGCCGCCGTGGCCAATGATGCTGTGCGCCCCAGAGGTCTAGGAGTTTCAGATGACGAGAAAGAACATGTTGTGCCTGTCAGCCGCGATGCTGGCAACGGCCTGCGGCAACGCCGCGTTCGGGGCCAAGGGCGATTTCCCGCCGTTCGAGGAGGTGTCGAAGGACTTCCGGAAGGTCGTCTCCACCGCCGACGGCAAGAAGCCGCTGTACGGAATCTGGGTCAACGACAAGACGAACCAGATGCTCGCGGAGCTTCCCTCCGGCTACGGCGGGCAGAAACACTACATCGCGGTGACCCAGGCCAGCGGGGCGATTTTCGCCGGCCTTCAGGGGCCGTCGCGCTACGTTTACTGGAAGCGGTTCGACAAACGCATGGCCCTGATAGAGCCGGAACTGGGCACGCGGTCAACGGGCGAAGCGCAATCCAAGAGTTCCGTGGAGCGGTTGTTCACTGACCGGGTTCTCGTTGATGTGCCGATTGTGGCGATCGGTCCCGGCGGTCAGCCAGTGATCGATCTTGACGATCTGCTGGTGAACCGGGCCGGGGTGTTCCTGGGCAGGTCGGCGTCCGGGATCAACAGCCGCCTGGCCACGGTCACCAAGGCCAAGGCGTTTCCGCAGAACGTCGAGATCACCGTCGAGGCCCCGGTGGCGGGCGGGAAGCTGGTCAAGTTCCACTACTCCATCAGCCGCCTCCCCGACAACACCGGCTACAAGCCGCGCCCCGCCGACGAGCGCGTCGGATATTTCATGACCGTCTATCGCGATCTGGGCAAGTACAAGGAAGACGAGAAGTGGGTGCGGTACATCAACCGCTGGCACCTTCAGAAGCGCGATCCCAAGCTGAAGCTCAGCCCGCCCAAGGAGCCGCTGATCTTCTACCTCGAGCACACCGTTCCCGTGCGCTACCGGCGTTGGCTGCGCGAGGGCATCCTTTACTGGAACGACGCCTTTGAGAAGGTGGGGCTCGACAGCGCAATCGAGGTCTATTACCAGGACAAGACCACCGGCGCGCACATGGACAAGGACCCGGAGGACGTGCGCTACAACTTCATCCGGTGGCTCAACAACGACATCTCCACCGCGATCGGCCCCAGCCGGGCTCACCCGCTCACGGGCCAGATCCTGGATGCGGATGTGGTCTTGACGGACGGCTGGATCCGGGCGTTCTGGGGCTGGCTTTACGAGCAGGGGCCGGAGCTGGCGGTGCAGAGCATGACCCCTGAGACCCTCAGATGGCTGGAAGACCATCCGGATTGGGATCCCCGACTGCTCCTGGCCACCGAAGAGCAGCGCGATCGGATCCTTGCCCGGCGGGCGGCGCGCAAGCACCGCATCGAGTCGGGCGGGGAACTCGAGCCACGGTTTGAAGACCCGATCCTGGAGATGAACGAAGATCTGGCCCAGATCGAGGCATGGCTGGGGCATGATCAGCACCAGTGTCTTGCCGCTCACGGGCTGGCCTCGCACATGGCCTTCGCACGGCTCAGCCTGGAGGCGCTGGACCTCATCAGCGAGGGCGACAACGGCAACGGCGAGGGCGAAGGCGATATCCTCGACGACATCCCCGAGTGGTTTGTCGGTCCGATGGTCGCGGACCTCGTTTGCCATGAAGTCGGTCACACCCTCGGGCTGCGCCACAACTTCAAGGGATCAAGCGTCTATTCGCTGCAGGACATCAACAGCGAGAAGATGAAAGGCAAGAAGCCCTTCACCGGCTCGGTGATGGATTACAACCCGCCCAACTTCAACATGGAAACCGGCGAGGTCCAGGGCGACTTCGCCATGATCGGACTCGGGCCGTGGGACATGTGGGTCATCGAGTACGGCTACACCTTCGGCGACACCAAGGAAGTTCTCAAGCGCGTCGCCGAGCCGGAGCTTGTTTATCAGTCCGATGATGATGTTTACGGCCCCGACCCCCTGGCCCGCACCTACGACTTCTCCTCAAACCCGCTGGACTACGCGGAGAACCAGATGCGGCTGGTGAAGTATCACCGCGATCGCGTTCTGGACAAATACGTAAAGGACGGCGAGAGCTGGTCACGGGCGAGGCGCGGCTATCAGGCGACGCTCTCCATGCAGATGCGCATGACGAGCATGATGGCCAACTGGATCGGTGGGGCTTACGTCACCCGGGCCCGCAAGGGAGATCCGGACGCCGCCCCGCCCACCGTGGTGGTGGAGCCTCAGAAGCAGCGGGCGGCCCTGAAATTCGTCATTGACAACAGCTTCAACGACGAGGCCTTCGGCCTGACCCCCGAACTGCTGGCCCACATGACGGTCGACAAGTGGTATGATCAGAGCCCGGGCGAGCGGGGCGATCCGACCTGGCCCGTGCATGACAGGGTGCTGGCCGTCCAGGCTTCGACCTTGACCATGATCCTGAACCCAACCACGCTCAAGCGGGTCTATGACAACGAGTTCCGCGCTCCCGCCGATGAGGATGCCCTGACCCTGGCGGAAGTGCTCCAGGCCGTTTCGGATGCGGTGTATACCGAGCTTCTCGGCGAGCCTGACGGTGACATCAGCGAGCGGAAGCCGATGATCTCCAGCCTCCGCCGCAACCTCCAGTCGTCGATGACCGGGCGGCTCGTGTCGCTGGCCCTGGAAGGCCGTTCGATGCCCCGCGCGGTACGCACGCTCGCCTCCCAGCACTTGCGGGAAGTGAATTCCGATATCCAGCGCCTGCTGAACGAAACGAATCGCCCGAAGCTGGACGCCTACACCGAGGCGCACCTGGTTGATCTGCACGAGCGCATCGACAAGGCGCTGAACGCGATCCAGATCACCAGCGATCGGTGAGCGACGGCAGGACAATGACAGCGCACAGATCAGGCGGGTCGCATCGGCGGCCCGCCTGTTTCGTCTGCGTTCGGATCCGGCAATGTCGATTCCGCGTCAGGCACTCACCGCGCTGGTTTCCTTGCCCGAAGCGATGCATTCCTGCTTCCAGGTTTCGGCATCGGTGACGAAAGAGTTGACGCTCTTGGGCATGGCGAGCCTGAGGGTGATGGGGTTCTCCAACTGGACTTCGCCGGACACTTCATGCACGCCGGTCTTGAAGGCCGAGCCGCCCCAATCCACGAGAAGCGACCCGCAGGGAATCCCGGCGTGCTTGAGCAGGCGGGCTCCCTTGCTCCGGGGGTAGTAGCTGACCGCGGCAAGCTGCACTTCGATCACTTCACCCTGCAAATGCTCGGGGACCGCGATCGGCTGGTGGATGACGCCGAAGTCGCCGCCCCCGGCTCGGAAGGCGAAATGCACGTCGTGCAGGCCGGGCCGGATGATGAAGCTGTCCTCGGGCGGGCGAATGTGCACGATCGCCTGGGCGGGGTTTTCGTAGCGGTTCTGGTAATAGACGGAAAGCTGGGCCTGGTTGTCCACGACCCGGATGGTGGGCATGAAGCAGAGACCGTCGGCCCCGTAGTACACTCCGCCCACTCTCTCCTCCAGATGATTGGGCAGCTTGTCCTCGATCCTGAGGGCATAGACCAGCCACGCTCCCAGGCCCAGAACCACCACCACCGAAATGAGCTTCTGCCATACCGCGCCCCACACGTCCGGCGGCATCACGAAGAACGCGGTGAACGCCCACGCCGCCGCCGCCAGCAGCAGCAGGATCAGGATGAAGTTCCTCTTCTCGTGCATCAACCGATCCTCCCTGTGGCCTCTTCCATCCCCCGACGGCACCACGGGCGGAGATCCTGCCGGAGCGGGTCCAACCGTCGGCACGGGCCTAACATCCACTTCTTATCCGGCGACAATGATACCGGCATCCTCGTTTCAGTATTATCGGTCTGATCTGCGGTTTTGCCAGACCTTTTGACGATCAGACCCATCGACGCCTGTGGATGGATTGAGGGAATGGATCTCGATAACCCGCCTGCCGATCCCATCGCCCTTCTCCGGGCCTGGCTGGACCTCGCCGAAGAGGCCGAACTGCCCAATCCCACCTCCATGACCCTGGCCACGGTTGAGCCGCAGGGCGGGCTCTCAGCCCGCGTGGTGCTCCTCAAGGCCCTCGATGAGCGGGGAATCGTCTTCTACACCAACCGCAACAGCCGCAAGGGACTCGCGCTGGCGGCCGATCCTCAATGCGTCCTCGTGTTCCACTGGGACGTGCTGACCCGGCAGGTGGTGGTGGAGGGGAAGGCCAGTCTCGTTTCGGACGAGGAATCGGACGCATATTTCGCCACCCGCCCCCGGGCCAGCCAGCTCGGGGCCTGGGCCAGCGATCAGTCCCAGCCGGTCGAGGATCGGGCTGCTCTGGATGCCGCCTACGCCGAGGTCGAAAAGCGTTTCGACGGCCGCGATGTGCCCCGCCCGCCTCACTGGGGCGGCTACCGCGTCAGCCTCGATCGAATGGAGTTCTGGCTGGGGCGGCCCTTCCGCCTTCACGACCGCGTCCTGTATGTCTCCGACGGGAGCGGCGGCTGGAGCATCCAGCGGCTATTCCCGTGAGTCTGACCGGCCGATTGAACCCTAATCCCCCTCCGGCACCCCGTAACGCTTCTCCAGCAGGCGGACGGTGAAGCCCCCTTCACGCCGCCCGTGAAAGTCGCCGTCGGGCAGGTGGATCCAGTCGGAAAGCTCCTCCACGGGCAGGCTCACCAGCTCCCCGGCTCCCCTGCCGCACTCCAGTTCCCCCAGCGGCGAGGACAGCAGAAGGCCCTCGATGCGGAACGGGGACCAGCGCTCCGGCTGCACCCAGACATGCTCCAGGTGCCCGTCGCGGGTCGGCGCGGCCCACTTGACCGCCCACTTGCCCCGTTCAGCTGGGGGAGAGGCCGCCCAGCGCTGCCGGGCCTCCTCGGCAGTGGAGCGGGCTTCGGCGATCGCCGCCGCCAATTCCGCATCCTCCTCACCCTCCGGCACCGCCACCAGAGTCGTCTCGCCCTGCTGCTCCCATTGAGACACCTGTTCGGCCGCACCTCCCGGCGCGGCGGTCGCATCCGGCGGATCCGGCGGCGGTTGCTCGCATCCGGCGATTCCCGACACCGACGTCGCGGCAATGAGCCATGCGAAGGTCGTGTTCATTCGACAAGCCATCCCAGAGGTTCCGGCAAAGGCAGATATCCGTCCGCCGCCGATCTGCGGCATTGGCCTTTCATCCTAGCCAACCTGCCTCCGGGCTCGCCAGATCGGATCGGCGTGAACCTCAGGCCTTCTCGTTGGAACCGGGTGGCTCTTGAGTCCCGGCCTCCAACTCCGCCAGGAGTTGCTCGGCCTCCTGGATGATTTCAGGGGGCAGGACCGGCCCGCCGTGATCCCCGCCCCCGGAATTGCCTCCCCCGAATTCGGCAAATACGTCGCCTTCAGAATCGGGAGCTTCTCCGAACTCCGAGCCCCCGTCCCCCTCCCCTGCAGCCGGCCCAGGCTCTGATCGCGCTTCGGATTCGTTCAGAAGCGAGCTTGCTTCGCGGATGATCCGGCCGGGCAGGATCGGAGTGGGAGCGGGCGGTGGGGGCTTGTCGCCCTGCAGCACATCGAATGGCGGAGCGACCTCGTCTTCGCTCGTCGGCTCTGCGGGCTTCTCTGTTGGCGCATTCTTTCGATCGGGCTCCCTTTCCAGCAGCGACTGCAGTTCTTCCTCCGCCGGCTGCATCTCCTCAGGCGGCGGAGCGTCGGCATCCAGACCGAAGATGTTCGCCCAGCGTGTGACCTGCGATCGGCTGAGGGGGCCGGATGTCTCTCGTCCAGACCTCTTCCCGCGACGGCGGGGGGAGATTGAGTCGTCGAGCAGACGCCGCAGAAACTCCTCGGATCGGGCGGTCTTGCATCTGCGTCGGGCGGCCGCCCTGAGCACCTGGCGATCTGAGGAAACCACCGTCAGCCGCCGCGGAGCGGAGGTTCGCCGGATCATGGCTGCGATCAGGTCATCGGCCTGACGGCCCGGCCCGGCGTAACGGATCGTGACGGTTCCGGTCCCGGTGGTGGGGGCCGGCCCCGACGGCACCCCGTCGCACACCAGCATGGCACTCTCATTCCTATAGCGGCTGGCTCCGATCAGGTGCGCCAGACCCGCCACGTCGATGCCGGCCAGCTCCGGAGGCAGGATGCCGACGACGTGCAGAACGTTGTAGGTGTCGATGATCAGGGGCATGGCGGAGAATGGTCGGCAGACCTTTTTTCGGCTTGATTGTGGCGGCGAGTCGGTTGCGAGCCAAGGATAGGCCTCTTGATCTTAGGGTGAGGTCGGGGTGCAGGCCGAGGCCGTGAGCTTGCCAGCACGCCGGCTTTGCAGTCTAATGATCCGTTCGCCCCTGTCAGAGGAAGGTGCTGTTTTATGGCAATACGTATCAAGTCCCGTCAGAACGAGAGTGTGGGGCAGATGCTTCGCCGGTTCAAGAAGCTCTGCGAGAAAGAGGGACTGACCAAGGACATCAAGCGAAAACAGTACTTCGAGAAGCCGTCTGAGCGTCGGCGTCGGGCGCAGCGCAAGGCGGCTCAGCGTCTGGCTCGAGTCCAGTCACCGAGGCCGCCGCGGACGCCGGTGGGTCGTGGTCCGCGCGGACAGCAGCAGCGGCCCACCCGCTGACCCGAGCCGGGCTGCGGCGAACCCTCGCCGAGCCCGGCGTCGCGGCACGCCGTCGGGGCCTGGGTTGGAAGGCTCCCCCGCTGATGCCGATGACCCATTCTCTGCTCAAAACCGAATTGAAGAGACGGGGTTGCCCGATGCATTCCAATTGGCGGCCGGTCTGTCGTGGTGGATGGCCGGTCTTCGGACCGTTGATTGAGGCCCGATCGATTCCTGCGAACTGAGACGGAAAAGGAAAGTCTGCCATGAACGCCCTTACGCTCGCAGATATCTCCCAGGTCGTGCAAGACGCTTGGCCGTACTTCTTTGGTCCCGTCGGAGCCCTGATCGCTCTGTTCATGGCCTTCTCCTTCAGTCGCGGAGTGATGGCCAAATCTGAGGGCGAGGAGATGATGGTGGAGATCGCCCAAGCCGTCCGCGACGGCGCGATGGCTTATCTCAGGCGGCAGTACCGGGTCGTCTTCTTCGTCTTCTGCATACTTGTTCTTGTTCTCTTGGGGCTGGGTGCGGCGAAGATCCAGCCGATGTGGACGGCGCTGGGGGTGCCGATCGCCGGCCTCTTCTCCGGTCTGTGCGGCTGGTTCGGCATGAAGATGGCCACCAACGCCTCCGCCCGCACCACCTTCGCCGCCAAACAATCGCTCAACGATGGTTTGAAAGTAGCCTTCCGCTCCGGGGCGGTCATGGGTCTGGTCGTGGTCGGCTTCGCCCTCTTGGACGTCTCCGTGTGGTTCTTCCTCTGGAACGCCGTCTTCGGCACTGACATGGAACTGGTCGGGATCACCACCATCATGCTCACCTACGGCATGGGCGCATCGACCCAGGCACTGTTCGCCCGCGTGGGTGGCGGGATCTACACCAAGGCCGCCGACGTCGGAGCGGACCTGGTGGGCAAGGTCGAGGCGGGAGTGCCCGAGGACGATCCCCGCAACCCCGCCACCATCGCCGACAACGTGGGCGACAACGTCGGTGATGTGGCCGGCATGGGCGCGGACCTCTACGAGTCCTACTACGGCTCGATCCTGGCCACCATGGCCCTCGGCGCCGCCGCCGCGATGGGCCTCGCCGGCGCCGGGGTGATCGCGGTCAAGCTGGCGGTCGCCCCCATCGCCCTGGCCGGACTGGGGATCATCTGCTCCCTGATCGGGGTATTCGTGGTCCGCACCAAGGAAGGGGCGAGCTTCAGCCAGCTTCTGAAGAGCCTGCACATGGGCGTCTGGTCGGCCTCAGCCCTGCTGGCGATCGTTGCTCTCGGCCTGTTCTGGATCCTGCTCAGGGACGTGGAATCAGTGAACTGGATCGGCATCTGGGGCTCGATCGTCACCGGCCTGCTGGCGGGGCTCATCATCGCCTTCGCAACCGAGTACTACACCAGCTACGAGCACAAGCCCACCCAGGCCATCGCCGAGCAGGCCAACACCGGACCGGCCACGGTGATCATTGCGGGCATTGCGGTGGGGATGCTGTCCACCTGGGTTCCGATTGCCACCATCGTGATCGCCATCATCCTTGCGTTCTCCTTTGCCGGCGGGGGCGAGCACTTCCTGCTCGGCTTGTACGGCGTGGGCATCGCCGCGGTGGGCATGCTCTCCACTCTGGGCATCACCCTGGCCACCGACGCTTACGGCCCCATCGCCGACAACGCCGGCGGCAACGCCGAGATGACCGGCCAGCCGCCGTTCGTCCGCGAGCGCACCGACATGCTCGACGCGCTGGGCAACACCACCGCCGCCACCGGCAAGGGTTTTGCCATCGGCTCGGCCGCCCTCACCGCCCTGGCCCTGCTCGCAGCCTACATCTCCGTGGTCCAGACCAACCTCAACACCCAACTGACCACGGGCGTGAACCGTGGCGACCTTCTCGCCGGCGATGCGTCCAATGCCCGGTTCGTCGCCCAGTACCGGGATCACGGGCGCTTCACCGTGGTGGAGCGCGTGGAATCCGAGTTCCGCGATCGCGGCGAGCTCAGAATGGAGATTCCCGTGTTCGGCGGGATGCTGATGGGCAGCGACGCCGTAACCGGCAAGGTCGAGGATGGCCTTGGTAGTGGCGACATTGTCGCGTTCGACGGTGAACTCGATCCCGAAGAGAATCTGTACCACGCAACCGCGCTGATCGACGGGGAGCAGGTGGGCTTCGGTATCGCCCCGGCCGATCGCGCCGACATCAGGCAGGTTCTCACGTTCTATGACGTGACATTGATGAACCCGAAGGTGCTGGGCGGGATCTTCCTCGGCGTGCTCCTGGCGTTCGTGTTCTGCTCCTTCACCATGAACGCGGTGGGGAGGGCGGCCTTCCACATGATGAACGAAGCCCGCCGGCAGTTCGGCGTCATGCGCGAGGCCTTCAGGAAGCAGGGAATGAGCGAGGAGGACATCGCCGACCCCACCCGCTGGCCGACCAAGGTCGATGTCGAGGGCCACCAGTACCCGGACTACGCCTCCTGCGTGTCCATCTCCACCGCCGGGGCTCAGAAGGAGATGATCATCCCTTCGCTGCTGGCGATCATCGTTCCCGTGGTGGTGGGGCTGATCCTGGGCGTGGGCGGCGTGATGGGTCTGCTCGCCGGCGGACTGACCAGCGGTTTCGCGGTGGCGATCTTCATGGCCAACGCCGGCGGGGCCTGGGATAACGCCAAGAAGTGGATCGAGGTCGGTCACCACGGCGGCAAGGGCAGCGACGCCCACAAGGCCGGCGTCGTCGGCGACACCGTCGGCGATCCGTTCAAGGACACCTCTGGCCCGAGCCTGAACATCCTGAT
>CP070772.1:1445300-1472512 GCA_020345805.1 Phycisphaerales bacterium | reverse complement strand
ACGTACATCTTCCCCCTGCCGGACAACGCCGACCTGACCGAATTTCAGATGACTTTCAACGGCAAGATGGTCAAGGGCGAAGTCCTAAAGGCGAAGGAGGCGGCACAGATTTACGAGTCGATCGTCAGGCAGATGAAGGACCCGGGCCTGATCGAGTTTATCGGCCGCCGGCTGCTGAAGATGCGGGTCTTCCCCATCGAGCCGGAGAGCAACACCACGATCCAGGTGCGCTACCAGCAGATCTGCCGGCCTATAAGCGGGATGAAGGGATACCACTATCCGCTGCGCACGCGCAAGACCGCCGGCCAGGCCTACGGGGCCGTGCGGTTCGCGGTCGATCTTCAGACCAAGGCGGGGCTGAAGAACATCTGGTCGCCCTCGCATGCGGTGGAGATCGTCCGCAAGGGCGAGAACAAGGCGCTGATCGCCTACGAAGCGCAGGGCGGAAGCCTGGAAGACGATTTCCTGCTGCTTTACGACACGGATGAAAGCGACCTGGGCATGTCGGTGGTGGCGTACAAGCCCAGCAAGGATGAGCCGGGTCACTTCGTGCTGATGCTCACGCCCAAGCAGCTCTGGCCCGAGCAGTCTTATCAGCCGCAGGACGTGGTGTTCGTGGTCGACACCAGCGGGTCGATGTCGGGGGAGAAGATCAAACAGGCCAAGGCGGCCCTGAACTTCTGCATCGGAAGTCTCGACGAGCGCGACCGCTTCAACATCGTGCGCTTCTCCACGGGCTTTGATCCGCTGTTCCAGGTGCTTCAGCCTGCGGGGGAGGACGCGCGGGGCAAGGCGAGCCAGTTCATCGATTCATTCAACGCCGCGGGCGGCACCAACATCACCGACACGCTTTCGTTCGTGATGGATATGCCGCGTTTGGATGAGAAGGGCGAACCTTCGGATCGGCCATTCGTGGTGGTGTTCCTCACCGACGGGCAGGGCAACCGTGAGCCGAACGAAATCATGTCCTCGCTGAAGGCGATCGAGAAAGGTGCGGGCAAACGGATCTTCCCCTTCGGCGTGGGGCATGATGTGAACACCGTCCTGCTCGATCAGTTGTCAAACACCTATCACGGTAAGGTGACGTACGTTCAGCCGGGCGAGAACCTCGAGCTGGTGCTGGGCGATTTCTTCGCGGTGATCAGCAAGCCGGTGCTGACGAACCTCAAGCTCATCCTGCCGGAAATCGGGGCGACGGAGAAGTTCCCCGCCACGCTGGGCGATCTTTACTGCGGCCAGCAGTTGATCATCGCGGGGAAGTATGCGACCGACACTGCGGGAACGGTTCGCCTGACCGCGACGCGCGAAGGCGAGGCGGTCGAATACGCCTGGCCCACCGTCTCCTTCCGCAGCACGGACGAGGCGACCTACGTGCCCGCGGTATGGGCGGGGCGGAAGATCAGCTACCTGATCGATCAGATCCGCACCCACGGCGAATCGGAGGAGATGATCGGCGAGGTGATCGCCTTGAGCATGGAGTACGGAATCCAGACGCCGTACACCAGTTGGCTGGTGAATCCGGAGAAGGTGCACCTCGCGATGCCGATGCGCAACGCTGCGGGGACGGTCCGACGGTCCGGTCTGGGCGGTGGCCTGGGCAGTGGCCTGGGCAGTGGCGGCGGGCGGGCGAGCGCTTCCGCGGCCATGGATCGAGCGGCCTCGCGCGGCGTTGCCATTGAAGCCGAGCCCGCGGCATCTCCGGCCGGCCTCAGCTACGGCGACGAGTTCGGGAACCTGGACCTCCTCCTGGCCGATCAGGCCGTAAGTCAGGAGGCCGGGGAGGCGGCCAATCTGATTGCCCGAAAGAATGCCGAACTTCGGGAGATGCGGAGCCGCGATGAGGACCGCCTGAATGCCGGAATCCTGCCCATGCAGAAGATCGACGGGGCCTGGTACCACCGGATCGGCCGGTATCTGGTGGACGAGGCGGTGGATGAGGAGACTGAGTTCCTGGTCGTGAAATTCGGCTCAAACGCGTATTTCGAGCTGGTACAGGAGGTTGCGCGCCTCCGGCCCATCTTCGCCGCCGGCACCTTCGTGGTGGTGAAGATGACCGAAACCCATGCCGTGCTGATCTCCGATCGCACGGGAATCGAGGATTTTTCCGACGACGAGCGGAAACAAATCGATCTGGCTGCGGATTAATCGAGTAGAGCACTAACGGCAGATCGGGTCTGAGCCGTGGAAGGCCCGGTCCCGTGAGGCACCGGCCTCCGGTTGAGGGCACGATCTGTCGAGCATTCCCTTCCCCTTCTCCTTTCCCCCTTTCCCATCAGCCTGACCGGGCTTCGGCCCGGTCGAGCTGTTTTTGGGCCTTTGGAGGCCGATAGGGGGGCGGGAGGTACAATCGAGTGATGAACCGGAGACCGTCATCAAAGCGAGCGTGGGCGGTGGGGGCGTTGATGGTGGCGGTAATCGTGGTTCTGCTGGTGCCGGCGTCGCCCGCCTCCGGCCAGCGGAAGGCCCGGAAATCGTGGTGGGACCGGGCGGTGGAGCAGAAGGTCGGCTACTACTGGTTCAAGAGCGACCTGACGCCCTCCGACGCCGAGCGGCTGGCCGTCCATCTGAACCTGATGCACGAGGAATACGCCCGGAGGCTGGCCTCCCTGCCCGAGCGGGCCCCGGAGAAGCTCAATGTGCTGATGTTCGCCGACCGGGGCGATTATGTCCGCACGCTGCGTGTCCGGTACGGCGTCAATGCCGAGGGCAGCGGGGGGATGTTCTTCGTCACCGGCGAAGGCAGCGGCCTGGCGTTCTGGACCGGCAGCCTGCCCCAGCGCCGCATCCAGCACGTCATCCAGCACGAGGGGTTCCACCAGTTCGCCTACAGCCGGTTCGGCAGCGACCTGCCGGTGTGGGTCAACGAGGGGATGGCGGAACTGTTCGGCCAGTCGATGCCGGTGGGGCGAAGCCTGCTCGTGGGGCAGCGCAACCCGCGGGTGCTCGATGAGATAAAGAACGCGATCGAGCTGAACGAGCACGTGACGTTCCGGACGATGCTGACGATGGATCAGGCGCAGTGGAGCAGCGCCGTCAAGGGCGGAAAGGCATCGCTGCAATACAAGCAGGCGTGGTCGATGGTGCACTTTCTGGTCTATGCCCACAGCGGCCGCTGGCGTGGGGATTTCGAGCGCTATCTCCGCTTCATCAACCACGGCTACCTTTCCTACGACGCGTTCGTGAAAGCCTTCGGCACGGATGACGTGGAGTCATTCGAGCAGCGGTGGAAGGAATACGTGCTGGCCGCCCAGCCCAGCGCGTTCATCACCGCCCTGGAGCGCATCGAGTTTCTCGCCGAGGGCGCCCAGGAGCTGAGCAGGCGCGAGATCAGCCCCGAATCGCTCGATGAGTTGCGTGAAGCGCTGAGATCAATCGACTTCAAGTACGAGTTAAACCATCACGGGATCGGCGCGACTCTGACCGCGGCCGACGATGCGATGTTCGAGCTGCTCGAGGATGAGCTGACGCGTCAGCAGCCGATGTTCGAGGTCATCAAGGCGAAACGGGGCGGGATGACGCTGAAAGACAGGATGCTGGAGGAAGAGCTTCCCACCCCCCCCACTATCAGCACGGCATATCTCAAGCCGCGCAATCTGAAGATCCACTGGCGGCGGGAGAAAGAAACGAACACGTTTCGCTACGAGATTGTGTTGAAGTGAGGAGCGCAGTCGTTGCATGCGCCTTGCGCGCTCACGCTGAAATCTCTGCGAGAACATCGCCCAGCGACCGAACGCTCATGTCGACATCCTGCTCGTCGAGCACCATGGGCGGCTTGATCTTGAGCACATTGCGATGGATGCCGTCGGTACTCAGAAGGATGCCGCGATCCCGCATGCGGTTCACCAGTTCCGTCGCTTCGCGGTCGGCGGGTTCCAGCGTATTTCGATCGCGCACAAGCTCGGCGCCGATGAACAGGCCGGAACCCCGGACATCTCCGATCAGATCGTGCTTGCCCTTCAGATCGATCAGACCGTCCAGCAATCGTTGACCGATCCGGCGGGCGTGTTCCTGAAGCCCCTCGCCCTCTATGACATCAAGAACCGCCAGGCCGATGGCGCAAGCGACCGGGTTGCCGCCGTAGGTATTGAAGTACTCCATGCCGTTGGCGAAGGAGGCTGCGATGTGGGGGGTGGTGACGACCGCGCCGAGCGGATATCCATTGCCGATCGGCTTTCCGAGCACCACGATGTCCGGGATGACATTTTGAAGTTCGAATCCCCAGAAGTGCGTGCCGACGCGGCCGAACCCGACCTGCACCTCATCCGCGATACACACGCCGCCGGCTTCTCGAACGTGATGGAAGGCAGTTTCGAGATAACCCTCCGGCGGAATGACCTGACCTGCGCAAGAGATGAGGGACTCGACGAGGAACCCCGCGATCCGCCCGCCGGAGTTTTCGATCACTCGACCCACTTCGTTCCCGTAGGCTTCGCCGACTTCGCGTCCGGCGCCGCGGAACTTGCCTCGGTAACCATCCGGCAGCGGTGACACATGCACCCACGGTTCCGGACGGCCCGCACCACCCGGGCTCATGAACTTGTAGGGACTCAAGGCGATGAGCGTGCCCGTGTTCCCGTGGTAAGCGCCGTCGACCACGATCATGTCCCTGCGGCCGGTATGAGCGCGGGCGAGGCGCAGCGCAAGCTCGTTGGCCTCGCTGCCCGAATTCACGATGAAACACACGCTCAGCTGATCGGGCAACGTGTCGCACAACCGCGAGGCATAATCAGTCAGACCGTCATAGACGTACCGAGTGTTGGTGTTGAGCCGCTCCAGTTGGCGCTGCCCCGCCTCCACCACCCGCGGGTGACAGTGTCCCACGTGACACACGTTGTTCACCAGGTCGAGATAAGGTCGCTCATCGCAATCATGTAGATACCGGCCGCAACCGCGGACGATCTTGATCGGCTCGTCATAGGCGACGGAAAGGCTCGCACTGATGCAGCTCTGCCGTTCGGACAGCAGCGTGCTGAGCGACGCTCCCGTGCCTCCGAATATCTCAACACCTGTCGATCTGGCGAGGATGGAGCCGGCCTCACGGGGGCTGATTCCGGTCAGGCGATTGATGAGAACCCACGCGCGGCCCTCCGTGGCGAACCAGCTCTCGCGATGGGGGTCTTCCCGGCGACGCCGGGCCGCGATGGTGACCGTCGTGGCCAGCCGGCCGCAGATGAGCGGAAAGAGCACGGCCAGTTCGACCCGCTCCAGCCTCCGCACCGCGTGGTATCCCGACACGACGCGCGCGCCGGCCGCGAGCGGGTCGTCCTCGTGCATCATGACGTAGGCCAGCGCGATCGCCAGTTCGCAGACCGCGGGGTTGACGAGGCTGTCGCCAAAATCCAGCAGCCCGACCACACGACCCCGATCGACCAGGACGTTCTCATCGTTGGCGTCGTTGTGAATGAACGAGACGGGACATTGATCGAGTCGAGGTCTCGCGGCAGCCGCCCAGAGGTGGAACAACCACTCGGCCGTTCTGCGCTGCTCGCGGCTCTCGATCAGCGGTATCAGTTGCCGGTGCCGGCCGGCATCCGTCAGGTCCCACTGGTGGGTCCTCTCTGCCGCGGGATGTGAGAACGATGCGAAGGCGGCGGCGAGCATCGCGAGTCGTCGTCCGAGGTCTTCAAGCAGTCCGGGTGTTCGGCCCGGCAACTCGCACCACGACACGCCGTCAACATATTCCAGTAGTCGGGCGTGATATGTGTCGCCGTCGCCGCCCGTCCCGGTGGCCAGCGGCTCGCCGCTGCGGGTCGGCACGAAGACCGGAGTGGCGAGATCGATGCCCGACTCGGCAAGGTGCCGCGCCGCGGCGCCCTCCAGTAGCAGATGCTCCGCAGGAGTGTCGGAGTCCGAAATCTTGATGACGTAGCGACGACCGGCGGGGGTGGTGACCAGGAAGTTCCGGTTCTCGCCGGGAAGCGACGACAGCGAGCCGTCGATCCCATACTCCTCTCTAAGCAGCGTTGTGACTTCCTCGTGGGTCATTGCCGGGCTCAGACGGAACGGGGTTCCCTTGGACGGAGCCTCGCGAGCGGCCGTCTCCGGCGATTCTACCGTCTGTCGGAAGGCGATCAGCGGGACATTCGATTCTCGAACGGATGGATCTGACTATCGCCGGGCGGCGGCTGTGCGGGGAATGCTCATTGACGGGACCGTCAGAACCGAGGTTGGACAGCGCAAAAAAGAACAAAGCCCGGAACTCCCGTTCCGGGCTTTGTGTGCGTCACGCAACGTGGGGGAAGGGGGGAGGAGGGGTCAATCGAGCCAGGCCACGGAGTTGGAGGTCCCGTCGATCACTTCCACCTCTTCGACGTCCTCAGTCTCGATGACGTCGAGGATCTCGGCGAACGGGTCGTCCTCGAAGCCCGGCGATTCCATGCTCTGGACGGCCTTGTCGAAATAGTCGGTCTGCATGCCGCGCTTGGCCAGGGCCTGGAGCTGCGCTTCCTGGATGGTGCGGAGCTCGGCCAGCTTGGCTTCAAGCTGCTTGAGGCTGCCGACCTTCTCGTACCGGCTGTAGCTGTCCAGGGTGGCCTGCTGCTGCTCGGTGAGTTCGATCAGCTTCTCGTTGCGCTGGATGGCGTCGATTTCGCGATCAAGCTGCCAGAGCTGGGCCTGGTACGTGTCGTACTCGGACTCGAGCGTCTCGAGGATCTCGGCCAGGCGAACCTTCTGCTCGGTGAGGAATTTGATCTGCTGCTCGTTGTGGCCCAGGCGATCGCGATAAGTCTGGCGCACGTGATTGATGCGGCGGGCTTCGGTGTAGCACTCCTCGACATCGTAAACGAAGCCTTCCCAGCGGATGGCAACCGCGCGGACGCCGCCGTTGGACTGGGCCTGGGCCCGGGTGACCAGGGTCTTCAACTGATTGAGGTCATCGGTGGTCAGAGCGACCACGCGGGTAGCGATCTCCACATCGTGCTGGAACTGCCCGAGCTGATGATCGACTTCCGCGATCTCGCCGCGCACTTCCGCGATGCGATCGGGATACTGCTCGGCGAGCGAGGCGAGCTGTCGCCTCAGGGCCGCCGGATCGTCAGTGCACTGATCGACGACAGACTGGGCGTGGCTGCGTACGTGGGCCAGACCCGCAGCAACGCGCTCGGGGCCGATGAGGAGCGTGGCGCCGCCAAGGGCCAGTCCGCTGATCAGGCCCCACCTCAAGACGAATCGTGTGATGGCCATGGTAGTTCCTTTCGTTCTGCCAGCCTCTCGGCTGCGGCTTGCTCAGGGGGCGACTCACGCGGTCGCCGGTTCTGCCAACTGATTGGGAGGCGGGGGGAGGCGTTTTCAGCTTTCGGAAAGGTTTTTGCGCAGTTCGCGTCCGCAGTGGCCCAAGGCCTGCGGAGGGGCCTGAAAGACCGATAAAAAGCCTAACAAACGGAAAGAGAGCCGAGGACCTGAGCCCTTTAGGGTGCAGAGGGCGGCTTCCGCCTCGCCACAGGCCGGCATGTCGCGAAATGTCCCGTTTGCGCCTCGTCGGAGACCCTGCGTGTCGTACACTCATCTAAGGAACATGACCTGGACGAAATCGGGCGGTGGAGGTCCGATCCGCGCGGCCGCGGCCTTATTTTGTCAACCGCCCCTCACGGGCTGAAACAGGGGCCTTGAGGAACCCAAGAAACGAGTGTCGTGATGAACACGTTGACGACATCCTTTGTCCGCAGGCTGAGGGACCGCGACGAGACGGCGTGGTTCGAGCTGTGGGAGATCTTTGGACCGGTGCTTCGGGCCCAGCTCACCAAGTGGGGGCGGGGGCGGATCGGCGTGGAAACCGTCCGCGACCTGACCCAGGAGACCCTGGCCGCACTGTCCGATTCGATCGACCGGTTCGATCCCGCCCGCGGAGCGCGGTTCAGCACGTGGCTGCTGTCGATCGCCAAGCACGCGCTGGGCGACGAGATCGATCGTCGCATGGCGCTGAAGCGCGGCAGCGGGCGCAAGCCGGCCGAGTTCGACGAACGTTTCATGGGACAGGCGGCGCTGGTGGAGGCGGACGACGTTTATCAGCAGAACGTCTTTCGCGCGAAGGTCTACGCCGCGATCCGCAAGGCCGAATCGGAGGCTGATTTCCTTCGGTTCCAGGTTTATCGCATGCGGGTGTTCGACAACGTTCCGGGCAAGGATGTCGCCGAGCAACTGGGAATCAGCGAGCCGACGGTCAGCCGCTATCTTCAGAAGGTGCGTGACCTTCTGAGGAAGCGTACGGCCGAGATCGTCGCCACCTACAGCTTCACGCCGGACGAGATGGCCGAAGCATCCGCCGCGGGACTGGGTGAGGACGATTCCGGATTCGACGAAGCGCTCGCGGAGATCTATCACCGGCAGTCGCGGCTGATTCTGAACGATGAAGCCGCCGCATCCGCCGCGTTTTAGCGGTCCTTCGGCCGCCGCAGTCTGCGGCGCTCAAGACCGCGGGAGAGTTAGCGATGACCGCCCTAGGAACTCTCGTACTCATGGCCCTGGGCCTGGTGGTGGGGATCCTGCTGATCATCTTCGTGCTCGTGCCCCTGCTCAAGGGCATCGGGTGGCTGATCGGCGGGATCTTCAAGGCCATCGGCTGGCTGATCATGCACCTGTTTGAGTTCATCGGGGGAATGATCAGCGACGCGCTGCGCTTCATCGGCGCGATCGTCGCGATGATCTTCCTTCTCCCGTTTGTTCCCCTGAACATCGTGATAGGCAGGTGGTCGGCGGCGGCGCACTTCGCCGAGTCGATCAAGCGTGAGTGCAAGGTCGGCTTCCTTTGCCTTTACAGGATTGCGCTGCATCGCCCCCTGAAGCTGTTCCTGCTGCACGGCCTGCTGGAAGGGGTGGAGCAGCGGGTGCCGGAGGCCCTGGCCGCCTCGCCCGGCGCCGACAAGCCTTCAAAGCGTGTCGGGCAGTTTGACGGTTACACGATCATCGGCTCGCTTCCGGGCGGGGGCAGCGGGGCGAAGCTCTACATCGCCCAACCCACCGCGGAGAAGCTTGCCAAGCAACCCGACATCGCTCCGAGAGTGGTGATCAAGGCATTCGCCCTGGCCGAAGGTTCCAGCCTGCCCCAGATCGTGCGGGAGTCGCGGGCCCTGGAGGCCGCCAAGCAGTTGGGGCTGGTGATCGAGCACGGCATGGATGAGAACCGGTTCTTCTACATCATGCCGTATCACGACGGCGAGCATCTGGGAATCATCACCCGGCAGCTCCATGGAGAGACCGCGGGGCGCGGGCTCGACCCGCCGCAGCTCGCCAAGGGGCTGGGATACATCGCGGACCTGCTCCACACCCTGGCCGCGTATCACCGGGGCGGGCTGTGGCACAAGGACGTCAAGCCCGAGAACGTCATCGTCCATGACGGCCGGGCGCACCTGGTCGATCTCGGCCTAGTCACGCCCCTACGCTCGGCCATGACTTTGACCACGCACGGAACAGAGTACTTCCGCGATCCGGAGATGGTGCGTCAGGCCCTGCGGGGCGTGAAGGTGCACCAGGTTAATGGCGCGAAGTTCGACATCTACGCCGCCGGCGCGGTGCTGTATTTCGTGGTCGAGAATACCTTCCCGGCCCACGGCGGATTGAGCCGGTTCTCCAAAAAGAGCCCCGAAGCCCTGCGTTGGATCATCCGCCGGGCAATGGCGGACTACAACCAGCGCTACAGCTCGGCCGACCAGATGCTGGCGGACCTGGCGGTGGTGCTGGGGGCGGAGAATCCGTTTGCGGTCAAGCCGGTGGCGCTGCCTTCGATGGGAGGCCAGGCCGCGACGTTCGACGAGCCGATGGAGGAGGCCCCACCCTGGACGCCGGCGGCGCAGGTGGCGAGCGTGGCCGCGGCCCACACTCCGCGCCCCGTCTCCGGCACGCCTCAGCCTCCCCCGGAATCCGCGCCCGGCCCGCAGGTGGCGCCCCAGCGCCGTCCAAAGCTGAGAGTGGTCAACTGGTGGACCGGCGCTTATGAGGTGCAGGATCCGGGTACGGCTGGAGGGCAAGCGACTCCCGCCGATGTGGAGACGTTTCGGGATCAGGCCCGGGCGGCGCGGGAGGCGGCCTACGGTCTGCGGCAGCAGGCCGATCAGTTGAGGCGTCAGATCCACGCCGGGACCATCAGCGCGCGGGCCGCGGCCCGCCAGCAGGTCAGGACCGCCCGACAGCGTGCGCGTGACCTGCGGAGGCAGGTGCGGCAAACCCGCCTGCGAAGGGCCCACGGCAAATACGCCGGCCGGCATCCCGGCTCGAACCCGGCGCTTCAGATCATCGGCGGGCTGGTCCTGGGACTGGTGATTCTGGGTCTCCTGCCGTTGATGCTGGTGGTGCTGCGCTCGCAACGCTCACCATCACCAATGACGGTGGTAATCGACTCGAGCCGGGATTACGCCGCGGCGACGGCTGCCCGGCAGGTGCCGATGTACCTTTACCTCGATGCCCCGGACCCCGCGGATCGCATCGTGCAGAAACGCCTCGCGGAGATCATCGATCAGTATGAGCAGGAGAACTACCGGGTCATAGTCGATGACGGGCCCATGGGCCGGGAGCTGAACGAACTCTTCGGGGTCTGGCAGGACGATAAGTACGGTCCGGCCGACGAGTTGCTGGAGGACGCTCTGGAGAAGTACAAGCTCTATGGCGTGCTTCACGTGACCGCCAACAAGTCCAGACGCCTCAGCGGTACGACGGTCTTCTCGGAGCGCCCCGGCGCGGAGAACCGGCGTTTCGTCGATCAGAACCTCGCCCCGGCATTGCCTTATCTGCTGGTCAACGATCACCCGGCCAAGAATGATCCGCTTGTGGTCAAGAAGATCGAATCGATCGTCAAGGCCAGGCAGGACCTGGGGTGGACGATCATCACCGACGATTCGGAAGCGGAAGCGGAGATCCGCGGCGTGCTGCCCAGCGGACCGCTGGATGACACCGCCAAGCTGCCGGTCCGCCTCATCCCGGTCTTGAGGCAGCACGACTTGGGGGGCGTGCTGTGGGTCGAGGCGACCCAGGGTGACGGCCCGCCGCACCAGCGGGTGCGCATCGTGCCCATCGACCTGACCGAGATCCCCGGCTTCGATCTGGACCTGATGCTGCCGGTGCCTCCCGAGCCGCCCGGTAACGAGGAACCGGAGAAGCCGGGCAAACCCCTTGGAGGATCATCGGACGACTTCAATCCGATTTAGGCCTGCGATTGGCTGAAGGAAATCCCATTCACATTCGTCAACGGAGTCGGGTCTATTCCGATTCCGTTGTCGCATCGACCAGGGGGAGCGTCCCGTCGCCTTCCGCGCCGTTGCCGGCATCGGGGATGATGTCGCCTTCCCAGGGAGCGGGGCCGAGCACGTAGTGGTCCATTCTGTGCAGGAAGTGATCGGCGCTTTGCTGATTCCGCATGGTGTAGGGAGCGCGGGCGAAGACGACGTTCCACATTTCAAAGCGAATCGTGTCGGCTCGCGGGTCCACGTGCAGCATTGCCCTTTTTGCGGCAATCTGCATGTTGCCGCTGGAGAGCCGGAAGTTGACGAACTCGCCGGCGAGGGGATCGGCGCAGTCGTCGGCGGCAACCCACCAGGGCCCGATACTGCCGCCCTGACGCTGCTCGGTGCGGTCGCTTTGCCTCAGGGCGATCTGGCGAATCGCCCGCCTTACCTCCGAGACGGTCATGGAAGGCTCGGCGTTCCTGAAGACCGTGGTGACAAGTCCGACCGTCAGCCCCGCCACGGCCACCGGGATAATGAGCCGCGCCTTGGATCGGCGCCGGGGACGCTCCGCGGGATGAGGCGATGCGGATCCGGATGCTGTTCTGTTCACGGGCGAGTACCTCCCCAACCGACTGCGGTCGCACACACGGCTAGAGCTCCCGGGTAGAGCTATCGGACGCGGCGGGCCGGTGGTTGAGGCAAAACTGCAGGATCGGACGCACCGGCGCCTGCGACCCTCCGTACAACGTTATTATCCAGCCCCGCGGCCGAAACCATGACCATCAACCTTCGGCAAGATCAGGAAACCGACGTTGCCTCCGGCGAGAAGAGGGCCGACGAATCATTGCTCCTGGTGGAATTCTTGCGGGACCATGACGCCTTCTGCCCTCGCTGCAAATACAACGTTCGCAACCTCACCCGGCCGGTCTGCCCGGAATGCCGGGAACCGTTGTCGTTGCGCGTGGACATGCTGCGCCTGCCGCTCCTGTGGTTCGTGGTGACGTTGATGCCGTCGATCTTCTCGGGCATCTGCGGGGCGATGCTTCTCACCATCCTCGTCATCTTTCCGGGTGAAGACCTGGGGCCGTGGCTGCTGGACGCATTCGGTCTGAGCAGCGGCATCGCGGGAGTTGTCCTGTTCCTGATGCGAGACCATTTCCTGCGATCGCCCCGACGATCCCAGATCGCCTGGGCCATCATCACCTGGATGATCCACCTCACCGTATTCGTAATGCTGCTGCTGACGGTTCAGTGATCGTCAGACATTAAGCGCGGGTATTAATCCGGGGCTTGCAGCGAGATCTTCTCGAAGATATAGCCGCCTTCGGTCGCCCCCCACACCTGGTTGCCGTTCTCGTCCCAGCCCTGGTCCCAGCTTACGATGCGGGTGGGGGTGATGATGACGTCGGAGGTGGCGTAGGCCGCCCCGCGCAGGCTGCTCTCGCAGCCCTCGCCGACCGTACCGCCGGCGAATCGCTCCGGGCCGGTCTTCAGCAGAACGATCGAGCAGCCGTCGCGCAGAGTCAGGTCGGACAGATCGACGTCTGATAGCGGGGTGGTGTTGCGCCAACAGGCGGCATACAGGAGGGGGTTGCCGGGCAGGGCATAGACGTCGCTGCGAAACGTCCCGGCGTCCTCCTGCGTGAGCCGGTACACCCGCTGCCGATATGGCCGGTCCGCCGATTCGGCCGCGGCCTGCTCGACGTACAGCCACCAGCCGTCGGTCCGGTGAGGCCAGATCGGGATCATCACCAGGCGTATGTCGAAGTAGTTCTCGGGATCCGCGTCGGACTGCGCGGCGCTTGAGAACGTGCCGGTCATCCACTCCGCAAGTTGGGCCAGCGCATCATCGGGAGCGGGCCCGGCGGAGGTGCGGGGGATAGTCTCGCACGAGGCAAGGCCGGCCAATGCTGTCAGGCCAACCGCGACCAATGGAAGCTTCCACCGTTGCATCGATCAGGTCTCCGTGGCTAAGTTCCCACCCGGTGCCTCGGCAAACGCGGGGGATGTGGGGGGGTGAAGAAGGCGGCCGGATGATGTCGATATCGCTCGGGGCGCCGCCTCGCCCGTCCGCCCCATCATAACCGCCCGCGGCAGGAGCAACGTCATGCCTATGACCCAACAGGACATACGACAGCACTACGAGCGGGACTGGAAGGCCAAATCCGACGCGGCCGGCGACGCCGAGGCGCTGCGCTACAGCAGCGAAATCGAGGACATGGTCATGTACGGGGCCTACGAGCAGCTCATCGCCGACCTGAACATGAAGGCAAACGGCGGGCGGATCCTCGACGTGGGCAGCGGGGCGGGGCGATGGGTCCGGTTCTTCCTAGATCGTTACGAACCGCGGTTCCTGATGGGCATCGACTTCGCTGCCTCGTCGATCGAACTGCTCAACCGCTGGCACCCCACCACGGCCGACGTTGAGCTGGATTTCCGCCAGGCGGACATCACCGAGCCGGGCGTTGAGCTGGGCGGGCCGTTTGACCTGATCAACGTGGCCAACGTGCTGTTCCACATTCCGGAGAATGATCTTTATGCGCGTGCGGTGGGTAACCTGGCCCGTCTGGTTTCGCAGCATGGTTATATCGTGACCACCGAGTTTCTGCCCCGCACGACGATGCGTACACAGTGGATGCTGGTGCGGAGCCGGTACGAGTTTGAGGCGGTGGTGAACCTGGCGGGCCTGCGGATCGTCGATGTCAGAGCGTTCAGCTTCTTCGCCAACGACCCGATGGGTCTGGACGGCCCGGACGACGGCGTGCGGGCGCTGTTCAACAAGGTCCAGGCGGGCATCCGCAGCGTGTTCGAATCCAACCCCAACGAACAGACGCGCCGATTCTTCGTCGGTTTCCTTACGGACATCGAACGGGCGGCCCTGGCCTTCGCCCGGGAGCGCATCGCCGATCAGGACCTTCCTTCACAGAAGCTGGTGGTGCTGAAGCGCGGCTAGCGCAGCCCTTCAGCCGCTTTTAATGTATTAGAACGATCTGGATTAACTTAGAATAGTGACCGTTGATGCGGTTCTCACACCGGGGGATGGTGAGTCCGATGATCGGCACGAAAGATAGTTATCGCAGTGATCTTACCGAGAGTCTGCGATGCGAGGTCGTGATCGCCGCGGCGCTCCGGTCACATTGCGCTGCCCGCACGATACGGCCGATCCAGCGCCGGACTGTTTCGCCTTCGTCCGACCTTACGACGAACGAACATCTGTCAGGTTCTTCAAAGCACCGCGGTGCCGAGTGGTTTCGTCTCGGATCATTATGGCGTCCGTACAGGGAGGCAAGAAGATGACACGTTCATTGATCGGTTCGCGGACCGCAGCGCTGATTCTGGCAGCCGCGGGCGTGGCGTTCTCGCGGCCCGCGTCAAGCGTGGCCGATATCGATGTGGACTGGGTCAACGAAGAACTTTACAGCGTCAAAATTACGCACGTGCCTGATCTGGACCAGGTGCGCAGCGTCCTTCCCAACGGCGGCGTTTCGTACTGCTCGCCAACGTCGGTGACAAACTGGGCCGGCTACTTCGCGAACCACGGACTTCCGGCGCTGCCGCCGGGACCGGGCAACTGGGAGAGCCAGCTCCTCTACGATGATGCATCGCAGGCCATCTACAACATGGGACTCGCGATGTTCACCGACCCGATTGACGGGACCAATCAGCTCCTCAAGTATGCGGGAACGAAGGCATGGTTCATGCAGGCCGGCGACAACTTCGTCGTCTCAAACTTCCTTTACGATGATGACTGGTCACCGACGGCTCACTTCATGTGTCTGGCGGCCATGAACAACCGCTACCTCACCCCCAGCATCGGCTGGTACTACGAGTACGTGTCGAACTTCATTATACGCAACGGCGGGCATTCGGTCTCGCTCGTTTCCGGCGAGCGCGATGGCCCGCTCATGAAGATCGGCATTACCGATCCGGGCTCGAACGATGACAACACCAGCCAGTCGCCCTTCACGATCGAGAAATACATGATCGAGGATCGTTTCGCTCGCCCGATTGAATATGGCGAAACCCGGTTGATGAGCAAGTTTGTTGGCTACGGCGGGAACGGAATTTGGGGCTATCTCGAAGGCTTCGTGTCCATCAGCCCGCTCTTTGTGCTGACGACGCCTCCGGAGGAGCCGCACCTGATCGCGGTGTATCACGTGATGGGGATCCACGGCTCGCCGGTGCCGCCGGTCCAGCACTTCCCGACGCCCGAGCTTGTTGCCATCCGGTCGCTGGCCCTTCACCCGGACCTCTTCAGCTACGTGTACGTGGCGGACAATCCCGACCCCGGCGAGCCGGCCCTGGTGTGGCGCCTTGATCCGGTCTCCGGCATTTCCCGGGTGATTGACCTGCCGTTCGATGATCCGAGGGAAGTGATGGTCAGCCGTCGTCGCGACCTGTACGTGCGAGATGGCGATGACCTGCTGCGCGTCGCCATCGACGTGAAGCCGGCGAGGGAGATCAGCCGCATCACCCCGCCCAGCGCCGTGAGTGCGATGGCCTACGAGGACGAGACGGACGAGCTGATGCTGCTCTCATCCCAGGACCAGGCCGTCCTGCGCTACCTCTATCACTTCGATGCCGAACCGGTGGTGAAGAATATCTACCCGCCGATTCCCCTGTCGGAGAACGCCCGAATCTGCTGGGATCCGACGCGTGAAGCGATCTGGGTGGTAAGCGATGCCTCCAACTCGCTGTTCATGCTGACCGACAGCGGTTCGTATTACCTTCAGTCCGACGAGTACACCCACCCGGTGCTTATAGACCCGGGCGACGACATCGTCGCCCACGATGGGGGTCACATCTTCGTGAGCTGTGGGGGCATGCTCTACGAGTTCGATGTGTTCAGGGATGGCTTGGAGCTTGTCGACGACCCGCACTTCCCGGATGCGGAGGCCGGGGAGCATCTGTGCATCGCCACCAGCCATACGAACTACGATGAGGACCTTCACTCCGGCGAGGAGTGGTACGACGTTCTGCCGGACATCTACGCTGAGCCGACTGACGATTGCGCCGAGGACCTCAACGACGACGGGACCGTGGATATTGATGATCTCTTCGCCGTGCTGGCGGCGTGGGGGCCCTGCCCGCCGGATCAGTTCTGCGAGGCCGATTTCGACTACAGCGGCGAGGTGGATATCGACGACATCTTCTCCATCCTCGCCGCATGGGGGCCGTGCGCCCCGATCGGCGCCTGCTGCCTCTGGGACGGCACCTGCCTCGATCTCACCGCCGA
The DNA here is from genome assembly GCA_020345805.1 of Phycisphaerales bacterium. GTDB lineage: Bacteria > Planctomycetota > Phycisphaerae > Phycisphaerales > SM1A02. Next base: position 1,456,120 of record CP070772.1, on the reverse strand, counting down.
TGAATGCGCGATGCAGGGCGACAGTATCTGGCTCGCGGACTATACCTGCGACACCTACGAGTGCCCCGACTGGCCCAACGGCGCCTGCTGCGTGGACGGCGAGTGCGTCGAAACCGACACAGAGTACGAATGCGCGCTGCTGGGCGGAAACTGGTACCTGGATGACGATTGCACTCAGTTCGACTGCCCGACCAGCCACTGCGACGCCTGGGGCGACTGCGGCCAGTACATCAGCCGGGTCCGGATGGGCGATGTCGACAACTCCAGCGGTTGCAACACCGGCTACTCCGATTACACATACCTGTTTGCGGAAGTCACCGTCGGCTATGTGCTCCAGATCATTGTGAACACGGACAACCCGCAGACCGGCGATGTGTGCGGCATCTGGGTGGACTGGGACCAGGATTTCGTCTTCGACTACCCGCGCGACTTCGTGGACCTCGGCGACCTCAGCCTCGGCTGGTGGCTTACGCAGATCGGCGCTCCGCCGGACGCCAAGCGGGGACCGACCCGCCTGCGGCTGTGCCTGGTCAACAACGAAGACCCGGATGCGTGCGGTGAGCTCGGACCCGGCGAGGTGGAGGACTACACGATCGTGGTCGTCGACGACTCACCGTATTGCGCCGCCTGGGCCGAGTGCGATGCATACATCAGCCGCGTGCAGGTGGGCGAGATTGACAACTCCAGTGGATGTCACTTCGGATATACGGACCACACCGATCTGTCCACCGAGATTTCATTGGATGCCGGTCTTGAGATTACCATCACCGTCGGAAACTCCGCCGGGTACGAGCACGGGGCGTTGTTCATCGACTGGAACCAGGACGGGGTTCTGGGATACCCATCGGAGGAGGTGGAACTCGAGGGATCACCGGGACCCGGTCCCTATACGGCAACGATCATCCCGCCGTCCGAGGCCGAACTCGGCCCGACGCGCATGCGCATCCGCGTGTCGGGGGAAGAAGATCCGCCCGGGCCGTGCGGCGAGACGGAGACCGGGGAAACGGAGGACTACACGATTATCGTGGTTGAGTGATTGGTCCCGCCGCGTTTCCAAACTCAGTCGTTTCGTTCGATTCTGGAGTCTGGCGCCGGGACAAGGGAACGGGGGAAGAAAGCAGGGCCGGTCCGACAGATCCATACGTTTCAACAGAGTACTCCTGCCCGGTTTCTCGCCTTCAGGGCTCGATGACGGCGCCTAGAGGCAGGCCCAGGGCATCGGCGGTGGCCGGCCAGGCGTCCTCGCGGATCCGGTACTCGACCGGAAGAATCCGCTCGTGGTCGCGCCACGCGCCGGCGGCGTCCCAGAGCGTGGGAGTGAGCAGCACCATCGGACGGGGAGGTGAATCGGGGCCGGCCGTCATTAGTTCCTCCAGCGCGCCCTCAAGCTGATCCGTGGTCAGCACCCGCGTGGCGATGGGTGCAGTCGCGTCACCGATCGCGTCCATCACCTCCTGGGCGAGCTGCTCGACGACGGATTGGCTGACGCCGAGCATCACGATCGGTCCCTCCTGCCGGCTCAACTGGGCGGCCCACTCGGGCGTCAGCTCGACGGGTACTTCCGCTACCGCCAGCCGGGGAGGGTCGGCCAGCACCATCACCTCAGCGCGATGAAAACTGGTGGTGAGCAGAATATGGACGGACTGCGGGATGCGGAGGCGGTTGCCGGCGAGTCCGGTGGTGGTCAGTGCCAGGCAGGGCAGGCCCAGCCGGGCGGTGATTTCTTTGGCGTGCGATCCGGCCTGGTAGCCGGTGCACTCGACAAAAGCGCACTCAGGATCCTGACGGGCCCGGGTCAGGGCCAGGTCGGCCAGGTAACGGAAGGCGCCGAGGGGCGAGAGGCCGGTGTCACGGCGGATCTGGTCTCGAACCGTCTCGTAGAGCCGGTCCATCTCGACCCGGTGCCGGGAGACCCGCTCCACGCGTGGCCCGGCAGTGACGAAGAACCCCCGCCGCGGCTCATTTCGGACCAGGCCCATCTCCGCCAGCCGCTGATAGGCCCTCAGGACGGTAAGGCGGTTCACGCCCCACAGCTCCTCGGCCTCTCTGACCGAGGGCAGGCGATGCCCCTCCACCCAGCGGCCGGTGGCGATGGCGTGGACGCCGTGCCGCACGATCTGATCGATCTTACCCGAACCGGACCCGAACACGCTGGACGAGGAGTTGGGGGACATCGATGGGCTCCAATCTGTTCTAAGAATTATATCAGATAGTGCAATGATGTCGAACAGATTCGGTATAATCGGCATCGGCGCCTGGCCCGGCGCTCTGCCGGGCCGACGGGTCGCACGGCCGCGTCCCTCCGGGCATTTTCGACGGCCCCTGAGATGGAGCATGAATCATGATTCTTCGAAGCGCTCTGAGCATCCTGATCCTGATGATCTGCGGGGCCGCTGAAGCGGCCGCGCCGGTTCCCTCGGCGGTGATCGTGGAAGTCGACCCGCGCATCGAGCTGCTGGCCGCGGTTCAGTGCCTCTCCGATTACGACGAGTGGACGGGCCTGCTGACCCGCAAGGAATTCTCATACAAGAACCAGATGAAGGAGCACTTCGAGCCGTACAAGGATCATCCGGTGGTGAAGCTGTTCGGGGAGATGGCCCATGCGGGATTTGCTTTCGACGCCCCGGTGGCGGCGATCCTCCATCACGGCCCGCCCCCGGAATTGGCGCAGACTGTCGAATGCGATGACGAACTGGCCCGCCGGGCGGGGGGTCGTGAGCGGCTTGAGAAGTTCTTCGAGGAGCTGCGCGATTTCGCGGTCCAGTCATCCTTTGTCGAGTTCTACGAGGCCCACCAGCCGTTCTATGACGCGGTGAACAAGGCGGCGTTGTCGAAGCTGGAGGGCGTGGACATCTCGGTGCTGGAAGAGTACTACGGGGTCAAGCAGCACAGCTACCACATCATTCCCGCCCCGCTGTTCCATTCCGGCGGATTCGGACCCCGGATCAGGCATGATGACGGGCGCTTTGACGTGCATGCGGTGTGCGGGCCGCGGGCGGCGGAGGACGATCTGCCGGTCTTCGGCACTCCCGAGAGCTTCCGCCATCTGGTGTGGCACGAGTTCGGCCATTCGTTCGTCAACCCCGTGGTTGATGAGTTTGGCGAGGAGGTGGATGAACGGGCCCGGCTCATGGCCCCGATTCAGGAAGCGATGGCGCGGCAGGCGTATCCGGACTGGCGCACCTGCGTTTACGAGCACGTCAATCGTGCGGTGACCTGCCGCATCGCCGGCCTGGTGCAGGGCGAGGAAGCCGCCGCCAAGGCCTTCCAGTACGAGAAGAGCCGGAGCTTCATCTACGTCGAGCCGCTGGCCGAGCGCTTGAAGCAGTACGAACAGCAGCGCGAGAAATACCCGACCTTCAGCGACTTCTTCCCCGAAGTGCTGGCGGTGTTTGACGAGGCTCTTGAAGATCTGCCCGAGGACATGGCGACTGCGCCGAAGGTGGTGCGGACCGTGCCCGAAACCGGAGGCAGAAGCGTTGACCCGTCCCTCACCGAACTGGTGGCGGAGTTCGACCGCGACATGAAGCCGGGCGGCTATGCGTGGGTGCAGCGGAGCAAGGAAGAGTATCCGGAGACGACGGGCAAGCCGTTCTGGCGCTCGCCGCGCGTCTGCGTCCTGCCTGTGAAGCTGGTGCCCGATCACGATTACTGGATCGGCCTCAACGCCGGCGGGTTCGACGGCTTTCTCAGCACCGACGGAGTGGCGGCCGCCGAATACATCCTTCAGTTCAGGACCGCCTCATCGCCCGAAGCCGCGGAGGAGGCGGCGGTCGCGCCCAAAATCATTCGAACCGTCCCCGAAACCGGCGCGACGGATGTCGATCCGAACATCACGGAACTGATCGCCGAATTCGATCGCGACATGAGTCCGGGCGGATATTCGTGGACTCAGCGCAGCTCCGAGGAATTCCCGGAGACGACGGGCATGCCGTTCTGGCGCACGCCGCGCATTTGCGTATTGCCGGTGAAGCTCCAGCCCGGGCATACCTACTGGCTGGGCCTGAACGTCGCGCCGTTCCAGTCGTTTGCAGGCAAGGACGGCACGACAGCCGAAGAATTCATACTGCAGTTCACCACGCGTGATTGATGTCAATTGACCTTCCCCCAGCCCCCGCTCGGCGGGGGGACATCGCGACCGCACATGCACGTTCGATCCACCGGCAGAGCCGGCGGCTCCGGGAAACACGTCATCGTGTCGACAGTTCGCCTTCGAGGTCACGGTCGCGGATGATGCTTGCGCACGACTTCCCGCAGGCGGGAGCGATCGACGTGCGTGTAGATCTGGGTCGTGGCGATGTCGGCGTGGCCCAGCAACTCCTGCACCACGCGAAGGTCCGCGCCGCCGGCGAGCATGTGGGTGGCGAAACTGTGGCGCAGCATGTGGGGATGCACATCGCGCAGGCCGGCCCGCAGGGCCAGGCGACGGATGATCTGCCACACTGCCACCCGCTCCAGCGGCCGGCCGGTGTTGGACAGCAGCAGGCGATTCTGATCGCGCCCATCCTCGAACCGCGCAAGCTCCGGTCTCAACTCTTTCAGATAACGATCCGTCCATTCCTGGGCCGGCTTGCCGATGGGGACGAGCCGCTGCTTGCTGCCTTTGCCGGTGACGAGGAGGACGCCGAGCGTGGGGTTGTATTCGTTGGTTCTTAATGTCGCGGTCTCGCTGGCCCGCAGGCCCGCGGCGTACATGAGCTCGACCATCGTCTTGTCGCGCAGCCACAGGCGACCGGTTTCGGGAGCGGGGGCATCGAGAAGCGCCTTCATCTTCTTCGGCGAAAGCACCCCCGGCAGGCGCTTCCAGCGCGTCGGCGTTTCCAGCAGGCGGGTGGGAGCGTCTTCTACAACACCGTTGGCGGAAAGGAAACGATAGAAGACGCGCAACGCCGCCAGATGCCGGGCGATCGAAGACGGTTGCATATCGCGGCTGGTGTGCAGATCGCGCAGATGATCTGCGAGATCCTGCGGGGACACTTCCGCCGCGTCGTGAATGCCGCCTGATTCAAGATGTTCCTGCAGATCGCTGAGATCGCGGCCGTAGGCTTCGATCGTCGCCGGGGCGAGTCCCGCCTCGACCTTCAGGTAGGTGAGGAACTCACGAGCCTGTCGCGCGAAGGGCTGCATCGAGTCCGCCGATGGTGACGCCGACAACCGGAAGCGGGATTTCCGCGACGGCCCCGGTGCCCGCGGCGGAGAGGTCGGCGTTGATCTGGTGGTACATGGGGCAGGCATGAAACGCCCCCAGACACACGCAGAAAGCCTGGTCGAGTCGTCCGAGGCTGAACCGGCTGTTACAGCGCGGGTCGTTGCGGTCAACGTGCGGGCATCCTCCGTGGGGATCCCCTCTCCGGTCGTCCTCCATGACGAACTCTCCTGTGTCACAATGGTTATCGTCCGGGGGAAGAAACGCACGCCAGAATCGCCCAGAGCCGGCCGATTCCACCACCGGATCAAAAAGTCCGAACTTATCAGCCGCACAGGCGGATCAGGCATCTCAGATGAACCGTCAAATGTCGCAGGACAGGCGGTTTGATTGCCCCGCAGCGGGATGGGTGCACCTTTGAAGAAGCGAGGAATGACCGGGTCCGGGGCCCTCGCCGGCCCCCGCTCATCAGCGCGGAGAGAAGAGAGGAGCATCCGTATGGGATTGCACACAGGGCGACACGGGGGACTGTGGCGACGCCTGAACAAATGGTTGCGACGCTCGACCGGAACCGTTTCAAATGATGCGCGTCGATACATCCAGGTCTGGGACGCCGGACGTGGGCAGTACCGCGCAGTGGACCTGACCGATCAGCACGACTGCCTCTGGCCGGTCGCCCGGGAACTGGCATGCCTGCAGGCCAGTCGGGACCGGCGATCCGCAGCCTGACCCGGCAGACGGGGCGGGGAACGATCCTCAAGGTCAGCCGCCGCCACAGCGCGGCGGTTTGTCCTGCGCGCATTGCGCGGCGATCGGCAGGGTTTGCGCGATCGCGGAATCGCAGGCGGGCTTTGCCGGCGTAGGTTCGGGCGAGACCGGCCCCTGAGCCGCGCCAACGCGGTTCGCTGGCCTTGCCGAACGCCCGATGACGCGGCGCGCCGCTTGCCCCTGTTCAGGAGTTCCTAACTGGGCAAAGGAGTGCCGCGTGCGGAACATCGTTCGTCAATCAATTCATCGCGCACGGCGATCCGGGGACCGGATCGGCGTCGAAGGCAGACCGGAGAGCCCCGAGCAGCTTGGGGCGGAGATCATCCGCCTCGCCCGCCTGGCGACGTCGATCCACCTGACCGGAAACGCCCGGCTCATGACGGAACATGAGCCTGACGCCGGTCATGGGCGGAGTTGTGCGTCAGCCACGCGGGAGCTGCGGAAATGAATTACGGCCTGTACCTGTCCGCGGCGGGGGCCGTGGCGAACCTCTTTCGACAGGACGTTATCGCCAACAACCTGGCGAACCTCAACACCACCGGCTTCAAGCCCGACATGGTCGCGGCCCGGCAGCGCCTGCCCGAGCGGCTGGAGGATCCGGGTTCGTTCGCCGATCCGCAATGGCTGCTTGAGCAACTGGGCGGCGGGCAACTGCTCATGCCCACCACCGTGCAGCTCAAGCAGGGTCAGCTCGTGGGAACGAAGAACGATCTGGACCTTGCCCTGCAGGGCGACGGGTTCTTCGTCGTATCCGACGGCCGGGGAACCGGCGCGGACAGCATCCGGCTGACCCGCGACGGCCGCTTCACTTTGAACAACACCGGCGAGCTGGTGATGACCGGCACCGGGCTCAAGGTCCTCAACGAGAACGACCAGCCCATCCGGCTCAGCCGCGACGCGAAAACGGTGATCGACTCGGACGGGGCGATTCGCCAGAACGGTGTGATCACGGCCCGCATCCAGATCACCGCCGCCCCTGCCGCCGCGGACCTCATCAAGGCCGGCGACAACCTGCTCAAGATTAACGACGCTTCTTCATTCGCCCGCGCTCCCGGTGCCGGGCGTGTCCATCAGGGTTTCCTCGAGTCTTCGGCGGTGGATCCGATCACCACGCTGACCGCGATGATCGCCGCCACCAAGGCCGTTCAATCAAATGTTCAGATGATGCAGTACCACGACAACATGCTGGGACAGACGATCAACACCTTCGCCCGCGTGGCGTGAAATCGGTAATGAGTCACCGATCGCCTCCCGACACCTTCAAGCCTCAAGCCTCAAGCCTCCAAGCTCCAAGCCTCTTTTGATAAGGACAGTCAGATGGCCATCATCGCCCTACATTCCGGCGCCACCGGGCTCAGCGCTCTCTCGACCTCGCTGGATGTGATCGCCAACAATCTGGCCAACGTCAACACCGACGGCTTCAAGTCCAGCCGGACCAACTTCCAGGATCTGCTCTACCAGGAGAAGGCCCAGCCGGGCACGGAGAACGCCAACGGCGACCAGCGCCCCACCGGCCTCTACGTCGGGCTGGGCACGAAAGTCTCCGGCACCCAGCAGAACTTCGAGGACCAGGGGCCGGCCAAGAGCACCGGGCGCGAGCTCGACCTCATGATCGACGGCGACGGGTTCTTCCAGGTCATTGTCGAGGATGACATCGGCGAAGGCATCGCCTACACCCGCGCGGGGAACTTCATTCTCAACTCTGAAGGCGAGATCGTCCTCGCCACCGACATGGGCCGGCGCCTCGAGCCGTCCATCACCATTCCCGAGAACGCCACCGCCATCTCCATCGCCGCCGACGGCACGGTGATGGTGGGCATTCCGGGGCAGACCGACGTGCAGGAGGTCGGCACGATCGAGCTGGCCACCTTCATCAACCCCGCGGGCCTCAAGCAGATCGGCGAGAACCTCTACATTCCCTCTGCCGCTTCCGGCGATCCCGTGACCGGCAATCCCCGCGAGGAGGGGCGGGGCTCGATTCGGCAGGGATTCCTCGAAAGCTCCAACGTCGATCCCACCATCGAGCTGATAAACCTTATTAAGACGCAGCGCGCTTTCGAGTTCAACAGCCAGTCCATCCAGGCCGCCGACGAGGCCTTACAGACCATCGGGCGGCTGAGGAGGTTCTAACGTCGCATGACGCATGACCCGCCCTCCGAACGCGGCGGGTGAAGCTGATGAATACCACGTGATGACAGGAGGTCATCGGATGCAACGGTTGTACAAGTACATGCGAATGCCCTCGCTCATCGGCGTGTTTCTCGCGCTGGCCGGGACCGCCTGCGGCGATTCGATCGCGCTGAAGGCATCCGTCCGGCTCCAGCAGCGCAGCGATGTCGTGCGCCTTGCGGACATCGCCGTGCTCGAAGGCGCAGAAGCGCAGCGCCACGCCGATCTTGTCGTGCACAGGCCGCAGGATCCGGCCGTCACGTCGGAGGTGACCGTGCAGATGGTGCGCAGCGCCCTGGAGCAGGCGGGCGTGCACTGGGGCAAGGTCGACCTCAGCGGCCGGCGCACGATTGTCCGCCCGGCCCGTACGCTGGCTGACACCCCTCCGCTGGCCATGACCGCACTTGCGCTGGACGGAGCAGAGAGCGCAGAGCAGGAAGTCGCCGAAGCGCGATTCGCCCGGGATGAAGTCGCGGCGGACCGCATCGTCGATCTGCCCACGCTGCGCGGCACCATCGCCAAGTTGGTCGCGACCGGGCTCCACGTCAAGCCCGCCGCGCTCCGCCTCGCGTTTGACCGCAGTGATGCGGAGTTCCTTGATACACCCATCGCGGCGGGTGGGATGCGCTACGAGGTTCATCCCCTCAGCAGCATCGACAGTGACCGGCTGGAACTGGCGGTTCGCACCTGGTCGGATGGTCGTGTCGCAGCGAGCCGCAACGTCACCGTGCACCCGCGGGTTCTCACGCATACGGCCGCACTTCTCCGCGATGTGCGCCGCAACACCGTGATAACCGCCGACGACCTGGAGGTGAAAGACAAGTGGCTTGCGCCCTCGCAGGCGGCGCTTCACTGCGGGCCGGCAGAGGCGGCGGGTCGCCTCGCCGCTCGAAGCCTCCGCGCAGGTGACACCCTGCGCGATCCCGACCTCAGGCGCCCCGCGCTCATCGAGCGCGGCAGCCGGGTGACCGTCCGGTGCCTGGTGGGCGGAGTGGCCATCTCCATGCAGGCCGAGGCACGCGAGGAAGGGGCGGAAGGTGACCTGATCGAGCTTCGCAAGCTCGGTGAACGCGACACGTTCTTCGCCATCGTTACCGCACCAGGCGAGGCGGTGGTGGATCTCAGCCGGCGCCCCCGGACGGCCGAATGACGGAGCACCCCGCTCAGGCATGCAACAACCTCGGAAACGAGAGCACACCATGAGATTCCGAATCACATCACAGCTGGCCCTCATCGCGTGCAGTCAACTCATTGCATTCGGCGCGCCGGCGGCGGAGGGGCCGCCGTCCGCCGACGCGGAAGCGCCATCGTCCTCGCTGATGGCCCTTCCGTCCGGGCCGGCGCGGGAAGGCTCGCTTGCGAGCCTGGATACCTCGCCTGGTTCGCCCTCGCGCCGGCCGCCCAGCGCTCTGAAGGGGATGAGCCTGTTCTATGTGGGGCCGCCGGACCTGCCTTCGTTCGAGGTGCACGACCTGGTCCAGATCATCGTGCGCGAGACCAGCACCGCCAAGAGCAAGCATGAGCTGGATGCCAAGAAGGATTTCGCCCTGGATGGAAGTATCGCCGCCTGGCCGGACCTGCGGCTTTCGGACCTGCTCAATCTCCAGATCGCCGCCGGGCGCACCGCCGGCATGCCCGAGCTCAAGCTGGATTACACCAGCGACTTCAAGGGCGAGGGCGAGTACGAGCGCAGGGATGATCTTACCGCCCGAGTCACCGCGGAGGTCATCGAGGTCAAGCCCAACGGCAACCTCGTCCTCGAGGCCCGCACCACCATCCAGACCGACGAGGAGATCTCCACGATCCTCATCACCGGCGTGTGCCGGCCCGATGACATCACCGCCACCAACACGATCTTCTCCAACCAGATTCACGATCTGGTCATTCGCAAGATGCACGAGGGCGAACTGAAGAAGAGCAACGAGAAAGGGCTGATCGCGAAGGTCCTGGAGTTCATCTTCGCGTTCTGAGACGAGGTTCAAACACGGAGGGCACGGAAGGACAGAGTAGTTAAATGTAGGGGGGCGCATTGGTGCCACGACTGTAGTCCGCTTTGGGACTACAGTCGTGCGGCGCCGGAGCAGGGCAGCGCTTTGCGCGTCACGCGCGCAAGCACGGGTGTAATCCCAAAGCAGATTACACCCGTGGCACCCCCGGAAGTTATCTCTAGTCTCGCCAACCACCGCGCTGCTCCGGCGGGACCGTGCGCGGCACTTCATCAACCGGCTTGCCGTGCAGCAAGCGGGCGAGAAACTCATCATCCCGAAACGGCGGATCGTACCTTCCGCCCTGTCTCACGATCGTCAAGCCCAGCGACGGGATCACATATAACCTCTGGAAACCCCCGCCGACGGCGTAGACCAGATCCTTCGGCCCCCACCCCTGGTATTGGGCTTGCCCTTCGCCCAGCCAGATCGCAAGACCGTAGGTCGGCATGATCGGGCACGGCTTGAAACACTCGGCCAATATATCCGCCTCGATAACCTGTTTGTCATCGCATTTGCCCTTGTTGCGCATCAACTCGCCGAGCTTGGCCCATTCGCGGGCGGTCAGCTCCGCCCCGCTGGGGGTGTGCAGGTTGCCCGCCCGGTCCTTGCCCCACCTCGCCACCTTCAGGCCGATCGGCTTGAAAAGCCGGCGCTTCATGTATTCCTCGACGGTTATTTCCTGCGGTCCGAGTTTGCGCCGGAGGAACGCGGCGAACGCGTAGAAATGGCTGGAGCCGTATTCGAAAAAT
>CP070772.1:1428591-1445200 GCA_020345805.1 Phycisphaerales bacterium | reverse complement strand
CACCATTCCGGGGGCGGGGGCGGGCTGTGCCCCGATTGCGCCGAGCTGGCCGAGTTCGCCCGATTCCGCCTGGACAAGTGCCCTTACGGCGAGGACAAGCCCACCTGCGCGAACTGCCCCGTCCACTGCTACCAGCCGCACATGCGCAGACGGATTCAGGAAGTCATGCGCTTCTCCGGGCCGCGTATGCTGCTGAGTCATCCCATCCTGGCGATCTTTCACCTGCTCGACGGTCGCAGAGTCGCCCCGGATCTCCCCGGCGCATCGAAGAAGAAGCGCGGCGGGCCAGATTCAGGTGGTTGATGAAGCCTTTCACTCACTCATCGTCGGCAGGAGTCTGTACCGCATGCCCGGCCGCGATAAGCGTATTGATCGCTTCCCGCAGTTGATCATCCTTCACAAGCAGGTGATCCGTATCATGGGTTGATATGACGAAGATGCTGATGCCGCGCTTTGCCAGCGGTGTGGCGAGCGAAGCCAGCACCCCGATCGCATCAAACGGCAGTGGACCTTCCACGCTCAGGCAGCGCCAGTCCCTCTCAGCCCGGCAATCGGCCGGAACGCGCGCTTCTGGGCAGACTATGGACAGCTCGTCGTCCGTGCGGGTGATCGAGACGAGCCCCTGCCCGCCGACCCAGTCGGGAACCGCATCCGCTGGGGAAAGGCGGCAGACCGCGTAGCGGCCGGGCTGTTGATGAAGCGTCACCATCGGCATGCCCTGACCAGGCGATAACTTACGCATCTTCCACGAACATGACCCGCACGACATCGGTAAGGACCCGGGCCATGTGCCGGTGGTCCGAACCCGTGGGGATGAAGATCCCATCGCCGGGCCCGAAGACCACGACCTCATCCGCGAATTTGACCTCCAGCCGGCCATCCAGCACGCAGCCTGCGTGCCCCTTGTCGCACCAGTGCTCATCCATGGCGGTGGTGTATTCCACGAGCCTGAGCTGCCGGTCATTATGACGGCTGACCTTGCAGCGCACGCCCCCCATCGGCGATCGCCAGGGCAGGGAATCGAAGTCAACTCGGTATCGACTCATGGCGGAATCTCCAAGGCGCACGCGGACACCGCGCGGCCGGGTCGGCCCCATGAAGCAGCCCCGATGATATGGGCGGCGTCCCGCAGGTGCCCGCGGCCGACCATTTGGCCCGCCCGCCGACGGCATTTGTCCCGTATATTGATGCCGAGCCGCGACTGCCGTCGCGGCCGCACGTGCCTCGAGGAACGGACGATGATTCGACCCCTGATGCTCTCGCTCGCCTTCGGTGTTGCCCTCGGCCTCTCAGGATGCGGCCGCGAAACGGGCGGGGGCGAAGCAACACCACCTGAGGCGGCGGGAGGGGCCGAATCCCGGCGCACGGTCGCCGTGATCCCAAAAGGGACTACGCACGTGTTCTGGAAGGCGGTGCAGGCCGGGGCCGAGAAGGCCGGTGAGGACCTGGGTGTCGAAACCATCTGGAAAGGTCCGCTGAAGGAGAACGACCGGGCCCAGCAGATCCAGGTCGTCCAGCAGTTCATCGCCCAGAACGTGGACGGCATCGTGCTCGCCCCGCTCGATTCCCGGGCACTTCTGGGGCCGGTGAGGGAGGCGGCGGACAGGAACATTCCGGTGGTGATCTTTGATTCGGCTCTGGAGGGCAATGCCGGGGAAGACTTCGTCAGCTTCGTGGCCACAGACAACCGGGCCGGCGGCCGCACGGCGGGCGAGCATCTCGCGGCGCTTCTTGAAGGCAAAGGCAAGGTCGTGCTGTTCCGCTACCTGGCGGGCTCGGCCAGCACCACAAACCGTGAAGAAGGGTTCCTGGAAGCGATCGCCCAGCACCCCGACATCGAAGTCATCGTGGAGAATCGCTTTGCCGGCCCCACCGCAGGCGAGGCACAGGCTTCGGCCCTGAACATGATCGACAAGCTGCGCCAGGCCGACGGCATCTTTGCCTCCAACGAATCCGCGACCAACGGCATGCTTCAGGCCCTGACCAAGGAGAAGCTGGCAGGGCAGGTGAAGTTCGTCGGCTTCGACGCTTCGCCTCCGCTCATCGAGGGTCTTGAAAGCGGGGCGATCCACGGCCTGATCGTGCAGAATCCTCGCCGCATGGGATACCTCGCGGTAACCACACTCATCCAACACCTCAACGGTGAAGACGTTGAGCAGATCATCGACACCGGCGCGGCTCTGGTCACCCTCGAGAACATGAACGACCCCGAGATCAAAGTCCTGATCGATTAGCACAGATCGCGGGCTGGCCGCCACCCAGGCTGATGAGCATGTCCGAACCACGAGATTCCGCCGCCGTCCGGCTTCGCATGGAGGGCGTGCGCAAGGCGTTCGGCGCAACCGTGGCGCTGGCGGGAGTGGATCTTGAAGTCCAGGCGGGCGAGGTGCACGCCCTCATCGGTGAGAACGGTGCGGGCAAGAGCACGCTCATGAAGATCCTCTCCGGGGCTTACCGCGCCGACGAAGGTCTCATGTGGCTGGACGGCGAGCCGTATCAGCCAAAGAGCCCCGCCGACGGAAGGCGGGCCGGGGTGGCCATGATCTACCAGGAGCTTTCCCTGGCCCGGCACCTGTCGGTCATGGAGAACATCCTCCTGGGCGTCGAGCCACGAACAGGGCCGTTCATCAACTGGAAACGGATGCGCAGCAGCACGTCCGAGGCCCTCGGCCAGATAGGGCGCGGCGACATCGCCCCGGAGGTACAGGTCTCTAAACTCTCCGTGGCCGAGCAGCAACTCGTGGAGATTGCCCGGTCCGTGGCCATCGGCTGTCGGGTGCTCGTCTTTGACGAACCCACCAGCAGCCTGACGCAGGCCGACATTAGACGGCTGTTCGATCTGATCCGTCGACTGAAGGCCGACGGTCACGCGATCGTGTACATCTCGCACGTGCTGGAAGAGGTTCAGGAGATCGCCGACCGCTTCACGGTTCTGCGCGACGGGCATTCCGTGGGAAGCGGGAGGCCGGCGGAAGTGAAGACGAGCGAGATCGTGACCATGATGGTGGGTCGCGACGTGGAGGAGCTTTATCCACGCTCGCAGCGTCCGGCGGGCGAGCTTGCGCTGAAGATCACCGACTTGGCCGGTGCTCGTCTTCCGCTCACGGCCACGCTGGAGTTGCAGCGAGGAGAGGTGTTGGGCATCGCCGGACTCGTGGGCGCGGGGCGCACGGAACTGATGCGGGCGGTGTTCGGCCTCGATCCGGTCAGAGACGGCGAAGTGAAGGTCGGCGGATTCGTCGGCGGCGCATCACCCACTCGTCGCTGGTCGCAGGGTGTGGGGATGGTCAGCGAAGATCGCAAGAACGAGGGTCTGGCCCGGAATCTGACCGTCGCCGACAACATCACCATGCCGAGCATGCGCGGCATGGGGCCGGGATGGCTGGTCACACCCGCGGGACAGGACCGGGCCTCGCGGCCGTGGATCGACCGGCTGCGGATCCGCTGCCTGTCTCCGCGCCAGCCGGTGGAGGCGCTGTCCGGCGGGAACCAGCAGAAAGTCGCCCTGGCCCGGCTGCTGTATGCGGACGTCGATGTTCTCCTGTTGGACGAGCCGACCCGCGGCATCGACGTGGGATCGAAGGCGGACATCTATCAACTGATAGACGAACTGGCCCGGGGCGACGAAGAATCCAACCGCCCGCCGCGCGCGGTCCTCATGATCAGCAGCTACCTTCCGGAACTGCTGGGAGTGTGCGATCGCATCGCGGTGATGCGCCGGGGGGTGCTGGGCGAGGCCAGGCCGGTGAAGGAACTCGATGAGCGCGGCATCATGCTCGAAGCCACGGGCGCGGAACAGGCGACATGAAACAACAGAAGCGACAGGCCGCCATCGTCAGGCGCGCAGCAGGCTCGAAGGCTTTGCTGACCAGGTTGGGGCCGCTCATCGGGCTGATCTTCGTCTGGGGGCTTTTCGCGATGGTAGTGGGCGGCAGCTTCATCAACTGGCCCAACCAGCGCCTCATCCTCCTGCAGTCGACGGTGGTGGCGACCGCGGCGATCGGGGCGACCCTCATCATCATCTCCGGCGGGATCGACCTTTCCGTCGGATCGTCAATCGCCTTCGGAACCATGCTCATCGCGCTGATCCTGAAGTTCGAGCTGACGGAGACGCTTCCCGACGGAGGCGAGCAGGTGGTCTGGTCGGCCCTGGAAACCATGCCGATCCTCTGGCCCATCGTCGCGCTGATCGGCGGGATACTGGGCGGGGCGGTCATCGGCCTGTCCATCGGAGCCATGGTCATCGGTCACCTTGGACGGGTCGCGGCGCTGCTGATCGGGGGGTTTACCGTGCTGTGGACCTGGTCCGTCATCACGCCGTTCGGCGCGGTTGTGGCGGGAATCATCGCCGCTGCCGTTCTGTGGGTGCTCAGCGACCGTTTCCTGAAGCGCGTGGAGCTGTCGCCGTTCATCGTCACCCTCGGCATGTGGGGCGCATTGCGGGGAGCGGCCAAGGGGCTCGGCGACAACCAACCCATCTATCCCGATCAGTCGTGGCTTACCGACCTGATGCAGACCAGCGACTCGGGCATCGGGTCGGTCATGGCCCCCGGGGTGTGGATCATGATCGCGTTGGCAATCGTCATCGCCTGCATGCTGCGCTACGTGCGCTTCGGCCGGCATATCTTCGCCATCGGCTCCAACGAGGAGACCGCCCGCTTGTGCGGCGTCAATGTGGAACGGACGAAGCTGGCCTTGTACAGCGTGGCCATCGCGTGCACCGGCCTCGCGGCACTGATGCAGTTCTCGTTCCTGACCGGGCAGGGCGATCCGGTGACCGCGGAGGGCTATGAACTGAAGGTCATCGCTGCGGTGGTCATCGGCGGGGCGAGCCTCTCCGGCGGGGAGGGGTCTATACTCGGCACCATCGCCGGAGTGCTCATCATGTTCGTGGTCGACAACGGCTGCACCCAACTGGGTCTGGACAACTGGGTGCAGGAGATCGTCACCGGCGCGATCATCGTCGCCGCGGTCGGCCTCGACCGGCTCCGTCACCGGCGGATGGTCTAGATGCTGCCGGCCTCGTTGTTTCTGCTGCCCCCCGGCCCGCCGTCGCGTTACACTGACAGGCCCAGCCAAGAGGAGCAGCCGCTTATGAATCCCCTTCGCATTACTCGCCGGTCGTTTCTGAAAGCCACCGCCGCGACCGCCGCCGCCGGGCCATTCGTAAGGGCTCACACCGCTCGCGCTCAGGACGCGGGCGAGAAGCTCAACATCGCCGTGGTGGGCACCCAGAACCAAGCGTGGTGGAACATCACCCAGATCGCCGACGAGAACATCGTCGCCCTCTGCGATGTCGATGCCAACTACCTCGCCCGCGCCGGCGAGCAGTTCCCCGGCGCTGCGAGGTACCGCGACTTCCGCATCATGCTGGAAAAGGAGGAGAAGAAGATCGACGCGGTCCTGGTCGCCGCGCCCGATCACATTCACGCCCCCGCATCGGTGATGGCCATGCGCCTCGGCAAGCACGTTTACTGCGAGAAGCCGCTGGCGCATTCGGTCTGGGAGACGCGCCTGATGGCGAAGCTTGCCAGGGAGAAGAATCTCGCCACGCAGTTGGGCACGCAGATCCACGCCGGCGGAAACTACCGGCGCGTCGTCGAGCTCATCCAGAGCGGAGCGATCGGCCCCGTGCGCCAGGTGCACGTCTGGTGCAACAAGAGCTGGTCCAACGGCCGGTACAAGTTCGGCAGTTCGGCTCCGGCTCACCTCGATTGGGATCTCTGGCTCGGGCCCTCGGCGAAGCGGCCGTATTCCGAGGGAGTCCACCCGGCGAACTGGCGACGCTATTGGGACTGGGGCACCGGCACGCTGGGGGACATGGCCTGCCACCACATGGACCTCGCCCACTGGGCCCTGGACCTGCGCCATCCCACCAACGTTCGCGCGCTGGGGCCCGCCGTCCACGAGGTCGGCACGCCCGATGGAATGATCGTTCACTACGAGCATCCCGCCCGCGGCGACAAGCCGCCGGTCAACGTGACCTGGTATGACGGGCCTAACCGCCCCTCGATCCTCCAGGCCCTCCGCACGAAAGACGGCGCGCCCCTGCAATGGGGAGACGGCCAGATCTTCGTCGGCGATGAGGGCATGCTCATCGCCGATTACGGCCGGCACCTCCTGCTGCCGGAGGAGAAGTTCGCCGATTACGCCAGGCCCGAACCTTACATTCCCGATTCGATTGGCCATCACGCCGAGTGGATCGTCGCCTGCAAGACCGGCAGCGCCACCACCTGCAACTTCGACTATTCCGGCGCGCTCACCGAGACGGTGCTGCTGGGCAATGTCGCGTTCCGCGTCGGACGTGCGCTGCAATGGGACGCGGCGAATCTCAAGGTGACCAACGCTCCCGAGGCGGACCAGTACATCCGGCCCGAGTTCCGCCAGGGCTGGGAGCTTTAGCGAAATGAGACGGCTGCCGCGCCTGCCATCCCATGTGAACATAACAAGGCGATGAACCTGACATGACTGACCATATCGCGACCATGATCGCCGCCGCTCTCAGCGCCTTTATCCTGGCCCTGCCCGTTGGAGCCGGCGATGCTCACGCCGACGATGCTGCGCTCTACGAGCGCGCCCGCGCGCTGCTGGCCGCAATCCCCCTCATCGACGGCCACAACGACATGCCCTGGGGCCTGAGGGCCCGGACCGACGGCCACCTGGACCGCCTCGATCTGGCCACCGATCTCTCCGAGATGGAACGGCCGATGGACACCGATATTCCACGCCTGCGCGAAGGCGGCGTGGGCGGGCAGTTCTGGTCGGTGTGGATCCCCATCCGCGAGAGCGGCGGCAGGCCCGGCGATGCCCGCGTAGTCCTGGAGCAGATCGACCTCGTGAAGCGAATGGCCGCCCGCTATGCGGACGATTTCGAACTTGCCTTCACCGCCAACGACGTTCTCCGCATTCACCGGAGCGGCAAGATTGCATCCCTCGTCGGCCTGGAAGGCGGCCATTCGATCGAGAACTCCCTGGCCGTCCTCCGCGCCACTTACGATCTCGGCGCCCGCTACATGACGCTCACCCACACAAAGGGAGTTGACTGGGCGGACTCGGCCACCGATGAGGAGCGCAGCGGCGGCCTGACCGAGTTCGGCAAGGAGGTCGTGCGCGAGATGAACCGCCTGGGCATGCTGGTGGACCTTTCCCACGTCTCGCCCGCCGCGATGCACGACGCCCTCGATGTCACCAGATCGCCGATCATCTTCTCGCATTCCTCGGCCTTCGCCGTCTGCGCGAATGTCCGCAACGTGCCGGATGACGTGCTGCTTCGCGTCAAGAACAACGGCGGCATCGTGATGGTCACATTCCTCGGCTTCTACGTCTCCGAACCCCAACGCCTGTGGGCGGATGAGCGTTACGCCGAGCGCAACCGCCTCCGCGAGCTGCACGGCGATGATCGTGATGCGATCCGAGCGGCGATGGAGGAATGGGACCAAGCCAACCCCGCCCCGGAAGCCACTGTGCAGCAGGTCGCCGACCACATCGACCATATCCGCGACACCATCGGCATCGACCACATCGGCTTGGGCAGCGACTTCGACGGCTCGCCCACCCTGCCCGTCGGCCTGGAGGACGTCTCGGGCTATCCGAACCTGATGGTGGAACTGTTCAAGCGCGGCTACAGTGATAAGGAAGTCGCCCAGATCATCGGCCTGAACATCCTGCGGGTGATGCGCGACGTGGAGAAGGTCGCCGCCGAACTGCAGAAGACCGAGCAGCCTTCCGAAGCCCGCATTGAGGAACTGGATGCTGAACCGGCCCCGGAACCTGTGGTCGACTGAAGATAGCACAGCCGCGCCAGTGATGACCTGATGGCCTTGCCGCTAACGCCGTTGTAACATCCCATTCACATGAGCGAACCTAAGCCGTCAGCCACTTGCCGGTGCGGCTACGCCCTCTTGCCGGGCCAGCAGTGCCCGGAGTGTGGGCGGGAGTATTCCGAGGCCCTGCCGATCGGTACGGAGCCACCTCAGACCCGGATCCGTGTCATTCAGTTCCTCTGTTCAATCGGCTGCGTTCTGGCCATCGGTCTGATCTGCTGGCCGGGGCCTCACGGCGGGCCGCAATTCCTAGGTTCTGTGCTCCTCCATTGGCTCGGCGATGGAAATCAGGCCTCGGTTTCAGCGCTATTGATTGCGGTTCCTTGCCTGATCCTTATCTGTTCGCCGTTGATTGGACGGCGGATGATACGGATCGCAATAACCGTGGTTGGGACGATCTGGTTACTCTTGTTGTTCCTGCCGCTTCTCCTTCGCATTTACCCTCCGGTCCTGCCTGTCGTCCTCGTGAGCGCCTCCCCGTTCCTCTTACTTCTTGGGGGTTCCGTCTTCCTGTCGATGAGGCCGCGTCGTTCGGCCGCGTTGCCGCCGCCGCTGATACTTGAACTTGCCAAGAAGGCGATTCCCGCCCTTCTGCCCAGGCCGGGTTGTTCCACTCGCCTCATGTGGTTCCGCATCGCGTTCTGGCTGCTGGCGGCAATACTCCTTGCCGCACTTGGCCGGTTGCTGTTTACGGGTGACTCCATACTGCTGGCGCCGCCGCTTCTCATGATCGGCCTGCTCGCCTGCCCCGTGCTGGTCATCTTCATGATCGGGATCTGGCTGATCGGAAGACGATCCGATTGATCCGGACCGGTCAGCGCCGCTCGCGTCGCACCTCTTCTGCCGCGACTTCGATCGCCCGCTGACGCTGCGGATCGACGCCTGCGGCGTAGCGCACATCGAACGGCACGAAGATATCCGGCTCCACCCCCACACCCTCCAGCCGCTTTCCGTCGATGAGCACATCGCCCACCGCCAGATACAGCAGGCTGCCGTCGCTCAGCACGATCGCCGTGCCGCCGGTCACCGCCCCGCCGGTCGTGGTCCCCACCACCGGGCCGATATCACAGGACTTGAAGGTGTAGGCGATGATCTCCTTGCCGCTGCGGGAGCCTTCGTTGATCAGCAGCACCACCGGCTTGCGCCACTGTGGATCGCCGTCCGTCCAGTCTTCATCCCGCGTCTTCATCAGCATCACCGGCAGGTCGCGGCGGAAGATGTTCACGTAGCGCGGCCGCGCACCTCCCCAGCCGTCGCGGATGTCCAGAACCAGCGCATCGGCATCGCGCAGCGGCTCGGACTGAAGCAATTCAACCAGACGGTCCTGATAATGCTCGCCCGCCCAGGACCAGATGTGAACGTACCCGACACTGATTCCATTGTGCTCGGCGACAGCGACGCTCTCGGACATCGCCCTCAGGAACATCTCCGTGGGGCGGATGACTTCACGGGCGAAAGTCAACTCCAGTATCGATTCCGCATCGGCGCTGCGTTTGATCGTGAACGTCTCCGGCGGCCCCGCATCCCGCCGTGCCGATTGATGCGGCAGATAGGGTCGGCCATCCACGGAGATGATCTCATCTCCGACCAGCACGCCTGCTGCTTCGGCGAGCGTGCCATCGATGATCCCAGTCACGAAGACCTTGCCGTCGATCACCTTCGTGACCATCCCTGTCTCGGCGCACCTGACCTCGCCCTCGGGAAACATCTGAGCGATCTGCCCGGCCCGGCCCAGATGATGGAACACGTCCAGCAGCTGGTAGTACTTCGGATCCTGCTTCGTGAAATACGCGGTGTGGGAGGTGTTAAGCTCCCCGAGCATGGCAGTTATTACGTTCGCCAAATCCGCATCGGTCTCCGCCTGCCTCGCCGCCTCCCCGTAGCGATCGATCATCGCGGGCCAGTCGGCGCCGTTGAAATCGGGATCGAAGAATCGCTCATTGACGTGTCCCCACACTTCCTCAAGCAGCGCGAAGTTGCTCTCTGAACGGGAGGCAGGCGACGGTTGCTCAACTTGCGCAGCAGTAGTGGCGGTGCAGAGAAACGCGAGCAGGGCCGGCACCAAGAGATCGCGAAACCGCAAGCGGCGAAGGATGTCGACGGTGTCAAATGCGACGATCACCTGCTGATCTCCCGTTTCATTTCGACGTCGGGCAGGGCGCGGTATTCACTCACACGGCGCCAGCTTCACCGCCGTGCCGTAGGCGAGAAGTTCGGCCGCCCCGGCCATCACCTGGGCGGTGACGAAGCGGACGTTGATCACCGCATCGGCCCCGAGATTCTCCGCCTGGTCTTCCATGCGCTTGAGACTCTCGTTGCGGCACTCCATGATCATCTCGGCGTATTCCTTGATCTCGCCGCCCACGATGGTCCGCAGCCCGGCCATGATGTCCTTGCCCAGGTGCTTGGCCCGGATGGTGCTGCCGCGGACGAGACCGAGGCATTCGGAAATCTGATGACCGGGCACGAAGTCGGTGTTCACAATGATCATGAAGCCATCTCCTTCTGATGGGGGATGCGTCGCCCGATCTCGCTCAGGATTCATCCCGCAGCGAGCGGTCCTTATCGCGCTCTTCGAGGCGTTCCCAGATGAGCGAGCCGAACAAGAGCAGCAATCCGACCGCCGTGGCTCCAAAGCCGAGCTTGATCGGCCAGGGCAGGGCCAGCAGCCAGGGCCAGATGAAACGCAGCGGCTTGATCAGCCAGGTGAGCAGGCAGACCGCCCCCGCGGCGATGAGCAGGAAACCCACGATGCGCAAGAGCCGGATCATTCCCGCAGATCTCCTTCCGCCTGGTAATCGCGGACGCGCTCGATGATGAGTGAAAGCAGCACCAAAGCCAGGCCGGCAATCACCAGGGCCAGGCCGATCTCGATCTGCAGGGGGATATTGATGAAGCGAAGCACGAGACGTGCGCCTTCGAACAGTATCGTCGCTCCCACCAGGAGCAGACCTCCCCGCCAGAGCAGAAGTCCGATGAGGTGGAGCGGCCGCATGAACGCAACCTATGGCACGCGGAAGAAAAAGACAAGCCGACGGCACGGTCAGCCGAGCAGGCGGGGGAATATCCTGCCCGTGCGCTTCATGTACGCCTCGTACCCTTCATCGAAGCGGTCGATCATCATCCGCTCCTCCCGCGGCAACCTCAGTAAGTACAGCGGCAGGAAGGTGACGAGGGCCGACGGCCCGGCGATCCAGTTGGGCAGCAGCACCACCTGGCCGATGGTGAACAGGAACGTGGCCGCGTACATCGGATGCCGGATGTAGCGGTACAGACCCGAAGTGACGAGCGTCTGATCGTCGCCGATCTCCAGCGTGGGCGACCAGTTCCGCCCCAGGTCGATGTGGGCCCGCCAGAAGAGACCGTCGGCCGCCGCGATGATCACCGCCCCGGGCCAGATGGTCCATGACGGCAACGAGTAGTCGGCGAAGGCGAGCCACGGGCTGAACAGATATACGAGCGGAATCACGATCACGCCCAGAGTCACGAACGCAAGAAGTGATTTCTCCAGCAGGTCGAATCGAATATCGACGATGGTCCGCCCGCGATGATGCCGGCCAAAGACGGCGCGGATCGTGTGGAAGGCCAGGAAGCCGAGGCCGAAAACAAGCTGGGCTGTCCACTGCGGCAATGGGCTGCTTCCGGCGTGGATCATTCCGGTAAGTCTCGATACAGATGCGAATCGTCGGCTGGTCGGCCGCCGATGGCCACACAGACTTTACCGCAGATCCGCCGCAGGCTGACGCCAGGCGCCCGACGACCGGCCAAAAGCGACACCGGCCCCTGCGGCAGCAGGAGCCGGCAATCAGCGGGCCCCCAAAGAGGCCCCGAACAGGTTACTGCAACTTGCAGTAAAGACAGGGACTTACAGAAACCCGAAATACGCGGCGCTGCAAAATGCGCTGCAAATGCCGACGATTCGGCCTCGATTGACCCCGATTTGGCGGCGGTCATCGACGCCTGACCGAAGCTGCCGGAGGCGGTCCGGGCCGACATCGTGGCGATAGTGAAGACGGCGAGCGGGGAGTGAGCCTAGACTGCCGCTTGCACGAGGGACCAAGCCAAGTGAAAACGACCCCACCCGCCGTACGGGCGGGGCCGTTGGAACTGGCAGCGATGAACTCGCAATGGTCACGGACACGGCCCCCAGCTGCCGAGCACCTCGAATATGTCCTCGATGTCAACCAAGCCGTCACGGTTGATGTCCTCAGGGCAGTCATCGCAGGGTCCCCATGCGTTAAGGACCTGGAACAGGTCGTCAATGTCCACAACGTCGTCGCCATTGATGTCGGCGGGACATGGGACAGCGCCTTGGAACTCATACGCCCCCATATCGACATCGTTCACGAACCGATCCTCGTGCTTGAGGTCGAGTGGAGTCTGCTCACCGTAGTCTAAATCACCATCGAGATCGATCACGTCGGCTGGAACTGCGGCGTTGTTTCCCGCATCGATGCACGGTGAACCGGAACCCAACGTGAGATCGTCGTCCTCCGTTCCGCACTCGTCATCCGGGCCGTCGTGATCGACGAACAGCGGATCGTCACAGATGTTCGTCCCCAGCGGAGCCGGGCACGCCGGGTCGGTGAAGCAGGACCAGTCAACCGTGCCGATTCCCGAACTGAGAAAGATCTGAGAGGCGAAGGTATTACCAGCGGCGTCCTGGTTCTCCCAGAAGACGCAGTTGTCACTGTCCACAGTGCTGTTAGCGATGAAAACGCCTCCGCCTTGCGACACAGGGTCGGTGGCGTCGTTGTGGCTGAGGGTGCAATTCGCCACGATCGCGTTGTTCACGGTGTCCACATGGATCGCGCCGCCATGCGCTACCGTGCTGTTACAACTGAAGGCGCAGTTCGTGAGTTCGAGGTCTGTGCAAAGCAGCGCGAAGACGCCGCCGCCCCCTAATCCGACGCCCTCGGTGGTGTTGCCGAAGAACCCGCAGTTGTGGACATACACATTGCCCAGTCGCTCCAGGTACATGGCACCCCCTTCGGCGCCGGCGTTGTTGCTCATGAACCGGCACCACTTGTACTTGATGGTTTCGCTTTGTTCTTGGGCGAGGTGGCGCGCCCCACCTCCCTGTCCACCAGTCCACGTGGTGTTCTCCCTGAAGTCACAGGAATCGGCCACAACGGAGCACACGTACGTGTGGACCCCGCCGCCGAACTGGGCACGGTTTGATTCGAAGAGGCACCAACTCATGCGGAGAAGGCCATTATCGACGGAGATCGCACCGCCGCGACTCAACACGTCGGTCGACTCGTTGTCAATGAACTCACTGACGGTGACATCGACGCTGGAGAGCCCGAGGCAGTAGAGTCCGCCGCCACCCAAGACCGCCGTGTTCCCTTGGAACAGGCATCCGGGGCCGATGGTCGCATACCCGGTATCAGCCAGCACCGCGCCGCCAAGCGCGCCGGCGTCGTTGCCCAGGAAATCAGTCGAGACAATGCGAATCGGACCACGAAAGCTCGCCACCGCGGCGCCGCTCCCGACTGTGATCGATGGCGCTTGGTTGTCGTCGAAGACGCTGCCGGAGATCAAGACTTCGCTCGCAGCATCCTCGACGTGAATGCCGCCTCCCCAGGAGTTCGCCGCGTAGTTGGCCACGAAGTCAGCATCGAGAACATCGAGTTCGCTACCTCCGGTGCTGGCGATCGCGCCTCCGCTCAGTTCCGCCACGTTCAACTCAAATCGGCAGTTGTCGCTGATGTAGGCGATTGTACTATCCGTATTGATGGCGCCGCCCTTGGCGCCGGACATATTGGACGTGAAGCTCGGTCCGGAGACGACGATTGAGGAGTCGTGCGTGGCCGAGATCGCTCCGCCATCCAGGGTGGCCTCGTTGTTGGTAAACGTACCGCCGGAGATATCTCCGTGGGATGAGTCGCGAAGCCGCATCGCGCCCCCCCGCGTACCTGCGATGTTGATGTCGAAGTCGCAGTTGGTGACGTTGGCGACGCTCTCTGAGCTGAAGATCGCGCCACCTCCCCAGCCGGAGGAGCAATCCGTGAACGAACACGCGCCGAACGTCATCGTCGCCCCGCCCTCGCCATAAACGCCGCCGCCGCGTTGCGTGGCCGTATTGTCATCAAACGTGACGCCCGTGAATGTTGCAGTGCCGCCGACGAGGCGAGCGGCACCGCCATCCTCCTGGCATTCGTTCATCCGGATGGTGCCGCCGGTGACGTCGATCGAGGAGGTTTGGCTGAGACTGATACCGCCACCGTGCCTCCCGGCGGTGTTCAACTGAATCGTGCAGTTTGAGAGGGTCGCGTCGCTGTTGTTCAGGTTCAGGGCGCCTCCTGATCCTGTTGTCGTCTCATTGTTGGAGAACTCGCAGTCCTCGAATACAGGAGCGCTGTTTGCCGCCGCATACACCCCGCCTCCATAGACAGCGGTATTGTTCACGATGGTCGTGTTGCGGAACGTGGGACTGCCTTGCACGATGTGCACCCCGCCGCCTGAACTGGTGTATGCTTGGTTCGAGGCGATGCTGCAGTTCTCGATGAGAGATGTGCTGTCGAGGTAGATCGCGATAGCGCCACCACGATCAGCACCGTTGTTGAGCAAGCGGACGTTGCGGATCGTCGGACTACAGTAGTTGTTGATCTTGATCGCACCACCATCGACGGCGCGACCGTTGATGATGCCGATGCCCTCGAACACGCTGCCCGGACCCTCGCCGCCGTTGAAGTGGACTCCCCGGTGCGATAAACCGCCGTCAATGTAGCACGCTGAGGGATCGCCGCTGGTGGATTGAACCGTGATCTGCTTGCCCAGGAAATCCAGATTAACATTGCCGGGCCCCGCCCAGACACCGTTAGTGACTCGAACGATATCACCAGGCAGCGTGCATGCGTTGATCCCGGACTGAATCGTGGGGTAGGTCCCACCCGCCGTGACGACGTACACCGCGCCGCGGGCAACTGCCGCACCGATGACGAGTCCGGCCATAGCAGCACAGCACGGGCCGTGTCTTGCGACACGGTTCAAGACGTACCGGCCGGCTGCTTCGAAGAACCATGTTCGTTTGGTTGTTTGCGTGTTCATTGTCATCACCGCCCGCCGACGGCGCGGCCACGAACTCAATCGGCGCGCAGTATGACTGTGTGAGTACAGCATCGCTGTCTCTCCTTAGTTCGGGGTTTTCTGATGGGCCGGCCCGGCTGCGCCGGGCGGGTCGAGTCCGCCTCGACCACTTCTTACGATACGTCGAGCTTCTCCAACTCAGTTCGCCACTCGGCGGCCTCCTCGGCCCAACTCCTGTCGGGCGCTACGTCGTTCCAGAATTCAAAAACCTCCACCATCTCTTCAAGCCATTGGCGCCTGTTCGGGCCGGCCGGCGTCGCGTCGTAGCAGGCCGTGATCAGCGGCGCGGCTTCCTGGAACAGCGCCAGGGCGCGCTCGCGTTCGGTGTCAAGCAGCACTTTCGCCTGGCTGTTTAGCGCGCGAGCGAGCCTGTCCATGGCGCTGAATCGTCGCCACGCTTCACCGTTCCCGTCCGGGTAAAGCCGTTCGGCAATCGCGAGCGACTCGCGCAGCAATTCGACGGCTTCGTCATGGTCTCCCGCTTGCTGGCGCATTGCGGACAATGTATCAAGGGTGGTGCGCACCTCCCGGTGGTCACCTAACAACTCGCGCTGCAGAGCCAGGGCTTGTCGGCAATAGCCCTCGGCTTCGTGGCGACGATCTGGATCCACAATCTCGGTGCTGAGGGCGTACAGGAATTTCGCGACGAGGTGGTGCTCGTTTCCGTAAACAGCGCGATTGATGGCCAAAGCTTCACGGAATTTCTCTTCCGCCTCGGCATGCTTGCCCTGAGAGCCCAGCACTTGCCCCAGATTGTAAAGAACATGCGCGACCTTCGGGTGCGGGTGGCCGAAATGCTGGCGCCGCCACTCGAGAACCTGACGATTCAGTTCTTCGGCCTCGGGAAACCGACGTTGCTTTGTGCGCAGCACCGCAAGGCCGGCCAGGTTGTCGACGACAGCCCGATCATCGTCGCCGTGGAGTTCCCTGTTGATGCGCAACGCTTCATTGAACAGAGGATCCGCGTCATCCCACCGGCGCTGCAACAGCAACACACCCCCCAACTCCTGCAGGATCATCGCGACACGATGCTCGTTGGAGAGATCGCGCGACATGGCCAGCGCCTCCCGGTAAAGCGTCTCCGCCTCACCGACTTTATCCCCATACCACAGCAGGCCCGCGAGCTCATACAGGCACTCGGCGACCTCGGGATGCGCCTGTTCCGACCCATAGTGGAGTTGACGGATCTCCAGCGCCGCACGGAAGTGAGGCTCGGCGTCGCCGTACAGCCCTAACTGCTGATAAGTCCGTCCGATGGCGAGGTGAAGCTGCGCCTGCACGAGCGGCTGATTGCCGAATTCCTCCTCCAGTTTTTCCGCGGCGGGCGCCAGTACATACTCGCCCACCACGCGCCGGGCCACGTCGACCGTTTGGGCCGCGTCGGCGCGCTGATCAAACTCGGCCAACTCGTATTTGATCTCTTCCGGCGTAAGCGAACGTCGGTCTGAAGACTCACCCACATACCGGCGCGCCAGTCCCGCCTGCACTTGTACGCGGTAGAGGTCCTTGATGCCATCCCCCATGTCTTCGAGGTCGATCTCGCTCAAGATCGTCGCCTGGAAGTCCGCGACCTGACGCGTCTCTTGCTCCCGCTGCTCGGCAAGTTGCAGCGCCGCGTCCGACTCGGCCCGGCGTTGCTCGGCCCGCAGCAAGCCGAACGTCGTCCCGGCCGTGCCGGCCAGCAGCGCGGCCAC
>CP070772.1:1404858-1428491 GCA_020345805.1 Phycisphaerales bacterium | reverse complement strand
TGCGCGAATCATCCTCTAGGTATGCGGGGGTTTTGTTCCGAGCACCGGGGTCGCTTCCGGGGATTCTCGGACCCTACCATGACCTTGTCTGAGCGGGCCGTTAGACGAGGGCTGCGTGCGAGGTTGCGGCAGCGGGGCCGCTCGGAACCGCGGGAAGTTGCTAAACTACGGCTTTTTGACAACCACCGATCTGATGGAAAGCTCCCTCATGGCACAGATGATTCACGCATTCGCTCTGGTAGTGGTATTGGGGCTGGCCGGGCCGGCCGCGGCGCAGGCGAATGAGGCCGACGGGCCTGACGCTGCGGAAGCGAGCCCGGCTCAGCCGGAGCCGCCTTCGCCGGCTGCGGAGGCATTCGCCCCGATTCAGAAGCAATTCGCTCAGGTATATAGATCGCTGACGAACAAAGCGGGCATCGCGCCGGAGGATGTGCCGGTGCTACGTGCACTTCACCAGAAGGTGCTGGCCTTCCGCGAAACCTGGCCGGACGATCCCCGCGGACTGGCGGCGGACTGCCAGCTTTCGCGGTGGCTGGGAGAGGATGAGCGGGCCGATGATCTGTACGCACGCCTGGTCGAGCTGACCCCGGACAACGAGCAGATGCGGATTTCCTGGGCGGAGAAGCTGCGCAGAGGCAACCGCTATGTCGAGGCCGCGGCTCTGATCGAGGAGGCAGGCTGGGACTTGTCCGATTCGGCCCAAGCAGCGGTCCTGCTCGCCCGATGCGGGTTCGCCGAGCAGCGATTCCAGGAGGCGTCGGACGTGCTCAGCGCGGTGTCCGAAGAGGCGCTGGAGCAGAACCTCATGGTAAAGCGCCAGATCGAGAACCTTCAGACGACATTAAAGGACTACGTCGGGTTCTGGAGTCGGGAACAGGAAATCCGGGCCGCAGAGATGGAAGCGGACGACCTGCCCCGGGTAGAGTTGGTCACGGATCGCGGTCGCATCGTGCTGGAGCTGTTCGAAAACGAGGCCCCCAACACGGTGGCGAACTTCATTTCCCTAGTGGAGAAAGGCTTTTACGACGAGACCAGGTTCCACCGGGTGATTGCGAACTTCATGGCCCAGGGTGGAGATCCCAACACGCGGCCCGACGGTACGGGGGAGCCGGGGGCCGGCGGACCGGGCTACTGCATACCCGATGAGCTGAATCCTGAGACGGCGCGGAAGCACTTCACCGGCAGCCTGTCGATGGCCAACCGCGGCCCGGGTACCGGGGGCAGCCAGTTCTTCATCACGGTGGAACCTACGGCCCATCTCAACGGCAAGCACACGGTGTTCGGGCGGGTGATCGAAGGCCTGGAAGTGGCGAGGCGGATCAAGAAGGACGATGTCCTGCAGAAGGCAACGGTGCTGCGGAAGCGTGATCACGCCTACGCGCCTAGCACCCTGCCTGATCCCGGTTCGCCGGTGCTGATTCCTCCCCGGACCGACGAGAGCCCGCCGCCGGAGAACGTCCGAGAAGGGCAGTGAGCGGCGACTGACGCACGGGTTGGCGCGACGCGGCGCCGCTGAGCGCGGAGTCGGCGGTGCCCCGCCTCGGGGTTGCGCGCCGAGGCGCGGCGAGTTCAAAGCTGCTCGATTCTGCCTATCAGGACCGGTAGTAATTCAAAAAAACGCCTGAAATCCCAATGACGCCTGATTCGCGCCTGCACATCGACCGATGTTGGCGATCTGCGGTGTCGTGTGGACATCGCGGGAAACAGAGCCCGTGGCGCGGCTGAGAGTGCCGTGCTCCGATTGTGGCGGGCCAAAGGCGAACATTTGGAGATTGCAATCATGTCAAGCAAGTTCACCTCACCCTATGCGACCTCATTCAAGAACGGTGTGAAGCGCGGTACTCCGTGGTACACCGTGGTCGAGAACATCGCCAAGCGCTACAAGAAGACCCCGAACTTCATCTGGGAGTCTCTGTTCAAGGCCGGTTGGTGCTATCGGATCAAGTTCAACGGTCAGTGGATGTACTGGCCCAAGGACGCCCACAAGACCAACAGCAACTACTGGAAGCAGGATCAGTACTTCATGTGGCAGTGGTTTGCCAACTGGGCGGTTTCCGCCGGCTACTGCACGCCTGAGCAGTTGAAGAAGTACGCGACCAACCAGAAGCACTTCATGATCTACTGCCGGAAGTTCTTCGGCAAGCAGTACCACTGGAACAAGACCAACGTCAAGTCCAGGCGCCGCAAGACGACCCAGAACTACAAGTTCCCGGCCGCCCGCAAGCGCACCACGCGCCGTTATCGCAAGGCTGCCTGAGAACGCCTCAGTACTCTGCAGGTACGATAATCACGCACGATGCCGGCCCTTTGGGCCGGCATTTTCATTTTCCGCTCCCGTGCCGGGATCCGGATGGCTTGGCAGCTTTGCTGCTCAGGGCAGATCACCCTCACCCAGAAGACGGAAGGATTTTCTGCGGAGAAGCTGCCCCGCAAGGTAGAGGTCGTCCACGGCCAAGGCGATGGTGGGGGCGCTGTTGGGCGCCAGCATCAGGGGATAGGCGAAGCGGATGTTGAGTTCCGCCCCCAACAGGCAGAGGCACATGCTGGTGAGCGAATGATGCCCGCAGAGTTCGACGATGAGCAGGTCCAGCTCAGAGAAGGAAAGACCGTGGGCCCGGAGCAAAGCACGGGCGGCGTCGGCGTTGCTCGGGATGATGCGGATCACGCCGTATTCGGCCGATTCCTGCACCGCCAGCGAGCAGAGGTGCACGTCCGAAGCCTCGTCGAACAGCCGAACCAGGGCCAGCAGCTTTCCGACCTTGTTGTCCAGAAAGACGCTGAACTGGCGCACGTTCGGCGGCGTGTAAGCCCGGGCGGTTTCCGGTGGCAGAGCCTGGCTCATTAAGGACTCCGCCGCCCCTGCGGCGTGAGAGATCAAGGAGGCGGACCCGGTCGCGGTCCGACGAGCATCGACACGTGCCGAAGCTGTTAAACTTATCCTCGTTTTTGGGCATGCCGCAAGAAGAAACCTGACATCTTTGTACCCCAAATTACCATTTGCAGGGGCGGGAAGCGGTCTCCTCGGCCGTCCGAGGCGGGAGCCCGTCCTGCTCCGGCGGCCGCGGCATGAAGACGGTCTGAAGAACCGCCGCGAGGCCCGGCTCGGTGGGCGGCGACGGCTTTCAGGCGATATTCATCACCTCGATCAACTCGCGGAGGTGGTCGCGGATGCCCTCTTGACCCCGGTCAAGCTCCACCCCCAGCGATCTGGCGGCATCTTTGGTGAACTGGTTCTTGGGCTGCGACGGGCTGCTCAGGTCAATCTCCACCTCAACGCCGAGGAAATCCCGGGCCATGACCGCAAGATCCGCCCAGCGGGCATAGCAGTCGGCGAGATTGAAGACGCGACCGTTCGCCTCCGGGTTGCCGACCACCGCGCAGACTGCAGCGGCGACGTCGTCGACGTGCACGAACTTGCCGCCGCCGGTTCGGGTGAAGGCTTTTCCTTCCTGCAGCTGCTTCACGATCGAGTAGCCGATGCTTCGCCGGAGCGCAGGATCAATGCCATACACCGCGCAGGGTCGCAGCGATGCGGTGTGCTGGCCGCGTTCAAAGTGGGCGGCCCAGAGATGGGCTTCCAGGGCCGCCTTCAGCGCCCCGTACAGGCTCGCAGGTCGCGTGGGGTGGTCCTCATCCACCCGGCCCTCCCAGCGGGGACGCATATCGTGATGCACCGCCACCGAGCTGATGAAGACAAGCTGGCGGTCTCGTGCCGCCCCAAACAGCTTCAGCGACCCGGCGAGGTTGCTCTGAAGGTGCCGGTCAAGATCACCGGACCGCAGGGCTTCCCAGTCCACCGAGTTGTGAATGAGGCACTGTGCGCCTTCGAGCAACTCGGGCCAGACGGTCTCATCGGCCTGATCGCCGATCACGAGGCGGGTGAGATACGGCTCCACATGGTCTCCTCGGCTGGAGGAGCGGAGCAGGCCGGCGACGGTGTGGCCCGCCTCATGAAGATGGCGGGCGATCGTCGAGCCGATGAATCCACTTGCTCCGGTCAATGCTACGTGCATCGCATGCCTCCTTGGGCCTGGGTGGTGAGAGGGGCCAATATAGCGGCCTTCAGCCGCCCAATCGTGCACATCGTAGCTCGGAAGGGTAATGTGGAGCCGATGAAGGAGGGCATGGTTGTTGTGAAGTATCGCCGGATGCGATCGGCATGACCATCGAACGTAAAGGACGGTCAACAAAGCGAACGAGCGGTGGGTCCGCCGGCCGGGGACGGTTCGGTCGGCTCGTGCGGGTCGCGACGATCTATCTGGCGGTGCTCTGTCTCATCGCCGGGTTCACCGGGTGGCTCGCGACCCGGTCGTGGTTCATCATCCGGCAGATCGAGCCGGTACTGGCAGAACGACTGGGCGGAGAGATTGAGATCGGTCGCGCTCGCTATGACGGCCGCGGACGGTTTGTCTTCAATGACATCATCCTGACCTCGCGCGATCTTGAGGGCGAGGCAGGTCGAGTTGCGAGCATCGGTCGGGCCGTGGTGGTGGTTGATGGCGGGGACCTGCTCGCCGGGCGGGTGCGTCTGACGAGGGTCGAGCTGCGCGAAGTTGTGCTGCGGCTGAGCGAGGATGCTACCGAGGCCGGGGCGTTCAACTTCATGTCGCTGGCGCCGCAGTGGCCGCGCGACGAGGACAGCCCGCTCCAACTGCCCCCGAGGATTGTCATTCGCAACGTGGTGCTGGAACACGGCCGGCACGAAGATGGGAGTTACCAGGCACTGGGGCAGCGTCGAATGTCCGGGCAGATGTTCCCCTCTCCGAGTGCGGACGGCTGGTTCGAGGTCGAGTTGGGCGAGATTGGCGAACCCGGCATCCGTTTGGCCGAGGGCGGCCTGCTGCTCAACGGAGTGTGGAACGCCGCAACCAACGAATTCGAGAGCCGGCTAAGCGGACTGACGCTGGACGAGAGGACTTATCAGATGTGCCCTCAGGCGGCCCGGCTGTGGTGGGACCGGATGAACCTCAAGGGCCGCGTCTCGGGTGTGGAGGTGCGCTACCTGGCCGAGGAGCCGCTGTCCGTGGAGTTTGAAGTTGAAGATGTGGCCCTCACCATGCCCCTGGATACCACCGACATCTGGGTGCGATATCGACACGGCCGGATCGAGCCGGAGAGCGGGCGACCCCGCATGCGAGTCAACCGCGGCACGATCCGGTTTGGGGTCAGCGAATCCGGAGGCACTTGGCTGAGGCTGGATGATCTTCAGGGGAAGCTGGGCAGTGCCGACGAATCCGGTGATCTGGTCAGCGTCCCCTTCCGGCTGACGCTTGACGTGCCTTCCTTGCCGCCCGTGACGAACGAGGGCAGCCGGCCGGCGATGGGGCGGACGGAATGGATGGAATGGATGGACGAGGCGCTGGCGACGGCGCCTTTCACCGCGAATTTCCGGATGGACGACTTCCGCCTGCGGGAAGAGGAGGGCCTGCCGCCGCCGGCGGTCGAGTTGCCTCGAGTCGTGGCTCAGATCATGGAGCGGTTCCGCCTCACCGACTGGGTGCTTAGCACTCAGGTGAGGAGCGAGCGGGGCAAACCGACGCTGGATGCGAAAAACCGACCGGTGGCCCAGCCGATCCTGTCCCACGGCCAAGCTACCATCAACGAGGCCGCCGGGGCTTATTCCAAATTCCCCTATCCCCTGAAGAACGTCAGCGCGTGGGTGAAGTTCGACACCGAGCGGGTACTGATCGATCCCCTGGTCGGGCTGGGCGCGGGTCAGGCCACGATCGGCATATCCGGGGAGCTGGGATCGCTGGGCATGTATCCGGCGGTTGAGCTGAAGGTGACGGCCACCGACGTCCCGCTGGACGAAGCGCTTCGCGGTGCCCTCAAGCCTAATGTGGCTGCCGTTCTTGACGCGGTGATTCACCAGCCTTCGTGGGAGAAACTGCGACAGGCGAACCTCCTGCCGGAGGCCGAAACAATCAGCGCCGCGGAGTCGCGACTGCGATCGCTCCGCCGGGAGCTGGCGTCGCTGGAAGGCAATGAAAAGATCGAGGAGGCTGAACTACGGGATCGCACGGAACGAATCAACGCGGAGATCGAGCGCCAGCGCCGCTGCCTCGAGATCGGCCCGTTCGTGTTGGGCGGCACCATCGATCTTGAATTGATGATCGAACGGGATGCCGGCAAAGACCAACCCACGATCACCACGGGCGGGATTGATCTGCGCCGGGTGGGAGCGGTTTATGAGCATTTCCCGTATCCCTTCCTGATTGACGGCGGTGCGATCGAACTGGAACCGGACCGGATTCGATTCGTCTCCGCTGGCAACGGAAAGGGAGTGCCGGTTATCACCATGTCGGGAGGCGAGGGGCTGATCAGCGGCGAGATCGCCATCGTGAGGGAGAATGGTCAGCAGCAAATGCGGCCGGAGCTGACAGTCGCGGTGAGGGATGATGAAGTCAGTGACCTGCTCTATGCCGCGATTCCACTGGGTCGGCACGAATGGGCTGCGCTGGGCGAAAACGCGCCGTGGCCGGGCGGTGTGCTTTCTGCCGGCGCCCAGCTCCTCAAGAACATCGCGCTCGAGGGAAAGCTGCACGCCGACGGGAGTGTTACGACCGGCACGGACGGACTGACCGCCTATGACTTCGCTCTTGGCTTGGAAAGCGGCCGCGCCACACCCACCGAGGCGTTGAGCGAGGCGATCGGCGCCGCCGGCCTTTTCTGGCCGGAGGGTTTTACGATCGAAAACGTGCAGTCGCTGCTGAAGATAACGCCGGATGCCGTGGAGTTGAGCGAGTTCTCCGGGCACCATGGCAACGGTGAAGTTACCGCGACCGGTGGTGTCGATCTTGCGGCGGAAGCTGTTGAGACAACTCTGGATGTTGCCTTCAGTGATCTTGCCCTGGGCGAGTACCTGGTCAACATGCTGCCCAGCGATGCCATTGAGCGTGGCAGGGCGCTGTGGACTCGATATGAGCCGACCGGGTCATTCGACGCACTTCTGCATTACCGAGCATCAGGCGCTGAGGTGAACCCATTGACGCTGGATGTGCTGCCGCACGAGCTGACGGTGCGGTTGGGCGAGGCGGACGCGATCATCACCCACGTTGGCGGCGACCTGACCATCCGGGGAAGTCAGGTGCATTTCCGAGAACTCCTGGCCAACCTGGTCTGCGGCGACGAGGACAACGGAACGATCCGGATCGACGGCTCGTATGGTGTCGCGACCGTGGGGGAGAGCATTACCGATCAGTTGCACGTTACGGGAGCCTGGCAAGGCGGGCGATTTGAATCTCCGTTGATCGTCGAAGCACTCCACCTGCTCAAGGCCGATCGCGAGGCGGAACGCTATCTGGAGCGCGGGATCACCGGAACGTTTGATGCACGGTTCGACTATTCCTCGGCCCGGGAGGACCGTGCCAGAGCTTTCGAGCTGGAAGTCTCTCCCCACACGGTTTCGACTCTGGTCAACGGTACGGAATTGTCGGCCGAACTGGACGAGCCCTCCACGATCCGCGTGACTCCGGATCTGATCGAATTGATGGATGTGTCCGGACGGGTCGGGGAAGATTCCTTCCTGCTGAACGGTACCATCCGGCCCCGCGAACGGGCGGTGATCGACCTTCGCTTCGACTATACCGGCTGGATGCAAGGGCCCCATGCCGGAGCGCTGCTGCCGGAGGTGGTCCGGGATGTGATGGCGGCCGTCGAGTTTGAGGAGACCCGACCGACCCGCCTGAGGGATTGCCGGCTACGCCTGATCGGCGGCGGCTCCGGTTTGCTCGAAACGGCCGCGGAAGATGGTCTTCCGCTGGATGAATGGCTTATCGACTTCCAGGGTCAGGCCCTGTCGGAGCAGGCGTCGCTTGAGGTTGGTCCCAGGTTCGAAGAGGTGGATGGTGCTCTGGACATCGAACTGCACCATCGACCGGGCCTGTCCCCTCGAGTGGATCTGAAGGCCCGGATCGATCGAATGCGGGCGCTTGGAGGAACGTTCACCGATGCCACCGCGAGCATCTTTCTTAACGAGGACGGAACGCAGGTTCTGATGCCCGATTTCAAAGCTCACGCGCACGAGGGCTTGGTCGCCGCTGAGGCCAGGGTGGGGATCGGACAGGACCGGAAATACCGCGCCAGCGTCGGACTGGTCGGCATAGACGTGGCCAGCCTGCTGGAGGAGATGAAGCCCGACCGGACAGACTCTCAGCCAATATCTGAAAACGGTGGAGTGGAGCGGGGCGAGTTCTGGGCTTCGCTGAGAGTGAGCGGTCGGCGCGATGAGCCGGACAGCCGGGTCGGACGGGGTGCGATCCGCGTACTGGGCGGCCAGGTTGCGGAGATCCCCATGACCCTCAGGCTCGTGCAGGTGCTGCAACTTACCGCCCCGTTGAGCCAGGGGCTGGATTACGGCGAGGCCCAGTTCTTCATCGAGGGCGACCGACTGGTCTTCAGCAGGATCCTCTTCGAGAGCACACTCCTGGAGTCCATCGCCGCTCTGCAATTGGAAGGCAGGGGCGAACTCGATCTGAACACCATGGAGTTGAACACGCGTTTCGACAGCCGCGGCGGGCTGCTGGTGGTGCGCGACGTGCTGGGAGCGATCGGCGATCAGCTTTACGTCATCGAAGTCAGCGGGCCGCTGGGTGATCCCAAGGCCAGCGTGGTTCCCCTGCCCGGCCTGAATCGATAGCAAAGCACGTTGTCCCGATCGGCCCGCAGATCGGGCGGCGGATACACATCTATCTGGAGGCAGGCGCCGCCTCGGGACCTAGGATGATGATGGTTTGCAGACGGTACGCGGCGATTTGTGCCACGGCTGCGGCAGAGACCCGGGAATCCCTCCGGTTGGGAAGCCGCGACCACCACGGAGTAGCTTTATGTTCGCCGACCGCTACATACCGCTTCTGATCGTCGTGACGGCGCTGAGCGGGTGCGCGAGCGATCAGAAGCCCGCGACTGATTCGCCGGCAACCGGGCCGGATGAAGTGCTGCGCCAACTCGTCAACACCGACAACGGGCTGGAACTTCTGAAGTGGCTCGTGGTTGACGATTCCCAAACCATAGGCGGAGCGCTGTTGAGGCATGCCGGCGGATCACCGCTCGAGGAAGAGCAGAACGATCGGCTTCGCCGAAACGGCTTCCGGTTCCTGCGCGTGCCTCTGGATTCGCTGGAGGCGCTGCCGGCCGATCTCGGGGGAACAACGCTCAATCTCCGGGCCTGGCACGGCCAGGTTTACGACTGGAGAGAGGTGGAGTCGGCTCCGGTCGGCCCGGGTGGGGAGGCGGTCGCGGTCGATGGGCGGATCCGGCGGTTCGGCCGAGGCCGGCTCATGTTACTGGCCCGAAGCTGGACCATGCCGATGGAAGATGGCCCGCGGTTGTATCTGCAGCTCAGGGTCGGGTTTCGCCGGCCAGGGGGGGCGGCGCTGCGACAGTTGCTGGAACAGACCCCTTCCGACGAGTTCCTGCCCTCCTTGAACCTCGAGATATGTCTGGAGACCGGATATGCCTATGTCCTGACCTGCGAATCGCCGACAATCAGCTGGGATGAGCCGGTTGGGAACGAAGGCAAACCGAACGATGCAGCCGCGATGACGGCAGCGTCGTCGACGAGGGCGAGGCACTCGGATCGGATCGGGCCCGGCGACGGGATCGGTCCGGAAGTGGCGCCTCCGGTAACCGTGGGCCGACGGCTGCTGACCCCGCCCCAGGAGCAGGGACGCCGGGCGATACTGCTGTTCGTCCCGAGAATCCCGCCTTCGATGTATCCTTCGGGGGATGGGACGACCGATCCGGCGGCAGAGACGAGCGGGATGCCATGACCAGTGAACAGCAGGATGTGAAGGACGAGCCGTCGCGGCGACGGGCGGTCCGCCGGCGAGCGACCCGGATGCATCGCCGTCGGCGTCGCCGGAGATTGCCTCCCGTAAGGGTGGCGCCCACCTTGCTCACACTTGGGAATCTCATTGCGGGTTTCGCGGCGATCCACTACGCGGCCAAACCGCTGGATTTCACCGGCCCCTGGGGCTGGTCGAGTCTGACCCTGGCCGGGGCCCTGATCTTTTTGGGAATGTTCCTCGACAGCATCGACGGATCGGTGGCGAGGCTCACGCGCAGCTCCTCCGATCTGGGAACGCAGCTCGACTCGTTGGCGGACCTGGTGACCTGCGGAGTGGCCCCCGCGTTCATGATGCTGCGGCTGGTCAGTCACTACCTCCCGCCGGACGGTGAGACCATGATCCTGGGTCCCGAGGCCGACAACGCCTTCGCCAAGATCGTGTGGGGGGTGGCGGCCGTCTATGTCTGTTGCGCCTGCATGCGCCTGGCGAGATTCAACATCGAGGTACCCGGCGGCGCGGTGGAAGATCACATGGTCTTCCGGGGCCTGCCTTCCCCGGGCGCGGCGGGAGCCATTGCCAGTCTCATTGTGCTGCATCAACACGTGCTGCACGAGAGCCAGACTTCGCCCGAGGATGTCTCCGTGCTGTTCGCACGATGGACGGCGTTCGGCATGCCGCTGGTGACTCTCCTCTGCGCGGTGGCGATGGTCTCGTCCATTCCCTACGTGCACATCATGAACCGCTATGTGCGCGGCAGACGGAGCTTCGCCTACGTGGCGAGGTTGGTGATACCGCTGTTCCTTGCCATCTGGTGGTTCCAGGAGATGCTCGCGCTGGCGTTCACGCTCTATACGGTCTACCCGCCGCTGCGAATGACGGCTTCGCGTCTGCGCGGCCGCCGGCCGTTTCCCGCCTTTGCCAGCGCTTCGTCAGAGTCTGCGCCTGAAACGATTGCGGAGCCCCAGGTCGTTCCGTCGCAACCGGAGCCGGACCAGATCCACGAGGACGAGCAGCCCTGACGGTTTCGACTTCGCGCAACATCATCGCTAACCTTTTCCGCCATGACCGAAACCACCGAGATTCGCACGCGTTTCGCCCCCAGCCCCTCAGGCCACCTCCACGTGGGAGGCGCCCGCACGGCCCTGTTCTGCTGGGCTTATGCCCGCAGGCACGGCGGGCGATTCGTCCTCCGAATCGAGGACACCGATCAGAAGCGATCGTCCGATGCGGCCTCGATGGCGTTCCTCGAGGACCTCAAGTGGCTCGGCATCGAATGGGACGAGGGGCCGGAATATGAAGGCTGCGGAGGCGGCCACCATGGTCCATACTTCCAGTCGCAGCGCGTGGATATCTACAACCGCTATCTAGACCAACTCATCGCCGAGGGCAAGGCCTACCGGGCGTTCGAGACCGCCGAGGAGCTGGAGGCCGCCCGCGCAAAGGCGCGCGAGGCGAAGACCGACTATCGCTACGATCGGGCGGCCCTGAAGCTCGATGATGCCACCATCGAGACGTATCTGTCGGAGAATCGACCGCATGTCGTCCGGCTGAGAACGCCGGATGTCGATGAGATAGTCATTCACGATGAGCTTCTCGGCGATGTCACCGTCGGCGGCGATGAGATCGACGACTTCGTGATCCGCAAGGCTGACGGGTATCCGACCTATCACTTCGCGGTGGTCGTTGATGATGAGTTGATGGGAATCACCCACGTTCTGCGCGGCCAGGAGCACTTGAAAAACACCGCCCGGCACATGCTCATCCAGGATGCCTTGGGGTTCCGCCGGCCTCAATACCTTCACATGTCGCTGACCATGAACGTCGACGGCTCGAAGATGTCCAAGCGCGACAAGGACAAGGCCCTGCGGCGATTCGTGAAGGACCGGAACCTGACCGCCTCGGAATCGGTGGACGCGAAGACCTGGCAGTGGTGGCATTCCGAAAAGGACAACCAGCTTGATCTTGATGTGGCGGAGAAGCTCGCCGCCGAGTTGGGCATCCACTTGCCGGAGATAAACGTCGATGATTTTCGTCGCGCGGGCTACCTGCCCGAGGTGATGGTCAACTTCCTTGCCCTGCTTGGCTGGTCGCCGGGCGGTGATGTGGAGAAGTTCGATGCGGACTTCCTCGTGGAGAATTTCAACTTCGAGCGCATGATCAAGTCGCCGTCGAAGTTCGATCGCGACAAGCTTATGGCCTTCAATCTTGATGCCCTTCAGGCCATGGACGCCGAAGAGTTCCACCGCCGACTGCGCGAGCACGCCGAGCGCTATCACCCGGAATACCTGGAGCTGGGCGAGGATCGCTTCCGACTGTTCGCAGAATGCAACCAGGCGAGGTCCAAGACGCTGGAGGATCCGTTCATCAGTTGCCGGTTCTTCCTGGTGGATGACGACGCGATCTGCTACCAGTCCACCAAGACCGTTCGCAAGGCGCTGGTGAAAGGTGAGGTTAGCGGTTTTGCGCATCTTGAGAACATGAAGCCCGTGCTGGCGGAGGTCGGTGACTGGAGCGTTTCGTTGCTGGAACAGGCGGTCGAGCAATACGCGCAGGAGAATGCGGGCGGGAATCTCGGCAAGGTAGCTCAGCCGCTGCGGGTGGCGGTGACTGGCGGGACCGTATCCCCGGGCATCTTCGAGACGCTGGCTATCCTGGGTCGGGAGTCAGTGCTGAGCCGAATCGACCACTGCCTGTCGCAGCGGGAGACAATCGCGGCGACAAAATGATCGGCGAGGATGTGTGGCATGGTCTGGTTCTTCGAAGGCCACGTGGCCTTCCGCTTCCGAGGGCGCTCCAGACCACGCCAACCCAGGTCATGCCACGACCCGCGCTGGTCTAGTCGGCATCCCGCGCGCAGCGGAAGCCGACGTTGAAATCCAGCCAGTTGTGCGGGAGGGCGTTGCGGTAGTAGACGCGATTGCAGGTGGGGCCGGAATGCCAGCCCCCGCCGCGAAACACGCGGAACCTGCCTTTCTCCGGTCCCTGCGGATTCTCGGCCGGGCTGGCGATGTAATACTCCCGGTCGTAATAATCCTGTACCCATTCGGCGACGTTGCCGGCCATGTCGTACAGGCCGTAGCCGTTTGGTGCATGACCGCCGACACGATGCGAGCCGTCGACCAGCTCGATCGCATCCCAGCGCCAGTAATTGGCGTCAGCAGGCGTCAGCTCGTTGCCGTGCGGATATTCCATTCCGACCACACCGCCTCGGGCGGCGTATTCCCATTCGGCTTCGGTGGGCAGGCGCTTGCCCGCCCATTCGCAGTACGCGGTGGCGTCGCGCCAGCTCACGCCCACCACGGGGTTTTGCGGGAACTCCGGCCCGCAGTGGAAGTCGTCCATTCCCCAGAACATGGGCAGCGGATGATCTGTCGCCTCGCAAAACTCGAAGTATTGAGAGTTCGTGACTTCACATGCGTCGATGTAGAACGCGTTGAGGCGGACGGTATGCGCGGGGCTGTGGTCCTCTTCGCCGTCCTTGCCCATTACAAACTCGCCGGCCGGTATGAAGACCATATCGGGTCCGGAGGTGACGTTGGATGAGATGGAACTGTTTTGAGTTGCGACGTGCGAAGTTGTGGCGCACGAAGACAGGAACAGGATCGGGGCGCATGCTACGCCGCAAGCGGCGATTTGGGCGGAACGAATCACCATCATTTCAGGAATCCTCCCTTTCTCGTTCCGGGCCGCTCAGACCTTGCCCGCCTTCTGCATCTTCGCCCAGGTGTCACGCAATGCAACAGTCCGGTTAAACACAAGCTTCTCACCGGTTGAATCGGGATCGACACAGAAATAGCCCTGACGTTCGAACTGGTAGCGCGTGCCCGCCTCCGCCCCGACAACGCTCGGCTCGACCCGGCAATCCGACAGCACCTTCAATGAATCGGGGTTGAGATTGGCCGTGAAGTCCTGCCTCCCTTCGACCTCGTTGGGGTTCGCCTTGGTGAAGAGATGGTCGTACCGGCGCACCTCGGCCGGAAGTGATTCATCTGCGGAGACCCAGTGCAACGTCCCCTTGACCTTGCGGCCGTCGGGGGCGTCGCCACCTCGAGTGGCGGGATCGTAAGTGCATCGCAGTTCGATGACGTTGCCTGCATCGTCCTTCACCACGTCGGTGCAGGTGATGAAATACGCATAGCGCAGCCGGACCTCTCTTCCAGGGGCGAGGCGGAAGAACTTCTTCGGCGGATCCTCCATGAAGTCTTCCTGCTCGATGTACAGTTCACGTGAGAAGGGGACCTTTCGCGTGCCGGCGGCGGGATCCTCCGGATTGTTGACCGCGTCCATCTCCTCGACCTGGCCTTCCGGATAGTTCTCGATCACGACTTTGAGTGGACGCAATACCGCCATCACGCGCGGCGAGCGTTTGTTCAAATCCTCCCGCAGTGTGTGCTCCAGCAGCCCGATGTCAGTGATGCTGTTGTACTTCGTCACGCCGATGCGATCGCAGAAGTTGCGGATCGCCTCCGGCGTGTAGCCGCGCCTGCGCATACCGGACAGGGTGGGCATGCGCGGATCGTCCCATCCCCTGACGTGCCCGTCTTTCACGAGCTGGTTGAGCTTGCGCTTGGATACGATGGTGTGGGTCAGGTTGAGGCGGGCGAACTCCGTCTGCTGCGGATGGTAGATCCCGAGGTTTTCGCAGAACCAGTCATACAGCGGCCGGTGATCCTCGAACTCCAGCGAGCACAGCGAATGCGTGATCCGCTCGATGGAATCGGACTGGCCGTGCGTGAAGTCGTACATCGGGTAGATGCACCACTTGTCGGCCGTGCGGGGATGCGATTGATGGAGTATGCGGTAGATGACCGGATCGCGCATGTTCATGTTGGGCGAAGCCATGTCAATCTTCGCCCGAAGGACGCGCGTCCCGTCGGGGAACTCGCCGGCCTTCATCCGCTGGAACAGGTCGAGGTTCTCTTCGACGGATCGATTGCGGTAGGGACTTTCCCTTCCGGGGGTGGTGAGGGTGCCGCGGGTGTGGCGGATCTCCTCGGCCGGCTGATCGTCCACGTACGCCTTGCCGTCCCTGATGAGCTGGATGGCCCATTCGTAGAGCTGGTCGAAATAGTCGGACGCGTAGTACTCGTGCTCGCCCCAGTCGAATCCGAGCCAGCGGATGTCGTGCTTGATGGAGTCGATGTACTCCTGCTCTTCCTTGATGGGGTTGGTGTCGTCGTAACGGAGATGACAGGTGCCGCCGTACTCCGCGGCGATGCCGAAGCTGATGCAGATCGCCTTGGCGTGTCCGATGTGCAGGTAGCCGCTGGGCTCGGGCGGAAAGCGGGTCACCACCCGGCCGTCCCACCGGCCGGTCTTCATGTCCTCGGCCACCATGGCGCGGATGAAGTTGGGGGCTGGTTTGGATTCAGTCGTGGTCATTGTGGTTGATGCTCATCGCGGGCGAGTGTCTCCATCGCCTGACTGCGGCGTTGGGAACAGGTGCATGATAGTGGCTTGGGCCAAACCCTGGCTCACTCCACGTCAATCAACTGTCCGACGCGCAGGCCGAGCCGGCGGATGGAGCCGGCCTTCAGTTCGATGGCGAACCTGGCCGGTCGTCCGCTGGCGTACCGTTTGAGGCGGCTCAGATACGCCGCGTGTGATTCGCCGGCGCCACGCTCCGCCTCCGCTTTCATCTCAT
Organism: Phycisphaerales bacterium; assembly: GCA_020345805.1. Lineage (GTDB taxonomy): Bacteria > Planctomycetota > Phycisphaerae > Phycisphaerales > SM1A02. The sequence goes on along the minus strand of CP070772.1, from coordinate 1,413,059 downwards.
GGAGGGCCACGATCCGGCCGTCCCCGTCGAGAAAGATCAGGTCGATATCGATGACGCAATACGCCATGTAGTACCTGAGACGCCGCGGCGAGGGATAAACGAAGAGCATCCCGCCATCGGCGGGAATGTCAGCCACACCGGCCAGGCCGCCGTTCCGGGACGCCTCATCGGCGGCGATCTGAAGTCGGAACAGCCGATCACCGATGCGGACACTCGCCGTTTCGCTGCCGGAGGTCTCATCGATCCTCTCCGGAGGCGCCGTTGCGTCGGAGAGGACAACCGCAGTCAGGCAGATGAGGAGAACCAGAACCAGCCGGGCCATCGCGGCATCCTCGCGGCGTCTCAGGGGGGCATCTCCGTTCGGCTTGGGCAGCACGGCAGGCATGGCAGGCACAATAGCGGCCGGCGGTGAGCACTGTCGAGGCGACGGGAGAACTCGCACGCCGCTTCGCTTCGTTTCACCGCCCGTTCAAAAAACCGACGACCCCGCTGGAGAGAGCGAGGCCGTCTGTCAAGGAGTCTCACACGTCATGTGCGGCGGATGTTCAGTCGCGTCGTCTGCGCCGGCGGCTGGCGGTGATGCCCGCCAGACCCAGCAGGGCCAGGGAACCGGGGGCCGGGATCGAGTTCCAGACCACCACCACGCTGGGGACCACGGGGTTGCCCATATACACCGTCTCGGCGTCCCAGGAGACGGACAGGCTGTTGCCGGCGGCGCTGGCGGAAAGGGCCACGCTGACGCCGGGGTTCGTGGGCAGGTACGCGTCCACGCTGCCGATAGCGACCTCTTCGGCGATGTTGGTGATGTCCATCGTGCCGGTCGAAGGCCCCAGGGCGTAAAACGCCGGCAACTGGAAGTTGGTGAAGTCGATCAGGATCGAGTTGTCGTAGCCGGGATACCCGGCCGGACTCATGGCGTCCCAAGTCTTGTCGCCGGCTCCGGGACCGGTGAAAGTCTCGATGGTGCCGTAGGTGTGCAACCCGCCCGTGGGGCCGACCAGATTGCCAACGAAGCCGCTCTGGTTGAGTTCCAGGTCGAGCGTGGTGCCGATCAGGTCGGCCATCGCGGATCCGCTCAGTGCGGCGACGGCAACGGCGGCGGTCAGTGTCTTGGTGATCATCGTACTCTCTCTTCTGTTGATTCCTGTGCTCCGAGGCGTCCACAGCCGGGGGGGATTGCTCCGGTACGCTGAACCTACCACGATGCGGGGAGTGGGCAATCGAATGTTGGCCCATGGGGGGCGGAAGGGCGGAATCGCCGCCATCAATACCGGCGCCGCTTCCTGGATGGCGGACTTTGCGGATTATGCGGGCGGGCCGGTGGCGGCCGAGGTCACCCACCACGGCCGATAAGAACCCGCCGCCGCGCGTGCCCGTCACCGCGGCCTGACGGTCTGGGGCCCCCGTCAAACTCCCAAACCAGGCACCAGCCTGCCCCCGGCAGCCCACAGAACCGCCCATGCACGCTAGGCTGTCAATCCCGCGCAGCGGACCGGTGGTCTCTCTCGGCGTTCCGCCATCGAGGCTCGCATTCGCGGGAGCGCTTACGTGATGCCTGGAGGAATGATGAGCAATCCCAAGACAATCCGATCGATGACCTGGCTGGCGCTTACTCTGACGCTGACGGCAATCGTGGCCGGTGTCGGGGGAGCGGCCGACCGGGTCGGCAATGAGGCCGGCCGGACGCCACACGCGGACTACAAATGGTTCAAGGGCAACACGCACACCCACACGCTCTGGAGTGACGGCGATGCCGCCCCGGAGATGGTGACCGAGTGGTACCGCGATCACGACTACAACTTCCTGGTCCTCTCCGATCACAACATTCTTTCCGAGGGTGAGATGTGGTATCCCATCGCCGAGGATGGCAAGGGCAGACTGACCGACGAGCGGATCGGCCGGATCCGGCGGCGATTCGGCGAGGACTGGGTCGTGGAGCGCAGCGTCGACAGCAAGCGCCAGATGCGACTCAAGACGCTTCGCGAACTGCGAGCGCATTTCGAGACGCCGGGGTCCTTCCTGTTCATCCAGGGCGAGGAGATTTCGGATGGTTACGGCGGGAAGCCGGTGCACGTGAACGGGCTGAATCTCGCCGAGGTCGTCCCGCCTCAGAAGGGCACCAGCGTCCGCGACACCATGCAGCGCAACATCGATGCGGTGATCGAGCAGGGCCGGCGACTGGGGCGCCCGACCCTGGCGCATGTTAACCACCCAAACTTCGGCTGGGCGATGACCCTCACGGACCTCGCTTACATCCGCGGCGAGTGCTTTTTCGAGGTCTACAACGGCCATCCGTCGGTGCGCAACTACGGCGGCGAGGAGCGTCCCGGCATGGAGTCGATGTGGGATTACGCCCTGACCATCCGACTGGCCGCTCTGGATCTGGATGTGCTCTGGGCTCTGGCCACCGACGATGCGCATAACTATCACCAGACCGCCGTCGCCCGCGCAAACCCGGGAAGGGGATGGATCGTAGTGCGGGCAGAGGACCTCTCGGCCGACGCGATCATCGAGGCCATGCATCGCGGCGATTTCTACGCCTCCACCGGCGTGATCATCAGCGACTTCCGGCATGATGATTCCCGTTACGTAGTCGAGATCGAGTCGAAGGAAGGTGTGGAGTTCACCACGCAGTTCATCGGAACGAGGATGACGGCCGGGGGGCCGGGCAACGTGGGCGAGATCCTGGCCGAAACCACGGAGAACCCGGCGGTTTACGAATTTGCAGGCGATGAGCTGTACGTGCGGGCGAAGGTCGTCTCTTCCGAGCTGCACCCCAACCCCCACCGGGAAGGCGATCACCAGTGCGCCTGGCTTCAGCCGGTGAAGGTGAAGGGCCGGGGCAAATGAGGTAGACCACATTCTGCCTGCAGAGTGGAGGTCGATATTTGCGCGCGCAGGGAGCGCACATTGGCGATCGTCGAAATGGGTCAAAAAGCGGCCTTCCCGGGGGCGCCAGGGGGGCATGTCGATTTCTGCGCGCGCAGGGCGCGCACTTTTGCCCGCCGAAGGGTTGTTTACTTTGCGCGCGCCAGAATGTCGCACCCCCGGAAGTCGAAACAGGTCGAAAAACCGCGTTTTCAGGCACTTCCGGGGGCATTGTGGGGGGGTGGTCGACATTTGCGCGCGCCAGATTGTCGTTTTGAGATGAAAAGGAAGTGATAAGCGATTAGTGATTAGCGATTAGGGTGAGAGATCATGGGGCGTGCTTCGGGCGAGGGGCCGCTTGCGGCATAGCACGTCCCGCCACAAGGAGCTGAAGGTGCGCTCCCTGCGCGCGCAGAAATCGACCTCCCCCCCACAAATAGACCTCCGCCCGAACTGCGCTCCGCGTAAGAACCTGCCAGTCAAGACATTACGTCCCGCGAAGAAATGCGCAGATTCTTTCGTGAATCTCCAAAACGCCGTTTCGTCGACGACATTCCTGCGCGCGCCCCGCTAACTGGCACATCCAGCCTTGACCAGGCCGGGGCTCCTCAGGACACTGGGGGCATGGAAGGCCATCGGCCGCGCCGGGCGGGTCTGCGTGGGCATAGGAGCAAGGAAGTCAACCCAGTAGCTACCCCCTGAGACGGCCTCTGGCGGAGGCAGGGCATGGCTGTCACATCTATGACGAAACGGTCCACGACTTCGTTGCCCGGCCAGCCTGCCGACGTCTGCATGCTGATGCCGTGCGGCGGTGCCGCGTGGGGGCTGGATATTGGTGAGATTGCCGGTCTGGCCCAAGAGGAGAATACCGGGCAGATCATTGCACTCAATGAAGCTCTGTGTCGCCGAGAGAGTCAGAGGCCCCGCGATGCCCGCGTGGCTCACCGGCGGTTCTGCGCCGACTTGAGTGTGGACGGAACAGCCCGCACGGTGAACTTGTGCTGGCGCTGCGGGACCTGACCATCGGAAAGGAGAAACAGGCGATGAGACTGATTCAGACCATGGCACTGGCGGCGGTGGGGCTTGCGGCAGTAACCGCCCACGGCGACACGATCTATGTCTGCTGGGACGGCAGCGGGGACTATCTCACGATCCAGGAGGGCATCGACGCCGCCGAGGACGGCGACGAGGTCGTCATCTGCGATGGCACCTACACCGGTTCCCTCAACAAGAACCTCGACTTTGGGGGCAGGTTGATCACAGTCCGCAGCGACAACGGCCCAGACAATTGTATCATCGACTCGGAGAACGATGGCCGGGCGTTCTATTTCCACAGCGGCGAAACTGCGGAAGCAGTAGTGGAAGGAATGACTATCCGCAACGGCTATGTCGACCAGGACAGTCCGGGTAAATACGGCGGCGGTGTGTACTGCGGCTTCGCGTCCAGCCCCACCCTGAGCAACTGCGTGATTGCTGACAACTCCGTCTATGGCATGGGCGGCGGAGTCTACTGCTCGGGCGATTCCGACCCCACGCTGGTCAATTGCACGATCACCGGCAATACATGCAACTTCATGGGCGCTGGCGCGTACTTCAACAGTTCTAGCCCAACGCTTACGAACTGCACGTTTACCGGCAATACGGCCGACGACTGGGGCGCCGGCGTGCACTGCACGCACGGTGCTGACCCGACGCTGACCGATTGCACGTTTACCGGCAATACGTGCATCTATGGCTTCGGCGGCGCCGTGTCCTGCGAAGACCACTCCAGCCCAACGGTGACCAACTGCACGATGACCGTCAACTCGGCCCACGGCGGTGGTGGACTGTTCTGCGAAGGGGGCTCCAGCCCGGCGGTGACCGACTGCATGATTACCGACAACAGGGCGACGAGAGAGGGCGGCGGTGTGTTGTGCGTCTCGGGCTCCAGCCCGACGCTGACCAGGTGCACGATTACTGGCAATTCGGCCGGTGAGGAGATCGGCGGGGGTGTATGCTGTAACAGCGCGAGTCCGACGCTCGACGATTGCACGATCACGGGCAATACGGGATTCTGGGGCGGCGGCGTGGGCTGCTACAACAACGCCAGCCCAACGCTGACCGATTGCACGATCACCGGCAACACGGCCCAGGCCTGGGGCGGCGCGGTGTACTGCTGGGATCACTCCAGTCCGAGCCTCACTAACTGCGTGATGACCGGCAACTCCGCCGATGATGGCGGCGGCGGCGGCGTGCTGGGGTACGCGAGCTCCAACCCGATCCTGGCCAACTGCGTGATTACCGAAAACACGAGCGGGGCTGACGGCGGTGGCGTCTGCTGCCTCACGAACTCCGATGTGACGCTATCCAACTGCACGATCGCCGACAACACGGCCGCCGACGGCGGCGGCGTGGGGTGCTATGACAACTCCAGCCCAACGCTGACCGATTGCACGATCACCGGCAATTCAGGGGACTACGGCGGCGGGGTTGACTGCCACGATTCCCACCCCACATTGAACGACTGCACAATCACCGGCAATACGGGGAACTACGGCGGCGGCGTGGACTGCCGTACGTCTCACCCGATCCTGACCAACTGCGTGATCAGCCGAAACAGTACTCAGATGAATGGTGGCGGTATTTCCTGCTACTATTCCAGCCCCACGCTGGTGAATTGCACGATCGCTGACAACACTGCCGGTGGAACCGGCGGCGGCGTACATTGCATGTGGGAGTCGTCCAGCCCGACTCTGACAAACTGCATGCTGTGGAGCGACAGCCCGCAAGAGATCTTTGTCGCCTCCGGTAGTCCTGTCGTCACCTACTGCGACGTTCAGGGTGGTTGGACCGGTGAAGGCAACATCGACGCTGACCCTCTGTTCGTCGCCCCCGGAAGTGGCGATTACCACATCGGGGCCGGTTCACCGTGCATCGACGCCGGTGACAGCACAGCGGTTCCAGATGACATCACAACGGATCGCGACGGCAACCCGCGCTTTGTCGATGACCCGGACACGGTTGACACTGGTATCGGCTATCCCTGCGTCGATATGGGCGCATACGAATTCCAGGTTGACGACTGCCCCGCTGATGTCAATGACGACGAGGTCGTGGACATCGACGACCTGTTCCAGGTCCTCGGCGCATGGGGTCCCTGCGATGACTGCCCCGAAGACATCGATGACAGCGGCGTTGTGGACATCGACGACATCTTCGCCGTCCTCGCCAACTGGGGACCGTGTGAATAAGAAAGTGATTGGCGATTAGTGATTAGCGACTAGTTGGGAGATTCGCGGTTGCGATTGGCGCGACCCCGGACCCCAGACCCCCGACCCTCACTCCTTGATCTCTTCCCCCAGCCCCCCGCTCCGCGGGGGGACGATTGGGGAGGCAGTGCGACGCAAGATCCACCGGCAGAGCCGGCGGCTCGGGGAAGAGAGAAAACGCGACCAGCCGCGCGACCGCACGAGTGTAATCCCAAGGCGGATTACACTCGTGGCACCATCCTGTGCCTTCAACAGAGCACGTCAGGATGATTCTTTCGTTCAGCGCGGCGTGGGGACCGTGCGGATAAGACCCTCACCCCCGCCCCCGGAAAAAGAGAGAGGAGAAGGCTCCATCATCCCAGCCCCCGGAAAGTGGGGGGGGTTCAGGCTGATGTCGGTGCGGGAGCGCCGCGGCGGGAGAAGGGGCGGCGGTTGGAGTTGTTGATGCGCGGCGGGGTCTGGCCCGGCACGACGCGCACGTGCTCGGGGCCGAGCACGCTCTGCAGACGATCGAGCAGCTCCGGCTCGGCGACGGCCTGAAGACGCCGCGGGCGCAGGGTCACCCGACGGTTGTGGGTGAACAGGTGCAGAACGATCGGAGCCGATCGGGCGCCTTCGACCGCGGCAGAGCCGGTGGACTGCTTGAGCAGGCCGGCGATCATCTCCATCTGCGGCCCCAGCGGCTCACCGCCCGGCTCATCGACAAGATCAACCTCGATGGCCCCGGCCAGGTGAATGGGAGCGTCGGCGATGGGGAAGACCCTGTCGACGATGACCTGCGGCTCGCCGCGGCGGTGATCGGCCCGGCCGATCAGGATGACAATGGCATCGTCCTGAAGTACGTGGGCGTACTGGGCGAAGATGCCGGAGAACACCACGCCGTCGACGGATGCGGTCTTGTCCTGCACGGTGATCATGGCCATCTTCTGGCCCTTGCTCTCGCCCTTGCCCACCACCACGATGCGCACGCGGGTGAGCATTCCGCCGAGTACCACGGGCACATCCTGAGGAAGATCGGCGAACCGGCCGGGCGTGACGGTGCAGTATTCGCGTAACGTTCGCTCGTGTTGATCGAGGGGATGACCGGAGACATGGAATCCGAGGGCTTCCTTTTCGTAAGTCAACTGCTCCTTGAGCGGCCAAGGAGGAATCGAGGGCAGGGGGCGCTCGTGATGTTCGGCCGGCTGCGGGCTTTCGGCATCGGCACCCGCGAAGAAGTTCATCTGCCCGGCCCGGCGATCCTCGGCGGCGCTCTGGCCGGCGGAGATGGCATCATCGACCGCGGCGAAGGCGGCGGCCCGCTTCTCCACGCCGTGCACCGAATCGAACGCCCCACACTTGATGAGGGCTTCGATCGTGGCCCTGCCCGCGATGCGCGCCGGCACGCGCTCGCAGAAATCGAAGATCGACCGGAAGGGGCCGGAGGCGTCGCGTTCCTTGATGATCTCGGCGATGGTGGACTTGCCCACGCCTTTGATGGCGCTGAGGCCGAAACGCACGTGGCCGTGCAGGTTGTCGCGCGTTTCGCCTTCGTCGAACACCGCGGAGAACTCCGACTGGGACAGGTTGATGTCCGGCGGCTCGACCTCCACGCCCACGTGCGGATTCTCCGGCGTGTGGTCGGGAAAGACGGTCTGCTTGCAATAATCGAGATAGGGTGCCCAGTCGTCGATCTTCCGCGCGCCGCTCTCGTAAGTGAGCACCGCGGCCATGTACTGGTTCGGGAAGTAGGTCTTAAGGTATGCGGTCTGGTAGGCGATGATCGCGTAGCCGGTGGAATGCGACTTGTTGAAGCCGTAGCCGGCGAACTTGAGGACCAGGTCGAAAAGATCGTTGGCCTTGGCCTCGGTGAGCCCCTTGTTCATCGCGCCGGCGATGAACTTCTCACGCTCCGCGTCGATCACCGCGCTCTTCTTCTTGCTGATGGCCTTGATCAGGGCATAGGCGCGGCGGAGGGGTATGTCGCCCAGGCCATGCACGATCTGCATGACCTGCTCCTGATAGACCATGATGCCGTAGGTTTCATCGAGGACTTCTTTCATAATCGGATGGGGCAGGTCCCATTTGGCGCCGTGCTTTCGGTCG
>CP070772.1:1387185-1404758 GCA_020345805.1 Phycisphaerales bacterium | reverse complement strand
ACCTGGCACTACCGGATTGCGCCGCACCTGCCCCTGCCCCGGCGACCTTTGTGGAAATCGTGGATTCGGTCTCGCCTGTGACCGGCCACCGGACCCCTCGGACCTTCAGGCTCTTTCAACTCCCGCGATCATGTCATTCCGAACAAGGTTCTATTTCTGGATGCGGGGGGTCTTATACAGGACCCACGCGGCGTCGCTTCTTCAGCGGGTGCGGGATCGGTCATGGCTCGGTCCCGCGGAGCATGAAACCCCCAGCTACTGGGACGACCAGATCCATCGGCTGTATCGCCGCCCGAACCTCAACGGCCGGGTCGGCGGAGCGCTGCGGTTCAACGCGACCGCATCGCTCCTTCGCGTGTGCGCTCCCGGTTCGGAGGCGGTCCTGGACCTTGGTTGCGCGTACGGCGATCTCGCCGAAACGCTGAAGGACAACGGGCTGCGCCGCTATGTGGGCGTTGATCTGAGCGATCGCGGAATCGAGTCGGCACGTCGCGGAGTCGCCGCCCGACCGGCCGAGTCCGGCTTCTCACGCGAGTTCCACAAGGCCGATCTGCGGCACTTCACGCCCGAAGAGGGCGACCGCTTCAACGCCATCGTCTTCAACGAAGTGCTGAAGTACTTCGATGTCGAGGAGGCTGTTGGACTCGTCGAACGCTTTGGGGAGTGGCTCGCCGAGGACGGAGTGATCTGCATCACGCTCTCCGCCGACCCGAAGTGCGAGGCGATCTTCCGGCGTCTGGAGAGATGCTTCCACTGGGTTTACGGCACGGTCTATCAGCAAAGACCGGACAAGGCGATGTACCGCCTGACGCAAGACCGCGCCAACCCCGCCTACCTCACGGCAATCCTCCGTCCCCAGGCCTCGGCGGCCGTTGAGACGACCGGCACGAAGATGCCGGCCGCGCGATTCGTCCGGACCTCGCCGCGAGGAACCGAAACGAGCACCGAGGTGACGGTGTGAGATCAGTTCGCCGCACAACACGGTTGCGATCGAGTGCCCCCTACGCGAAGCGCGACCTGCTTCTCCGTATCGTATATCTGGCGATGGCGTCAACCTGGTGGTTCTGCAGCGGTTTCGGACTGCTTATTCGCACCCGTGTCGTCACGCTCTGTTATCACGGGGTGACGGACGGCGAGAAGGACCGGTTCCGCTGGCAGATGGAGTTGATCGCCGGCCGGGCGATTACCACGGGGGATCTTGACAAGGTCACAACCGGAGCCGTCGGCCCGCCCCGGGTGTGCGTAACTTTCGACGATGCGTTCGCCAACCTGCTGGGCAACGCGCTGCCCGTGACGACGGAGTTGGGCATTCCCGCCACGGTCTTCGCCGTCACGGAGAATCTCGGTTCGCGCCCGCGGTGGCAGATCGCCCCGGACCATCCCGACGCGCGGGAATCGACGATGACCGCGGATCAGATCCGGGCCGCGGCAAGAAACGGGCTGATCACCTTCGGGTCGCACGGTGCGACCCATCGACCCCTCGCGGGGCTCCCCGCCGTCGATGTGGAACGTGAGCTGGTCGGTTCGCGAGAAGTGTTGGAGGAGATCGTGGGCGGAGGAGTGGAAGATTTCGCCTTCCCGCACGGGGAGTGCGATGCCGGCTCCCTCGAGCCGCTGTTCGACGCCGGTTACCGTCGCCTCTTTACGCTAGATCCCTCGATAGGATCGGGAGACGGACCGTGCCGACTTATCGGCCGAATGCCCATGTCGCCGCAGGCATGGGAGATCGAATTCAGATTGACCGCCGCGGGCGCCTATGAGTGGCTGCCTCATCTGAGGAAAGTGGCGAGGCGCATCAGAGCGCGGCGGCGCCGGCCGGCGCGTGCGGCAGACCCCGAAGTGCCGGCCATGAAAACGCCCGTCACCGGCTGCCGAATGTAAGACCGCCCGCGAGAGGTGAAGGCGGCGCAGAAGAATCGGCCGTCGTCTAATCACAACGCCGTATTACGCACTGCGAGGCTAATTGAGTGGGCCTTGCACGGGTCCGAACTTGCGGGTTCTGACGAACCGGGCGCCGGTAACGGTTCCACGATTTGGGCTGAAGAGCTGCCATGGCACGGTCGATAGACAACACGTTCCGCGTGGATCCGGCCGGGGAAGGACATCCGGATGCTCATGATCGCCGAGGCAACTGAGCGCGCTGACACGACGACGCGGAAGACGAGGATTCTGGCCGTGGCCTCAGGCGGAGGTCACTGGGTGCAGCTCCTCCGCCTGCGCCCTGCTTTCGTGGGCGAGCACGTCGTCTATGTGACCGTGAATCGGGCCTACCGCGCGGAGATCGGCGCTGCCCCGTTCCACGTGGTCAACGACGCGACCCGCTGGAACAAGTGGGGGCTGATCAAGCTCGCCGCCCGAATGGCCTGGATCATGCTGCGAGAGAGGCCGGACGCCGTGGTCACCACCGGCGCCGCACCCGGCTACTTCGCCATTCTCCTGGGCAAGCTGTTCGGGGCAAGGACGGCATGGATTGACAGCATGGCCAACGTCGACTGCCTGTCATTGTCCGGCCAGAAAGTCGGACGCTGGACTGACCTGTGGCTCACCCAATGGCCCTCGCTGGCCCGGAAAGACGGTCCGCGCTTCGAAGGATCGGTCCTATGATCTTCGTCACCGTCGGGGCACAGATGCCGTTTGACCGGCTGGTCCGTAACGTTGACACGTGGGCCGGCCGCTGCGGACGCAATGATCTCTTTGCCCAGATCGGCAACACCGCCTGGCGTCCGGGCAACATGGCCTGGACCGCGTTTCTCGACCCCCCGGACTATCGCCAGCGACTGTTCGCCGCCGACCTTATCATCACTCACGCCGGGATGGGCACCATTCTCACCGCCCTGGAGTTCGGGCGGCCGATCCTGGTCGTGCCCCGGCGGGGCGATCTGAACGAAACACGCAACGACCATCAGTTCGGCACGGCTCGGGCCCTGTCCGAGGCCGGGAGGGTCACCGTGGCGTGGAACGAACGGGAGCTGTTCGAGTCACTGCGCCGACTGGACTCCCTCCCCGCGCCGCAGCGGGTCGCATCGCACGCTTCCTGCCGGCTCCTGAACGCTCTGAGGCAGTTCGTCCGCCGGGAGGCGACCGCGCCGGCCTTCCAGCCGGTCACGGGCGAATCCGATCCTGCTTCACCGATCGGATTCCTCGGCCCGGAGCCGCGGCAATCCCGACGTCGGGCGGCCTAGTCCCGCCCTCCGAATCGCCGGGGCCGCACCACACCCTTGAACATCAACTCTGCAATGCCTCGAACCTCACACGTGGCAACAACCTCTCCTGACATTCTCTCCGGGGCTTCAACGGACCGCTCGGGCAAGGCCGCGCCGCAGCGGTTTGACGGCATCATCTGCTTCGGCGGCGAGGACTGGTGGTATCACAACCACGGCCACTATGACATGCAGATGATGAGGCAGTTCAGCCGGAGTCTGCCTGTCCTGTTTGTCAACTCCCTGGGAATGCGCACTCCCAGCCCCGGCGAGGGCAGGATGTTCCTCACCCGCGTCCGGCGCAAGCTCCGCTCCATGCGCCGCGGCCTCTCGCCGCTCAACGACGGGTTCGCGGTCTTCAGCCCGGTCCTGTTCCCCAGCAGGATCGGGATGAAACTCACCCGGCCGCTGCTCACGAGCACGGTGAAGTCGGCGGCCGGGCGGCTGGGCATTTCCCGCCCGCTGATCTGGGTGACCTGCCCCACCGCGGCCGAAGCCGTCGACGCCCTGGACCCTCAAGCGGTGGTATACCAGCGGACCGACCGCTACGAGTGCTATCAAGGCGTGGACGCGGCCAGGATCCGCAACTACGACACCTGGCTCAAGGCACGGGCCGACCTGACGGTTTTCTGCTCGACCCTTCTGTTCCGCGAGGAACGGCGGGACTGCCGCGCCGCCTGCTACGTAGACCACGGTGTGGATTTCGACCGGTTTGTATCCGCTGCGGATCAGGAAGCGCCCGATCCGGACGACATGGCGACGATCCCCCATCCCCGCATCGGCTTCATCGGTGGAATCGACGCTCACACCTTCGACCCCGATCTGTTCATCGACGTCGCGAGGCGGCTTCCGGAAGCGAGCTTCGTCCTCGTCGGTTCCTGCTCGCTTCCGCCGGGATGGTGCGAGCTGGACAACGTCATCACGCTGGGGCAGAAACGCTACGAGGATGTGCCCCGCTACATGTCCGCCTGCGACGTCCTCATCATGCCGTGGAACCGGTCACGCTGGATCGAAGCCTGCAATCCCATCAAGCTCAAGGAATACCTGGCCACGGGACGGCCGATCGTCTCCACCGACTTCCCGGAGCTGCGGCGCTATGAACGCACGGTCGGCATCGCCCTGGACGCCGACGACTTCGCCAATAAGATTCAACTGGCCCTGCGGGAACCGGGTGATCCGCAGCCGGGACGTGATCGGGTTCGCCGGGAAAGCTGGGCCTCCAGAGCGCGAGCCATCCTCGATGAACTCGCCGCGCGCGGTCTGGTCGCAGCATCGCAGGCGGCAGAGATTCCATCGGTCCCCGAATCTGCCGCCATGGAGACTGAGCCGAAGGCTGCGTCGGCCGCGTTGAAACTCGCCCCTGAGCCTGCCGGCACCAACCAGACGACGGCGTGGGACGACCTGGGAAGCGCACCCGAACTATCCGTCAGATGCGCGACTGGCGCGGACCGGCAGCATCGGCAGGACCACCCGACGCCCGCCGCGATCGGTCAAGCCGCCGAACCCGACCGCGACCCGTCACCCATCGTTGACCTTGCCGCGTGCATCATCCTGGTGGGAGGGCTGCGGCCCTCGCCGCTCGTGCAGGCGACCGGCCGATCCGTGCTCGATTTGTGGTTGACACCGACCAAGACCGTTCTGGACTGCTGGGTAGACCGCATCACGGAGGCGGTCGCGGGGGCCTCACCTCCGATTCGAGTAGTGCACGACTCAATGCTGCCTCCACCATGGCCGAGCGCGGTTCCCGGTGAGCGTCTCATCATTGAGCATGAGCCGCAGGCGCTGCGGGGTCCGGCGGGTGTGGTTCGCGATCTCTGCGTGGACTATTCGCCCGATGAGCACGTGCTCGTGATGGAGGCGGCCCGATACGCTGCGGCCCCGCTCGCGCCGATGTTGCGCGAGCACTTCGCCCACCAAGCCGACATCACCGTGGCCTCCTGCTCCGACGGCTCGCCCGCGGGGATTTATCTCATCAGATGCGGCACGCTCGACCTGGTCCCGATGGTCGGCTTTACCGACCTCAAGGAGCAGTGGCTTCGCCGCGCAATCGGGGCCGGACTGCGGGCGCAGGTGCACCGGCTTCACGACTGCGGCACGCTCCCGCTCCGGACGCGGAAGCAGTTTCTGGCCGCGGCCCGAACCGCCAACGGAGTCGGCCGCTCGATGAACGATGTCGGCATGCTGGTCGGAGGTCTCATAACGGCCGGCCGGCCCACCGGATTGCGCGTAATCTGCGCCGGTTCGGTTATGGGACCGGGCGCGACCATCGTGGATTCGATCGTGATGCCGGGAGCGGTCGTAGGTCCGAAATCCATTGTGGTGCGATCTTTACTATGCCCGGACTCTCAAATTCAGGCCGGGGCCGATATTGCCGATGCTGTCGTGTATGCAGGCGGATGTCTATCAGACGATGGACGCGCCTGTGCCTAACCAGAGCAACTGTAGGAATGGGAAAAACCCGCACAGTTCAAAGCCCGAGCCATACTCTCGAAGCGTCGTTGTCACGCCGCTTGACGTACGCTGGCTGCTTGCCCACACGCCGCGAATGTCGCACCGACAATCGCGCCGGGGGCCATGTGTTTTGCGCCGGAAACGGCCCGCGGGTTTCTCACCGATGCCGCGCCCGCATCTCTTCCTTGAGTGCGAATCGGGGAGCACTTTCCCCTTCCGAATCGTCGCCCGGGGTTGTTCGTCCGTTCACACCATCGTGATCGATGGTACACCCGTCCCCCGAGTCCATCGGGAAGGGGGCTCCAGTGACCGATAAGGCTGTGAGAAACAACGAAGTCCGCTACGAACTGGTTGCGGAGTCAGGGGCTGAGACTCCGTCAGAACCACCGCTGCGACTGCTGCGCCGCGCGCTGAGAGGAAGATACGGCCTCGTTGTGATTCTCTCCGCAGCGCTGGCGGCCGGCGGCGGCATCGTCGGTTTTCATGCCGCACCGCCATCCTATGAGAGCACCGGGCTCGTGCAGGTGGAGGGGGCCATCGCACCCATCCTCTACGAGAGTCAGGAGAACCGCGTCCCACCCCTGTTTGACTCATTCATCGCCTCGCAGGTCACGCTTCTTCAGAACCGTCGCGTACTTGAGGCGGCGGTTTCCTCGCCTCAGTTGCAGGAGGCGGGTTGGCCCTCCGAGCTCGCGGGCGTCGCACGCCTCGAAGACGCCCTGACCGTTCGACGCGGGCGCGGCGAGCAGATGATCTCCGTCTCCGTCACCGATCGCGATCCGCGACGGGCACAGGCCGCGGTCGACGCCGTGCTCAACGTCTTTGAGCGGGACTGCTATCAGCCCGGCGGTCTCTCCGTGGCCGCAAAGACCGAGGCACTTGTTCAGCGCCAACAGAACCTGGAGCAGGAGCTTCGGCAGCTTCGCGAACGGATCCTGGAAACTTCCGATCAATACGGCATCCAGGCCATCGAACGTATGCACGCCAGCAAGGTCGAGGAGCTCATGGCGATTGACGCCAAGCTCGCCGAACTTCAACTGGCCCGCACCAACCTGGAGCTCGGCGACGCGGACAATGCAACCGCGTGGGGCGGCCCTTCCGCCAACCGCGGCGGCGGCTCCAAGATCGCCCGGCTTGGTGAACAGGAGCTGGAGCTGAAGGCGGAGATTGCCAGCCTGCAGACCAAGTACGGTCCCAACAGCCCGATGATTCGTGAGCTGAATCGCCAGCTGGAAGCGGTTCGCATCCAACGGGACCTTTATCGCGGGGCGTTGGCCGATCTGACCACCGCCGGCAACTACGATCTCACCGACCAGTCCGCCGTCGCCGACGCGTCGCGGAAACGGCTTGATGAACTTGAAGCCCGTTACGTGGCCGTGCGCGACGAGATCCGGGCCGAAGCGGCCGCTCTCGGCGCTCAGCGAGTCATACTCACGGGACTGGACGAACAGGTGACGGAAACGAAGAACCGTCTTCTGGTCACCCGGCATCGCCTGGATGAGCTTCGCCTGGAAGCACGGGACGACACGGTAAACCGGATCAAGATCGCCGCCTACGGGGACCTCCCCATCGTCCCGATTTCCGATCGGCAGAATGGGCTGGCGACGGCCGGGGCCATGTTCGGGGCGATCATGGGCGCGGCCATCGTGTTCTTCATCGGGATCACCGATCCCAGAATCCGCTACGCCGAAGCACTGGAAGCGCTGAACCTCCCGGTCCCCACCATCAGCCTCATGCCGGATCTCGACGATGCCGGCGAGAAGGCAGACCAGCTCGCTTCTCGCGGCGTTCACCAGCTCCGCAATCTGCTGGAACTGCAATGCCGGGACTCCAACCGGAATGTCCATGCCGTCACCAGTTGCGATCGAGGCGAAGGTAAGACCAGTCTGACGCTGGCCCTCGGCGCTTCCTTCGCGGCCGCCGGTCGCAAAACCCTGGTGATCGACGCGGACATCACCCGCTGCAGCCTCACCCGCGAGCTGAATCTGGCAGATGTGCCCGGCCTGTGCGAAACCATCGGCCCGGACAGCGGAAGCGCACAGGTTCATCTCACGCGGCGGGAGAACCTCTGGGCGCTGCCCATCGGTTCGGCCCGCGGCCTGGATCCGGAAGATCTCTCGCACCACAAGCTCATCTGGCTGATCGACGCCCTGCGTAACCGCTTCGACGCTATCGTCCTCGACACGGGACCGATCCTCACCAGCGTCGAGGCGGCCCTGGTGACCGCGGTATCGGATCGCACGATCATGGTCGTGCGCCGGGATCAGAAGGCCGAGCTGATCCGATCGTCCGTCGCGCGCCTGAGCCGCGTGGGCGCCCACTGCCTCGGCATCGTGTTCAACAGGGCCACCGCCGCGGATCTGAAACACCGCGAATCGAGCATCCCGGTCCGGACCGCGCGGGCGGCGCCTCTCGTACCGGCGGCAGCCACCCCGGCCGCCGAACCCCTCCACCCGCTCGCTCGCGCCGTCGACGAACGTGCCGAAACCGCTCCCCCGAGGAAACGGGCTGCCTGATTGTGACCGCCTCCGACATGTGCCGCGCTCGTCACGAGTCCGGAGTGAGTGGCCGGACACCGATGGTCTGGGGGCTTGACGCGCTGGAATTGCATGATCGGTTCTGGGCATCGCACGGGGTGCAGGTTGTGCGGCGCGGCGATAACCGCACCTCCGACCACCGCTCGGCCACCTTCCTGCTGCTGGAGCCTGAGGACCTGGTCATCTTCGACCTGTGCCTCGCCGCCGGTTGGCTGCGCCGCCGGAACCGACTGGTTCGTGTCCTCCTCCTCGAGTCGGATGCCCCACCTTACTCGGAACAGGTTGTCGCGGCCGAATTCAACCGGCTCGTCGCGCTTCGACGCCGCTACGCGCCGAAGCCGCGGTCCGAGTTGCCCGTTCTCCTGTCGAACCGCAGCGAGCTTGCATCTTTGTGGCGGGAATCGGCCGATCGACCCGCCGGCGAACGCGCGCTCCGACTCGCCGCCGGCCTCCACCAACATCGGGAGATATCTCAGCCGGGACAGCTCTTCAGCGCCGCGGATCCGGAGCAGATGCAGCGCTTCCTCGCGGCTCTCATGAGCGTCTGGACCTGCGTGGATTCGGTGTGCCCGGATGTGATCACGCGCCGGCCGGGGGTGTGGGTTCACCGCAGCGCCAACCTTGCCCCGGACGTGCGATTCGTCCCCCCGGTGTGGATCGGAGCGGGAGTGACGCTGGGGCGCGGCGACATCGTGATCGGACCGTGCATCATCAACGACGAAACCAGGATCGCACCGCCACGCGCTCCCGGCACCCATCCGGCTCTCCGCCCCGTCCCAGACCGGGCGGTCCGCGGCTCCGACCTCCCTCCCGCTCCCGTCGGAGTTGTCGAGCGACGTCTCTTCGACATCGTGTTCAGCATTGCGGTGCTTGTCCTGGTCGCCCCGCTGTTCCCGGCCATCATGCTCGCCATCTGGCTGGAGGATGGCCGCCCGTTCTTCTTCAGGCACACCCGCCAGACCGTCGGCGGGCGGGAATTCATCTGCTACAAGTTTCGCACCATGTGTAAGAACGCCGACCGCCTCAAGGCGTCTCTGTCGCGTAGCAACATCTGCGACGGACCACAGTTCCACATTGAAGACGATCCGAGATTGCTGCGGGTGGGCAGATTCCTGAGGCGGTTCCACCTTGATGAGCTTCCACAATTCTTCAACGTGCTCATGGGCCATATGAACGTCATCGGGCCCAGGCCCAGCCCCGACGACGAGAACCAGTTCTGTCCCGCCTGGCGGGAGGCAAGGCTCAGCGTCCGACCCGGCCTCACCGGGCTCTGGCAGGTAAACCGTACCCGCGCACCCAACACGGATTTCCAGGAGTGGATTCGCTACGACCTGGATTACGTCCACCGCCGGAGCCTGTGGCTGGATCTGTGGATCATTTACGAAACCACCAAGAGCATGATCCTCCCGAAGCGGAGAGTCAACGGCGACGGCCGTCAACGAAATGGGCAGCGTCGGGTCGTAACACCCGCGGCTCCGGCCGGTCCACCCGAATCATTCCGCTTCAACACGCCTCTGCGTTCATCCACCACCTCGATCGGGGATGACCCCGCATCCGAGGTTTGTTGCCGGTCCAATCGGCGGTCCCGGGCCGCCGCCTGACATCCCGGCAACATACGACTCCGCTGAAGGCACCGGACCAACGTCCGGTGCCTTCGTTTTTTTGCGCCTGGCGGGCCCGCGGCCGGCCGGCCCTTGCCAATCCTCCGGCGGCTGAGGAACATGTCCGACAAGCGGCGAACCGCGAGGTGCACGTGAGGGGCGAGAGACCGGCACCAACACCGGAACCACACGATGCCACCCAGACCACTTTATTACACGTTCGGCAACCACAAGCACTGGGTCGACATGCAATGGCTGTGGGGTTATGACGTTCTGCCCGGCTCCGTGGCCGACATGCTCAAGCTCGTCGTTGACGCCCGTGTCAGGGGCAACGTCAACTTCGACGGCATCGGCTACGAGAAGATGGCCGCCGAATGCCCCGATGCCCTGGCCGATCTTCGCCGGGCCGTCGACCAAGGAAAGATCGAACCGGTCGGATGTTCCTACGGCCAGCCCTACGGCCTCTTTCACGGCGGGGAGAGCAACATCCGGCAGTTCACCTTCGGCGTGCGCACGGTGCTGAGACACCTCGACGTCAGGCCGCGCACCTTCTGGGAAGAGGAGTTCTACTTCTTCCCGCAGTTGCCGCAACTGCTGCGAGGCTGCGGCTTCACGGGGGCGTGCCTGTTCTTCCAGTGGACCTGGCATACGCCGGAGATCCCGAGGGAACGGGATTCGCTGATCTTGTGGGAGGGGACCGACGGTTCACGCATCTCCGCCCTGCCGCGAAACGAACTCAACGTCCACCAGTGGCCGGAGGATTTCGACGGCCTGCTGCAAGGGGGACTGATCGATGAGCTTGACCATTCCGCCATCGTGCAGTGGCTGGAATTGATGCCCGGCCGCGACTGGATGTGCCGCAGCGAGCTGATCCTGCCGCGGCTGAAAGAACTGATGGCCGACGAGCGCTTCGAAATCCGCCCCGGAACCTGCTCCGAGGTCATCAATTCGCTTCGCAAGTCGAGTCAGCCGCCGGTACGAAGATACACGATGGATGACGTCTGGCACGGCATGACCCTGGGGAAGAACGGCGATGCTCACCCCCGCCGCAGCCGGTCGCGCGAGGAGCAGCTTGTGGCGGCCGAGGCGGCGTCCGCACTGGCCGGTTTGTTTGGCCGGCCTTATGCCCAGTGGGATCTGTACCCGACCTGGGAACTGGACGAAGCGTGGCGCGAACTGCTCGCCGCACAGCATCACGACAATCACGAATGTGAAGGGTTGTGTGGCTACATCGGCCACGCTTCCTACGACCGCAGCGGCCTCATCGGCGACCGGATCCTCACCCGCACCGCCCGGCATCTCGTCGAACGCGCTTCCGGACCCTCCGGCCGTATCCTCATCTTCAATCGCTGCGGTTTTGCCCGCAACATCGATTTCTACGAGCCTCGCACAGCTTGTCATCTGGTCGCGCCCGACGTGCCGCCGTTCGGCTACGTCGCAGTTGACCCGCATGACGCGAATCTGGTGGAGATCGAACCCACTCATGTGGAGGAGGAAGGGGACCTGCTCCGGCTGATCCGCGGGAACATGCGCGTGGAAATGGACAGCCTGCGCGGAGTGGTCACTCAGATTATCACGAAAGACTTTCCGAACGGACTGCTCCCTCCCGGCCGCCCTCTTGGCCTGCTGAGCGTAACCCGCAACGGCGAACAGGAGCGATTCGAATCCTGCCGCTTCGACATCTTCGAAGAAGAGGAATCGCACGGCGAGAAGTTCGTCGAGTTCACCCGCACCTCCGCCGCCGGCGATGAGATCCGGTTCTGTGTTTCGATCGACGGGGTGACGGAGACGGTCGCTCTCACCTTCGAAGCGGAGGATTTTCTTCGCCCCGACGCCGGCCTCGACGCGGGCCTGCGTACCCAAATCTCCCCCGCTTTCGATGCCTTGTCGATCCGCGTCGACACGCCCTATGGGATCGAGTCAGTCCAGGCGGCCGGCGAAGGGAAGCGCAAGTATCCCACCGGCGACTGGATGACCTCGCCCCAGTGGTTCGAGACCGTCGAGAATCCCTTCACCGGACTCACCTTCGTTGACCTGATCGACGCACAATCTTCCGACGGCCGGGGTATTCTCTGCGTCCACACCGGCGGCCAGCAGTTCTTCCGCACTCGCCATGGCATCTCCGCCCTGCTCACCACTTATGACCCCTGGGATGAGCGCTATTTCCGCGATACGTTCTTCGCCACCTTCCGCCTTTTCTCCCACGGCCGCCTCACCGATGCCGAGCGTGCCCGCCTCGCTCTGCTGGATGCCGTCGGCTCCCCACCGGTCTCCAGCGTTGAGCCCGGCGGCGATCTCCCGCCCGTGTTCGGCTCACTCGAGGTTTGCGGCGCGCCCAACGTCCTCGCCACCGCCTTCTACCGCGAATCGATGAAGTCCGGCGAGAACCTGCCGGACTGGGCCGGCCACCGGATGCGCGATGCGTCCAACGGCCAATGCACGCATCCTTTCGTTGTCCGTCTCGTCGAGTTCGACAACCAGCCGGCCGATGTGGTGCTGAAGTTCCCCGGCGAGATGCCACTCGCGGTCAAGACCAACCTCATGGGCGAGGTCGGTCAGGGTGTTGGAGGAGGCGACGATACTGCCTGGCTTGAGACGGAACCGGCCGAACCGCCCGACTGGGCCCGCAACGCGATATTCACAGGCGCTGCCATCAACTGGTCGCAGGTCGCCTTCAAGATGCGGCCGCGCGAAATCGCCACCGTCATGGTCGATCTCGTCATGGGCCGCAAGGAGTGGCGCGACCTTGATGCCAAGCGAGAAGTATGGGCGAGAGTGCACAAGGAGCAGCAGTCGTGATCGCCGGATCCGTGTGCGTGATCGGGTCCATCAACATGGACCTGGTGGTGAGGACTCCCCGCCTGCCCGCCGCGGGCGAAACCGTGCTCGGCGGGCCGTTCCAGACTTTTCCCGGCGGCAAGGGCGCCAACCAGGCCGTCGCGGCCGCCCGCATGGGGGCGGTCACCACTATGGTCGGGTGCGTCGGCGACGATCCGTATGGCTGGCAGATGCGCCATACGCTGGCGAACGAAGACATCGACGTTTCATGCATTTCCGATCATGAAGATGCCGCCACGGGCGTGGCCCTTATCACCGTTGATGACCGCACCGGCGAGAACACCATCGTCGTCGCGGGCGAGGCGAATCTTACGTTGACGCCTGACCGTGTCAGCCTTGCTCGTTCGGCAATCGATGCGGCGGACGTCCTTCTCATGCAGCTTGAGATACCGACCGATGTGGTCGCCCGCGCGGCATCTCTTGCCCGTGAATTCGACACGATTGTCATTCTCAACGCCGCACCCGCAGCCGCGCTGCCCGCATCGCTTCTGTCGCAACTCGACTGCCTCATCGTCAACCGTGGCGAGGCCGCATTGCTTGCCGGACGGTCGTCTGATGATGAACCTGGCGCTCTGGCCTCTGCCCTGGCCGCTACCGGACCGTCCACCGTCATCATCACCCTCGGATCGCACGGCGCATATCTTCACACTCCGGATGATGCCTCTCTGTTGCCGGCGTTCGCCGTGGAAGCCGTCGATGCGGTCGGAGCGGGCGATGCGTTTGCCGGGGCGTTCGCGGCGGCGATTGCCCGCGGTGAAGCGGTCCGAAACGCCTGCACCATCGCCTCCGCCGCCGGGGCGCTTGCCGCCACGCACCGCGGTGCGATTCCATCGCTGCCCACTGCCGAAGAAGTCGCAACGTTCCTCGCCGCGTCTGATCGCATTTCGACATGAATTGACCGAGGTCATCTCATGGGATTCATCGAACACATCCCCGGCACTCTCCCCGTCACTCCCCCGCCGCCACACCCTAAGTGCAAGGGCCTCGGCGTGCTCGGCCTCAACGAAGGCCGCACTCTGCTCCTGGCAACCAACCGCTGCGCCAACGCGTATCCGGTGGCGGCGTGCGATCTCTCCGAAGAGAAGCTTGCTCAGTCTCGCGCCGAGTTGCCGGACCTCTTCTACACCACCGACTACGCCGGGATGCTGGCCCGGCATGATGTCGAGATCGTCGCCATTTACACGCCGGATTCGCAGCACGCAGATCACATCATCGCGGCGTTCGAGGCGGGCAAGGACGTGATCTGCACCAAGCCGCTGGTGAACCGGCCCGATGATGCCCGCCGCATCCTCGAAGCCGGCCGGCGCACCGGCCGCAAGCTGCTGGTCGGACAGAGTACGCGCTTCTTCGAGCCGTTCCAGCGCCAACGCCGCGCTTTGGAGAAGGGCAAGTACGGCGGCCTCGCCGGCATCGAGCTTGCCGACGCCCATTACATCCACCGTATGGACTGGTATTACCGCAAAAGTCCCTGGGCCGCCCGCAGCGCCGAAACCGACTGGATATTCCTCGGCCTCAGCCACCCGCTCGATCTGCTGCGCTGGTATCTCGGCCGCATCAGGCAGGTCCACGCATATCGCAGCCGCTCGGCAATGGGCGAGCAGTTCGGCCTCGAAGGCCACGACATATATGTGGTGAACGTTATCAGCGAAGATGGGCGTCTCGGCCGGGCCATGGGCCATTACGGCTGCCACGAGCTCCCCACCGCCCGCAACTGCATCGAGCTGGTCCTCTACGGCAGCGGCGGGACCAGTCTCGCCCAGTATCACGACATGAAATATATCCACACCGGCGGGATAGTCGACGAGATGACCGAGATCACGGAAGATCACCTCTACGCCGGCCGGCACTATTATTTCAACAGCGAAGTGCACGGCATGCACTACGGCGAGTTCGCCAACTACCTAGACTACTTCGCTCTCGCCCTCATGGATGGCGTTGATTATTCACCCGATCTCGAAGAGGGCATCGAGACGTACTGCGTGATGGAGGCCGCCAGGCGCTCCGCCGAGACCGGCGCACCCGTCGATCTCGCCCCGCTCCTGCAAGAGGTCGGCCTGGCGTGACGAGTCCGAGGAATCCCGGGCGCCGCGCGAACATCCCCCGGCGGAGCCGGGGGCTGGGGGAAGAAGACTAGATACCGCGCCAGATTGAGATCAGCAGACCGTCGTCGTCTGTCTCGTCGCTGGTGTCCTCTTTCTCCTGATCGTCTGTCTCATCCTCGGACGATTCCTCGGTCTCCTCGGCGGTTTCAGATTCAGCTTCCGCCTCGGCTTCTTCGGCCTCCGCCACGGCCGGCTTGCCTTCGCCGAGATTGCGCAGGAGGAACTCCTCGTACTTGCGGAAACGGTTGATGCGCTTCACATCGCCGCCCAGGCCGTGCCCGCCGGTGGGATCGAGGAACAGCTCGACCAGCGCTTCCTTGCCGGCCTTGAGCAGTTCGCGATAGACGCGGACGGTGTCCTGGTAGAGCACGTTGGCGTCTTCCATGCCGTGCACCAGCAGCAGCTTGGCCTTGAGGTTCTTCGCCAGCGGCAGGAGCGAGAACTTCTCCAGGTCCGTCTTGCCTTCGCGGCTGGGGCCGATGGTCGCCATGGAATACCAGGAGTTGTAATTCTCCCATTCCGTCGGGCCCGCCCCGGCCATTCCGCAGGCGAACACATCCGGCTCGGTGTAGAGGCACATCTGGGTCTGGAAGCCGCCGAAGCTCCAGCCGTGGATGCCGACGAGCTTGGGATCGACGCCCTGGTTTTCGATGAACCACTTCGCGCCGTCGACGAGGTCCTCAACCTGCGGCTTGCCGACCTGCTCGTAGTTAGATTTCTCGAAGAGCCCACCGTAGCCAGAGGCCCCGCGGGGATCGATGGTGCAGGTCACGTAGCCGTGCTTCTTGGCCAGGTAGTAGGCGAAGAAATAGCTGTCGGAGGAAAAGCTGCCGCGAGTGACCATCTTGCGCGTCCCCAGCGGCCCGCCATAGACATAGATGAGCAGAGGCCTCTTATCCTGCGGCGTCCAATCATCGGGCTTGAACATGTGGCCGTGTATTTCCTGACCGTGCCGGTTCTCGAAGGTGAAGAACTCGGGAATCGGTTCGGTGAGCTTCTTCGCCTCCTCGGGGTGCGAATCCGTCAGGACCTTGGGTTCCTCAGCGTCGGCGTCGATTGCGACCAGTTCGGTCAGCGAGCCGTAATCCACGAAGTTGGCCAGGGCGTGGTTGCCGTCGTTGCTCACCGCAACCGTGCTGTAGGTGCCATCCACATGATCGAGGCGGGTCATCTCACCTTCGGCGAGGTCGATACGGTAGATGTTGCGCTGTGACGGATCTCCCTTCGTCGCGGTCGCAAACATCAGCGTGTGGTCCTTCGACAGCCGCTCCGGATAAACCTCGAACCGGCCTCGCGTGAGCTGGTCCAGTTGCTCATACACGGGGTCCAGCACGTGCAGATGGCGGAATCCGCTGAGCTCGCTGATGAAGACGATGCGGCGATCGTCGGCCAGATAGGCCGGGCGGATCATGCGTGGCGTGTTCGGCCCGCCGTTGTGGAAGAACTGATAGACGACCTTGGCTTCGGCGACCTTTTCGCGCTCCTTCTCATCGTCTGAATCGTCATCGGCATCGCTGTTCTTGCCGCTGTCGTCCTCCTCATCGTCACCGTCATCGTCATCATCGTCGTTGTCTTCGTCCTCGCCGTTGTCGTCAGCGTCTTCTTCATCGTCATCATCGTCGGCGTCGGCCTTCTCCTCAGGCAGATTTGCTTCGAAGATCTTCACCTGACCGGTTGCCTGATCGAACGCCGAGAAGCACACACGGGACGAATCGAGCGACCATTCCGGCACGCCGACGAAGTCACGCGGCATGTTCTGCGTGGCAGTGAACAGCTTGCTCAGCACGCCGCGCTCCTCGAAATGGTCGCGCATGTCGTAGATGTACACGGTTCGCTCGACCTTGGGTCGGGGATCGTCGGACATGTGCCGGTTCACCTGCCTAACCTCCGCGAACCGATTGCGGTAGTTGATGATGTTGACTTTTCGACCACCCTCCCACGGACTGCTGCCTTTGGTGGTGAGGAACGCGATGGCCTGGCCGTCGGGGCTCATCCGGTAGCCGCTGAATTCCTCTCCGCCAGGAAGCTTGGGATCGATCTGCTCCAGGAGCGAGCTTCCGAAGGTGACCTTCATGACCGACCGGCCGCGCATGAGCGTGTAGCCGGATCCGTCCGGGAGATACTGCACGCCGCGCTCGCCCTCCTGGGTCATGGTGAGGCGGGTGATTTCATCCTTCTCCACGTCGTACTGATAGAGGTCACCGCCGGAGGTGAAGATGAGTTCGCAGGCCTCGGGGGCCCAGACGTAGGTGGACACCCCGCCGTAGCGCGGGGCCTTCTCATCGTCGGCGTCCTTGTCATCCACGACATCGCCGAGGTCCTTCTCCTCTTCTTCATCTTCCTCGTCGGTTTCATCGTCTTCTTCGACGTCCTGATCTTCGTCCTGGTCATCCCCCTGCTCGCCGGTGTCTTCCTCTTCCTCCTGCTGCTTCTCGATGTCCTCCTCCTCCTCCTGTTCCTCTTCCTGCTGAAGGGCGGCGGTGCGGTCGGCGGTGAGCTTGAGCGTCACGTCCAGCAACTCGGCGGCGATGGTGATCGTGCCGGTCATCGTCTGATCTTTGACGGTGGCGCTGAGCGAAGCAGTCATGCCGGATTCGGAGTCGGTGAGAGTGCAGGTCAGCGAGCCGGTGGCCTTGTCGTACTTGCCGTCAGTGATAGTGGCGGAGTTCATCGGCGTACGGAGAGTGCCGGTGACCGCGCCTTCCTCATCCACCTCGATGGAGAGATCGAACTTCAGGCCGTCGGGCGGCAGGTCGAGCGATTCGCCGTCGGTGAGGAGCCCTTCCCAGTCGCCGGAGACGCCGTCATCGGCGCGCGGGGCGGTCTTGGCCTTCTCACCGTCTT
>CP070772.1:1348044-1387085 GCA_020345805.1 Phycisphaerales bacterium | reverse complement strand
TTCGGAGGCGGTGGTGGAGGGTTCGGAGGCATGGGGGGCGGTTCGATATTCGGCGATCCGGGAGACGATCCGGATCGCACCACCAGAATGGAGCGCATCTATACGTACGCGGATCTCATCACCCAGAGCATTGACCCCGAGAGCTGGGTCGACGTCGGTGGTGAGACCGGGGCCATACGCGTGATCAACAACGTTTTTCTGATCCGTCACACTGTCAGCGGACACCAGAAGATCAAAGCGTTCCTCGACATGCTGCGCCAGATCCAACCCAGGCCACTGGATGCAGATGCCATCGTTCTGCATCTGCGCTCGGACAAAGCGGCCGAGTTGCGGGCCGAGGTCGGCGAGGACTTTCCCCGCCTGCGCGGCGGCATCGTGGAGACGCTTCTGGCCGACACCGAGCAGGAGGAGGTCCTCTTTCGCGCCACGAGCAGCGGGTTCAACGGCCAGCGGTTCTGGTTCAGCGCTCTCACGCAGCGGGAGGTGCTTGCCGGAGTGCGTCCCGTGGTCGAAAAACAGGTTCATGCATTTGCCCCGATCTCCGGCTTCTCAACGGAGGGTCTGGAGATCATCGCCCTGCCGTTGATTGCTCCGGGCACTGACGACCTGACGCTGGATATCCAGATGGCGTGGATTCCCCGCGTGCAGATTGCGCCCCGTGCCGTCACGCTGGCTTCGGATGAGACAGTGGCCAGCGTGGATCAGGTGACCAGCAGCATGCGCACCGTGTCGACCGCGGTAAACCTGCAATTGGGCGAAGGAATCGCCCTGACTATTCCGCAGCAACTGGATGATGCGGGGCGCAGCGCCGGCTGGGAGGACTGGCTGATTCTCCGCGTGCGCCGGCCCGGGTCGTGAGGTGCGTCGAGCGCACTGACCGGATTCGAATGTCAATCCGGCCGGCTACTCTTCCCGGCGGTCCGGCGGCGGCTTCTGCTCGGTCACGAACAGGGGAAGCGAAGCTTCCTGGCGGCCGTCGATGGCCAGATCGATCGTGAACTCGCCGAACCTCTCGAACTTCAACCGCTGAAGATTGAGAATCATGTTGTACGGGTGGGAAGGCTGATGATCGGGGAATCCCACCCTCAGGCCGGTTTCCAGCGGCCGGAGGACGAGTTGGCCGTCGGCGTCCGCCACCGTCACCTTGACCCGATGCTCGCCCCGTTCGATGCGTTCAAAGCGAACCCGGGTGGCGATGGCGCACTGCGGGTGAATCACGGGTGTTTCCCGCGCCCCGATGGTGTCGAAAGTCCCGAGGACGTTGAGCTTTCCCCTTTCGTCGGTGGCGGCATCGCACAATACGAATACTTCGACTTCCATCGGCTGCCTTTCGCTGCGGGTGTCGGATTCGGGCGCCATCGGGGTCAGCGGTCCCAGGGGAATGATAGCCGGGATGATGGCAGGCCGATTCGCCTTCGGTCGGACCCCCGGCCGGATGATCGCTGCCCGTCATATGCGGGTGCCGGCCGGGAAGACCGAGAGACTCCCGGCGCGACCGATGTGCGGGAACCGTCGTCCTTTCCCGGCGGTGATCGCGATACGCAGCACGCTTGCGGGTCGAAACCACCTGGAAATCGGATTGCCCGTCGCCTGGTGACGGCGGCGCATGCGGCAGATCACGGGCAGACGGTGATTCACAGACCGAAGGCTACGCGGCGGCAGGCCTGTTCTCCGTTCGGCCCGGCGACATCATTGCCGCAATACACAGGAGCACGAGCGCGGCGCTGATGCAGATTGCCTGCAGGGGGCCGCACACACGGGCCACCCAATACAGCGGACCCTCGAAATCCACACTCTCCAGGACGAATGTCCAGAGTATCCAGCTGATGAGCCATACTATGAAGTTGAGGATGGTCGGAACAAGCGCCAGGCCTGCCAGGAGTCGATGCGTGCTCATGAGTCGCCTTTCTCATTTCACATGCGGAGCCGTCTTCCTTGGTCTGAGATGCGACGGCCCTCATCGCGCATCATAGCAATCAGGCATTTGGCGGGTCCGGAGCGGTGCTCGCGGCCGCGATTTCGTCGGCCGCAAAGCGCTCCGCATGACAGGATCGCCGGCCGAGACCAAACGCAGGCGCTTCCATCAGGGGCACGGGTGGCCCTCCGCAACTACAGTTCGATAATCCCGGCGGTCGGCGGTGCTGCCCGACCCGTGGTCACCCCGCCCCGGCGGTCCGGACCAGGGCGACCTTGGCCATGGCGATCTGCTGCTGTCGCTCCAGCTTCTGGCGGTCTTCCGTCCCGGTGACAACCTCGGCGTTGGCCTTCTTCAGCTCCGCTTCCGCTTCCGCCGTCGAGATATCCTCGGCGGGGATGGCCCGTTCGGTGAGCAGGGTCAGCGAGTCTTCGTGCATCTGGGCAAACCCGCCGCAGAGCAGGAAGCGCCGCGTAGTTCCATCCGCCACATCCAGGCGGACCGATCCCACTCCCAGCTTGGTCAGCAGCGGCGAGCGCAGGCCGAGCACTCCCTGCTGGCCGTCCCAGGCCTGGAAGGTCGCGTAAGTGACGTCGCCTTCAAAGGCGGCCGCGCTTGGCGTGACGATCGAGCAATGGAAGGTGCTGGCCACGGTGAACTCCCGATGCGATGGCGAATTCGCTCATCCCCCCGCGCTTTACTTCTGTTTCAGTCAACTTCGGGGGTAGTGTAGCCGGGGCGGGTGGCGGTTCAACCGCCCACGGCCAGCCGTCGGGCGATGGCGTGATTGGTGTATGCCGGCTCGTCCGTCACCTCCCGCACGATGTGATTGGCCAGCCACGGCGGAATGACCGTCTCCGCATCGCGCGAGGGCAGCTCCACCTCCGCCAGCACCATATCCAGGTCCTCGAACTCATCAACCTCCCACACCCGATCGCCGACGGCCACCCGGTACCGGGTCTTGCGCAGACGAAACGCGGCCGGATTACGCCAGACCCGCTGGAACTGCCGGATGTTGATGGGTCGCTCAAGCTCCTCGCGCACGAGCCCTACGCCTCGCTTTATGGTGTGGGTGAGAATCACCAAACCGTCCATCGACACGGCCCGCCGGACCCTCCCGCCGACCTCCACCGGCTCGCCGGTCATCAAAGCCTCATTCCCGCCGTCCATCTGAATCTCGAGGTAACCCTGCTCGATGCGCCAGGTCTCGGCGTGGACCGGAACGACCGGCATCCGGTCAAGCAGGTACTTGCGCTCGATCTCCAGCATCATCGATCCGGCCCCATCTGCAGCAGATGAGTTCCCTGCTTTGCCCACGGCGGAATCCTCCTGGAGTAGGTAGCGGGGCGGTCAGCGTTCGGCCGGCCCTTCCCCGCCGGCCGCTGCGGGGATCATCTTACTCAACTCTGCACGGTCACCCCGGATGTGGGACACTCCGCGTCGGCCGGTGGCCGCCGCCGCGGTCGTCTCACGCTTCCTCCGCCGGCACCACCGGTGAATCGCCCAACGAGCGGTTCCGGTCGTTGTCCAGTACGACCAGGCCCAGGCCCGCGAGGTCGCGCAGCTCCTTGGGCATCTCCTTGTCGTTCAGCAGGCTCTGGAATCCCCGGCGCAAAGCACGTTCTGACTGAGTGCTGATTCGCTTGCCGTGCCGGGCCAGGGCGGCGGCGATCGCGGCGGCGTAGAGCCGCGCCCCGATGTGCCGGTCGGCGGGCGTCTCACCCACGATCCGCATGGTCTTGAACACGCTCTTGGCCCGGGCCAGCTTCTGCAGTTCCACGTTCGGGTCGGTCAGCAGTTGGACGGCCGAGCGATGCATGGGATCGATGTCTTCGGCCAGCCAGTCCGCCGAGGCCATCGCCGGATTGCCCGATGATTCCAGCGCCCAGCGCAGAGCCTGGGCCAGCCGGTCTCGTTGTTGTTGTTGTGAGGTTTTAGTGCTCATGCCGACCGCTCCAGATCATGCAGCAGCGTTGACAGCTCGTCCTCGGAATATGCGGGGTTCACCAACGTGCCGGCGACTTCCGCCAGCAATTCATGGGCGAACCTGCGCTTCGCGGTAACCATCATGTTTGCGGCCTGGGCCGCATCCTCCAGCTTCAGACTGTCAACCAGTTCCGAATAGGCCGTGGGCCGATCTCCGAACAGCATGGGCTTGACCACCCGGCATTCAAAGACGACCCAGTGAGGTTCCAGTCCATCGTTCAGACAACACGCTTTGACCCGCCCCAGCACCTGGCGGATCAGTGCCGCGCTCCACTGCGCCGCGAACGCCTGCTCCGGAGTCTGGTTCGGATCGACGGCGGCGGTCTCCAGTATCTGCACGTCCACAAGGGGAGGCGGTGTTCCCCCCGGGGCGCGTTTCTTGGCGGTATCGTGCCGGTGCCGCTGCCTCAGGTAGTTCTTCAGCGCCGTCAGCAGCAGCGACCGGAACCGCCCTCGCTTCGGGTCGGCCGTCTGGAAGATGTTCCTCCCGAGCATGACATCACAGACGAAGCCCTGACACAGGTCGGCCGCCTCGTGCGTGTTGCGGCCGGTGGCCCGGATGAAGGCGTAGATGGCCGGCCAGTATCGCCTCGACAGACGCTCCAGGGCCACCTTCTGATCCTGGCCCCGGGCGGCTTCCAGCACCAGCGTCCAGTCCGTTCGCGACATGCTGGCCCCCAGCCCCGAACCGGACGATGCGGCTGGTTTTGGCTCCTCCGCGGTCAATTCCATACTCCTGCAGGTGACACGGGCGGGGTGAAGGTACCGTCCGCCGCCATTATCTATCCCCTTCCCGTCTCAATCCTGCGCCGGAACCGGCAAAAACCGAACAGATTCTGCTCATTCCTGCCCCGCGGTGCCCGATCCGGGGCCGGACTGGGGCCCCGCCAGCTCCTCGATCACCGGCTTCAGACCCTCCACAACCCTCGCCATGCGTCCGTAATCGAGCTTTTCGGGCGTGTCGGTGGCTTCGTGATAATGGCGATACCTGTGCATGGCGGTGTCCGTGACCATGATCGCCGGGTACCCCGTTTTCCAGAACGACCAGTGGTCCGACCAGCCGATGCCCGGAATCCAGCCCGGCAGGGCCGCCCCTTCCGAGGGGAACTCGGCGTGCCGGCGGAACGAGCCCACCACCTGCCGCAGCAGCTCGCGCGAGCCGAGGTTGCCTACGAAGGCGATGAAGTTGCCCCGGGTCGGGTAGAACAACCCCAGCCCGGGAATCGGATACCGCTGGCTGCCCTTCTCGTCCCGGTAGCAGCCGATCATCTCCAGGCAGACCATGGCGGTGATGTTCTCGCCGCGTTGTCGGCAGCGCCGGGCATAGGCCAGCGAGCCCATACCCCTGCTTTGGAAGTAGGGCGGCTCCTCGTTGGTGAAGAGCGCGAAGCGCAGCGTCCTTTCCGGCTGAGAATCGACAAAGAGCTTGGCCAGGGCGAGCACGCCCGCCACCGCCGAGGCGTTGTCGTTTGCCCCTGGCGTGCCGTAGCAGGTGTCGTAGTGCGCGCCGACGATCACGATTTCATCCGGATGCGCCGAGCCGGTGATCTGAACGCTGAAGTTGTGGCCCGCGACGCCGCCCGCTTCGATCGTGTGGCGCTCGATCTCGTATCCCATGCCGCGCAGGTTTGATTCGATATACTTCGCGGCCTTGTCGAGGTTCTGCGAATAAAGCACGTTGCGCGGCCCGATCTTGTCCGCCAGCATCTCAACGTGTCCCTTCAGCTCATCGCGCAGCGTTTCCTGCCGAATCGTCATTTCCGGCAGCGGCCCGGTAAAGCTCTCGCCCGGCATTCGCATCATGGTGAAGTACGCCCATAAACCCAGTGCAATCAGCAGGATGCATAGTACCGCCAGTCGCTTCAGCGCGCCGCCGGTGACAATGTGGAATCGCAGGGGTTGATATTGTGCTGCGGATTCTTCGTCGTCTCGCATGATTGACTCCATGATACGCGAGACCCCGGCCTCTCTTCATCCTCCTCCGGATGCTTGTACGCACAAACTTGCGCGGCGGATTCCAGAGATTCGCTGCCCGTCTCTGATAGTATCGTCGAAGGCAAATCACCATCGGCCGAGCAGGATGTTGCCTGCACCATTCACGGAGATGATCCATCTCCGGTTAGGATCCTCATGATGAGTCCGAAGCGAAGGACACCGAATGAACTCGGAAGCTCCGGGGCACGGGTGGTGCTGCTGGGGGCGAGCAACCTCACGCGGGGGATCTCCACGGTGATCGAGACGGCCCGGCTGATACTGGGCGGGCCGCTGGAAGTCTTTGCGGCGATGGGGCACGGGCGTTCGTATGGCATGCGCAGCCGCGTGCTTGTGCGCTCTTTGCCGGGCATTGTCGAATCCGGTCTGTGGGACGCGCTGGACACGCGCTCGGAGGCGATGCAGACATTTGCACTGATTACCGACGTAGGGAACGACATTCTCTATGGCGCCGAGCCGGAGCAGATCATTGAATGGGTGGAGCGGTGCATCGATCACCTGGGTGAACACCATGCGCGCATCATCGTGACGCACCTGCCGATGGCTAGCGTCAGGCGTCTTTCGAGGTGGAAGTACTACGCGGTCCGCTCCGCGCTGTTTCCGAGTTGCCGCATAGGGATTGAGCAGGCGCTGGAGAGCGCGATCGAACTGGACGGAAGACTCCGCGAACTGATCGCCGGCCGTGAGATCCAATCCATCGAGACGGACCGCGCGTGGTACGGCTTCGATCCCATCCACGTGCGCATGCGGTACTGGAGGAGCGCCTGGAACAGGATCCTCAGGCGTTGGCATGATGAGCCGAAGCCGATCAGGGCGGGACGATCGCTGAGGCGGTGGGCGGCCTTGCGGCGGGCGATGCCGGAACGCTGGTGGCTGCTGGGGCGAGAGCGTCAGACTCCTCAGCCCGCCGCTCGCTTGCCCGATGGCACCACGATCTCCCTGTTCTGACCGCCCGGCCGATAAAAGGGCTTTGATCTTGACACCAAGATGAAAGCGAGGTACTATTTATCAGTTCATCCGGATGAACGGATGAACATGTGGCGGCCCCGGGTTGGCCGCGGCTGTAAGTAGCTGCAGTTACCTCACTTGGAGACATTGCCGTGACTGCCACCCCCCCACAAGCGCCCCAGAAGCCGTCCACGGCCTCGGGTGCAGCGACGTTCATGGACACCGGCCTGCCCCTGTTCTCCGACCTGCCCTACAAGGTCCGCGACCTCTCGCCCGATGCGGTCGCTCTCGGTCGGGCGGAGATCAAGCTGGCCGAGCACGAGATGCCCGGCCTGATGGCCCTGCGGGAGAAGTACTGCGCCGAGAAGCCCCTCAAGGGGGCGCGCATCACCGGCTCGCTGCACATGACCGTCCAGACCGCGGTGCTCATCGACACTCTCATCGAGCTGGGGGCGGAGGTGCGGTGGGCGAGCTGCAACATCTTCTCGACCCAGGACCACGCCGCCGCGGCCGCGGTAGTGGGCCGTGATGGGACTCCCGACAACCCCAGGGGGGCCGCCGTCTTCGCCTGGAAGGGCGAGACTCTGCCGGAGTACTGGTGGTGCACGCTTCAGGCGTTGAGCTGGCCGGGCGGGCACGGGCCGACGCTCATCGTGGACGACGGAGGCGACGCGACGCTGCTGATTCATCGCGGCTGGGAGTACGAGACCGCCGGCTCCGTGCCTGCACCGGATACCGCCGAGAGCGAGGAGTTCGCGGTAGTGCTTCAATGCCTCGCCGACGTGCAGAAGGCGGCAAGCGACTACTGGCACACGATGTCCAGGGACATCCTCGGCGTGAGCGAGGAAACCACCACCGGCGTTCATCGGCTCTACCAGATGCAGGAGGCGGGCACGCTTCTCTTCCCGGCATTCAACGTCAACGACTCGGTTACCAAGAGCAAGTTTGACAACATCTACGGCTGCCGGCATTCGCTCATCGACGGGATCAACCGGGCTACGGACGTGATGATCGCGGGCAAGGTGGCGCTGATCTGCGGCTATGGTGATGTGGGTAAGGGCTGCGCACAATCACTGGCGGGGCAGAAGTGCCGCGTGCTGATTACGGAGGTCGATCCCATCTGCGCCCTGCAGGCGTGTATGGACGGCTACCAGGTGGTGCAGCTTGACGACGTGGTGGAGACCGCGGACATCTTCATCACCGCCACCGGCAACTACCACGTGATCACCGCCGAGCACATGCGCCGAATGAAGCACAACGCGATCGTGGGCAACATCGGCCACTTCGACAACGAGATCGACATGGCGGGGCTGGCGAAAATCGACGGAATCAAGAAGGTCCACGTCAAGCCACAGGTTGATGAATGGGTGTTCCCCGACGGCCGGGCGATCATCGTCCTGGCCGAAGGCCGGCTTCTGAATCTCGGCTGCGCGACGGGCCATCCCAGCTTCGTGATGTCCAACAGCTTCTCCAACCAGGTTCTGGCCCAGATCGAGATGTACCGGAACCACGGCAAGTACGGGAACGAGGTGTTCACGCTGCCCAAGAAGCTCGATGAGATGGTGGCGAGGCTGCACCTGGAGAAGCTGGGGGCGAAGCTGACGAAGCTCCGGCCCGAGCAGGCCGACTACATCGGCGTGCCGGTGGAGGGCCCGTACAAGCCGGAGCACTACCGGTATTGAGGGGAGCCGGGTGGTGAGATATACAGTTGAGTCGGAGCGAAGCCCACGTTCAATGAACGTGGGTTTCTTCTGGCCTGTCGACGGCAGGGCAATCACCGGACCGAGCTGATCAGGCTTCCTCGGGCAATCCGAGGATGAAGCTGGCGGGCCGGTGCTGGATGGTGGGGAAGAACCGGCGATCGGCGGCGGTGAGCGGCCTCAACTCATCGAACCATGTCGCCTCCGGATCGAACCGGGCGAAGAACGGCCGGCGAACCAACTCGGGCCGGCGGGCCTGGAGGTACTGCAACACGAAGGCCCTCTCCCCCCCGACGTTGGAAGTACCGAGAATGTGCACCTTGCCCGGAAAGGCGGACATCGACGGGCCGCGGACAGTCCTGGCGATCCCGGAAACCTGCCGGTAGGCCCCTTGGAAGATGTTCCAGCATCGGATGAGGGGGATCTGGAAGTAGTCCTGAGCACCGGTATCCCGATTCACGAACATGTAGTAGGGGATGCAACCGAGCCTCGCCCCCATCCGCCACATTTCAGCCCAGATGTCGGCTGAATCGTTGACGTGTTTCACCACCGGGCTCTGCATGCGGATGTTTGCCCCCGTGGAGCGGATGCGGCGAACGGCTTCCCGGGCTACGTCTGTGGAAAGCTCCACTGGGTGGCAGTAGTGTGCCATGATCGCCAACTGCTTCCCGTGGTCCATGACGCGCTCGAACAGGTACAGCAGATC
This sequence comes from Phycisphaerales bacterium, assembly GCA_020345805.1. Classification (GTDB taxonomy): domain Bacteria; phylum Planctomycetota; class Phycisphaerae; order Phycisphaerales; family SM1A02. The sequence continues at coordinate 1,377,838 of CP070772.1, read as the reverse complement.
GTCGGCATCGGGGTCGGTGACGAAACGATGAGGCCAGTAGGCGACGGCCTTGGTTCCGATGCGGATCGTCAGAAGCTGATCCAGCTTCAACAGCGGCTCGATGTACTGCTCGAGAAGCGAGGATTTCATGACCATGGGGTCCCCGCCGGTGATGAGCATGTCGGTGACCTGGGGGTTCTGCCTGAGGTACGCCACCAGATGGTCCACCTCGCGGGTGGCGAACTTCAGCTCATCCAGGCCCGCGAACTGGGCCCAGCGGAAACAGAACGTGCAATAGGCGTGGCAGGTCTGGCCGTGGCTGGGGAAGAACAGGACGGTCTCACGGTACTTGTGCTGAATGCCGCTGAGGCGCTTCCGCCCCAGCCTGGGGACGTTGTGGGTCAGTTGCCCGGCGGGGTGGGGGTTGAGCTCGTAGCGTATGCGGTTGGCTTCCTCTTCGATCACCTCCCGGGGGGCGCCACGGCGAATAAGAGAGGCCATCACCGCATAGTCGTCCTCATGCAGCATCTCCCGCTGGGGGAAGGTGAGCTGGAACATGGGATCGTCCGGAACGCGGCTCCAGTCGATCAACTCCGCCATGATGTACTGGTTAGTCCGAAACGGCAGCACGGTGGATACGACCTCGACCGCCTCCCGAACCTCCGTGCACAGGTCGTCCCACTGGGGCGTCCGCAGCACATTGGCCCGCGTTATGGCGCGGTAGCGAAGGTTGCCAGAGCTGTCGATTCGGATCATGCGGCTGCCTCTCCTTCCCCGTTTGTCTGGATTCGCGGTCTCAGGAAGACGCCAAGCCGCTCACCGGCACGGGAACAGGGCGAACTTCCGTCAGCGCCACGCCAGTCGGCGGTCGGGGGCCGGCCGCGCCCGCAGAGCGCTGATGTCACACCTTCATTCTACATCATCATCCGATAATGGCCAAAAAAACTCGGCTGAGTGTTAGGATATGGTTAGGGCAATGCTCCGAAGATGCGTCCTATCGAGGGTTTAGGCGAGGTGCCTGCCGGCTAGTTGTCAAGGTTCTTTCCACAATCTGCCGCGCGATCCGCCGGTCGAGACGGGGGGTGAATGCCGATCCGGGGCTGCAATAAGTGCCCGGCATACCGCTCCGGCAAGCCGCCGCTTTCTCACCGCCTCTGACCGACCTCGCCGATGAAGGCGACTCGGCGGCCAAAAGACCAGACTGCATCGCCCCGGATCGAACCGGCCAAGCGGCCGGGGAGGCGCCCTCTTGCGAATCGCGTTCATCTGCCCGCCCGGCAGCCAGACATTCCTCTTCGGCATCGTTCGGGGTCTCGCGGACCGTCACGATATCCGCACGTGCTTCTCCGGCGATCGGCTTGAGGCGGAGCAGGCCATCGCTTGGGCGGAGCTGGTCTGGCTGGAGTGGGCCGGCGAGTTGTCCATCGCGCTGACTCAGGACGTCCCCGCCCTGGCCGAGAGGCGCGTTCTCTGCCGCCTGCACAGCTACGAGGCCTTCAATGGCTCCGTGGGGAGAATGAACTGGAGCGTCGTTGATGACCTCATCTTCGTCGCCGGGCATATCCGTGAAGTCGTGGTGGCGCAAGCGCCGGAGATTCAACGCGTTGTGAGGCGACTGCACGTGCTGCCCAACGCCGTCGATCCCGACCGCTTCACGTTCAGACAAAGAGAGCCGGGCTTCGATCTCGCCTTCATCGGCTCGGTCAATTACAAGAAGGGACCCATGCTCCTGCTGCACGCGCTGCGCGAACTGGTGCAGGTCGACCGGCGGTACAGGCTCTCAATCGCGGGCGAGGTCCAGGACTTGCGGTTCGCGCTTTATTTCAACCAGATGACCCAGGCGATGGGCCTGCAAGAGAACCTCAGCCTCGACGGCTGGATCGACGACGTTGACGGCTGGTTGCAGGACAAGCAGTACGTGGTCTGCACCAGCTTGCTGGAAGGCCACCCGGTCGGGCTGATGGAGGCCATGGCCGCCGGGCTGAAACCGGTCATCCACCGCTACGTCGGGGCCTCCGGCATCTTCCCGGAGGAGCTCCTCTGGAACAGTATCCCGCAGTTCGTCCGGATGGTGACCACCGGCCCGATCCAATCCGCGGCATACCGCGAGCTGATCTGCCGGCGCTACAGTCTGGGGGGCCAGATGCGCCGCCTCGAGGGCATCATCAATCAGGCGTGATCTTCCCGGGCGGTCACTCAACCGCCGCGGCCGGCTCTTCCGCCAGCGGGTCCAGCCAGGACGGCGGCCCTTCCAATTGAAGCTGGATCGCCAAAGCCGCCAGAACGATAATCAATCCCGCAAGGGCGTGGGAGTAGCGCTCCAACCCCTTCGTGCGCACGACGTTGAGACCGGCGTAGCCGACGAGGACGATCGCCAGCATCGTCGCGACCGTGCAGATCGAGAACACCGCCGCCACCAGGGCCACCCCACCCGCGCTATGCTCCAGCGCCGGGTACATCAGGAACGGGATCAGCGGCTCGCAGGGGCCGAAGACGAAGATGGTGAACAGGATCCAGGGGGTGATCGTCTGGTGCCGGCCTTCCCCGCGGTTTTGATGATCGTGCTCGCCCTCATGCTTGTGGGAGTGGAAGTGGTCGCTGCCGTGAGAGCCGACGTGGATGTGTCCGTGACTCTTGCTCCGGATCGCCCGGTGCAGGCCCCAGACCAGGTAGGCCAGGCCGAAGGCCAGCAGGAACCAGGCGGCGAGCCCGCCCCGGCCACTCTCGAACGCCTCCAGTCCGCCCAGCGCCCAGCCGAAGGTAATCCCCAGCCCGCCCACCAGTACCGAGCTGCCCACGTGCCCGAGGCCGCAGATGATCGTGATGAAGACCGTCTTTCTCAGTGACCACCTTCCCGCCCGGGCCATGGCGATGAAGGGGACGTAGTGGTCCGGGCCGAAAGCCGTGTGGAGCAGGCCCACCAGCGCCGCCAGAGTGCACAATGTGGCCAATTCGCTCATGGTTACTCCGGAACCGGCGGCGGGGACCCAATCCCGGACCGTATCGTAGGCCATCTCGTTTGCGGGCATGCCGGAGAATGCAGAAGAGCGCGGAGCCGATTCGCTCCTCGACGCCCGGAACCGACCGCCGGTGCCTTCGTGTCGCTCGGTCTGCGAGTATCATTCAACCTGTCTTGATCTTCGACCGATAACTGACCATCCCCCGGATACCCCCCGAACGAATCTCCGGATCATCTCTGGGCCGCAGGAAGGAGCGTCCGTCATGACCACCGCAACCGTCTCACCCAAGATTGAGGAATACCTCGGCGCCGAAGCCGGCGATCTGCTCACCTATCAGGCCAAGGTTGACAAGTCCCACCTGCAACTGCCCGGGCCGGACTTCATCGATCGCGTCTGGATGCAGAGCGACCGCAACCCGCAGGTGCTGCGCAACCTTCAGTCGTTCTTCGACCACGGCCGGCTGGCCGGCACCGGCTACATGTCCCTCCTGCCGGTCGATCAGGGCATCGAGCACTCCGGCGGGGCGTCCTTCGCCAAGAACCCGCTTTACTTCGACGGCGAGAACATCATCAAGCTCGCGATCGAAGGCGGTTGCAACGGCGTGGCCACCACCTTCGGCGTCTTCGGCACCATCGCCCGCAAGTACGCCCACAAGATCCCCTTCCTCGTCAAGATCAACCACAACGAACTGGTCACCTATCCCAACACCTACGACCAGATCATGTTCGGCACGGTGCAGGAGGCGTGGAACCTCGGCGCCGCCGCGGTCGGCGCGACCATCTACTTCGGCTCTGACAACTCCGACCGGCAGATCCAGGAGGTCGCCGAAGCGTTCGCGTTCGCTCACGAACTGGGTATGGGCTGCGTCCTGTGGTGCTATCTCCGCAACAGCGCGTTCAAGAAGGACAAGGACTATCACGTCTCGGCCGACCTTACCGGCCAGGCCAATCATCTGGGCGTGACCATCCAGGCCGACATCGTCAAGCAAAAGCAGGCGGAGAACAACGCCGGATACAAGGCTCTCAACATGGGCGATTCATCGTACGGCAAGCTTGATGAGCGCATGTACACCGACCTGTGTACGGACCATCCGATCGATCTGTGCCGGTACCAGGTGATGAACTGCTACATGGGACGCGTCGGTCTGATCAACTCCGGCGGCGGATCCGGCGAGAACGATTTCGCCCAGGCCGTGCGTACTGCGGTGATAAACAAGCGTGCCGGCGGCATGGGCCTGATCTCGGGACGCAAGGCGTTCCAGCGCCCGATGGCCGAAGGGGTCAAGCTGCTCAACGCGATTCAGGATGTGTATCTGGATCCGAACGTCACCGTGGCGTGATGCCAACTCAGTTCGTAAGGTCTGCGGAGGCGCTACCGCGCCTATTGTGGGAGCGACCCGAGAATGGCTGACTTGTTGCTACAATTCATCAAGCGGAATCGCGACCAGATCATCGTAGCGGTGATAGCAACCTCAGTGGGTGGTGCAGGGATGGCCGCCATCGGGACTCTGCTCCAAGATCGCGATCCGCGCTGGTTGTTGGCGGCAGTCGGCTTCTTGATCTGTGTCGTTGTGTCTTCCAGCGTTTTGATCCAAGCAAGGCTGATACACCGAGCGTCCATTCGAATCAGAGATGTTGTGGTTCACGAGTTTGGACACCCTTGGCGAGAGACCCAATACCATCAGAGAGCAAAGCACTTCGTGGAAGAAAAGCGACGTCTTGCGGAGGTCCTTGTCGAACAAGAACTGCCGACGTTGGTTCGCGGGCTTGCGGCCACGCATCCGAACGCTGAGATCTACCTGATACTCGATTCCGGGTCAACTATCACGCCGGTGTTTCGGCCGCTCGTTCGTGCGGGAATCGGTCTTGAAGACGATGATCATCTGAATATCCAAGTGTACACGAACAACTTGGCAGGCATCGAAGAGTTGCAGAAGCTCGACCAGCCTGGAGGAAGGGTGCTGCAGCCGGATCAATTCACACTTATCGGGGGCCATCCGCTCGATCGGTATCGCGCGACGACGGGTGATGAAACAGAGCAGTTTCTTGATGCGTTGTGGCAGAGACAGACAGCACATGGTGCCAATATTGTCACAGTCGGGGTGTTGACGGCGAATTGGCTCTTGTACTGGCATGACCACATAACGCTTTGTGCTCGAGGCCGTGGCCATCCCGAGTTTAAGAGGAGTGTTGCTGGCGGGTCTCAACACCTGATACTGATTGCCCCCCTTGGCAAGATTCTGTCGCTGAGCAGCGTCGACAGGCTTAATGCGATGATGATGGATGCAGGAGAGGCTGCGCGGTGGTCCGGAGACCAGCGAAGGTATGAAGCGATTGAGATACCGCGTGAAAAGACGGATCGAGCGATCCTGCTGACTTCCCGTCGTCCCAGGCACTCTTTATCACCGCTCCACAGCCTGTCAAACCGACTCTTCGGCGAAAAGGAAGGCAAGGACAACTTCGACTTGAGTGAGTTTTGCCCAGAATATGAGCCGTACGGGAGCAATCAGGAGGTGTTCAACATCGAACTGCCGCATATCTGGACAAGAGATTTGCACACGGAGCTTTTCTGCTAGGCCGTGCGCACCGCGGTGATCAACAAGCGGGCCGGCGGGATGGGGTTGATTTCAGGCCGCAAGGCCTTCCAGCGGCCGATGGCCGAAGGCGTCAAGCTGCTCAACGCTATTCAGGATGTCTATCTGGACGAGAACGTGACGATCGCGTGAGTTGAGTATCTGATTTGATAGCGCCGCGAATTCGCACGAAGCCCACGTTCATTGAACGTGGGCTTCTTCTCTTGCCGATGAGAGCCCGCAACAGGCGCGGCGCAGGCTTTCCTGCTGTTCGAACGCCGCGGGATCGCTACGAAACTGACTTCTTGATGTCGCACTTGCCACCCCCCGAGTTGAGCATGGCGATCGCTTTGTCCGCGTCGATCGATCCTTCGGCGACGTACGCGGCGATCTCGCGCTTCGTCTCCTCACGCGCCCGGGTCTTGACGATCCCGGAGATCGTGCCGAAGACGATGGCAATAATGACCACCAGCAGCCCGCCGATGATCGCGACAAGCGGGATCAGATCAAGGTTCGTCAGCATTTCACACATCGAATCCTGGGCCAGGTAGAACATGACGGCGCCTCCTGCGGGGGAGTCTGGGCACAGCACATGGTCGCTGTCTGTCACAGCATTATTGGGCAAATGTGGCCGGGTTTTCCCTGCCGCGGCGAAAGAGACTCGCCCGATGCCGATCAGGCCCCGGCCGGCTGGACCGCACGCGGCCCTCGGACCGGCTTGACCACCCGGCTGGCCTCCAGACGCCGCCGCGCCTCCTCATGCTCGGTGAAGTCCTCGCCGAAGCGGACCAGCCGGAGGCTGTTGGCGATGACGAAGATATAGCCCAGGGCGTAATAAAACGGAGTTAGCCAGATATTAATGTTGCCCGTCGCGGCCAGGGCCAGGCCGATCACCGCCAGAATCAGCGAGGCGGCGATGTTCAGGGCGATGACGTTGCGGGCCTTGTGGGCCAGCTCGATGAGGAAGGGGATGTGTCGGAGATCGTCGTTCATCAGGGCCACGCCCGCGGAGTTGGTGGCGATATCACTGCCGGAAAGGCCCATGGCCACGCCCACGTCGGCCGAGGCGAGGATGGGGCCGTCGTTGATCCCGTCGCCGACCACCAGTGTCCGGTGGCCCTTGGCGATGAGGTACTTCAGCTCTTCGTGCTTCTCCTCGGGCAGGCACTCGGCCTCGATGGCATCGACGCCCACGGCCTGTCCGACGCGCTTGGCCACCGCGAGGCGGTCGCCGGTGAAGATGGAGATGCGCCGGACGCCGAGTTGCCGCATCTTGTCCACGACTTCGCTCGACTCCCGCCGGAGGCGGTCTTCCAGCCCCACGGCCCCGAGGTATGCGCCGCCGCGCATCACGTGCACGCCGGACATGCCCTCGATTCTGTTTTCGACGGTGGCGACCTGCTCTGAGATGCCGGGGTTGAGTTCGAGCAGCCAATCGGCGCGGCCGGCGAGGATGTCGCCGTTGCCGGTGACGGCTCTCACGCCCCGGCCGTGGATCTCTTCGTAACCTTCAATCTGCGAAGGTGTTACCCGCGCCTGGGTCGCCGTGTCCAGGATTGACCGGGCCAGGGGATGATTGGAGGACTGCTCGGCGTCGGCCGCGGCCTGGAGCAGTGCGGCCCCTTCCACGCCCTCGGCGGGGGCGAGGCGGCTGACCGCGAAGTTGCCCGTGGTGAGCGTGCCGGTCTTGTCCATGACCACCGTGTCCACGATGGCCGCGGACTCGAGGGTCGAGGTCCGCTTGATCATGATGCCCAGCCGGGCGGCGGCGGCGAAGGCCGCCACCATCGCCGTGGGATGCGAGATCAACAGCGCCCCGGGGCAGGTCACCACGAGCACGGTGATCGCCCGCACCGCGGCCTGGTCCCGGATCTCGGGCGCGCCCCGGGCGGTGAAGAACCACACCAGGCCCGCCACCATCAGAACCACCGGCACGTAGTAGGCGGCAAGTTGCTCAATAAGCTCCTGACGCTGGGTCTTGGTCGACTCGGCCTCACGGATGAGGCTTTCGACCTTGCCGATGGTGGTGTCGCCGGCCACGGCGGTGACTTCGATGTCGATCTGTCCGGTGAGGTTGGTGGTGCCGGCATAGACCTCGGTTCCGAGCTCCGCTTCGATGGGCACCGCCTCGCCGGTAAGCGAGGCTTGATTGATGTTGCTGGTCCCCTCAATGACTCGACCATCGGCTGGAAGATTCTCGCCAGGACGGACTCGCACGATATCACCGACCTTCAAGCGGCTCTGGTCGACCTCCCGCTCGCTGCCTTCCTCGACGATGCGGGCGGTGTCGGGAGTGAGATCGATGAGGTCCCGGATGGCCCGCTGAGCGCCCCAGGCAGTGCGGCTGAGAATGAGGTTCGCCATCCACAGGAACAGGGCGAGGAAGCCTGCGGCAAGGTAGTTGTGAGAGGCGATTGCGGCCATGACCGCCAAACAAGCGAGCGAATCGCTGGAAGGTCGGCCCTTGGTCACTTCCCGCCATGCGCCGATGAGCAGGGGGATGACCAGTACGACCGCTCCGATGGCCGCGGGTATCTGGGCGATCTGCTCGTGCGCGCCGAGAAGGCGGCTGATCCACGACACGGCCAGCAGCACGCCGCCGGCCAGGGCGATGAACAGCCGCCTTTCCAGGGATTCGGCTCCCGTGGCGGATTCACGCAGCTTCAGGTCCTCGTCCGGGGCCCCGGCCAGGGTTAGCTCACTCATTTCCGGCTCCCGCTGGAAGATTGGTCAGTCTGCGGCGTGGAATTGACGGGTTCGCCGCGGTGGTCCGAGGCGGTGCGGCCATAGCCACAACCCACCTTCGGGGAAGGAGATCGGGGTTCATACGGGTTGCCAGTGGCGTCGGTTCGCCGTCCGGGGGAAGAAATGGCGGATTTCCGCGGGGAACAAGCCCGTGGCTTTCCGCACGACGGGGCGACCGTGGTTGCGGCCGATGGGGGAATGCGATTAAATGCCGCCACGCATCCGCGCCGGGTTCTGCCCACTGTACCTCACAGGGAAGAGAGCCATGACCCAGAAAGCCGCGATCATCGGTGACGGGCAGATGGGCCTGGTGCTGGCCGACGCCTTGGCCGAGCGGGGCGTTTCCGTGCGGCTGTGGGGCCCGTTTCCGGAGGACCTGGACGAGCTGGCGTCCACCCGCCAGTCTCCCCGACGGCTGCCTGACTTCATGCTGCCGCACGTGGTCGAGGTGACCTCGGACCCCGGCTGGGTCCTGAAAGGGGCCGACTGCATCATCAACGCCATCCCCACTCAATTCATCCGCCGAGTCTGGGAGCAACTCAGACCTCACGTGCCGACTCGGGTGCCGGTGGCCTGCGTCTCGAAGGGTATCGAGGTGGATACCCTGATGAGGCCGACACAGATTATCGCTGACGTGCTGGGTGAGGATGCGAACGGGTCGTTGCGGCCCACCTGCTCGCTGTCAGGTCCGACGATCGCCGCCGAGCTGGCCAGGCGACTGCCCGCGACCATGGTCGCCGCCTCTCACGAGCCGGCGCTGGCCCAGGCGGTGCAGGATCTGTTTCGGGTGCCGTGGCTGCGGATCTACCGGCACGAGGATCCGCTGGGGGTGGAGCTGGCGGGGGCGACGAAGAACGTGATAGCCCTCGCGGCGGGGATGGTCGATGGCCTGAGGGCCGGCGACAACGCCAAGAGCGCCCTGCTGGCCCGGGGCTTGGCGGAGATCGCCCGCCTCGGCACGGCTCTGGGAGCCAGGGTCGATACGTTTTTCGGCATCGCCGGGGTGGGCGATCTGGCCACTACCTGCTTCAGCCCCTCAGGCCGCAACCGAGGCTGCGGCGAGCGGCTGGGGAAGGGGGAGACGCTGGAGGAGATCCTGGCCTCGACCGTCTCGGTGGTGGAGGGGGTGCCGACCACCAAGTCGGTGATGCGTCTTACCGCCCAATGGGACGTGTCGATGCCCATCACCAAGGCGGTGCACGGGATTCTGTTCGAGGGCCTCACGCCACGAGAGGCCATCGCGGATCTGATGGGCCGCGAGCTGAAGGCCGAGAGAATCGGACAGTAGGGTGGTGGGGCCGCGGGCGGCTATTCCTCGGCGAACTTGGATTCGACCAGCGCCACGAGCTCCCGAACGGCCTTGCGGGCGTCATTGCCTTTGGCGCTTATCTCGATCTCAGTGCCCTGGGTGGCGGCGAGCATCATCATCTGCATGATCGACTTGCCGTCAACGGACTCGGTGGAGTCGGTTCTTCGGACGTTGACCGTGGATTGGAAAGTGCTGGCCTTTTCCACGAACACCATGGCCGGCCTGGCGTGCAGCCCCAGCTTGTTGGTGATGCTCACTTTGGCCTTGGAGGTGCTGGACACGGACGATCTCTGTGGTTTGGCGCCGGGGGCGAGGGCCTGGTCGCTATCGTCTGCGCCTGACGGGTGCGGACCTGCCCTCAGTGCAGGGTCGCCTTGGCGTCCGCTTCCTCCAGAAGCGTCACGACGTCTTCGACGCAGGTGGCCTGCCGAAGGAACCGTCGGAACGTCTCCTGGCTGAGATTCCCGAAGATCGCCTCCATGGCGTCCAGGTGATCCTCCGGCTTGTCCTCGGGACTGAGCAGGAGGAAGATCGAATAGACCGGCTGGCGATCCAGAGCGTTGAACTCCACGCCCTGGGGGCTGATGGCGACAGCTACCGCCATCTTACTGATGGCCGAGTGCTTCACGTGGGGGACCGCCACGCCGTGGCCGAACCCGGTGGAGCCGCGGTTCTCGCGTTTGATGATCGCCTTGACGAACTCGTCGCGCAGCTCCGGGCTCAGAGCCCCGGCGGAGACCATGGCGTCGATGATCTCCTCGATCGCCGCGTCGCGCTCCGTGGCGACGAGTTCAGGAATAATGGCCTTTTCAACAACAATATCAAGCAGCTTCATATCTCGTTTCCGGCGGTCGGGGTGTGGTGCTTGTTGTCACGCAACTTGCTCTTGTGGTCCTTGAGTTGACGTTTGGATCGATCTATCCCCAAGTCAAGGCATGCGTAAAGATCTTCGTGTTGGCTGGTTGCCACAAATGCTTCATGACCCTCCACATCGGTGATGATCTCGGTAGTGTAGCCGTTCCTGGCCTTGTCGATCACCACGTCAACACGCTGAATCCGATCGTAGAACCGTGGAAACTTCTCCACCTTCTTCATCGCATAGCTTTCGATCGCCGGCGTAAGCTCCATGTGCTTGCTGCTGATTTCGATCTGCATGTGCAACCTCCGTGATCAGGCATGACACGGTGTCAGTCCGCGTCCTCGTTCTCCTTCGGTCCGTTGTCGGCCGGTTCCTCCGGCTCGGTTGGGTGGGAAGGGGTCTGGTCGGGGCGAGGAACGATCGGGATCAGGCCGCTGGCCATCGGACGCTCGGTCTCCTCGAGCCCTTGGTCCATCTTGTCCGCCGTGGCCTGATGATCCGGCACCAGAACCCCGCCGCTCACCGCGAAGCGGATTGCCTCCTCCACACTGATCGGCATCTCGATCACATCCTCGCGAGGAACGGCAATCGTATAGCCGGTGAACGGCGTGGGCGAGCTGGGCACAAAAACCGTCATGACATCCCCGGCGCGAGCTTGCAGGTCACGCATCGGGCTGCCCGTCGCGAACCCGATTGACCAGATCCCCTTGCGGGGATATTCAACCGCCACCACCCGGTTGAACTTGATCGGCTGGTCATCCGAGAACAGAAAGTCGACGACCTGTTTGATGTACGGATAGACCTGTTTGAATATGGGAAGCTGGACGACGAAATCCTCGATCTTCCGATAGGTTCGCCGGCCCACGAAGCCGCCGAGCAGACGACCGGCGATGTAGACGACCACGATGGCCACGGCCAGTCCGATCAGATCCATCGCCCAGTGTTCGGCCCACCAAGCATCGACGTTCGCCTTGACCTTGGTGGTCCGAAGTCGGGCGGTAATCTCCGCCCGCTTGGTGGCGCGGGCCCTTTCCATGGCCTCGGCGAGGACTTCTTCAGTCCTTTCCTCCGGCGTCAGTCCTCTCAGCCGCTCCTCGGCCAGGTTCCGGATGTCGTTCTCCGGCACGTTGGCCATCTCCTGGGCCACCATCTCCTCGGTAGGGTCGAAGATGTCGCGCAGCGGTTCATATACCTTCGCGGTGCTGGTCAGGGCGAGCCGTACGCCTCGGTTGATCGGCTCTGCGAACGTCGTGTCCACAAACTGGTAGGCCTTGACGACAATCCACAGCGTCAACACCGAGGGCAGGAGCACGACCAGGCCTCGGAGGAAGAACCGCTTGAAATCTGAAGTGAACGTGCGTGCCGATGGATCTGCCATGAAACGGTCCGGGCACAGGTTGGAATCAGCAGACGGAACCCCGTCGCGTCAATAGTGTAGGGACCGGAGGAACAACCATCAATCTGCGCGGTCTGGGGGCCGCGGGCGCGGGACCTGCGAGCCCCGGAGCAGCCTGGCGGTACGGGCCGAGCCTATCGCACCGGACCTCGCGGCCGCAGGGTCACCGCGATTGATAAGTAGCGGTCTCTGCGGCGGATGCGTACCGTGAGCGTGTCACCCACTCGCTTTGAGCCGATGATCCCGATGAGCTCGGCCGGGCTCCGTGTGGATCTGCCGTCCACGCTGACGATCACGTCCCCGACCGTCAACCCCCCGCGCCGGGCCGCCGATCCGGGCAGCACCTCGGTGATCAGCACTCCGTCGTTCCTCAGCCCGTCCTCGCTCCTGATCCCCAATGCGGCGTCATTCGGGGCGATCAGGTCGTCGAACGAAGGTTGACGGTCCACCCATTCCCGCCACGCCTGCTCCACTTCCTCCACCGGCTGCCGGAAGGTCATCTCGAAGGCCTTGCCCCCGTCCGGATCTTCCGGGAAGGTGGCCACGTACGCACGGTACCAGTCCGCCAGCTTGCCCCGGTCGGCCAGGAAGCGGAATATTGACCGCACCTGCGGGTAAAGCCGGCCCGCTCGGTCCATGAGCTGCTCGCCGGACATCGCAAACAGGTCCGACCACTTGGCGAGACGGTCGAGGCGGGCCCGGTTCTTCACCACGTTGTGCCGGTTGTTGGGCAGGAAGCGAATGGAGCCGTCCTCGAGCCACTGGTAGTCCTCGTACAGCGCCGCCAGACCCTCCTGCACCCACATTCGGTGGGCGGTGGTGAGACCCAGTCGCTCCATGTGCGCGTAGTGCAGGGCGTGTGCGAATTCGTGGCGCAGGGACCCGCCGATGTTCCGGGCGATGAGGCGGCGATCGGCGTGCCGGTAGATGCCCCCTACGTTCCCCTGTCCGGGAAAGAGCGCTTCGGCGTCCTCTCCGGTGGGAACCACGATCAGGATGTAGTCGTCGGGTGGCTCGCCGAACAGGTCCCGGATCATCTGATCGGCCTGTTGCTGGATCATCTCCTTCATCTCGCAATGGGACGTTTCATCCAGGGCGGTGGCGTAGGCGATCCTGCGCTCATCGTCCCGCTCGCAGCGATAGTCCTCCTCGCCGTAGGTCGCCCGCCAGAGATCCAGCACGTTGCGGGCCTCCTTTCCTTTTGTTCGGCCCGCCCGCTCGAAAATGGCGTCGAATGTCGGATGGCCACGGAGGGCGGCCAGATCCGGGTCATCCCGCATCGTGTCAAAGTCATCGAAGCCGGCCCGCAGCGCCCGAAGCAGCGCCGAGGCGGCGTCATCAACCTGGCCCATCCGGCTCCGGGCGCAGGCCAGGTTGTAGAGCATGACCGCATCGTTGGGGGCATCCTCCAGATGGGTCTCGATGAGTTCCGCGGCCCGGGCGTAGTCGCCATCGGCAAAGCATCGGAAGACTGCTCGGGACAAAGAGGAAGCGTCGTCCGGTCTGGAGGTGCTGTCCGCCCCGGATTTCGGAGGGTCTTCGACCCCGGCCAGGGCGGGCGAAAGCGCCCAAAGCAGCAACAGGGTGAGAAAGCACGTTTCGGCGCGCATGGATGAACTCCGGCCGGCCCCGTTAACCAGCGATGTATGTTAGGCCAACGTCTGTCGGGAATCGCCGGGCGAGAGCGACGCGCATGTTGCGCGCAGGGCATCCGGTCGGCACGACCCAACTCGCGCCGTGTGTCGGACTCCGACGAAGAACCCTGCGGTCAGCCGGCGCGGCGACGCAGTTGCATGCGCTGTACCGCCGTGCTGATGTGGCTCAGGCCTCGCTCCAGGTCCCAGCCGGATTCGCGGTCGTTGATGCAATGCAGACCGTACCGGATCCGGTTCGTGCCGAGCTCCTTGGCACTCTGGATGCAGGCCTTGCCGGAGAACTGCTCGCCTTCGAAGACCAGCAGGGCGGGAACCACCTGCCCGATCTTGAAGCAATCGTCGGCGACGATCGAGAATCCGGTGGCGCTGACGTCAATCAGCGGACAGCCGACGAGTTCACCCACATTCGCGCTCAGGTTGGCCGTGACCGTCGAGACGCGATAGCACTGTCGGGTTTCCGCCGACACCGGCTCACCGATGGTCACGATCCTGAGGACCGGGGTGGCTTCGAACGGCATGGTTGCCCCGACGTTGGCCGACTGCTGCACGAACTCGCGCTTCGTCTCGTAGTAGATCAGCACATCCTGCCCCGGTTCAACGGGCACATTCTCCTCCAGTTTGACGGAATAGAGATTATCGCGCACGTCCACCACTGTCGCCGGGTGAAGAGTTCGTTGACCGGAATCGCCGGGAATCTGAAGAAAAAGGCCGTCGTCGATGGTCAGCATCGCGCTGCCCCCTTTTATGTGGTGAGACTTGGCGGAAAGGGTGTCGTTATCTGGCTATCGACGATTCGGCCGGCAAGGATAAGTCCGGCGCGGGTAATGGTGCCGGGCGCGGGATGGGTGATCGCCCATGCCAGGGAAGGGGGGAGGCTGAGAGGTTCGGCTGTTATGGGACGCCTCCAGCCTGCGGCACGGCCCCCCGGCCCGCCGTGGCACGCTTCCGGGGCGGCCAATGCGCAGATAAAAGGGACATCGCGACGCAGGCCGCAATGTCCCTGATTGTCATCAGTCAGGCCGGGTCCCGATCATGGGAGATCGGACCGGCCGATCGTTACCGGCGTCGGCGTCGGGCGGTCAGCCCGGCCAGCCCAATCAGGGCCAGCGCACCTGGCGCCGGTATTGGACCGGTGAAGTTGGTTACCTCCAAGAATCCTGCGCCGCAGCAACCATCGTAGTCATTCACATACCACCCGATGGTATCACCTGCGTTAACGTTGACGCTCACGGTTCCGCTGCCACCGCCATAGCCGTCGAGGTAGTAGTACGTGTTGTTGATGATGTACCCGCCCTCGTCGTAGCCGGGGCTGTCGGTCGTGTAGTAGTACCAGTCGAACTGGAACAGACCATTGGCCGGCGCAACGATCGTGAGTGTCGTGAAACTACCGTACCACGTCCCGGAATCGACGCCCTGGACGGTTACTCCTCCCGGGGCGTTCCAGATGATCGCAGAGTCGTACGGAGTGACCTCCGTCCAGCCTGCTGGGGCGTAGTAGCCGCTGAAGTCAGCGTTGGCAGCGCCGGCGACGGCCAACACTGCCGCAGTCGTGATTATCTTTTTCATATCAGGGTGTTCCTCCTACGTTTGTCTCCTCGAGGATCGAAACCAGATTCTCCCCCTCGATCCGGTGCACCCTTCGCTCGCCTATAAAGGACACATCGAACCGGGCGGTATCTGCTCTGCGTACATGCACGATGCATGCACCCGAAACCTGCGCAGCGCCTCTCGGCGGTACGCGAGCCTTTCCCGTCCGTCCAGGCGGCCTGGACGACGACGCCCTCTCTCTTCATTTGGACGCCTTTAGCCGCCCCCCAAACGGCCTCCCCGCGCCTGCCACAGGGCCCCCGATGGCATAGCCGGAGTGCATCCATTGAAAATCTAACCGGCCTGAAGGGAAACGCAAGCCCCAAAATGGTCAAAATTCCCACCTGAGACGTATTTGGCGGTGGTCCGGCTTGGCGGGCGGACAAGGCCGGATTATCGGACGTTGTGCTGAACATTCTGCCCTCCGTGCGCTGTTCAGCCGCCGCGGCCGGCCGTTTCGGGACTCTGACGGGGCCCGATGGAAGGCCTGTCAAGTGCCGAAGTTCCTGTGCCGAAGCAGGTTCCACTCCCGACGCGGGACTGCTATCGTCGGGAAGGGCCCGCGGGTCGGTGGCACCGATCGCCCTGCGAGAAATCGGAAGAACGGCTGATCCCATGAGAGATCCAACTGCCCAACGCCTTGCTCAGGAGGCCTACAAGGCCCTGCAGACCGGTGAACTGCTTCTGGCGGAGACGCTGACCAAGCAGGCCTTGGCGAAGAGCAAGAGGAACGGCGACGCCCTGGCCATCATGGGCATCCTCGCCTATCAGCGCTCCCGGTACCGAGAGGCCGCAGACTGGCAGCGGAAGGCCATTGCTACCAACCGCAAGGAACCGCTTTATCACTGCAATCTGGGCAAGGCACTTGCCCAGGGGGGCGACCTGACCCCGGCGATGGCGGCCTTCGAGAAGGCCCTGCGCCTCCAGCCGGGGCATGTGGAAGCTACCGTTGGGAAGGCCAGCGTGTGGGAACGACGGGGCAAGGTCGATCGGGCCAGGGCGCTGCTGGAGCCGTTCATCAAATCGAGGCAGATCACTGCAGAGGTGGCGGCGGTCTATTCACGGATACTGGCTCGCGAAGGCAAGCATGAGGAGGTGGTTGAATTCACCGAACAGCAGCTCGACCAGCCGTACATTCGTGACGTGCAGCGCCGCGAGATGTTGCTGCAGCTCGGCACGTCCTACCACCGGCTGGGTGACTATGACCACGCCTTTGAGGCCTATGTCAAAGGCAACAAGGTTTCCGCCCGCCCCTATGACGTGGGTATCACCGAGATGGGATTCAACGGCCTGATGGCCGCGTTCTCACCCGAACTGATGGCCGGAATGTCCCGGGCCCCCCACGATTCGGAGCTGCCGGTGTTCGTGGTCGGTTTGCCTCGCTGCGGATCCACGCTCACCGAGCAGATCATCCACGCCCATCCGGAAGCGCTCGGGGCGGGCGAGGTCAACTACCTCCAGACCGTGCTGCCTCTGATCAGCGAGGAGGTGGATTCGGGGGAACCGTATCCGGAGTGCATGTCCGAGGCTTCCCCGGAGAATCTGGATCGTCTGGCGAAGGCCTATCTCGACAAGCTCCGCATACACAGCCACAAAGCCCGTCGCATCGCGGACAAGACCCTGGGTAACTTCCAGCATGTGGGGCTCATCAGCGTCATGCTCCCCCAGGCGAGGATCATCCATGTCCGCCGGCATCCGCTGGATGTGTGCTTTTCATGCTTCTTTGCGAATCTCTCGCCGGTATCGCATCCCTTCGCCGGGGATCTGAGGGACCTCGGCCTGTACTACCGCTGGTACTCGCGCCTGATGGACCACTGGCGCTCGCTGCCGGATGTGAACATGCTGGAGATCGACTACGAAGCCCTGGTTGCGGACCAGGAGAACCTGAGCCGGAAGATCATCGACTTCATCGGCCTGCCCTGGCATGACAACTGCCTGCGCTTCCACGAGGCGAAAAGAGCGGTCGCCACTCTCAGCTACGACCAGGTGCGCAAGCCCATGTACAAGACCGCGGTCGCGCGCTACAAGCTATATGACAAGCATCTCGGGCCGCTGAAGGACGCCTTGGGTGATCTTCTGCCTCCGGAGGATGCTTGAGGCGCGTATTGTCGGCTCACTGCACGGAATCTTCTTGCGCTCCGATCGCTTCGAGAAGCTCGATGGAGTTCGCTTCCGGCTCAGTGAAACGCCCGAGTTGCCCGGGCAGCCCGCCTGCTGCATGAATCCGTGTACGGTTTCGACTCAAAGGAGGAATCCCTGTCCCGGCTCGATGGACAGATCCTATTCCAGGACGACCGAGAAAAGGTTGCCGCTTCGCTCAACAACCGTCGCGGGGTGACGAATGCGCTGGCCGGATTCGATTGAATCGGCAGAAAGGGAATGTCCCCTGTGGTCAGCATGGTGTTGCCCCTTTTCCGTATGAAGTGACATTCTGGCCCGTAGCAGAGTGCGTATGGACGGTTCGGCGCCGAGGGATGAGCGTGAAGCGTCCAATTGGGCAGAGGTGGACCATGGTTTGAATCCGCTCTCAGGCGATCGTCTCGGAACCACATCAGAACGGCGGGCGTATTGCCGGTTGGGGCGCGGAAATGCGCGAATAAAAGGAGCATCACGATTCAAATCGCGATGCTCCGGATTGTCATCTATCAGATCGGGCTCCGGTCGTCGGACCGAGTCGATCCGTCATCACCTGCGGCGACGCCGCATGAGGCCGGCCACACCCAGAAGCGCCAGAGCGCCGGGAGCCGGGACCTCAATGAGACCGAACGTCACGTCGAAGTCCGTGGACTGGGTCCAGAAACCATCGGGGTAGTAGAATGTGCCGCCGAGGTTGTCTACGGACTCGGACTTCTGCCACCACCAGCCGTCAAGGGCGTCGCTGGCGGGGTCAACACCGATGGAGATCCAGTACTGCGTGCCACCAGACAGGTTCACCGCGCTGGTGAGGCTTACCTCGTGGCTGTACACCGTGGAGCCCTGCCAGCCCACGTACCCGGTATCCATCGGGTTCGTCGCGGCCTTGTCGAAGTACTCGCTGTAGAGGACGTTGCCGGGCAGCCCGCCCGCATCGTCATAGAACGTGACTTCCCAACCGACGAAGTTGGTGAGGTCTGACCACACGTAGTTTTCACTACCGCCCCACCAGGTTACACCGCCGACCAGACCGCCGGCGCCGAGTGTGAAGTTATCGGCGTGCAGGTAGTCATGATAGGTGCCGGCGTAGGCAGCGCTCCAGTAGCCGGTGCCAGGGTCGTTCAGATCGGCAGCCTGCTCGTACAAACTGGCATGGGCTGCCCCTGCAACAACCAGACACGCCGCCGCGACGGTTGCCTTCGTCATGAGATTCCTCCTAGTAGTTATGAGCTCAAACATCGAAACCAGATGATCCCCTCGATACGCTGAACCCTTGCTCGCCTACCAGGGACACGTCGGATCGGGCGGTATCGCCTCTGGCGCACGTCACGTACGTGCAGCAGAAACCTGCACATCGCCTGTCGGCGACGCACGAGCATTCCCCGCCTGTTCGAAGGCTGCTCGAACAGTGCGCCCTCTCTCGTTGGAGTAATCCCGACCTTTCTCGCCGGTGTCTTCCTAGAAGCCGTTACCAGGCAATGAGTTACGGCGCGTAGAAGCACAAGAGCATAGCCACAAGGGGCAAGAAAGCAAGCCCGAGATCATCGAAATTCCCCTTGAGATCGATTCTCCAAGGCAATTAGAACCCGCTCTGCGTTGTCGGACATCAACGCCATGAAGGCCGCCCTGTCGCTTGCCCATCCCGACGCGCGAACCACGTAGGACAGACTCCTCAGAGACGCCGACCTGCGCACCGGCACGTTGGCTCGACATCCCGCTCCGGCTTCTGCGCCAATGTTTGGACGACTGGCCAGCCCCCCGGAACGTATCGTGACACTGCCGATTCCGTGCCTCGTCCCGGACGGGCGTGTCGGTCGGTTATGAGAGCCTTGCAGTGGGATCCGCGAGGGAAACCCGCCAAGCTGAGAGCACGATTGGACTCGCCATCAGCAGGGGCTCCCGATCATTGGTAACATCCAATTCATCTTCACCCTCTTGGCCAAGGCCGCGTCGAGCGCCGCGACATCGTCACTTCAGGAGCCGATCTGATCGTGCGCACTCTCCTGCTTTTCATCGTCGCTTTGGTGTCCCTGACAAGCGGTTGCGCGCAGCCACAGGCCGCCGGTCAATCAGCTGCGGGACCTGCCACCTTTGTTGACTGCCGGGTGATGAGTTTCAACCTCCGCTACGGCACCGCAAACGACGGCGAGAACCGCTGGGACAATCGCAGAGAGCTGCTGGTCGAAACCATCAGAGCCTTCGAGCCCGATCTGCTGGGCACGCAGGAGTGCCTGGATTTCCAGGCCGACTACCTGCGAGCTCGAATGCCCGGCTACGAATTCGTCGGCGCCGGTCGCAACGACGGCAGGGAATCCGGCGAAATGGCGGCCATCCTCTTCAAGGCCGATCGCTTCGAGAAGCTGGATGAAGGCCACTTCTGGCTCAGCGAGACGCCCGAGATTCCCGGCAGCAAGAGCTGGGACACCTCCCTGACCCGGATCGCCTCCTGGGTCAAACTGCGCTCGCGCCGCGATCCGCAGCTCATCATCTACTTCTTCAATACACATTTCGACCACCGCGGCGAGGTCGCCCGGCTGGAATCGGCCCGCCTCCTGCGCCGGAAGATCCAGGCCATCGCAGGCGGGCTGCCGGCGGTGATTACGGGCGATTTCAACGCAGCCGCCGGCCCGCCGCCAAGCCCGCCTTATCAGGCGCTGGTCGGGCACGCTCCCGCCGGCGAACCGGCGCTGATCGACACCTACCGCCATCTCCACCCCCGGCCGGGGGAGGAAGAGGGCACATTCAACGGTTTCGCCGGCACGGCGGACGGGCCGCGCATCGACTGGATTCTCACGTCGACCCACTTCACCACGCGGGAGGCGGCCATCGACCGCACGAATCGCGACGACCGCTACCCGTCCGACCACTTCGCCGTTACTGCCGTGCTCCGCTGCCGGCCTGCTCGCTGATCTCGATCTTCCCCTCCACCAGCCGCACGCGTTTCTCCGCGAAGAGGCGGATCGCCTCGGGATAGGCCAGACATTCCTGTTCGAAGACCCGGGCCGCGAGTGAGTCGGCATCATCATCGGGAAGCACCGGACACTTGCGCTGCACGATGGTCGGGCCGTGGTCGTACCGGTCGTCCACAAAGTGCACGGTGCAGCCGGATTCCGTCTTTCCCGCTGCTATGACCGCCCGGTGCACGTGCTCGCCGTACATCCCTTTCCCGCCGAAGTCCGGCAGCAGGGCGGGATGAATGTTCATCACCTTGCCCACGAAGGGCGGGTCGAGCCGGAACCATCGCAGGTAGCCGCACAGGCAGACCAGATCGACTTCCTTTTCCAGCAGCCAAGCGGTGATGGCATCGTGCAGCGCATCTTCGGTCTCGAAGTCCTTCTTGCGGGCGACGCGTACCTCAAAGCCCCGGTCCTGAGACCGCTCCACGCCGCTTGCGCTGGTGCGGGAAGAGATGACCAGAACGACCTCCGCGTTCAGCGAGCCGTTGTCGATGCGGTCGGCGATGTTCATCAACGTTCGCCCACCGCCGGAAAGCAGGGCGCCGATGCGCAATGGTTGGCTCATGGGGAACCTCCCGGATGGATGCCCAGGGGCGCGACGGTGGGAGGGGAATTGAACGGGATCGGCCGGCCCGCCGCGTTGACCGACACCATTGTCAGCACCGCCTCGGTCACCAGCACCTTGTCCTGCGTGGCGTAGCGCTCCGCTTCCACGCGGATACCGACCTGGACCGAACTTGTGCCCGTTTCTCGGGTGCGGGTGAGGAATCTGACGACATCACCGATGTGGATGGGGGCGTGGAAGTTCACCCGGTCCACCGAAACGGTCACCCACCGGTGAATGCCGTGTTTGCGGGCCTCGATGAACGCCGCCTGGTCGATGTAGGAGAGGATCACGCCGCCGAAGATGTTGCCGTAGGGATTGGCGTCCTTGGGGAGCATGACCACGCGCAGGGCCGGTCCAAACTTTTCAGGCTGATCTGGCATGGCGAGCATGATGCCCGCAAACCGAGGTTGCGACAAGCCGGATCACCCCGCAGCGTGGGATGATTGTGCGGGTTTCCGGGCCAGCCGGGTCGTATCGACCTCGGCGAGCCCGACCGTCCTCGGGCCGGGCTGCCTCCGGCAACCCCGGGCGCCCGTTGCGCGAACCGAATCGGACAGCGAGAAAGCCGTGGCTCATGGCGGCCGGTTGATCGCGTCGATAATCCTTCCATGAGCGAGTCCTCACCGCGCGTTTCCGTGCTGATCCCGAATTACAACAACGGCCGCGAAAGCTCCGAGAGTGGCCGGCGCGATTTCATCGGCGATCTGCTTAAATCCCTGCGCGACACGCTCATCGACGATCCCACGCCGGTGGAGATCATCATCACCGATGACGGCTCGACGGATGATTCACTGGCGACCTGCCGGGAGTGGGCGACGCAGAAATGGCGGGGATGGCGCGGCGAAGGGGCTTTCTGCCGGCTGATCGAGATGGACCACTGTGGGGTGTTGAGCATCGTGGCCAATCGTCTGATGTCCGAAGCGCGGGGCGAGATTTGCGTGCGACTGGACGGAGACGTCGTCATCCACACCCCCAACTGGGCGGAGAAGCTGGTGGAGGTCTTCGAGGCCGGCCCGTCGAAGCTGGGCATCGTCGGCCCCAAGCAGCTTTCGCCCAACGGCTTTGTGCATTCGGCCGGCGACTGGGTTCTCCATCCCCGCGGCTATCACCACCTGGGCCAGGGGATCGCCGCCGACTATGTGACCCGCGCGATCGAGGTCGATCACGTGATGGGGTGCTTCTATTGCTTCAAGCGCGACGTCTGGGAGGAAGTGGGCCGGTACGACGAGACGATCCTGCGCGGCCAGACGGTTGACTTCGGGTTGCGGGCGCGGATGAAGGGCTGGCGGTGCTTCTGCACACCCGTCATCAGCTTCACACATTATCACTCCGAGCGCAAGAAGCGGGCGAACGTGGCGGACACCGATCCGGGGATGGCCGGGGCGCTGGATCGTTTTCGAGAGAAATGGGGTTTCGATCGGCTCGCCCCTGATCTGGATGCGGTTGCCGAGCGCTATTCGGGCACACCTCTGTTGTGGAATGCCAGATGGTTCAGCCCGGCTCTGCCCTGGCCGCCCCCACAAAAGACTGCCGTACCGCGAACCGTGGAGAGCACAACGTGGGGAGGGTACGGCTCGAATGAAGCTTTGAGACAGGCGATGGATGCGCGCGTGCACATTGCCCTGGAGACGATCCAGTCTCACGCTCCGGGGCGGCGGGCGATTCAGGTCAACTGCCGGGATGGTCTGCTCTGCCATCTGCTGGCCAAACAGGGGATCGAATGCATCGGCGTGGATGGTGATCCGACGCTGCTCGATGTCGCACGGCAGATGGCCGGTAAGGCCGACTATCCGGCTGGCTCACCGAAGTTTGTTCAGCAGATCGACGCGAGATGCCTGCCGGTGGAGGACCGTTCGGTTGATGCGGTGCTGCTGTTTGATGATTTCGAGCGGCATCCGAATCCAATCGGACTGTTGCGCGAGGTGTGGCGCGTGCTGGATGTGGAAGGGGTGATGGCGATATTGACTCCCGAACGTCCGAACCCGCTGGATGCAGATGTCGATTGTCTCCATCCCTACCGGGCGCACGAACTCAACACACAGCTTCGCTATTCACGATTATTTGAGGTCGTCCATCCCGCGGAATCATCGTCGGCCGAGTCGGCCGGGGGAGGGGGGATGCTGTTCGTCATTGCCCGCCGGCCGGACCCGGCGAAGTTCGGGATTCCGCAGAAGGAACTGGTGACCACCCAGGCGGCGGGCTGACGGAACACGTCCTCCCGCTGCGAAAGAGATGCGGCGGTCTGCCAGCCCCCGGCCGCTTTCAGCGGTCGAGATGCGGCGCGGTAATATGGGTGGATGCTGAAGGACACATATCCGTATTACCTGGCCGGCGAGGCGGTTTTCGCCAACACCGATCTGCCGGTGACGAACAAGTACACGGGCGTGGTCGCCGCGAAGGTGGCGATGGCGGACGCCGCAGTGATCGATCGTGCCATCGGACGGGCGGCGGAAGCGTTCGATGAGCTGCGCAGGTGGCCGGCCCACCGTCGCAAGGCGGTGTTGCAGCATGTGGTCGATCAGATGGGCCGGCGCTTCGAGGAGATGGCCCACGCCCTGTGCATCGAAGCGGGCAAGCCGATCCGCGATTCGCGAGGCGAGGTCACCCGCGGCATCGACACCTTCACCATCGCGGTGGAGGAGTCCACGCGGATGTGCGGCGAAACGATGCCGCTGGACATTTCCCCGCGGGCGGAAGGTTATGAGGCGATCATCAAGCGGTTCCCCATTGGGCCGTGCAGCTTCATCACGCCCTTCAACTTCCCGATCAATCTGGCGGCACACAAGATCGCCCCGGCGCTGGCGGTGGGATGCCCGTTTGTTCTCAAGCCGGCCTCCAGCACGCCGATCGGGGCGATCATCCTGGGCGAGATTCTGGCGGAGACGGACCTGCCGAAAGGCGCTTTCAGCGTCCTGCCCTGCCCAGGATGCGATGCCGATCCGTTCGTGGTCGATGACCGGCTGAAGAAGATCTCGTTCACCGGCTCGCCGGAGGTGGGCTGGGATATCAAGGCCCGAGCGGGGAAGAAGAAAGTGACGCTGGAGTTGGGCGGAAACGCCGCGTGCATCGTGGATCGCGATGCGGACCTGGATTACGCCAGCGACCGCATCATCCTCGGGGCGTTCTATCAGTCAGGGCAAAGCTGCGTGAGCGTGCAGCGGATCCTCGGCCACCGCGACATATACGACGAGCTTCGGGACTCGCTGGTCGAGAAGACGGCGAGGCTGCGGGCAGGCGATCCCCTCGATGAGCAGACCTTCATCGGGCCGCTCATCACGGAAGGCGACGCGAAGCGCGTGGAAGAGTGGGTAAAAGAGGCCCGGCAGGCAGGTGGGAGGATCCTGGTGGGCGGGAATCGCAACGGAGCCCTGTTTGACGCGACCCTGATTGAGAACGCGCCGCATGAAGCCAGGGTGAACTGCCGGGAGATCTTCGGGCCGGTGGCCACCCTGGAGCCGTTCGACGACATCGATCAGGCGATTCGCATCGCCAATGACAGTGCCTACGGCCTGCAGGCGGGAATCTTCACCCGCGATCTACACCACGCCTTCCGCGCTTACAACGAAATCGAGGTGGGGGGGGTGCTCGTCAACGATATCCCTTCCATGCGTGTGGATTCCATGCCCTATGGCGGCGTGAAGGACTCGGGCCTGGGGCGGGAGGGCGTGCGCTTCGCCATGGAAGAGATGACGGAGCTCCGCGCGATGGTGCTCAACCGGGTCGGGGGTTGAAAGCGGCGTGTCCGGACGCAACCAGCCCCGCGGTTTTCGGGTCCAAACCGACGAGAGCGGGCTGAGACTTCCAGAATCGAGAGGGGCGGAATACGGCCGTTCCCAAATACGATAAGGGGGGAGAAAAGGCGGTTGATACGACCTGGGGGCTCTTGGTCGTAAATCCCGTCAAATCAAGTAGTTACGCCATTTTTCGCGACATCGATTTCCGCCGGCGTCTCTCCGGTTAATGGCCTGGGCCTTGCTCTCGTTGGGTGGTTCAAGGTGGCTTCCGATCCTGGAGTGAGCGGCCTTGTGGGCTGTGAACTGCCGGGGACCGCTGGTAGGAGCAGATGGAAGAACGGAGGCACGAGACAAGCTCCAAGGGTTCAGTTTCCGCAGCCGTCGGCTTTGCCTGCGCACCGGGTCAATCCCGCGCTGAACGCTGTGGTACTGATGTGGGTCTGATAAAGAGGGCAATCCAGGGAAAACAACTTCCGGCACCGGTGTGGCTCCGCGCGAGCGCGGGAGGCCCTGCCTGGCGCGATCGCGCGGGCGACACCGATGCATCAAACCACTCATCGAGGAGGAGCGGAGTCGCCGCTCCCGCTTTTTCCGCTGCGAGCGGAAAGGAGAAACACACCATGAAACCGCTTCTGGCATTCAGCATGGCATTTGCGCTATCAGGCGTCCTGGGCTTGTCCAGCGCCAGCGCATCAGACTGTCCCGGGGATGCTAACTGGGACGGAAGGGTGGACATCGACGACGTGTTCACGGTGCTGGCGGGGTGGGGCTCCTGTGACGGCTGCCCCGAGGACATCGACAATAACGGATTCGTTGACATTGACGATGTCTTCCTGGTGCTCGCCGACTGGGGATGCGAAGTGAATCAAGGGCCGAAGACCAGCCTTTCCGGGTTTGTGACCAATCTCTGGACGGGTATGCCCATCGAAGGTGCGAGCGTCTGGGTTGGCGAGGTCGAACTCATCACCAACGATACCGGCTTCTACACCGGTGATTTCGACCCCGGTCAGTACGATTTGCTCTTCGAGGCTGAGTACTTCAACTCCTACGAGGACTCGATCATCCTCTTCCCGGGTGTGCCGGCGGAGATGGACGTCGCCCTGGAGCCCACCGCCGCAGTCATCGTCAATACGGACATCATTGGCGATGCCGTGCCTGGCGGCACGGTCGAGGTTACCGCCGAGGTCATCATTCTGGACGGCTCCACCATCGAGGGCTTCCTCTGGTCGCAGTGGTACGGAACTCCGGCGGAGATTCTCAACGCGGACACCGACACCGCCACCCTGAACCTGGGAGGCACCGGCGATTACAAGGCTGAACTCTTCCACGTTCTGGCCGAGCCTCCCATCGGTGGTGAGTCTCATGCGGGACTGCAGAACCGATTCGAGGTCGTCGGCATCTATCCGTTCGCCGTGGAGGAAGCAGGTCTGCTCATGCTCGAGGTCCAGGTGACTACGACCTCCGGCGTGTATCACGGAGACCTGGATGTCGAGACGCACCTTCCCTGGAGCACCACGGTGGGCGTTCGCAACGTGCCCACGAACGTTCCGGTGCTGCTGCACGGCAAGGACCAGGCCAGCTATGACTGGGCCCTGACTCCCCCTGACGGCTCCAGCGCCGTCCTCGACGACGCCGCCGGTCAGAACCCCGAGTTCACTCCCGATACCTGGGGTCTCTATCAGCTCACGGTCACGGACATCGATGCCGCGACCACCGTCGAGATTGATGTCTACGCCGGCGAATGGCTGGGGATCATCGTGGGTCAGGACGCGGACGGGCTGCCGATTGCAGATCCGTCCTGCGTGAGCTGCCACGAGATCTTCGATGCCGACAAGTTCACGCCCTGGTCTCAGACCGGACACGCCCACATCTTCTCCGTCAATCTGGACACGAGCACGCACTACGGCCCGAACTGCTTCTCATGCCATACGGTGGGTTTCAATACCAGCGCCGAAAACGGCGGGTTCGACGACACCTGCGGCTACGACGAGTTCCTCGAAGCCGGCTTGCTCAACAACCCGGGCGATAACTGGACCACCATGCTGGACCTGTTCCCCGAACTGGCCCGGAAGGCAAACATCCAGTGCGAGAACTGCCACGGCCCGCAGGATGAAGCTCACACGCTTCCCGGCGGGGCGCGAGTCTCGCTGGCTTCCGAAGGCTGCGCGATCTGCCACGGGGAGCCGCTTCGCCACGCCCGGTTCCAGCAATGGCAGCTCAGCGGACACGGCAACTACGAGCTGGCAATCGACGAAAGCCAGAGCGGAACCTGCTCCAAGTGCCACACCGTCAACGGCTTCCTGGCCTGGATGCCCGCTCTCCTCGGCGAGGGCGATGTGGGCGACCCCGTGGAGGTTACCTGGACTGAGGATGAGGCCCATCCCCAGACCTGCGTGACCTGCCACGATCCGCATGCCATCGGTACCAGCACCGGCAAGCCGAATGATGCGGCGATGCGCATCAGCGGCCACACTCCGCCGCTGCTTTCCGGCTTCACGGCCTACGGCGTGGGGCGTGGCGCGATCTGCATGACCTGCCACAACTCCCGCCGTGGTCTGCGCAACGACAGCAACTTCGATGACATCTATGGCACTTCTGAGGCAGCCCGTGCTCCCCACGGTCCAACGCAGACCGATCTGCTCATGGGCGAGAACGCCTATCTGGTGCCGGTCGGGTTCCGGGCCAATCACTCGTTCCTGACCGACACCTGCACCAACTGCCACATGGAGGTGACGGATCCGCCCGAGGATCTTTCTTACAACCTCGGCGGCACGAACCACGAGTTCTCCGCCAGCACGGACATCTGTTCCGAATGCCACGGCGGAGGCTTTGAGGGTGAGGCCATCCAGGCCGGTGTCGAGGACACCCTGGAGATCCTCCTGGTTGCCATCGAGGACGCCCTGATCGCCTACATCGGCGAGCAGACCGGTCTTGGCAACATCATCGATCTCAACGGTGAGGCCCAGATCATGGACGTGGCCGATGTTCTGGCCGTCGAGTTCACGGAGTCCCACGGACGCCAGGCCATGGCCGTGACCTTCACGGATAACACCACCTATGGCCCGTACCGCATGAGTGACATCGATATTCTCGATGCCAACTACCAGCTGCTCGGCCAGTTCTATGACTTCGCCGACCCGGTTCTGATCAAGAGCGGCTGGAACTACCTGCTCGTCCACAGCGACGGCAGCTTCGGTATCCACAGTGCCACCTTCACCTACCAGATCCTCACGGCTTCCATCTCAGCCCTGAATGGCGGGGCCGCTCCCATGGGCGTGCCTGCCTGGCTGGATGACTGGAAGATCCCGGACTGGAAGTGGGAGAATCGACGGCGCTGAGCCGCACCCGCTTCTGAGGCGCGCATCGCGCCGAAGCGAACCCAAACAGAGCCGCTGCCCCCGCAGCGGCTCTTTTCTTTCCCCCTGAAAGAAACTGAAAACGGGACAGGTCCAATTTCAGGTTTCTTTCATGCGGCGCAGACCTGTCCAGGCGCGGCAGACGAGGCCACCGCGGAGAGCATGACAGGGTCGCGGGAGGCCGACGCACGGCACTTGCGTACGGGAAATGTTCGGGGTATCATTCCGCCATGGCCGGTTCCGCAACCTCTGTTGACCAATGCGATCGGACCGCCGAGGTCCTCGCGGCGGTGAAGCGGTATTGGGGATACGACTCGCTTCTGCCTCTGCAGGCCGAGGCGATCGACGCGGGCCTCCGGCAGCGGGATTCGCTCGTCGTACTCCCCACCGGCGGGGGCAAGAGCCTGTGTTATCAGGTGCCGCCTGTGGTCGGGGGACGGATGGACGTGGTCGTGTCACCCCTGATCTCCTTGATGAAGGACCAGGTGGACAGCCTCCGCCAGTGCGGCTATCCCGCCGCGGCGGTCCACAGCAACCTCACCTCCGGCGATCGTGACGAAGTACGCCGCGGCATGAGCGAAGGCCGCTACCGCCTCCTGTTCATCTCGCCCGAACGGCTGGTCACGCCCCGCTTCCTGGAGTTCCTCGCCCGGCGCGATGTGCAGGTCTTCTCGATCGATGAGGCGCACTGCATCAGTCACTGGGGGCACGACTTCCGACCGGAATACCGACAACTCTCGCTGCTCAAGGAGCGCTTTCCGGGGGCGAGCGTTCACGCATACACGGCAACCGCCACCCAACGCGTGCAGACGGACATCATCGCCCAACTCGGGCTCACCGATCCGCAAGTGCTCGTCGGGCGATTCGACCGGCCGAACCTCGTCTATCGCATCATCCCCAGCGTGGATGCATACATGCAGGTGCTGGAGGTCATTCGCCGTCACGCCGGCGAGGCGGTGATCGTCTATTGCATCACCCGTAAGGAGACGGAGGATCTGGCGGAGTTTCTCCGGGCCAATGGCGTGAATGCCGCGTCGTATCACGCCGGGATGGAGAAGGAGCAGCGATCGAAAACTCAGGAAGCGTTCGCCCAGGAGCGGCTGGACGTGGTGGTGGCCACTGTCGCCTTCGGCATGGGAATCGACCGCAGCGACGTTCGGTGCGTGATTCACGCCGCGATGCCCAAGTCGATCGAGCACTATCAGCAGGAGACCGGCCGGGCCGGCCGGGATGGCCTGGAGGCGGAGTGCGTTTTGTTCTACTCCGCCGCCGATGCCATCAAGTGGCAGCGGATCTTCACCCTCGGCGCCCAGAACGCGGATGAGCCGGAGGAGGTTACCGCCGCCCAGCTCGAACTGTTGCATCACATTCGCGGCCTGTGCGGGACTCTTCGGTGCCGGCACCGCGCACTGAGCCGCTACTTCGGGCAGAAATACGAAGAGCCCAACTGCGAAGCGTGCGATGTGTGCCTGGGAGAGGTCGAAGGCATGGACGAGGGCACGACCATCGCGCAGAAGATCCTCTCCTGCATCTATCGACTCGGCCAGCGGTTCGGTGTCGGTTACACGGTCCAGGTTCTGCGCGGCGCGGAGACCGAGCAGGTCCGGCGGAACAGGCACGATCAACTGACCACCTACGGCCTGCTTGCGGACCTGACCGAGAAAACGCTGACCAATCTCGTCTATCAGCTCGTTGACCAGGGCCTGATTTCGCGCACGGAAGGCGACCGGCCGGTGCTGCAGTTGAACGAGGAATCGATGGCGGTTCTGCGGGGTGAGCGGGAAGTGCATCTGGTCGAGCCGGCGGCGGGCCCGATGCAGAAAACCCGCCTCGCCGAGGTCTCCTGGGAGGGCGTGGATGAAGCTCTGTTCGAGCGCTTGCGCGATCTCCGCCGGGAGATTGCCCGCGAGCGGAGCGTGCCGGCTTACGTGATCTTCGGCGACGC
>CP070772.1:1274809-1347944 GCA_020345805.1 Phycisphaerales bacterium | reverse complement strand
CGAAGCAGCGCACCTGCCAGGCCTCATCGGCAAGGCGGGGCGCGAGAAGCGATTCAATCTCATCGCCCCGGTAGTGCTCGAGGCGCAACAGGCCGAAGGCGCGGAAGGGCCAGTCGGGGGATTCGAGGAGCTGGGTGACGGTGGCGCGTTCGGTTTCGGAGGCTTCGGTCCAGAGGGGGGCGGTGGAAGACTCGGCCTGTGCGGGCGCGGGGGGCGATTGATCCTGTGCGAAGGCGTGATGCGCAATCAACGCGGCCAGGATGAAGGTCAGGATGAAGCGCCTGGGAATTTCCCGCATCAAGCCGTCTCCGCCCCCCACCCCCCACTTACCCCCCACTCCCCATTCACGCGTATCCGGACACTGGACGCCTCAGGCGAAGCAAGCTGTCGATAGTCGGCAGCTTCGCGCGGGGTGGGGCTGTTCAGGTTTCACCGGCGGAGCGCCAGCGAGCGGGCTGATTGCGGCCGAGCGCTTGCCAGCAGGCTTCGAGCAGTTCGGTCATTCCCTCGCCGGTGGCGCCGCTGGTGACGAGAGGCGGATCAGCGTCGGGCAGGCTAAGTTTCTCCAACAGGCCGCCCAGCACCTCGGCCCGTTCCTCGGCGGGAACGAGGTCGATCTTGTTGAAGGCGATGATCTCGTGCTTCTCGGCGAGTGCGGATGAGTAGCTGGCCAGCTCGCCGCGGATCGCGGCGTAGTTGTCGGCCGGATCGCTCTCGTCGAAGGGGCAGACATCTAAGACGTGCACCAGCAGCTTGGTGCGCTCGACGTGTCGGAGGAAGTCGTGGCCGAGGCCGGCCCCGGCGGAGGCGCCTTGGATGAGGCCGGGGATGTCGGCGATCATCAGCCGCCGCTCGCCGCCGCCCGAGGCCAGCTCGGCGATGCCCAGGTGAGGCGAGAGGGTGGTGAAGGGATAGTCGGCGACCTTGGGGGTGGCCCGGCTGACCGCCCGGAGCATGGTGGACTTGCCCGCGTTGGGCTTGCCGATGAGGCCGACATCGGCGATGAGCTTCAGCTCCAGGCGGAGCGTGCGTTCGATCCACGGCTCGCCGGGCGTGGCCTCGCGGGGAGTCTGGTTGGTGGCGGACTTGAAGTGCTCGTTTCCCCATCCGCCGCGGCCGCCGGGGGCGGCGACGAAACGCTGGCCGTGGGCGGTGATGTCCACGAGAAGCTCGGCGGTGTCCTTGTCATAGACGAGGGTGCCGGGCGGGACTTTGACGATGCGGTCCTCGCCGTCGGCCCCATGTTTGGACTTGCCCTGGCCGGGGCGGCCGTTCTTCGCCCGGTAGTGAGGTCGCGGGGTGAGGGGCAGGAGGGTGGTGAGGGAGGCATCGCCCTGGAGTATGACATCGCCGCCCTTGCCACCGTCGCCGCCGTTGGGGCCGCCCTTGGGGATGTACTTCTCGCGTCGGAAGCTGACGCAGCCGTCGCCGCCCTTGCCGGAGCGGACGAAGATGGTGGCGCGATCGATGAGCATGGGTGAAACGTCGAAACGTCGAAATGTCGAAAAGGCGGCGGTGAGCACCGGTGCGGGCAGGCCGGAGCCGGGGATCAATCGTAGACGAAAACACGGAGCGTCAGTGAACGCCCCGCGGAGTGTTTGATCGTATTGCAGCCGCTTCGGGAGCTTACGAAGCGTGGCTCAGGCGGCGCCGGCCTTGTCCACGGCGGTGAACCTGGGAATCGACGGGTCGGCGGGGATCACATCCACGAACCGTCCGCGGAAGCGGACCTCGCCGGCCGCGGTGGCGAAGAGCGTGTCATCGTTGCCTCGACGAACAAGGTATCCGGGCTTGAAGCGGGTGCCGCACTGCCGGACGATGATTGAGCCGGCCTTGGCCGATTCCCCGCCGTACAGCTTGATGCCGCGGAACTTGGGGTTGGAGTCGCGGCCGTTTCGACTGGATCCCTGTCCCTTTTTGTGCGCCATGGTTTCGCTCCGGAGTCCTTGTCAAGCTACCGAGCCTGTCCCGCCGGGGGTCGGGCGGTGCGAGGCCGGGGAGTGTATGGAGGCGTCAGCGAAGAATCCAGTTCTCGTCGACCAATTCCACCGGCTTGCTGCCGCGGGCCAGGGCGTCGCCGCGGATGAGGTAATCGCGGTGCAGGGTCTTGCGCAGGATGACCTGCTCGCCGGTAAGGGGGTTGGCCACCCGGACCGTCTCCCCGCTGATGCCGCCCACGAACAGGGAAAGCTCGTTCACGGTGAGATTCCTGGCCGGCCAGACCACCAGTCCTTCCTTGGCGTGCTCGGCCCCCTGCCGGATCTCGCCGATGATGGCGTTCTGGCTCTGCAGGAACTCGTTGCTCAGCAGTTCCAGCAGGTCGCCGGTCACCCGGGAGGGCACTCCGCGGCCGGATTTCATGATCTCGCCGACGTCGGTGAACAGCGTGCAGGTCGGAGCCCAGATCTGGTCCTTGCCCGTGCGGTTGGTCACTTTGTAAGCGAAATACCAGTAGGACAGGCCGGTTTCCGTATCGACGTACAGCCGCAGGTCACCCGGCTCGAAGGTCAGCTCCCAGCGATAGGGGACTTGGGCGGGCTTGGGATAGGCCAGAACGGAACATGCCAGCACGAGGACGCAGAGGGAGGCGGCAAGCACGTGCAGCGGACGTATACGGACGATTCGGCGGGACCAGGTCATGGTCGCTCTCCTCAGGGGGCAAGACCGACTATTCTAATGCGCAAAGCGCCTGGAGCAACGCGCCGATCCGATGAACCTGAGGCAAACAGATCCTCATCGACCCGATCCCGGTCGCCGAACGTCCGGCGGCCCTATCCTCCAGGTGGGGGAGGATCGGCATCTGGAGGCCATCGAGCGGCTGGTGGCTCCCCCGGGAACGGACAACCGACTCCACGCCCGGAAGTTCCTGGATTACGCCCGCGAGACCGGCCTCTCGCTGGAGTACCTGTGGTCCAACCTGGATGAGCAGGGCCGGATCACGGAGACCGTGCTTGCGGTACCGAACGCGGGCCGAACGGCCATGATGTTCACCACCCGCCCTGCCTCACCTGAGCAGGCCGCATCGGTGGGCAGGGTGATTGACCACGCCTGCGGCAAGCTGACCGAGGGGGGCCTGCATCTGGTTCAGTCGCTGCCCGAACCGGCGGATCTTCTGGACCGGGAAGCCTTTCTGGCCGGGCGGTTCGTGGAGCTGGCCATCCTGAGCTATTTCCAGCGTCCGGTTCCGCGTCCCGGCAAGATCCCCCAACCGGTCTGGCCGGTGAAGGTCCGAGTCGGGCCGTACGACGAATCCCGCCGAGACGATCTTGTCGAGATCCTTAACGCCAGCTACGAGCAGACTTTGGATTGCCCGGGACTGACCGGCCTGCGCGATACCCATGACATTCTCGAGGGGCACCGTGCCACGGGCGCGTTCGAGCCCGCGCTGTGGACCTTGCTGTATGTCGAGGATCAGCCCAGCGGCGCACTGCTGCTCAACCCCGCTGCGGGACAGGAGACGGTGGAGCTGGTCTATGTGGGGCTGGCTCTGCGGGCCCGGGGAAAAGGCCTGGGAAGAAGCCTCCTTCGTCACGGCCTGGGGCTGTTGGCGGGCCGCGAGGAGAGAACCGTCACCGTGGCCGCCGATGAACGAAACGCTCCGGCCCTGGCGCTTTATCGCAGCGAGGGTTTTCACAGCATCGGTCGTCGCGTGGCGATGATTCGCTCGCTGCGCCGCAGGCCGAGCGCACAATCTGAGGCAAAGCCAGAGAGCGCCGGTTGTTAGCCGTCAGAGGACCGGTTTTCCACCGTCAGGCCACAACCGCCGTGCAACGCGGTGGAGAAAAAAAAATACCCCTGTCTTTGCCTACGGGCATCGGCGTTTCGTTCCGAAAGCTGTTCGCCACGCGAGCCACACCCCTTGAGCGATCAGCTCGGTGACCGTACTTTTACCGCGCCGTCCAAGGAAGGACGACCACACCAGAGAATCCATCACGCCCAGAGAAGCGTGTCCGTCGGTCGGGTGATCGGGAAGCGACAGTCCTTTTTTCCGCATCACGTCCGGGCAAAGTCGACCTTCGACGGGCACCGAAGGGGGCTGGGCACTTGATGGCGTGGCGAGGGGCAAACTCGCCGGCCCGGTTGAATCGGACGGACCCGTTGTTAGATCCAGGTAGAGCGCGGCCGAGAGTCTGTGCGACCGGCACTGACTCCACGCTGTGCGTGCGTCCTCGAAGCGGCCGTGAAGCGCCGCCTCGATCCGAGGACCAGGACGTCCCGCCAGGAGGAAAGGCCCGTGGCCGGTTCCCACCAAGCCATCACCACCCGCTCCACCACTGCTCATCCCACCGCTCGATGCTTCACCGAGAAGCTGGCCGACCGCATCGGCTCGCACAAGTACGACATGTGGTTCGGCCACGCCGAGCTCCGCGTCGATGGTCAGACGGTTGAAGTGGCCACCGACAGCCAGTTTGTGGCCCGATGGATAGACGCCCACTTCTCCCGCGACCTTCGGGGCGTGGCCCGCGAAATGCTCGGCGAGCAGGCCGAGATCACGGTGCATGTGGCACCCGACGTCTGCGGACGGCGGGACGGGGCTCGTCCGAGCGGTCACCGCACGAGCCCGGAGAAGCCGCATCGCACCGGCCCGGGCGTCTCCGAATTGCCCCGCGGCGGCGCCCCGGACCTGCCCTGCCGGAGCGAAGGCCACCGCGGGAATCGGCGGAGGTTCCGGCAACTGGAGGACTTCGTGGTCGGTCCCAGCAACCGGCTGGCCTTCGCCGCCGCCTGCCGCATCGCTCAACAGAGCGACGCCCTGGGCTGCTCGCCCATGTTCATTCACGGCGGATGCGGTCTGGGCAAGACTCACCTGCTCCAGGGCATATGCCGGCGCTATGCGAGCTTGACGGGATACCGCTCGGCGGTGCGGTACGTCACGGGCGAGCAGTTCACCAACGAGTACATCGCCGCGGTGCGCAACAACACTCTCGACAGGTTCCGCCGCAAGGTGCGCCGGCTGGACCTGCTGGCCATCGACGACGTGCACTTCCTGGCCAACAAGCTCCGCACCCAGAACGAGTTTCTGCACACGATCGACGAGATCGGCCTGACCGGATCGCGCATCGTGCTCGCTTCCGACGAGCATCCCCGCCACATCAAGCGTTTCAGCCAGGCCCTGATCAGCCGGTTCCTCTCGGGCATGGTGGTGCAGATCGATCCCCCGCACCGCCAGACGCGTCTGGAGCTGATCCACCGCCTGGCCCCGGTGCGACGATTGAAGGTGAACGACGCCGCTGCGGAGCTGATCGCATCCCGCTGCCTCGGATCCGTGCGCGAGTTGGAAGGGGCGATCACGAAGCTGTCGGCCCTGGCCACGCTCGCCGCGTCGGCCCCCGACGTGCCGTTGAACAATATCTGTCGGCGGGCAGACTCTCCGGGGCTGCGTGAAGTCGGCACGACCCTTGTCCAGCAGCTGTTCAGGAACGAAAGCCGAAACTCTACCGGCCCGATCCGGATGGCGACCGTGGTCGAGGTTGTCTGCCGGTCCCTGGGCGTGCAGAGAAACGACCTTATGGGTTCGAGCCGGCATCGCCGGGTGGTGCTGGCCCGCGGGCTCGTAGCGCATCTCGCCCGGGAGCTGACCACCCACAGCTATCCGGAAATCGCCGAGGCTCTCGGTCGCGTTCATCACTCGACGATCCACACCGCAGCCCAGCGGCTTCGAAAGCAACTTGAGCAGAATGTCGCGGTCAACCCGGGCGGCGGGGAGGAACCGATGGAGTTGAAGGAGCTTGTGGATCAGACGGCCCGGGCCATTCGTCAGGCCGCCGCCGGACACAACAAGCGCTGATTCGTCCGGCCTTCCGCACGCGAACGCCGACAATCGGCTATAGTCCGATCATGAGGCGCTGGATCGGCCTGATCCCGTTTCCTGCGGTGGCGGTGCTGACAATCACCGCGGCGTGCCAGACGGCCGCCGCCGACACGTTGGACGCGTCGATTCGCCATCTTCGCCGCGCGGTGATCCAGCAGCGTGACGGCAGCCATCTGCGCCTCCTCCTCTCGCTGCGGCAGCTTCGCGATCCCACGCTTCAGCCGCTGTTTCATCAGCTCGCCCAGCACGCCGAGTGGCAGGTTCAGGTTCACGCCATCCTGGGGCTGGCGGAGATCGACGAGGATCAGCGCCTGGATCCCTGGCTCGTCACCCGGGCCGCTCCCGCAGCCCAGGAGCAGGTCATCCCCAGCGCGCTGGACATGGATCTCATCGGGCCGGAGGAGATGACGGAGCTGCTGGCGTGGGAGGACCTGCCGCCTCTGGCACGAGTGATGCTGATCGGCGAGCTGCTGTCTCTGGGGGAGGAGCCGGACCTGGAGGAGCTGAACCGATTGGCCGGATCCGCAGACCCGGTCAAGGGAATGGCTTCCTGTTTCCTTGCCCAATGCGGCGACCACGCCGCATTCAGCTCATACCGACGGGAGCTGAGCGAGGGGCTGAAGCGCATCCGGCAGCCGCGTCTGCTCTGGATCTTCGATGTCATCCGCCAGTACCGCCTCACCGCCCTGCTGAGCTGGGTCCGGCAGGTCATCGAGGATCCGGACTCCGACGAGGACGTGGGCTACTGGGGCCTGTTTACGATATTGAAGCTGGACCCGGAGAGGGGAGTCCCCCTTTGGACTCGCTTTCTCGGCGATGCGCCGACCCATCGCAAGTCCGTTCGGTTCGCGCTGCTGCTGATGCAGGCGGGACCGGACGTACCCTCCTCGGCCTACGACCGCCTCCATGCCGACGATGAGCTGCTGGAGCGCATGATCCGAGCGGGCAAGGCGGTGTCGAGCGGCGAGGACGCCACTCAGCCCCTGATCGACCTGCTGGAGATGGGGCACTTCAGATCCGCCGACTGGGTGCTGTCAACCGCGCCGGACCTCCCCGTGGACCAGGCCGCCAGAATCTACCTGCACGTGATCGAGACCGCCGAGGCCGATCGGCCGCTGCAGTCCGAGCGCATCACCATGGCCAAGCTGGCCGCGGCGCGGCTGTTTGAGATCGACCGCGGCACGCTGCTGGAGCGTCTGGCGAGCGCCGAAGACGACAGCCTCACCCAGCAGGCGATCCTGCTGGGGCTGTTTGAGACCAGGTCGGCGGCGGCGGGCGAGGCGGCGGCGAAGCTGCGCCGGATCGGGGCCGGCCGGGCCGATTCGCTGACTCTGCTGCTCATCGCCAAGCACGCCGAGACGCTTTCGGAGGCGGATTCCCGCCAGCTGGGCGTGATCGCGGCCGGAGGCGGAAGAGTCAGCGACGTTCTCCAGGTGCAGGCGGCCTGGTTGTACCTCAAGCTCACGAACCAGTTGGACAGCGCCCTGAGCCGAATCCTCGCCGACCGCCAGTAACCCCCAGACCGAAACCGGAGTTCGCTTCCCGCCGTGTCCACCGCTATCCCCCTCAGTCTTCCTGACATCACCGATGCCGAGATTCGCGCGGTGGTCGAGACTCTACGCAGCGGGCGTCTGAGCATCGGCCCTCGGCTTGAAGACTTCGAGCGACTGGTCGCCCAGCGCGCGGGGCGGGCCCACGCTATCGGAGTCAGCAGCGGAACCTGCGCGCTGCATCTTGCCCTCCTGGCCCTGGGTATCGGCCCGGATGATGAGGTCATCACCCCCGCCTTCAGCTTCGTGGCCTCGGCCAACTGCGTCGAGTATGTCGGTGCCAGGCCCGTATTCGTGGATTGCGATCCCCGTACGCTCAACATGAAGAAATCTGAGGTGGAGCGCAAGATCACGGCCAAGACCAGGGCAATCATCGGGGTGGAGGTGTTCGGCAACCCGGCGGGAATGAACGAACTGGTAGCCCTCTCGGCCAAGTACGAGATCCCCCTCATCGAGGACAGCGCCGAGGCTCTGGGCGGCCGCATCGGCAACGAGCCGGTGGGGGCTTTCGGCCGGGTGGCGGCCTTCGGGTTCTATCCCAACAAGCAGATCACCACCGGAGAAGGCGGGATGATCGTGACCGACGACGATCGTCTCGCCGCCAACTGCCGTTCGCTGCGCAACCACGGCCGGCCGAGCGAGTCGATGGAGTCCGGCTCCGGCACGGGCAGTTGGCTCAATCACGAACGCCTGGGCTACAACTTCCGCCTCAGCGAGTTGGCCGCCGCACTCGGGGCCGCGCAGATGCGCCGGCTGGATGAGCTCATCGAAGCCCGGCAGGCGGTGGCGGAGGCCTACACCCGCCGCCTCATGGGGAATCCCGACCTGATGCTCCCCAGCGTCGAGCCCGATACCTTCATGAGCTGGTTCGTGTACGTGGTGCGGCTCAGCGACCGCTACACGCCGGACGACCGCGCGGAGATCATCGAAGGTCTGCGCCGGCATGAGCTGGGGGCCAGTGATTACTTCCCCCCCATTCCCCTGCTGCCGTACTACAGGCTGAAGTATCACTATCGCCCGGGCGATTTCCCCATCGCCGAATCGGTCAGCGGGCGCACCCTCGCCCTGCCGTTCTTCACCCGCATGACGGAGCGCGACGTGGACACGGTCTGTCAGACGCTGGAATTGATCATGACCCGCACCACGTTCCGCAGGGATTGACAGCGGCTGGTATCCGATTCCATAGGCCGTCCCGGGCGCGGCGCGGCCGGCAATCGCAACGTCGGGCGGTTCAGGATGGCGACATCAGCCGCCGCAGATGCCGGCCGTAGTCGATCGATTTTGTCACGATCTCCGACATCGATTCCTTGACGATCATGTGATCGCCGTTGATGAGGGTGATCGTGGTGTCGGGGTTCTCCTCCACGGTGCGGATCAATTCCACATTGACCACAATCGGTTTTCCGTTGAGTCGGGTGACGGTAATCATGGGAAGGTCGCCGTCAGGGAATGAATCGTTCCCCCCTCCGTTTCAGAGAGAGGAATGATTGCTATCTTCCGAGGATAAGAAGCTGATCGATCAGTTCGCTGGTGGTGCTGATGACTCGGCCGGAAGCGCTGTATCCGGTCGAGGCCAGAATCATGTTGATGAACTCCTGGGAGAGATCGACGTTGGACAGCTCCAGGGCCTGCCCGAGCAGCCGGCCGGTGCCGAACTCCATGGGGCTGGTGATGATGGGCGTGCCGGAGTTGGGAGCGACGCGGAAGAGATTGTTGCCCACGTCGGCGAGTCCTTCGGGATTGGAGAACTTGGCCAGGGCGATCTGGCCTACGGTGCGGGTAAGCCCGTTGGTGAAGGACCCGGTGATCATGCCGTCCTCTCCGATGGAGAAGATGCTCAGGGTGCCGATGGGCGAGCCGTCCTGATGCACGGCCGCGAGATTGCTGGCCGAATCGGTCAGGGCGGAAATGGCGTCGGTGCCCGAATCGAACTCCATGGACACCGTGAGGGGGCTTACCGCCCCGTTGTCCCGGGCGACTGAGAATGCCTCGTTGCTGGTCGAGACGAATTTTCCGTTGGCATCAAAGATGACGAGCCCGAGCCCGATGACGCGTTCCTGAGTTGCGTTGTCGGCCGACTCGGCCATGAATTCCCAGACTGTGCCGCTGCCGTCAACGGTCTCCTGAAGCACGAACGTAAGATCGATGGTAAGGGGCGTGCCGAGCGAGTCATAGACCACGAAGCTGGTGCGGATGGATTCGCCGTCGGCTTCGGTCGTCTTGGACATCACGAACGGAGAGTTGATGCCGGCCCCGTTGTTGCTGACGGTTACGTCGGTGGTGTCGATGACCAGATCCTGCACGGTGCCTTCATTGCCGGTGATGACGATCTGCCCGGTGGCGGTGTCCAGTTCGGCACTGCCGCCGAGATCGTGTCCGCCGAGGTCGGTCGAATCAAGACCCAGCACGTCCTCAAGCCAGTCCAGATAATCCTGCAGCGTGGTGCCGGTGGCATCGACTCCGTCGGCGGCGGCGCCGGTGGTGAACTGGAAGACGTGCTCGCCGACATCCTTGCCGCCCTTCTCGATTCCGTTGACGGTGATGATGGGTCCGGGATCTCCGCCCTGGAGGGCGAGGAAGGAACCGCCGGCACCATCATCGATGTAGAGGTCGTTGCCCGCCACGGTGAGGTCGTAGGCGGCCGTGTTCAGCAGCGTGGTCAGGCCCGCATCGGTGTAGAAGGCCCGTGACAGGTGCATCGAGCCGGTGGTGGCGACGGGGCCGGAAGCGTTGAGGTTGCCGTTGAAAATGACGTTCCGCGACGCTTCGGCGAGGGTCAGCGTTCCGACCGGGATGTTGAGTTCGACGAGGTTGCCCTCCACGATGTCGAACTCGTCATCGACGGCGTAGCCCATCACCCTCGCTCCCGAGATGGTCACCAGATCGTTGGATTCGTTGCGCTGGAAGGCTCCGGAGCGGGTGAAGTAGCGCTCGCCCCCCACCGTGACGATGAAGAACCCGTCGCCCTCGACGGCCACGTCCGTCTCCACGCCGGTGGCGCTGATGGCCCCGTTGTTGAAGTTGCGCTGGGTTCCGGCGATGGAGACCCCCAGACCGATCTGCCCGGGGTTCGTCCCGCCGGTGGTGTCGCTGGGAGAGGTGCCCAGCGAGAAGTTCCGGCTGAAGGTCGGGGCGAAGATCATCCGGTTGCTCTTGAACGCCGTCGTGTTCACGTTGGCGATGTTGTTGCCGATCACGTCCAGTTGGCGTGAGGCGGCGGCAAGCCCGGACAGTGCGGTGAACATCGCAGTTGTGGAAGCCATGGCATTCCTCCGTCAATCAGGCGACCGAACGGCCGGCCGAATCTGCTCTGGTAAGCTCTGCTCCCCCCGGAACGTTGTGCGAATCCCGTGCCGCTTCGATCTGAGCGGCGACGGCGGGCGGAATCACCCCCGCCCCGGGCATGCGCGGCGCTTCGTCGAGCCCCTCCTCCTCGCCGGCGACGTACACCGCCGCGTCCACATTCTGAAACACCCGCTCCTCCCCCGCGGAAAGCTCCGTCTCCACCGCCCGCCCTTGCACATTCATCAGGAGTCCGCGACCGTCGATGAGCATCACCGCCCGGCGCGCCCCGCGGCTCTGGGCCAGGTCGGCGGCCGCGGCCAGTCGCGACATCTGCTCTTCGGTTATCTCTTCTTCCGGCACGAAGGCCAGATCGACCGGCCGGTCGCTTTGGACGTCTCCCCGCGTGACCAGGGTGAGAAGCTGATCGAAGCTCTGCTGCTCGATCGGAACCCGCGGCACCTGGCGAGGTCCGCCCGCGGCACCGGGGCGGACGGGCGGTTCCAACCGCTTCAGAAGTTGGGCCGGATCGATCGGCATGGTCGGTCGCTCTCAGGTACCGGGCGGTTCTTTACTGCTCAGCCGTCCTCGCCTTCGCCCGGTTCCGGTTCGCCGGTGCCGGGATCCTCGAAGAGGGACGGGTCAATGATCGTCTCGATGTTCTCGGCGGGGATCACCCAGCCGGTGTCCAGCTCCACGGCCACCTCGTTGCCCTGGCGGATGACCGACACGACATAGCCGGCGACGCGGCCGGCGTCGTCCGACAGACCGCCGACGAACTTGCCGATCAGGTTGCTGGCGGAGGCAAGCTGGTTCTCCGTCACCATGGTCTCAAGCTGGTCGGACAACGCCATGTCCGATTCGATGGAGCGGATGGTGTTGATCTGGTCCAGCAGGGCCTGCGAATCGTTGGGCTCGAAGGGGTCCTGATTCGTCAGCTCAGTGAACATGATCTTGATGAAGTCCTCGGACGTCATCTCGCTGAACTGGCTCGTGTTGGTGCGCTGGGCGGCGCCGTTGATGCTGTTGTAGGTGGAGATCTGACTCATGAGTTCTCTCCAGCGGTCTCGGCAACCGCGGGTGCGGATGCAAACGCCTCGGCAAAGCGATCGGAGGGCTTACGGGCGGCGGTTTGATGGTTGAGCGATTCATCGCCATTGCTGCGGCCGCGGCTCTGCCCCCCGCCGGCATCGGCATGCCCCCGGGCCTGTTGCTGCTGCTGCTCGGGGTCCTCATGCCGCATGTCCTGCGATTGACTTGGGGGCGGTGAATGAACGTGCAGGCGCTCGACGTTCAGCCCGTGACTCTCCAGGGCCGCCCGCAGGGAAGCCATGCTCTTGTTCAGCAGGGCGTGGGCTTCCGCGGTGGAAACATGGAACTGCGCAGAGACCTGTCCGCGGGCGATGGTCATCTGCACTCTGAGGTCGCCCAGCTCCGGCGGCTGGAGGCGCATGTTCATCACCCCACCCCGCTGGTTGATCACGGCGGTAAGACCGCGGATCACCCGGGCGGTGAAGGGCGCTTCGGCCAGATTCCTCGCCCCGCCGGCGGAATGCTCCTCGCGTCCGTTCGACTGCCCCTCCAGTCCGCCGTTGTCGACCGGCATCTGCCCGTGTTGTATCACGGCGGCGGTCGCGCGACCGGTCATTTCAGCCCCCGGAGCCTGAGCGGTGGCGTTCTCCAGTCGAACAGCCGCGTCAACCTGTGCGGCGCGGGCCACCGCGGCAGGGACGGTTGTGGCTGCTTCGCCGCGCAGCGCCCACCGTCCTGCCTGCCGGTTGTCTCCGTTTGATTCCCGCTCCTCGCCGGTCGCGTCACGCTCAGTCGGCGTCTGATCCTGGAGAGTGTGAGTCAGTGGGTCGGACGATGTCTGCGCGACGGTCGACGGCGCTGAGGTCGGTCGCTCGGCGGGTCGCGTCGGCTCCCGGATATCGGGGGCCACGGCCGGCTGCGATCGCTCGGCGGGTTTGGCGTTCGGCCGATCCTGATCTGCGGCAGGCAGGTCGCTTGACGTGTCTGCCGAACCGGCCGCCGGTTGCGCCGTCGGACCAATCACGGAGTCTGCCGTTGCAGCCGGCGTGACGATCGGCCCGGCCGCAGTTGTGCTTTGCGGTTCAGTAGTGACCGAGGTGTCGGGGGGGGCTTCGGCAGGAAGCACTGCGGCCTGAGGCGATGGGTTGGTCGGTTCGGCTGTGCCGATCGGCGGGAGACCGCCGGGGATCATTGTTCCTGGGGGCGGCTGAGCGGGCAAACCTTGCGCAGAGGCGGACGGTTGTTGCGCGACGGGTTGGGCCGATTCCTGCCGCGGCTGGGCGTTGCTCTCGGCGTTTTCCGTCGCCTCGGAGCGGCTTTCGCCGGTCTGCGGTGACTCGATCGGGGCTTGCGATTCGGATGCCGAGGAGGGCGCGTCAGTTGACTGATCCGTCTTGTGATCCGCGGTCACATCGCGCGAGTCGGGTTCGCGAGGCGATGATTCGCGCGTCTCGGCGGGTTCGGGCCGATCAGCGCGCCGATGCGGCTCAAGACCTTCAGAACGGCCGTTTTCGGCTTGATCGAGGCGTGATGACCGGCGCTGACGCGCTTCGGCCAGCGTGTCGTGAAAGCCCGCATCGGGCTCGGCAACCGGCGCCTGCTTCATCCGCTGCGGCCGGCTGGAAGGGGCGAAGACATTCAGGGGGCTACTCTGCGCTGGCAACGGCATCGTCATCACGGGAATCCTCGGGATCCTCCGGCGGAAGGCCGAAGGTCCTGAGTTTTTCCAGCAATTCCGTTGCCAACACGATCTCGTCGGCGACCTTGAGCTCTTTGATGACTTTGGCCGCCGCTCGCTCGTTCATGGCATCGATATAGCCGACGGCCTGTTCGACCTCCCCCTGATTGACAAGCTCGATGAGCATCTGCTTGGCCTGCCTGGGGGGCATTGAGGAGTAGAGATTGACGGCCTTCTGAAACTGCACGTCGGTCCTGCGTTCCAGCTGGGCGGCATTGGCTTTCCTCCACGCGCTGTCCCGTTCATTCAGCCGGGCTTCGCGCATGTCCAGCATCCTTGCCCGCCGGATCAGCTCCTCTTCCAGGGCCTGCCGTTCGGAGGCGAGGCGCCGCTTGACCTGCTGCTCCTCGGCTCGGAGCCGTGATACATAGGTGAGCGTCTCATCGGTGGACAGGGGCGGGTCGATGCGTCTGGCTTGTTCGGCGGCCTCCAGGGCCTCGGCCTCGGCAGCGGCGGCAGCCTTCGCTTCCGCCTCCTCCTGCTCGGGGATGGTCAGCGCGAATACATCCTTGACCTGTTGAAATCGGCCGGTGCTGAGGCGCTGACTCTGCCAGAGCCAGCCGGCCAGCATGGCCATGACCAGGAGGTTGACGACGGCCATAAAGCTCACGGCGTTCCAGAGACTCTTCATGACTCAGGCTCCCTTCGCGCGGCCGCGATCACCGCCAGTTCGTCCAGGGCGGCGGTCTCGGCTTTGTCCAGATCGGCTTTCCATTGCTGAAATCGTCGATCTCGCAGCAACTCGATCGCCCGACGCCGTTTCGTGGCCTCGATCAG
Organism: Phycisphaerales bacterium; assembly: GCA_020345805.1. Classification (GTDB taxonomy): domain Bacteria; phylum Planctomycetota; class Phycisphaerae; order Phycisphaerales; family SM1A02. The sequence goes on along the minus strand of CP070772.1, from coordinate 1,333,753 downwards.
CTCCGCCCGGACCGCTTCCAGCCTCCGGTGCACTCCCGCCAGTTCCAGGGCCACCCGCTGGGCCTTGCGCATGAAGAGCATGGTCGCACCGGCCTGATCGCGCAATACCGGCACGTCCAGTGTTCCCACCAGGCGGTCTCCCAGCCAGCGCTTGCCTTCGGCAATCTGCCGCTGCTGACGACGGAGCCGGTCCTCCAGACTCAACCTCTCGCGCTCGACTTCGGCCACGGCGCGCTGCCGGGCCTGCTCGGCTCGTCGCCGGGCTCGCAGTAGGGGCTGAAGCGGGAAAACGAATCGGGCCATGAGAGTGAAGGAGCAGGAGGTGAGGTTTGACGGGCCAGGGATTTCGGATTAGATCTGCAACGGGAATCGGGCACACCCGGCGGTGCCTGCAGTAGGACTTGAGGACGCGGTTCACGCTCCCGTCGGGGGACCGACTCCGGTCGGAGCGGCACGAACGGCGGCCTGCTCGGCGTAGGTTCGCTCGATCTGGGCGGACAGTTCGATGAGCATGCGGCAGGTTTCCGGATACGCGGCCTTCTCGGTGGTCGTCTGTTTCAGAAAGGCGTCGATAGCCGGCTTCATGGCGATGGCGGCATCGCAGTCAGGATTGGAACCGACGGCGTATGCGCCGATGTTGATGAGCTCCTCGGCCTCGGCGTAGGCCGCCGCCAACGTGATTAGCCGTCGGCGGGCGGCGACATGGTGTTCGTCACAGACGTCATCGGCGACACGGGAGATGGAATCAAGCAGGTCGACCGCGGGGTAGTGGCCTTTGGCGGCGAGCTTTCGAGCCAGGCCGACGTGGCCGTCCAGCACGCCGCGGGCCGCATCGGAGATCGGCTCGCTCATGTCATCCCCCTCCACAAGGACGGCGTACAGGCCGGTGATGGTCCCGCCCCCCTCGATCGCTCCGGCCCGTTCCAGAACGACCGGCAGCATCGCGAAGACCGAGGGCGTGTAGGCCTTGGTGGCGGGCTGCTCGCCGACCGTCAGGCCGACCTGGCGCTGAGCCTGGGCGAGGCGGGTGATCGAATCCATCATCAGCATCACGTCAGAGCCCAGATCGCGGAAGTGTTCGGCGACGGCGCAGGCCACGGAAGCGGCCCGTACGCGCAGCAGAGGCGACTCATCTCCGGTGGCGACGACAACCACCGAACGGGCCAGGCCTTCCGGTCCCAGTGCGTTCTCGAGGAACTCCCGCACCTCACGACCTCGTTCGCCGATGAGGGCGATCACGTTGACGTCCGCGGCGGTGTTGCGGGCGATGACCGCCAGCAGGGTCGACTTGCCGACGCCGGGCCCGGAGAAGATGCCCACCCGCTGGCCTTTGCCGAGAGTGACCATCGCGTCGATGACCCGCACTCCGGTGGGGATCGGCTCGTCGATCTGCCGTCGGTTCAACGCGCAGGTCGGGGGAGCGTGGAGAGGTCGGGCGATGGTATCGGGCGGCGGCGGCCTACCGTCAATCGGCCGACCGAGTCCGTCAATCACCCGTCCCAGCAGACTGGAGCCGACCTGGACGGTCTGCGCGACCTGTTCGCCGATGACGGGCGTTCCCGGCGCGATGCCGTGACTCGGGCCGAAGAGCATCAGGAGGCTGCGCGGTCCCTCGAAGCCGACCACTTCGCCGCGCACAATCCGGCCCTCGGCATTCGGCACGTGGGTTCGCCTCTCCATTCGCGCCAGCGACCCGATGGGGAGGGGCAGGTCATCGACGAGGATGCTGAGGCCCCGGACCGTGGCCACCGATCCGACAACCTGGCGGCTCTGGATCTGTTTGAGGGCCTCGATCTGTGGGCCGAGCACCGTCATGGGCCACCCGCCGGCTCAGCATCTTGCTCCGGCGCTTCCGGAGGCAGAGGCGGCTCCGCAGCCGGCATGAGCGCCTCGACGATGCGCCTGACCTGCGTCTCGATGGTCGCGTCAATGGACCCGCCGGCGGTGGTGATGAGGCATCCGCCGCGGGTCACGGAGGCGTCCTCGACGAGTTCGCCCTGCTCGCACCGGCCGATTTTGTCCAGCAGAGTGCCCAGGATGGCCTCCGCGACCGGGCGATCCTCCGGATTGATCGCAATGAGGACGGACGTGGGGCGGCTGATGAGGGACAGCGCTTCGGCCAGTTGCCGCTCAATCACGGTCGAATCAGTCTTGATCACGCTAAAGATGATCTTCTCCGCCATAGCCGCGGCAAAGCGCAGCACATCGCCGCGGGCGGCCAGGAACATCTCCTTGCGATCGGTATCCCACCGCTCCAAGGCGTCGGCCCACCCTGAGGCGATCTGTTCGGCCTGGGGCTTCAACTGCTCGATGACTTCGGTGCGTCCCTCCTGGCGTCCCTGGTCGCGTCCCTCCTGGAGGCCGCGGGCGTGCCCCTCGGCGTATCCCTTCTCGCCGGCGGCAGCGTCGATCTTCGCCGCACGCGCTTCCGCCTCCCCCAGAATGGTCTGCGCCTCTTGCTGAGCCCGCTCGAGGATCCGGTCGGCCTCGCGCTGCAAATCTCCCAGATCGAGGACCAGAGCGGTCTTGGCCATACTCTCTGCCTTGGCGTGCTTGATGAGAGCCATGAACGGTGCGATTCCTCGATTCTTCGTTCCCCGACGTTCAGGTATCCGGCTGAGGGAGTGTGATTGAATGTCAGACGATCAGATCCTTGTCGCCGCCGCGTCCGGAGATGATGATCTCGCCAGCATCCTCGAGCCGCCGCACGACGTCGACGATGCGCTGCTGGGCGGCCTCGACATCGCTGAGGCGCACCGGTCCCATGTATTCCATGTCCTCGCGGATGAGGTCCGCGGCCCGGGCGGACATGTTGGTGAAGATCTTGTCCTTGAGGTCGTCGCTGGCGGTCTTGAGGGCCATGCAGAGTTCGTCGTTGTCAATCTCCTTCAGCACCGCCTGGATGCCCTTGTCGTCAACCAGCAGGATGTCCTCGAACACGAACATGAGGCGCCGGATCTGCTCTACCAGGTCCGGATCCTCGGCCTCGATCCCCTCCAGGATGGCTTTCTCGGTGGCCCGGTCGCAGAGGTTGAGCACCTCGGCGACGGTCTCCACCCCGCCCACCCTCTCCACGGAGTGCACGAGCATGCTGCTCAGCCTGGCCTCCAGCCCCCGCTCCACTTCGCGGATCACATCGGGATTGGTCTGCTCCATGTTGGCCACCCGCCGGACCACTTCGATCTGCTTCTGCTCGGGCAGGCCGACGAGGATCTCCGAGGCCTTGTGGTGGGCAAGGTGGCTGATGATCATGGCGATGGTCTGGGGGTGCTCGTCCTGGATGAAGGTGAGGACGTTCTCGCTTTCCGCCTTCTGGATGAAGGAGAAGGGCGTCTTCTGGACCTGGGTCTGAATCTGCTGGATGACCTTCTCGGCCACCCTCGGGTCCAGCGAGTCCTTCAGCAGCATCTGGGCGTAATCCAGCCCGCCTTCCTTGTCGTATTGGCAGGCCATGTGGAGGGTGTAGAACTCCTCGACCACCTGCTCGACCAGTTCCGACGGCACGTCGCCCAGCGAGGCAAGGGTGCGGGTGACATCCTCCACCATCTCCGTGGGCAGCTCGCGCAACATTGAGCCGGCCGCATCGTGATCGATGGTGAGCAGCAGAATGGCGGCCTTGGCGATGCCGTCAATCTCATCGATGTTCTTGGGCAGCTTTTGTCCGGGCCTCAGGGGCATGATTACTGGGGATTCCTTGGCAAGATGCCGGTGGCAGGATTGGGAGAAGTCCGGTCGGCACATGCCGGCCGGCGTGGTGGGGAGCCGGGATCACTCCTCGACTCTTATCCAGCGTTTGAGAAGCGCCGCCATCTGGTCCGGCTGGTTGATGGCGGTATCGTTGATCTGATCAAGCATCTGTCCGCGGCGCAGGGCGTCCTCATCGATCTCCACACCTTCCAGAACCGCATCGGCCTCACTGGCCTCGCCGACGACGTCCGAGTCGGTCTCGGCCAGGGCCGGGGGCACGCCGACCAGTTCCTCGGCGGTCGGCAACTCCGGCCGCACCGACGCCTTGCGGACCATCATGAACATCATGGCGAGGCTGACGAGGACCAGGAATCCCAGTCCGACCCCTTTGATGAGATCACCGAACACCAATTGCCCGCCGAAGCCGGTCCCATCGGCCTCGGACCCGCCGACCACACCGCCGCCGAAGCCGCCCAGCGCGGGAACGGCGAAGTCGGGAAACGCATAGACCGAAACGGTCCCTTCCACGGCGTCGGGGATGGCCCCGGTATCGATCAGCTCGTTGACGGCAGACCTGATGCGGGCCTCTTCCTCCACCATCAGCTCATCCAGCGCCGTCTGGTCGGGCTCCGCGGTGTCATCGGGATGCCGGTTTCCGTACAGGCCCGCCAGGTATGACTCGGGGACCCCAACACTGGCGTTGATCTGCAACGCGTAGCCGGTGGGGTTGATGATCTCCTTGGTCCCGCCGGGAAAAACGGGCACGGTCTTCTCGGCGGTGCGCTCTTCGGAATCGCGGCTGTCGCGCCCGCCCGCCCCGGGGACATCCGCGGGGAGATTTGCCCGCACGCCGGCCTCGCCGGCGGTTACCTGATTGGTCCTCTCGACGGTTCGGCTGGAGGACTCCAGCGGTCCGATCTTTGGGTCGTCAACATCAAAGCCGGTTTCGTGAATCCGGCGAGTGTCAACCTGGGCGTTCACCTCGATGAGGACACCGGGGATGTAGCCCACGGCGCCGCGGATGGCTTTCTTGGCCAGCCTTTCCGTTTCGATCTTCTGCTCCAGGTAGCGCCGGCCGGTGAGGCGATCCTCGGTCCTCACCTCGCAGAGGCGGCCGTTGGCGACAACCTTCACGTTCTCCAACTTCAGGCCGGCATGGGCGCCGGCCACAAGATTGGCCACGGCGTCGATACTGTTCTGGCTCGGTTCGCCGCTGGTTGTGTCAATCTGCACCGAGGCGGTGGACTCGACGTGCAAGCTCCCCGGGCCGTGCAGCCGCTCCGGTTCGCTGATAATCACCGAGGCGCGGCTGATGTCCCGCATGCGGCTGATGATCCGAGCCAGCTCATTGTTCTTCGCGATCAGGAAGTTTCGTCGCTTGGACGCCTTATCCGTGAAGGGATCGTCGTTCTCGACCAGCTTCGTAAAGTCGAGCTGCCCGCCGTCTATGAGCTGGCTGTCGGCCAGCTCGCCAAGGACGTTGTATTTCTGATCGGCGGCCACGAAGAGATCCCCACCGCGCTCCTCCCAGGCGATTCCGCGACCGTTCATGTAGCTCACCAATTGGGTTCGCGCTTCGGTGGAGAGCGTGGAAACGGGCAGCGGCGACATGGCGGAGCGTCCCGCCACAAGGCCGACGATCACCAGCATCATCACCAGGATGGTCATCAGCGCGCCGATCAGCAGCCGGGCAGTGAGGCTCAGGGCGCTCAACCGCTCTTTGATGGTTTGAAATGTTTCGTTCAGTGCCAGCATCGTGCAGGCCTCCGTGCCTTCCGATCGGCGGATCGTCACGTCCGAAGCTCCGGCCCTCCTGGCCTTACACCTCCGACGCAGTCAACAAGAACGGTCCGTCACACGCGCATCTGCTTCACCTCGTCATAGGCGTTCATCACCTTGTTGCGGACCTGCAGAAGCATTCGGAAGGCGGTGTCCGCCTTCTGGGTGGCGAGGATGACGCTTTCCACGTCGTCGCGTCGTCCGGCAGCCAGGTCCTCGATGGCCTCCTTGGCATCCCGTTGCAGTTCGTTGACCTGGTTGATCTGCCGCATGAGCAGTTCCTTGAACGCCGGCCCTTGCTTCTGGTCCCTGCCCGTAACCCCCGGGGCCATGGGTGGCGTGACGGGACCAGGGCGGCTTACGCCGGTCGTGCTGCCGATCAGTCCGAGTGGGTCACTCATGGGTGTTTCTCATCCTCTATCTGCCTAGAGGCCCTCCGGAGGCGGTCAGCCCAGAATGCGGAGGGCCGCCGACATCATCGACTTGGTCGCCTCCACGGCGGAGATGTTCGCTTCGTACGATCGAGCAGCCTCCATCGCGTTCATCTGCTCGATCACGGGATTGATGTTGGGGTACCCCACGTAGCCGTCGGCGTTGGCGTGTGGCGAATGGGGTTCGTACCGCATGATGAGGGGGCTCTCATCAAGCATGATCTCCTGAACATGCACGCCTCCCTCGGAGCCGGATGCCGGATCGCCGGGCGCGAGCAGGGCCACCCGGCGCCGGAACGGCTCGTATTCGCCGCGATCATTAAGGAGCACATCCTTGTTGGCAATGTTGGCGCTTATCACGTTCATGCGCGTGCGCTGTGCGATCAGGGCCGAGGTCGAGATGTTCAGAGAACCGTACATGGGTAGGCTTGGTGTCGGAATGGGACCGTTCAGTCGGTCAGGGATCGAAGTTCATCGCGAGCTTACAGCCGCTCGCGAATCGCGGTGTTGATGAGGTCGAAGCGGCTCTTGATAAACTCCGAGGCGGTGCGGAACACCATGAAGTTCTCGACCAGGCCCTGCATGATCCGCTCGACGCTGCGGTCGTTGCCATCGTGAAAAAGTATGTTGCCCCCGGCCGGTTCGGGGTGAAGCTTGAGGGAGTCGGCGGTGAAGGAGACCTGACTGGAATCTTCGAGGGGCAGTTCTACGCCGGTGGCCCCGTGGGCCGCCCTCCGCTGGTCGATGGCCTCGCCGAGCTGCGCCTGGAAGTCGGCCACGGAGACATCGACCGGCCGGTAGTCCGGCGTATCGAGGTTGGCGATGTTGTGAACGATGAGCCGATGGCGCTGGCCGGCGAACTGCATGAGCCGCTCCAGTACGGGGATGGCATCGGCGTTGACCACTCCGTCAATCATCCACGACCACTCCTTGAGGCCGGGGCCACGGGCTACCGGCAGCAAACGACGGACCGTCGGGGCGGGTCGCCTGGGAATCGAACCACGCCCTCGCCGGAGCGCAACAATCGCGCCTCACCCCGCGGGGTCGGCAATCCCTGCGCGTTCTTCCGCACTCACAGTGAGGGCGAGACAAGACTCAGCTCCTTCCATTTCTTGAGCTTCAGCCCCAGCGTGCGAACGCCTATGCCCAGGGCCTTGGCGCTTTTCTGGCGATGACCGCCGTTGGCGCGAAGGGTGGCGACGATGGTTTCACGCTCGATTTGGCTGAGGGTAAGGTCGCCATCGCAGACCACACCCACGGTGCGGTCGGCATCGACGGTCGGAGCGTCGGCCAACTCCATCATCGCCGCGGGCTTGCGTTCCGTCGCGGCGGCTTCGGCACCGGGCTGACCGATCAACCACGGCTCGATGAGCGAGGCCCGGATGGTCTCATCCCTGGTCAGAACCGCGGCCCGCTCGCAGATGTTCTGAAGCTCGCGCACGTTGCCCGGCCACGGATAGCGCTGCATCAGGGCCAGGGCCTCGGCTTCCAGCTCCTTGACCGGCCGCCCCTCGCGGTCGGCGACCTGCTTGAGGAAGTGTCGGGCCAACTCTTCAATGTCCTCGGTATGTTCCCGCAGCGGGGGCATGGCGACCGGCAGGACGTTCAGACGGAAATAGAGATCCTGGCGGAAACCTCCCCCTGAAACCTCCGCCGGCAGATTGCGGTTGGTGGTGACGATCACCCGCACGTCCACGGCCCGGCTGGCGGAGGAGCCGACGCGCTCGAAGTTGCGCTCCTGAAGTACGCGCAGCAGCTTGGCCTGGATTCCCGAATCAATCTCGCTGATCTCATCGAGCATCAGCGTGCCGCCATCGGCCAGCTCGAAACGGCCCTTCCGCAGCTTGTCGGCACCAGTGAAGGCCCCTTTTTCGTGGCCGAACAGTTCCGATTCCAACAGGTTGGTGGAGAGGGCAGCGCAGTTGATGGCGAGGAAGGGCATTTCCGCGCGGGGGGAGTGCTCGTGGATCCAACGGGCGGCGACCTCCTTGCCCGAGCCGGATTCGCCGCTGATGAGCACGGTGCCGTGGCTGTCGGCGATGCGCTCCAGGCGCTGCATCAACTGAGCCATGAGTGGCCCGGATCCGATCATGACGTGCTCGGCGCCGCCGGCGGCATCGACTCGCGTGCGGCCGGGCGTGCCGCGGACCCTCAGGATCTGGTTCTCCTTCAGCAGCCGGCCGTGCTCGACGGCCCGCTCGACGGTGACCAGGAGGACATCGCCGGAGAACGGCTTGGTGATGTAGTCGTAGGCCCCCTGCTTCAGGGCGGCGACGGCGGTCTCGATCGTGCCGTAGGCGGTCATGAACACCACCGGGAGCTGCTCGTCGACGCGGCGAATCTCCGCCAGCAGCTCCAGCCCGTCCATTTCCGGCATCTGAAGATCGGTAACCACCGCGTCGAAGGAGCGCTGGGAGAGCTTGTCCAGCGCCGCCTTGCCGGAGGCGACCGCGGCGACCGTGTGTCCCTTGCGGGCGATGGTGGTGGCCACGCTGTCGCGCATGAGTTCCTTGTCATCGACGACGAGAATCCGACTCACGTTGATTCCTCCATGACGATCTGTTTTCGCACGCCTCGCGCCAACTCCAGGGCCTCATCGGCGCTTTGGGGGAACATGGCGTTCTTCCGCCGGTCGCCGGTCAGGGGTTTGGAGGGCAGGCAAAGCTCGATGAGTGCGCCGCTGTGCCTGATGTTTCTCACGTTGACGTGCCCTCCGTGTGCGTCAACGATGCGGTGCACGATGGCCAGCCCCAGGCCGGTGCCGGTGGCCCGGGTAGTGAAGAAGGGGTTGAACATCCGGTCGATCACTTCGGGGGGAATCCCCGGCCCGGTGTCCTCGACGGCAAAGACCACCCGTTGAGCCTGTTTACCATCCGGACAACGCATGCGCCGTCTTGAAATGTCCAGGCGCAGGCGGCGGAGCGAAGCTTCGGTTTCAACCATCGCCTCCACCGCGTTGCGGATCACGTTGCCAAGGGCCTGCGTCATCAGGCCTTCATCCGCATGAAGGCGAATGCTCCCGCGGTCCGCCGATTGTCGGTTGACGTCTACGGCACCGCCGGCGATCAGCGATTCACAACCTGTCAGCGCCCGATCGATGAGCTCCCGGCCCGAGGTGAGCGTGGGCCGGCACTTCATCTCCCGGGCAAAGAGCAGCACATCGCGGACGATCGAATCCAGGCCGGTGACGGCCCGATCGATCTTCTCGCACAGTTGCCCCTGCTGCGGTCGATCCGACAGGTCTTCAGCCAGCATCTGCACGTAGAGCTGGATCGATCCGAGGGGATTGCGAATCTCGTGGGCGATGCCCGCGGCCATCTCTCCCAGAGCGGCCAGCGAGCGGGACCGGCGTAACTGGGCATTGGCCTCGGCCAGCTCATCCTGCAACCGGGCGACCTGCTGATGAAGGGCGGCGTGGGTGGCCTGAAGGCTGGCCGCGGTTTCGTTGACGCTGCGCATCAACTCCTTCAATTCGTCCAGCCCGATGTCCTCGGGCACCTGCGGCATGACCGGCGCCATTCGGGCCGGGGGCGCAGGCACCTCAGCGGGGCGGGAGTCGAGATTCGGCGTGGCCACAGCGCTCATGGACTACCCTCGCTGGTCCGCAAACCGGTTGTCGACGGCCTTGGCCTGCATATAGGCATTTCTGGCCTTCTTTGCCGCACCCACGTCGGATATCTCCTTCTTCACTTCCCTGCGGCTCGCCTCCAGGCTCTTCTGGTCCTGCTCGTCGCGTTCCATGACGTCGCTCAGACATTCGCCGATGTGATCGATCAGCGATCGGATTCGCTCCGCCTGCTCCCGGGGCAGTGCGGCCAGCCGCTGGTCGAGGCCCTCGGTCAGGTCGCCCAGTTGCTGCTGACTGCCCGTCAGCTCGTCAATCAGTTGCTGCCGGCGCCCGAGCAGCCCCAGCAGGGCATCCGTCTCCCCGGCGGCGATCAGGTCCGCCTGTTGCCTGGCCAGCGGAACCAGCTGGTCGACGAGGGCCTGCTGCCGTCCCAGCACATCGATCAGCGATTGGGACCAGGCGGTGGATGGGTTGGGCGGCGTTTCGGTCATGTCTCAGCTCTTGGCGTCGGGCTTGAGGACCTCACGGCGACGATCCGGCGTCGGCGGAAGCGGTTCTCCCGGGCGGGTTGTTTTCCAGCCAGCGCTCCCACACGCCTCGGTTCATCAGCGCTCCAACGAAGGCCTCCTCCGGGAGTTGTTCAAGACGGACTCGCACCCGCTCGTTGGCGGTGTTGGCTCGCTGGACGTCGCCCAGCTCCCAATAGCAGTTCTCAATCTGAATCAAAGCGATGAGTGACGAGTAATGCCCGCTGTGGGCGCGGGCCGCATAGTCATAGAACTCGATGGCCTGAGTCCAGCGGCCGAGCTCGAAAACGCAGTCCCCCCGGTTGAGGTGGGCGTTGCGCTGGAACTGAAGTTGTGTGGTATCCAGGTGCTCCGGATCAAGCCCGTCGTAATGTTCACAGACCGCGTCGAACAGATCCGCGGCCTTCTCCAGATGCTCCCGTCGCAGAGCCAGCAATCGCTGCTGCTCCACCGGCGGAAGCGTCGGCTCGTCAACCACCCTGCGCCCCGCCTCGAGAGCGCTTCCCCGATAGCTGTCGGCCAGACGGAAGAGAATCGAACCGAAGCGCGGATGGTCCGGATAGCGCTGCGTGGCCTCCGAGAGTCGCTCGATGGCGGGGGAATACTCGCCCTCGTCGTGATGGATGGTGCCCAGCGCCACCAGCGCGTTGCGATAATCGAGCGAACTCGGCGTGAGGACGCGGCTCGACCCGGCCACCACTTGCATCAGGAGATCCTTGGCCTGAGGCGCCCGGCCGAGCTGAACGAGGCATTCGGCCTGCGGGACGAAGCTCTGGGACGCGAACGGGCTGCGAGGATGTTCCGCGATGACCTGACGGTAGTATTCCACCGCCGACTCAAACTCCCGATCGGCCTGGTAAGCCCGGGCGAGCCGGTAGGTCAGCTCCGCGCGCCGGGGATCGGTGGTGGCGCGGCCGGCCAGATACTCCAACAGGTGCTTGATGGCCAGGTTCGGGCGCCCGCCAAGGTCGTAGCTGTCGGCGGCGCGCCACAGCGAATCGGCCCAGTCCTCGTCACCGCCGGGCAGGATCATCATCACTCGGGCGTGCCGGACGTAGTAGTCTCCGGCACGCTGGTAGGCTACGTTCGCTTCATGCCGGACCGCCGGAGGGATGTCCTCGGGGCGATGGACGCGGCGGTCCAGCGCGGCCTTCGCTTTGGCAATCAGATCGTCTGCCGACTGGCGGCTGGTAGAGGCGATCCGCAGCAGTACGTCCGCCGGCACCTCAGCCGGGTCGAACATTCGCTGGGCCAGCAGAACATAATCCAGGGCCAGGGCGAGCCGGCCGGTGGCCAGAGCCGCGTCGTGGCGGTCGCACAGGCTGCGGGCGACCCGGGGCAGCGTCACGTCCCGTCGTGGCGGAGCGTCAATGATCAGATCGATCAGCCGGTCGTAATCCGCCCGGCTTCCGTCGTGATCGCCCAGAACACTGCGTACTTCGGCCCGCTGAAGCAGCGCGGGCAGGAAGCTGTGGGCGTCAGGGTAATCGCGGACCGCCAGGTCGAACTTGCCGAACGCCTCATCAAGGTTGCCGCGATAAACATCGATCTGTCCCAGCAGCACCATGGCCAATCCACGGATGGAATCGGTCTCCTCCATCAGTTCCAGCGCGATGTTGAGCTGGTGTTCGGCGTAGTCGTAGCTGCCGAGGTCGTAGTATCCGCGCCCCAGCAGGGTATACAGTTCCGAGAAGTCCACCGGGCCGACGTCGGGGATTCGACTCTCCAGCCGCCGCATGTCTACGAGCAGCTGGTCGACCGCCTCCTGGGGTCTGCCCGCCTCCAGGCGCAACTCCACCTGGCGGGCGATGGCCCAGGCCTGGTCGGCGCCGGTAAGGCGCTCATCGTCTCGGTACTGACCAAGCAGGCTCATCAGAGCGTCGTAGGAGAGGTCCTGCTGCCGCAGGGCGAACTCGACGAGGCGGCGCAGAACGCGGTTGCGACGGACCCGCACGTCGGCGGCGGCCGTTTCACGCAGATCCAGCGCGTCCAATTCGTCAAGGCGCATCTGAGCCTCAGCGATCCGACCCAGATCGATCAGGGCATCGGCCCAGCGCTCAAGGCGGACCGGTTCCAGAGGCATGCCCAACTCCACCGCGGTCGCGTACTCCTTGTCGATGTTCCCGTTGTGCTCGGCCACACTGATGCCCTGGGACTGCTGCCAGGCCGTCAGCCAGTCCGCGACAATGGCGTGGTACCTGGCATTCTGGGCCTGGGAGGCTTCATCCAGATTGGGGGCGATGGTTTCCGTGAGGCGGGACGAAGCAAGGTCGAGGTGATTGCCGCTGATGAACTGCTCGACCTGAGCCAGTGCACCGTCGAAATCGTCTGCCGGCGCGCGCTGCATGGCCACACGGATGCCAACACCGATCAGCGCGAGGCTGAAAACGATGGCCGGCACCTGCCAGAGGTTGCTCCAGGCCGCGGAGTCTGCCGATCGCGACGGCACCTCGGCCAGGTCTTCCTCTCCGGAAGCCCGCGAAGCCATCGGATCTTTGGGCTCGGAGTCGGCGCTTCGCCCATCGGGGAGATCGTCGGCCACTTGAGATCCTCTCATCGGCTCGGCCACGCTGGGCGCGGACGCCTCGGACGATCAGTGCTGCCGGTGAATCCATTCACCGGGGAGTTGAGCTTATCGGCCGCAATGGCGACCGCTCTTCAGGATTCTCGGACCTTCATAAAGGGTCGTGAAGGGCGAAGTTATCGGTCCTCAGCATCGTCTGCCGGGGTGCTCTGTTCCTCTCCGCCATCGGCTCGGACGACCACGGTCTGCGACACCAGATCGCCGAGCCCCTGCAGGTTGGGGTTCAGCACCAGGAAGAACGCAAGAGGTGGTACCACGATCACCAAGCACTTGATCAGATTGCGGAGCAAGACCTGGCGCACGCCCGCCCGTGAGCCGTCGATGGCCACAACCTTCCCGCCCACCAGCGACTTGCCCATCGTGGTGCCTTTTGCCAGTTCGATCACGGTCACGTGGCTGATCGTGATCGCGGCCATTATCAGGAAGGGGACACCGTCGGCGAGGCTCGCGGTCCACAGGGGCCACTTCAGCAGTTCCGCAGGAGCGCAGTCGGTGATCAGCACCGCCAGCAACGCGCCGGGGGCAACGTCAGTCGCCAGCGCGATCAGCCGGGACCCGAGCGGCAACGGGACAAGCCCCTGACCCAGCGACCGGGCTTGTCTGACCGCCGGCCTGGCCACAAACACCAGAGCAAGTGCGGCAGCGAGACCAACGAGCAGAACCAGCATGTGCAACACGCTGCCCGTCGGAGTTGGCGGCGTGCGAAGTACCTGTCGTTCACCAATCTCGCCGGTCACCGGATCAATCCTGCGAATGGAGTACGTTCCGGTTCCGGCACCGTGCCATTCCAGAATGCGCAGGCCGTCGCGCAATCCCAGAAGCGCCCAGGTTCCCGCCGGTGCTTTCAGCCGGGTGAGGGGCAGAAGGCTTTCTCGCCGCAGGAGCGCGATTTCAAATTCGCCGGCATCTTCTTCCCCCTCCAGCAGCAGTACCGGCCGATCGCCGACGGCGTGAGCCGAGCGAAACCGCTTCATATCCAGAGGAATCCGGCTGGATTGCCAGGATTCGTCAAGCGGATTGCGGAGATAGACCACCGTCTGCGAAGGTTCTCCGGCCAAATCGGTCAGCAGTCGCAGGTCCGCGCTCGTTTCGCCGCCGGTGGCCAGCCCGGCGAGCTGCCCCGACTCAACCATGGGGGGCAGATCCAGCTCGCGCCAATGACCGCTGCGCAACTGCATCAACCTTGGGCCGTCCAGGGTGCGCTGAGCGGCGATAGATCCTTCGCCCGCCTGCACATCGGTCCCGGCGAACTGTGATGGCCAGAGCAGCGCGACCGGTCCGTCGGCGGTACCCAGAAAGCCCACCAGTTTGCCCAAGCCCGGCAGCGGCTCCACCACCTCCAGGCGATCGCGAGGGCTCGGGTAGTACCAGCCCGTCGCCGGCTCCCGCTCAACCCGCAAGGTGAACACCTCCCGCCGCGGGATTTCGGACTTAGAGTCGATCGGGAACACCAGCCAGACCCGATCGCCCCAAGCGGCCAGCGCCTCCGGGGAGGCCGTCAACTCCATCTGCAACCTGTAGTATGGCCCGTCCGTTCCTGCTGCGTAATGCCACAATTCGACGGGTCTCCCGGAACCCGACGGTTCGGTCGCGAACCAGACATGCTCCCGCCCGGCGGCGGCTGGAGGATGGCTGGCCGCCCCCGGCGCTTCCGAGGTGCCAGGAAACAGCCCCGCCCACCCTACAACCATCACGATCTGCTTGAACCGCTTCTGCATCGCCGGATGATAGCCGGGATCGAACCGCAGATGCTTCTCTCGAAAAAGAGGCCCACTGTTGCTCCGGCGTGGCCCATCGCCCCGAGACGGGGTCTCCGGCAGCGGACCTCAACCGTCTCCGCCGGCCCTACGACTGCGGAGGATTCTGCCGGCGGATCGTGAATTGAATGATGGGCGGTTCCTCCACATCACCCTGCTTCTTGAACTGCACAAGCTCGCCTTCGGCCGCGACGCTTCCCACCGCGGGCAGGGCGAGGAAATAGGTGACCGCCTTCTCGGAAAGCCCTTGTTCCATGTCCGCCAGGCTCAGGTGAACCACCGCCGCCACGTACATGCTTTGGGCCTCGATGCGCCGAATCAGGTCAGCATCGGCCTCGATGGTTACGTCCCGCAACGTCTGCTCCGCCAGTTCGACAACGTACTCCCGGTAGTTCTCGGGCGAACCGGCGACCTGCACGCGCACGCTGTCCAGAGCAAGTTCCCGCGTGCGGGAGACGATGGTGAAGGTGACCTCCACCGTAGGAGGCGTGACGGTGACCGCCGCGTGGTTCTGCAGCCCGGCCTGGGGCAGTCGAACCGTGGCATCCAGCTTGTGCTCGCTGTCCGGTGGCAGACCCTGAAGCTGGGCTGCATCGACGAATGCCTCGACCACCAGATCGCCCGGATGCAAACCCCGCAGAAGGCTGGGCATGGAGATCATCACCTCGGTCTGATCGATCTCCAGTCCCGTGACCTGCACTCCGGGCAGCTTGGGATCCACCCGGGCCGCTGGAACCTTAACGATCCGGTCAAGATCAACACTGACCACCGCAGGTTCCGTCGCCGCCACGGTCACCCCCGTCTCCGCTATGAGTTCCTGTTCCTGAAGCGCGCTGGCCAGGTCGATCGTGTGGTGGCCCGGCCCGCGCCGGTCAATCTCAAGGTCCAGGCCGGCACGCAGGATCTGCTCGGCCCGTTGGATCGCCATTGTCGAGCCCTCCAGCGTCACGCTGGGAGCATGTTCGTCCGGGTCAATCAGCCACTGGGTCGTGTCGTCTTCAATGGTGAAGCGCACCGTGCCGTAAACGTCCTTCTCCTCCCGGGTCTCCGTGGCCGCCCACGCCCAGATGAGGGCGGTGACGACGGTCACGATGAGAATGGTCCAGATCTCGGTATTCAGTCGCACCGGGCGCTCTCCCTAAGGACTTCGCTCAGGCTGCCTGCACATCATCAGAGGACGACTCCTCGCTGCCGCCGCTGCCGGCATCCTGTTCCGGGGAGGAGGTCCGCAGGCAGGTGGCCAGCGCCGCGGGCAACTGGCCCAGGGGGATATCCGCCTCCAGCCGGCCATGCTCGGCAATGCTCACCGCACCCGTTTCCTCACTGACCACCACCACCACACAGTCGCTGTCAAGGGTCAGACCCACGGCCGCCCGATGTCGCGAACCGTAGCGGTGCGGCAGGTACCCCTCTTCGGCGAGGGGAAACAGCACGCTGGCGGCGATAATCCGATTGCCCCGCACCACCACCCCCAGGTCGTGTAGCGGATTGCTGGGCCAGAAGATCGACTCCAACAGCCGGGCGCTGAGTCTGGCATCGACCGCTTCCCCGCCCTCCACCAGGCCGCCGAGTTGCACGCCTCGCTCCAGCGCAATCAGTGCCCCGAAACGATTGCGGCTGAGGGCTCTCACCGCCTCGCTCACCGCTCTGACCACGTCGTCAAGCTCGCGGCGGGATCCGCGCAGCAGCCTCGTGTAACCAAGCCTGATCATCGCCTGACGAAGCTCCGGTTGGAACACCACGATCAGCAGGATCGCCAGCAGGCCCAGGAAGCGCTCGTAGATGAAGTTCAGTCGCCCGAAGGTGTCCGTGCCCTGCCCCAGCACCCGAATCAACAGGGTCAGCAATACCAGCAGCACGGCCACGCCCTTGACCACACCCGCCCCCCGCGTGCCCCGCAGAAACCGCACGATCAGGTACACGCAGAGCCAGATCACGGCCATCTCGATAATGACCTCATACAGCTCGTAGCTGCGAATGATCTGTTCGAGGCTCCGGATCATGACCGTCCGCCGTGAGGTTTGCGGCAGCACGCATACTACCAGTCAGGCAGTATAGCCGCCGCGGGCCGGGACGCCCGGAGTCGAATCCCCGGGGTTGAATCTGACCGGCGGAACTGTTCGCAGCCTCGCCGGGACGGAGAAAGCAGCAGGAGGGTGAATCCCGCCGCCGGTTCGCGTAGGATCAGGCCATGTCCAGATTCGGCAGTCAGTACAAGGTGGCCCGCCCCACGGGAGTGTGCGCGGCCACAGGGAAGCCCTTGGAACCGGGCACGCCGTGCATCGCCACCTTGTGCGAGCGGGAGGAGGACGACGGCTTCGACCGCAAGGATTTCCTGCCCGAAGCCTGGGAAGAGGGCCGCCGCCCGGAGGGTCTGTTCAGCTACTGGAAGACGATAGTGCCCAGCCCGGACGCGCGGCCCAACCTCCTGGTCGATGACGCGGTGCTCACGGACCTGTTCGAGCGGCTTGGCGAGGAAACCCGCCCGCAACGGATCGCCTTCCGCTTTGTCCTGGCGCTGATTCTGATGCGCAAGCGCCTTTTGAAATTCGTCGGCCGGGAAGGCAAAGACGAGGATGAGAAATGGCTCATGCAGCCCAAGGGCGCCGACCCGGCCCTGCCGCCGATCCCGGTGCTGAATCCGCATCTGACCGACGAGGACATCCGCGAGCTGACCGCCCAGCTGGGGGAGATACTGCAGGGCGAGCTATGAGCGGCTGGCTGAGGCGTGTGCCGGCCATCGTCTGCATTGCCGCATTGCCGTTGAGTTGCGCGCCGAAGGCGGATACGGACCAGCCGATCGAGACGCCGGTGATGCCGGTTGGTCCGGATTACGCCCAACTGGCTCAAACGCACAACCGGCGCGTCGGGCGGCTTCAGAAGCTCTATTCGCGAGGCGTGGTGGAGATCCGCTGGGAGGATGAGGCCGGCCGCCATTTCGAGCAGGGCAACGTCCAGCTCTGGCTGTCCCTGCCGCGACAGACCGCGCTTCGCGTCGAGAAGCTCGGCGACGTGCTCCTGTGGCTCGGTTCCAACGACCAGGGCTACTGGCTCTTTGACATGATCCCCGACGAAACGGTTCTTTATTGGGGCCGGCACGATGAGGAATCGGGTCCGCAGAGCGATAGTGCGATTGCCCTCAAACCGCTGGCCCTGCTGGATCTGATGGGACTGTCGCCCCTGCCCCCCGCAGAGCAGGACGACAGCGAACCTCCTCCGCCCGTGCACTTTGACGAAGAGCATGACGGGTGGGAGATCGCGGCCCGCGGCGCGGGCGGCCTGATGCGCATCTGTTTCGATCGTGAAAGCCTGCTGCCCAAGCGGGTGGAGAGCCTGGATGCGGAAGGCCGCATCGTCGCCGCCAGCGGGCTGCGTCGTTATGCCCGGGTCGAGATGGAGGGCAGCCTGTCGGTGAACTGGCCCCAGCTGCCGACCCTGGCCGACATCGATCTGACCGAAGGCGAGAACAGTCTGCGCCTGGCCCTGGAATCCCCCACCACCATCATGGACGACCAGCCGCTGGATCGGATATTCGACTTTGAGCGTCTCCAGCAGGCTCTGCGCCCGGACCGCGTGGAAGAGGCGATTACGCCGGACGACTCATAGCGCGATCCGAACCGGCAACTGAACGCGCGAGTTTGACTCACGGAACCAGACGTGCGATGCGCACGACGGTATTCGTGCCGTAGGGGTAACGCGTGGCGTGCAGGACAAGGCGCCGGTTGTCCGGGTCGTTTTCAACCGTCAGCTCCTCGTCGTTGTCCATCCAAATCGCCCTGGAGAACTGGCGATTGACACCCGTGAACGTTCGCGGCCCGGGGCCGCGAGCATCGCCATGGGCCTGGGTGTTGCTGGTCGAGGTGAGGTTGAAGACGAAGAGGAACACCTCGCCGTCCATTTCCAGGGCGAAATCGTGCTCTTGGCCGGAAATCCCGCACGGCCGGCCGCGATAGAGGGGGCAGTTCTCGCCCCCGTGCAGTACGATCCAGTCCCCCACCCGCTTCAGCGCCGCGGCCTCGTATTCCGGGATGCCGCCGGTGGCGGTGGGCCCGATGTTCATGAGCAGATTCGCCCCCGCCCGCCGACAAAGGCACAATTCCTCGATGACATGGGCGGGCGAGAGATAGTTGAAGTCGTTGACCGCGATGCCCCAGTGGAAGTTCATGGTGTGGCACATTTCGCCGGCCACGTATTTCGACCAGCCGCTTCGATCCAGCGGTTCGGGCCGGCCGCGCTCGAATGTAACACTGTCAATCTCGGGATGGCCGACCTTGCCGCCGCTGCCGATTCCGGTATTATTAATAATCATCGCCTCAGGCTGGTGCTTACGAATCACCGCATACAGCGCGTCTTCCTCCCAGTCGGCATCGCGCCTGCTCCAGTTGCCGTCGAACCAGAAGCCACCGATCGGGCCGTAGTTGGTGCAGAGGATCTCCACGGAATCGCGGAGATACTGCAAATATGCCGGAAAATCAGAGGAAAAACGCGGATCCGTCCAGTCGAGCGTCGTGCAGTAGAGCATGGGCACGATTCCTTCGACCCGGCATCCCTCGACGAAATCCAATATTAAATCGCGGCCGGCCGGAGTGTTGATCACGTCGTACTTCGACAGACCTCTCGTGTCGTAGAGGCTGAAGCCGTCGTGATGTCGCGAGGTGTGGGTGATGTATTTCATACCCGCCCGTTTTGCGAGACGAGCCAGGGTCCGGCCGTCGAAGTCCGCGGCGGTGAAGGTCTTCATGAGCTTCATGTACTCGTCGGTGGCGATGCCCTGCATGTGCTTGGCCCACTCACCGGCCCCGATCTGGGAATACAGCCCCCAGTGCACGAACATCCCGAAGGCCATGCGCTCGAAGCGGGCGATGCGCGGCTCGGGCGAGGGGACCGCCGCTGGCTCGTCTGCGTCCTGGCCCCGTGAACCGCCGCCGGCCCGTTCATACGCGGACGTGGACATCATCATGCCCAGCCCCATTCCAACGGAGTTCTTCAACATCGTGCGGCGCGTAATCGACATCGCGTGTTTCCTGTGAATCTGGCAGAATGGCTGCGGAGGCGGAATCGAGGGATTACCCGCCACCACCGCGGTCAATGGTACCGCGCTGGGGTCGGATCGCGGCCGCGGCGGACGGCGACCATCAGATTCAGCGATTCCCGCTCACGACCACTGCGTCGCGTGCCAGTTCTTCTTGCCCCGTCGGATGAGGATGGTCTGGCCGTGCATGAGATCGGAGGTCTTCAGGCAGTAGTCGAGCGGGACTTTCGCCCCGTTGACCGACACGGCCCCGTTGGTGAGGAACTCGCGGGCCTGGCGTTTGGAGCCGGCCAGCGATGTCCGGGGCAGCAGCTCCACCAGCGGGAGCCCCTCGCCTTCCAGGGCGGTCTTGTCGTGAGCTGAGCTTGGCACGTCGGCGAAGACTTCCGCGAGCAACTCCGCATCCATCTGTCCCACATCACCGGTGAACAGGGCCTGTGACGCGGACTCGGCGCGGTCCAGCTCGGACTTGCCGTGCACCATCTCCGTCATGTGCCGGGCCAGCTCGCGGTGGGCATCGCGCCGGTGCGGGGCCTTCTCGTGAAGCTGGGCCAACTCCTCGATACGCTCCTGCTCCAGCAGGGTGTACATCTTCAACCACCTGATGACATCCGCATCCGGCAGGTTGATCCAGTACTGGTAGAAGGCATAAGGGCTGGTCCGATCCTCGGTGTCGGCGGAAAGCCAGATGGCGGTCCCCGTGGATTTGCTCATCTTCTTGCCGTCGGATCGGGTGACCAGCGGGGCGGTCACACCGTAGGCCTGGCAGTCCTCGGCCCCGTACTCGCGGCGAATGAGGTCGATCCCCGCGACGATGTTGCCGTACTGATCGGAACCGGCGATCTGGCAGGTGCAGTTCATCTCTCTGCGCAGGTGCAGGAAGTCGTACGCCTGCAGGAGCATGTAGGAGAACTCGGTGTAGCTCATCCCCTGCTCGCGCTGCTCCAGCCGCTTCTTGACCGAATCGCGCTGGATCATCTCGTTGACCGAAAAGTGCTTGCCCACGTCGCGCAGAACCTGGATGTAGCCGAGCTTGTCCAGCCAGTCGAGATTGTTGACCATGACGGCGGAGTTGGAGGTGGAAGGGCTGAAGTCCAGCAGCCGCTCCATGATCCTCTTCTGGCTGGCGACGTTGGCTTCCACCTGCTCGCGTGAGTTGAGCTGGCGCTCGGTGTCGCGGCCGGAGGGATCGCCGATGAGCCCGGTCCCGCCGCCCATGACCGCGATGGGTTTGTGCCCGGCCCGCTGGAAGTGCATGAGCATCTTGATGGGGATGAAGTTGCCGATGGTGAGGCTGTCGGAGGTGGGATCGAAGCCGCAATAGCCGATCCGGCCCGGGGTGGAAAGGTGTTCGACCAGTTCATCACCCGCCGTGGTCTGATGCAGCAATCCCCGCCAATCGAGTTCTCTCAGAAAGTCCATTTTCGCCTCACGTCTGCGTCGCTTATCGCCCTGTCATCGGCAAATTCAGTGCGGTAGGGTAGCACGATCGGCCGGTTCGGGCGTCGGCGGCGATGCACCCGGCGTTTGGGCCATCAATGTGGCACGCTTAGATTGCGCCCGACCCAGGATCACGGCGACGATGAACCATACAACCGCCATCGGGGCGGCTAGACTGGCGACTCCGCCCAGGCCGAGTCCGACCACTGAAAGGGCCATCGCTTTTAAAGCGGCGGCCGGCTCGGCCAAGCCAAGCCCGGCGGCCGCTCCGGACAGCCCATTGAAGATGGCGGCGGGCTCCGTCAGCGCTTTGAAACCGGCGGCCCCGATTGCATCCCCGCCGCGGTAAAAGAACATGTCAATCAGGTTCTTGGCCTTGTACTTGTCCTCGCGCGGGATGACCGTGAACAGCGTCTCCCTTGCCGGTTTCGACAGGGCGTAGTTGGATCCACGCCTGCAGACCTGGAATACGATCAGCACCACCAGTATCGGGTACAAGCCCAGGGCAACGAACCCGATCAAAGAGACCAGCGGGAGCAGGCCGAGCGTCACCCCCACGCCGATCTTCCTGATGATGCGGCCGGTGAGGAAGACCTGGATCAACAGCGTGAGGATATTGACTGAAAGATCGATCCATCCAAACACCGCGGTGCGCTGCTCCCTAGACTCGAATGCCGCATCGACGATGTTCGCCTGAATGAAATAGGTGATGGTCGAGCTCAGCGTGTAGAACAGAAGAAACAGGCATATTCCCAGCAGATATGGCGACCGGATGACGTGCGTTATTCCCGCCCACATGTGGCCGCCGAGCGCGGGATCGGCGAAGTCGTCGTACGGTTCGTCGACGCTCGATGCCTTCATCCATTTGACTACTCGGGCAACGCGGTCAACCTGCATCGCGCAAAGGCATGCGATCAGCCACAGGCCGAACGCGACCGGCAGGAGCACATCCTCGACGCGCACGGCCCCGGCCGCTCCCGTCTGCTCATGGAGCTTCGCGATATGATCCGCGACAAACACGGCCGTCGCAGCCCCGACAATCGCCCCGGTCGTTCCCCCCACACCGATGAGCCCGAAAAGCCGCTTGCTCTGCCCGGGCCGGAAGATGTCGGCCATGGTCGACCAGAACAGGCTGTTGATGAAGAGATTGATGACGCTGAGCCAGACATAGAAAACGCGGGCCGGTCCCACCGTTCCCGACTCCGGCAGCGAACGGAACAGGACGAAGAAGACGGCAAGATTCACGCCGAGGAATACGTACACGGTCGGCACGAAGATGCGGCGTGAATACCGGCTCACCAGGGCGGCAAAGATCGGATTGACGATGAGCATCGAGCCCAGCGTGGCCATATACAGCCAGGGAAGGTTGCGCACGCCGCCGGTCAGACCCATCGCCTCGCGCACCGGCCGCAGAACGTAGTAGCCGGCGAGCAGGAAGAAGAAGTACGCGCAGGACCAGAGGATGATGCGCGACTCGCCCTCGCGGATGTCGATGAGGCGCTCAAAGACACGTCGTGGGTTTGGGGTGGATGGTGAGGGCATAAGGTAAGTCGGCCGCGGGGTCGGATCCGCCGGGAGGTTTTGTAGTCGCGCGGCGGTTGCGAGTTGCGATCACCATAGCGGCCCGCGACCGGACCTGCATGCGGCGCGGTGAGCCGGACAAGAGGAAATCCCGCTTCTTCACCGTCGATGTCCCGACAGCACGGAACCTCAGGAAGCGAGGCCGGTTGAATCCGCGCCCATCCCTGGCGGGCATCAGCGCCGCCCGCACGAGGTGTTATGCTCTCGCTGACCGCGTGTTGGAAGGAAACGTCTCACAGGAACAGGGATATGACCAGGAATCAGGAATTGTCGTTTCGCCTCGCGTTGATCGTGATGCTTGCCATCGCACTGATCGGCATCTGCCCGACGGGGGTTGCGCAGATCACGCCGGCGGCGGAGCCGGAGGAGGCTGATGTGAAGCTGAACCTGCTCATCCTGGGCGGGACGGGGTTCCTGGGGCCGCACATCGTCGAGGCCGCCCTGGCGCGAGGCCATTCCATGACCCTGTTCAATCGCGGCCGGACTAACACGCATCTGTTCCCCGAACTGGAGAAGCTGGTGGGCGACCGGGCGGGCGATCTGGAGGCGCTGAAGGGGCGCGAGTGGGACGCGGTCATCGATACCTCCGGCTACGCGCCGAAGAACGTGAAGGACTCGGCGGAACTGCTGGCCGATCACGTGAAGCAGTACGTGTTCATTTCGTCAGTCTCCGCCTTTGCCGATCACTCCACGCCCTACGCAGACGAAACCTACCCGGTGGGCAGGCTGCTGGATGAGGACGGCAACGAGCTGGACGGAATGACCTACGAGCGCAAGGACGTCAACGGCGTGACCTACGGCCCGCTGAAGGCCCTGTGCGAGAAGGCCGCCGAGGATGCCATGCCCGGGCGCGTCACGGTCATCCGGCCCGGCCTGATCGTGGGGCCCGGCGACACCACCGACCGCTTCACCTACTGGCCCGTTCGGATCGATCGAGGCGGGGAAGTCCTCGCCCCCGGAAGCGGGGATGATCCGGTGCAGTACATCGATGTGCGCGATCTGGCGGCGTTCGTCATCCGCTGCCTGGAAGAGAACATCACGGGCATCTTCAGCACGGTGACACCCGCCGGCCGGTTCACCATCGCCGAGCTCCTGCACGGCTGCAAGGCCGCGACGTGGAACGATGCCACTTTCGTATGGGCGGATACGGAATTCCTCGCCAAGCACGGCGTCCACGGCTGGCAGCACATGCCGGTGTGGGTGGCCCCGGCCGACGGGTACGAGGGGTTCGGGCTGGTGAGCAGCGAGAAGGCGGTGGCGGCAGGGTTGAAGTTCCGACCGCTGGCTGAAACCGCCCGCGACACTGTCGATTGGTTCAAGACGCTGCCGGAGGACCGCCAGGCCAGGCTGGGTCCGGAGGCAGTGTATCGCGGGGAGACCGACAGCGATGAAAGCCTGCCCATACGTCGGTCCGGCCTCAGCGCGGCCAGGGAGGCGGAGGTCATCAAGGCCTGGCGGGAGCGGGAAGACACGCACGCGGAAGAGACGGAAGAGTCGAGTCACGAAGGAACGGGCGATAGCACCTGAAGCAGGTCCGCACGCCACGTGACCTTCCGCTGCGCTGCAGACCACGCCACCCGATGCGACGCGCCGGTTGAATCCGGACTATTGAATCCGCCACTCGGCGACTTCCTCGCGGATGGCAAGCCGACTGAACCAGATGAGCATGAACACGGGCAGGGCGCAGCCGATGCCCAACCCAACGCACGCGCCGAGAATGGCCCCGATGATCATGGGTGAATTGAGCAGTTCCTCGCCGCCGCGGCTGATCATGAGAAGGCTGTTGATCGCCAGGCCGGCGAAAACCCAGAACACCGAGACCGCTGCCCAGAGGTTGCACAGAGTCGCCCCGGATTGCCGGCGCTTGAGCAGGCGGACGGCGCCGACTGTCAGCAGCGTCGCCAGGATCAGAGCCACAAGGCCGGTGATGATCGCCCACTCCGCGGGCGGGACGGTCGCCTCCAGCACTCTTATCTCTGAAGGCGGCATCGATCGGCTCACCAGTTCGTGGTACACCGGCAGGAACCACGGCATTACCAGATTGAAACACGCACCGAGGTAGGACAGAATCGCCCAGACGATGGCGATCACCCCCACCACCGTCGGCCATGCGGACTGCCTCTGTATCACCGGCGCGCCGACGGTGGGCGGGGCCTCGGGGACCATCGGCGGTTCTGTCGGGAATCGGGTCATGCCCCACCTCCAGCGCAGGTCAGCCGGCGATCATATCACCTGTGCCTGACCATCCCATTCGGCGATCTCGTCGGTGACCTTCTTCCGCGAGAGGTAGAAACCTAGGAAGAACGGATAGATGGCCTGGAGGCCAGTCATAATCCCGGTTCGAATTGCCGTGGACCGCCATAACTGCTCGTCGGTTCTACTGATAATCCGGTCGGTTTGCCCCTGTTCACGGAGCAAGTCGTTCCTGAATTCCAACTGGTCGCGGGCCATCTGTATCTGCGCGGGAGTAGTGAGAACGAATATGACGATACTCAGCACGATCAATACCAATCGCAGCACGGCCCATAGCTTGAGCTTGGCCACTGCCGATTGACGACGTCGAAGCAGACCGACCGCACCGGTGAGCATGATGATGCCGACGATGACCAGGAGCACGGACTGAGCCAAACCGGTGAAGCGGATGAAGGGTGGCATCTCCACGCCCCCTCGGAATATCGGAGGGATCAGGGGAAGCACTGCCATGAAAACGCTCGACAGCGACATGCACGACAGGCCGATGATTGCGTAGATCAGGGAGATGACGCCGATCACCTTGGGCCACTTCGTCTCCGCGGTGAAGTCCAGTTCGCTCACTTCGCCTGCTGTGACAGGCGGGTTGGACGACTGATCCATCATCTCTGCGGGGGGATTCGGCTCGGGGGGATTCCCTTCCGAGGGGTTCGATTCCATGATTCACACTCCAGATCAAGGCCGTCGGCGAGGGCGGAGCAGTACTGCGGCACACGCGGTCCGGCGGCAGTCGCTCCCTCATTTTATTGGGAGTGCGGGAGGCCTGCTGTTGTCCGTTCCCGCCGCGATTCGGACATGTCTCCCTGACATCGGCCAGCGGGGTCAGATCAGTGCAGATCCGGCGTGCCGGATCGCGCCGTGCCGACGGCGGCCAACCGGTCGAACCGGGGGTTCCAGCCGCGGATGAATATCCGCGGTGCGGGCGTCCATTGCGCAATACGGTCTCGCCCCGCGGGTATTCACCCGCGGCTATGAGGGGCCGCTAAGTGAGTTCACGGTTGAGGGCAGTTGGACCGACACCGCCGCGCTTCGACGTTTCGACATTTCGACGTTTCGACGATTCTCAGAACTGGCGGAGGAAGCGGGCGTCGTTTTCGAAGAGCCAGCGGATATCGCTGATGCCGTACTTGCGCATGGCGATGCGCTCGATACCGAGGCCGAACGCGAAGCCGGTCCATTCCTCGGGATCGTAGCCGACGGCTTCGAAGACGTTGGGATCGACCATGCCGCAGCCTCCCAGCTCGATCCACTGCCACTGGCCCTTGACCTTCATCTTCATGTCCACCTCGGCGGACGGCTCGGTGAAGGGGAAGAAGCTGGGTCGGATGCGCACCTCCGCCCCGGGCCCGAAATACGCCTGGGCGAACTGGAAGAGGCTGGTCTTGAGATCGACCATGGTCACGTCGTGATCGACGTACAGGCCTTCCACCTGGTGGAACATGGAGTAATGGGTGGCGTCGTGAGTGTCCGGCCTGTACACGCGCCCGATGGCGATGATCTTCAGCGGCGGCTTGGTCTTCTCCATCGTGCGGATCTGGACGGTAGAGGTCTGGGAGCGCAGCATGAGGTGCCGCTGCTCCATGTAGAAGTTGTCGATGGGCTCGCGGGCGGGATGATCCTCGGGGATGTTGAGGGCGTTGAAGTTGTGCCACTCGTCCTCGACCTCGGGGCCGTAGGCGACGGTGAATCCCATGCGTGCGAAGACCTCGATGATCTCGTCGATGGTGCGGCTGATGACGTGCCGGCGCCCCCCGCCGCAGTCCAGGCCGGGCTCGGTGACATCGATTGCCGGCCCTTCGACGGCGGCGGCTTCGAGGGAGGCTTTCTTGTCCTTGAAGGTCGATTCCAGGGCGTTCTTGACCTCGTTGAGGCGCTTGCCGACGGCGGGCTTGTCCTCCTTTGAGACATCCTTCATCATCGGCATCGCGGCCTTGAGCTTCCCCTTGGTGCCCAGATAGGCGATGCGCCATTGCTCAAGGGCGTCGGCGTCGGAGACGGATTGCAGCTCGGCCAGGCCGGTCGATTCCAGTTGGTTGAGGTGCTCGAGCATGAGAGGCAGTGTAGCGGGAAAGCGTTCGGGGCAGTAGGCCGGGCCCGGTGGTGCCGCCCACAGATGAAACAGGCCGCATCTGGAGACGCGGCCTGCGATGACCTTTCCCTACGACACCAACGGAAGGATCAGTCTTTCTTTTCCTCTTCCTCGTCCGCAGGGTCCTGCACGTCGGGGGCTTCAGGTTCGGTCTCGGGCTCGGCGACGGCGGTGGCGGCGGCGGGCTCCTCCTCGGCCGGGGCGGCTTCGTCCTTCACCTCCTCCTCGATCTCTTCCTTGGCCTCACCTTTGCGGAGGCGGGCGGCGAAGGCGGTGCGTTTGTCGGCCTGTTCGCGGCGTCGGGAGGTGCCCCCGCCGATCTCCGGGCCTTCCTCGCGACCGACGAACTGCAGGAGGACGATGTCCGAACCGTCGCCGAGGCGATGCCGGCCGGTCCTGATGATCCGGGTGTAGCCGCCGTCGCGATCCTCGAACATCGGAGCGATGTTGGTCATGATGTGCTGGACGAGGCGGGGAGCCTTGCGGACCTCGCCGTAGCGGTTGAACTGGATGTCGGAGGCGTCGGGCAGATCGAAGTAGGGGTTGTCCTTCTTCATATCCGGCACGTCGGGATCGGCGACCCAACTGTGGATCTTGCGGTCGTTGATCCTGGCCTCGATCTGCCGGCGGGCGCTGAAGGTTCCCTTGCGGGCGAGGGTGATGATCTTCTCGACGAAGGGCTGCACCGCCCTGGCCTTGGGCAAGGTGGTCTCGATCTCGCCGTGCTCGAAGAGTCCGGCGGCGAGATTGCGCAGCATGGCGCGGCGGTGCTCGCTGTCTCGGCAGAGCTGTTTGCCGTAAATCCGGTGACGCATTGATCTGACTCCTGAAAAAACCCGCCGTCCGCCTTCGCGGGCAGCGGGTGATGTGGGTTTACATTATTGGCTCGGAAGTCTCGGCCGTCTGGTGATACCCTTCGGGGAGCTGCATACCCAGGGAAAGGCCCAGCTCCTCAAGCTTGCGCTTGACTTCGCGGAGCGAGGTTTTTCCGAAGCTTCGCACCGCGAGCAGATCGGCCTCATCCTTCTGCACAAGCTCTGCGACGGTTTCGATCTTGGCCGACTCCAGGCAGTTGCTGGCACGGACGGTCAGCTCCATCTCGGAGACGGGCATGTTGAGCTTGCGGATGAGCTCGTCATCCACGCTGGCCGCGGCGCTGGCGGCGGCGGAGACCTGGTCGGCCCCCAGCTCGTAATACTGGACGAAGGGGTTGAGGTGCTTGCGGAGGATCTTGGCCGCTTCCACCAGGGTCATCTCCGGCGAGACCGTTCCGTCGGTCCAGATGTCCATGATGAGCTTGTCGTAGTCGGTGCGCTGGCCGATGCGGGCGTCCTCGACGCGGTAGCGCACGCGGAGCACCGGACTGAAGACGGCGTCAATGGGAATCTCGCCGATCACCTGCTCATCGCGTTTGGTGTACTGCTCGGAGGCGGGCTGATAGCCACGTCCCTTGTCCACGGTCATCTCCGCCTCGAAGTCAACCTCCTCCGTGAGCGTGGCGATGATGTGCTCGGGATTGTGAATAGTCACGGCGGTGTCCGCCTCAATGAGATCGGCGGTGACCTCGCCCGGGCCCGTGGCCGCCAGACGCATCAGCTTGGGCTCACCGGCATCCAGGCTGACGACCAGGCCCTTCATGTTGAGGACGACATCGGTGACGTCCTCCAGCATTCCGGGAACGGTGGAGAACTCGTGCTCCACGCCTTCGATGCGCACCTTGGTGACCGCAGCCCCTTCGATGCAGGAGAGGAGGATCCGCCGGAGGCTGTTGCCGACGGTGGTTCCGAACCCGCGCTCGAAGGGCTCGATGATGAACCGGCTGAAGGAATCGGTCCGGGATCGCTCCTCGACCTCAACTCTCGCCGGCAACTCAAGACCGCGCCAACGGATGTGCATGACACTGCTCCAACGATTCTCAGCAGAAACCTGAAACTCAGGAACCCGTCGGGGTATCGGTGGCGTTGCGGACCCTGCTGAACGGTCCCAGCGCCCCTGCTATCCCATCGGGCGAACAGACACGGGAACGAAGCCGGACGGTCCCGGGCTTCGCGATCAGACGCGCCGCTTCTTCCGCGGGCGGCAGCCGTTGTGGGGAATGGGAGTGTGATCCTCGACCGCGGAGATGTTGAGGCCGTTGTTTTCAAGGGCCGAGATGGCCGATTCCCGCCCCGAACCGGGGCCCTTGACATGCACCTCGATCTCGCGCATCCCCATCCGCTTGGCTTTGGCCGCACACCTTTCGGCGGCGCGGGTGGCGGCAAAGGGGGTCGCTTTGCGTGCACCCTTGAAGCCGACGGTCCCGGCGGAGTCCCAACAGAGGGTCTCGCCGTTTACGTCGGTGATGGTGATGATGGTGTTGTTGAAGGTCGCCGTGATGTGGGCGATGCCCCGGGTGACGTTCCTTCGTATCTTCTTCTTCTTGGCCATTTACGGTACCTTGTCGCTGCGATCGGTTCCTTCTCCGGGAGTGGCAATCTCAAGCGGCCGGCAGGAACCTCACGAATGTTCGAATCACTCCGGCAGTGACCGCAGGGACGAGCCCGGCGGCAAAGCCCGGCTGTCAGTGCCCCTTCACGCCCTTCTTGCCCGCGACGGTCTTCTTGCGACCCTTGCGGGTCCGGGCGTTGCACCGGGTCCGCTGGCCGTGCACGGGCAGGCCCTTGCGGTGGCGATCACCGCGGTAGGATCGGATGTCCCGCAGCCTCTGAATGTGCTGCTGGGTCTGGCGGCGCAACGCGCCTTCGACGATGTAGCCGCTGTCGATCGCGGTGGAGATCTGGCTGACGTCCTGGTCGGTCAGCTCGGAGGCACGCTTTTCCGGATCAACCCCGGCTTCGGCCAGGATGTTGTCCGCGAACTTGGGCCCGATGCCGTAGATGTATCTCAGGGCGTAGCGAATCTTCTTGTTGTCCGGAACGTCAACGCCGGCAATACGTGGCATGCTGCTGCTCCAATCGGGGGGAGGCGGCGGGGAGTAGGCCGCTCAACCCTGCCTGGCCTTCAGGCGGGGATTCTTCTTGTTGATGACATAGCGCTTGCCCTTGCGAATCACAATCTGGCAATCCTTGGTGCGGCGCTTGATACTGCTTCGTACTTTCATGGCTTTGACTCTGCTGGCGATCATCTGCGGCGGCGCCGTGGGGGGTCTGGAGCCGCGGGGCTGTTTCTCGGGCGAATGGCTAGTGCCGGTACACAATCCTGCCTTTGGTCATGTCGTAAGGGCTCAACTCCACGCTCACCCGGTCGCCGGGAAGGATTCGTATGAAGAACTTCCTCATCTTGCCGCTGACGTAGGCCAGTATTTCCTGGCCGTTTTCGAGCTTCACTTTGAAGCGGGCATCGGGCAGCGCCTCGGTGACTTCGGCTTCGAGCGTGATTTTTTCCTCTTTCGCCATTGGATCTCACGCACCCTTTCCGGGACTTGCGGCAAAATGCCCGCCCCGGACCATCGGACCTGCGGCGCAGGGATAATTTGAACTGGACCGGCTTCCCTTCCGGTTCGCCGAGGCCTTCTCCGGCATCTGCGTCGAACAAAGTGTGAATGATAGCCCCGCCCGCGGCGCGGGCAAAGGGCGAATCAGGTTGGACGCCATACCTGCGGTCATGTCCTACCTTCTTCCGCTCCTCAATTTGGGACCGCGCCCCTGCTCGCCGCGGCTGAGGAAACCGGCATAATTCCGCATCAGCAGGTTGGCCTCCAGCCGCTGCATGAGGTCGAGCCCCACGCTGACCACGATGAGCAGCCCGGTCCCCCCCAGGAAGCTGGACACGAAGAACGGTATCCCCAACTGCTTGGCCACGATGGCGGGGATGACCGCGATGATGGCCAGGAATCCGGCCCCGACGTAGGTGATCCGCTCCACCACGGTCTCCAGATACTCGGCGGTCCGCGGCCCGGGCCTCAGTCCGGGGATGAAGCTGCCCTGGTCCCTGAGCATCCGGGCCATGTCCTCCGGGCTGAACACCACGGTGGTCCAGAAGTAGCTGAAGAAGTAGATGAGGAGTATCTCCACGATTATGTATGGGTATTCACCCATCTCGAAGTTGGCGTTGAGGAAGATCGTCACGGATCGCCACCACGCCGGGGCGCCGCTTTCGGCCGCGGTCGCCGCCGAGGACAGATACCCGAAGAACGCCGAGGGGAAGATCATCAGCGAGGTGGCGAAGATGATCGGCATGACGCCGGCGTGATTGATCCGCAGGGGCAGGTAATGCTTCTGGCCGCCGTAAACCTTGCGTCCCCGCGTATGCTTGGCCTGCTGGATTGGAATCCGTCTCTGAGCGACGGTGATAAGTATCGCCCCGGCGACGACGAACACGAAGGCCCCGGCCAGGAAAAGAACCTTGACCACACCGATGCTGTCGGCTTCCTGGGACTGCCGGCTGACGTCGAACTTCTCGACCAGGTACTGGATGGCCTGGGGCATGCGGGAGATGATGCCCGCGGTGAGGATGAGGGAGACGCCGTTGCCGATTCCGTACTTGTCGATCTGCTCGCCCAGCCACATGAGGAAGATGCTGCCCGCGGTCAGACCGGTGATGCCGGCGAGGAAGAAGAGCATGATCCGGCCCGGGGTCTGGAACTCCGCTTCCACCAGGCCCGAGCCGAGCAGGAATCGCAGCCACATCACCGCCTGGATGAAGCACATCGCGATGGTCGCGTAGCGCGTCCATTCCGTGATCTTCTGCTGCCCCGATGCACCTTCCTTCTTCAGTTCCTGAAGCCGGGGCACCGCGGTCTGGAGCAGCTGGAAGATGATGGAGGCGGTGATGTAAGGCATGATCCCCAGGCCGAAGATAGTCGACTGGCTCAACGATCCGCCGGAGAAGATCGATGCGTACTGCATGATCTTCCCGAAGCCGGTGGCTTGGCCGGACTCGGTGAGATCCGCGATGTATTTGGCCATCTGGGACTGGCTCACCGCGGGCAGGGGGATCCAGAACCCGATGCGGTAAACCACCAGACAGCCGAGGGTGAAGAGCACCCTCGTTCTCAGTTCGGGAATCCTGAAGATATTGATGACCGCTTGAAGCATTTGACTGGCCGTCCGGGATTCGGTTTAGGCGGCTTTGGATGGAGGCCCACGCCGCAGATGTCAATCAGGGGTTGCCGGCCTTCTCCTTCTTCTGAGCCCCGGCTTTGGTCGCACGCGGGCGGGTCCATTTGACCTTGGCAACTTCGGTGACGGCGCCGCCGGCGGCTTCGATCTTGGCCTTGGCGGAGGCGGAGAACTTGGCGGCGGTGATCTGGAGCTTCTTGGTCAAATCGCCCTCGCCGAGCACCTTCAGGGGCAGATCCGTATCGCGGATGATGCCCGCCTCGACCAGCGTCTCGGGGGTGACGACCGCACCGTCTTCCAGGCGCGCATCCAGGGTCTTGAGGTTGACGATGTGATAGGGCCGCCGGAACCGGGCGTTGGAGAAGCCCCGCTTGGGCATGCGACGAATGAAGCTCATCTGCCCGCCTTCGAAGTACGGCCTGCGCTTGTAACCGGCGCGCGACCCGGCCCCCTTGTGGCCCCGGCCGGACGTCTTGCCGTGCCCGGAGCCGTCGCCGCGCCCCAGGCGCTTGCGGGCCTTGTACTTGCCGACCTTTTCAGTGATCTCGTGGATCATCATGATGACGCGTTCTCCAGCTCGCTTATCCATGTGGCGCGGGCGGCCCGCAGACGAACGTCTCGGACGCCTGCGGCTGGTTCATGATTCCTGGTCCTTGCCGCCGGGAGTACTCTGGTTTCCGCCGGCCGACGGCGTGTCGGCGGCTTTTTCGGGCTCGGCTTTCGGCGGAGCGTCAGGCGCGGACGCCTCCGGCCGTGGAGCTTGGGATTCCTGGCCCTGGGATTTCGCGGCCTGCGGTTTCTTCTCCCCGCGGGGCGGCCCACCCTTGCCGCGTCCGCGACCGCGCCCGCGGTGACGCCCCCCGCGCCGGCCCTCCTGCTCCTTTTCGCCGGGTTTGGCCCGGTCATCCCGCTTGGCGGGCGCCTCAGCCGGGGCCTCGACCGGGGCGGTGACCGTGGGCATGAATGCCTTGCCGCGCTTGATGGCCTCTTCCACGGAGGTGGTCGCAATCTCGACCCCTCGGAGCTCGGAGACCTCACCCTTGGCGCGAAGCTGTTCCAGCCCGTCGATGACGGCCTTCACCAGATTCTTGGAGTTGTTGGAGCCGAAGCTCTTGGTCAGACAGTCCTGTATTCCAAGCATCTCCAGCGGTGCGCGAACCGCGGCACCGGCGATGACGCCGGTTCCGGGCGAAGCGGGCACCAACCTCACCACGCAGGAGCCGAACCGGCCGGTGACGGCGTGCGGGATGGTCCGTCCCACCAGCGGATATTGCTTCATCCTCCGGCGAGCTTCCTTCTGGGCTTTCTCGATGGCGGGAGGAACCTGGTTCGCCTTGCCGTAGCCCATCCCGACCCGGCCGGCGCGATCGCCGACCACGGTCAGGGCGCTGAAGCTGAATCTCCGCCCGCCCTTGACGGTGGCGGCGGTCCGGTACACGCCGACCGTGGTGGATTCAATCGCAGCCGTTTCGTCGAGCATCTCTGCCATGACTGGTGCCTTACTTAGTTTCCCCGCTCAGGGGTCTGTCAATCTCATCCGTGTGCCGGGGAAGGCCCGGGCCCTCACCCGGACGTTCTAGAACTGGAGCCCGCCTTCCCGGGCGCCGACGGCCAGGGCCTTGACGCGGCCGTGATACTTGAAGCCGTTGCGATCGAACACGACGCGCTGAACGCCGGCCGCCCGGGCCCGCTCGGCGATGCGCTTGCCGACCACGGCCGCAGCCTTGCAGCTGCCGCCGTTGTCCACCGACTCGCCTTTCTCCACCGTGGAGGCGCTGAACAGGGTCCGGCCGGCCAGGTCGTCGACGACCTGGGCGTAAATATGCCGGGCGCTGCGGAAGACCGTCAACCTCGGGCGTTGGGGAACACCCACCACTTGTTTGCGGATTCCCGCTTTCCGGCGTCCGCGTCGCTTTGTCTTCAGCTTGTTGCGATCCATCTGTCTGGTCCTTCGACCCAAATGTGCCCGGCGTCACTCAGGCGCCGAACACCTTGCCCTGTTTGCGAATGATGCGCTCCCCGACGTATTTGATTCCCTTGCCGTTGTAGGGCTCGGGGGGGCGCTTGGAGCGAATCTCGGCGGCGAACTGGCCCACGGCCTGCTTGTCCGTGCCGGTAATGGTGACCATCGGGCCTTCGATCTTGAATTCCACGCCCGGCGGGGGCGTGAGATCGATGGGATGGCAGTATCCGATGTTGAGCCGGATGGATTTGCCCTGAGCCTGGGCGTTCCAGCCGACCCCGATGATCTCCAGCTTCTTGCTGTAACCCTCGGTGACGCCGATTATGAGGTTCTGAATGCAGGCGCGGGTGGTTCCCCAGAGCGAGCGGTTCAGGGAGAACTTGGCCTGCTCTTCGGTAATCGAGCAGAGGATGTGCTTCTCGCCTTCGTCCCAGGTCACGTCGACCTCGGGGCGATACTGGAAGGACAATTTCCCCTTGGGTCCCTCCACCGCGACGGTGCGGGTCTTCGTGTCCAAAGACATTTTGACGCCGGCGGGAACAACGATGTTTTTCTTTCCGATGCGCGACATGTCCGTATGGGCTCCTGACCCGACGCGGGGCCTTCTGGTCACCGATCAGGTGACGACGGCGACCACCTCGCCTCCAACTCGTTCCTTGCGACATTTCCGATCGCTCATGACCCCGTGGCTGGTGGAGACCACGGCGATTCCCAGGCCTTGGAGGGGCTGGGGCAGATCGTTGGCACCACAGAAGACTCGCCGCCCCGGCTTGGAGACGCGATCGATGGTGTTGATCACGTGCTCGCCGCGGGGCCCGTATTTCAGGTTGACAACGAGCACACCCTGCCGGCCGTCGTCGATGACGTTGAAGGACCGGATGTATCCCTCATCTGTCAGTACCCGACAGACGCCGCGGTTGAGCTTGTTGTTCAAGCACTTCACGGATTTGGCCTTGTTGCGAACCGCGTTGCGGATTCGCGTGAGCAGGTCGGCTGTGAGGTCTTGCTGAGACATTTGTTACTCCAAAGGCATTGAGGTACCGGGTCATCGAGGGACCGGGGAAGCGGCGACTCGACGCCCGGGGGCCTCCGGGCCTTTCCTTACCAACTCGCCTTGCGCATTCCGGGGATCATCCCCTGCAACGCGAGCTCTCGCAGCACGATGCGGCTGATGCCGAACTTCCGGTACACACCGCGCGACCGCCCGGTGATCAGGCACCGGTTGCGCTTGCGGGTGGAGTACTTCGGTTCCTTGTTCATTCTGGCGAAGATGCGTTTGCTTGCCATGTAAACCTTTCCTCAATGCAGTGCTCTGAATTCCGGGCGGGCAAAGGTCCGATGTCTGAGGGGTGGTTCGGCATCAGGCCGCTCCCACCTCCGGCCGGACGAACGGCATTCCCAGCTCGGCCAGGAGGAACTTGCTCATCTGCGGATTGGAATCCTCAAAGACGATGTTGACGTGCATGCCGTGGGTGAACGTGACTTTGGCCATGTTGATCTCGGGCCAGACCGCCTGCTCGGTGAGGCCCAGGGAGTAGTTGCCCCCGGGGTCGAAGGAGGTGTCTTTCAGGCCCCGGAAGTCCTTGATGCGGGGGATGGCCAGATTGATGAGACGATCAAGGAAGTGCCACATTCGATCGCTGCGCATGGTCACCATCACCGCGGAGGGCGAGCCGGCCCGCACCTTGAAGTTGGAGACGGACTTGACGGCCTTGATCAGGATCGGCTTCTGCCCGGTGATGGTGCTCAGCGTGTCGAAGACCGTGTCGCGGATCTCGGGTTTCAGCTTCTGGTTCTCGAGGAACCGACCCACGCCGCAGTTCACGATGATCTTGGTGATCCTGGGAAGCTGATGACGGTTCTTGAGGCCGAACTCCTCCATCAGCCGTGGAGCAACCGTCTCAAGGTAGAGCTGTCTGAGCCGGGGCATGTTTTTTTCGGCGACCATGGTGTAATCCCTGATGCGGGTCCGGACTCCTCGGGGGGCCGGGCCGCGGACGATTCCTACGATTTCTTCTTCCTGGGGCGGTGAAGGGTGTGAAGTTCCTTGCCGCCGCGAACCGCGAGGCGGACCTTGGAGCCGTCCGGCTTGATCTGGAAGCGCACGCGGGTGGGGTTGCCGTCCACGACGGGGCTGACATTACTGATGTGAATGGGCATTTCGCGCCTGATGATCCCGCCCTGGGGATTGGCGTCGGAGGGCTTGATGTGCTTGGCCCGGACGTTGATGCCCTGCACCACGACCCGGTTTTCTTTGGGCAGCACGCGGAGCACCTCGCCGGTGGCACCCTTGTCATTGCCGGCGGTGACGATGACGGTATCGCCCTTTCGTACGTGACGTGGCATTTCAGACGACCTCCGAAGCCAGAGAAACGATCTTCATGTAATTCTTTTCGCGCAGCTCCCGGGCCACGGCGCCGAAAATACGAGTGCCCCTGGGGTTGCCATCCGGGTTGATGAGCACGCAGGCGTTGGAATCGAACCGCACGTAGGAGCCGTCGTTGCGTCGCGTGGGATACCTGGTCCGGACGATGACGGCACGGATCTTGTCGCCGGTCTTGACATCCGAGTTGGGCAGGGCCTTCTTGACCGAACAGACGACGCGATCACCCACCCCGGCGACGCGGCGTGTGTACCGGCCCCGGGCCGTCGAACCGCCGAGCACGCCGATCACCTGCACGACCTTCGCGCCGCTGTTGTCCGCCACCTCTAGTCTGGATTCCTTCTGAATCATCGCTGTATATCCTCAGCCGCGATCGTTCGCGGCCGTCCTATCCGCCGGCGCCTCACGCCGATTTCACCACCCGGAGCAGAACCCAGGATTTGGTCTTTGAGATCGGTCGGCATTCGGCGATCTCCACCCGGTCCCCGATCTTCGAGACGTTCTTCTCGTCATGCACCTGCAGCACGGTCCGGCGGCGAACATACTTGCCGTACTTGGGATGCTTGACGCTGAAGTGAATGGCGACCTTGCGCGTCTTGTCCCGCCGATCGGACTCCACGACGCCGACCTTGTGCGGCGCGGCCTGAGGGACCTTGATTTCCTTGAGGTGACTCATGACCACCTGGCTCCGTGTGGCTCTCTGCGAGCCGATTAGTCGTTGTTCCTCGCGGATCGCTCGGTCAGAAGCCGGGCGACGTCTCTGCGGATTTGCCGAAACTGCGAGGTGTCCTGGATCTTTTCCGTCGCGGCCTGGGTGCGGAGATCGAAGCTCTTGCGGCGAAGTCGCTGGACTTCGACGTCGATCTCCTCATCGCTGAGCTTGTGAACTTCCTTTGCCTTCATGATCTTCACTCACGCTGCTTGTGCGGCTTGTTGCCGGGGGGTTCAGACCGCGATCCTCCGATGCACGAAACGGCAGCGGACCGGCATCTTGTGGGCGATGCGGGCCAGCGCCTCCTTGGCGAGGTTCTCTTCCACCCCGGCAATCTCATAGAGCATGGTGCCGGGCTTGACGCGGGCGGCCCAGTAATCGGTGTCGGCCTTGCCCTTGCCCATGCGGGTCTCCAGCGGCTTCTTGCTCACGGGCTTGTCGGGGAAGATGCGGATATAGACCTTGCCCTGACGCCGGAGGAAGTGCTGGGCGGCGATACGGCCGGCCTCGATCTGCCGGGCGGTCACCCAATGCGTCTCCAGTGATTGGAGACCGTAATCGCCGAAGGCGACGAAGTTGCCGCGGGTGGCGTTTCCCTTCAGGCTGCCCCGCATCTGCTTGCGGAACTTGATTCGCTTTGGCATCCGAGGCATCGGATGAACTCCTGGCTATCTCAGATCCCGGCCGGGCCGGGCGGATTCCTTGGCACTATCTTCGACCGCGAGCCCTCGCCCGTGCGCCGGCGGCCCGGGAGTCGAGTTGCTCTTCCTCGCTGTCAGTGAACATTCCCTTATAGACCCACACCTTCACGCCGATCGTGCCGTAGGTCGTGTGGCTGGGCACGCAGGCATAATCGACGTTGGCCTGGAGCGTGGAGAGCGGAATCGAGCCCAGACGGGTCTCGAACTTGCGGCTCATTTCCGCTCCGCCGAGCCGGCCGGCCACCTGGATCTTCACGCCCTTGGCCCCGTTCTGCATCGCGCCCTCGCAGCGCTGCTTGAGCAGGCGGCGGAAGTTGGTGCGCTTCTTCATCTGCTCGGCGATGGCTTCACCGATCAGCTTGGCGTTGGTGTCGGGGCTCTTGATCTCAACGATCTTCACCGCCACTTTGCGCCCGGTGAGGGCCATCAGGTCCTGCGTAAGCCGGTCTATTTCCGCGCCCTTGGGGCCGATCACCAGCCCGGGGCGGGCGGTCTGGACGATGACCGTGAGCTCTTCGCGGGTTCG
This sequence comes from Phycisphaerales bacterium, assembly GCA_020345805.1. GTDB lineage: Bacteria > Planctomycetota > Phycisphaerae > Phycisphaerales > SM1A02. The sequence goes on along the minus strand of CP070772.1, from coordinate 1,295,683 downwards.
CTCGATATGAATGTCGGAGACGGCCGCGAAGGGAGGGGTACGATTCAACCGCTTGTCGACATACCGGCGAATGCGATAGTCCTCGACCAGCAGTTCGGCGAACAGGGCCTTGGGGGCGTACCACCGCGAGCGGTACGCCTCGGTCACCCCGACTCTAAAGCCGAATGGATGGGTCTTCTGTCCCATGCTCTAGTTCCTCTCGTCCACCGCGATGTGCAGATGGCTGGTGCGTTTGTTGATGGGGTGAGCGCGGCCGCGGTCCTTGGGCCGCCACCTCTTGATTGTCGGCCCTTCGTCGACGCGGGATTCGCTCACGTAGAGGCTGGCGACGTCCGCATCGTTCTCTTCCGCGTTGGCGATGGCGCTCTTGAGCACGGCCCTGAGGTAGTAAGCGGCCCGCCTCTTCGAGAACTCCAGCGAGGTCATGGCCTCGTCGACCCTCATGCCGCGGATGACGTCCGCCACCAGCCTCGCCTTACGAGGCGCGATGCGTGCGAATCGATGTACTGCTCGGTAAGCCATGTTCACACCTTCTTGCCGCACCGCATCAGCGGCGCATCTTGACGCCTTCCTTCTTGTTCGTATGTCCGCGGAACAGGCGGGTGTGGCTGAACTCGCCCAGCTTGTGCCCGACCATGTCCTCCGTGCAGAACACGTCGTTGAACGTACGGCCGTTGTGCACCTGGAAAGTATGTCCGACGAATTCCGGCACGATGGTGCAGGCTCGGGCCCAGGTCTTGATGGGGGCCCGCCGCCCCTCGGCGTTGAGCCGCTCAACCTTCCGGTAGAGCTTCTCATCTACATAAGGACCTTTTTTCAGTGATCGTCCCATGGTGGTAAGTCCTGAGTCGTGGTTCCTGAGTCTCAGCATCGAGACGTGGCACGCCTCGCGCCTCAGTGCCTTTCCTTACAGTTTCAGCTGGCCGTACCGTTTGCTCTTGCGACGGCGGAGGATGCGGTTGTCAGTCCACTTGCGACGGGAGCGGGTGCGGCCGCCCTTGGACTTGGTGCCGGAGGCGCTGGCCGGCTCCCGGCCGCTCTTGGAGCGACCCTCGCCGCCTCCCAGCGGATGACAGGCGTGGTCCTTGGCCACCCCGCGGACCTTGGGCTTGCGGCCACGCCAGCGGTTGCGGCCGGCCTTTCCCAGCTTGATGTTCTGATGATCCGAATTACCCACCTCCCCCACGGTGGCCCGACACTCGATGGAGACCTGGCGGATTTCACCGGACGGCAGGACCAGCGTCGCCAATCGCCCCTCCTTATTCGTCAGTCTCGCTCCCGAGCCGGCCGATCGGCAGAGCGAGCCTTTCTTGCCCGGCTCGAACTCGATGTTGTGCACGGTAAGACCGGTGGGGATGTGCTTCAGCGGCATGCAATTGCCGACGTTGGGATCGACCACGTTGGCCGAGCTGATCACGACATCGCCGTCGGTCACGCCCCGCGGGGCGAGGATGTAGCGGCGAACGCCGTCCTCGTACTCCAGCAGGGCGATGTGGCAGGTGCGATTGGGGTCGTACTCGACGCCGATCACCTTCGCCGGGATGTCGTCCTTGGCGCGTGCGAAGTCGATGAGGCGATAGCGGCGTTTGTGTCCGCCGCCCCGACCCTGCACCGTCACCTTGCCCTGGTTGTTCCGCCCCCCGGTCCTCTTCAGCGGACGAAGCAGCGACTTCTCGGGCGTCTTCTTGGTGACCTCGGCATGGAGATTCACCGACGCGTTGCGGCGCCCCGCGGTTGTCGGCTTGTAGATGCGAATGGCCATGGCTGTTCCTTCACGCCCGGGACCGGCCCGGGCCTGTCGAGTCGGTCTGCTAGAACAGGTCAATCCGATCGTCGGGGTGAACCTTCACAATTGCCCGCTTCACGTCCGCGGTGGACCAGTAACCGAAGCGGTTGCGGCGCATCTGGCCCTTCCGGTTCTGAGTGGCGACGCTGAGCACGCGCACTCCGTAGAGCTCCTCGACCGCCCGCTTGATCTGGCCCTTGTCGGCACGCCGATCGACCTGGAAGGTGTAGCGGTTCTGCTCGCCGGAGGCGAAAGTCGATTTCTCGGTGATGAGCGGCTTGCGAATGACGGTGGTCGATTCCATCAGGCGGCCTCCTTTCCGTCCCCGTCGCCGCCGGCGGAGGCGTCCGCCCAGGCCGAACCATCAAGGAACGACTGAAGCGCGGCACGGTCCACGACCAGATAGCGGTGGTTCAACAGTTCGAAAACGTTGAGTTGCTCGACGCGGATGGTGTCCACGTTCTGGAGGTTTCGGGCGGAGAGGGCGGCATTCCGCATATCCGGGCCCAGCGCCACCAGACAGGTACGATCAATACCGACGGCCTGGAGCAGGGCCTTGAAATCCCGGGTGCGGGGCGGGTCGAAGGCCAGGTCGTCGATGCACTTGACCTCGTCGTCAACCAGCTTGGCCAGCAGGGCGTTGCGATTGGCCAGACGCCTCATCTTCTTGGGCATGCGCTGGCGGAAATCGGCGTGGGTCCGGTCCTTGGCGAAGGCGACCCCGCCGCCCCTGCGGATCACGGTGCGGCGCGAGCCGGCCCGGGCGTTGCCGGTGCCCTTCTGACGGTAGAGCTTGCGGGTCGAGCCCTCGACCATGCTCCGGCTCTTGGTGCGGGCCGAGCCCTGACGCCGGTTGGCGTGGAACATGACGAACGCCTGCTTCAAGAGAACCGGGCGCACCTCGCCGCCGAGTTGCGCCTCGTCAATTGCAAGCGTGTCAACCTGCTTGCCCTTCTTGTCATAGACAGGAAGCTCGATCATCGTGTCTTCACCTGACGGCCGTTGCCGTCTCATTCGCCTCACCCTCCGAGGCCGATTTGGCGGGGAGCTTCCGGCTGGTCCCGAACGCGCCTGTTTGCCTCGGCAGAGTTGTTGACTCGGTCCTTATTCACTCGCTGTCGCGATCATGCGGTTCCCGTCTCGTCGCTCGACGGCCGCCGGGATGGGCGGCGGGGCCTTCATGATCGCCGGCTGGTGTCAGCCGGCTGACGCTTTCCTCGCTTTTGTCTTGTTCAGTCGCTTTGATTCACGGACAAACAGCAGTCCCTGGTTGGGCCCCGGAACCGGTCCCTTGACCAGAAGCAGGTTCTGCTGGGGATCATACGAAACCACGTCGAGATTCCGGACGGTCACGCGGTCATCGCCCATCTGACCGGCCATGCGCTTGCCCTTCTTGATCTTGGGGCCGGTGCCGAGGTTGGTGGCATGGCCGCCGATGGAGCCGGCGGAACGGTGCTTGCGCTGCACTCCGTGGGATGCTTCCAGGCCGGAGAAGTTGTGCCGCTTCACCGGCCCCTGGAATCCCTTGCCCTTGCTCGTGCCGGTCACGTCCACGTACTTGACGCCTTCGAACACCGTCACGTCCAGCGTCTGGCCCAGCTCAAACTCGCCGGCCTGCTGATCCTCATCCAGCCTCATCTCGCGGTGATACCGCTTCGGGGCCACTCCGGCCTTGGCATCATGGCCGATGAGGGGCATGGTGCTCCGCCGGGGCTTGACATCGCCGAAGGCAAGCTGCACCGCGCTGTAGCCGTCCGTCTCCACCTTCTTGATCTGCGTCACCGCGCAGGGACCGGCTTCAATCACGGTCACCGGGAGATTCACTCCCCCTTCCGTGAAGTAGCGGGTCATGCCGATCTTTCGTCCGATCAACGCGGCGGGCATGGGAACGGGCTCCAATCACCACCAGGGGTTGGCCGGGCGCGCCGGTCCAACATGGCGGCATCCTGCAGACTACGAAAAAAGCGGCCGAGTCCTCGACCGCCGTGAAACAACTACGCCTTGATCTTTACAAAGACGCCGGCCGGGACCACCAGGCGATTGAGGGCCTCGACCGTACGGGCGTTGGGCTCGGTAATGTCGATGATCCGCTTGTGAGTACGGATTTCGAACTGCTCGCGGGACTTCTTGTCAATGAACGTGGAACGATTGACGGTATAGATCTCACGACGGGTGGGCAACGGGATAGGTCCGGCCACCCGGGCGCCGGTTCGCTTGGCGTGGTCCACGATTTCGCGGGCCGACGCGTCCAGCGCCTGGTGGTCGTAGGCCTCCATCCGAATTCTGATCTTGGTACCGGTCATCGTTGCAACAGTCCCTGCAAACACTGGAGGGCCGACAGCAGCCGCTTCCGAAGCCAGCCCGGACGCGGACCGCCCATCGCCCCTCTCAGAGAATGCGAACCCGCGATCATACGGCCGTAAACCACTCTGTCAACTTGATCTACCGTACCATTTGTCCCTTTTTGACTTCCTGGTCCCCGTGCCCGCCATACCGTATAGAGTCCTCAAGCGAGACCTCCGCTCGGCCGGTCCGGACCACCGCACCCCCGGACCGGCAGGGAGACCGGCCATGCACCTATCGCCCTCTGCCAAACCGTCTCCGGCCCTGACTCTGGCCCTTGTTCTCGCCACCATCGCCGGCGGGGCGGGACCGCCTGCCGAAGAGGCCTCCTCCCCGTCAAGAGAGAGGCAGGCCCGGGCAGACCTCCGGCTCCACAACGAGCCGCTGACCGTCGAGGCGCTGGGGCTGTCGATCCGCCTGCCGCTGACCAGCCGGGTCCAGAAGGACACGGCCGGAGGGCAGACGGCCCTCACCGTCGTCGATGCCGCCGAGATTCCCGCATGGCGGCTGAGAATTCAGGAGATGACCTCCGACGAGGCCAACCCCACGGCCGCGGCCCTTGCAGCGGCCCATCTTGAACGTCTGGCCCGTGTCGGTGCCGGCGGCGAGCTGATCTCCAACGACCCGATCCAGTGTGGAAACTGTGCCGGACAGCTCTGTTACCTGCAACAATCAGGCCCCACCGGCCAGGAGGTTGTCCTCGGCTATCTCTTCCTGCCCGCGGGCGAGCGCAACTACCTGCTTCTAGCCATACTTACGACACCTGATGACTTCGATGAAGCTCGGGCGTTGCTCGAAGCGAGCTTTGCCACGATCACCGTGCGCACCGTCGAGGCACGATCTCGGGAGTGGCGAACGCTGGCGGACAATGGCCGGGCCTTCCTCAAAACACTCACGCCCGATCGGCTGAAATCAGCCGTCGGCCTCAGCCAGTGCCTGAGGGTTTACCGGCCCGGCCAGACGACGGGAGAGGGCGATACTGAGATTGGCTGGTCCGTGGTGAGCACGCACGCGGCGGTCAAGGAGGCCGTAGGAGCGGACAACCCGGCTGACCCACAGTACGCCGAAGGCCCGGATCAGGGTCTGCTGGTGTTCATCCGGGGCCGCCTGGCCGTGCAGGCCCAGCGTGGCATCTACCAGGACTTCACCATCCGCTACTGGACAGCCTGGGATCAGTCGGAGGAGCGCTGGAACGTGCTGGCCACGACCCGGCAGGGCGAAGCGACCCGCAGCGAGTCGGAGATCGGGGTTCGCGACGCCCCCGCGTCCCGCGCCCGCCCCCAGATGCTCACGGTGATTCAGAGTTCGGAGGCCATCCGGTCCCGCGAACCGTATGAATGGCCGGTCCCGGAGGTGTACCTGTCTCAGGGTCCGGGGTGGCTGATCGGCCGCCTCCTGCCCCGAGATGGCAGTGAGGGTAAAACCTACGCCTACTACTTCTACAACAATCAGGGCCCTCAGCCGGAGTTGGCGCTTCGGACCGATCGCTGGGAGCCGGTCGCAGACAAGCCGGGGCAGTGGCGGCTCACCACCAGGCTGGGCGTGGACGCCCGGCCGACGGTGTCCATCTATAACGCGGACGGCTCGCTGGTCCGCCAGACCCGCGAAGACCGCACCGTCATCGAGCCCGGTGATCCTGAAATGCTGCAGCGGCTGTGGCGGAGCAAAGGCCTGGACCCGGGCGGGGCGGGGCGATGAGACGGCGCGCAGGGGGCCGCCCGGCTGCGGTCTTCATAGCCCTCGTCCTCACGGGCATCCACCTCGGCGGCTGCACCTCCCCCACCGTCGCACCCTCGCTGGACGATTCGCCGGCTTCCGAGGCGCTGCTGATCGTCATCGAGACGGTCCCCGCCGACGAACCTCTGCGCGGCGAGGACCTGTATCCCCTCACGACCGGCCAGTGGGTCTATCAGATCGTTGATGACGACCGGGCGCGCGGGCAGGTTGTTCACACCATATCGCCGACGGATCGTCCCAACGCGCTGGTTTCGCTGGACAAGGGCGAGGAGCGGACGGAGTTCTGGGGGCGGAGCGAGGCCGGGAACATCGTCATGCCCGCGTCGATCGAGCACGCCAAGAACGCCCTGACCGTATTCGATCCCCCACTGCCCATCGCGCCGCCTCTACTTGCGCCGGGCGAGCCGTTTGAAAGCAGCGCCGACATGCAGGTGCTCGATTCCCGCAATCCCAAACGCCGGCGCGAGAACGGCCGGGGGACGCGTTCGCTTGAGTATGTCGATGACCAGAGGATCCGCACGCCGATAGGCGAGTTCACCGCCAAGCGCGTGGTGGTGAAGTTCCACGCCGACCTGCGCTTTGCCGACGCGGTCGAGGATGGCACCTACTGGGTTGTGCCGGGGGTGGGGGTGGTTGCGCAGGAGCACTCTGAAGAGATACGCGTCCTCGGATTGGTGAGCGAGCGCACGGGAGTCAGAGTCGTTCTGATCGAGAAGCGCTCCGGTAATTGACGGACCGGCGGGGATCGTCGTCAGTCCTTACCGCGCCGCATCTTCAGTTCCTCGTGCAACCGCCCGCATCGGTCGAGCCAGAGGCACTGGTAATCAGGAGGCTCCACGACGCGGTCTTTCAGATCGGCGATGGTTTGGATGCCTTCTTCCCGGCACCAGCCGACACAGATCTCGTAGGCGTCCCAGTCCATATCGTCCTCATCCCACCAGACCTGGATCTCCGTCATCCCGCGCAGGTGGGCGGCCAGTACCCGGGTGTGGCCGTCGGTCAGCACGACATGATCGCCGATCTGTCTCACAGGCAAGGGCTGGATTGCACGATTACCGTCCGCGGCGATCTCTTCATTTATGCGCCCCAGCTTGCCGGCACTGACATACAACTGGCTCGGCTGTATCGCCTCCAGCTTCATGATGAATGTGGGGGGATGACTCTCAGTCATGGCGCGGCCGGGCAGGGGTTGACCTTCGCATTCACCGCCTCGGCCAGCTCGTCGATCACCGCATCGGGGTAAAGTGGGAACGGCCAGTCGCGGCGATTGGCGATGGGCAGGTCCCGTGCCTGGCGTCGGGCCTGCTCCGCACGAGCCGCTGCCGAATTGACTTCATCGCGGTGCCGCTCGCGAAGCGATTCCAATTCGCGATGCATGGCGCGGAACTGTCGGCGGCGTATATCCGAACGCGGTGGGGACTGTTCAATACGCGCCAAGAGCGTTCGCTTTGTCGGCCCGGGACTATTCTCGGCAACACCCGCGGTCTCCGGATTGTGCCATGCCCGGCGGGCCGCATGAGTTGCGGCCTCGACATCAAGTAGGTCCCCTTGTGGGGGGGCCAGATCCAGGCGCAGGGTCGCGGTGGCCACGGCGATGGGCGCGGCCTGAAGACCGAGCCAATCCTTGACCCAGACTTCCATCGCCCGGTCGTAGTTCGCCCCGCCCGTGCCGTGCACGAACAGATCGCACATCCCCAGGCGCACCAAGGCGGTCATGAAGAGCGCACGGGGGAGAAGCAGTGGCGCTTCAACATCGCCTTCCACCACGCGCTGCACATCATTGTCGTAAGCCCGCATCCTCCGGCCGTCCTCGCGGATGCGCCACAGCGGCAGCTCGACATAATCATCTCGAACGAGCAGCGACCCGATGCCGGCGGACGGTACGGCCGCGACGGCGCGATTGTAAGATTCGGCGCAACGATGGGGATCGTCGATCATGTGCCGCATGATCGCGCGGGCCAGGGAGGTCTCCACCAGATCCGTCGCCGTCACGTGAGGAATTGGGCACACCCACGGCTTCATGAGGTCCGCCAGAGCGCGGGCCATCTGGACGGCCGCGTTGGGTGCATCGCGATGCGCCCGGCAGGCGGCGTAGATGCGCTCAATGCCCTGTTGGATGTGCGGCAGGGCGAGGGGCAGATGCGTAGGCGCTGCTTCGGGTGAGAAAGGCTCGTGGCGGCCCATCGGTTCATCCGCCCGCACATTCGCCAAGCGTACTCTGCGCACGGAGAGCGAACCATCGCCGCGCCTTACCGGAACCTCGAACGATGCATAATCGCCCGCGTGCTGATCGACAACGAGGTTGGCGGATGCGAAATCGTGACGCTTGATCAGGGCATCGACGAGCAGGTACTTGACGAGTATGCCGGGGTGCCAGAGCAGCGACTGATGGCCGGTGGCGATCACGGGCTTGTCTTCAGCCAGCCCCAGCTCGCATCGGGTCTTGCCACGCCAGACGGCCAGGTCGTGGCCGTCCAGTTCCCCGCCCCCCCACTTCCCGCCGCATCCGATCAGATCGGTCAACTCGCGGCAGGATGGTTGGATGGTCAGCTCGATGGACAACCGGAACATCCTCCGGTATCGCCGCAGGCGACGGCGGCCGGCTCATGCAGACCGCTGAGTGCGGCCGCGGGCAGCAGATGTGCGCAGCGATGCAACTCCTCGTGCATGGTCCGGCGGTAGTGATCCAGCCGTGAGGTGGGCACATCCAGCGGCCCGCCGAAGCTGCGGGCGGGATCGTTATAGATCAGCCGCACGGGGATCTCTTCGATGCGCAGGCCGTGGGCGACGGCCTGGACCCAGAACTGCATGGGGAAGTCGTAGCCGTCCACATCCAGACAGAGCTTGCGGCAGGCATCCATGCGGTAGGCCTTGAAACCGCAGAACCCGTCGGTGAGGGAGAGACCGAGGCGTCCGTTGAGCTCGGCGGTGATGGTCTGGTTGATGGCCTGGCGGTCCTCGGGCGGGCAGTGGTCTTCGGGATGAGGAACCAGGTAGCGGCTGCCAGAGATGACATCGGCGTCATCGGCCTCGATGGCGTCGAGGAACCGGGGGATAGCCGCGGGCTCATGCTGCTCGTCGCAGTCCATGGTGATGAGCCACTCGAAGCCGTCATGGGCGGCTTGGCAGATCATGCACTGCATGGACCGGCCGTAGCCCTGGTTTGCGGTATGCCGGATCACTTCCACCGGGTGCTCGGCCACGAGACAGGGCGTACGGTCGGTGGAGCCGTCGTCAATGACCAGGATGTGGTCCGCGTAGCGCCGGACCTCTTCCAGCACGCCCGTGACGTATTTTTCCTCGTTATAGACCGGGATCCCCACCAGGATTCGACGATCCGACCGACACGTCCGGGTGACCATATCTGGCTCTCCACTGACCGTAAGTATACGCGTGCAGCCGGCCGCAGACGCTGCACGCAGGTGGTCAACCGGCGATGGGATACCCCGTATTCCCCCTGCGGGCGACCCAACCCGAAGCGGCGCCCACTTGACCGGGGGGAGCAGTTGTCCGAGACTCCCGCGCGGTGCCGGTCTATTCGATCCAGCCTGATCGGGTGGTTGAGGAGTTCGCCCGGAGCCTGCGCTGGCGGGCAATGCTGGCGTTGACGGTGCTGGCGGGGATCATCGTGGTATCGACGGCGGTAATGGTGTTTTTCGCCCCCCGCGGCGGCACCCTGGACAAGCGAATCCTGCTGGGCCTGTGGGACACGCTGCAGCTGATCTCCACGGTGGGAGCATTCAACGACGACGACCTGGCGGTTTGGCAGCGCGTGTGGGCTCTGCTGGTGATCATGCTCGGCCTCGGGGCGGTGCTGATGGCCTTCGGAACCCTGCAGAGCCTGCTGCAAAGCGGAGAAATCCGCCGGCTGTATGTGAGACGAAAGATGCAACGCACGCTCAACAACCTGCATGACCACATCATCATCTGCGGCTACGGAACGGTGGGGCGCAAGGTGGCCGAGGACCTCAAGCGGGCCAGCCGGCCGATGCTGGTCATCGATCAAAGCGATGAGGCGGTGGCGGACGCCGACAAGGAGGGACATCTGGCCATACACGCCGACTGCGCAAGCGAGCAGACTCTGCGGGATGCGGGTCTGGAGCGGGCGGCGGGTCTGATCGCCGCTCTGAACAACGATGCAACCAATGTGTTTCTCATCCTCATCGCCCGGGAGATCAGGCCGGACCTGCGGATCGTGACCCGGGCGGACCGGGACGAGACCCGTTCGACGCTTCTCCGGGCGGGGGCGAATCGGGTGATCGTCCCCAGCGAGATTGCCGGGGCCCAGTTGTCGCACCTGATTCTGAAGCCGCGAGTGAGCGAGTTCATCGCCTCGGCCACGGGCGAGGGTGAATACGAGTTCGTCGAGTTGGAGGTCGCCAGCTTCCCCAGCGTGGCGGGCAAGACGCTGCGGCAACTCGATCTGCCGCGCAAGACCGGGGCGATCGTCATTTCCATCATCGACGGCGAAGGCAAGCACTCCTTCAGCCCCCCGGCCGACCGGACGATCGAGCCGACCGACACGCTGATCATCGTCTGCCAGGAGGGCGGGGTGGACCGCATAGAAGGTCTGGAATAGACGGCGTGGGAACTCGACCGGGGCCACGCGGAGGCGGTTTTTTCATATCCTTACCTCTTCTTCACCGCTCGCGCGGACGCCGCGGGGGCGGTCGGCGATTCGAGGAGGTTTGCAGATGCTGAGTCTGATCATTGTCGTATCCGTTCTCGCCTTTCTCCTTCTGATGCTCGATGCCGGCGGCGGAAAGACAGTCAAGCCGCACCCGTTCAGCGTACACGACCTGCTGGCGATGGACCGCATAAGCGATGCCAACGCCTCGCCCGACGGCAGGACGATCGCTTTCTGCACGCGCAAGACAGATCTGGAGAAGAACCGCGGCAAGATCGACGTATGGCTCGTCGATTCGGACGGAAAGAACCTGCGGCGTCTTACCAGCCACGCATCTTCAAGCCACAGTCCGCGCTGGTCGTCGGACGGGAAGATGGTTTATTTCCTCTCCGGCCGCAGCGATTCTTCGCAGGTGTGGAAGATCTCCGTGGATGGGGGCGAGGCCGAGCAAGTCACCGACCTGCCGCTGGATGTCGAGACGTTCAAGCTTTCGCCGGACGGCAAACTGCTGGCGGTGACGATCGATGTCTTTCCCGGTGCGGGCAAGCCGGCGGACACGAAGAAGAGGCTTGACGAGATCAAGGAGTCGAAGCGCACCGGCAAGGTCTATGACCAGTTGCTCATCCGGCATTGGGATTCGTGGAAAGACGGGCGTAGGAATCACATCTTCGTGATGCCCGTGGCTGGCGGGGCTGATGCGGGTGAGCCGGTGGACGTGATGAAGGGGATGAAAACCGACGTTCCCTCCAAACCGTTCGGTGGAGCAGAAGAGTACACGTTCACGCCCAACAGCAGGCAAATCGTATTCTCCGCCAAGGTCGTGGGGCGTAAGGAAGCGTGGTCCACACAGTTTGACCTGTTCGTGGTCAACGTGGACGGCAGGTCCAAGCCGAAGAAGATCACCCCCGGAAATAGGGCAGTAATCACGAATCCCGCTTTCTCGCCCGACGGCAAGACCCTGGCGTGTCTGGCCATGGTCCGCGCCGGGTACGAGGCGGATCGCCTGCGCATCGCCCTCATGAACTGGCCCAACGGCAAGCTGAAGATGCTCACCGAGCACTGGGACCGTTCCGCCCACGCCATCGTGTGGTCAAAGGATGGCAAGACGATCTACACCCACGCCGATCATCTCGGACAACACCCGCTGTTTGCCGTCAAGGTCGCCGGTGGGAACGTGAAACAGTTGACAAGAAAGGGAAAGGTGACGGAGATCGCGGTCGCGGGCGACAGGATCGTGTATGGCATGTGCCATCACCAGAGCCCAGTCGAGTTGTACTCGATCAAAGCCGCGGGCGGCGCATCGAAGCAGATAACGCACATCAACGGCCCGCAGCTTGCCGCGGTGAAGATGGGCGATTCCGAGCAGTTCACGTTCAAGGGTTGGAACGACGACACGGTTTATTGCTATGTCGTAAAGCCGGTTGATTTCAGCCCGAAGAAGAAGTATCCGGTCGCGTTTCTTATCCACGGCGGGCCGCAGGGATCGTTCGGCAACGACTTCCATTACCGCTGGAATCCGCAGGTCTATACCGGGGCGGGGTACGCGGTGATCATGGTCGATTTCCACGCCTCGACCGGCTACGGGCAGGACTTCACCGACGCCATCAACAACCACTGGGGCGACCGGCCGGTGGAGGACCTGCAAAAGGGCCTCGCCGCGGCGTTAAAAAAGTACCCGTGGATGGATGCTAACCGCATCGGCGCCCTGGGGGCATCCTACGGCGGGTACATGATCAACTGGATTCACGGCGTGTGGAACGAGCCGTTCAAGTGCCTGATCTGCCACGACGGCAACATCGACGAGCGGATGGCATACTACGACACGGAGGAACTGTGGTTCCCGGAATGGGAGCGCTCCGGCACGCCGTGGGCCAATCCGGACGCCTACACGCATCACAACCCGATCGACCACATCGGCAAGTGGTGCAAGCCGACGCTGATCATTCACGGCGGGAAGGATTACCGCGTGGTGGATGTACAGGGGATCTCCGCGTTCACCGCATTGCAGCGCAAGGGCGTCAAGAGCAGGCTCATCTACTTCCCCGACGAGAACCACTGGGTGCTCAAGCCGCACAACTCGATCCAGTGGCACGAGGAGGTGATCGGCTGGCTGAACAAGTACTTGAAGAAGTGAGGCCTCAATTGCGAGGAAAGAAGAAGCCCGCGGATGGGAGTCCGCGGGCTTCTTTTCGCAATCGATTGTGGTTGGGCCTATTCCTTCAGCGGGTCCTTTCGATAGAGGCGCGTCCCCAGGGCCCAGACCTTGTCGGTGAAATCGCCGGCCGTTTCAACTGCGGGGGCGGGATCGGGCCGGGCGGCGGTGAGAGCCATCTGGGTCTTGGCGTCAAGGTTGTCCAGCAGCGAGATGAAGATGGCCTCGGGCGTCGAAGGAAGCTTGGCGGCCCCGAACTCCGGCTCGCCGTGATGGCTGACGATGATGTGCTGGAGCACCCGCAGGGCGTCTGACGGCAGCCGATGGCCGCTTTCCTTGCCCGCCACCGCAGCCTTAAACTGAAGCCAGATCGCCCCGCGCACCACGTGTCCCACCAGGTTGCCGTCGGTGGAGTAGTTGAAGCCCTGCTCCCAGGTGAGTTCGGAGGTCTTGCCCAGATCATGCAGCAGCAGACCCATCATGACGATGTCGCGGCTGAGCTGGGGATAGAGCGGCAGCATGGCCTCGGCGAGCTTCATGGTCTGGAGGGTGTGCTCCAGTAGTCCGCCGATCCAGGCGTGATGGAGATTCATGGCGGCCGGGGCCACGCGGAAGCGGGCCATGAGTTCCTCGTCGTTGAGGTATGCATCGGCGAGGGCCTTCATGGCGGGATGCTCGAGCGTGCCGAGCAGTTGCCGGAGCTCCCCGAACATCTCGTCGATGTCGCGGGTGGTGGTGGGCAGGAGGGCGGCGATCTGCTCCTCGGTGATCTCGGTGGGCGTGATCTGCTCGATGATTAGCTGGACCTGGCCGTTGTAGAGTTGGCTGTGCCCGGCCACTTTGACGAAGCCGGCCCTTTCGATCTCCGGGAACGTCTCCTCGCTGAAGGACCACTGCCGGGCGGCAATCTCGCCCGTGGCGTCGCGGAGCAGACACTTCAGATAAGGCTTGCCTCCCCGGGTGGTCCCGATTTGCGGGTTCAGGATGCTATAGACCCCTTCCACGTAAGTGTTGGGGACCAAAGCGCGGATGTCGGTATGGGGTGGGGAGGACATGGCAACCTGCGGTCAAAGATGAATCAACGCCGGGGCACAACCGGGATTGTGCAGTGTAGCCGCTGCAGAACGCGGCGGGAAAGGCAGCCTTCCCGCAATCAGCGACCACGAGGCAGGCTCGCTAGCGCAGATCGCGGAGAATATCGGGCAGCTCATCGAGGAGATCGGCGGCCAGCAGGCCCGCATGGCCGTGGCGGGCGGCCCAACGATCCGCGGCCAGGCCGTGGATATGGACCCCCAGCCGGGCGCAGTCCAGCAGACTCAGGCCCCCCTGCTGCTGCGGGGTGATCTGCCGGGACCCGGCCCCCATCGAGGGTTTGAAGAACTGGCCTGCGAGCGAGGCGATGATGCCGGTGAGGACGTCGCCGGAGCCGGCCGTGGCCAAGGCGACGTTGCCGGTCTCATTGACATGCGTGTCGATGCCATCGGAAACGACGGTCGAAGCGCCTTTCAGAACCACCACGCACCCGAGACGCGACGCCAGCTGGGTCGCGGCATCAGCCCGCTGCGCCGGTTCGGTGGGATCGGCGTCAATGCCTGCAGATGAGGCCAGGCGACGGTACTCGCCGGGGTGAGGCGTGAGCACTGCCGGAGCGCGAAAATCCCGCTGGAGATCCGGCAGGCATGCCAGAGCGTTAAGGGCGTCGGCATCGATGACCAGCGGAACCTGATCCTGGGCGATGAGGCGTACGACCACCTGCTGCTGGGCGATCCCGTCACCCATCCCCGGTCCGAGGGCCAGACAGTCGAACTCGGGCAGGTACCTGTCAAGCAACTCCGCCACCTCGCTGGGGCAAAGATCACCGCGGCCATCGACCGGCAGGGCCAGGCCGGTGGCTGAGGGAGCGGCGTTCAGGGCCGGAAGCATCATGGGCTCCGGCACCGCGAGCACCGCCAGGCCGGTCCCGCAGCGAAGCGCGGCGAGGGCCGAGAACGCCGGCCCGCCCAGCATCACCCGGGGCGGGGCAACCTGGCCTCCCAGTACGCAAACGGTCCCGAACGTGCCCTTGTGGCCGTCCGCCGGTCGCTCCGGAAGCCTCGGCAGTTCCTCTGACATCAGCACAGCCTCGCCAAACCCCCCCGGCAGGCGTGTCATGATCGCGGAGAATCCGCGGAGGGCAAGTCGGCGGCGGTGGAGACCGCCCCCCCGCAATGGATCGACCGCGCGGTTTCGGGCTCGACCGATGGTCCGTCGGGCCGGCGAGACCGGGCCAATTTCACAGAATGGGGATCATTGGTGCAGATTACGGTGTGCAATGACCGAAATACGGGTAATTGGGACAACGATGACCATTTAGTAAAGAGTGCTTGGGTGCACATCTCCAGCGTCGTATGCCCCAGTCTGCGGATTCACCTGTGATGCTAGATGGCCGGGGATCAACCGCTCTTGGGGGCCGGCAGACCGTGGCTGCATTGCCGCTGGAGGGCGGCCGGAACAGTCCCCGGGGGATCAGGTACTCCTGCTGCCATATTCCATCGATGCATCTGGATGGTCTGTCAAGCCGAGCCTTGCCGTACGCATCGACCGAAATCGATGCGAGCGTGCCCAGCGCCGAGTCGCCGGTACACGCGGGGAATCATCAAACAAGCCGGGCTTTTGAAAGCCCATCCGTGCGGGCCTGCCGAACCACCCGCCCGCCTCCGGCACTCCGCAACCACTGACGTAACGGCACCACCCGGACGTGGTGCACACAACCAAGCCGGGGCCGCTCGGGTGGAGCGTTCCGGCTTGGGCTTTCTTTTAATCGTCCGCTGGCTTGAGAGGGAGCGGGGCCGGCCGAGCGGGAACGGTTAATCTGTGTCACCAGAACCGAGGTCGATTATCTCGATATCCAGGTTGCCCACGAGGAGCATGAGGGCGGACAGGTCGCCGCCTGCGGCGCCATCGGCGAGGCTGCTGGTGCCGGTGAGAACGTGCCCGGCGTGATAGCGAACGGGCAGCGTGGCGTCCAGATCCACCCACTTGCCGTCGATCAGTGCCTGTGTCCACATGTGCCAGCCGAACACGCCCTCCTCACCGGCGAACTCATCGACATAAAGCAGCCCGCTGGCCACCCGGGCCGGGATGCCCTCCGCCCTGAGCATCGCGCAGAGCAGCACGCCGTGCTCGGAGCAATCGCCGGTCTTCATGCGGGCGGTTTCCGAGGCGGTCGCAAAAGCGGTATCCAGTGACTTGGAGGAGATGTGGTCATAGACGAACGCGCGGATGGCCTCGGCCCGGGCGATAGGGTCTTCTCCGGTCCCGCGAACCGCCCGTCGGGCCAGCTTCTTCACCATGGGGTCTGAGCTGTCGGCCATCGACGACGGCTCGCGCAGCTTCGGGTCCGCCCCCTCCTCTTGCGAAGCGGGCAGCGGATCGTCGATGTCGATGGTCAGGATCGCCGATTTGCCGTTCTCATCCAACTCAACCCGTTGAGCACCCGCCGCCGGAATGTCCGGCAACCGCCCGTCACGGGTCTTGAGGCGCAGCTTCATGACGTGGACCTTGTCCGGATTCGGGATCGGCCGATCCGGCCTCACGAACGTGCTGACCATCAACTCCGGCGGCGGAGCGCCCCCCGCGGCCAGAGCCTGCTCGCGGGTGGCGATGCGGGTCACAATCACCCCCAGGCCCACAGCCACCTCCTCATAAACCTGATACCCGTCGGCGGAAATCCGGGAAATCGATTCGATGCCCGGCAGGGCGCTGGAGGTGGTCTTCCAGACCGTCACGGGGATCTTGCGTCCGCCAAACTCGTACTCTTCCTCGCCCTGAAGCACCTGACGAACGGTGACCGGCTCCAGTCCCTGCTCCGGATCGAGCGTGCGGAAAGTGATCTCCTCGGCTCCGGCCTCGCGGCGCTCGCGCCAGAACCTGCTCACCGCCATCGGCGACAGCCACCCGTCCTGCGGCGGGTCCAGCTTCTTCTCCAGCACTCTTCCCCCCTGTCGGCTGACCAGCATCACGTGGTCGTCGTGGAAAGTCCATTGCGAGTCGAGCGACATCTGGGCCATGTCCTGCCGATAGCGGAGTTCGCTCAACTTGCCGCCGTGGGTCTCCAGCGACGTGGTGGACATGGCAGCCTCGACGGGGAACGCCCCGCGGCTGATCTTGAAATGCACTTCCGATTCCAGCCGGTACTGCTTCCCGTCATCGGAGGCGGTCTCGCGCATCCACCCCGCCTCCGCCCCGGCGATCTCCAGCACGTACCAGTGCTCGTAAAGTTGTTTCCAATCTGCGGTCTGCGTCTTCTCATCCGCCGCTGCGGAAAACGGCATCACCAGGAGAAGCAGGGCCGTCAGGTGTACTGGAAGGCGACGGAGGGCGGCGATTCGCGGCATGTTCGGGGGCTCCCAGAGAAACATTGCTGGTATCAGAACATCGTACGGGCTGGGTTTATGCGGGCGGTACGAGGCTGCCGAACATCCGGCATCGTGTCGGACATCTGACACGCCTCAGGAGACACGCGGAACGGCGCTCGTGACCGCTTCAATCGCCTTCCGGCTTCAGCAGGGGGAAGAGGATCACGTCCCGGATGCTGCGCCGGTTGGTCAGCAGCATCACCACCCGATCCAGCCCCACACCCAGGCCCCCGGCCGGAGGCATGCCCACCTGGAGGGCGTTGAGGAAGTCCTCATCCAGCGTGCGGAAGGCCTGCTCCTCATCGTCAGCACCGACCAACTGCTCGGTGAAACGGGCCCGCTGGATGTCCGGATCGTTGAGTTCGGTGTAGGCCGTGCCCAGCTCCATCCCTCCGGCCAGCAGCTCCCAACGATCACACAGATCGGGGTTGTCGCGCTGGGGGCGAGTGAGCGGCGAGATGACCGCAGGATAATCGGTAACGAAAGTCGGGCGGGCAGGATCCAGGTGCGGCTCGCAGCACTCCTCGTAAACCTCGTTCACCAGCAGCCAGGGATCGCGGTTGGCCACGTTCTCCCGTCCCAGCTCCGCAGCCTTTGCCCGCACCTTCTCCGAATCCCACATCGTGAAGCCCAGGATGCTCCGGAAAAGATCGCCGTAGGCCACCCGCTCGAAGGGGCGGGACCAGTCGATCTGCAACTCGCCGAAGGGCAGGACCGCGTTGTCCGATCCCGCCACCATCGTGGCGAGGTTGCGCAACATCGACTCGGTCAGCTCCAGCATGGTCCACATGTCCCCGAACGCCTCATAAACCTCCAAGGTGGTGAACTCGGGGTTGTGGCTGCGATCCACGCCTTCGTTGCGGAAACATCGGTTGATCTCGAACACCCGCGGCAGGCCACCCACGAGAAGGCGCTTCAGGTAAAGCTCGGGAGCGATGCGCAGGAACAGGTCAATGTCCAATGCGTTGTGATGGGTCACGAACGGCCGCGCCGCAGCGCCGCCGGCGACCGGCTGCATCATCGGCGTCTCGACCTCGAGAAATCCCCGCCCCTCCATGAACCGGCGAACGCCGGAGACGATCCTCGACCGAAGCTGGAAGGTCTCGATCGTCTCCGGATTGGCGTACATGTCCACGTAACGATGCCGGTAGCGCAGCTCGGTATCGGTCAGGCCGTGCCATTTCTCCGGCGGGGGTGCAAGACTCTTGCTGTGCACCTCAAAGCGATCGGCCCAGACGCAGACTTCGCCTTTCTGTGTCGCCCCCATCGCACCGCCGGCGACGACGATATCCCCGTAGTCCAGCTTGCGGGCGATCTTGAACGCGTTCTCGTCAACCTGGGCCTTGGAGACGGAGATCTGAAGATCGCCGCTGTGATCGCGCAGGACGAGGAAGACCAGCTTGCCCATGGCCCGAATCTGCACGCACCGGCCGGCCACCACCACCCGGGGCCGGTCGTCGGTGACGGGATGAGCCGGATTCTCCTTCGCGGCCTCGGCCGAGGCCCGATATGCCTCGTGGGAGGCGGGATCGAACTTCGCCCTGGCCTCGGCCAGCGGAATGATTCCGTCCACGCGCCGGCCGTAAGGTTCGATCCCCAACTCGTCGCGCCAGCGCTGCCGCTTCTCCCGGCGGGCGCGGATGAGGTGATCGTTCTCGGCAGACGCAGGGGACTTGGAGGATTGCTGGCTCATGAGGCTGAGATGTTAGCGTCCCGGGCGGATCCGCGCGTAGGGCGTGTCGGACAAAGAGGAACGCGGAGTGGCAACTGCCCTACCCCCGACCCGATGCCCTGAAATGCCGCCGGGCGGAGATTGGCTGTGCCAGCGTCACGGTAACGCCGCCGCTTCCACCAACCGGGCCATCTTGTACTTGCATCGTCGCAGGCTACTCCCAGTCCAGTCCGGACTCCTCCCCTTCATCCGGATCGAAGCCGTAGCCTTCGCCGAGGTCCTCATCGGCTTCCGTCTGTTCCAGGACATGCTCGGCGACGAAGATCGGCACACCCTGGGCAACACCAAGGGCAATTGCATCGGACGGTCGCGAGTCAACCTCAATCTCCTCGCCGTCCCGATCAATGATCAGCTTGGCGAAGAACGTCCCGCCGGTCAGATCGTTGATGACGATTTCCCTGAGCTCTCCGCCCAGGTGCTCGATGACGGACGCGAGAAGATCGTGTGTCTGGGGCCGGGGAATCTCGATGCCCTTGAGTCGCCGCTCAATGGCGAACGCCTCCGGAAGACCGATGACGATGGGAAAGGTGCGATCGCCGTCGATCTCGCTCAACTCGATGATCTGCATGTCGGTCATTTCACGAATGAAGATCCGTGACAATTCCATCCGAACAGGCATGAGCGACCCTCCGGCAACGACGTTGCCCTAATCGTGATCGGCGAAAGCCCCGGGGGCAAGCTTCAAGGCGGAATTTCTGCCAATGCGATAAGAATAGGCGACCTTCGAGAGCACCGGCCATAGCGGGCGGATCTGCATCCGAGGAAGCCCGAACCGAAGCGCTCCTGCGTTCTCGCCCCGGTTGCTCCCGCTGGCTTAATCGCTCATTCGCTCCAGCACCGGCAGGAGGACGTGGATGGCCTTCCGGCCGTGCCCTTGGGCCCGGACCTCCTCGTAAAGCCGCCTCGCGAGGGCCAGCCCGGGCATCACCAGGCCCATCTGAGCCGACTCGTCCAAGGCAATCTCCAAATCCTTGATGAAATGCTCCACGAAAAAACCGGGCTCAAAGTCCCGCCTGATCATCCGCGGGCCGAGGTTGGAAACGGACCACGAGCCGGCCGCTCCGCTGGCGACCGATTCGATCACTTTCTCCGGATCCAGACCGGCCTTCGCCGCATAGAGCAGGCCCTCACATACCCCGACTATGTTGGTGGCGACGAGAATCTGGTTCACCATCTTTGCGTGCTGCCCGGCCCCCGGAGGCCCGTGGTGGACGAGTTGGCGGCCCATCACTTCCAGAATCGGCCAAACACGACGGACCGGCCCATCCTCGCCCCCGATCATGATGGAGAGTGTCGCGTCCCGTGCCCCCACGTCCCCACCGCTCACCGGAGCGTCCACCGCCCCCACTCCCTTTGCCTTCGCCACCTCTGCGATCCGCGCCGCAAGGTACGGCCGGCTGGTGGTCATGTCGACAATGACGACCGGCGGTTTCGTCGCCGACAACGTCCCCTGCTCGCCAAGATGCGTCCGCTCCACATCGCGCGGAGTCCCGACGATGGAGATGACCACATCCTGTCCGTCGGCGGCCTCGGCCGGGCTGTCGGCCCAGGCCGCCCCACGGTCCAGCAGGTCCTGAGCCTTCGATTTCGTGCGAGTGTGGACGGTCAGCTCGTGACCTGCATCTATCAGATGCCCGGCCATCGGCGCGCCCATCACGCCCGTACCGATGAAACCGATGCGCCTGGGCGATTCGTTCATGCTTCATGGTTTACCACAACGGCCGGCCGGCTGCTCACCTGAGACTCCTCGTTCACTGCGGGCAGGCGCCCCAACCCCCGAGCACCGCGAAGATGTCATCCAGGTTCACCTTCCCGTCGCGGTTGACGTCGAACGGGCCGTCGTGACGGCCCCACCCTTCCATCACGAAAATGATGTCCTCCAGACCCACGATGCTGTTGGGCGGCTGAGCGCAGTCAGGCGGGCAAAGCGCCGTGCCGACGGCTAAGTCCGCCGTGTAATCCACGTTTGCCCACACGAACCCACGCTGCTCGGCGGGATCCCAGAACACCCCGTAGTCGCCAAGCTCGCCGTTGTTGCCCCACTCATCGGGAGCCACCGACACGATGCGATCGCCGATCGGGCTTTCATAGCCGGGACTG
>CP070772.1:1251555-1274709 GCA_020345805.1 Phycisphaerales bacterium | reverse complement strand
GGCTCCGGGGCAAGGTGATCTTCGACGGGCGAAACATCTATCGTCGAAAGCTGCTGGAGCGACACGGCTTCACCTACTACTCGGTGGGGCGCCCGCCGGTGAAGGCCGCGGCCGCGGTGTCGGCTTCGTGAACCTGATGGGAGACGGCAAGGTATCGGTGATCTGAGCGCGATATTCGCCGGTGGTGCGCGCTTCCAGACCAAGCCGGCCCGTGCGCCGAGAGGTGAACAGAAAGTTAATCTTCAGTTTGCCCAGAACTTCTCGCTTGCCAATCTCAACTTTTGAATCAATCATACTCATGGTGCGCTAGGGTCCGCGCCGATGGCGAGAGAGACAACTAGCGTGGCGCAATCATCAGGGAGGAATTTGCGCCATGATCGAATCAAGATCGACGGCCCCGCGCGGTCGTCCAAGTGCGTTGCCGGTGCCGGTGGGGCCGGGCCGGAAGACGGGGGGCCATGCTGCCCCTGCGAGCGTTGGAGGATCAATTGAATCCAGAGCCGCGGAGAGACAGCAACGGGCGGGGCGGATCGTGATTCGTCCCTTCCTGGGCTCAGGAGACGGGCTGGATATCACCGATATTCTGGTTACCGCGGTGGCCCGGGAGCTGGGTCGGCGATATGGAGGCAATGAGGCGTTGAATCGCCTGGAGGCGGAGCGCCTGCTGCTCGATGCCCTGTAGCGGAGAAATGACCGGGGGTCACTGCTGGCCCTAACCAGCGATCAGTCAACGGCTTATGTGCAAGATGGGGCACGCTCGATGACGGATCAGAAGAGAATCGGTTCTTCTCAGCAATCACCGTGGATGGGTGTTAGTACCACCGTCGAGTTGAAGCCGGGAGTACTACCACCGGACCGCCGCCCGGTTTCGACCGCTCCTGCGGTCATGCCACTGATCAGCCCCGAACAGCTTGCGGCTCGGGTGACGATCCGGCGGACAAGCCGCGGGCGAACGCAGCGGAAGTACGTCCTGTTGTTGGGGCAACGATTGGGAGGTACCGGCATCAGCCACCGGGCGATGGAACCGGAGCCGATCACTGGCGCCTGAGAGCAGTGTAGGTTTGCGGATCCTTCTTGACTGACTTGCGTCATCCGAAGCAGATGTCGAACCCATGAAGTCGATTCCTGCAGGTGTTATCCGCCAAGGATGGCGTTAATGTGTTCCTGCACGTTCTCATCGAGGTTCAGATCGCAGGCACGCGCGTTCTCGATTATCTGCTCGGGACGAGAGGCGCCGATGATCGAGCTGGTGAGCTCGCGGCGGCGAAGACACCAAGCCAGGGCGAGGTTGGACAGTGGTGCGCCAAGGCCCGCGGCCACTTCGTTCAGCTTTTGCACCAGGTTCAGGTTCTCATCCGTCATGCGCGGTTTGATGAACTGACCCATGGCCGGATCTGAGGCCCGGCTTCCGGAGGGCATTCCCTCCAGGTACTTGCTGGTCAGGAGCCCCTCGGCCAGTGGGGAGAAGTTGACAATTCCCAGTCCCAGGCGCTGGCAGACCGGGAACACGTCCTGCTCCCAGTGCCGCTCGAGCATGTTGTAGAGCGGCTGATTGCTCACGGGAGGATGCCAGCCGTGTTCCTCGCAGACCGCCACCGCGTCCGAAATCTGGTCGGCGCTCCATTCGCTGACGCCCCAGTAGAGCACCTTGCCCTGCTCGATGAGGTCGTTCATGGCCCGGCAGGTCTCGATCACCGGGGTGTTCTCGTCGAAGCGGTGGCATTGATACAGGTCGATGTAATCGACCCCCAACCGCCTCAGCGAGGCATGGCACTGCTCGAAGACGTGCTTGCGGCTGAGACCCCGATCGTTGGCTCCGGGGAACGGCCAGTCGGCATAGACCGGGAAGTAGACCTTGGTGGCGAGCACAATGGTGTCGCGCTGGAACTGCCTCAGCGCCTGGCCGACCTGAGGCTCGGTCCGCCCCTGGCCGTAGACGTTGGCGGTGTCGAAGAAGTTGATGCCCTGGTCGTAGGCGGTTCGATGCAGGGCATCGGCATGCTCCTGATCTCCGTCGTTGAGTGTCAGCCACGAGCCGAGGCCGATTTCCGAAAGCTGCAGGCCCCACATGCCGAGTCGGCGATAGTTCATTTTTCAACGGGCTCCCGTGGATTGACGGGCCTCAAGGTGCGCAAGCCCGCCGACTGAGTGAAGTCGGGAATCCTAGTGGTATTTCTCCCGTTCGTCCTCCCTCGTTCCATCCTTCATTTCCTGTTTGCGGTCCTCAAACACAAACACGTCACGTTGCACTCCCTTTCCCGGGCGCGGAGGTTAAGGTATCGCTTACGACGGGAGCGGAAACCACGATGATGGCCGCCGAAGAGGAGAACATCCAGCGGGAGCAGGAGCCGCCGAGCGAGCCCGATCCGCAGCGGCCCACGCCCGAGCTGCTCCTGTGGGCCTACTGCCGGGGGGTTTTCCCCATGGCCGACCCGATCAGCGGCGAGATGACCTGGTACGACCCGGACCCGAGGGGCATCATCCCGCTGGATTGCTTTCACGTTCCGAAGAACCTGGCACGCGCGGTTAGGCAGGGGCGATTCGAGATTCGCAGTGACACCGCCTTTGAGGAGGTGATGAGAGCCTGCGCCCGGCCCCGCCGGGACGACGACTTGCCCTGGATCGATGAGCGTCTGATCCGCGCCTACGTCGGCCTGCACGAGATGGGCCGTGCCCACAGCGTCGAGGCCTGGCGGGAGGGAGTGATGGTCGGGGGGCTTTACGGTGTGCACCTGGGGGGAGCGTTCTTCGGCGAGTCCATGTTCATCCGGCCCCGGCGGGGTGGCACCAACGCCTCCAAGATCTGCCTGGTCCACCTTGTCCGGCATCTGCTGGAGCGCGGCTTCACCCTCCTCGACACCCAGTTCACCAACGAGCACCTCGCCCAGTTCGGATGCCTGGAGATCCCGCGCCGCGAATACCGGATCCGGCTTGGGGAGGCCATCGGGCGGCCGGTGACTTGGGGGCGGTTCACGCCCAACCCCTCCAGAGGTCGCGTTTAAGGGGTGTTGCGTCGATCGCGCCGGCTCGCCTCGGGGGGCGATAGGCCCCGCCGTTTCTCAAACCCCCCTTGCTCGGTACCATCAGCACCACCACAACCGCATAGAAGGCGAAACCACCATGGAAGTCGGCATCGTAGGGCTGCCCGGGGTGGGCAAGACGGCACTGTTCAGCGCGTTGACCGGCATCAAGGCGGAGGGGTATTCCGAAAAGGCCCACGTGGGCGTGGCCGACATCCCCGACCCGCGGCTGGACCTCGTCGCGAAACACATCCCCACGCGGAAAGTCGTGCACGCCACATTGCACCTTGTGGATATCCCGGGTGTTCCCGCGGGAAGCGATGCCCGCAAGCTCAACAGCTTCCTGGAGCAGATCCGGCAGGTGGAGGCGATCTGCCATGTCGTGCGCTGCTTTGACGATGGCAGCGGCAAGATCGACCCGAGCGGCGACATCACCAACATGGAAACCGAACTGGTGCTCGCCGATCTGGTGGTTGCCGAAGGCGGGGCGGAGAAATCCACCAAACTGGCCGCCCGCGGGGCTGAGGACGCCAAGGCTCGCCTCGCGGTCCTGGAGAGGGCGATCCCCATGCTCGGGGACGGCCGGTCCATCCGGGCCTCCGAGGAATGGAGCGAAAACGAACGCCTCATCCTCAAGAACTACGGCTTTGTCACCGCCAAGCCGGTGCTGTGCGTGGCGAACGTGGACGAGGACGACCTGGAGGGCGATTCGCAGCACGCGCAGGCCGTGAAGCGCTACGCGCTGGAGACGGGTGCGGGTTTCGTGGCGGTCTGCGCGAAACTGGAGGCGGAGCTGGCGGAACTGGAGGAGCCGGACCGGTCGGAGATGGTCCAATCGCTGGGTCTGAAGGAGCCGGCGGTGGGGTCGTTGGCGAGGGCGGCCCAAACCGTCCTCGGACTGGCCACCTTCTACACCACCAGCGAGAAGGAGATTCACGCCTGGACGGTCCCTCTCGGAGCTTCGGCCCCCGAGGCCGCGGGCGCGGTCCATTCGGACATGCAGCGCGGCTTCATCCGCGCCGAGTGCTACCACGTCAGTGATCTGGAGCAGTACGGGACGGAGAAGGCGATCCGCGAGGCCGGCAAGCTTCGGAGCGAAGGCAAGCACTACCAGATGGAAGATGGGGAGGTCGTGCGGTTTTTGTTCAATGTCTGAGCGGTCATCATGGCGTGATATGCCGCCCGCGGCATCGGGGGGGCGACTGTCTTGACATCCTCCTCGCCGCGGCCAGATACACTGTTCGCAAGCGGTGTGCCGGCAAAGGCCGATGGGCCTTGAGGCGACCGTGTCTGCTCCCTTAATCACGGCATGGACAAGCGGAAACTCATCCCGAGCATGTTCCACCGCCGGCTGATTCTGATCCTGGCGGTGGTGTCGTGTGTGTTCCTTCTCATGGGCCTGCAACTGGCTCGCCTGGCGGTGCTGGAGGGCGAAAGGCGGCTGGAGGAGGCCGAGTCGCGCCTCAGACGACGATCCTTCCTCCCCACGTATCGCGGGCGGATCCTGGACCGAACGGGCAGAGTGCTGGCCCAGGATCGAGCCAGCTATGACGTGGCGGTCCAATACTCCGTGATCACCGGGGCCTGGGAGGAGCGGCAAGCCCAGCGCGAGGCCAGACGACAGATCGGGTCGAGCCAGTGGCGGCAGATGAGTCCCGAAGCCCGGGAGGCGGCGATCGAGGACCGACTTCCCCACTGGCGCGGCGAAACCCGGCGTCTCTGGCAGGTCATATGCGAATTGGGCGACCTGGATCAGGAGACGCTCGACCGTCGTCTGGACCTGATCAGGGAGCAGGTGCAAAGAACGCGGGCCGGAGTCCGTTACTGGCAGCGGGAACGCGCTATCGCCAAATTCGGGGAAGACGCGGAAGAAGGATTCACGCCCCAGCCGATCCGTGAAGAGAGGCAGCCGCACGTGGTCCTGCCGCGAGTCAGCAACGAGGTTGCCTTCGCGTTTCAGGCCCTGGCCCACGACCTGGAGGGGATGTTCGTGGTTCAGGATTCACGCCGGCGGGAGTACCCCTGGAATAGTGTCGAGGTCGTGCTCGATCGGTCCAGCCTGCCCGAGCCGATACGCCGCCACGAGAACATGGTTGTTCGAGTCGATGGTGTTGCCGATCACATTCTCGGATCGGTTCGCGACGAAGTGTGGGCCGAAGACATCCAGCGCCGGCCGTTCTGGCTGGAAACAGATGACAGTGAACCGACCGAAGTCGACCTGGGTGGGTATTTGGTGGGCGACCGGGTGGGTAGCCGGGGGCTGGAAATGGTGTTCGAGGATCATTTGCGGGGCCTGCGGGGTGTGATTCGCGAGCGAATGGACACCGACGAGAAGCAGCGCATAGATCCGACACCCGGCGAGGATCTGCACACCACTCTGGACATTCGCTTGCAGGCGCGGGTCCAGGCGATTCTCTCGCCGCAGTTCGGCCTGACCCGCGTGCAGCAATGGCACGCCGGCTGGCAGCAGGACGGCTCGCCCCGCCCCACGCAGCTGAACCTTGGCACGCCGATGAACAGCGCGGCGGTGGTCCTGGAGGTGGACAGCGGGGAGATCCTCGCCGCCGTTTCCATGCCCACCCTGGCCGAAGGCGCGACCTTGGACCCGATTCGACAGCAGGCTTCGCAGGTCCACGCCAACCGTCC
Organism: Phycisphaerales bacterium; assembly: GCA_020345805.1. GTDB lineage: Bacteria > Planctomycetota > Phycisphaerae > Phycisphaerales > SM1A02. Next base: position 1,269,043 of record CP070772.1, on the reverse strand, counting down.
GTTCGAGGCGGTCTATCCACCCGGCTCGATCATCAAGCCGTTCGTGCTGTCGGCGGCGGTGGGGGAGGGCGTGCATCACCTTCGCACGCCGATCACCTGCACCGGGCATTACTTCCCGGAGATCGAGGATCGCGCCCGCTGCTGGATATACCGTGAGCAGTACGGCTTCCTGACCCACGGGTCGCTGGAGGTAGAGGAGGCGATCGCCCGCTCCTGCAACATGTACTTCTACACGCTGGCCGATCGCCTGGGCATGGCCGCGCTCACCAAGTGGTATCGAGGGTTCGGTCTCGGCGGGCACCTCGACGCCGGGTTGCTCTACGAGTTGTCGAGGCCCGACGGCTCGCTTGTGCTCGCCGGAGAGAGCGGCGGCGACATGCCCACTTTCGAGGCCATGGCGGAGATGAGCGCTTCGGGCCAGCTGCGGTTCTCATCCATCATCATGGGCATCGGACAGGGGCCGGTGACCTGGACGCCCCTGCAGGCGGCCAACGCCTACGCCACGCTCGCCAGAGGCGGAGTGATTCGTGACGCCACCGTTCTGCTTGATGATCCGCGCGGAGTGCGAGAGAAGCGATGCGATGATCTGGATCTTGATCCAGCTCTGGTGGCCGCGGCATTGGAGGGATTGAGGCGATCGGTGGAAGAAACCTACGGCACCGGTCATCACATTCGTTACGCCGATCGGCACACGGAGCCGATTCTCAACGTCGAGGGGGTGACGGTTTGGGCGAAGACCGGCACCGCGCAGGCCCCGCTCCTACGCATAACCGACACGAACGGCGACGGCCGAATCAATTCAGATGATGATGGCGTCGCCGGCCTGGACCACGCCTGGTTCGTGGGGTTGGCGGGGCCGGAGGGTGGCTGGCCGCACTTCGCGATTTCGGTCGTGGTGGAGTACGGCGGATCGGGCGGCCGCGTGGCCGGGCCCATCGCCAACCAGATCATCCGGGCGCTGAGGGCGGAAGGCTATCTTCCGCGGGCGGGGGGCGGCAACTCATGAGCCACGCGGCGGCGCCAGAGAGGTCGGCACCGTTCACCGCCTCCGGGCTGCACGCCGGGGCACGGGCCATGCACAAGTCCCGCGCCACGCTGAGGAACGTGGGCTGGCTTTGTGTTGTCGCCGCGCTCCTTCTTAATATCGTGGGAATTGCGGCCATCAACACGGCTCCGGACCCGTACGAATCGGGCTACGCCCAGCGGCAGATCGTGCATCTGGCCGTCGGCCTGCTGGCGGCGGTCGTGGTGGCCGTCCCGCACTACCAGCGCTGGCGGCGGCTGAGCTATCCGGGGATGCTCATCATGCTTCTCCTGCTGGTGTTCGTGCTCGTCCCTTGGGTGCCGGAGGTTATCGTGCGTCCCCGCAACGGAGCGCGACGGTGGATCAGCCTGCTGGTGACGGATTTTCAGCCTTCGGAGTTGGCCAAGATCGCCTACGTTCTGGCCTTGGCAAATTACCTCCGGTTCCGGCGCAACTACCGCCGGTTCCTGGGCCTTCTGTTGCCGCTGCTGCTCACGTTCATTCCCATGGGTTTGGTCCTGATCGAGCCGGACCTGGGAACGGCGATGCTGTTCCTTCCCACGCTGTTTGCGATGCTCATCGCCGCAGGTGCCAAGATCCGGCACCTTCTGATCATCATCGTGCTGGGCCTGTCGATGGCCCCGGCGATGTACCCCCTTCTCAAGCCTCATCAGGAAGACCGTATCAAGGCGATGATCGCCCAGGTGCGGGGTGATGAGCGTTACGTCAACGACATCGGCTACCAGGGCGCGCGGGCCATGACCCTCGTGGCGGCCGGGCGGCTCACCGGCGTGGGCCGCGAGAAGGCACGCGAGCTGGCCTACTACAACCATCTTCCCGAGAGCCACAACGACATGATCTTCGCGGTGATCTGCTGCAGTTGGGGCATGATGGGGGCGCTGATCACCTGGGCCCTGTTCGCCGTCCTCTGCCTGGGCGGGATTCTCACCGCCGCTCTGTGCAAAGATCCGTTCGGACGGCTGGTGGCGGTTGGTCTGACCGCGGCGCTGTTCGCGCAGGTCACCATCAACAACGGCATGACCGTCGGCCTCATGCCCATCACCGGAATGACCCTGCCCTTCGTAAGCTACGGCGGATCCAGCCTGGTGACCGCCTGGCTCATGATCGGTCTGCTGTTCAACATCGCCACCCGCAGGCCGCAGTATCTATCGCGGCATTCCTTCGAGTTTGACGAGCCGTCCGAGGATGAACGGTACGGTGTTGTCGCCGCATCGTGATCGTCAGACGTCTTCCGTCTTGAATCAGCACACCACCCGATGAACCCGACCGACCAATCCCGGACCGAGCGCATGGCCGAGCTGTTCGCGGGCTTCGCGTCATTGCCGCCGGTGCCGGTGCCGGACGACTTGGTCGCCGAGGCGGGCAGTCTGGACATCGCCTTTGATCCGGGCGATCTTGACCGATTGAGTCGGTATCTGGCGATGCTGTTCCACGCCAATCGTCACATGAACCTCACCGCGGTGCGCGACGCCGATGAAGCCTGGATGCGGCACATCTTCGACAGTCTCACGCTTGTTCCTTACATCGCCTCCGCGGATGCGAAGTGCGTGATCGACGTGGGCTCGGGCGCTGGGCTGCCCGGCATGGTGCTGGCGATCGCAATGCCGCAGGTGAGATTCACACTTCTGGAGTCCACGGGCAAGAAGGCGCGCTTTCTGGAGGCGGTGGCACGCGTGCTCGACCTTGATAACATTGCCGTGGTAAACGATCGGGCCGAATCGGTTGGTCGCGATCGGGCCAATCACCGCGAGAAATACGAGATCGTCACCGCCCGGGCGGTTGGGGGGCTGCCCGTGCTGCTGGAGTTGACCATCCCGCTGGCCGTGATGGGCGGGCACGTGCTGGCCGTCAAGGGCAGGCGGGCAAAGGAGGAGATCAATTCGGCGCAAGCGGCGCTGCGCCTCCTGCACGCTCGCGTGGTCGATACTGTTCGCACGCCCACCGGTACGATCGTGATTGTCGAGAAGCAGCGTCGCACTCCCCGCGTCTATCCCCGGTCGCCCGGTGAACCGAAGCGTGCCCCGCTGGGTGGCAAGGCGCCCGCCGATTCGAGAACCGATCATGAGGGAGGATGTTGATGGAGCCGCTGATTCGACCCATGCAGGTCGATGACATCGAGTACGCCCTGGCCCAGAAAGCCCGCGAGGGATGGGACATCGCCGAGAGTGCTTTTGCGATACATCTGGAGCACGATCCGAACGGCTGTTTTATCGCAGAGGTGGACGGCCGAGCGGTGGCCATGATCACCAGCACGCGGTACCGGGACTCGGCGTTCATCGGCAACCTCATCGTCGAGCCGGAGCACCGGCGGCAAGGGATCGGGCAAATGCTCATGGCCTGCGCCATGCAGGCACTGCGTGATCGGGGGATCAACACCTTTCATCTGGAAGCGGACCCGCCGGGCGTGAACCTCTATCGCACGCTCGGCTTCGTCGATGTATTCGAATCGCTGCGCTTTGAGTGTGAGGCTCCGTCACGGGGACAAACGGCCGGTGAACGCGAGGTTCGAGTCTTGTGTCGCGAGGATGCACCGCGGGTGGGCGAATACGACCGTGCACATTTCGGCGATGACCGCGCTCCCCTTCTCGCCTCGCTGCTGGAGCAGTCGCCCGCAGCGTTCTGGATCAGCGAAGGTGATCGGACGGCCGGTTACCTCATCACCCAGGAATTGCTGAATGGCTTGCGCATCGGACCTTGGGTCGCCGACGGCGAAGATGCAGCCGCGAGCCTCCTGGATGAGGTTCTGACCCGAACCGAGGCTTCGCGGTATGCCCTGGGCATTCCGGGCGTCAACGAGATCGGCGTGAAGCTGCTGCAAAGCCGCGGCTTCACCGCCACTCCGCCATGTCTGCACATGGTCCGCGGCGATCGAAGCTACTGCGGGATGCCGCGGAATATATTCGCCATCACCGGCGGTGATCGAGGTTAGAATCGAAACCCCACTTGCAGGATGAACGACATGATCGAATTCACTCGCCGGGAGTTTCTCGCCGCGGCGTCCGCCGCGACAATCGCGGGCGGCCTGGGACGGGGCGGGCCCGCAACCGGGCAGTCCGTGCCTGCCGTCGACGGTTCGCCCGCTGCGGGCGCTCTACCGATGGTCGAGGTCGGCACGACCGGCCGGGTGGTTCCCCGCCTCGGCCTGGGCACCGCGCCGGCCGGCTGGCTCGATACCGACGAAGAAGCGGTCCCCGTGCTTCAGCACGCTCTGGACAAGGGGATCCGCTATCTGGACACCGCCCCCAGTTACAGCCGCGGCCGCGCCGAAGCTCGCCTCGGTCTGGCTCTGCAAGGCCGGAGGCGCGAGGATTTCTTCATCGCCACCAAGACGCTCGAGCGGCGGGGCGACGAAGCCCGCCGCGATGTCGAGCAATCGTTGCAGCGCCTGAAGACGGATCACGTGGAGCTGGTCCAGGTTCACGCGGTAAGCACGGATGTGGACAGCCTCTTCGGGCCAGAGGCGGTGTTGAAGACGCTGGAGAAGATGCGCGAGGAGAAGATCATCGGCGGCATCGGGGTGACCGTCCATCAGAACCCCAAGTACGCGATCGAGGCGGTGACGCGATATCCCTTCGTCACCGCCCTGGTGCCGATCAACGTCTGGGATACCAAGCAGGAATCATTCATCCGCGAGTTCCTGCCCGTGGCGAAGGAACGGAACGTGGCGGTGATCGCCATGAAGGTGTTCGCGGTCGGCAAGCTGCTGGAAGGCGGCCGCCTCACCGCCGGCGAGTGCCTGCAATATGCATTCAGCCAGGACCACGTGGCGGTTGCCGTGCCGGGCTGCGAGGCGATCTCGCACGTTGATGAAGCGTATGAGGCGGCGGTCGGCTTCAAGCCCCTTTCCGCCGAAGCGCAGGAAGAGGTTATTAACAAGGCCGGCGAGCACAAGGGCAAAGAGAGCGAGTGGTACCGGCGGCCGGTGGCCGATTAGCGTATCGTGATCACGTGCTTTCCTTCGCAGTGCCCTGCGACCAGCCGGTGCGGCGGAGAAGGACCGCGGCGAGGAAGGTGATCGAGCCGACGAGCATGAAGAGAATGCCGTAGCCCCTGGCCCGGTTGGTGATTTTCTGGATTGTCTGATCCATCGCGGCGAAGCGGCTCAACGGGGCCGGTGGCGGCGGAGGCGGAGGTGGGGCGGTCATTGAAGATTGAGCTTCCGGTTCCGGCTCCTCGCCGGTGATCTCGGGAGTCTCCTCGACCACGGCGATCTCGGTTTCCACCGGCTCGCCTGGATCAGGGATGATGATCTCGATCGGCTCGGTCGTCACCTCAACCGGTGGGAGGGGTTCAGGGGTCGCCTCGGGGAGAGCTTCCGCCACGATCTCAGGATCGAGCGCGCCGAGCAGCGGCACTTCGATCGGCGGCGACGGGTGGTCATCGGTCGGCTCGTCGTCGGGCACCTCCTCCGGCGGGGGCGGGCCCACCGGTGGACGTGACAGGCGTTGGCGCGTGCGCTGAGTCGGACCCTGGCCCGACTGCACTCTGCTGCCGGCGATGCGGGGATCGGGGACGCGATTGTTGACCGGTGAGGGCAGCGGCCGCGTGATGAGCGGTCGCACCGTGGTCGACGACGAGACCTGACGCTCAACGTCCTCAGGGTGGTGCTCAGATGCGCTTGATTTGGTCATTCCGACATCGGCAGTCGTTGTGGTCTGCGCCGGCTGTGAAGTGATCCGATGGTCGATGCGTGGCCGCGTGGGCGTCTGGTCGAACCATGTCTGCCGATCCAGATCGAGCTCGCGGATTGCCCTGCGGACTCGCGGATCATTCAGGTCAACGGCATAAGCTTCCTGCTTCAACCTCTGCAGCGTGCACGGGTCGGAGACATCGACGTCGATGTTCGCACGCCGGAGCAGTTGGTGCACTTCCTCGGGACTCAGTTCGTTGATCGATCGGGTGAGGTCCTGAAAGTCAAGCCGCGTCTCCGCTTCCCAGAAGAATGGGGAGGAGGATCTTCCCGGTGTGGCGGACGCGAACCAGTCTGTGCCGGTTCGGTCGGGCACCTTGGGGGCATGTGTCTCCTGCCACTCCGTGATCACCTCGACCGCGGCGGTCTTCAGGCTTTCCATGTCGGAGAGGTCGGTTGCGGGGTCGGCCAGTTTCTGCCGGCCGGCTTCGATCAGCTCTTCGGGCACGCCCATCTTCGCCAGCGCGTTCTGGACCTGGGGATCGTCGATGAGTTTTGCGGCCCGGCCTTCGGCCAGTGCCTGTTGGGGCAGCATGCTCGCCTTGGTGATGCAGAAACCGGCCAGCAGCACCGCGGCGCCGGCACCGGCGGCGAGGCGCCTCAGTTGCAGTGACGCCCGCGCCCGGCTGAGCCCGCCCGGGACGGCCCGCCACAGCAGCACGATCGCCACGAAGCTGCTGATGGCCATGAGGACCTTCAGGACGGTGTCGATGCCCAGAGCATCCGCCGTCACCGGCTGCTTCAGGGCCAGCCGCAGGAAGTTCAACCCTAGGACCGGGGTGAGCAGCAGGCCGCAGTAGTACCCGAACAGCGATATTGCCCGGGACCGATGGGAGAAGGAGGTCATCGCCGCACAGGTGACCAGCAGCGCGGACGAGCGGGTGCCGAGGAACAGGTGTCCCCCGCGGAAGTCCGTCACGATGTAGGCGGCGAATCCGCAGCCGAGGAAGAAGCTGGCCTGGGCGAGCATCAGGAGACAGGCCCACTTGACGCTCGACTTCTCGGGCAGTTCCCCGGCCCCGAAAGCCCCGGACGGAACCGCCAGTCCCAGCACGGCCGCACCGAACACCATGATCAAGATTCCGGCGAGGTAGGCGGTGGTGAAGGCGACCAGGGATCGCATCCATCCGCCCACCTGCGGGCCGAGGAAGGACCACGCCTCCTCACCACGCCCTGATGGCGCAGCGGAGAGGCCCGTGGCATCGCCTGCGGGCAGGTCCGCGAAGGAGGATCCGCCAATCATCCTCGAAGCCACAAGCCGACCGGCATCGCTGACGGCCTGTTCCTGGACGCGATCGGAGTTGATGATCAGCAATCCGGCGGCGATCAGCATCGCTCCGATTGCCAGGCAAAGGTAGCGGGAGATGTTGGCCATCCTGCTCCCCTCCAAGTGAGCGCACAATACGCCGCGCCGATAACTCAGCGGCGCTGCCACCGGCGATCCTGCCGGCGCCCCCGTCATGGGAAACCGCTTCTCGAATCGGCGAGGGGCGCCCGGTCCGGAAGCCCGGGGCCGCGGGAATAGAGGTGTTTATGGAAGTGATGCCGAATAGGCCTTCTGGTCAGTTTTCGCCATTCCCGGTGAGGGGCGATAACCACCGCGGCGGCCGCTAGAATCGGGCCATGGTTACCCGAGCTGAGGATCTGCTTTCGCCGGACGGGGCGGTGGCCCGCCGCCTGGAGGGCTTCGAGCTGAGGCCGCAGCAGTTGGAGATGGCCGCGGCAGTGGGGAGCGCTCTGGAGGAGAGGCGGCATCTGCTCGTGGAGGCGGGCACCGGAGTGGGCAAGTCCTTCGCCTATCTGATCCCCGCCATTCAGCGCATCGTCGATCACGATGAACGGGTAGTGATTGTCACCCACACCATCAACCTGCAGGAGCAGCTCATCGAGCGGGACATCCCCTTCCTCAACGCGGTGATTCCGGAGGAGTTCAGCGCGGTCCTGGTCAAGGGGCGAAGCAACTATGTTTCGCTGCGCAGACTGAAGCTGGCCAGCGAACGGCAGGACAGGCTCTTCGTTGATGATGATGCCCGCCATTCGCTTCATACGCTGGAGGATTGGGCCTACCGAACGCGCGACGGGACGCTGTCCTCGCTGCCGCAACTGCCGCGGCCCGACGTCTGGGACCACGTGCAGAGCGATTCGCACAATTGCATGGGCCGCAAATGCCCGCAGTATGACCGGTGCTTCTTTCAGGCCGCCCGCCGACGGATGGAGAACGGCGACCTGCTCGTCTGCAACCACGCCCTGTTCTTCTCCGATCTTGCCTTGAGGTCGCAGGGCGTGGGATTCCTGCCGCCTTATGATCACATCATTCTCGATGAGGCCCACAACGCCGAGGAGGTCGCGGCCGATCATTTCGGATTGAGCCTGGCCGAGTCACGCATTTCGCACCTGATCCGGCTGCTTTACGATCCGCGCAGGCGCAAGGGGTTCCTCGGCGCGCTGACGCTGAAGGACGGCTCGACCTCGCTGATCGACAAGACGATCGAGCAGTCGATGCGCTGCTGGAGTGACGCCGAGGCTCTGTTCGATTCGCTTCTGCAATGGCAGGAGCACTCGGGCCCGGCCAACGGGCGCATCCGCGAGCCGGATATCGTTCCCAACACGCTCAGCGATGGTATGAAGGAGTTGAGCGATCTCCTCAGGCTGCTGCGGGAGAAGGCGGCAAAAGAAGCGGACGAGCACGAGCTGAACAGCTACGCCAACCGCGCTGCGGACATCGCCCGGCACGCCGAGATCCTGATCAAGCAGGACATCGAAGGTTGCGTCTATTTCCTTGATGGGAACGATCGCGGGCCGGGCCGCTTGCGCCGGCGAAGGCGGCGGGTGGCCCTGAAGTGCATGGCGGTGGATGTCGCCCCGATCCTGCGCGAGCAGCTTTTCGGCCGGGAAATCTCGGTGATCATGACCTCGGCCACACTCGCCACTGCGCCCGGGGATTTCTCGCACGTTTCCACCCGGCTGGGATGCGAGTCGGCCGAGACCGTACAGCTTGGAAGCCCCTTCGATCATGCCCGGCAGATGCGGGTGCTCGTCGATCACTCCATGCCTCAGCCGGATGATGCGAAGTACGACGATCTTCTCGGGCCGCGCATCGAGCAGCTTGTGCGCGAGACCGACGGCGGGGCATTCGTGCTCTTCACCAGCTTCACCATGCTGAACAAGGCGGCTGAATACCTGCGACCGATCCTCACGGATGACGGTTATCCCGTTCTGGCTCAGGGTGCGGACGGCCCGCCGGGTCTGTTGCTGAAGCGGTTCCGCGATGATCGCAGATCCGTGCTTTTCGGAACGGTCAGCTTCTGGCAGGGCGTCGATGTGCGCGGCGAAGGCCTGCGCAACGTTATCATCACTCGCCTGCCCTTCGAGGTGCCCGACCGACCCATTGTCGAGGCCCGGCACGAGCGCATCCGTGAGCAGGGAGGCCATCCGTTCACGGAAGATCAACTGCCTCGCGCGGTGATCCGCTTCCGTCAGGGGGTGGGCCGGCTCATCCGTTCGCAGACCGACCGGGGCCGGGTGGCGGTGCTCGATCCGCGCATCGTCACCAAATCCTACGGCCGCATGTTCCTCGCCGCCCTGCCCGAAGGTGTGGAGGTGGGGGAGATGACGGGAAACGGCGAGTAGAGCGGAGGCGATCCGGCGGCGGGCCGGCCACGCTCTTTTTTGCGGGCTCCGATGGAGGAGATGGCGGTCGTGCCGCCATATCATGCCGATCCCGGAATCCGAACCTGAATCACCCAAGGAACGTGACATGCTCGGCAAGGTCTTCAAGGCGTACGACGTTCGCGCTACTTATCCCAAGCCTCTGAACGAGAGGCTCGCCTGGCGGATCGGCTACGGCACCGCGAAATACCTGACGGAGCAGGCGGCGGAGTTGGGGCATGACGACCCCATGATGCGGCACATCGTGGTCGGGCACGACATGCGCAAGAGTTCGCCGGACCTTTCCACGGCCCTGAAGCAGGGCATCCGCGACTTCGGCGCCCACGTGGTCGATGTGGGCCTGGTCGATACGCCGTTCATCTATTTTGCCATCAATCACCTGGGTTGCTGTGGCGGAGTGCAGACCACCGCCTCGCACAATCCCTCCAACTACAACGGGTTCAAGATCTCCAAGATTGCCGCCAGGCCGGTGGGCATGCCCACGGGCCTGGATGAGATCAGGCAGTGCGCGGCGATGTCGGATCGGGACAAGATCAGGGCCGCCGACGGCCGGGAGGAGGCCCGGGACCTGTGGGACGCCTACCGGAAACATGTGCATCATTTCCTGGACCCGGCGATAAAGAACGGCTCCCGGAAGTTGAAAGTCGTCATCGACGCCTCCAACGGCATGGCGGGGACGATGGTTCCGAAAGTGTTCGCCGACGTGCCGGGCCTGCAGATCATTGACATCAATTCCGACAACTCCACCGGCGAATTTGTGCATGAGCCGAACCCCCTGGTGGAGGCGAATCTCGCGGAGTTGCGTGAGCGCGTGAAGAGCGAAGGCGCCGACGTGGGCATCTGCTTCGACGGCGATGCGGATCGGTGCATGGTGGTGGATGAGAACGCCGATATCATCGGCTGCGATCATCTCACGGCATGGCTGGCTCAGCGGTTCCTGGCGAAGCATCCGGGCTCGGCGATCGTGTTCGATCTGCGCTCGAGCAAGTCGCTGCCGGAGATGATCGCCGAGGCGGGGGGAAGGCCCGTCAAGTCGCGGGTGGGGCACGTGTTCATGAAGCAGAAGCTGGCTGATCATAACGCCGTGTTTGGCGGGGAGCTGTCCGGGCATTTCTACTTCCGGGACAACTTCAACGCGGATTCCGGGGCGATCGCCTTCGCCTGCGTGGTCAGCGGGTTGGCCGCGGCCGACGGCCCCATGAGCGAGCAAGTGAAGCCCGCCCGTCGATACCGGCAGTCGGGTGAGATCAACTTCGAGACCGAGGACAAGGGCCTGGCCCTGGCGGACCTGGTGCGGGCCTACCCGGATGCGGATGTGGACGAACTGGACGGGGTGACGCTGGATCTGGGCGACTGGTGGTGCAATGTCCGCCCCAGCAACACCGAGCCCCTCCTGCGGCTGAATCTCGAAGGGCCGGATGAGGCGACGGTGGACCAGTTGGTCAGCGAGGTTTCGCGGTATCTGGGCAAGCGGGTCGGGCACTGAGCCGATCGCGAGCTGATGGCCGGGACCGCCGAAATCGGGGCGGTGGAGCACAGGCTCTCGGCAGACGCGACTGGCGGCGGTACCATTGGCCAATCGCGAGCCGCGCGGTCTGCCGAGCTCGGACCGGGCGGAATCCAACAGTTGCGGCCCTCCAGAAGCACCTGAGGCAGTTGCCGGCGAGGAGTCAATGATGGGTGAGACTTGCCAAACACAGGAAGGCGGATTCGCGCGCGACTGGCGCTGTCTGCTGCAAAGCCTGCCGGATCATGTGGCGGTCATTGATCTTGAGGGCGATATCCAACTGATCAATCGTCCCTTCCCCGGCGTGACCGCTGAGAAGATGTTGGGTTCGAAGCTCTGCGACTGGGTTGCCCCCGAGCACAGGCAGGAAGTCCGGGCTGCTGCTGCCGGGGCTCGGCGAGAGGCTCGGACCACGGTCTGCGAGGCCGGCCTGATGTCGTCCCGCGGCTCCGCGGGTTGGTACTCGTTCCGCATCGCCCCGATCGTGACGGAGGATTCCGTCGCTTCGCTGGTTGTTGTGGGGGTCGACATCACCGACCGGAAACAGACCGAAGCGGCCCTGCGAGCTTCGGAGGCAAACTACCGGGCGATCCTCGATGGCGCAGCCGACGCCATCTTCGTCCATGAGATCGAGACCGGCCGCATCCTGGACGTCAACGCAAAGATGTTCGAGATGTTCGGCTATACGGCCGAGGAGGTGCAGAAGCTTGACGTTGGTGACCTGAGTTCCGGCGAGACTCCTTACACGCAGGAGGATGCCGCGCACTGGATCAAAGAGGCTGCGGCCGGAGGCACGACCGTGTTCGAGTGGCGGGCCCGGCACAAGAACGGCCGCCTCTTCTGGGTTGAAGTAAATCTCCGGCAGTGCGTCATCGGAGGGCGCGATCGCATCTTGGCGGTCGTACGGGATATCGATGAGCGCAAGAAGGCCGAAGAACGACTGCGCCTTCTCTCATCCGCGGTTGAGCAGAGCAGCGAAGGCGTGGCGGTGAGTGATCTGTCGGGAAACCTGCTCTTTGTCAACCGCGCCTTCGCGGAGATGCACGGGTATTCGCCACAGGAATTGGCCGGCAAGCATCTGTCGGTGTTTCACTCGACTGACCAGTTGCCGAAGGTCAACGCCACCATTCAACAAGTGATGGAGGTGGGGGGTTTCACCGGCGAAATCTGGCACGTGCGCCGCGACGGTGATGCATTCCCCACCCTGATGAGCAACTCGCTACTCTTCGATGAGGCGGGCGAGGCGAGAGGTATGGTCGGCACCTGCCGGGATATCACGAGCGACAAGCGGGCCGGCGAAGCGTTGCGAGAGAGCGAACGCCGCCTCGCCACGCTCATGGGCAACCTGCCTGGGATGGCCTACCGGTGCCGCAACGACCCGGACTGGACCATGGAGTTCGTCAGTGACGGTTGCATCGAACTGACGGGCTACGAAGTGGCCGACTTGGTCAAAAGCGAGCAGGTTTCATACGCCGAACTGATCCACCCGGACGATCGTCAAATGATCTGGGACTTGGTGCAGGAGGCCCTGGCGATGCGGGCTCCGTTCCAGCTTATTTACCGCATCCGAACCGCCAGTGGCGAGGTGCGCTGGGTATGGGAGCAGGGACAGGGAGTCTTCGGCGAAGATGAGCAGTTGATCGCTCTGGAAGGTTTCATCAGCGATATCACGGACCGGCAGCGTGCAGAAAGGGCGCTGAAGGAGAGCGAAGAGCGATTTCGCCGCCTGTCCGGAGCAGCCTACGAAGGGATCTTCATTCACGATCGGGGAACGGTGCTGGATGTCAACGAGAGGGCGGCGAGGATGTTCGGTTATGAGCCGCACGAGATCATCGGCGTGAGTGTCTTTGACCTGACCGCCCCTGAGTCGTTGGAATTGGTGAAGGCGAAGGTGATGTCCGGCGACGAGGAGCCGTACGAAGCGGTTGTGCTACGCAAGGACGGCTCGCACTTCCTTGCGGAAATCTTCGGCCAGGCCATCCCCTACGAAGGGCGCGTGGTCAGGGTTGCGGCGGTACGCGACATCACCGAGCGCAAGGGGGCTGAGGAGGCTACGCGCGACCGGGAAGCACGCCTCAGGCTGATGTTGGAGCAGATGCCCGCTGTCGTCTGGGTAGTGGACACGGAACTTCGATTTACTTCCTCTCAAGGCAGTGCCCTGAAGGGACTCCGGTTGGAGCCGGATGAGGTTACCGGCCGGACGCTCTTTGAGTATTGTCAAACTGATGATGGAGATCTTCCGATCATCGCGGCCCACCGGCGCGCCCTGAAGGGGGAGTCCGTGGAGTACGAGATGCCGTGGGAAGGCCGAGTCTTCGCCTCCCATGTTGAGCCGCTTCGAGATTCCGCGGGGGACATCATCGGCTGCGTGGGGGTCGCGCTGGACGTTACCGAACGAAAGCGGGCCGAGGAGGAGATCCTTGCTCGCGCCAGGGCCGAGCGACTTCTTCTCCGCGAGCTCGACCATCGCGTTCGCAATAATCTGGCGGCGCTGGAGTCACTGACCAATCTGACCGCGGGATCGACCGATGATGTGAAGGAGTTCGCCGAGTCGATGGGAGCGCGAGTCAGGGCGATGGCCGCCGTCCACGGTCTCCTGTCCACCAATCGCTGGCAGCCGGTCCGGCTGCGATCGCTGATCGAGGCCCTTCTGACTCCGGATGCCCGCGGGCGAATCGAACTGGCCGGTCCGGCGGTCGAGGTTCCCGCCGCCCAGGCGCAGGCCTTGGGCATGGTCATCAACGAGTTGATGATCAACTGCCACAAGCACGGAGTGCATCTGACTCCGGACGGCCGCGTGAAGGTAGGCTGGTCCGCAGTCACCTCCGATGACGGCGAGCCCGGGCTAACCCTCGACTGGCAGGAATCCGGCGGGCCCGTCATTGAGTCGGAACCCGAGGCGGGCGTGGGGACGGCCCTTATCGTCGGTCTCGTAAAGTCGGAACTCCGTGGGCGAGCAGAACTTACCTTCCCACGGGAAGGCGCGAATCACCGCTTCCAGTTCGTTCTCTCGGGCGATCCTCCCTGGCGGTCGGGTGAGGAGCCGGGCGGCCCTACTCCCCCGGAATCTGGCTGATCACCCCTTCCCAGGGACTCGACGCGGTGGCGTACATGCGCTTGGGGATCCGGCCCGCGCGAAAACCGAGATAGCCCGCCTCGCAGGCGGCCTTCATGGCCATGGCCATCCGCACGGGATCCTTGGCGTGAGCAATGCCGGTGTTGAGCAGCACGCCGTCGGCCCCCAGCTCCATCGCCATGGTCACGTCGCTGGGCGTTCCCACCCCCGCGTCGACGATGACTGGATATGACGGATCACCGCCCGCGGCCGGATCCTTCAGCAGTTCCAGGATCATCAGGATCGCCGCGGGGTTGGCGATCCCCCGACCGCTGCCGATCGGGCTGCCGGCGGGCATCACGCTGGTCGCCCCCGCATCCCGCAGCCTCACCGCGGTGATCGGATCATCGTTGGAGTAGCACATGACCTTGAAGCCGTCCGCGAGCAATTCCTTACATGCCTCGATCGTTCCCACCGGATCCGGAAGGAGCGTCTTCTTGTCGCCCAGCACCTCCAGCTTCACCCATTCCTTCCCCGGATTGTCGAGCTGCTCGAGAATCTCCCGCCCCAGCCGTGAAACACGAACAGCATCCTCGGCGCTGAAGCACCCGGCAGTGTTGGGCAGAATCGTGTAGCGATCGGTGTCGATGAAATCCAGAAGCGAGCGGCCGAGATCATCCAGCAGCCGATCACGTCTCACCGCGACGGTTACCACTTCCGTGCCGGAGGCGGCCAGGGCTTCCTGCATGATCTCGTAAGTCTCGTACTTGCCCGTGCCCACCACCAGACGATTGGTAAGCGTGATGGGGCCGAACTGGAACGGTTCAATCGACGTGAGAGTCTGCTGCGTCATGGTTCCTCACCGATGGTCTCTGCCCCTCATCCACCGCCAACGAAGGTGACTATCTCGACCACGTCCGCCTCACCCAGCGACCGCCGGTCGTGATCGCGCTTGGTAACCAGCGTGCCGTTGACCTCCACCGCACAGGCCTTGTCGTGCAGGTTGTAGCGCACGAGAAGCTCGGCCACCGTGCAGGGGCCGTCCAGCTTCACGTCCTCGCCGTTGACCGTGATTCGCATGGCGAGGACATGATAGGGCGCGTGCTGACCGCTGACAGGCGGGATTTTGACCCGCCCACGCCCGCCGGTGGTACCATGCCCCCGGTCGATCATCCCAAACCCCGGCCGAGGATGGAGGCGAACCATGCAAGTGAATACGACCGAAGAGGATGTGCTGGTCACCGCATCCGGTGTGGAGCTGCCCGGCCTGCTCTGGCGGCCGGCCGAGCCCTGCGGGATCGTGATCTTCGCCCACGGCAGCGGCTCAAGCCGGCTCAGCTCCCGCAACCAGGCGGTCGCCCGCTGGCTTGTCGAGCGGGGCTGCGCGACCCTGCTGTTCGACCTGCTCACCGACGAGGAGGCGGCCGATCGCCGCAACGTCTTTGATATCCCCCTGCTGGGGGAGCGGGTTGTGGAGACCACGAAGTGGCTCAAGGCCCGTCCCGATGCGGAGTCGATGCCCATCGGCTACTTCGGGGCCAGCACGGGGGCGGCCGCAGCCCTCGTCGCCGCCGCGGAGTTGCGCGAGCAGATCGCCGCGGTCATCTCCCGCGGAGGCCGGCCGGACCTGGCCATCCCCGATCTGCCCCGCGTCACCGCCCCCACGCTCCTCATCGTCGGTTCGCGGGATGATGTGGTGCTGGACCTCAACAAGAAGGCCCAACAACACCTGAGCTGCGATAACAGTCTTGTGGTCGTCCCCGGCGCGACCCACCTGTTTGAGGAGCCGGGCACACTGGAACAGGTAGGACAGCACGCCGGCGACTGGTTCACCACCCACTTCACCTAGCCCACCGAAAAAACGGGACAGGTCCAATTTCAGCTTGCATTCATGTCGCAAAACTGGTCAGCTCAGGCTGTTTCTTCGGGCACGGCCGGACCGGAGAACCAGCCTGACCCCTCTTTCACCCGCGAACGAGTCAACAGTCATGAGAACGCACACTCGCTCCCACCTAACTCGCTTCGCCGTCCTGTTCAGTCTCTCCGGCCTGCTGGCCGCGCTTGCCTTTGCTGCGCGTGCAACCCAGGATGCCCAGGAGCCGGCGATGACGGCGGCGACGGCCCGGACGGAAATAGGTGAGATGTACCGCCGCTGGGGAAAGGCACGCGTCGAGTATGACCGCGAAACGATGGAGACCATCCTCGCCTCCGATTTCTACGCGAAGGTCGGCGAGCGCGAAATCCCGCGGGACAGATTCCTGAGCGACGTGTCCGAGGTACAAAGTCGGTTTCGCCTCACCCGCTTCGATGCCGACATCCTGACTGTGCAGCAGACCGAGGCCGGCTGGACGGTCGTCATCACCGAGAAGCTGGAATTGGATTTCGCCGACGAAACCGGCGAGGCGCAGAAGGTGTGCAGCTTCTGGGTCACCCGCGACGCCTGCTACAAAGACAACAACACTTGGCGCGTAAGCTCCAGCGAAGCGATCGGCTACCAGAACTG
Organism: Phycisphaerales bacterium; assembly: GCA_020345805.1. Lineage (GTDB taxonomy): Bacteria > Planctomycetota > Phycisphaerae > Phycisphaerales > SM1A02. The sequence continues at coordinate 1,252,574 of CP070772.1, read as the reverse complement.
GCCCCCCGGCGAGAAGCCGCCTCTGAGGGACTGGTGAGGGCAGGGCACGCCCTCTTCGTATTCCGGGGGCGTGAGCAGTAGGGTGGGTTGAGGCTCTGCGAAACCCACCATTCATGTGCTGATGACGTCGAACCAGCGGCTGTCACTCCATGTGTCGTTCGGCTCACCTTGCCGATGGTGGGCGGTTCATTCGTCACGGAGATGCCGCGTCAAGGTTAAAGATATCCCTGTCAATGAGCCAGGTGCCGTCGAGTTGCCTGCGATAGACCGCTATGTATTTGCCAGTCCCGCGCAAGATTTCACCGTCGCGATCGACGGCGTAGGAGAATACTCCTCTGACGACGGCAAGATCTCCGAAACCCTCGGCTTCTTCGATCTGCTGATCGTACTGTGTAACGGAGTAGGGTCTCGCATCGAACTCCTTTAGAATCGCTTCACGTCCCTGGATAGTGGGTCCCTCCGGCAGCATTCTGATGGCATTCTCGGTGTAGAGCATGGTTACTGCCTGCCAGTCATTGACCGACTCAGCGACGCGGTATTGCTCAGTGGCATTTCGAATGGCTGCGATGTCACTCTCCAAGAGCGGCCGAACCGCAGGGCCTGATTGCTGACAGCCCATGAGCAGCAAGCCGAACGCGAGGATAGCCCACAGCAATGATCTGGTTGTTGTCATAGCGAGGCTCCTGGTTCCTGCAGCCGCAAGGTGGCGCCAAACGATCATTGCGGTGCAGTGCGCTCTATGGTGCTGCGTGGCAGCCATTCATGCACAGTAGCTTATCTGGCCTGTGCAATGGCGCCCAGTTCCGCTGCTGGCAATTCCGGTCGGGCCGGGGGCATGGTCGGATTCTTCAGGCCACGTGGACTTCCGCTTCGCTCCAGACCACGGCATCCGGCTGAGGCCTTGAACCACCTTACTGCGACAGGAACAGGGGAATCCCCGCGTGCATGAGGGCTTCCTGGGCCGTCTCGCCCATCACCAGCTTCATGATGCGGCTGCGCGAGGTTGCACCCATCACCAC
>CP070772.1:1250128-1251455 GCA_020345805.1 Phycisphaerales bacterium | reverse complement strand
GATGCTGTCGCAGAACGCGGATTGAGCGGGAACATCCGGACTAAGGTGGTTGTCACCTCACCCGAGCCGGCCGACTGGCACGAAACACCATCAGCTTCACCAACTGCCACGCGTAAGCCGCCTGCACGCCCAGACTCAGCTTGCTCCGTCCCAGTTCGCGGCGGCGGAAGTGGATGGGGATTTCGGCGCAGTTGCGGGCGTTGGTCTTTACGATCAGCTCCAGGAGGATCTTGTAGCCGATGGGGTTGAGCGCGCGGGGGCCGGTGGCGGGGGCGGCCTCGAAACGCTCGCGCGAGATCGCGAAGAAGCCGGACATGGGGTCACGCACGCCGGTCAGGAGACGGGCCGGCCAGGTGGCCAGGCGCGAGTTCCAGCGCCGGTAGAGCGACCACTGATCGTCCGTGGACCCCCCCACAATGAACCGGCTCCCCAAGGCGATCTCTGCGTGGTCGTTGACAATCGCACGCACCAGCTCCGGAACACTTGTGGGGGGGTGTGAGCCGTCGGCATCCATGCAGACCAGGACCGCCCCCTCGGCCTGCCTGAATCCGTGCACGACCGCTGAGGCCAGGCCGCGCTGATCCTTGCGGACGATCAGCCGCACGGGGAAGCGTTCGGCCAGCTCGCCGATCAACTGCCCGGTTCCGTCGGCGGAATCGTCATCCACCACGATGATCTCGTGCGGCAGATCCGCCCGGGAAAGGGCCTCGCTGACCGCGGGGATCAGGTTCGGGAGATTTTCAGCTTCCTTGAAGGTGGGCACGATGACGGAAACCGCAGGCCCGGATTCCGAGCAAGAAGGCGGGCGGGAGTTCGCGGCAGCCTCGACCTCGACATCACCTTCAGACACATCCAGATTCCCGTTCAGCCGGCTTGGGCAAGCACCGAATACACCACCGGCGGCCGGCCAAGATAAGATCCCCGGCGCGGGGGGCAAGGCGCGGCCGCCCCGTGCCTCCCTCGGATGACGTTCTCAGGCCGCTGACCGGCATCGAAAGGCCCGACCATGACCGACGAACCTGACCGCCCGGAAGAGTCCGGCGAAGAGCGGGAGGGCTTCCCCATCCCTCCGGTGGATGAGCCTGATAAAGGTGTCGAGAAGAAGCCGGCGGCCCCTCGCAAGGCCGGTGCGGACGAGGAAGCCGAGTCGAAGATGCTCAGCGATGAGGAGGAAGCGCTGAGGCGCTCGCAGGTCGCTTCTCTCCTCGGTCGGGCCGAATCAGAGCGAACGGGGGAGACCCCGGCAACACTTCCCGAGCAACCACCACCACCGCCTGCGGAACCCCCGGAAGTAGAACCACCGCCGCCTGCGGAGGTGGTTCTACTT
>CP070772.1:1248607-1250028 GCA_020345805.1 Phycisphaerales bacterium | reverse complement strand
ATCTGGCTGGCCATGGCGGGCGATCACTTCACGGTCACCTCCTTCTATTCGGATGAGGACTGGTCGCCCACGGTTCAGTTTCTGAATCTGTACGTCATGATGGGCGCATACGTGATGCCCGGAGTCGGCTGGTACTATGAGATCGAGCCCAACCTGATCCTGCGCGACGGTGGACACGCGGTTTCCGTCGCGTCAGGAGCACGCAATGGCAATATCGTTCGAATGGGCATTCGGGACCCCGGCTCCGCTGAGGGCGATCCGACCAGACAGTCGCCGTTCACCACCGAGACCTACGATGCCGAGAGTGTGTTCGCCAAGCGCATCGGCGTGGGAGAAATCCATTTGTGGAACAGGCTTCCCTGCTACGGAGGCGACGGGAAGGTCGGATACCTCGATGGCTTTACCGCCATTCACCCGCTTTTCGTGGTCGCCACCCATCCCACCACACCGGGCATGATCGTGAAACGATACATTCCCGATCTTTACGGGATGGCAGTTCCCGTGGTGCAGGAGTGGGAAACGCCCGATCAGATGTCCGTGGACTCGATGGCGGTCCACGTGGATCTCTCCAGCATCGTGTACGTGGCGCAGGGGTTGACGGGCTGGGTCTTCTGGAGCCTGAACTTCGGCACGGGTCTCACGGAACCCATTGACCTGTCATTCGATAATCCCCGCGAGGTGATGGTCAGCCGGCTTCGGGAACTGTTCGTCCTGGATGGCGATGACCTGGTGCGGGTGGCCATCGACGTCAAGCCGCCGCTTGAAGAGGGACGCATCACTCCGCCCAGCACGATGTGCGCGATGGCCTACGAGGATGAGACCGATGAGCTGATCCTGCTCTCGCCGGGTGACCAGACAATTCATCGTTATCTCTACAACTTCGATTGCCCCCCGGACGTGAAGAGCATCGTGCCGGAGATTCCGCTCTCGGAAAACGCCTCGATCTGCTGGGATCCGACGCGGGAGGCGATCTGGGTGGCTTCCGACGCCTCCAATTCCCTGTTCATGCTGGTCGATAACGGGCAGCAGATTCAGTCCGATGAGTTCTTCCACCCCGTGCTCATAGACCCGGTGGATAAGATAGATGCCCATGATGGAGGGCACATCTTCGTGAGCTGCGGCGGCATGCTCTACGAGTTCGAACTCGTGGGGAAGGGTCTGGAACTGGTTGACGATCCGCTATTCCCGGACATGCAGGTCGGCGAGCAATTCTGCATCGCCAGGAGCCATACCAACTACGATGAGGACCTCCACTCCGGCGAGGAGTGGCGGGATGTTCTGCCCGAAAACTTCGCCGACCCGACCGATGAATGTCCCGAGGACCTCAACGGCGACGGGAAGGTGGATATCGACGACCTCTTCGCGGTGCTCGGGGCGTGGGGTCCCTGCCCGCCGGATGAGTTCTGCGAGGCCGATTTCGA
>CP070772.1:1247071-1248507 GCA_020345805.1 Phycisphaerales bacterium | reverse complement strand
AGCGCCCCCGGGGGCGCTCCTCGTTTTTTTTCTCAGGGTTGTGCGATCAATATCGAGCAAGAGGGCGATAACTTCGGAGCACAAGGTGCTGGACGGTGCGCAGCACAGGTCGAGGATTCGGCCCCGTCTGACCCCGACTTGGCGGCGGTCGTTGACGCCCGGCCGAACCTGCCTGCAGCGGTCCGGGCGGGCATCGTGGCGATGGTGGCGGCGACGAGCGACGTCCAGTCCGAGGCGTCCGATGCTCCCCCACCGCGCACCGGGGATGATGCTGCGCCGAATTCCCGCCACGGCCTCAACCCGGTGCGGTTTGACGAGATTCGTCCCGCCGGCGCTTGTCACGCGATGCGAGGTGATGACCAGGAGCAGCAGTCCCGGTCCCCGCTAACCCAGTTGCTTCTTCAGATGGTCCACAACCATGCAATGCTCGGCCTGCGGACTGAAAAGAATGATCTCCGCATCGGCCGTCACTCTGATTGTGTGTCCCGGCGGCCAGTAGAACAGATCGCCTCCCGAAACCGTCTCCTCCCGGCCGTCGGTGTAGGTGACGATGACCTCACCCTCCAACAGGTATCCCCAGTGCGGAGACTGGCAAAGATCGTCTTCCAGGCCTTTCAGCAGCGGGGCGATGTCGGTGCCGGCCCCGAGCGAGAAATACTCCCCGGCCATTGTTCCGTACCCCGCCGCGTCGCCGAACTCCAGGGCCTGCCTGGCGATGGCGCCCGGAATCTCAATCTTCGTGGGAACGTCGGTCTTGTTGATGCGCATGATCCTGCCCGGTTCTCAAGGGGCGATCACGCCCCGGTTGTGTGGAATCAGAAAGTCTCGGCCTGAGCCGCCATCATTGGCCGGCCTTCAATCACCCGGCCGTGCCGTCTGTTGGCGTGCCGGCCTCTCCCGGCGGTCTCCACTTGACTCCCGCCGGACTCCACCGCGGAGCCCTCGGGGCAAATGTGTAACGGCCACCACGCCCGGACAATTCCCGCTCATCCGCACGCCGCGTGAAGCTGCGACGCTTCTGCAGGGCGGGGACCCGTGTGAGTTGACACGTCAAGATCTCATCGGGGCCTTATAGGGGCGTCAATCGGGGCATACTCGGGATACTCGCTGAGGAATCCCTCCAACTCGGCTCGGTTGTGGACATGTGACCACGGATACTTCCGGGTATCGATGGTCTCGGTGGGTGGTCCGCAACCAGCGATCGACAGCAACGCCACCATCACACAACAAACATAAGCCTGCTTGGACATTCTAACCGACAATTCCCAGTTGACCTTCGCCGGGCTCCATCGTCGAACCTTTCAACTTCCACTGTAACGCATTCCCTGTGAAATCCAAGCCGGAACCGCTTGTCTGAGGTCCTGGGCGTCGTCTTAAAGTGCCATGAGTTGGCCGATCTGCCTGCTGGCGCAAGCACTTACGGGCACGGCCCCCAC
>CP070772.1:1245350-1246971 GCA_020345805.1 Phycisphaerales bacterium | reverse complement strand
CTGCGCCGAGGATGAAGAAGAAGATGCCCACGATGATGATGAAAACCAGCGACCAATCCATGGTGGTAGGATATTCGGAAAGGGACGCGCGTGTTTGCGGGAGTCATCCACAGGGGTCGGACTTCGCCGACGTCCAGGCAGAATCGCAAGGGAAGGGCTGATGAACCATAGGTCGATCATTATCGGGTTCGCAATCGGCATCGTGCTCGGGAGTGGTTTGACCTGGTTGGCGATGACGACAGTCTCGACCGATCCGTTCTTTGCGCCGATACTGATCTCCCCGCCGCCTCCCCTGCCTGAGGATACTGATCCGCTCGAGGACAACGCGGCCTTGGCATACTGGCAGGCGATGGACTTGCTTGCGGGGTATCTCAAGGCAAACCCGACTATTGAACCAGCGCTGTCGGAATACATGCGGGAGGTGGAGATAGAGCCGACACCGGACTTGCGGGAGCGTATCGAAAACCTCTGGGATGACTTTTGGGCGGATCTTGATCGCGCCGTTGCAAAGCCGTTCTGTCATTTCGGGATCGCCCGAGAGGAAGGAATGATGGCCACGCTGCCCCACCTGCAAGGCATGCGGCAGTGCGGCGCGATCATGCTCATCGACGCCCAGGCAGCGCTGGACGATGAAGACGGCGAGCGGGCAGCACGGCGACTGGCCTCGTGTCTTCGGATTGCTTCACACATCGGTGAGGACCGGACCACCATAAGTTCCAGCATTGCGATGCGGATCCTCATGAAGGCCGAAAGGCTCGTTCGTAGTGGACTTGAGCGCGACATGTTCAACGCCGAAGCGCGCGAGGTGCTGGTTGCGGAAATCCAGCGCATCAGCAGTCAGGACCCGTTGGGTATGATGTCTTCTCTCGTCGCGGATCATGATTGGCTGGTTCCGTGGATGCAGCGGACTTACGGCGTTCCGGGCGGCCTGCGCGCATACAACGATCTCGTGATGCCGCCGGCAACGGTGCTGGGGATCACCACGCAGAGGGAAATGAACCTCGCCCTGCAGGCACTGGGCGAATACATGGGAGAAGTAGTCGAGGCATACAAGGAGGCCGATCCGGACCTCGCCCGCCGAAAGATCTCGGACATCGCCCAGCGGATGGATGCCGATCCGGATGGGGCAATGGCCCGACGGGTGGCTGGCAAGTTCGTTTCGGACTGGTATGACCAACTCATCGATGTCCGTCAGCGCCTCTCCAGTCTGGCGGGGGATCTGAGCGGTCAATGGCCCGCGGAATCCAATGCAGAGCCAGCGAAGGACAAAACCTCTGCGGATTGATCACTCAATCCTCAATACTCCCCCCTCACCCCTGTCCACCACCATGATCTCCTCCAGCGGCTTGCGGGTTATCTTGGGAACCACGCAATCGTCGGCCGGGTATCCCACCGGCAGCAGGAGGAACGGGCGCTCGTGGTCGTGGCGGTTGAGGATACGGGCGAGGAACTTCATGGGGCTGGGAGTGTGGGTCAACGTGACCAGGCCCGCCAGGTGGATGGCGGTGATGAGCATGCCGGTCGCGATACCCACCGATTCGTTGATGTAATAAACCTGATCGGATTCGGACCCGGCCCCGGCAGCATCATCCTTGACCAGCTTGAAAACCACGATCAGCCA
>CP070772.1:1243309-1245250 GCA_020345805.1 Phycisphaerales bacterium | reverse complement strand
GCTCGATGGCCGGGGCCGGCACATCGGCCAGCGGATCGAACCGGCCGTGGCGGAGCTTGAGGATGTAGGAGGTCGGCCTCGGATCAGAGAAGCCATTGCCATCGAGGCTGATGGCATAGTGCGGCACGGTCTCGCCCCCCGCCCCGCGGTCTTCCCAAACCTTCACCACCACCGGCGATCCCTCCACCCCGACCACTCGCTCGCCGGAGGCGTGGGCCGATCGGCCGCCTGCGGGCCAGGAACAAAGAGCTGCCGCCAGCGCCATCAGCATCAGGCACTGGTTCCGGGGGTTCCTACTTCCGAACATGATCCTCTCCTGTTTGCACGGTCGGGGCGGTTGGTTATCGGGCACAGCCGAAAGCGACCGCCCGCAGGGGCGGTCGGTGCGTGAGCCATTGTCGGGAATCGGCAGCTCAGTATCAAGCGAGAAATCACAAGGCCTGTCGAGCCTGTCCGTTCGGATTGTGTGTGGTTGCCCGCCGGGAGCGTATGTGGATGATGGTCCGGTCCCGGCACGACTCGGGTTCAGCCCGAACCGGCCAGTCTTTCTCTGGCGTCCGCGAAGACTTTCACCTCGCGCGGCGTGACGAAGACGGCGTCGCCGGCGGCGATGCCCAGCATGCGGAACTGATCCTGCGACAGTTCCGCAACGAGAGATTCATCCCCTTCCGTCGTCAGCTCCACGCGAACGTTGGCGCCGGCGGAGTGAATATGGGCCACCGTCGCGGTCATCTGGGGGTGATGGTTGCGCTCGGTGTCGATTCCCAGCTCGTGCGGTCGAATGAACACGCGTACTGCCCGCGGCGATGCGCCGACATGCTCCGGAGCGTCAACCGCCAGCGAAGCGAAGTGGACTCGGCCGTTCTCCAGGCGCCCGTGGAAGCTGTTCACCTGCCCCAAGAAGTTCATCACGAACTCTGTGTGCGGACGGTGGAACACCTCATCAGGAGTACCGAACTGTTCGATGCGGCCTTCGTTCATCACCACGACCCGGTCGGCCAGTTCCAGCGCTTCCTCCTGATCGTGGGTGACGAACACACTGGTGACGTGAATCTCGTCGTGCAGCTTTCGGAGCCAGCCTCGCAACTCCTGCCGCACTTTCGCATCAAGTGCGCCGAAGGGCTCGTCGAGCAGCAGGACCTTGGGCTCGATCGCCAGGGCTCGGGCGAGGGCGACGCGCTGCCGCTGCCCGCCCGAGAGCTGGTGGGGATAGCGATGTGCCATGGTGTCAAGCTGCACGAGCCTGAGCAGCCGATGGGCCTTGTCGTGGGCGTCGGACCTGGAGATCCGTTGACGCCGCGGACGGACCCGCAGCCCGAAGGCGACGTTCTGCAATACGGTCATGTGACGGAACAGCGCGTAGTGCTGGAAGACGAAGCCCACGCGGCGGTCAACCACCTTCCTCTGCGCGACGTCCTCGTGGTGGAAGAGGATCGGCCCGCTGCCCGGATCGGGCTGCTCGAGCCCGGCGATGATGCGAAGCAAGGTCGTCTTTCCCGAGCCGGAAGGTCCCAGCAGGGCGAGAAGTTCGCCGGTCTGCACCGACACGCTGACATCGGTCAGGGCGCGGAAGCCGCCGAAGGTCTTGCTGATCTGGCGCAGTTCAATACTCATCGTTCTCCACTCCCGCAACACCTGCCGCGGCGCGGGCGAGTTGCCGCTGACCCCGCCACTCCACCAGCGATTTCAGAACCAGCGTCACCAGCGCGAGCATTGCAAGCACGGATGCGACGGCCGAAGCGCCGACGAAGTTGTACTCGTTGAACAGGATCTCCACGTGAAGGGGCATGGTGTTGGTCAGACCGCGGATATGTCCGGATACGACGGAAACCGCCCCGAACTCGCCCATGGCCCGGGCGTTGCAGAGGATCACGCCGTAGATAAGCCCCCATTTGATGTTGGGCAGGGTGACGCGCCGGAAGGTCTGCCACCCGCCGGCCC
>CP070772.1:1241225-1243209 GCA_020345805.1 Phycisphaerales bacterium | reverse complement strand
TTCCGGAGCGGCCGGCCAGGCCCCGCTTCGCACTCCGCGCTTCCGGCGCGGCCCGCGGCGGCATCGAACCGTCGGCGGGCCGGCCCGACCGCTCAATCCCATTGAATGAACGGGATGGGCAGATCGGCGTCGCCCAGCAGCTTCCAGCACATCACCAGCCACACGTCGCCCTGGTACTCGTTGCAGGTGCCACCGGTGCAGTCGGCCTTGAAGATGTTGTCCGGCTGGCCGTCCCAGTTGACGCCCTCGGGAAGGAAGGACTGGTGGACATCGACGTGGTTGTCGTTGTAGCAGACGTTTCCCACCCACTGCTTGCGCCCACCGTGGATCTGCAAGGTGATCGAGCCCTCGTAGTCGGTCTGATTGACGCTGCCGTTCTCCACGCCCCGATTGCCGACGACCGCGAACATGCTGCTTATCGAGTCGCGCCATTCGGTGGTCTTGCGCTTGCCGATCAGCGGGATCGTGGCGTAGGAGACGTTGCTCATGGACTCGAGCTTGACCTGGAAGGACGGGTCCCAGTAAACGTCGTTGATCGGACTGTACAGGTTCCAGTTGTAGTCGTCCTTGACCAGCACCTTGCCGCTTGGTTCGGTGGGGCCCACACATATCTCGGGGTTGAAGTACTGCTGCATGATGCACGCCGAGTACAGTGCGGCGTGGTCGTTGGCCAGGGTATCCTCCGACCCGCGTCCCGGCATGCCGCCGGGATAGCCGGGGACATCGTTGGCCCGGTTGATCAGCCCGGGCGTGGGAAAGATCCCGTCGAACTGCCTGGCGAAGATCAGCCACGACTCGTGGATCTGTTCGATTCGGGCGCAGTCCACGAGCCGCTTGGCCTCGCGGCGGGCCGCGTTCAACGCCGGCAGCAGCAGGCCGATGAGCAGGGCGATGATCGCCATCACCACCAGCAATTCAATCAGAGTAAAGCCGTGTCTCGTTTTCATGATTCTGCACTCCTGGTTTGAATGCTCGGATTGCCGGGGCGTTTCCGTCTTGAGTTCCGGCGGGCCGGCCAGGAAGCACCGGCCCGGCTGGGAGGGCCGAGAGTCACCCGCCGGTCAAAGCGGGTCGTATCGCTGGTCGACCGTCACCTCCGTGGATGCGATGCAGATGACCAGGAACGCGTCTCCCGATGCCTCGGTGTTTGCGGCATCAAAGTCGTCGAACTCAGCGGCGAAGATGTTGTCAACCCGGGGCGCCGCATCGTTGAGCGGCTCATACGTCGTCTGTGACGGGTAGAAGTTGTTCAGCGTCTCCGCGTGGCCGTCGTTGAAGCAGACGTTGCCGAACCATTCCCGGTCCGTGTCGTGCAATTGCAGCGTCGGCGAATCGGTGTACTCGTCCCCGCCGGTCGCGCCGTCGCGGGTGCCGCGGGTGGCGATGATCGGATCGCCCGCGTTCTGGGTGTTGGACCACTTCACTCTTTTCCGCTGGCCGCAGAGCGCCAGGTGAGCGTAGGAAGTGTTGGATCCGGCGCTCTCCACGTCACAGGTGAACGTGTCGTCCCAGTAAACGTCATCGGCCGGCGAGTACGCCTCGTAGTTGTAGTCGTCATCAACCCTAATCAGCGGGTTGATCTCGGTCGGCCCCACAAGGAGCTCTGGGGGGAGATAATCCTGGGCGATGAGCGCTGAATACAGAGGTGCGCTCCAGTTCAGGGAGAAATCCTCCGGGCCGCGGCCGGGAAGCTGCAGCCCGCCGGCATCCGCGAGCCGGTTGATCAGACCCGGAGCGGGCAGCCGGCCCCGGCTCTTCTCCGCGAACATCAGCATTCCGCGGTGGATCTCGCGGAGCCGGGTCCTGTCGCTGGTGGTTCTCGCGATCTGTATCGCCCGGGCCAGCGACGGCAAGAGTAGTCCGATGAGCAGGGCGATGATCGCAATCACCACCAGCAGCTCAACCAAGGTGAAACCTCTTTTGCGTTTCATTTGAGTGACCTCCGAACAAGTTGAAAAAGTGGTATGAGAGATATGAAGTACGC
>CP070772.1:1239117-1241125 GCA_020345805.1 Phycisphaerales bacterium | reverse complement strand
ACTACATCCCGATTGGTGAGCAACCGCGATACATTGTGGCCGAGGAGCTCAATGGTGATGGCATAGAGGACCTTGCAGTGGCAATCTGGGGACAGCCGACATCGGAGGACAACTACCCTGCGGGAGTCATTGAGGTCCTCTACTCCAATGGGTCAACGACAATCTACGACTCGCCGGTGGCGTACAGTCTCGGGAATGCCATCCAACCGACGTGTATCGACTTCCGCCCCAGCGGTAGCGGGTATTTCTTTATGGCTGTCTCAAACAAGGCCACGAATGACGTGGTGGTGCTCAAAAGCGAAGACTACGGCACTGCCGATGTGTCGTTTGTCATGCTTGATACCGTGGAGGTGGGCTGTAGTCCAGCATGGCTTGCGGTGATAGGGTCCTCTGTTGTCGTGGCGAATGAGGCTTCAGGTTCGTTTTCATACCTGATCGGAACCGGGTGGGGCACATTCACAGCCGTGGCTGAACACATGCTCTTTATTCCAGAGTTTGACAGCCCGAAGGCGATTGCGAGTGCGGGGGACCAGGATAATGACGGCTCGACTGACATCTTTGTGCTGTCGCACTTCACGTGGGAAGCCAAGGGTGTTTCCGCGACGATCCTGTACACCTACACAGTTGAGTCGGGGCCAAAATTCTCGTTCTATCGGGCGGAGTACTACTCCACGGACGAGACCCCATTCTCATTGGCTACTGGAGACTTTGACCAGAACGGGCGTCAGGATGCCGCAATTGGATTCGCTACTGGTTCGGAGGTCTACGTGGAGCTCTATTGAGCGATTTGGCGACGGACTTGGCGGTGCGCGAGTGCGGGCTGTCACCGCGAGACGACACGCGACCGCCACACCCTGACTTCTACGCGACCCACGTGCGAAGTGACAGCCATCTCCCGGCCCTCCCTCACAGTTGAGGTCGCACCGCAAGGGATTGCCGTCGAGACGGACATCCCGGTTCGCCTTCGGCGCGCCCCCTCGGGGCGGCGGATGGTCCATTGGTGGCCTCAAGTCGTTGTCTCACATGCGTTTGCAATGCCATGCCGAAGCCGGTGTCGCGCAGAATCACGGCCCGCCGCGCCTCTGCAGCGACTTTCGCCCGCGTCGTGACCCTTTTCGACAAAGACCTCGTCCCCCGGCGAGCAGAACGGGCCTTGAGGCCCCGAAACGGGCGTTATGCTGGAGCGAAGCGGACCGGCGACCGAGCCGGGCGAAGGCCATCTGGGAAATGTCGGCTCGCGGCAATCTCCCGCCCATCCGGCCAAGAGCTGTGCTCAACCTGTTCCGGAACAGGAAACGCTCCTCAGGATCGTGTTTCTGCCAAGGACAGGAACTGCCGGCGCGGTATGATCGTCTCGACAGTAGACGCTTTGCACCTCGTTGAGGGCTCTGTCATGTCTCACGCGAGCGGTGGGCAATCCTCTTGCCAGGACGCGGTCTCGAAACGGTATTCGGTGGATATCTGCCCTTACGGCAATGAGCTGCTGCTTCGACTGCTGACACGGCCAAGATGGGTCGGCCCCTGGACGCTGATCTTCGGGTTCTATGTACTGGTGACGGTTCCCCTGTTCCTCATCTCCGCGCTGACCCCGCCGCCTTTCCCGCCGGAGGAACAGGAGTTCATCACGTTCCTTGACAACATCAGTTGGTCACTGTCGATGGCCTTTCTGTTTCCGCCCATCGTAGGACTGACCTTGCTATACTACCGCAAGATTCCAGCCATTTTCGAGTACCTCATCAATGAGTTGCTCGAGAGTGGAAACGACGCGGAACTTCGCGGCTTTCTGTCATGGATGCGAACGCGCTTCCACGAGCGTTTTACTCCTATCGCATTCCTTATCGTAACGCTCGTTCTGAACGTGATTTACTTCCGGCAGATTCTCGGCAGCGCCAACCCGAAGGCGGATTGGATGAACAGTGGCCATCTGCTGCAGTCATGGTTCGGCGCCCCGCGTGGTCTGACATGGGCCGGTTTGTACGCGGCCATCGTGCAGATCGTCCTCATTTAT
>CP070772.1:1236988-1239017 GCA_020345805.1 Phycisphaerales bacterium | reverse complement strand
TTCCGGGGGTGGTCGATTCTGGCGCGCGCAAAGTAAACACCCCTTGCCCGCTCGTTTTTGCGCGCCCTGCGCGCGCAGATATCGACCTGCCCCCCTGGCGCCCCCGAAAACGCCGCTTTTTGGCCCATTTCGACGACCGTCAATGTGCGCCCGGCGCGCGCGCAAATATCGACCAGGCTGCAGCGGAGGTGAATCGGGGAAGACCTGGGGGGCGATGCCGGGCGGGGGTAGACTGGATGCGATCCGCGATGCGGGTCGATATGGAGGCGACATGAAGATCAACCCCCTGCGAATCTGGATACTGCTGCCGCTGGTTCTGACCGCCGCCGCTCTGCCCGCCGGCTGCACCCGGCTGCGGTTCGTGATCGACGCCATACCCGCCGATGACCGGCTGGTCGAGACGACGGTGCTGGACGACCGGCCGCCCTCGCGGCGGGGCAGGTCGCGGGCCAAGATCGCCATGATCGACGTGAACGGCACGATCGCCGACGCGAGGCGCAGCGAGGTCTTCTCCGACGGTGAGAACCCCGTGGCCCGATTCACCGAGGCCCTGCGCATCGCGGAGAACGATCACAACGTCAGGGCCGTCATCATTCGTCTCAACTCACCCGGCGGGGCGGTCACCGCCTCGGACGTCATGTATCGGGAAGTGCAGCATGTCAAAGCCAAGACTGGTAAGCCGGTGGTGATGCTCATGGGCGACACCGCCGCTTCCGGCGCCTATTACCTCGCCTGCGCCGGCGATGAGATCATCGCCCATCCCACCACCGTCACCGGCTCCATCGGCGTGATCATCCAGACCTTCAGCTTCTCGGAAGGTTTGAACCGCATCGGCATTCGGGCCGAGTCGATCACGTCCGGCTCGAACAAGGCGATGGGCTCGCCGTTCGAGCCGATGTCCGAGGAGCATCGCGCGCTGCTGCAGGGTCTGGTGGATGAGTTCTACGGCCGGTTTCGGTCGATCGTGACCGAGGCCCGGCCGGGGCTGAGCGAGGCGGACCTGGAATGGGTCACCGACGGGCGGGTGGTGTCGGGCGAGCGGGCCGCGGAGATCGGCCTCGTCGATCGCACGGGCGATCTTCACGATGCGTTTGCCCGGGCCAAGGAACTGGCGAAGATCCCCGCCGCGAGATTGGTGAAGTATCACCGGCCGCTGGATTTCGTGGGCAGCGCCTACTCGGCGGCGCCGACCCCGCAGACGCAGGTGAACCTGATGCAGCTGAACCTGGACGGGGGGCCGCTGCCCGGCGGGGCGGGTTTTTATTACCTGTGGGATCCCATGGCGTGGTAGGATGGCCGACCGCAGCGTGGTCCGAAATCAACGGTTTGTTTGAAAGGCATTCGCATGTCGCAGTACCAGACGCCGCCTCCGCCGACTCCTCCGATGCCGGGTCCGGGTGATGGAGGCATGCCGCCGCAGGGCTACATGCAGCGTGTTGATGCTCCGGGGGCGACGGCGGGGCTGGTGCTGGGGATTCTCTCGCTGGTGTTCAGCGGGCCGCTGGTGGGTTTGATTCTCGCGTGGATAGGTTTCATCAAGTCGCGGGATGCCAAGACGCTCTGCGAGGCGGACCCCACGCGTTACGGCAACGCGGGTATCGCCCAGGCCGGCTATGTCTGCTCGATCATCGGCCTGTGCCTGGGGGCGCTGACCACCTGCTGCATGTGCGGCTACTTCATCATCGTGGCGCTGGCCATCAGCGGCGGCGCGGCGAGCGGATTCTGAGTAGAGTCCGGTCCATCGTCCGGCGGTCCGTACGCATAGGGGCAGACACACGAAAGGGCGGGATCAGAGTGTGACCATATGCGAGGTCTCGGCGCCTCGACGGCTTCTTCCCTTGATCCGCTGATCCATTGATGCCTCGATGCCTTCCTCTACAGCAATGCGATCGGATCGACGTCGATGGCCATTCCCGGCCCCGGCACGAGCAAGCCTTCTGAACGGGCGCGGGCGAGGAACTTCTGGAGGTCCGCCGCGGACGGCGCGAAGATCTCGATCTGCCAGCGATGGCGGCCGGCGATGCGGGCG
>CP070772.1:1234839-1236888 GCA_020345805.1 Phycisphaerales bacterium | reverse complement strand
CAACTGCCCGCACGACTCGTCGATCGGGTTCGGTTCATTCCGCGCGGCCAATTGCCGCCAGTTCGGCCAGTACGTCAGCGGACGGTTTTACGATCCGGTCTGGTATGCGCCCAAGGACAAGGTGGTATGGGACGCGATCGACTGGTGCCGGGACGATCCGGGAGAATGGTGCATGGGCCCTGCGCCCCCTTGGGTCTTCCCGTCCAGCTACTGCCTCTCGCCGTCGGCCATGTTCAGCCCTGACGTCATGGCCAATTACGTCGTCTACGGCGGCTGGCAGGATCCCTGGGAGTTGCACGCCGGATTCCGCTCACCGGCCATGAGCCAGGCGCTGTACGCGGATCTGAAGACGCACATGTGTGAGCATCACTGGCTACAGAATAGCCGCCTGGACTGCAACCCCAGTTTCATTTTTGGCTTCTACAACGGATGTGAGCCGTACTTCTTCAATCACGGCTGGGAGTCCGTGCCGCAGTGTCTGTTCTACGACGGGCACATCGAGGGTCTCGGGGTGCGGGAGGCGGAGATGGCCTCCAGTCGCAACGAAGCCCAGGCCGGTTACAACCTCTGGCACGACCGGATCCCCGGCTGGGATGAGAACGGCTACTTCAGCGAACTGGCCTATGACTGGTCCAACACCAGCTACCACGTCCTGACCACCGACGGCATCCGCGGCCGCGACAAGCTGGGGGATTGACCGTATCACGGCCCGGTCAGCAACCCGCGCCGCGCATTGTCCGCTTGCTGGCAGCCATCAACAGCCTCCGATAGCCAATGCAAGCGGAGCGATTTGCGCCGACCGGCTGGGGTTCCGGCTTACTCCCCACCCGCCGCCTCACCTTCGAGCCGTTCCTGAAGTGCCTGTTCCCATAGCCCGATCGAGCGGACGAAATGCTAGAATCCAGCCATGGAGAATCGGCCAAAGCCTGACGAGGCCCACCCGTCGCAGGGTCAGGTCACCTGCCTGATCAGGGACATTCAGCAAGGCGACGCCAACGCCGCGAGTTCGCTGCTGACCGTGGTCTACGACGAGCTGCGCCGCTTGGCCGCAGCTCGAATCGCCGGCGAACGGCCCGGCCAGACCTTGCAAGCCACCGCCCTCGTCCACGAAGCATACCTCCGCCTCATCGGCAACTCCGACCCCGGCTGGCGCAACCGCGGACATTTCTTCGCCGCCGCCGCCGAAGCGATGAGACGAATACTCGTCGAGCAAGCCCGACGGAAATCCTCCGTTCGAGGCGGTGGCGGCCGCAAACGCCACGAGCTCCACGATTCGGCCATTGCGGTCGAGGATGACTCCATCGATCTGATCGCCTTGAGCGAGGCGCTCGATCGCCTGACAGCGGAGGCCCCGCGCAAGTCGGAGCTGGTCAAGCTCCGCTACTTCACCGGCCTGACCAACGCCGAAGCCGCGGCCGCGATGGGCATCTCTCGCGCCACCGCTGAGCGATATTGGGCCTACAGCCGCCTCAGGCTCTATCAGTGGATGAACGGGCCCGACGCCCGATGGGAAAATAAATAGCGGATTATCTCAATTCGCGTGAGGGAACCGGGCGGTCCCCATCGCACGGTCTTTCGAACGCATCGCCATCCGGGAGGGCCGGCCGTGCCGACTGAAGCTGACGACAATCTCGATCTGCTGCTCTCAGACTTGCTGAGACTGCCCGCCGAACGACGGGCGGCCGAGCTCGACCGCATCACCGCGTCGAATCCGGACCTGCGCGAACGCCTGGAGCAGCTCCTCCAGGCCCACCGCGACGCCGGCGACTTTCTCGAGAAGCCCGCCGTCACCGTCCCCGAAGAGTTGCGAACCACCGAACCGCTCGAATCACTCGGCACCGTCATCGACCGCTACAAACTGCTCGAGCTGATCGGGGAAGGCGGCTTCGGGGCCGTCTACATGGCCGAACAGTCCGAACCGGTCCGCCGCAAGGTCGCGCTCAAGATCATCAAGCTCGGCATGGACACGAAGCAGGTGATCGCCCGCTTCGAAGCCGAACGCCAGGCCCTGGCCATGATGGACCACCCGAACATCGCCAGGGTCCTCGA
>CP070772.1:1232064-1234739 GCA_020345805.1 Phycisphaerales bacterium | reverse complement strand
CGGTTGGCCGGGGGAAGGCAACATCGACGCGGACCCGCTGTTCGTGACGGGGCCGCTCGGGGAGTACTACCTCAGCCAAACGGCGGCGGGCCAACCCGCGGAGAGCCCCTGTCTGGACGCCGGCAGCGATACCGCCGAGAACCTCGGTCTGGACACCCTAACCACGCGCACGGATCAGGCTTCCGACAGCGGCATCGTGGACATGGGGTATCACTATCCGATTGTCTGCCTCGGCGACGTGAACAGCGACGAATTCGTGGACATTGATGATGTCTTCGCTGTCCTCGCGGCCTGGGGGCCGTGCGATGACCCCGATGATTGTCCCTGCGACCTTGCCGGGCCGAACGCCGGACCCCCCGACGGCAAGGTGAACATCGACGACATCTTCGCCATCCTCGCCAACTGGGGGCCGTGTCCATGATCGCGATGTGGAGTTGGTCAGCATAATCGCCCGGAAGATCCCCCCGAGAATCTGCGGTTGAGGAATGGGACGTCGCGCAATAGCCTCTTGCGGGCCGAGATGGCCTGCGCGGAGATTGCGATGGCAACGGAGGGACTGAGCAGACGCAACGGAAGCAGAGGCGGCTTCACGCTCATCGAGATGCTCATCACCATCGGCATCATCGTGATGCTGGCGGCCCTGACGGTGACGGTCTCGGTAGCGGTGATCCGGAAAAGCGAGGTCGGCCGCACGGAGACGGTGCTGCGTGTGCTGGATGTGGCCATGAGCGAGTGGGAGGCGGAAGCGGACCGCAAGCTTAGCTGGGGCGAGAACCCCCTGCCGCCGGATCCGCCCGCTTTTGACATCGGCGACGGCACGCCGCACGTGTTCACGCTGTCGGAGGTCCTGCTGAAGATCCGGCGGAATGACCGGGTGAGCGAGATCCTCAGCCGTATCGAGGCCGACCTGGTGTACACGTACGATCAGGCCAAGCCGGTCCCGCCGTGGCTTCCGGTGATGCCGGACGCGGACGATCCGGACCCGTTCCTGGGCTGGGGGAACCCGAGGGCGCTGGTGGAGGCGGGGATGGCGGACGGCTCGGTGGCGGTGCTGGACGCCTGGGGCGTTCCCATCCGGGCGGTACACCCGGGGCGGCTGCACAGCCCGGGTTCGCCCTGGTTCGACACGGGCGAGAAGGACCTGGACGGGACGGTGTTCATCGACTCGGGCTTTCAGGGGGCCAACGAGGAGATCTACGGCCGGGCGAGGAACCGTCAGGTGCTGTTCATCTCCGCCGGCCCGGACGGGAAGTTCGGCAACCTCAGCTCGGCGGATGCCCGGATCCGACGGCAGGCGGCGGACAACGTCTGTTCGTACCCGCCGGAGGGGCCGTAACCGGGGCGCGGAAGGGTGACGACCGGGAGCGCGAGGCGGGTGGGGGCAAACAAATCTGCGCTTTGTGGGTCGCAGGAGGGAAGTGGCACTTGCCAGTTGGCTTCTGATCGCAATACTCATCGCCTTGGGTCGCGCGCGCGTCTGGAGGTAAGGAGGTGGCGGTCAGGCGGGCTCCCCGATCCGTGCACGGTGAAAACAGCATGTCAAAGGGAATTGACTCATGAATCGCCAGGAAACCGATCCGTCCGGCACCCACGTCTATGGAGAGTTGACGTTCACGGGCGATAAGCTTCGGCAGCGGTTGCCGGCCAGCGTATGCGAGAAGCTGCAACAGACGATGGAGCGTGGGCTGCCGCTGGACCCGGAGATCGCCGACACGGTGGCGTTGGCCATGAAGGACTGGGCCCTGGAGCACGGGGCGACCCACTACTGCCACTGGTTCCAGCCGCTCACCGGCTTGACGGCGGAGAAGCACGATGCGTTCCTGAATCCGGGTACCGACGGATCGGCGGTGGCGGGCTTCTCCGGAGACGAGCTGATCCGGGGCGAGCCGGACGCCAGCAGCTTCCCCTCGGGGGGCATCCGCGACACCTACGAGGCCCGCGGCTACACCGCCTGGGACGCGACCAGCCCGGCGTTCATCCTGAAATCGCCCGACGGGTCGACCCTGTGCATTCCCACCGCGTTCGTTTCCTATACCGGCGAGGCGCTGGACCAGAAGACCCCCCTGCTGCGCTCGATCCAGGCGGTGAGCGACCAGGCGATGCGAATCCTGCGCATCTTCGGCTCGGACGCGGGGGTGTCGCGGGTGATCACCACGCTGGGCAGCGAGCAGGAGTACTTCCTGGTGTCCGAAGATCTCTGGGACCTGCGCCCGGACCTGCGAATCTGCGGCCGGACGCTCATCGGTGCGGCCCCGCCCAAGGGGCACCAGTTGGACGATCATTATTTCGGCACGATCCCCGAGCCGGTGATGGCGTTCATGACCGACGTGGAGCGGGAGCTTTACAAGCTGGGTATCCCGGTGAAAACGCGGCACAAGGAGGTGGCCCCGGGCCAGTTCGAGATCGCCCCGATGTTCGAGAACGCGAACATCGCCACCGACCACGGGATGCTGATCATGCAGAAGCTGGGGACCACCGCCCGACGGCACGGGATGGTCTGCCTGCTGCACGAGAAGCCGTTCGCCGGCGTGAACGGCTCGGGCAAGCACAACAACTGGGCCCTGGCCACCGACACCGGCGTGAACCTCCTGGACCCGCGGGACGAGGTCTATCCGAACATGCAGTTCCTGGTGTTCCTGATGGCGATCGTCCGGGCCGTTGATCTCCATTCGGAT
>CP070772.1:1229252-1231964 GCA_020345805.1 Phycisphaerales bacterium | reverse complement strand
GTACAGCTGATAAGTTCCGTGCCGAACAGATTCTCAAAGTCGAATCGGTATTTGAAAATTATCAACCAGAAATCGAGAAACTGCAAAATAGTCGAGACAGAGCCATAGCCAAGGCGATTGGCTCTCTTGCAACGAGGTTAACGAAACGAGACAAAAGCATTCTTGATGATTTTAATGCCCTGATGGTAGAACGTATCCCCGTTTATGGACAAACTGCACTAGATGCATATCAAACCATTATGCAAAAGAAGACGGCAACTTTAGATGCGCAGGCCCAAATAGCTACAGAGTCTGCGATTCCAAATCAACTAACTGCCTCTGAGCTCAAGACCATTGATTCAGCGGTGAAAATGACTCTACGTAAACAAATTGGCAACGTTTCCGCTAGATTTCAAGAGTTTCTTGCGAGCCAACAAACATTACAAGATACCCAATCAGAGACGGCTCTTAGTTTAGCACGCGATGAATTGGTCAACGTGTATGGACAGCAAGTCTCTAATTTCACAAAGCTACTCACGGACTCGTTCAAAACTAGAATGACACCCATATTGCGTAAATTGAGAACTCAGATCAATACACAAACAAAGCGTGAAACCCAAATTGACAAGCTATTTCAGACAACACGTGATAAAATTAAAGCAGCAGTGAAACCTGTCGTGGCCAGAAGGGCAAAGACGGTTCGTGAGAAACTCGATAAAGATTTAGAAGCCATTCTTGACAATTTCAGAACGCAGCTTGGAAAACAAACCGACCGAGAATCCCAAATTGAAGCAATTTTCCAGTCTACTACCACAAAACTCGAAGCTGTACCCGAAGCCTCATCTTCGAAATTATCTGAGGAGAAACTCGATGGACAGGTAGCGAATTTATTAGCTATTTTTGGTGAGTTTCAATCCGCGCTTAAACGTCAACACTTGACTAATACGAAAAGTATCAAGGCTGAATTTCAATCTCTGCTCAAACAACTTCCTGCTGCGAGTTTTTCAGGTAGCTTGAAATCTCAACTAAATAGCTTGCTCAAAAAGAGTTGTAAAGAAGTTTTAGAAATTTATCGCACAAAAATCGTTGCTGAACAAACAAACCTAGAAAAACAAGCAGAATCAGCTTATCAAACAGCGTTGGATAAACAACTTCGCACACAGCTTCAACCCAAGCTTCGCGAATATTCAACTTCTCAAAGCCCACCAATCAACACTTCAATTGATGAAGCCAAAGCGCTCCTTTCCGATACGGTCAAAAAAGCGGATGCAAATAATCGAGCACTCGTTGAAAAATACTGGTTACCACTCACAAAGATTATTGACGAATATTCAGCGGCTGTAGTAGCAAATCTCACAGCCCTGAATACCGCCACTGGCACGGCAGTAGATCAGACCACTGCGAATGTAAACACGAGCTTAACAAACTTCGAGGATGACTCAAACAGGCTCTTAACAGTTACAATGCAAACGTTTGATCGCGAAAAAAGTGGAATCAACGAACAAATCACCCATGGATTCACTGAGATGCAAGAAGATTGTATTGCACAGCTTCAAGAAACTCAAACCCTCCTCGAAACACTTGGCAGCGAAATTACGGCTCAAAGAACAGCAATGAACGAAAAACTAGAAACCATGGCGGATGAAATTGAGACCACCACGGACTCTAACTTTGCGACTATTCGAGATACCACAAATTCCTTTGTTGAAAATGTACAAACCGAATTATTAACACAGGCAGAACGGGTTGAGAACCTTCGAAAAAACGTTCAAGATCTAATCCACAAACAAGGAGTGGCGCTGAACGAAGGGGTGGATCGCATCCGAACGCAATTAGTTGAGTTTTCCGAAACCCAGATTCCCAAAACGAAAGGTAACATCGAAGAGATTGGTAAAACCACAGTTGACCGCATTGATGAACACCGAACAGCGATTGACCAAAACCTAGACACATTTGCCCTCACTCTTTCGAATGAGCTGGAGAGTTATACCACCACCTTACAACAAGAATTGGTTCAACTACAAACTGTTACTTCGAAGTTGGTGGAGAAAATTGGGGAAGCCCCCGACATAATTGATACTGATCTTGGCAAAGAAACTGAAACCAGTAAGATAAACCTGCTAAACTCAATTGATGCCCACCAGACGGCTTTGAGTAAGGATATCACCTCAATAGTGCAGTCACTAAACGAAGAAATACAAGGGGCACAAAACTTCCTAAAGGACAACTTGACCCGTATCACTGAAGAAGGGAAAAATGCACTTGAACAGAATCTGACAGAAATCAATACCGCTTTGAACAAAACACTTGATGCGACTCTCACGAAAAGTGAAACAGCAATTCAAACACAACTCGAAGCCGTGAATTCTAAAACCCAACTTCTAATCACCCAACTGGGTGAAAATCTCACAATCATCGGGGGCAAAGTCAACACTTCATCAGACAGACTTTTGGAAGCAGTGACATCAACATTTACAAACTCGCAGACCGAACTTTCAAAGCTCTTCTCAAGTTCCAAGGCCTTAATTGAAGAAGAGGAACACGCTTTACAAACCGAGATTGGACAAGAAGCCGAGAAGGCTCTACAAAACCAAACCAAATCAGTTGGTTTAACAGAGACGCGGTTAAAACGTGCGACCCAAGATAGTATCCGTCGGACGAAAGAAAGCCTACAGGGTTTCAAAGGCATTTCCTCCACTGTGCGCACCATCGCCATCGTCAATCAGAAAGGTG
>CP070772.1:1226408-1229152 GCA_020345805.1 Phycisphaerales bacterium | reverse complement strand
GAGTTCATCGCCTGCTCCCAGGTGATGGTCTGCCCGGTGTAGGCGGCCATCCGGCCCAGGATGCCCAGCAGGGTGCTGTGGGACATCCGCACGCCGTCGTTGATCGGCTCGCCGCTGCGGATCGAGGCGAACAGCTCATCGTGCTCGACCTGGTACATGGAGGGATTCGGCCCCTCGTACCGCCACGGGTTCTCGCCCTCGATCACCTGTGTCGGCCCCCAGGGATTGGAGGAGCAGGTTCCCTTCGTGCCGAGGAAGTAGGCCGTGTTGTCGTGAGAGCAACCGTCGATCTGGCGGCACATGTGGTAACCGCGGGCGCCGTTGGCGTACTCATAGATCACGCCGAAGTGATCGTACATGTTGCCGGTCCATTCACCGCCCCGGCATTGCCTGCCACCCACCGCAAACGCACGGGTCGGCGGCTCGTCGTTCATCGCCCAGGCCATCCAGTCGATGGCGTGGACCGCCTGTTCGACGATGTGATCGCCGCCGGCCCAGGTGAACGCCTTCCAGTTGCGGAGCTGCCATTCCACGTCGCTCCACTCGGGCTTGCGCGGGGCATCGCCCAGCGTGCCGGTGTTGTAGGTCGTCTGCATGGCACGGACATCGCCGATGGCGCCTTCCAGCAGCCTGGCGTACGTCGCCCGCTGCGGCATGCTGTAGCGCCAGCACAGACCGCTCACCAGCGACAGACCCTGCCGCTTGGCGTCCGCCACGCTCTGCAGCACGGCTCGGATGCCCGGGGCATCGACCGCCACCGGCTTCTCGCAGAAGATGTGCTTGCCCGCCTGCACCGCATAGTCCAGATGAATTGGCCGGAACACGGGAGGCGTGGTGAGGATCACCACATCCACTCCGCTGTCAATCACCTGCTTGTAGTTGTCAAAGCCGCTGAAGCAGTTCTCGGGGTTCACCCGGACTCTCTCCGCCAACTCCCCAAGCCCCTGCAGTCCCTTCAGGCTGGCCTCCACGCGATCGGCGAACACATCGCCCATCGCCGTCAGCACCACTCCCGGATCGGCCTTGAGCGCGTCCCGGGCCGCCCCCGTTCCCCGCCCGCCGCATCCGATCAGCCCCACGCGGATCTCGTCGGAACCCGCGGCGTGGGCGAATGCGGGCATGGCCAGGGAGCCGGCGGAAACCACCGCGGCCGTGGTCTTGACGAAATCGCGGCGGGTCAGGTCGCCCACTTGCTCTGCGGGCTTGTCGTCGCTGGTCATTGCTGCTTCCTCCGTGTCTTTTCTTCCTATGGCACACACACTATCCGAAAGCCCACAAACCCGCAGTCGGCCAGCCACCATGTGCCCTTGGGAATCTGCGGATCGCTGTCGTTCCACCGCTCCGAAGGCGGCATGCGAGCCGTCCACCCCAGATTGTCTGGCGTGTCCTGGAATGATCCGCCGTACGTCACCGGGTCGCCTTCCAGATCCGTGCACCATTCCGCCACGTTGCCGTACATGTCGTAGATGCCGCGAGCGTCCGGCTTGAGGGTCGCCACCGGCTTGGTGGTGTAATCGGTGTTCCCCTTGTGCCAGGCGAACTCGTCGATCGCATTATCATCGACCTCGCCCAGCCGGCAGACATACTGCCACTCGGCTTCCGTGGGCAGGCGGTAGGTGCGGCCGGTCTTCAGCGAAAGCCACTGGCAGAAGGAATCGGCACCCTTGTACGAGATCGAGATCGCCGGATACCCGGCGTGGCCGTAACCGCGGTCCGGAGGCAGGTAGGGCTTGCTGGGGCGAGTGACGGCATCGGCATCCGAGCCCTCCGCCGACCTGCGCCGATCCAGCCGGAACTGGAACACGTCGTACAGGTCCCAGGTCAATTCGGTGGGGCTGATCCAGAACGGGCCGACTTCGACCTCCTTCGGACCGTTTTCGGTTTCGATGGTGATGGTTCCCGCGGGCACCGGGACCATCTCGAACGACACGGTCGTGTCGGCAATCTCTTGAGTCAGCGGTTCCAGCTTCACGGCGGGGTTGCTCGCGACGCGGGGACCGCCGCTATCCGTGGTCGCGCAACCGACCGCTCCCAGAACAGCCACAGCAACCGCCAGCACCGCCCGGAACCGTCGGACCCGTCGCGGCACGCCATCGCTCGCTATCCTTGCCTCGTCCCCGCGTGAACTTGCCCCTCGGCAGGGAGACGCCTCGATGGCCGGATCGCCGTTTCGAGTCCTTCTGCTGGTCATCCTCATCGTTTCTCCTTTGACGCTGTGTTGCTGTTCCTCTTCGCCGCAAACGCTTCAGCGGTTCGAGTACGCACAGATCATAATGGGAATAGAGGCGCGGATCATTCTTTACGCGCCGGAGGAATCGGTCGCCCGTTCGGCCGCCCGATCAGCCTTCGATCGCATGGTCCGGCTCGAATCAGCGATGAGCGACTATCGCCTCGACAGCGAACTCATGCGGGTCTGCGAATCCGGCGAGGGTGGCAAACCGGTATCGATCAGCGACGATCTGTACCGAGTGTTGGATCGTGCCCGCTCCTTCTCGGAGGCGACCGACGGTGCCTTCGACGTCACCATCGGCCCGGTGGTGCAGCTCTGGCGGGACGCCCGACGCTCCGGAGCGTTGCCCGCGCCCAAGGCCATCAGCCGAGCGCAGGAGGCCGTCGGCTGGAAGAATCTCATCCTCGAGCCGGAATCGCGCACCATCCGCTTCCAGCGGCCCGGCATGAGGCTGGACCTGGGCGGGATCGGCAAGGGGTTCGCCGCCGACGAAGCGATGGCCGTCCTCATCGAT
>CP070772.1:1223483-1226308 GCA_020345805.1 Phycisphaerales bacterium | reverse complement strand
CATCTCCAGTTGCCTCATCGAGCTTGGCGGGGACATGGTCCTGGGCCGGCCGCCTCCCGATGCCCCCGCCTGGCGCATCGCCGTCCAGACTGAGGACGAACCGACGCGACCGTCCGTGCTGGAGCTGACCAACGTGGGAGTCGCCACCTCCGGCGATACCGAGCAGTTCGTCGAGATCGCCAGTCGGCGCTATTCGCACATCGTCGATCCCCGAACAGGCCTGGGCCTGACCAACCGCATCGCGGTCACCGTCATTGCCCACGATGCGACGACCGCCGACGCCCTCGCGTCGGCGATCAGCGTTCTGGGGCCGGCACGCGGGCTGGCCCTGCTCCGGCGCTTCCCGGGAACATCGGCCCTGGTCGAAATTCGCACCGAACACGGCATCGAGCGCTTCGGAAGCGATTCCTTCCCCCTTCCCGCTACGACGGATATCCAATAACCTTGCCCCGGCGCGGCCGACCCCTCGTCGCGCGGAAGCGAGGTGTGCCAATGAACAGGATCAGAACCCGTCGTGCCCTGCCCTGCGGTGTGGTGATACTGCCTCTCCTGTCGGCTTCACTCGCCGGCGCCCAGCCGTCTGACGATTCGCGGCTGGACTGGTGGCGCGAGGCCCGCTTCGGCATGTTCATCCATTGGGGACCGGTTTCGTTGAAAGGGACCGAGATCGGCTGGTCACGCGGGGCGCAGGTGCCCACCGAGGAGTACGACAACCTCTACCGGCAGTTCAATCCCATCGAGTTCGACGCCGCGGAGTGGGTCGCGGCCGCCAAAGCCGCCGGCATGAAGTATCTCGTCATCACTTCCAAACACCATGACGGCTTCTGCCTGTGGGATTCGCGCTTCACCGACTACGACATCATGTCCACGCCGTTCCAGCGCGACGTGCTGGCGGAGCTCGCCGAGGAGTGTCGCAGGCGGGGTATTCGTTTCTGCACCTATTACTCCATCTGCGACTGGCATCATCCCGACTACCCCACCGACAGTCCCGGCGGTCGAGGCCTGAAGCCCGCTCCCGACATGTCCCGCTACGTGCAATACGTAAGGAACCAGACGAGAGAGTTGATCGAGGGCTACGGCCCGCTGGGATTGATCTGGTTCGACGGTCAGTGGGAGAAGCCGTGGACGATCGAACACGGCGAGGAACTCTACTCATACCTGCTCGACCGCCAGCCCGACTTGATCATCAACAACCGTGTGGGCAAGGCCCGGCCGGAGGCGGCGGGCACCAGCGCGCAGGATTCCGCAAACCCGGGCGACTACGACACGCCCGAGCAGCGCATCGGAGCGTTCAACCGGGACCGGCCGTGGGAAACCTGCATGACCCTCTGTCGGCAGTGGGCGTGGAAACCGAACGATGAGATGAAGTCGCTGAAGAAGTGCATTCACGCACTGATCCGCACCGCCGGCGGCGATGGCAACTTCCTGTTCAACGTCGGCCCAATGCCCGACGGCCGCATCGAGCCGCGACAGGTGCAGCGACTGGAGGAGATGGGCCGGTGGCTCAAGGAGTACGGGCACACGATCTACGGCACGCGGGGCGGGCCGTTCAAGCCCGGATGGTGGGGCGCTTCCACCTGCCGAGATGACCGCATCTTCCTCTTCATCATGACCCGGCCTGATAACGGCGTGCTGAAGCTGCCTGCGATTGACGCAAACATCGTGAGCATCCGGACACTTTCAGATAACGAGGCGATAATCACCAAGACCGGCACGGGAACTTATGTGCGGATCCCCCAAACCCACGAAGAACACATTGCGACCATCGTCGAGTTCACCGTAGATTGCAGAGCCTTCGACATCCCACCGGTTGATGTGCCTCGCCCGCCGTCCGGCTCACTGGCATTCGGCAAACCCGCATCTGCTTCCAACACCTTTCGCAATCAAACGCAGTTCGGGCCGGACAAGGCGATCGACGATGACCCGGAGACGCGCTGGGCCACCGATGAAGGCACGAAGGAGGCCTGGATCGAAGTCGATCTGGGGAAGAACGCCAACATAAGTCGCGTGAAGATCGACGAGGCCGTTGAATACGGCCGGCGCATCCGGCGCTTCGTGTTGCAGTACAAGGACGGTGACCGGTGGCAAACCGCCCTGCGCGGCACGACCATCGGCGACGAATACGAAATGACATTCCCATCGGTCCTCGCCCGACGTGTGAAGCTGCTCATCATGGAAGCCGACGAGGGGCCGACGATCTGGGAATTCCAACTGTTCGGGGAAGATGACTGACCGCCGCGGCCGCGGCCCATCGAGGAAAGGAGCGCAATGCGTCCGGCACATCTGGCAACATTCATCCTGGCAATCCAAATCTCCTGCGCTGCGGCGGGCGGATCCCCCGCGGATGCTCCCGCCCCGGCCGACCGCTACATACCGGTTTATCACGTCGAGACGGAGGAGGAGCGCGACGCCCGCATAGCTTGGTGGCGCGAGGCCCGCTTCGGAATGTTCATCCACTGGGGGCTCTACGCCATCCCCGCCGGCGAGTGGGAAGGCAAGGCGATCCCCGGCATCGGCGAGTGGATCATGTACCGCGCGCAGATCCCCGTCGCGGATTACGAACCCCTCAAAGATCAGTTCAACCCCGTCAGATTTGACGCCGATCAGTGGGTGCGCCTCGCCAAGGCCGCGGGCATGAAGTACATCGTCATCACCTCCAAGCACCACGACGGCTTCTGCCTCTTTGATTCGGCCTACACCGATTACGACGTGATGTCCACGCCGTTCGCCCGGGACATCCTCAAGGAGCTTTCCGAGGCCTGTGAACGCGGGGGCCTTCGCATGTGCTGGTACCACTCCATCATGGACTGGCATCACCCCGACTA
>CP070772.1:1220513-1223383 GCA_020345805.1 Phycisphaerales bacterium | reverse complement strand
TCCGCAGCGGCAACGTGCTGATCATCAACGGCGAGCAGGTGGCGGTGGGCGAGGCGTGCAACGGCATGCGCCTGGTCTTTGCCCTCACGCTCGTGGTTTATGCCTTCGCCTTCGGCTCGCCCCTGAAGCCCGGGACGCGCCTGGTCCTTCTTGTTCTCAGCCCGCTCATCGCGATCCTCTGCAACGTAATCCGTCTCGTTCCCACGAGTCTGATCTTCGGTCACGGCAACCCCGCGATGGCCGAGCGATTCCACGACCTCGCCGGGTGGGTGATGCTGGGAGCGGCCTTGCTCATGCTCGGGGGCGTACTGCGGCTCATCCGCTGGCTGGAGTTTCCCGTGATGTCTTTCAGGTTGGTGAGCCAATGAACCGGAGAACGATCATTCGCAATCGGGTGATGGCCGCCGCGCCCTGGCTGACGCTGATCCTGCTGGCCGGGCTGGGGCGGACTCTGCCGGTGCGGGTGGAGCACAGCGAGCAGGCCGAGCAGCGCAAGGCCGAGATCGCCGCGGCGATGCAGGCCGTGCCCCGGTTCATCGGCGACTGGGTGGGCGAGGACTGGAAGGTTCCGCCCTCGGCTCAGAAGCTGCTCCGCCCCAACGCCATCTTCAGCCGCAGCTACCTGCGCCTGAACCGGATCGACACCCCGCCCCAGCGGCTGCAGGTTCTTCTGGTTCATTGCGGCGATGCCCGGGACATGATCGGCCACTATCCGCCCATCTGTTACCCCAGCTCCGGCTGGGTTGATCAGAGGTCCGAGGAACCTCGATCCGCGGCCCTGACCTTCGAGGGCCGTCGCGTTCCGGTGCGGGTCTATCGCTTCCGCCGGACGGGAGACGACGGGCACGATCAGGTGATACGCATCTTCAACGCTTTCATTCTCCCGGACGGAAAGACTACGCGGGAAATCGACGCCATAAACCGTCAGTCCGAGCGCCTGGCCGTTTCGGTCCAGGGCGTGGCGCAGCTGCAGATCATCACCTCCCCGGTGATGAGCGGCGAGGAAGCGCTGCAGGCCGCCGGACAACTGCTGGGGGGAATGACCGATCTCTTTGACGCTCTGGGTCTGGAGCAAGGAGCCGCCAGTGAGACGTAGCACGAGCGAATCGGACATCGCGCTGTACGAGGCAAGGGCCGACTTCCCCTTCGCCGGCGCTCAGACCGCCGCCGCCGGCAGCGGCCGGGGCGAGTCGATTTGGGAACTGGTCAACGACCGCCTCAGCGGCCGATGGCAGTGGGCGGCGGCAATCGCCGTCGGGCTGGGAGTGACCCTGGGCCTGTTCGGTTACTTCAGCGCCCACCCGGTCTACCGCAGCGACGGGGCGATCCGCATCACCCCCCGGCTGCCGGTGATCCTGGGCGAGACGCCCGAGCATCGCGTCGATTTCTTCTCCCAGTTCGTCACCACCCAGGTGCAGTTGATCCGCAGCCGGCGGGTGTTGGAGCACGCCCTGGAGGATCCGCAACTGGCCGCCCTTCCCTTTGCCCGGGGGCACACCGCGCTGGAGGCGATCCAGGAGGAACTCATCATCGAATCTGACCGCAACAGCGAGCTGATCGGTGTCTCATTCGAGCACCCCGATCCCGAAGTCAGCCAGGCCGTGGTCAATTCGGTCATCCACTCCTACTTCGACATCTACGGCAAGGCCGAGGGCGCCGAGGTCGGCCGCACGCTCGAAACGCTTTACGAACATCAGGACCAGCTCAACCGGGACATGCGGGCGATCCGCCAGGACCTGGCGCGGATCAGGACCCGACACGAAACGGCGGACCTCCGCGAATTGCAGACGCTCAAACTGGCGAAGGTGCAGGCGCTGGAAGAGCAGATCGCCGCCGCCGAGTTCGTACTGGTGAGCAAGGAGGAAGCGGGATTGACCGGAGAGGGAGATCCCGACACGCTCGCCGGCCCTTCTCCCCAGCAGCTTGAGCAACTCGATCCAAAGCTGGCCGACCTGCGCCGGATGCGCGACGACGCCGAAACCGAATTCCGGCTCGTGGAGGATCGATACATGCCGGGCACGCCGAGATACCGGCAGGCTCAGCGCAGGCTCGAGATGGCACAGAAGCTCTTCGAGGAACAGTACGCCAAGGCTTTGGAACTCTGGCAGCAGTACGGCGTCGCCGCGCTGACCGCGGATCGCACGGTAGAGGACATGGGAAGCTATTACTTCAGCTTCTCCGTGCCTCGCCTCCGCGATGAGATCGCGGATCTCATGGCCGAGGCCGGCGTGATTCGCGAATCCCTCCAGCAGATCATCGTCGACCTGCAGACGCTGGACGACAAGGAATACGACAAGGGCCGCATCCAGGCCGAACTCGACCACACCACCGGCCGCATCCAGCAACTGGAGCTGAACGAGGCGTCCATCGTCAAGCGCATCAGCATCGCCCAGGAAGGTTTCCGCCCTCGCAAGCCCTACGATGACCCGCGGCGCAAGCGGGCCATACTGGGCTTCGGCTTCGGCTGCCTGCTCAGCTTCGGCGGATTCTTCCTGCTCGGAACCGTGGACCGACGGACCTACGGCACGCGGCAGCTCGCCCAGTCGCTCGGAGATGACATCAGCGGCTGCCTTGGTGTGCTTCCGGACCTGGGCCAGAGCATCGACAGCCCGGAATCCGGCGAGGTCGCCGCGCATTGCGTGCATCAGATCCGCAATCAGATCGAAGCGATCCGCGATCCCCGCCAGGGATTCGTGCTCGCGGTCAGCAGCCCCTTCCAGGGCGATGGCAAGACCAGCATCGTGATGGCCCTGGGCTGGTCCTATGCCGCCGCCGGCTACAACACACTGCTCATCGATTGCGACATGGTCGGGCGCAGCCTCAGCCGGCAACTCGGACAACTGGAACGTGAAGGGCTGAAGGAGGTTCTT
>CP070772.1:1217478-1220413 GCA_020345805.1 Phycisphaerales bacterium | reverse complement strand
CAAAACGCTGGAACGCGTTCCGGTCCCGGCCAAGAAAACGGTCAAATTCAAGGTCGGACGGCTCATGAAGATGGCCCTGGAGGGCGAGCTGTCCGAACTGGACTTGGGGGGGGACGGCGAGAGGGAAGGCGAACAGGTCCTTTCCGCTGGCCACAGGTACCTGTCCGAGTAGAACCACCGATTCAAAACAATCACGGCGCCGGGAGGCAGCGCCGTGGTTGTACTATGGATTCGCAAACGCCCCTGCGGCAGTCGTTTGATCGCCGTGGATTACCTGTCGGGAGGCCTCTGCTGCCGCGCAGCCTCTGATCATTGCAGTATCCTCTTCGCTCACGGATGAGCAGCGCTACCGACAACAATCCGAACAGGCCCGGCGCAGCCTCCGGTTTCGCCCGCGACAGCCGCCCCCGCGATCAGCGCCAACTCTCCCAGCTCTTCGAGAAGCTCCCCCCCCACGCCATCGAAGCGGAAATGAGCCTCCTCGGCTCGATGCTCATCGACCCGCAGGTGGTGGGCGATGTCATCCTCATCCTCCGCGGCGGCGATGACTTCTACAAACCCGCCAACGGCGCCCTCTACGAGGCCATGGTCGAGCTCTACGACCAGCGGGCCGCCCTGGACATCGTCCAGCTTCATCGCCTGCTCGCCGACCGCGGCCTGCTGGAGACCATCGGGGGCTTGGGCTACCTGGTCGAACTGGCCAACGCCTCGCCCACCGCGGCCCACGCCACCCACTACGCCCGGGAGGTCCGCAACAAGGCCGCGGTCCGCCATCTCATCGAGGCGGCCGGCGACATCCTCTACGACGCCCACCAGAGCGCCGAGGACGCCCAGACCCTACTGGAAAAGGCGGAGCAGCGGATCTTCGAGATCGCCCAGCACGGCGAGCAGAGCGGGGCCGAATCCCTCCAGGACCTTCTCCTTCACGCATACCGGCTCATACAGGAGAACGAAGGCCAGATCATTACCGGCGTGCCCACCGGCTTTGCCGAACTCGACGAGATGACCTCCGGCCTGCAGCCGGGCGAGATGATCATCATTGCCGCCCGCCCCTCCATGGGAAAGACCGCCCTGGCCCTGAACATCGCTGAGCACATGGCCCTCCGCGACTACGGCGTGGGAGTGTTCAGCCTGGAGATGAGCAAGCAGCAACTCGTGCAGCGCCTCCTCGCCTCCAGCAGCGGAGTGAGCAGCCAGAAGATCCGACGCGCCCAGCTCAACCAGGATGATCACCATCAGTTGCAGATCGCCTGCGACAGACTCCTCAAGGCCCCGGTGTTCATCGACGACACCGCCGGGCTCTCGCTGCTTCAGCTCCGGGCCAAGGCGAGGCGGATAGTGGCACGACATGAGATCAAGGCCATCGTCGTCGATTACCTCCAGCTTATGTCCGCGGGCGGCCGGCCGGAATCGCGGCAGATGGAGATCACCGAGATCAGCCGCGGCATCAAGGCCATGGCCCGCGAGCTCAGCCTGCCCGTGATCTGTATCAGCCAGCTCAACCGCGCGCCGGAACAGCGCGAAGGTCATCGGCCGCGCATGAGCGACCTCAGAGAGTCCGGGTCGCTGGAGCAGGATGCGGATGTGGTCATGATGCTTCATCGCGAAGATTACTATCACAAGGGCGAAGAGGATTACGATCCTTCAAACGTCGCCGAACTCATCCTCACCAAGCAGCGCAACGGTCCCACCGGGGCGATAAGGCTTACCTGGGTCGAGCACATCACCCGCTTCCGTGATTTCTCCAGTGCGATCCCTCCGGGCGGTTACGTGGAATCGAAGGCCGGTTACGACATGCCGTCCGCCGGCCGATCCGCATCGTCCTTCGCATCGCGCACACGGACGGGACCCGTGGCCGACTTCCGCGACGGCGGCGGGCCGGACCACGACGCCGATGCGATCGATGACCTTCCGATCTGAAACAACTCGCGCGCTGGGCACACATTGACGATCGTCGAAATGGGCCAAAAAGCGACGTTTCCGGGGGCGCGCAGATTTGAGCGTGCAAGGGGTGTCTACCTTGCGCGCCGTCCGGGCAAAATTACATTGACGCCGCCCCATGCCACCTTTATAAGTGGAAACAGACGTCTCGGTCAGATTTCCGGGAGAACGCGATGCCCGCTTCGCCCGACACGACCCGGCTCGCGCTTCACCTGCGCGATGGCGACGGCTCGGCCTGCGTCCTCGATCTCAACTGCCTGAACAAATGCCCGGCCGACCTCGACGGAGACGGCACCGTCAACATCAACGATCTGCTCCTCATGCTCGGCGCGTGGGGGCCGTGCCCGTGAACTGCCAATATTCCTTTTGAGTCGCGCGCATGCGCAACCTCGACGGAGCACTGACATGACTTCCAACACGCACAGAATGACCGTCACGATGACCGCGATGATCGGTTTGACGCTCGGCTTGGCCGCACCGGCCGCGCTGGGCCAGCCCGGCTGGGTTCTTTCGCACCAGAAGATCAGCGACACCGAAGGCGGCTTCACCGGCATCCTGGATGATGAGGAGCAGTTCAGCAACTCGGTGGCCTCGCTGGGCGATCTCGACGGCGACGGCGTGGGCGACCTGGCCGTGGGAGCCCACTGGGACGACGACGGAGGCGGGTCATATACTGAACGAGGCGCCGTGTGGGTGCTGTTCCTCAACCCCAACGGCACGGTCAAGTCGCACCAGAAGATCAGCGCCACCCAGGGTGGCATCCCCGGCATCCTGGATGAGGGGGATCACTTCGGCGCCTCGGTGGCGTCGCTGGGCGATCTCGACGGCGACGGTGTGGGCGACATGGCCGTGGGAGCATCCCTCGACGACGACGGTGGCGAGAACCGCGGCGCGGTGTGGGTGCTGTTCCTCAACCCCAACGGCACGGTCAAGTCCCACCAGAAGATCAGCGACACCGAAGGCGGCTTCACCGGCATCCTGGATGATGGCGATA
>CP070772.1:1214404-1217378 GCA_020345805.1 Phycisphaerales bacterium | reverse complement strand
TCATCCGTCAGGTCGTGGCCCTGGGCGGGGGTACGCCGATGATCCGCGCGGCGCGGGCCCGGATAGAGCAGGCGCAGCGCGCGGGCAGGGGAATGGTCGTATACCTGAAATGCGAGGTGAGAGAATTGGCCCGCCGTCTGCGCGAGGCCCCGGGCGACCGCCCGAGCCTCACCGGAGCAGACCCCTCCGAGGAGGTGGCCCGGGTTTTGGCCGAGCGAGAGGCGACCTATCTGGCGGTGGCGGACATCGTGTTTGAGACCACACACGGCTCGCCGGCGGATGCCGCCACACGTCTGGCCGCAATGCTCGCCGGGAAGTCACCCTGACAAGCCAGTCATGCAGGTGTGCCCGCCCCGGACGCGCAAAACGGCCGGGCAATCGGCTTCCCCGGCCCCCTACGCGGCGCTGAGGCGCCGGCCGAGACGCCGCTTGCGGTTGATCAGCCTTCGGCCGTTCTTGGTCTTCATCCGGGCGCGGAAACCCAGCTTGCGGACACGCTTGATCTTGCTGACTCGGCGAGGATAGTGCATGGTCGGGATTCCGAAGAAAGCGCCGGCCGGTCCCGGCGGGTCGGAAGGCGATAATCAGGGTAACTGGGCTTCGCGATGGCCGGGGCACGCCGGCCAACTCGGCACGGAACCACGTAATATAGCACCTTCAGGCCGACACGCCAAGCCGGCCTCAGGGGCGTTCCGCATACCACGGGCGAGGCCGGTATCCAATAACCTTTGAGGAAGTCGGCACAGAACGCCCCCTGAGGTGTCGATGAGACGTATAGTCCCCTGTTGATCGGGGTCGCATGACCCCAATGGATGAGTTTTCCAGCCATTCGGGGGCGGCCATCTGCCTGCCCCGGGGTGCCTGCAAAGCCCATCCAGCCGCAACGAAGCACTCTGAACCGCGGCAGCGTTCCTCGATGGAGGCCGCCGCCGGGGTTCGCCTGCGATCCGCCACCCCGGCTGGAGGCCCATGAAACCGGAACAAGTCGAAACCGCAAACCGCCTGACCGGCCATGAGTTTCAGGATCTGGATCTGCTTCGTCTGGCCCTGACTCATGCCTCGCTGGCCGATTCCCGCCTCGAGAGCAACGAGCGCCTGGAGTTCCTGGGCGATGCGGTGCTGGGCATGGTTGTCTGCAGATACCTCTACGACAACTATGTCGACCTTGAGGAGGGGGAGATGACGAAGATCAAGTCGACCGTGGTCAGCCGGCGTAACTGTTCGAACGTGGCCCGGGAGCTGGGGCTGGATGAGCTGCTGCGGCTGGGCAAGGGAATGAGCAACACCATCAGCCTGCCGCACTCGGTGCTGGCGGCGGTCTATGAATCACTGGTGGGGGCGCTGCTCATCGACGGTGGGCTGGAAGCTGCTCAACGGTTCATACTGGGGGCGCTGAAGCCCCACATCGAGGAAGCCTACCGATCCGGCCACCACTCGAACTTCAAGAGCGTTCTGCAACAGGTGGGACAGCAGAAGCTGGGCCAGTCGCCTCAATACGTGGTGCTGGATGAAAAGGGGCCGGACCACGCCAAGTGCTTTGAGGTGTGTGTGGCTCTGGGCAGTCGCCGTTTCGAATCCTCCTGGGGGGCGTCGAAAAAGCAGGCCGAGCAGCAGGCCGCACTCAATGCCTTGGCTGCTCTGGGCTTTGCCGAGGTCTCCGACGACGGCAACGTGCACATCAAGGAGCTGAATGGCCCCTGAGAGGGCCGCTCATGTTCCGGCGGAAGCAAGCCGCCTCACGAACACAGCCCTCGCGAGACCGCAGAGATGTTCCTGCAGGTGATAGAGCAGGTCCTCGCCCCCCCGATTCAGCCACAGACAATAGGCGCCGCGGGCGGCGGCATCGGGAGTGGGCAGGAACCCGCCCTCGCCCATCCCGACCGCGGGCTTCAGCTCAACGTCACAGGCCGCCCATGCCACGGTCTGAAGAGACGCCGCCCGTTTCTCCGAAGGCTGGGCCTGGTTGGCTTGTCCGTCTGTCGCCAAATGTCATCCCCTCTTGCGATACGGCGATGCGCTCCGGCAGACTTTGCGCAATCCCGTCGAACAGGCTCAGATGCGGGAACAGTATACCACAGGTTCCGATAAGGTTGGTCAGGAACTGAGAAACCAGCGGATCAGCAGTGCATTGGCGACGGCCGCGGTGGCGATGGCGGCCGCCCATCGCAGGAGAATCGCCCAACGGCCGGCCCGGGCCGCCTCGGGCTCTCGCAGCAGAGTCAGCGTGCCCTGGGCCTCACTCAGCGCCAAGCCGCTGCGGGCATGGTCCTGGACGATGGCGACGATCAGGTTGGCGTCAAACGGCCGGATGCCGAGCTGCCTGGCCGTCCGCATCACCCGCTGCCGACGCTCCGGCGTGAGGGTGGTGCCCTGAAGCTGGGAGTAGGCTCGAATTGCCAGTACCCAACGAGGGTCCGTGGGATCAAGGCTCCGGTTCAGCCCCGCGGCACGATTCTCGCGAATCACCTGTTGCCGGTTCAGCCGGGACCGTGCCCAATTGGCCACGACCTCGGGGTCGTCCGTCCCGATCAGGCGAAGATGGGGTGGCAAGGCAGCCTGGGACATAAGTGCCTGCTGTTGAAGGCCTTAGACACGCAAGAACCTCGCGGTTCTCAATCCAAGTCTAACCCAGGATCTGGCCAAGGCAAACGAATCGACAGGTTTCCCGGATCTATCGTCGACCTGGGCCAAGCTGCGGCAACCGCAGCCGGCGCGGTGCCGTTGTTAACGCGATTGCCGCACAAAGAGATGTCAGGGGATTGGCTTTAACGTCCGGGGCCTCTTGCCCTCGGCGTCATAGACCCGGACGATCCCGCTTTCGTCCTCCTCGGCCCCCGCCTGGAGGATCTGCACGCCGCGCCCGTTCTTGATCGACATAGCCCCGCTGCGCGTGTCGGGGCCGTAGCCGGCGATGAACACCGGAACCCCGACCCGGTTCATGATGTTGATCAGCCCGCCCTCATTCAGCGCTCCC
>CP070772.1:1211268-1214304 GCA_020345805.1 Phycisphaerales bacterium | reverse complement strand
GGCTTCGTATTCGCCGACCGGGGATCGGGTATCCCGGCCGATGTCAAGACCTTCGGCCGGGGCCTGGCTGAGAATCCAGCCATTCGCCTCGGCGGCGAACCTGCCGTTGACATACAGCTTCAGCTTCGCATCGGCGGTGAGGACACCTGCCACATGCACGGGCTGTGACATCGGGAGGGGATGCGGGGCCACCACTTCGCGGTACTGCCCGCGCTCGCGCACGCCGAAATGTGCCCGGCCGTCTTTCAGATACAGGCAATAGCCGAAGACTTCGCCGCCGTGAGCGAAAACAACCCCATCCGGCGAATTCGCTATGCACGTTGCACCGATGGCCAGCGGCTTGACGGACGGATCAAGGTCGGTGCGGGTCAGATCATCGCGCACGCTCAGCTTCAGGGCCGTTTGAATCGGGACCCGGGCGGCCCGGCGCTGCGCAAGCTTCTGCAGGTGCTCGGCGATATCGATTTCAGGCTTCGTGTCGTCGTACTGCTTCTGAAGGCGGGTCAGCTCGACCTTCAGCTTCTCCACGACGGGCGCGTACTCCGGATCGTCATAGACGCTGTTCAGCTCATCCGGATCGACCGCCAGGTCGAAAAGCTCCCATTCGTCAAGCTGATAGTACCGAATGAGCTTGTATCGATCGGTGCGCACGCCGTAGTGACGGGGCACGGAGTGCACTGCGGGGAATTCATAATAATGATAATAGATGGAATCTCGCCAATCCTCGGGAGTCTTGCCTTCCAATAGCGGAACGAGGCTGCAACCTTCCATGTCCGCCGGGGCGTCCACCCCGGCCATGTCGAGGAACGTCGGAGCGAAGTCCAGGTTCTGGGCCAGCGGATCGATCTCGGATCCGGGCTGAACCTTGCCCGGCCAGCGCACCAGCAGGGGCATGCGCGCCGATTCCTCGTACATCCAGCGCTTGTCGTACCAGCCGTGCTCCCCCAGGAAGAATCCCTGATCGGACGAGTAGATGACGATGGTGTTTTCGGCCAGCCCCGATTCATCAAGGTAATCAAGGATGCGACCGACGTTGTCATCCACAGAGGCGATACTGCGGAGGTAATCCTTTATATAGCGTTGATACCGCCATCGGGTGAGATCGTCGCCCTGGAGACTGGCCGCGAGGAACGCCTCGTTCTTCGGACCGTAGGCGGCATCCCACACCGCCCGCTGCTCCTCGGTGAGATTGCCCGGCGCTTCGAGCTTTGCATCGGATGGATAGAAATGACGGGCAATGGTCATTTCCTGGTTTTTCGCGCCGCTGGCCCGGCCTTCATAATCGTCAAACAGCGT
Source organism: Phycisphaerales bacterium (assembly GCA_020345805.1). Classification (GTDB taxonomy): domain Bacteria; phylum Planctomycetota; class Phycisphaerae; order Phycisphaerales; family SM1A02. The sequence goes on along the minus strand of CP070772.1, from coordinate 1,213,008 downwards.
GGGCGGCTCGGGAAATTCGATGTCATCGAAATCGCTGATATGGTCCGGGCCCGGCTGCCAGTTGCGGTGCGGCGCCTTGTGCTGGCACATGAGCAGGAAGGGCCGGCCGGCATCGCTCTGCTCTTTCAGCCAGTCCAGGGCAAGGTCGGTGATGATGTCGGTGGTGTACCCGGTGTGTTTGTTCACGCCGGCCGCGGTCTTCATGGGCGGGTTGTAGTAAGGTCCCTGGCCCTGGAGCACCTCCCAGTAATCGAAACCGGTGGGGTCGGACTTCAGATGCCACTTGCCGATCATCGCGGTTCGGTAACCCGCCTTCTGCAGAAGCTTGGGGAAAGTCTGCTGGGAGCCGTCGAAGGACTCGGCGTTGGTCAGCACCCCGTTGTGATGGCTGAACTTGCCGGTGAGGATCACCGCCCGGCTGGGGGCGCTGATGGAATTGGTGACGAAGCAGTTGCGGAACAGCGCTCCTTCATGGGCGATGCGATCGATGTTGGGCGTGTGGTTCAGCCCTGATCCGTAAGCGCTTATCGCCTGGGCTGCGTGATCGTCGGCGAAGATGAAGATGATGTTGGGACGATCACCGAGCGACGGGAATTCCGCGGCCGGGGCAGGGGCACCGGGCAGCAGGCCGGCGGTCAGAATCGCGCAGACGGGAAGTTGCGGTTTCATTTCGGCTCCTCTTCTTTCTTTTCGCCGGACTTTTCTTCGGAGGTCTCTTCGTCGGGTCGGTACCGGGGATTCCGCTCGCGTGGCACGGGAGCATTGACCGCCTCCCGCCACCCCCGGAGTATTCCGTGAAGATCCGCGACCTTCTCGGGCATGGTCGCGGCAAGGTTGTTCGTCTCGCTGATATCTTCATCGAGATTGTACAGTTCCACCCGGCCGTCCTCGAAGAATTCGATCAGCTTCCACGGGCCGGCGCGGACAGCGCCGGCGGGCGTGGTCCGCCATTTGCCTTCCACCGCTCTGCCCGATTCGAGATAGGCGGGGAAGTGCCAGAAGATTGACCGGTGCTGGAATTCTCCCTTGTTCATCAGCAGTGGCGTGAGCGACTCGCCGTCGAGTGCGAGCCCTTCCGGAGCCGGCACGCCGGCAACGTCCAGCAGCGTGGGAAAGATGTCCGTGCCAATCACGGGCACATCGCACTTCTGCTCCGGTTTGATGCTCCCCGGCCAGCGGGCGATGAGGGGCACGCGTATGCCGCCTTCGTAAAGCATTCCCTTGAACCCGCGGAGCGGGGCATTGGAAGTCGCGCCGGCGAAGCCGCCGTTGTCGGAGAAGAGCAGCACGATCGTATTCTGAGCAAGGGCAAGCTCATCGAGCTTGTCGAGAATCCGACCGACTCCCTCATCGACGCTCTCGATCATCGCCGCGTAGCGCGGGTTGTCATGCCCGCCGGCGGCCGGTTTCTGCGCGTACTTCTCGATGACCGACTTCTTTGCCTGAATCGGCGTATGCACGGCGTAGTGGGGCAGATAAAGAAAGAACGGCTTGTCGCGATGCGATTCGATGAAGCCGATCGCCTCGCCGGTGAGGCGGTCGGTGAGGTACTCGCCCTCCGGCCCGTCGGGAAGATCGGCGTTCTGATACGGGCTGAAGTAGCTGCGCGGCGAGCCGGCCCGGTTGCCGGCGATGTTCACATCGAATCCCTGCCCGAGCGGGCCTGTGTCATCGCCCTTGCCCAGGTGCCACTTGCCCATGCTCGCGGTCGCGTAACCCGCCTCGTGCAGTACTTCCGCG
>CP070772.1:1208090-1211168 GCA_020345805.1 Phycisphaerales bacterium | reverse complement strand
GGATGACGACGGGGGCTACGACCGCGGCGCAGTGTGGGTCCTGTTCCTCGACGGCGTGGCCGCCTGCCCCGCCGATCTGAATGGCGATGACAAAGTCAACATCGATGATCTGTTCCTTGTTCTCGGCGCGTGGGGACTCTGCGAATACTGCCCGGAGGATCTGAACGACGACGGCAAGGTGAACATCGACGACCTGTTCGTCATCCTCGGCGAATGGGGGCCGTGTCCGGGGGAGAAGCGATGAGTGATAGGTGATGAGTGATGAGGCGCGAGGTGCTCTTCCCCCAGCCCCCCGCTTCGCGGGGGGACGGTTGGCCGGGTCCGGACGTTTCTTCCCAGTCGAACGTGGGCCGCGTTCACAGAACGCGGCTTGCTTCGCGACCGCACGAATGTAATTCCAATGCGGATTGCACTCGTGGCACCGTCGTTCGGCTTCAACAGAGCGGGACAGGTTTGATTGCGTTCCGTGCCGCGGCGATCAGGCGAGGTACTCGCGCAGGACGCTGAAGGTCATGTAACCGAAGTAGCAGAGGTGGAGGAAGCCGCCTTCCAGTTTCATGATCCGGCGTTGATTGGTGGTGGCGATGGGGAGCAGGATCAGCGTCAGGAACATCATCATGCCCAGATCCCACCAGCCCCAAGGGGCGGGCACGGGTACGTCGCCGAACAGGCAGGTCGCCCCGAGGACCAGGAGGATGTTGAAGAGCTTGGAGCCGGTCACGGCGCCCACGGCCAAGTCATCGTGTCCCCTGTGGCTTCCCGCGTGTTGACGACCGCGGGTAGGGGCCTTCTCATACCCCCCTCAGGAGACACTCATGGCTGACCGCACCGAGAACCCCCCGACCGATCCGTCCCAGCTTCCCACCCTGTTTGGACACCCGACGGGGCTTTACACGCTGTTCTTCGCGGAAATGTGGGAGCGCTTCTCGTTCTACGGGATGCGGGCCCTGCTCATCTACTACATGATCAAGGGGTTCCTGCAGTACCAGGATCCGACCGCGTACTCGATCTACGGGGCCTATGGCGGGCTGGTGTACATGATGCCGTTCTTCGGCGGCATGATCGCCGACCGGCTGATCGGGGCCCGCCGGGCGGTGGTGCTGGGAGGGGTCCTGATGGCCTTGGGGCACCTGCTCATGGGGGTGGAGAACCAGTACGCCTTCTTCTGCGCGCTGGGCCTGCTGATCTGCGGCAACGGGTTCTTCAAACCCAACATCTCCACCATCGTCGGCACGCTCTATCCCAAAGGCAGCGTCAAGCGCGACGGCGGGTTCACCATCTTCTACATGGGGATCAATCTGGGCGCGGCGATGGCCCCGCTGGTGTGCGGCTACATCGGCGAAACCTACGGCTGGCACTACGGCTTCGGCCTGGCCACCATCGGCATGGTCATCGGCCTGGCGGTATTCGTGGCCCCCGTGCGATTGACCCAAGTCCTCATCCTCAGCGGCGCCCTGGTCATCGGCATCGGGATGTACTTCCTCTCGTCGAACCCCTATCTGCTTGGCATCAATGCTCTCATCGGAACCGCCCTGATCGTCTCCGGCTGTGCCGCGGTCCTCGCCCTGAGCCGCGGAGGGCTTCCGCACTGGGCCGGCGCCCCGGCGGTCCCCGCGAGGCTGAAATACGCCTGGATGGTGTATCTGGGAGTGGTGGTGGCCGTACCGGTACTGGCATGGCTGGTGTACGCCAATGCCCGGTACAACCTCGTCTCCGAGGATTTCATAAACCGTCTGCGGGCAAGTGAAGGCGACCTTCAGAACATCGCCGCCACCTTCCTGAACGAGATCTCCACGCCGGCGGGTCTGATCCTGATGACCACGCTCTTCGGCGCGTTCGTTTTCCTGTTCATCACCGCGGTGAGATCAACGCGGATAGTCCGCCACCGCATGTACGTGGTTCTGATCCTTACCTTCTTCTCGCTGCTGTTCTGGGCCTTCTTCGAGCAGGCGGGAAGCTCGATCAACAACTTCACCGACCGCAACATCGACCGGGTGAGGGAATCGCGGGTGGTCGAGGCGGCCGATGTGGGTTCGACTATCGACATCGTTTTGACGCAGGAGCAGCTCGGCTACGCCAACGGCGATCAGTTGTACACCCTGGACGTGCTGACCCGCGCCCGCGACGCCCAGCGGGAGGCGGCCGACGTCGCGGGCGAGGGCGAGGAGGTCAGCCTGGACGTGGTCATTCCCTGGACGGTCAGCGAAGATGACATCGGCATGGGCATCGCCGACAGCGGCAGCGAGATACCGGGCAGCATCTTCCAGAGCGTCAATCCCTCCTACATCCTGCTCCTCGGCCTGGTGTTCACCGCCCTGTGGGCTTTCCTGGCCAGGTTCAGGCTGGAGCCCTCCACGCCGGTCAAATTCGCCTTCGGCCTCATACAGCTCGGTCTGGGATTCGTGGCCTTGTGGTACGGTGCGCAGAACGCCAACGAACGCGGCATGGTCTTCGTCGGGTGGCTGCTGCTTGGCTACCTGCTGCACACCACCGGCGAGCTGTGTCTGTCTCCGGTGGGATTATCGATGGTCACCAAGCTGTCTCCTCGGCGACTGGTGAGCACGGTGATGGGCGCGTGGTTCCTGGCCACCGCGGCATCTAGTTTCGTCGCCGCGATCATCGCGCAGTTCACCGGCGTGGGGCACGGAGGCAACGGCGAGCAGACCATCCCCGTGCCGGCCGAGACGGTCCACGTCTACGGCGACGTGTTCAAGATCGTCGCCTATCTCGCCGTGGGATGCGGCGTGGTTTGTCTCCTGCTCGCTCCGCTGCTGAAGTACTGGATGCACATCGGGCAGGATGCGGAGGACTGAGCAGAAGCGGTTGTGCAGGTGATCCGGGACGGTGACCCGTTCCTGTCGGACCTGACGATCCCGATCAAGGGCGGGCCCGCGATAATCCCGCCACCTACACGAATGATCCGCGATTCCGAACCTTCGCTCGGGTCGTCGTCCGGTGCCGCGTTGATCAGAACAGGTATTCGCGCACCACGCTGAAGGTCATGTAACCGAAGTAGCAGAGGAGGAGGAAGCCGCCTTCCAGCTTGACGATCCGGCGTTGATTGGTGGTGGCGATGGG
>CP070772.1:1204678-1207990 GCA_020345805.1 Phycisphaerales bacterium | reverse complement strand
CCTTACACGGCGGCCGGCTCCGTGACGAACCTCGCCACCTCCTCGGCCACTTCCAGGGTGGTGTTGTTGAGGCCGACATCGTAGGTGCCGACCTTGTGCTCCTTGATTACCCGGGCGCAGGCGGCTTCGAGGCGGTTGGCCATCTCAAGCTCATCCAGCCAGTCGAGCATCATCTTGGCGGTGAGCAACATGGCCATGGGGTTGACCTTGTACATGCCGTCATACTTGGGGGCCGAGCCGTGCGTGGGCTCGAAGACCGCGTACTCATCGCCGATGTTGGCGGCACAGGCGAAACCGAGGCCGCCCACGAGGCCCGCGCAGAGATCGGAAAGGATGTCGCCGAACATGTTCTCCGCGATGAACACATCGTAATCCTGCGGGTTCTTCACCAGCCACATGCACTGGGCGTCGATGTTCGTCTCCCACAGCGGGATCTCGGGATAGTCTTTGGCGACTTGGCGGGCAGTGCGCATCATGAGGCCGCCCGTCTCGCGCAACACGTTGGGCTTGTCCACGATGGTGACGTTGCGGCGGTTGTGCTTCTTCGCGAACTCGAACGCCTGCCGGCAGATGGATTCGCAGCCCTGCCTGGTCATGATGCGGGTGGACAGCGCGATGTTCTCCAGGCCGGCCGCCTCGAACTTCTTCATCTTGGGATGCACGCACAGGGCGTCGAAGACCGACTGCGGCAGGGGGTGGAACTCGATTCCGCCGTACATGCCCTCGGTGTTCTCGCGGAATACGACCAGGTCGATATCGTCTCGGTAATTCAGCGGATTGCCCAGATACGCCTTGCACGGCCGCATGTTGGTATGCAGGTTGAAGAGCTGCCGCAGGCGGACGATGGGGCTGAAATAGACCAGTCCCTTGTCCTGAAGCTCGGGGATGAGTTCCTCGGCCGCCTCATCGCGCGGCTTGGAGGTGATGGCCCCGAACAGGGCGCAATCGGTCTCCTTGAGGATCTTGATGGTGCGCTCGGGCAGGGGGTCGCCCTCGTTGCACCAGAACTCCCAGCCGATGTCGGCGGGTATGTACTCGGCGTCGAACTTCATTGCGTCCAGCACGAGGCGGGCGGCTTCCATGACGTCGTTTCCGACGCCGTCGCCGGGCATCCAGGCGATTCTGTACTTGGCCATCTGTCGATCTTTCCTGTGGTTGAAAGGTTGGCGGATGTGGGCGGAAGTATAGGCTGCCGGGCGAAGTTCGGGCCGGGCGGAGAGGCGGGCGGCATGGCCGGTTTTCGGCGTTTTCGGGGCGGTTTCAGCGGCAGGGTGATGCGGGATCAAACCCTAAGATCCGGCGGTAGGAAACGGGATCGGTCGCGCCTTCGGTGGAGATGATAAGGACCCGCGGATCGGGGCCGATCCGCAGGCGCTGCCGCGCATCGGCGGCCTCGGGGCTGAGCAGGTACAGGAGGCCGCCGAGGCCGGCCGCCCCGCTCTCGCCCGTGACCAGGCCGCAGTCGGCCATGAGGCGCATGGCCTGGCGGGAGAGGTCATCGTCGATTGACAAGAAGGCGTCCATCCCAGCGGAGAGGACGGGCCAGGCCAGGGATGCCAGCGTGCCGCAGTTGAGGCCCGCCATGATGGACTCATGCGGACCGGTGACGGTGACGGACGAGCCGGCCTTCGCCGACTCCAGCGCGCAGGCGGCATCGGTGGGCTCAACGCCGACGATTCGCGGCTGTTTCGCCTTCGCCTTAGCTCGATAATGCATCACCGCCGCCGCGGCCAGAGATCCCACCCCGATCTGGACGAGCACGAGATCGGGCGGCGGTTCGCTCGCCGCTTCAAGTTCCTCATCAATCTCGCGAAAGAGCGTCGAGTAGCCCTCGATCACCCGGCGGGGGATCTCCTCGTAGCCGGACCAGGAGGTGTCCTGGATGAGCCAAGCCCGCTCGTCGGCCGCGGCCTCGGCGGCGCGGCAGACCGTCTCGTCGTAGCTGCCGTCGATGACGTGGACGGTCGCGCCTTCCGCCTCGATGCCAGCGATGCGGGCGGCGACGGTGCCGGCGGGGACGAAGACGATCGCTTCCAGCCCCAGCCAGGCTGCGGTGCGGGCCACGCCCCGGCCGTGATTGCCATCGGTGGCGGTGACGAGACGGAGCGGCTTGAGGTCGGCGACGATTTCGCGCAACTCGTCGATGTCCTGCCAGGCGGGTTCTTCGCCGCCCAGTGCGTTGATGATTTCGCGATACACCGCCCAGGATGCCCCGAGCACCTTGAACGCGGGCAGGCCGAAGCGGTCGGACTCATCCTTGATCAGCACCCCCCCCACATTCAACTGCGCGGCGAGATCGGGCAGACGATGCAGGGGTGTGGGGCGGTAGCCGGGCAGGCGGCGGTGAAACGCGCGGGGATCGCCATCCAGGGGCCAGCCGACGGCGGCGGGAGAATCGACGCGGGGATTCAGATGAAGCTCGCTCATATGTGATATGGCTTGGCGGCTCGCCGACGCCGGCCGATCAGTAATCGTCGTAATAGCGGTGATAGAAGAGATGATCGTAGTAGAAACGCCGGTGCCACCAGTAGTCGCTGATTCTCCGCTGCCGGATTTCGTATTCAGTCAGGCCCGAGCGGATTCGGGCCCGGCGGAGGCGCCATTCGCTCGATTGTTCCTCACCGTCCTCGACGCCCTCGATGCGGGTGAGCAGCGAGGCGTCATCCTGCTGCTCGTAGATGATGCGCTGGGGGAAGTCGTGCTCGGGATTCTCGAAGACGAACCGCGTGTGCGATCGCTCGATAAGCCGAAAACTTGTGGGGGGGCGACCTTCGGGTGAGGCGTGGTAGATGATGTCGTCCTCGGCGGTGTGTTCGATACGGAGGAACTCGAAGAAGACGGTTTCGCGTTTGCTGTCGTCCTCGCCGATGGAGATGGTGCGGCTGACGCCGAGCATCGTCCCGGCATCGGGCGTGGACCAGATCTCCTCGGTGCGCAGGCCGTCGTTGGAATCTGTGACCCACACGCCGGTGAGGAACGCCAGGTCCATCAGGGACTCATCACACGGCTCCAGCACCGGCCGACCCGCGGTGCAGGCGGGCAAGACACAGATCGAAAGCATCGCAAGAAGAGCGATCAGCCGGGTGACAAACATGTTGTTGCGGTCGAATGTCATCCTGGAGACCCCAGCCGGATGAGAATCAAGCTTTACCCAGCCGCTCTTTGACCAGGTTCTCCGCGCCGCCTTTGACCACCAGTTCCTGGGCGACGGTGCTCAGGGCGGGGAAGTCGAACTGCTTTCCATCGCAGGTGATGGTCGAGTTCTGATAGTCGATCTCGATGTCGGGGCCGACAACTGTGGGATCCCCCTCA
>CP070772.1:1201259-1204578 GCA_020345805.1 Phycisphaerales bacterium | reverse complement strand
ATGCAGGCCGTCGGACCACTGCCGCCCGATCATCTTCCGGCCGGTGTTCTGGTCCACGATGATCACGCTCATCTGCCCGTCCTCATCGGGGGCGACCACGTAATCGCGGTCCCTCTGATATACGGTGTGAGCGCGGACCGCCTGCTCCAGCAGATGAGGCACGTCAATGTTGTCGCCGACGTAGAAGGAACCGAGTCCCGCCTCCTTCTGGGCCTCGGCGATGCCTTCGTGGGTGATCTGTGCCTTTTTCTTGTCCATCTCGACTTCGTAATACTGGGTGAACCGATCGCGCTCGGTTTCCAGCTCCGGCAGCCGGGCCTGGATCTTTTCCAGCTTCTCCTTCAACGCCGGGATCTTCGTCTTGTCGCGTGCGTTGCGGATATCTCCCTCGAGGCCGGAGATCTCGACGAGGCAGGACTGAACCTTCTGATCGGCCCGGTTCCACTCCGTCTGCTTCTCCTGCAGATGACGGGCCAGCCGATCGGCGAGGTCGTAGCGGGGATTGTGCTGGTGGGCGGGGCCGGAGATAATCAGAGGCGTTCGCGCTTCGTCGATCAGAATGGAGTCCACCTCGTCGACGATGGCGAACTCCCGCCGCTTCTGAACCTGCTCGCGCACAGACAGTTTCATGTTGTCGCGCAGATAGTCGAAGCCGAACTCCGCGGTCGTGCCGTACACCACATCGCACTGATAGGCCAGTTGTTTTTCCGGCGGGGGCTGCATGTGATGGGGGTGGATCGCTCCCACCGTCAACCCCAGCGCGCGGAAGAAGGGGAACGTCCAGTCGCGGTCACGCTGCACCAGATAGTCGTTGACGGTGACCACGTGGACCTGCTGGCCCTCCAGCACGGCCAGATAGGTTGAAAGCGGGGCGACAATGGTCTTGCCCTCGCCGGTCTTCATCTCCGCGATCCGGCCCTCGTAGAGCACCATCGCCCCGATGATCTGCACGTCGAAGGGTCTGGCCCGGAACGGAGGACGGGATTCCGGATACGCCTCGCGCACCGCCTGATACAGCTCCTGCGGGATGTCCACGAACAGCCAGGCGGGCACCGGCCCGTTGCTGCCGAGCAGGTCGTCGGCGGGCTCGCGGTCCGGCGTCTTGGCGATCTCCGCCTTGACTTCGTCGTAGAGCTTCCTCGCCGATTCAGAAAGCACCGCGGGATCGAAGTTCTTCGTCGGATCGAAGATGTTTCGGATACCCACCGCGCGGTCCATCGCCTCCCGGGCGACGGCGAACACTTCCGGAATCATGTCCTGTGCTTTCTCGCCCTCGGAGATGCGCTTGCGAAACTCGTCGGTCTTCGCTCGCAGCTCCGGATCGGTCAGGGCGGCGAACTCATCGGAATAGTTGTTCACCTGATCGACAATGCGCAGGTAGCGCTTGACCATGCGCTCGTTGCGGGTGCCGAACACTTTCTTCATGACGGTTCCAACTACGGGAACGCCCATGTCACACCTCGATATGCGGGATTTCTCAAAGGTCTGCCCCAGCGCCGTCTTGACGGCGCTGACCGGTCGAACAAGGATCGCCTCGCCGCCCGCGCCGACCGGGTGATCCGGTCCGTGCGCATCACGGCCGATCCACGACTTCTCAGCAGACGGGCGGAGGCAGGTCCAGCAGCCGCTCGGGCGGGCGCAGCCGGTGGGGGCACGGTGCGTCCTGAGGGGCCGGCGTCGTGACCGGTGTGGCCGCGGCCGGCCGTGCCGAGGAGATCAGAGTCGGTGGCAGAGCCGCGGTGTGCTCGGCCCCCAGCAGGTCCCGGGCCAGATCGGCCACCGCCGCCGCCACCGCCCGCATCGCCTGCGATTCGTGCGGCCGGCCCGGTGTCTCGTGATAAACCACGCGGACCGCCGGCAGCGAATGCAGCGCAGAGGCCGCGGTGGCCACCGCCACCAGGGCCAGAAGCGTCGTGGCGGAGGCCGAAAGGCCCCGGCCACGCGGGTTTGCAGAGGGCAAATGCGGCATGGTCAGACCGACTAAGTATCGTCACCCTGTCCGAGGCGGACAAGTCCAAACGGGTTGCCGAGTGCTTTTTAGGAATCTCGGGCTCCGGCTTCGTATTCTATTTCCGTCCCCATAGGATTGCCCCATGCCCCCATCGGCCCCCGGCTCGGAGATTCCCTCGCCGCCCGCGGAGCTGCGGCTCCGGGTCACGGGGATGCACTGCGCGGGTTGTGCCGCCAACGTCCAGAAGGCGATCGAGTCCCAGCCGGGTGTCTCCACCGCCTCGGTCAGCGTCATCGAGGGCCTGGCCACGGTCAACGGGACCGCCATGAACACCGAGGGGTTGATCCGGGCGATCCGGGCCCGCGGCTTCGGCGCCAGAGCCATCGAAGGTCTTCCCGCACCCGCCCAGCTTCGCAGTGAGATCGAGCTGCGGCAGACCCTCAGCGAGCGGCAGTGGCGCTATCGAGCCGTCATCGGCCTGGGCATCTGGATCCCCATGGAGGCCTTCCACTGGATCGCCCAAACCCTGCAATGGCATGTCCCCTGGATGCCGTGGGTGATGGCGGTGGGGGCGACCATCGTTCTGGCCTCGGCCGGCCTGGGCTTCTACCAGTCGGCGATCAAAGCCGCTCTCCGCCGAACCACGAACATGGACACCCTGATCGCCATCGGGGCGACCACCGCCTACGTCTTCTCCCTGGTCGTGCTCATCGCTCAGCATTTCGATTCGCTTCTGACCCAGCAGCTCTACTTCGCCGAATCGGCGGCCCTGCTGGGCATCATCAGCCTTGGACACTGGCTGGAGGCCCGGGCGACCGCCAAGGCAGGCTCGGCGGTGCGCGAGTTGCTGGAACTCCAGCCCGATGAGGCGGAGATCGCCGACCGCGACGGGGCCACCCGCTTCATCCCCAGCGCCGAGGTCAGCCCGGGCGATCGAGTCGTTATCCGGCCCGGCTCACGCGTCCCGGTGGACGGCCTGGTCGTGGATGGCGAGTCGGACATCGACGAGTCGGTAGTGTCCGGCGAGTCGCTTCCGGTGCGGAAGTTCGCCAGGGACGAGGTGGTCTCCGGCTCCATGAACACCACCGGCTGGCTCATGGTGGAGGCGACCGTGGACGGGCGGCATACCACCGTGGCCCGCATCGCCGAACTGGTCCAGCGTGCCCAGGCGAGCAAGGCCGACATCCAGCGCCTCGCCGATCGCGTTTGCGCGGTCTTTGTTCCCGCGGTGCTGACAATCGCGCTGCTTACGGTGCTGGGTTGGTGGTTTATCGGGGGCGATCTTGGCCGGGGGGTGATCGCCACCGTCACGGTTCTCATCATCTCCTGTCCCTGCGCCCTGGGGCTGGCCACGCCCATGGCGGTGAT
>CP070772.1:1197808-1201159 GCA_020345805.1 Phycisphaerales bacterium | reverse complement strand
AGCACCAGCGCCGACCCGACCGCGGCGTAAACCGTCCCCAGGATCGCACTGTGGATGTGGCTGTGGCGGAGGGTGAACCCTGCCGCCATCATGACCAGCACCAGCAGCCAGGTGCGCCAGGAGAGGAATCCGCCCAGGCAGCGACCGTCACCGCGCTGGCGAATGCGCAAAATCACCCGCGCAGCGGCGCGGCCGAGTATGAAAACCGCCTTTAGAATCCCGGCCGCGATCGCACCGGCCAGCAGCCACGGCCACCGGGAGATCCCCGACTGGACCAGCCACAGAGTGCCGAAGGTGAGCAGCGCCGCCCCCACCACCGTCCACATCAACGCGGCGAGCAGCAGTTGAACGCGCCGGGGGGCGGTGGGCTTGAATCTCGCGAGCGTCTTACTCATCGAAATCGCCGCATGAATAAATCCGCCCCGTCGACAGTCAGCCGCCGTCGCGCCGGCTCGGGGGCTTTTCCGGTATCGGTCGGAAATCGATCGTTCCTGATTCCCGATCCACACCCACGCTGAAGTTACGAACCCGCCAGTTGGGCGAATCATTCGGATCGAGCCAGATCATGTTGTTTCCGCACGCCGCGATGGTGCCCCTGATCGCCTCCGGATCGTTCGGATCGGGCGGCTCGGGCAGTTCCTCGGGCAAGGGATGGAGCTTGTGCCTCTCTGCCGAGGGATGACACGGCTCGTATCGATCCGTCCCGCCCACGTCGAGGAACAGGCCGATCGAGGTCGAATCGGCGAAGTAGGTGGTGTAGTCGTCCCAGTTGCCGAAGCGGCTGCCGTCGTAGATCGACATGCCCGGCCGCGAGCGCGGGCTCTCGCGGTAGGTGTCGTCGCCGGCCGAGTCTATGAGCATGGCGACGGAGCGGTTGATGGAGCATCCCAGGCCGCTCTGCTCCAGCTCGTAGAAGTCGTTCCCGCCGAGGTTGACCAGGAGCGCGACGGTGAAGTCGTGACCGAAGGCGATGGAGTTGACCGAGGATTCCTCGGCCAGGTGCTTGTCATCGCCGCCTTCATCCAGCAGCACGCCGATGCAGAAATGCGCGCCGGTGGCCTGGGACCAGACCACGCCGTGGTATTCATCATCGCCGCTGCCGTCGTAGAGGTAGCCCATTCCGAACCAGTAGCCGGTGCCCTGCGACCAGTTTCCCGAGGTGTAGTAATCGGTTCCCTCGATGTCGATGAGTGCCCCGAGCCCGCCGGCCCAGGAGTGGCCGTCCGCCCCGTCGCCGCGCCTGCCCATCGCGCAGCCCTGGGCGTTGGACACGGAGATCGTCTGGGCCGAGTGATATGAAGGCCGGCCAGTGATGAGGGCATCGCGGACCGCTTCGTAACGGTCGTCGCCGGACCGGTCGGCGAGCACGCCCACGCCGGACACGCCTCCCAGCCCCTGGCCGTCGGCCCAGAGGAGGTACTGATCGTTGCCCGCGGCGTCGAGTTGCAGTCCCACGCCGAAGTAACCGCACCCCTGGCCGGAGTACTTGGTGAAGTAAGTGTCATCGCCGGCAAGGTCGATGCACGCGCCGAGACCGAACTGCCCCACGCCCTGGCCGTATTCGCCGGCCTGGTAGGTGTCGTGGCCGGCGACGTCCAGCAGAATGCCCACGCCGCAAACCCCGGCGCCCTGGGCGACGGAGTCGGCGGCGTACCGGTCATCGCCGGACATGTCCAGCAGCAGGCTGATCGGCTGCGTCGGGCCGGAACCGGCCACGGAGCCGCGGTATTCATCGTTCCCACCCAGGTCGACAATGAGCAGAGTATTGTCGCCGTCGTAAACATCGTTGCCCGTGCCGTGGACGCGTATCCAGCCGAGCGGGGTTTTCCAGTCGAATGCGAACGGCCCAGCCTGGGCGGCGAGGTTTTTCAGCTCCTTCCGCGCCTGGTCCAGCGCTTCGACGCACTTGGAGCCGGCATACCACAGGCTCGATTCATCCCAGGTCCGCGCCACATCATCGAACGCCGGGCAGTAATCCAGTGCATCGACCTGCTCCTGTCCCGTGTCGAGGCGCTGAGCGACCGTCATGCGGTGCTCCATAGACACGTTGCGCCAGGCGAGGTCGGCCCAGTAGTGGGCATCCAGCACGTTCAGGATGAGCTTGCCGATGATGGGTTGCACTTCTTCGGGCACCGCCTCGACCGCCGCGGTGAGATCCTGTTCCACCAGCGGGTAAGGTGATTCGGTGCCGAAGGTGATGAACTTCGTGGGCCGGCGGGCATAGTCGTAGCACTTGAGCACCGCATCGAACAGCGAGGTCGGCTCGGCGGTCAGGTTGCAAGAATAGGAGCGGAACTGGCCGCTCTTGCGCATGATGCCGAGGCGACACACGGCCTGGTAGAGCGAACCCGCCGATGCCCTTGCCGGCTGTTCATCCAATGCCTCTGCATCCAGCGACAGCCGGGCGCAGTTGGCCATGGTCCGCAGGTAGCTGACGTTGGCGATGGGCTCGGCCAGCAGGTCATCGAACTGCCGCAGCTTGTAGGGGATGTCGGCCGGATAACCGGACCGATACCCCTTCGCCCGCCACCCCAGGTCCGCCCGGGCCATCCCGACCAGCGCCAGGGCCTCATCCAGGGCATCTGCTTCCGGGCCGGCAACGGGTTGTGCGACGGCCGCGCCGCTGACGATCGCGACTGACATAACGGTGATCAGTGTGCTTTTCATGCCGACCGGTTTACCGTGCGGACGTCATTCCGGCAAGTCTCGCAGGCAGGTAGCCGCAGGCCTGTCAGTTTCGAAAGCGCCCTTTCCACCGGCAACGAAGCAGCGTTTCATCAGATATGCCCAATGTCTCGACGAACACCAGTTCGCAGAGACGTACGATGAGGCCCGCATCTGTACCACAATCAATCACGATTCTCTCGTGTTCCCTGTCACGCTCCGAATCGAATGGGATCGTTTCCCTCTTCAGTAGCGTCCCGATCTCCGAGTATTCCTCCTCACTGAACTTGTTCGCCCGGACGATGGCGACTACGCGTTCGGCACCATCGCGAGGCTCCTGCTTGACGAGATCCACGTAACCGTGACCACAATCCCTGTTGTCAATCCTCAGCATAGACCGGTCATAGCCATGTCGAGCCAAGCAAGCTATATGCGGACGCATGCCGGCCAAGCGGTCGACGTTCCCGCGATGCCATGCAATCCAGGCAAGCAGCAGTTCACCTGTCACAAACAAGAGAACAACAACAAGGACTGATATCCCGCAGATGTACATCCACATAACCGCAGCATAACCGAGCGGTGAGCGTGGCCAGAATGCGGAGCGGTAGGCAACCCCCCCACCTGCGGCGAGGTCGGAGAACTCATTGTCGACATTAAAAAAGTGATCCCGGGACGGCCGGCCGTCCC
>CP070772.1:1194318-1197708 GCA_020345805.1 Phycisphaerales bacterium | reverse complement strand
CAGCAGCAGTTGCAGGCCGCGCTGGCGACGGCGAGCCAGGTACAGACTCTGAGCCTGCTGGACTTTCTGGTCTAGCCGGTTCATGCACGGGTTGCCGGCCTTCCGGCCGGGTCGGCGATTCCGGACAGGAGGTCCCGTCGCCCTTGGAGTTGAGGGCGAACCGACCAAGGATTGGCAGGCCGATGGATTGGAGCGTTCACATGAACGTGCAGACGACCCGGTTCGGGTCGGTAGAGGTTGATGAGAATCGCATCATCACTTTTCCGACGGGCTTGCTCGGCTTCTCGAGTTTCAAGCGGTTCGCCCTGCTTCAGCCTGATGACGAGGGTGTGTTCTTCTGGCTTCAGTCGATGGACTCGCCCGAGCTTGCCTTCGTGGTCACCGACCCCAGCCTGTGGGTCGGCGATTACGAGGCGGCGATCCGGCGGGAGCAGATGGAAGAACTGAAGCTTCAGAGGCTGGACGACGCCCAGGTCTTCGTGATCGTCAACAAGTATGATCGCGCCTTGACCGCCAACCTCCAGGGCCCCCTCATCATCAACACCACCAACCACCAGGCCATGCAGCTGGTCCTGGCGGACAAGCGCTGGACGACCCGGCATGAAATCGTCCAGCTCGGCGAGACCGCCCAGGCGGCCTCCGCCTGACCGTGGTGGAAGGGGGAACCTCGCGGCGCGCCCGCTCGCAGGGAATGAGGAGCCGGCGAGCGCGACCGTGAGCCGACCGTGCCGAGGCAGGGACGCCTCGGTCGGGAACCAGCGGCGATTGGCCCCTGCGTTCCCACCATCCAGGAAGGAGCCAACTAATGTTGGTGCTCTCACGCCAGCGCGACGAGACGATAATGATCGGCGATCACATCGAGCTGACCGTCGTGGACATCCGCGGCGACAAGGTCCGGATCGGGATCAAGGCCCCGCCGGAGGTCGCGGTGCACCGGAAAGAAGTTTACGAGGCGATCAAGCGCGAGAACGAGCAGGCCGCCGGCCTCTCGGAGAAGGAGTTCGGATCGCTTCAGACTTCCGGCAAGCACAGACGAAGGGATCAGCCTCCCGTCCCCGCGGCCGGTCGCCTGCGGCGGCGAAAACCCCCGCCCAAACGCGAAACCGCTTGACGCGGCATACGGCCGGCACGAGCGGATCACACCGGGCCCGCCGGTCGTCGGGAATCGAGATCCAGGATGAAGGATCATCAAGACAAGACACAGGGACGCTAGCCTCAATCAGGGAGGATTGCCATGGCTAGGATCAACACCAACATCGCCTCTCTCGTCGCCCAGAGCAACCTCGCGCAGACGAACGCCGATCTCACCATGCGGCTTCAGCGCCTCTCCACCGGTCTGCGCATCAATCGGGGGGCGGACGATCCGGCCGGACTCATCGTCTCTGAGCGCCTGCGCAGCGAAATAAGGGGCGTTAGTCAGGCCATCGCCAACTCCGAGCGGGCCAGCAGTGTGATCGCCACCACGGAAGGATATCTCAACGAGGTTGCCGACCTGCTCAACTCCGTCAAGGCCCTGATTATCGAGGCGTCCAACACCGGCGGCGTGAGTCAGGAGGAAATCGAGGCCAACCAGTTGCAGGTCGACAGCGCCATCGAGTCGATCACCCGCATCTCCAACACCGCCAGCTTCGCGGGCCTGCAACTGCTCAACGGTTCGCTGGAGTACTACGTCTCCGGCGTGGCCACCAGCGCCATCAACGACCTCACCATCTTCGGAGCGCAATTCGGCAACAACTCCAGCGTGCCGGTGTCCGTGGAGGTGGTGTCATCCGCCCAGACGGCGCTGCTGTTCCTCTCCAGCGTCACCGCCGGATCTAACCCCGCCGACGGTACGCTGCTCAGCAGCGTTACCATGGAAATATCCGGCAACGAGGGCGTGCAGACCCTCGCCTTCGTATCCGGTACCGAGTTTGACGACGTGATCGCGGCGATCAACACCTTAAAGGAGTCGACCGGTGTCAGCGCTTCGCTGGCCGGCGGCGACATCACCAGCGGCATCAACCTCAACTCCGTCAATTACGGCTCGGATCAGTTCGTCTCGGTGCGCAGGATCGGTGAGGGCGGGGGCTTCCTGCAGTTCCACCCGGAGAAGGGTGACGCCACGGTAATTCAGCGCGACGTGGGACGGGACGTCTCGGCGGTCGTCAACGGCGCCCTGGCCGTGGGAAGCGGGCTGGACGTGGAGCTGAACACGCCTTCGCTCAGCCTCGAACTGTTCCTCAGCGCCGAGTTCGCCCAGACCACGGGGGTGGCCAAGTCCTTCTTTATCACCGGCGGGGGCGTCAACTTCCAGCTTGGGCCGAGCATTTCCGCCACCCAGCAGGTGGGGTTCGGGATCCAGTCCATCGCGGCAAGCCGCCTTGGCGGCACCACCATCGAGGGCGTCCGGTATTTCCTCGATTCGGTAAGGTCCGGCCAGGACAACTCCCTCATCGGCGGCAACGCCCAGACCGCGGCCCGGATTCTGGAATCGGCCATCACGGACATCTCCCAGATCCGCGGCCGTTTGGGCTCCTTGGAGAGGAATACGGTCCAGACGAACATCCGCGCCCTGCAGATTGGCTTGGAGAACATCACCGCCAGCGAATCGGAGATCCGGGACGCGGACTTTGCCGAGGAGACCGCGGCGCTGACGCGCGCCCAGATCCTCGCCTCGGCCGGCACCTCCGTGCTGGCGACGGCCAACGCCCAGGCCCAGAATGTTCTGGCCCTGCTCGGATAGCCCCCCCTCAGACACCGGCGCAGGGAAGCCCGGTAACTGCATTCCTTTACAGCCCCCGTCCCTGTCGGCGGGGGCTGTCTGTAGGAATCGTCTCGATTATCTCTGATGTGACTGTTGCCCCCAAGGAAAGAACCATACCTACTCTGCGGCGCGACTGGAGTACCTCTTTTCCCGGGTCGAAACACAACTGACGGCTCGGCCCGGCTCGATTGCCCACCACGGTTCGAGCTGCGGACCGCGGCCGGCGAGGATTCTCAACGGACGTTGGTCGCCAACGACAGTGGGCAAGCAGAAGGGAGGTTGAGCGGAGGAAGAAGAGGGAGCTTATTTGAGGGTAGAAGGGTGTGGGCAGCTTGGTGCGGCTTACGCTCAGATGAGAGAGATGATCTGACCCTGACTACCTGCCAACGGATTGCATCAGCCTTCGCATTGTGCGGGGCGAATGTGTGTTCACGGAGGACGCAATGAGTCGTATCAACACAAATGTCTCTTCGATGCTGGCGCAACGCGTGCTGGCGGGGCAGAACAGAGGGCTGGTCAGCAGCCTTGAACGGCTGAGCACGGGTCTGCGAATCAACCGCGGTGCTGACGACCCGGCGGGCCTGATTGCCAGTGAAAACCTGAGATCTGAACAGAACGCGATTTCTGCCGCCATCGGCAACGCCCAG
>CP070772.1:1190827-1194218 GCA_020345805.1 Phycisphaerales bacterium | reverse complement strand
GGCACATGGGCGGGATATGATGTGCCCATGTCATGTGAACCTCTCATGGTGTCAACCTGGTCGTTCGGGGCGCGGGGCAACGAGGCGGCGTGGCCGGCCCTGGCCGCGGGCGGGAGCAGCCTCGATGCGGTGGAGGCGTCGTGCTGTGCCGTCGAAGCGGATCCGGATGTCGATTCGGTGGGGTTTGGCGGGCTGCCGGATGCGACCGGCCGGATGTCCTTGGACGGGGCGATCATGCTCTCCCCGGCCAAGTGCGGCTCGGTGGCGGCGATCCGCAGGCACCTGCACACGGTTTCGATTGCCCGGAAGGTGATGGAATGCACGCCGCACATGATGCTGGCCGGGGAGGGGGCGGACGAGTTCGCCGATGCCCAGGGTTTCGAGCAGGCCGAGCTGCTGTCGGACAACGCACGTGAAAAGTGGGAGCGGTGGAAGCAGAAGCCGCACGTTGTCGATCAGTCGCGCGACCGCGATTACCCCCCCCACGGCCCCCCCCACGGCGCACCTCGCGTGGCTCCCCGCACCGCCCGTCAATCGGAACAAATACAGCCGCCGCCGGTCCATCCCCGGCCTTACGACACGGGCGAGGGCGGGCAGCTCTTTCGCGAAGACGATGAGCGCCGCTGGGCGGGCCACGACACCATCGGCGTGCTGGCCCTGGACCAAAAAGGCGTTCTCGCCGGGGCGTGCAGCACCAGCGGCTACGCCTACAAGCTGCCCGGGCGGGTGGGTGATTCGCCCGTCATCGGCCACGGTCTCTATGTCGATCCGTACGTGGGTGCGGTCGTGGCTACCGGCGCGGGCGAGATCATCATGGGCGTCTGCGCATCATTCCTCACGGCGGAGTTGATCCGCGCGGGAAAGGATCCGCTGGACGCGGCGGTGGAGACCATCCAGCGCATCATCGACAGCTACGAGCTGAACGACGAGCACCAGGCGGTGGTGTTGGTTCTGACGTCGGATGGACGGTTCACGTCGGCGGCGCTGAAGAGCGGCTACCGCACCTCCGTGCGCAGCGCCGAGCGCTGCGAGGTCATCGGCCCGGATGCGGTTCTGATTCCCGATGAGAAGGCGTGGACGGCCCACGATGTGGATTGACGGTCTTGGAGGTCAGTTGCCGCCGCTTCCGGTTTCCAGGCCGTAGCCGGCGTCCTTCCAGGCCCGCAGCCCGCCGCGGAGAGTGCGGACATCGCGGTAGCCCAGCTGCAGCAGTTTCTTGCTCATGCCCTCGGCGACGGGGTCACGGTAGTCATCGCCGTAGACGATGATGACGCCGTAGCTTTTCAATCGCTCATGCTCGGTGGCGATCAGTTTCAAGGGGATGCTGATCGCGCCGGGGATGTGCCCGGCGAGATAGTCGGCCTCGCTGCGGGGATCGACCCACACGCCGGTCTGCTCCCCGCCCAGACCGAGCAGGTTCCTGCGCGGTTCCCCCACGATCTGCTGACCTTCGGACGGACCGAGGAAGACAAGGCTTCTGTCGCTGGTCTCCTTCGAGCAGCCCCCCAACGCCGCGGCGAGAATCACCAGACAAACCAGCCCCGGGTTGAACAGAGACCTCATCGCGTCTACTCCCTGTGCTGCTCATTTGTCGCCGGCCCGTCCGGCTTGCCGCTACGGGCCCGGCCCCTAGCCGGGCGACTCCCCGCCATTCTCATGGACACACTGCCCAAAAACGCATTCCCCTGCGGTCAACCGGCTGTGTCGGATACCGGTAGTCTATCAATGAGAGCGGGTTACGGCGTTTTCCGGGCATTCCCCGCGACGGGATGTGTCATCATCACACCGGCGATGTTGTCCCCCTGAAAGCCCCCGGCGGATACCATCTTCTCGGAAGAGATCTCGATGTTGAAGGTACGACCGGCGATCCTCAGATTGATGCTCCCGGGCCTGTGTGCCTTGGCCGTCGCCGCGGTCGGCCCGCCGGCCGCGGACCCGATCGATCCGGATGATGCGTACAAGTCGGCAGAGGAACTGGTTCCCGTCCGGGTGCTGGCGGATGTCCCCCATCTGAAGCCCGGTCGCACCTTCCATCTTGCCGTGGTCTTCCAGATCGCGAAGGACTGGCACATTTACTGGAAAAACCCCGGGACCGGTGGGCTGGCCACCGAGGTGCTTGTGGCCGCCCCCGAGGGCTACGAAGTCGGCTCCGTGGGCTTCCCGCGCCCGAAGCGCTTCCGGCAAGGACGGGAGATCACCTTCGGCTACGAGAACGAGACAGTCCTGTTTGTCCCCATCACTCCGCCCAAGACGATCGACTCGCATGAAGCTACGTTCGACTGCCGGATAAGCTGGCTCGTCTGTAAGAAGGCGTGCAAGCTCGGATCGGCAGAGCGCTCCGTCACGCTTGCGGTGACTGAGACACCGCCCAGAGAGGATCCTGCCTTACCGGATCCGCCGCTCGCGAAGCACTTCAAACGCCTGCCCCGGCCGCTGAAAGATCTGAAGGGTTCCAAACTCGCGATCAATGAGGACCGGCTCCTGATCACCGGACCCATGCTCGGTCACCAACAGGTGGTGTTCTTCCCCGGACACCGGCCGGGCGTGACCCTGGGCGAGGCGCAGATCGAGTATCGCAATGACCGGTTCACCATCGCCGTTCCCTTCAGCGTCAGGCCCGTCGACTCGCTGGGCCGGCCGATGGCAATCGAAGGGCTGATCGCACTCGGTGATCGCGATGACGATCCGTGCTATGAATTCACCGTACCACTGCAGGATCCGCCGGAAGTTCCTTCCCGGCTGGTTCGGTAGCGCTCCGTGACAAGCTCCCGTCACGGACCCGGAGACTGGATCATGAACACCTCAATCAGACGACTGTTACTCCTCGGCCTGGCTGCGGCCATGCTCAGCGCCTTGGGTGTGCTCGCCGGTGCCGATGATGAAGAGAAGGTCACCAAGGCCAAGCTCAACAAGCCGGCGCCCGACTTCACCCTCACCGACAGCACCGGGCAGAAACGGACGCTCTCGGACTACAAGGACAAGATCATCGTCCTGGAGTGGTTCAACACGGAATGCACATTCGTGAGGCGGCAATACAGCTCCAAATCGATGCAGAAGACTCTGGAGGCGGTCAAGAAGCTGAGCAAGGATGTGGTGTGGCTGGCCGTCAATTCGACTCACAACACCACGCCGCTGATCAACAACTTCTGGATCAGGCAGTACAAGCTCAAGCACCCCATTCTGCTGGATAAGGACGGCAAAGTCGGACGCATGTACGACGCCCGGACCACGCCACACATGTTTGTGATCGACGCCGAAGGCGTGCTCCGCTATCACGGGGCAGTTGACGATGATGCGCTGGGGGCCAAGGTGCCGGAGGATGTCACCAACTACGTCCTCAACGCGGTGCGGCAGATCGTCAACGAGGAGACGGTCGACCCCAGCTATATCA
>CP070772.1:1187303-1190727 GCA_020345805.1 Phycisphaerales bacterium | reverse complement strand
AGCGATGGGAACCACACCGAGATGCGGAGCATGGCCAGGCTCAACCCCACCGCAAGAGCATCAATGCTCGTGGCCACCGACAGGACGACCAGAGACCAGCCCCTGGTCGGCTCGGCGCTCCTGACCTGCTCCTCGTCGCCGCGAATGGCGCCCCAGATCATCCGCCCGCCGATGAGCAGGAGCAGTCCGAACGCGACCCAATGGTCGAACGCCGCGATGAACTGCTGAAGCACGTGCCCCGCCGACCACCCGATGATCGGCATCATCGCCTGGAATAGGCCGAAGTGCCACGCGAGCCGGAACGTCTGGCCTCTGGACACCCGGCGTGAAGCCACGCCGACCGCGAAGGAAACCGAGAAGGCATCAATGGCCAGGGCGATTGCGATGAGGATGATTTCAATCAGTGACACTGTCGAGCCCGCTTCATATTCGGCCCCAGTATATTCACGCCGACCATCTGTTGCCGGCACCATTCTCCGTCTTCCGCGGCTTCATCCGGCACAAGCACAATTGCCCGATTGACAATGCGTTCTTTTCTGCCAGAGATGGTTGCCTGCGCGGAACTGCCGGATTACGGGACCCCCGGCCTGCATCCGATCGCGCATCAGGCTGTTAACGTCCCACCTGCCACGCCAGAATGTCAAGGATGCGGAGCCGCGAAAGCGGCAGGCCGCCTGTCAAACCCGGATCTGATTCCAGCCACGCCGTCACGTCCGACAGCACGCGGGCGTTGTTGCGGTGAGCGGCCACCTCGCGGACTCGCCGGAAACCCAGCGCGAACGCATCTCGGAACGCGTCATCGCCCCCTGCCCAATGGACGCCCAGCGCCTTCCGCGCAAGTACATCGAGGATGGGGATAAGGCGCGGTCGCTTCTGGTACAACAGCTTCGTCGCGTTCGCCACCCTTATCCCGCGATACTGACACAGCGCCACCAGCACGGCGATTGCGTCCGCGTCAAACGCGTCCGTCTCCAGCGCATCGGCGTCGAGAGGAACGCGCGCCAGCTCAGGCCAGTCTCTATCAATCAGATCTTCAACCCACGAGTAGTGCCAGCCCTGCGAGTTGACCTTCTTGGAGTTCCGGAAGTTGTTCCGAGTCAGCCGGTGAGGGTAAGCGAGGTTCTCGTCTGAATTGACGTACCGCTCGTACTTTATCCCTTTTGTTCCCGCGAACTCGACGTACCTGCAGATAGTCTCGCGCGGATCCACGGTGACCCCCCGATAGTCCGCTTCGGTGAGCCGGTTTGCGTAGTCCAGGCGGGCGAGAACCATCGGGAATGTGATCGTTGTTCCGGCCACTGCGGTGTATCTCCAATGTTAATTATACTCAAGATCACCGCAGCCACATATTACTGGCGCCTATTCTCCTAAAATCCATTTCCCTTCGCGAAGTCCGGGTCAGCGAGTGATTTGCGAGAGTGTGAAAGATAAATTGTCGGCATATCCATCACACGCGCCGGAGCCGACTTCAAGTTCCAGTATTATGCGCACGCAGTGCGCGCCGGGCGGGACGGGACGCTTCACGCTGCGGCGGAGAAGGCCGGTGAGATCATTAACTTCGCCGTCGAGCGCTTCGCGCCGATCATCCAGTGTCACCGGCCCGATGGATGAGCGGGCCAGTTCGCCGCCGCGTTCATCCAGGAAGATCGCGGTGAGCGTGGCGAAATCCCTCTGGTCGGCGAAGCCGCCGAGATAGCCGGACAGCTCAAACGCGATAGTGCCGCGATTGATCGGTTCAGCGAGAGCATCAAGGCCGATGGTCTGCGACATCGCGCAGTCGGCCGATGCGCCCGTGCCGAAGAAGCACCGGCCGCAATCGGCGGGGCCGGGGCATTCCCCATCCGGATAGCCCTCGGCACAGCCGTATTCCAGCACGGTGATCGGCGACATGTCATCCCATCCGGGGGCGACGAGGTTGACCTGCGGATCGGCCGTTCCGGGTGCGTGTTCCGCATCGCCGTTGACGATGAGATTCACGCCCATATCGGCCCGCGGCCTTGAAGGAATCACCCGGCCGTCGAGCTTCCAGGCCGGATCGATCTCAACTCCGAGATGCGCCAGCGCGGTGACGGAGGCATCCACAGTCGCCGGAGCGGGCAGGATCTCGCGATGCACAATTCCGGGGGCGTGCATGATGAACGGGACGTAGCGGTGCTTGGGTTCATCCCTGCCGTGCGAGCCGTCCAGCGTGCCGCCGTGATCGGAAGTCACCAGAATGAGCCAGCGCTCGTTTTCGTACTCCGGCCGGGCGCGGACGGCGGCCAGCAGTCGCCCGAGCTGCTGATCGACCTGCTCGATCTCGCGGAGGTAACCGGGGGCTGCGGGATGGAAGCCGTACTCGTGGCCGGCGGTGTCCGGATCGGCGAAGTAGAAGAAGGTAAGATCGGGATCGCCGGTTCGCAGGAGGTTTTCGGCCTGCTCGACCATTCGCACATCGCCGTCATCCTCGTAATCGTGGGTGAAGCGCAGGTTGCAGGCGGCATCGGTGACAATCGCTTCATCCAGCGGCAGCCAGTCGATGAAGGATGCGGTGATCAGGTCCGGCCGCTTCTCCTTCAGCCGGGCGAAGAAGTGGGGAAACTCCGCGTAGCGGTCGTTCTCGAAGGTGTTGTCGATCACCCCGTGGCGGGTGGACCAGACGCCGGTGAGGATCGCGCTCCAGCAGGGGCCGGAGACGGTGATCACATCGGTCAATGCATGATCGCTCCACGCCCCTTCGTTTCTGAGTCGGTTGAGGTTGGGGGTGCTTGCGGCGTGCATCGCATCGGATCGGATGCCGTCCAGGCCGATGAAGAGCACCTTGGGCCTCAGCGCCGTGTCATTGGGAAGTTGTCCGGTGGCAGACAACGTGAGGCTGAACGAAGCCAGCGCGGCAACGGTGAAGACTGCTGCTGATCTCACGTGGGATCTCCTCCTTCGCGGTTGGCGGCCCCGCATGCGTGGGGGGCGTTGGGCCACCAGCCTAACGCACAAAGGCCGATCTCGCCGCTGGGCGGAAAAGCGGCCTTTTTTCTTGCGCTTTTTTCACGGGGCCTTTCCGTCTGTCGCGGGCCGGCGATCGAAACCGACGCGTGTGATGCCGGTACCCACACGAGTTGCCCACGATTCGCCCCCACTTCCCGACCTGTTGTAACTCATTGGAAGACAGACATGAACGCCTCACGCAGAACGTTTCTTCAGACCGCCATTGCCGGCTCGCTGGCCGCCGCGGCCGGGGCGGCATCCACCCAGGACAAGACCGATCCGGAGTTTGCAGACGTCAAGCCCGCGGAGAAGAAGCTGAAGATTCTCATCCTCGGGGGGACCGGCTTTCTCGGGCCGCACATCGTCCGCCGCGCCGTCGCCCACGGCCACACCATGACCCTGTTCAACCGCGGCAGGAGCCAGCCCGACCTCTTCCCGGACCTGGAGAAGCTGCGCGGCG
>CP070772.1:1183713-1187203 GCA_020345805.1 Phycisphaerales bacterium | reverse complement strand
GCCATCATCACCGACGCCCTGAACCACGCGTCGATCATCGACGGCATCCGACTCTGCAAGGCCACCCGTTACATCTACAAGACCAACGACATGGCCGACCTCGAGGCCAAGCTCAAGGAGGCCCAGGGCGCGCGTTACCGCGTCGTCGCCACCGACGGGGCCTTCTCCATGGACGGCACCGTCGCCCAACTCGACAAGATCTGTGCGTTGGCCGAGAAGTACGACGCCCTGGTCATGGTCGACGACGCCCACTGCACGGGCGTGATCGGCAAAACCGGCCGCGGCTCCACCGAGTACTGCAACGTCCTGGGACAGGTCGACATCGTCACCTCCACCCTGGGCAAGGCCCTCGGCGGCGCTTCCGGCGGTTTCACCACCGGCCGGAGGGAGATCATCGAGCTCCTCCGCCAGCGCAGCCGGCCGTATCTCTTCTCCAACACCGTCTCCTCCATCGTGGTCAAGGCGTCGCTGACCGTGATGGACATGCTCACCTCCTCCACCGAGCTGAGGGACAAGGTCGAGGCGAACACCATCCGGTTCCGCAAGGGCATGACCGAAGCCGGCTTCGACATCAAGCCCGGCGATCACCCCATCGTCCCCATCATGCTCTACAACGCCAAGCTCAGCCAGGACGTGGCCCGCGACCTCTACGCCGAGGGCATCTACGTCATCGGCTTCTTCTATCCGGTGGTGGGCAAGGGCCTGGCCCGCATCCGCTGCCAGATGTCCGCGGGCCATGAGTTCAGCCACATCGACAAGGCCATCGAGGCGTTCACCAAGATCGGCAAGAAGTACGACATCCTCAACAAGAGCAAGGATGAGATCATCGCCAAGTACGGCGAATAAGCGCTCACCTTGTCGTAAACAGCGACAATTCGACCGCGCGCCCGGCGCCTGCTGCCGGGCGCTTCTTTTTTCACCGCCCCTGTTACCATGGTCAAGTCACCGGCAAACAGGAGACTGCAATGGAACTCAGATCGGCGACCAAGGCTGACTTCTCGATCACTCTGGAGGACCGACCCGGGGCGTTGGCGGCCCTTTCCCTCAAGATGCAGGAGGCGGGCATCGAGCTGCTCGGACTCTGGGGCTACGGGGGGCGGGCCGGCACCGGCAAGCTCTACTGCGTCCCCAAGGATGCCAGGCAGTTCCGCGAATTCGCCCAGGACGAGGGGCTGGAGGTGGAAGAGGGACTCACCATCTACCTCAGCGGCGCCGACCGCGGCGGGGCGCTCGTGGAGTCTCTGGAATTGATCGCCCAGGGAGGCATCAACGTCCACGCCATCCAGGCCATCAGCGTCCACGGCGAGTTCGGCTGCTTCATCTGGGCCGATGCCGCAGACTGGGACACCATCGCCGAGATGCTTTCCTGAACCGCCCGGCGGGCCCGGGTTGTCACTGGTCACTGGGCGGCGGGGATTGTTGCGCAGATTTCCCGGAGCAGATCCGCCGGTTCCGGCAGCCGCCCCACGCCCACCGTCCCACACGCCTGCCAGCCCGTGGCCGGCTCGATGATGTGAAAGCCGTCGGCCCGGAGCTGAGCGAGGTTGCGCTGGGTCGACGCCTGGCGGTACATCGTCTCGTTCATGGAAGGGGCCAGCAGGACGGGCCGGCGTTTCACGTCCATTGCCGCCGCCACCACGCTCACCGCGTCGTCCGCCCGGCCCGTGGCGAGTTTCGAGAGCATGTTCATCGTGCAGGGCGCGATGAGCATCAGCTCGGCCGCCCGGGCGGTGGCGATGTGCTGAGGATCATGCGCCTCCAAATGCTCCCACTGGCTGGAATAGACGGGCCGGCCGGACAGCGCCTGGAAGGTCAGGGGCGTGACGAACCGCGTCGCCGCCTCCGTCATCACCACCGTCACCTCCGCCCCGGCCTTGGCCAGTGCGCTTACCACGTAGGCCACCTTGTAACAGGCGATGCCTCCGGTCAGGCCGACGATGAGCCGCCGCGAGGCCAGCCCCTCAAGGGGCGGCATCGTTGATTCAGGTTCCGGCGGTGTGTCTGCGTGATTGCCCACGGCTCCGCTCACGTCGGCAGCGCCTAGTCGGATCCGGTCAGCCGATGGGTATCGACCGGCTGCACGTCCGGCGGCTCATAGCCCGTGTCCGACCAGTCCGGTCCGATTTTCCCCTGGAGGATCTCTTCGATCACCAGGTCAAGGTCCGTCCGACCCTCACGCTCGACCAGCGGCCGGGCGCCGTCGACGATCAGCTCCTTGAGGCGGCGCTGAATCAGCGCGGTAAGTTTGAACCGACCACCCATCTTGCGGACAATCTCATCGCTCTTGAGCGCTTCAATCATTGCTGGTCCGTATCTCGCTTGGGGAATGGCGCGCCCACGCGGGACTGGCGCTGGAATCGCTAGTATATCCTCCCACGATGGATCGGTCGAATGGGACCGCCGCGGCCCGGACAGGTCCTCACCGCCCCGCTCCCCCCTTCGCCCGCCCCGCTCCAAACCTTTGGGCGCAAACCGCTTGCGCCGCCGCCCCACCATGCCCGATTCGACCCGGCCAGACCGCCGCCCTCTCACTCGCCGCCTTACCGGCACCCCGCTGTGCCTCGTCGCGGTCCTCGCGACCATCACCATCATCTTCTGGAGCACCGGTTGCATGGAACGGATGTTCTACTACCCGCAGCGCGGCCTCACCACGCCCCCGCCTCATCTTCACGCCGTCGAGGAGGTTCGATTCGCCAGCCCCGACGGCACCCGGCTCCACGGCTGGTTCGTCCCCACTGAAACCGGTCCGCCCGAGGCCGCGGCGACCATCATCCACGTCCACGGCAATGCCGGAAACCTCGAGGATCACATCGGCTTCACCGAGTACCTCCCGCCGGCCGGTTTCAACCTTTTCATCTTCGATTACCGCGGCTACGGGCAGAGCGAAGGCAGCGCCCGCAAGCGCCGCGATCTCATCGCCGACGCTCATGCGGCCCTTGACGTGGTCCTCGAACGGCCGGATGTCGATCCCGACCGCATCGGCCTCTTCGCCCAGTCCCTGGGCGGGTCGATCGGCCTGAACGTGATGGCCGACCGGCCCGAGATCCGGGCCGCCGTTGTTCTGTCCGCCTTCACCAGTTGGCGGGAGATGGCCGCATCCGCGGTGGGGGGCGAGCCGCCGTCGTGGATCGGCCGATCACTGGCGAAGCTGTTCATTCCCGACGATGCCCGGCCGGTTGACGCCATCGGCAGGATCGACCGCCCCCTGCTGCTCATCCACGGCGATGCAGACCGCATCGTGCCCGTGGCTCACGGCCGGCGCCTGGCCGGGGCGGCCTCCGAGCAGACCCGATACGTCGAGATTCCCGGAGGCGATCACAACGATCTGCGCTGGACGAGCCCGGAGGTGGACGAGTTGACCATCGACTTCTTCCGAAGCCGTCTGCCCGCGTCAGCCGATGTCGATCAAGCGCCTTGAGCGGGCCGCCCGGCCGCCTACACTTGCCGTTCCGCCTCAAGACCAGCGATCGGCTCCTCCATGCCCACCGCC
>CP070772.1:1180012-1183613 GCA_020345805.1 Phycisphaerales bacterium | reverse complement strand
GAAATCCAGGATTGAGCCCTCGGGGTCCTCGATGATGATCTGCGGGTGCTTTTCGCCGGTGTGCTCGATGACGATCAACTCGCTGCCGCCACCCTTGGTCTGCTCCTGTCGGACCGTCTCGTCCACGATGATGTCCTTGAAGCGGACGGTGCCGGTCTTCTCGGCGAGAATGGGGACGCGGTGCGGGTCCCACTCCACGAGGATCTGCCCCTTCTTGACCTTGTCCCCGGGTCGAACTCTGAACTCCGCCCCGTAGGGGACCTTGAATTTCTCCAGTTCCCGCTTCCGCTCGTCGAGCACGGCGATCTCGCCGTTGCGCTTCAGGGCAGTGAGGATGACGCGATCGCCGATGTCGACTTCGACCTCGTTGCAGTCGCGCAGATCGATGGTGCCGCTGTGGTTCGTCTTGTGACTGGTCTCCACCAGCCCGCGGGCCGCGACGCCGCCAGTGTGGAAGGTCCGCATCGTAAGCTGGGTGCCCGGCTCGCCGATGGACTGGGCGGCAATGGTGCCCACGGCCAGCCCCTCTTCGGCAAGTTGTCCCGTGGACATGTCCATGCCGTAGCACAGAGCGCAGACACGGTTGGGCGTGTCGCAGGTCAGCGGGCTGCGCACCTGAACCGAGTCGATGCCCAGGGCCTCGATCTTGGAGGCAATCTCGCCGGTGATGAGCTGGTTCTCGTCCACGATCAGTTGATCCGTGATCGGGTTTCGGATCGTCTGACGGCTGCTGCGGCCGATGATGACCTCGCTCAGAGGCACGTCGACCTCCTCGCCCTTGTAAATCGCTCGCTTGGGGATGCCCCGCTTGGTCCGGCAGTCCTGCTCGATGATCACGGCAGACTGGGCGACGTCATAGAGCTTGCGGGTCAGGTAACCGGAATCGGCGGTCTTCAGAGCGGTATCGGCCAGACCCTTGCGGGCACCGTGGGTCGAGGAGAAGTACTCCAGAACGTTCAGGCCTTCCCGGAAGTTCGCCCGAATCGGCGTCTCGATGATCTCGCCGGAGGGTTTGGCCATCAGACCGCGCATGCCCGCAAGCTGCTGCATCTGGCTGATGTTGCCTCTCGCCCCGGAGGTGGACATCAGGAATACCGGGTTCAGGTAGCGATTCCCCGCCGCCGAATCAGTGGGCAGTTCGGCACCGGTATCCGGGTCGCGACGATCATTCCTCAGCGTTGAGACGAGTTGCTTGGTGATCTGCTCCCGGCAGTGAGCCCAGAGGTCGAGAAGCTGGTTGTGACGCTCGCGTTCGGTGATGGCGCCGGCGTCATAGGCCTTCTCGACCCGATCCACCCTCTTCTGTGTCTGATCGATCAACTGCTGCTTGGCATCGGGAATCCGCAGGTCGGTGATGCCGATGGACAGGCCGGAGATGGTCGAACTCTTGAACCCCATCTCCTTCATGTCATCGAGCAGCCGCAGGGTGGCGGGTCTGCCCAACCGTGCGTAGACCTCGTCGATTCCCCGGCTGCATCCCTTCTTACCCAGGGTGCAGTTGTAGAACGGCATGCCTTCGGCAAGGATATCGCTGAACAGGATCCGCCCCACGGTTGTCACCAACCGGCAGTTCTTCGGCATCGGCTGTGGAGAATCGTCCTCGCGGGTGACAACTTCGTCGAACCCTTTCAGACGCACGACGATGCGCTGCTGCAGGCGGATGTGGCCAAGGTCATAGGCGAGCATGGCCTCGAACTGGTCGCGGAACGTCGGCAACTGTTCCGCGGGACGATCATCCCCTTCCTCGTCACAGTAGGTAAGGAAGTACATGCCCATTACAATGTCCTGGCTGGGCGAGACCAGGGGCCGACCGTTGGCGGGGCTGAAGATGTTGTGAGTTGAGAGCATCAGCACGTGTGCCTCGGCCTGCGCTTCCACGGACAGCGGAAGATGAACGGCCATCTGATCGCCGTCAAAGTCGGCGTTGTAGCCGGTGCACACCAGCGGGTGGATCATGATCGCGTTGCCCTCCACCAGCACGGGTTCGAAGGCCTGGATACCCATGCGGTGCAAGGTGGGGGCTCGATTCAGCAACACCGGGTGCTGGTAAATCACCTGCTCAAGGATGTCCCAGACCTCCGGATCCCTCCGTTCGAGCATGCGCTTGGCGGACTTGATGGTGTCGGCGAGGCCGTGCTCCTTGAGCTTGCGGATGATGAAGGGCTGGTAGAGCTCCAGCGCGATCTTCTTGGGAAGGCCGCACTGCCAGAGCTTGAGCTCCGGGCCGACCACGATGACCGACCGGGCAGAGTAGTCGACGCGCTTGCCCAGCAGGTTTTCACGGAATCGTCCCTGCTTGCCCTTGATCATGTCCGTGAGCGATTTGAGCGGGCGGTTGCTGGATCCGAGCACGGGGCGCCGGCAGCGGCCGTTGTCGAACAGTGCGTCCACCGCCTGCTGCAGCATTCGCTTCTCGTTGCGAATGATGACCTCGGGAGCATTGAGGTCCATCAGCTTCTTTAGGCGGTTGTTGCGATTGATGATTCGACGGTAGAGATCGTTGAGGTCACTGGTGGCGAAGTTGCCGCTTTCCAGCAGCACGAGGGGGCGCAGGTCCGGGGGAATCACGGGAATCACGTCCAGGACCATCCACGACGGGTTGTTGCCGCTGTGGCGGATCTGTTCGACGATCTTCAGCCGCTTGGAAAGATCCTTGATTTTCTGTTTGCTGCGGGTATTGCCCAGATCATCGCGGAGGCCGATCGAGACCTCGGCAAGATTGATCTGCTCCAGAAGTTCCCGGACCGCGTCGGCACCCATCATCGCGGTAAACGCGGAGGCCCCGTGCTTCTCCACCGCGGAGCGGTGGTCGTCCTCGGTGAGAACCTGCTTGTATTCCAGATCCGTGGACCCGGGATCGGTGACCACGTAGTCCTGGAAGTAGATGACCTTCTCAAGATCCGCGGTCTTGACATCCAGCAGCGTGCCGAGGCGACTGGGCAGGGCCTTGAAGAACCAGATGTGCACCACGGGCGCCGCGAGATTGATATGGCCCATGCGCTTGCGCCGGACCCGGCTGTGGGTCACCTTCACGCCGCAGCGATCACAGATGATGCCCTTGTACTTGGTGCCCTTGTATTTGCCGCAGGCGCACTCGTAGTCTCGCTCCGGCCCGAAGATGCGCTCGCAGAACAGCCCATCTTTCTCCGGCCGGTAGGTGCGGTAGTTGATCGTCTCCGGCTTCTTTACCTCACCAAAGCTCCAGGACCGAATGTCATTGGGGCTGGCGAGGGCGATCTTGACGGATCCGTAGTCGTTGACGCGATCGTAAACACTTTCAGCCATGGTCAGCTCTCAGCTTTCGCTTTCGGCCTTTTGTCATCAGTGCCCGGCCCTCAGTCTGCGGTTCTCAATGCCCCCGGTCGGGGGCAGGTGCGGTCGTGGGAACCGACTGACAGCCATCAACCCGTTACTCCCTCACAGCAGGCTTCCACCTTCCAATTGCTGCTTCTCAAGCGTGATGTTCATGCCCAGGCCGCGGATCTCGTGGCAGAGCACGTCGAAGACCACGGGCATGCCCGCTTCAAGCGTGTTGATGCCCTTGACCATCGAGTCATAGATCTTGGTGCGTCCCTCGACGTCGTCGCTCTTGACGGTGAGG
>CP070772.1:1176161-1179912 GCA_020345805.1 Phycisphaerales bacterium | reverse complement strand
GTTCCGTATCCTCCTGCGCGCGGCGGGCCAGATCGATGCACTTTCCCCCAAATCCCACGTGCGGCGGGGCGTCGCCGACGAGCACCAGCACCTTGTCGTGATCGTACATCCATGTCAGTTGGGTATAGGCCAGGCGGAGGGCGGGATACACCGCCTCCGGCGTGTCGCCGCCCCCGTCCGCCAGCAGTTGCCACAAACGTCGGCGGGCCTCGGCGATGTTCGTGGTGAAGTCGCCGGCCTTGGTCTCGAAGTCGTCCCCCCGATCGCGATAGGCGACCAGCGCAACCCGCAGCGATGCCACCATGTCGCCGACAAAGAGCATCATGTCATCGATCCCCCCCTGGGCCGCGGCGAGCTCGCCGGACATGCTCGCCGTGCAGTCCAGACAGATGGCCAGGTCGATATCGCGGTCCCCCAGGGTGTTGATGTAATCCTGCAGAGCGGCGAAACGCTCCGAGGGAAGCGCTGCGAACAGCGAGGGGGGCTGCGGAACATCGCCTTCGGGAACGAAATACCCGGGCCTGACGGCGAACCGCGATCCCTGCTGTCTCATCCATTTCTGCCAGCTCTGACGCTTGCGCCGATCGTAGGTGTCGGTAATGGCGGCGAGACGCGGCGACAGAGCGCCCGCCTCCGTCCGATCCATCCGGAGGATGATCTTGCGGGCCGTTTCCTTGGCAAGCTCGATCAACTCCTCGTCTCCGCTGGCGGCCCCGATCTCCACCGCCAGCATCTTCTCTTCCAGATTGTCGGAGCGGGCCAGATACCGTGCGCCGCGCGAGAGCCGCTCCGCTTCCACCGGATACCGGCAGCGCAGTGCCGTGCGCAGAACCCGCGGTTCATGCTCATCTGCAAACCATCCTTCATCTGCGCTGATGCGCCGCATCGCCAGTGAACGAACGGCAAAGGCCCGGACCTGCCAGTCGCGGTCCTTCATCAGCGTCCGGAGGATCTCGCCGCTTCGATCGCAGCCGTATCGCTCCAGGCAGATTGCCGCGATCGCCCGGCGCGGCCAGGCCTCGGCGGTGAGCAGACTGCTCAACGTCTGCTGCTCGGCACGGGGGGCATTGTCCAGCACCGGCCGGCGCGGAGCAGCCGGCTCCTCCTCCGGTGCCGCCGCGGGGGGATCCTCCGTCGGTGGCGGATTGTCGCGCCACTGGGCAATCGGATCGGCGAGGCCGGACATCGCAAGCATCACTGCCACGACCGACGCTGCGCACCGGCTCGCGGTGAAGAACCGTTTCGGATCTGACGGATCCCCTTGCCTCATGCCCCAAGTGTAAGGCCGCGGGCCGCAGCCGGAACCGCCGGGTCGCGAATAGGCCCCGCGGATGGAAATCTGCAAGAAAATCGGGATCAGCGGGATCACTTGTGCGATATACTATGTATAACAAAGCATAAGAACACCAGATGGAGGCCCATTCATGCCCCCAGACCGGAAAACCATGCAGAATATCGGCCTCACGGCGGTGCTGAAGGCCCTGGAAAGCGGCCGGATGAGCGGCTACGAGCTCGTCACCGCCCTCACCCCCGGAACCGGCAACGGACCGATTCCCGGCGGGCATTGCGAGGTTTATGCTCATCTCTATCTCCTTGAGGCCAAAGGACTTGTGCGAGGCGAGTGGGAGGCTCTCCCCACCGGACGCCGACGCCGGTACTACGAGATCACCAGCCGCGGCCTCCGGCGCCTGGCGAGGAACTCGCGCCGGCAGGAAGCTCTGGGACGATCGATCGCGGCCGTCCGGGGCCTGCTGGGGCCCTCGCCGGAAGGATGCGCCCGGAAAGGAGCACTGGCATGACCACCACCGCTCCCACCGACCGCCCCGCCGAGCGATCGGCCTTCTGGACCTTCATGTTCCACACCCCGATGCGGGACGTGATCCGAGGTCGCCTCGACCGGCGCCGCAGCCACCGCCACCTCATCGCGGCCGCGGACCTTCCCCAGCCCGTCGCCGACCTGCTGACGCGCTGCGTGAAGCGCACGCGCCTCTGGCGCCTGGAGAAGGCCGCGGTGGCCGAGGAGTTGATCTCCCACTTCGCCGACGGCCTGGACGCCGGAGCTTCCGCAGAGGAACTGGTCGCATCCTTCGGCGATGTGCGGCAAGCGGCGAAACTCATCCGCCGCGCAAAGAAGCGCAACCGGCCGGCGGCCGTCCGCTCCATGATCCGTTCTCTGCAACTCATCGGCGTGCTGCTCATCCTGTATGTCGGGTACGGGGTGTACTTCTTCACGCAAACTGCATCGCCGTCCGTGGACTATCTGCAGCGCCTCAATGCCCAGTCGACGGCCGCACCGACGGAGGACCGCGCCTGGCCGGTGTATCGCTCAGGCCTGATGCTTCTGGAGGATCTCCCGAAGTTCGAGCGATGGAGTCGCACTCCCCGGCCCGGCGAGGCCGGCTGGCAGGAGGTGACGGCGTTCCTCGACCGGCAGCAGGAAGCGCTGGGGATAATCCGCGGGGCCGCGGTGATTCCCGCCTTCGGATACTTCGTCTCCCACACGGTCGCCCCGGAGGATCGCGAACTCTGGCCCGGCGACTGGCCCGAGGAGGAATCGGAGGATGACGGTTCGATTCGCCACTCATTGCTCTCCGTAAAGCTGCCATACCTCTCGGAGATGAGGCGGGCGACCAAGGTCCTCGCTCTTGACGTGCAGAGGGCCGCCGCCGAGGGCGATGGCGACACCGTCGTCGCCGACACCCGCACAATGCTCGGCATGGCCCGCCACGTCCGCGAGCATCCCATCATCATCAACGATCTCGTCGGCTTCTCCAACGCGCAACTCGCCATCAACGCGGTCGCAGACGTTCTCGTCACCCACCCGCAATCGCTGACGGACGAGCATCTCAACCAGCTCGCCCACATCTTCGCCGCCGGTGACGATCTGTTCACCGTGCGATTGTCGGGCGAACGCATGACGTTCGAGGACATCGTGCAGCGGACATACACCGACGATGGAGACGGCGACGGTCGCATCACCGCCGACGGCCTGGAGGCGATGCTCAGGATCGGGAGCGGCAGCGGCTTCGACCGGGCCATCGGACTCGAGGGCGGCCTGAGCGATGTGGGCAAAGTGCTGCTGGCGCCGGGGGCGAGACTGATCATCGCCTCGCGGCGGGAAGTCAGCAGCGCATACAACCGCCTGATGGACCGGGTCGAAATCGAGTCCCGACTGCCGCTGTGGGAGACGGGCAGCTCGGAACTCGAAGCGCAGATCACCGAGTGGAAGGTCGGGAAGATCTCGCGCGTGAAGTACATGCTGCCCGCCATGCTCATGCCCGCCCTTGGCAGGGTCCACATCAACGCGGAACGTGCGATCTTCCAGCGCGATGCGGTCCTCGTGGCGCTGGCCCTGGAGCTGCATCACCGCCGCCAAGGCGCCTGGCCGGAGAACCTCGATCTGCTGACGCCCGAACTGCTGCCGGAGGTTCCGCCCGATCGGTTCGACGGCCAGCCCATGCGATACGCACTGATCGACGGCGAGCCGGTGCTGTATTCCATCGGTTACGACCGCGACGATGACGGCGGCCGGCCTCCGATCTATAGCGCCACCGGCCTGCCCAACCACGAGGGCGCCATGCGATGGCTTCCCCTGGACGACATGGTGAGAGGGCAACCCGTTGACAAGGAAGGTTACGACGGCGACTGGATCCTCTTCCCCCGGCCGGTCGAGCCGCTGATCGATTACGGCCCGCAGGATGAAGATGAGAACGAAACCGGATAACTCGCATCGAAGCGAGATGGAGCGAAA
>CP070772.1:1172289-1176061 GCA_020345805.1 Phycisphaerales bacterium | reverse complement strand
ATCACCTGGGAGCAGGCGATGAATTCCCAGGAGAACCTCACCCCGGAGGTCTGGGAGATGGGGGACAAGCCGTTTCCCGAGGTGGCCATGCCCGGGCAGACTCAGTTCCTGTAGGATTGGCGTTCCGAATGCCGCCCGCGCGGTGCGGTGGAGGTCGCCGCGAGCGCTGGATTGAAGAAGAAGTGCCCGATGGACAGGTCATTCACGCGCAGGGATTTCATCAGGACCGGCGGCGGCGTCATTGCCGCGGCATCGCTGGGAGTCGTGGAGGGGGTGGGAAGGAGGGCCGCCATGGCCGATGTGCAGACCGTGCCGGCGAAAAAACGCTCGATCCGCAAGGCCATCAAGCTGGGAATGGTCGCCGGTGAATTGACCCTGCTGGAGAAGTTCACCCTGGTGAAAGATCTCGGCTTCGACGGCATTGAGCCGGACAGCCCCAACAACTTGGATCCCGATGAGCTGATCACGGCGCGAGATGCCACAGGGCTGGTCATTCACGGCGTGGTCGATTCGGTCCACTGGCGCGACACCCTCTCGCATCCGGATTCGGAAGTGCGGGCACGGGGCCTGAGGGGATTGGAAACGGCGCTGCGCGATGCGCAGCTCTATGGGGCGTCCACCGTGCTGCTGGTTCCCGCGGTGGTAAACGAGCACGTCTCCTACGCCGACGCTTACACCCGATCGCAGGCGGAGATACGCAAGATCTTGCCCCTGGCGGAGGAGCTGGGCATCAAGATCGCCATCGAGAACGTGTGGAACAACTTCCTGCTCAGCCCGCTGGAGGCGGCCCGCTACGTCGATGAATTGGAGAGCCCCAACGTCGGCTGGTACTTCGACGTGGGCAACATCGTCAACTACGGCTGGCCCGAGCAGTGGGTGAGGATACTGGGCAAGCGCATCCTCAAGCTGGACATCAAGGAATTCAGCCGCTCCAAGCGAAACGACGAGGGACTCTGGAAGGGGTTCAGCGTGGAGTTGCTGGAGGGCGACTGCAACTGGCCGGAGGTGATGAAGGCCCTGGACGAGATTGGATATGACGGCTGGGCGACGGCCGAGGTCGGCGGCGGGGGCGCTGAGCGCCTGGCGGATATCGCCGAGCGCATGGACCGTATTTTCGCGCTGTGAGGCTTCACCGCCCCGCAGCGACATTCCCGAGGAGAATCCGATGAACACCAACAGCAAGAACGACAACGGCGACTCCGTCACCCGCAGAGACTTCATGAAGACCTCGGCGATAGCGGCGGCGGGTTCTCTTGCCGCGGCGGAACTGGCGGTAAGCCGCAGCGCTCACGCCGCGGGGTCCGATGAGATCCGGGTCGGCCTGATCGGTTGCGGCGGGCGCGGCACGGGGGCGGCGGCCCAGTGCATGCAGGCCTCGCCGCGGGTGCGGATCGCGGCCATGGCCGACGTCTTCCGCGACCGGGTGGACGGTTCCCGAGAAGCGCTGGAGAAGCGGGATGAGCGGGCGAAGTTCGACGACAGCCGTTGCTTTGTCGGCTTCGACGGATACAAGGAACTGATCGCCGACGGGGTGGATGCGGTGATCCTGGCCACCCCGCCGCACTTCAGGCCGTTCCACCTGGAGGAGGCGGTGAAGGCCGGATGCCACGTCTTCATGGAAAAACCCGTCGCGGTGGATCCGGTCGGGATTCGCAAGGTGATCGCCGCCGGGGAGATGGCCGACCGCAAGGGCCTCTCCATCGTCGCCGGCACTCAGCGCCGCCATGAGGCCCGCTATCAGGAGTTGATATACCGGATTCACGCGGGGGCCATCGGCGACATCGTCGCCGCACGCTGCTACTGGAATCAGGGCGGCCTGTGGGTGAACGAACCGCGCAAGGAATGGTCCGACATGGAGTGGCAGCTGCGCAACTGGCTCTACTTCACCTGGCTGTCCGGCGACCACATCG
The DNA here is from genome assembly GCA_020345805.1 of Phycisphaerales bacterium. GTDB lineage: Bacteria > Planctomycetota > Phycisphaerae > Phycisphaerales > SM1A02. The sequence goes on along the minus strand of CP070772.1, from coordinate 1,174,151 downwards.
TCGAGCAGCATGTGCACAACATCGACGTGGTCAACTGGGCCATCGGCGATCACCCGATCCGCGCCATGGGTCTCGGAGGCCGCCAGGTCCGGACCGATCCGATCTACGGCCACATCTTCGATCATTTCGCCGTGGAGTTTGAGTATCCCAATAACGTGTTCGTGCTCAGCACCTGCCGGCAGATCGACGGCTGCGCCAATCGCGTGCACGAGGTGGTGCACGGAACGATCGGTTCCGCCACCACGCAGCATGAGACGGTCATCAGAGGTGCGAATTCCTGGCGGTTCGAAGCGGACAACCCCAACCCCTACGTGCAGGAGCACAAGGACCTGATCGCGAGCATTGAAGGCGGCACGCACTACAACGAAGCCCGCCAGGTGGCCGAGTCCACGCTCTGCGCGATCATGGGCCGCATGTCCACCTACACCGGCCAGGAAGTCACCTGGGAGCAGGCGATGAACTCCGAGCTGGACCTGACCCCGCCCACCTATGAGTTCGGAGATCTTCCCCTGCCACCGGTGGCCATGCCGGGCCAGACCAAGCTGATCTGATCGAATTGAGATCGATTCGCTTCGTTAAAAAGTGTGGAAGGCACGCAGGATAATCATCGGGTCCTGCGTGAGCGGACGCAGGCGGTGCTCGCGGTCGAGTCCCCGGCCGCACGGCCGAGTCTTCACGGAGCCCGCGGCTCTGCCGGGGAGTCGCGCCTCAACCTGCGCCCGGGGACATCCCCCCTGAGCGGTTGACTGTCCGACAGTTTCTTGCCGGGGGGATCTGAATCGAGTGAACAAGAAGCGCGCCCGTTGATGGTGAACGACATGTCCAACCTCCCGATGGCAAGGGCTTTTGCGGAACTCGTACCCTCGTGCGGGGATGCGACGGGTCAATTGCATGGCCCGCAGGAAGTCGTCCGCACGGTCCCGCCGGCTGAGCCGCCGGCTGGGGAAGAGACCATCCAACGGCACCAAAAGCGATATGAAAACCACACAAAAACGGGACTGGTCCAATATCAGGTTGTTTTCATCTGATGAAGATGAGAGGGGGCCAGATGGGCGTCAGCGGGGCAGGAGAGGGCAGGGTAAGGACAGGCGGAGGAGTCTTTGGCGATTTGGCGGAATTGCCAATAGTCCTCATACGCTTCGCTCGACAAGTTGTCGCGGTGTTGGGGCGGACAGAATTCCACCGGCGCTGGTCCATCGACGGAGGGGGGTGGAAGGAGAAGTCGTCGATAGCGCTAAAGAGACCTCGCGCTGCCCTTCAGAAAATGTCGGATACCCGGGCTAAACAGGGCTGGGGGAAGGGATGTGGGGGTGGCGGTGAACGGTCGCCGCCAACACCGCATGAGCGGTCCATGACTCAAAGCGGGGATGGCGACGACCGCCGCCTACCATGCGGCGCGGTAGATGCCGATGCGGTGAGGCGATCAGGGCGAGCAGATGATCCTTAAAAGAACCACACCGCGGTGTGGGACCCGCGGTGTGGAACGTGTCGTGTTGTCGACGCAGTCGCTTAAGGGGAATCAGCGACGACGACGACGGGCCAGGCCGGCAAGGCCGAGCAAGGCCAGAGCGCCCGGAGCGGGCACGATGTAGGTGGTGACAGCCATCACACCCTCGGCACCTCCGCCCGGATCATAGACGTTGAGAACGCCGATGGTGTCGGCTCCGGTCACCAGGACGCCGAAGCGGTTGCCGCTGGGAGGCCCGGGGCCGCCAAACGAACCGATGAGGGCACCCTGGTCGTTGTAAAGGGTGAGATCGACGAAGTTGCTGCCCAGGAGGGTCAGCGCGTTGATCTCCATGGCCACCACGTTGCCGCCGGCATCAAAGATGTCGAAGCTGTCAACGAAGTAGTTGGCCAGC
>CP070772.1:1168404-1172189 GCA_020345805.1 Phycisphaerales bacterium | reverse complement strand
TCGGTGTGGACACCTCGGTGGTGGCGTTTACGTTCGTTCTGTCCATGGTCACCGCAGTCGTCTTCGGGCTTGCGCCGTCATGGGCCGTCTCGCGGGTCGACCTGAACCGGACCGTTCGGGACACGGGACGAAGCCTGATCGGCCCGCGATCGTTCATCCGTCAGCGCTGGTCCGTGCGCCGGCTCTTGGTGGTGACGGAACTGAGTCTCGCGGCGGCTCTGCTGACCGGCGCGGGCCTGCTGATGCACAGCTTCTGGAAATTGACCGCCGTCGATCCCGGATTCTCTCCGGAGAACGTGTTGTCCTTCCAACTGCCGGAGAATCGCGCTTACGGGAGGGACATGGATGCGTATCGCCGGTTCTATGAAGAGCTCGGCGAGCGCATCGCCGCCCTGCCCGGCGTGGAGTCGGCCGGCGGCATGTCGGTGCTGCCCCTGGCCCCGGGGGAATCTTTCGCGCCGATCGTCGTGGAGGGATACGCCGCGGGGTCCGGCGAGTCGCAACTCAAGGCTGATGCGCGCACCGTGCTGTGGGACTATTTCGAGACGATGAAGATCCCGGTCATTGCCGGGCGGTGTTTCGATGAGCGGGACAGCATCGACAGCCCGCCCGTGGCGATCGTTGACGAGACGTTCGCAGAGCGGGTCTGGCCCGGGGAGTCGCCGATCGGAAAGCGAATCAGGGATCCCGCACTCGGCGGACGGCTACCCTGGCTGACGGTCGTCGGCGTGGTCGGGTCGGTGAAGCGGGCCGATCTCGAATCCGTTTCTCAAATGACTTACTATCAGCCCTACTCGCAATGGGCGCAGCAGTGGATGTACGTCGCGGTCCGTACGTCATCTGATCCCGAAGTGCTGGTGAGCGCGATCGCCGGCGAAGTATGGGCGCTTGACAAGGACATGCCGCTGCTGCGGGTGGCCACCATGGATACGCGCATCGCCGACGCGCTGGCGAGGCGCCGCTTCTCCCTTCATCTGCTGGGCGCCTTTGCCGCTATCGCACTGGGTCTCGCGGTCGCCGGGCTCTATGGAGTCATGGCGTGCACGGTCGGCCAGAGCACGCGCGAGATCGGAATTCGCATGGCGCTGGGGGCGCGGCAGTCCGACGTAATGCGCGTCGTGCTCTGTAACGGAATGGCGCTTACCGGGATCGGACTGGCGATCGGTTTGGCCATCTCGCTGGCGGCGACCCGTGTCCTGAGAAGCCTGCTGTACGAAGTCGCCACGACCGATCCGGTAACGTTCATCGGCGTCCCCCTTCTGCTGGCCGCGGTGGCGCTTTTTGCATGTTACATCCCCGCGCGGCGGGCGGCAAAGGTCGATCCCATGGCGGCTTTGAGATGTGAATAGGAATCAGCCGTGCATTCGATAATTCAAGACATCCGCTTCGCCTTCCGCATGCTGGCCAAAACCCCGGGCTTCACGGTCATCGCGGTCGTCACGCTGGCGCTGGGTATCGGCGTGAACACCGGCATGTTCACGACGATCAATGCGATGCAGAGGATGACGCTGCGGGTGACGGATGTGGATGAGGTCGTGTTCATCCGAACCACCACGGAGCGCGAAGATGACTGGCCGCTCAGCGTCAAGGCGTACATGAACTGGCGAGGCCAGACCGGATCGTTCGTGGATATGGGCCTGTCCGGCTTGAACACATTCATCCTCAGCGGGGATGTCGAACCGGAACGAATCACCAGTGCGACGGCCACCCCTAATCTGCTGCCAATGCTCGGCTTTGAGACCCAGATCGGTCGCCTGCCGCAGATCGGGGAAGATGTGCCGGGGGCTGGAAGGGTTGTGGTTCTCACCGACCAACTGTGGCAGCGGAAGTACTCCAGGAGCGAGGGTGTGCTGGGGAATACCCTCATCCTCAATGACCTCCCCCACACGATCATCGGGGTTCTGACTCGAGAGTTCGAGCTTGACTACTTCTGGTTCAGCGCCGACGTGTTGACTCCGATTCTGATCGACCCTGCGGGAGTGGAGGATGACGATCGCCATTTTCGAGCGATTGCCCGGCTCAATCCGGATGTCACAATCGAGCAGGCTCAGACGGAGCTTGCGGTGCTTGCGGCTCAGATGTCGGCGGCGAATCCGGATCCCGAGGATGACTTCGGCGTGGTCCTGCGGCCGGTTTCGGAACATATCTTCTCCCGGAAGGACCAACTTGCGTCATATGCTCTGCTCGCCGCTGTGGGGCTCGTGCTGTTGATTGCCTGCGCCAACCTCGCGAACCTCCTGCTGGCGCGAGCCACTTCGAGGGCGAAGGAATTTGCAGTCCGGGTCGCGCTCGGTGCGGGACGCCTGCGCATCATCCGTCAACTCCTGATCGAGAGTCTGCTGCTGGCCCTCCTCGGCGGCGCCTTGGGGCTTTTGTTCGGAGTCTGGGCGATTGACTTGTTCATGGCGAGAGTGGAAGGAGTTCCCATGCTTCCGGACGAACTTGGGCTACATCCGGAGGTGCTGGCCTACACGTTCATCATGTCGTGCGCTGCTGCCCTCTTCTTCGGACTTGCGCCGGCCGTGCTGGCGTCGCGGGTGTCGTTGAACGAGACTCTGAAGGAGGGAGCCATGACGGCGTCGACGGGACGCTCCAAGAACCGGCTGCGCAACGGACTCGTCGCGGCGCAGTTGGCCATCGCGCTTCCTCTGCTGATTTGCTGCGGCTTGGTAATTCGACATGTCGAGGCGGTCAAGAACATCGACTTTGGTTTCAATACCGATCATCTTATTTCCGCGGAGGTTGATGTACCGACTTACCGCTACCGGGACGACAAACAACGCGCGAACTTCTATGAAGAAATGCTCCGGAACATTGAGGCGCTGCCCGGCGTCGAGTCGGCGGGGGCGGCTCTGAGTCTGCCCGTATTGGGTGGCGGCACGGCCTACGCCCGCGTGAAGGTCGAAGGATACGATGTCGAGGAAGCCACCGAGCAGGATGTGCGAGGCTATCAAGTCGTCACTTCCGATTTCTTCAGAACGCTGGAAGTACCTCTCATCAGCGGCCGCTTTTTCTCAGATCAGGACCGTTCAGATACGCAACCGGTGGCGATTGTAAACCAGCGAATGGCCCGGCGTTACTGGCGCGATGAGGATCCGATCGGTCGGCGGGTAACTCTGGATTCGGAAACGTCACCCGTCGAGTGGATTACGATCGTGGGTGTGGTGGCAGATTCGGGGCGTGCCTTCTATGGAGGGCCGCCTGCGCCGACGCTCTACCTGCCGCATCAGCAGAGACCATTGCCGTCAATGGTGGTCGCAGCCCGGACCGCGGGAGATCCTGTGGACGCGATCCCCGCCCTGCGGAACGCGATCCGCTCTCTCGATCCGAGCGTGCCGGTGCATGATTTCGAAACCGTGGATGATATCGTACATCGCTGGCTGCGTGATGATCGCATGTCGCTCATGTTTTTCACGACTCTGGCGGTCTTGGCTCTGGCACTTGCGAGCCTCGGGCTGTATGGGGTGATGTCCTACGCCGTGGTGCAGCGCACGCATGAGATCGGAGTACGCATGGCGCTGGGCGCGGAGCGGAATGACATAATGCGGATGGTGATCGGTCGCAGCCTGCGACTGGCGGTGATCGGTATCCTGATTGGAGTCGCGCTGGCGATGCCGGTTGGATTGGGCATTCAGTCGTTCCTTTACGGTGTCGGCGGCACTGATCCGGTCACGTTCCTCGGAGTTGGCGTGGTGTTGCTGGCCGTGGCGCTTGCAGCCGGCTATGTCCCGGCACGGCGAGCGACTAAGGTCGATCCGATGGTGGCGCTGAGATACGAATAGGAG
>CP070772.1:1164487-1168304 GCA_020345805.1 Phycisphaerales bacterium | reverse complement strand
AGTACGTGGATGTGGACAGGGGTGAGAATCTCGCCGTGGGCCAGCGGGTGGCAAGGGTGGTCGATCTCAGCCGGATCGAGGTGGGGCTGCGGATACCCGCCGGGGCGCGGTCGAGCGTGAGGGTGGGGGACGAGGTGATGCTTCGTTCCAGCGGCAGCGTGACCCGGTCTTGGCCGGCGAGGGTGGCGAGGATCGCTCCGGAAGATGATCAGGCGACGCGGACCATGACGGTCTGGGCGGAGGTGGGGCAGGATCCGGATGGGCCGGGGGGACTGGCCCCGGGCCAGTTCCTGCGAGCCATGGTCACCTCGTCGGAGAACTCCCTGCGGTGGATTGTCCCCCGGCGGGCGCTGATGGGTGATCGCATTCAGTTGATCGAGGACGGTCGGGTCGTGAGCCGCACGGCTCAGATCGATTTCCAGTTGGAGAGGCAACACTCGGAGCTGGGGCTGCCGGACGTTCAGTGGGTGGTGCTGAAGGATCCGCTTCAGAAAGGCGAGCTGGTGGTGGTGAATCCTTCGCGCTCGGTGCAGGACGGGATGAAAGTGGAGGCGGTGAGTTCGGCAGGCGGGGAGGATCAACGGTGAGCCTTCCGCGGTTTGGCGTGACCCGGCCGGTGCCGGTGAATCTCCTGATGGCGACATTCCTCGTCGCGGGCATCGCTTGCGCGCTGACGATGACGCGGGAGTTTTTCCCGGAGATGACGCCGGAATCGGCGAGCGTGTCGCTGCCCTATCCCGGGGCGACGCCGGAGGAGATCGAAGAGAGCCTGGCGAGGAAGGTGGAGGACAAGCTGTCGGACCTGGACGAGGTCGAGAAGCTCACGACCGCCATTTCAGAGGGCCGGGGCAGCATCCTGGTCGAGTTCCGGGACGGCGTCGATGATGTCGCAAAGGCCACGGACGAGGTGGAGCGGGCGATCGATTCCCTGACCGATCTGCCGGAGGAAGCGGAGCGCATCCAGGTCGCGGAGCTGGAGCCGCTGATGCATGCGATCATGCTTTCGCTGTACGGCGAGGCGGACGAAGCGGTGATGAAACGGGTGATTCGGGAGATCCGCGATGATCTGAAGACGCTGCCGGGGATGGGCGACGTGCTGACCACGGGGGTGCGCGATTATGAGATTCGCGTGGACGTGTCCGCCGATTCACTGCTGGCGCACGGGCTCAGTTTGCCGCATGTCAGCGACGCGATCAGGGCGTGGATGACCGACGTTCCCGGGGGGACGGTGCGCACGGGTGTGGGGAACATCAACGTGCGGACGATGGGGGTGGCCGAGCGGGCCGAGGCGATCCGGCAGATTGTGGTGAAGGCCACGGCGGACGGACAAGTGCTGCGGGTCGGTGACGTGGCGGACGTGCGGGAATACTTCGTCGACGAGCAGATCAGGTCGTCGTTCCGAACGGAAAAGGGGCGCGGGCCGACGGTCGGGCTGATGGTGTTCAAGGTCGGCGATCAGGACGCGGTCGAGATCGCCGAGATGGTCCGGGCATACGCGGCAGGGCGCAGCTATGGCTCGGGTGACGAGACGGCGGTTTTCGAGCCCAAGTGGCGGGACCGGATCTTCGAGGCGATCAACTGGATGGGGGCGCAGGGCGGGTCTGAAAGGGCCGGACGGCCGTTGCGCACCAACCGGCGGATGGCTTACGAGTTGGGCTTGAACGCCCCGGCGCCGCTGCCGGAGGGGTGTCATCTCCAGACTCACTCGGACCTGGCCCGGTTCATCGAAGGGCGCCTGGATCTGCTGACCCGCAATGCCCGGTGGGGTGCGCTTCTGGTTTTCCTCACCCTGCTGGCGTTTCTGAACTGGCGGACGGCGTTCTGGGTGGGGGTGGGGCTGGCCACCGCGCTGGCCGGGACATTGCTGTTCATGACCTCCGCGGGCATCACGCTGAACCTCATGACCATGTTCGGCCTGATCGTGGTGCTGGGATTGCTGGTGGATGACGCGATCGTGGTGGCGGAGAACGTCACCGCCCGGCACGACCGCAACGAGCCGTCGCTGGTGGCGGCGATCAAGGGCACGGAGCAGGTGTTCTGGCCGGTAGTGGCGACGGTGCTGACCACGATCGTGGCCTTCGCCCCGCTTCTGTTTGTCAAAGGCACGATCGGCGATCTGCTGGGGGCCCTGCCCTGGGTGGTGTTCTGCGCTCTCACCATGAGCCTGATCGAGGCGGTGCTGATTCTTCCCAGCCACATGGGCCACAGCCTGGTTCATCGCGACCGGCTGAAGGCCGAGAAGCGCAAGACGTGGGTGAGTCGGCTGGAGGAGAAGCGCGATCACCTGATCCTTCGCAAACTGGTTCCTGCCTACGCGCGGCTGTTGGCGCTTTGCCTGCGTTACCGGTACATAAGTCTGAGCCTGGCGATCGCGATCCTGACCATCTCGCTGGGAATGGTCGCGGGCGGCCGGCTGGTGTTCACGTTCCTGGCGACCTCCGATTCCGAGACGATCATCGTCGATCTTCGGATGCCCACGGGCACGCCGATCGAGGCGACGGAGGCGGTGATGCGGCGGATCGAGGATGCCGCGGCCGCCCGGCCGGAGACCATGTCGGTAAGCACCATCGTGGGCTTCAGCACGGACGTCAGCGCGATGAGCGGCTGGGGCTGGGCCGGGCTGGGCACCCACGTCGGCCAGCTCTTCATGGAGCTGAAGCCGGTGGAGGTGAGGCAGGCGGCGGGGATGATGGATTCGCCCAACGTGATCGCGGCCGTGCGGAATGCGGTGCTTCCGCTGGACGGGATCGAGAGCCTGAAGTTCTCCGAAATCCAGGGTGGCCCCGGCGGCGCGGACATCACCGTGCAGGTGACCGGAGAGGACGGAGATCAGGTGGATATCGTGGTGGAGGAAGTGAAGCGTCTGCTGGGGACGATGGATGGCGTGGTCGACATCGCCGACGACAATGCGATCGGGCAGCGCGAAGTGCAGATCCACCTCAAGCCCGGGGCCGCGGCACTCGGCTTCACCGTCGCGGAGGTCGCCCGGCAGGTGCGCGGGGCGCTGTTCGGCTTCGATCCGCACGTGTTCTCCGCCGACCGGGAAGACATCGACGTGCGGGTGAGGCTGGACGAGGAATCGCGGCGGAGTCTTCAGACCATCGAGAATCTCTGGATCATCGGTCAGGGAGGGATTCGAGTTCCGCTGCAGGAAATCGCCGAGCTGACGGAGGGCACCAGCTATAACGCGATCCGGCGGGTGGATCGCAAGCGGGCGATCAGCGTGACCGCGGACACCGCCCCGGGGGTGAGCCCGGAGTCGGTGGTTCCGGTGCTGAGGCCTCAGTTTGAGCGCCTTAAGCGCCAGCATCCGGCGGTGGGGATCGAGCTGGCGGGTCGGCAGAGGCAGATGGGCAAGGCCTTCGAGTCATTGCCGGTCGGTTTCCTGGCGGCCCTGATTGGGATCTACGTGATCCTCGCCTGGCTGTTCAGCAGTTACGTGCAGCCGCTGGCGGTGATGCTGGCGATCCCCTTCGGGATCATCGGCGTGGTGTGGGGGCACCTGCTGCTGGGCTTTGAGATGACCTTCCTGAGCATGATCGGGTTCGTGGCCCTGAGCGGGATCGTGGTCAACGACTCGCTGATCTTCGTTCGCTTCTTCAACGATCTGCGGGAGGAGGGGGCGGGGCTGGTGGAAGGCCTGATCGAGGCCGGCCGCCAGCGGCTGCGCCCGATCCTTCTCACCACCATCACCACGGTTCTGGGTCTTACGCCGCTGATGCTGGAGACCAGCTTCCAGGCGAGGTTCCTGATTCCGATGGCGATCTCGGTGGCCTTCGGGCTGATGAGCGCGACGGCCCTGATTCTGCTGATCCTG
>CP070772.1:1160390-1164387 GCA_020345805.1 Phycisphaerales bacterium | reverse complement strand
CTACACCGGCTCGCCCGGCTGGTACCTCGACGACCTGCAAGTCCACGGCGCAAGCTCCGCGTGCCCTTGGGATGTCAACGACGATTTGGTCGTGGACATCGATGACCTCTTCGACATCCTCGCCCACTGGGGAGAAGGTTCCGGCAAGTACGATGTGAACGATGACGGCACCGTGGACATCGACGATGTCTTCGCCGTTCTCGCCAACTGGGGACCGTGCCCATAAGTGGATCACCCGGAATCGGAGCGTCTGAGCAAGCCGGGCTGCGTCTCAACCGGTAATCGCCCACGTTCCGCGCTCGAACTGCGCGCTTCGGGCGTGTTTACGGTACGATTGACGCGTGATTTGCAGTGGCGGATGCATCGGACCCGGTGCCGGCCGCTTGGAAGATCGATATGAAGAGCATCTCAGCCGTCGGTGTCAAGGACATCATCGATTCCCTTAGCGAGGGCGTCTATGTCTGCGACCTGGACCGCACCATCACCTACTGGAGCCGATCGGCCCAGCGCATCACCGGCTGGGAAGAGGCCGACGTCGTCGGGCGGCAGTGCTTTGACAGCGTGCTCTGCCATATCGACAAGGACGGGCACCAGCTTTGCGGCGAGGAGTACTGTCCCCTCCACCGGGCCATGATCACCGGCACCGGCACCACGGGGTCGTTGCTCGTCTATGCCCAGGGAAAGAATGGCGACAGGATCCCCACCCTGGTCTCCGTCGCCCCCATCCGCGACGATTCGGGCCGGGTGGTCGGCGGGGTGGAGACCTTCCGAGATGCTTCGGAGGTGGTGCACGATCTCGAGAAAGCCAAGTCCATCCAGACGCTGGCGCTGCAGCACGAACTGCCCGAAGATGATCGCGTCGCCTTCAACACCCATTACATCCCCCACGAAATCGTGGGCGGCGACTACTTTGCCATCGAGCCGCTGGATGATGATCGTTACGGCCTGATGCTCGCCGACGTGATGGGCCACGGCATCGCCGCCGCTCTCTACACCATGCATCTCAGCCAACTGTGGGAGCGCTTCCACCGCGAGGTCGTAAACCCCTCCGAGTTCACGGCCAGGGTCAACAACGAGCTGGTCGCGGTCATCAAGAGCGATCAGTCCTTCGCCACCGCGGTGTGCGGAGTTCTGGATCTGAAGAATCGCACCTTCCGTTGCGCCGCCGCGGGCGGCCCGCCCGTGCTGCTCACGCACCCCGACGGCAGCTACGGCCTGCTCAAGAACCCGGGCCTGCCCCTGGGCATCATGACCGATGCGGATTACGAGGAAGTTGAAGAAACTGTCCGGGGCGGCGACAGCCTCTTATTTTACAGTGATGGCGCGGTGGAGATCAGGGATGCCGCAGGCGGAATGCTGGGAATCGACGGCCTCATCGCCATCCTGCATTCACTGGGTTATCCCCGCTCTCCCATCCGGATGGATGCACTGGAAGAGGCCCTGCTGAAGTTCTCCAACGCGATCCGCCTGGAAGACGACCTGACCTTCATCGAGATTCGCCTGGGCGACGTGTGACCGCCCGGCGAGCGCGGGTCCCGCACACGCGGCTTCTCTGACACACGGCCGGGATTCGCCCGACTTGCGATGTCGCAACTCGGCTCCAGATCCGCCAGAACACCGGTCGGGGTCCTTCGATTTTGCTTGGAATCAGCAGCGAGGCAAGTTAGGGTGGTCTGATGCGGCGGTCGTATGGGCCGGCCGGTCTCAGGTATCGGTGGTTGGGATGGCTGTCACAGTCAGGCTTGGCAGGAATACCACTGCGACATTGCCGGGACTGGACCGCCGGAACCCAGGTTCAGGAGGAGCATTCATGAGGCACGCGACGTTCCCAGCAACGGCCACCGCAGTGGCCATGCTCGTGTGTGCAGGCAGCGCCGGAGCGCAACTAGCCCTGCCCACTTACTTCACCTACCAGGGCGAACTACGACAGGCCGGTCAGCCGGTGACCGGTGAGGCGGACATGGTCTTCAGGCTGTTCGACGCGGAAACCGATGGCAACCAGGTCGGCGATACCGTCGGACTGTCCTACATTCCCGTCGCCGCCGGCCGGTTCGCCGTCCAGCTTGATTTCGGCGTCGAGGTCTTCAACGGCGATGCCCGCTGGCTGGAGATCGAAGTCGAGTATCCATCCGGCGAAGGCAACTGGACCACGCTCAGCCCGCGCCAGCTTGTCAGCGCCGCACCCTATGCCCTCCAGACCCGCGGCCTATTCTGCGACGATGACCTGGAAGTCGGCATCGGAACGACGAATCCGGGCAGTCCGCTCCACGTTAGAACGGCGGCCGGGACGGCCATTTCCGCCCAGGCAGTCGCCGGAACCGGTTACACCGCCGCCCTGGATGCTTACGTCGCCAGCGGCCAGGGCTTCGGCGTTTATTCGTTTAACGAAGCTGAGACAGGAAATGCCTATGCCGTCTTCGGGGAGACCGCCAGTCCCGATGGAATCGCCCTTTACGGCTACGCGTTCAACAACGACGAATACAGCACCGGCATCGGCGTGTACGGCAAGTCCGCCGGCGACTACAGCGCAGCAGGCGTGTACGGCGAGGCGACGTCGGTGGACGGGATCGCTTTCGGCGTGCGCGGCAAATCACACTACATGGGCATGCGCGGCGATCACCTTGGAACGGGAAACTTCGGCGCTCTCGGCCGATCTTCAACCGGTGTGTACGGGCGCGGGTTCGGATCCAACTGGGGCGTGCACGGCGTGGCGGAGCAGGGAGACGCGGTACGGGGCGACCACCAGTCCTCCGGGAATTACGGCCTGCTCGGCACCGCAGACGCGGGGGTCTACGGCAAGCATGCGCTCTACCAGACCTACGGGCAGTTGGGAACCGACGTCGAAGGTGTACTCGGTCATTCCGTGAGCGAATTCGGTGGAGGTACCGGTGTCAGAGGCGTGGGTGGTGCGGTTGGCGTGTCGGGCAAGGCCACCGCGACCTGGGGAGGCTACTTCTTTGGCGTCACCGGAGTCGTGGACGGTGAGTGGCCGGACGCCTCGAAATACGGCGTGCACGGCACCGCCGCGGAAGAGGGGTTCAATTACGGTGTGTACGGCCGGGCCGCCTTCGGAAGCTGGAATGCCGGAGTCTTTGGCAGCGCCTATGCCGACGACGGTGAGGTCTACGCCGGCTACTTCGACGGCGATGTCAACATCACCGGTACGCTGACCAAGGGCGGAGGCTCGTTCAAAATCGATCACCCCCTCGATCCGGAGAACAGGTACCTGAGCCACTCCTTCGTCGAGAGTCCCGAAATGATGAACATCTACAGCGGGACCGTCCATCTCGATGACCGCGGCGAGGCGTGGATTGAACTCCCTGATTGGTTCGAGGCGCTGAACCGCGACTTCCGCTATCAGCTTACCTGCATCGGCGGCTTTGCCCCCGTCTATATCGCCGAGGAGATAGCGGACAACATGTTCGTGATCGCCGGCGGTGAGCCCGGAATGAAAGTGTGCTGGCAGGTCACCGGCGTGCGTAGGGATCCCTACGCCCGGGCCAATCCGATTGAAGTAGAGTCCCGCAAGCCTGAGAAGGAACGCGGTCTCTATCTGCATCCTGACGCGTATGGCCTGCCTCGCGAGCGGGGCATTGGCCATACTCATGACATGACGAATCGGCAAAAGAAGAGCAGATGAATGCCGCGGCGGTCCGCGCCGCCGTGTGAGCATCGGCGTCCAGGACTTCTTCCTGGGGATTGGAGGAGCCTTCATGAGACACAGGACAATCCAGAGATTCTCTATGGTTGCGGTGGTGGTCGCATGCACAGGTATCGCGGACGCGCAGCTTGACCTGCCAACTTCCTTCACCTACCAGGGCGAACTCAGGCAGGCCGACGAACCAGTGACCGGGGAGGCGGACATGATATTCAGACTCTTCGACGCGGAGACGGACGGAACGCAGATCGGCGATACAGTCGGTCTGGCGTATATTCCGATTGCCGCGGGCCGGTTCGCCGTCCAGCTCGACTTCGGCGTCGAGGTCTTCAACGGCGA
>CP070772.1:1156261-1160290 GCA_020345805.1 Phycisphaerales bacterium | reverse complement strand
GCCCCCACGCGGCGAGGACGGCGAAGATGTCATCGATGTCGACGGTGCCATCATCATTGACATCCTCAGGGCAGTCGCCACATGTTCCCCACGCGCCGAGAACTTCGAACAGATCGTCGATGTTGATGAAACCGTCAAGGTTAACATCCGCGGGACAGGGCGAGTCATCCTCGCAGGCATCCCCGATGCCGTTCTCGTTCTCATCCGCCTGATCCGGGTTGAAAGTGATCGGGCAGTTGTCCTCACCGTCGGGCACGCCGTCGTCGTCGGTGTCCGCATCGCAGTGGTCGGTGAAGAGAGAGATCTCCGTACCGTTATCCAAGCCATCACCATCCGGATCGACGGATCCCGGATCATCGCAGCCCGCGATCCGTTCCAATCTCAGATCGTCGTAATAGACGGAAGTGGATCCGTTGGAATACAGGTCGACGGCGGCGATATCGAGCGCTCCTCCGCCGTCACCGAGCACTCCACCCGTCCAGGAATACTCGGCGATCAGCTCGTCGTCGTAATAAACCCGGGTCCAGTCGTTCTCGAGGTCGATGACATTCTGGATCCTCACCCAGCGGTCGGTTGCGTAGGGCACGTCGATGGTGTTCAGATCGTCGCCGTGAAAGACCTTCAACATGCCGTCGTTGGAATCGAACTGCATCTGCACGGACCAGTGATACGGCCCGCCGTCATCGTAGGTGTTGAGGACGATGAAGAAGGAGCCGGCCAGTTGCCCTCCGCCGTTGGATGAGAAGTCCGACGGGATGTACTGCCAGGCGGACAGAGAGTAGGTGTTGGGAACGGTCGCGCAGAATTCGTGTACAAGGTCGGCGGTTCCGGCAATGTCGATCGATTGAAGTTCGCTGTTCGACTGCTCCTGGGTGACGGGTGCGCTGAACGCGGGATCATTGTCCCAGCCTTTCCAACCGCCCTGACCGTGCAGTTCGCTCCCCGCTGAATATGACTCGAAGTCGTCCTCTGCGGGCGGCACGTGGAACACGTTGAAGGCCTCGGCTCCCAGGTCGTCACGGACCCACACAAAGAAGTTGTCCTCGATGGCCGGCGGCCCGCACACGGAGAAAGAGCCGCTGACGGTCCCGTCCGGCTGGATCGGCAGATCGGTCTGGATCGGCTCGCCGTCAAGGAACAGGGTGGCGAGACCGTTGGGGTTCAATCCGTTGGCGAAGAAGTTCGGGTTGGCGTTCCATCCCATCGCGAAGGGAATGGCAGGCGGATCGACCGCCAGTTGTGGAAGGGCCGCCCAGAGAGCCGCGTCGTAATCGAATTCCAGCACGTCCGCCATCGGCACATCGGCGGTATCCGATACGGTCACCACCGGTACGATGTCCGCCGTCAGATCGAGCAGCGCTTTGTCAATCTCCAGTTCAACGCGCTGCAAAGTCGGGTCGGCGCTGGGAGGATCGTTCTTGAACTCCTCTTCCAGCTCCCATTCGACATCGGGAATCGGCGTTTCCATACCCCCGAGCATGTGGTCGATCAGCACGGCCTCGAACGAGGGCGGACCCGACCCGTCACCGAAGAAGCGAACGGCGACTTCGCGCTCGACACCCTCCTGCCAGGGGAAGACCTCTCCGGTGGTCGGGTTTCCGTCAGTGTCGATGGTGGCCCGGACGGTATCGCCGTCGGCGGGGTAGATGGGATCATCGTTATCGAAATCGCTTAGAACGCGAAGGCGCACGGTGGGAAGGTCCGCGGTCGAATATGCTCCCACACTCCAGATGTCCTGCGCGGTTGGATCGGTGGCATCGATGTACCCGTCCTGCGCCCCTCCGGACTGGACAGGTACGAGGGCGGCCGGTTCGTACATGCCGACCTGGTGCACGATTGAGCCCCACTCCTCGGCCCGCTTGCGAATCTCCTTGGTCTGGGCCGGAGTCAGCTTCCCGTGCGCGTCATAACCAGGTGCGCGCAAGGGGAACATGAGGTTGCTCCAGTAGGTCTTGGCGGCCTCATCGGGGACATGTCCGTTTTTGTCGGCGGTCACTCCGTTTGCGACCGTGTGGAACCCGCCCAGACTCATGGCATGGCAGAGTTCGTGGGCAAGGGTGACGCCGGTCATGCGCCTTGGCGGCGGGGCCGGTTTAGCACCGGGGGGCAGCGGCTTACTGGGCTTGAGCACCGGCCTGATGAACACGGTTCGGTTTTTGTGCAGGGATATTCCGTTGTTGTCCGGGGCCGGCTCATCCGGCGTGGCGCAGAAAAAGACCTTCACGCCCTTGCCCTTGCCGATTTCCTTGTCCAGCTCCTTCCCGCCGGCTTCCGCGGCAATGTCTCGCTCGTCCGAGGTCATGCTGGAATTGCCGTCGTCGTTGCCCGCGTCGGCGGGGTTGCCGGATCCGGGGCCGGTTCCGATGTTCCACCGGCCGGGCATCCCTCGCCGCCAGGTAAGCATGATGCCCGCCTGGGCCAGGACCCGGTTGGCCTCGACCAGCGCCTCCTCGGCGTCCTTATCGCTGATCACGGGGCCGTCGGCGGTGGTCTGGATATTCACGACGGTGGGAATTTGGATAAACGTCAGGTTGTTGTTCTGTGCGAGCGCCTGCGTGGTCAGGGCAAATGGGAGTGCCAGTAAGTAGAGGAGCCGTTTCATAGCTGATTTCCTTTGCTGGTTGGGCCTGGGCGTGAGGGCAGGGGGGTCGGTCCTGCCCTTCTGTCAGGGATTCGCTCCGACCGGCGAGATCTGTCAGCAGTGCGACGGATTTTTCTGCGTTTGGCGATCGGCCGCACCGCCGAATCAGGTCAGAGGCGGTCGGGATTGACATCAGCATGCTCACACGAACAACGACAGCCATGCTCGACGATCTGGCCGATCCGGCCAACGAGGCGATGTGGCGGCAGTTCGATGCCCGCTACCGGCCGGTGCTGGTGGCCTTCGCTCGTCGGCTGGGGCTGGGGGCGGAAGACGCGGCCGATGCCGCCCAGGACGCCCTGACGCGATTCCTCCAGGCATTTCGGGCCGGCAAATACCAGCGGGGGCGGGGACGTCTGAGTTCATGGCTGATAGGGATCGCCCGCAACTGCATCGTGGATCTGCAGCGGGCACGAATGGTACGACGTGAACAGCGCGGCGTGTCAGCCCTGATCGACCTGCCTCACGATAAAAACCTCGCGGCAATTTGGGACGCCGAACTCGACCGCGAGGTCCTGCGGCAGGCGGTGCAGAAACTGCGCGAAGGGACGCGGCTCGATCGCCGTACGATCCGGGTCTTCGAGCGGCTGGTCCTTCAACAAGCGGCTCCGGCGGTCGTGGCCTCCGAACTCAATATGACCATGAACGACGTGTATCTGGCGAAGCACCGCTGCTTGAAGCGGCTTCGATCGATCGTGGCGGAACTGACCGCCGCCTTCGAAAACGATCAGTAGGAACGGTGCGAGATTGATGGAATCGCAGACCACCCCCTGCCCTTCTCCCTTCGACCTTGAGGTGCACGTGACCTCGCAGCATTCGGACCAGGGCATCGCGGATCATCTGGAGAATTGCATTCGGTGCCGATCGGCAGCCGAGGAAATCCTCGCCAACAACGCCATGATGGAAAGGCTCCGGAGCGCGGACCTTCAGGCCGGCCGGGAGCCGACGTCCGACCGGCGGATCGGCCCCCCGCATTCAGACTCGTCGATCGAAGGATACGAGTTGCTGGAGGAGATGAGCCGCGGCGGGCAGGGGATCGTCTACCGCGCCCGGCAGCGGACCACGAACCGGATCGTCGCGCTGAAGGTGCTGCTGGCCGGCGCGTTTGCCACGTCCTCACAGCGACGCAGATTCGAGCGCGAGATCGAACTGGTGGCATCCCTGGAGCATCCGAACATTGTCACCGTCTATGACAGCGGCATCATGCCGGACGGCTGCCTTTACTTCGCCATGCGGTACGTGCAGGGCATTCCCCTTGATCGCTGGCTGCGCTCCGGGCAGGAGAACAAGCCCCTCTCATTGCCCGAATTGCTCGACTTGTTTGGTGAGATCTGCGACGGTGTCACCCATGCCCACCTCAACGGCGTGATCCATCGTGATCTCAAGCC
>CP070772.1:1152071-1156161 GCA_020345805.1 Phycisphaerales bacterium | reverse complement strand
CCAATATCCAGGTCCGGTGCATTGTCGAACATCGGCACCTGAAACAGCAGATCGCGGATGTCATAGACGATCAGAATGGTCTTGCGGCGCAGGGCCTCGTCACTGGAGATGGTCAGGATTCCGTCCTCGATCGCCCACTGAGGCCGGTCCATCTCGTCGCCCAACTGCTCGAGGATGCGATCCAGGGCGGTCTCGGCATTCACCTCCGCCAGCTGCAGGGTGATCTCATCCTCACGGTCCACGGGAATGAGGTCCAGGGCTTTCCAGTCAACGTAGATGTTCAGCCCGGTGACCTGTGCCAGGAAGCCGACCACCTGCTCGAAGGTGTTGTTGGTGAAGTCGATGGGGACGGAGGTCTGGCTGAGGGTCTGGGCGACAGCGCGGTCCTCGGGAGACTGGTGATACCCGCTGTCGAGGCCGCGGCGGCTGCTGAGCTGCGTCCAGTCCTCGGGATAGGTCATCACGCCGGTCGTGGAACGGGGTCCGGGACCGGACGTGTTCCTCACCGGGGCGACCGTGGACATCATGTTGCCCTCGGACAACTGGGCATAACCGCGCTCGCGGATCTGCTGCACGCGCATGTAGTCGCGATAGAGGATGGCGGACTGAAGAATATCCTGCAGAGCGAGTGCGGCCGGATGATTCTCGTCGATGAACAGAATCTCTTCGATCACCTGTAGCGCTTCTTCGTACCGCATCTCCAACTGGAGCTGTCGGACGCGCGTAAGGTTCTCATTGATGGCCCTGACGCGGTTCTGCGCTTCCAGGCGGGCCTGGTCTTCCTGATCCCTGACCGCAGCGTCTCGATCAATGGCCTCCTGTTCAAGCCGGTACTTCTCCTGCTCCTCCTCTATGGTGGTCAGCAGTCTCTGGGCGCGGTTGCTGAGATCGGTGAACTCGCTCTCGCTGAGGAAGCTGCGGGCGTTGTTGAGTCGGATCTGGGCGATGAGGATCGCCTGCTCGGCCCCGTTGAAGTCCTTCTGCCGGAGCAGCCTCTCGGCGTTGGCGTAGTTCTCGTTGAACTCGGTCTTTGCCTTGCCGGCCTGAATCTCGCGGTCTTCAACCGCGTCGTCGATAATCGAGCCCTGATCGAGCATCGTCAGTGACCGGTTGTAACCTTCCAGCGCCTCTTCGTTAGCGGGCAGATAGCGCAGGGCCTCGCCGTACTTCTGAGCGGCCTGTTCCCACCGGCCGGCGGCGTAGTGCTCTCTCGCCTCCGCCAGAGCCGCTTCACCTTTGGCCTGATCGCCGTTGGCGGTCGGCGGAGCGTCCTGGGCCACGGCTTGGCCGGTGCCGACGCTGAGAACCAACATCAGGCCCAGGGCACTCAGGATCGCAAGCACTCTGAGACGTCGCATTGCAATGAAGTTCATTCGTATCTCCCAAAACGCGCAGGCTTGGCGTCAACCATGACGCAAGTGCTCTAAGCCTCTGCCGATCGGGGGTCGTCGAGGCCCTTAGCCTCCCGGAGCGTGACCCAACCATCCGCAACTACTGAGACAAGCCACCAGACTACTTCGGTCAGAAAACGTTGGCAAGGCGTACGGCCAATCTTCTGCGGATTGTTGGCGGGGGGGATCCCCCGGCCAAATCCCAACCTCAGAGTCGCTGACAATAGGCCCTCGCCCCGCCGGAAACCACCGGGGAACGAGGTCGGAGGGGATCGAAAGTGCCAGATGCCGTTGCCGCCGGTCGGCCGTCCCCCGTCACGCCCGACGCCCCGGCCCGTAAACTGTGAGGCGGAATGCCGGATCTCTTCCCCAGCGAGGCGCCCGTGGCGTACGCCCGCGTTGCCGTGGAGCGCGGGATGGATCAGTACCCCGAGGGACTGACCTACGGCGTACCGGCGGCCATGGCGGACCTGACGGCGGGCCAGCGGGTCTTCGTACCGCTGGGGCGGGGAAACAAGCTCGCCGCCGGCTACGTTATCGACATCAAGTCCACCTCGCCCCTGGATCCGGAAGCGGTCAAGCTCATCGACCGGCCGGACGAGGCTGCCGTTTGCCTCCCCGGCCGGCTTCTGGACCTGGCCCGGTTCATCAGCAGCTACTACTACGCCCCGATCGGCCTGACGCTGGGCGCGATGCTGCCGGCGGCGGTGAAGAGGAACATCGGGGCCATCACCCGGACCTTCATCGATCTGGGCGACCCGCCGCCGCTGGACAAGAAGCTGCCCTCCAAGCAACGGACGGTTCTGGAGGTGCTGGCCGCAACTGAGCCGCAGCAGCGGCCCGTGGAAATCCGCGACCTGATGAAGCGGGCCGAACTCAAAACGACCGGCCCGATCAAGCGGCTACTGGATCGGGGATTGCTGGAAGCGACCCACCGCACGAGCATTGAGGCGTCCTGGGCGTCACGGGCGGTCGATTCGACCGTTCCCGACGAGCTGACGCCGGCCCAGACCGCCGCGATCGATGGCATAGGCTCGACGATCTGCCGGGGCTTCTCCACCCATCTACTTTCCGGCGTGACCGGCTCAGGCAAGACCGAGGTCTATATCCGGCTGATGCAGACGGTGCTGGATGCGGGAAAGACGGCCCTGATGCTGGTGCCGGAAATCTCCCTGACCCCCCAGACGGGCGGCCGGCTCATCGGCCGCTTCCCCAAGCATCGGGTGGCCGTTCTCCACTCCGGCCTCACCGCCGCCCAGCGCCACCATCAGTGGGCGATCGCGGCGGCCGGAGAGGCCGGCATCGTCCTTGGCGCCCGCTCGGCCGTGTTCGCTCCCATCCCCGACGGCGACTTGGGCCTGATCGTGGTGGATGAGGAGCATGACGGGTCGTACAAGCAGGACCAGACTCCGCGCTATCACGGCCGGGACGTCGCCATCCGTCGGGCGCAGATTGCCGACTGCCCCATCGTGCTCGGCAGTGCGACTCCGTCGCTGGAAAGCTGGCACAACGCTGCGGAAAAGCAGACCTACCGCCTCCACCGCCTGCCCGATCGCGTACCCGGTCTCCGCCTGCCGAAGGTGAAGGTCGTTGACTTCGTCGAGGAGCGCCGGAAGCGGACCGACCGCCGCGTCCACCTCCTGGGGCCGATCCTGGAATCGGCCATCGATCGGACTCTTCAATCAGGCGGTCAGGTGCTGCTGCTCCTGAATCGCCGGGGATACGCCAACTACATCGCCTGCCCGGACCAGACCTGCGGCTGGCTCATGACCTGCGATCACTGCGACGTGACCGTGGTCTATCACCTCCGCCTCCCCGCCGCTGCGGCGCCCGCCGAACCCGGCCGGCAGCGCGAGGGCTACGTGCGGTGCCACCACTGCCAGGCCGAGCAGAAGCTGCCGGCAACCTGCCCCCAATGCGGCAACCGCATCACCACCTTCGGTCTGGGCACTCAGCGCGTCGAGGATGAACTGTCCGACAAGTTCCCTCAACTGATCAGCGGCGAAACCATGATGCGCATGGACTCGGACTCCATGCGCGGGGCCGCAACCTACCATGACGTGCTCGGTCGATTCGGGGCCGGCGACCTGCGCCTCCTCATCGGCACGCAGCTCATCGCCAAGGGCCTGGATTATCCGGGCGTGCGGCTGGTGGGAGTGATCAACGCCGACACCGCGATCAACCTGCCCGACTTCCGGGCCAGCGAGCGGACCTTCCAACTCGTCAGCCAGGTCGCGGGTCGGTGCGGCCGGGGCGACGCCCCGGGCCTGGTCATCGTGCAGAGTTTCAACCCGCAGGCCGAGGCGATCCGCCTCGCCGCGGCCCACGACTACGAGGGCTTCGCCGCCATCGAGCTGGCCCAGCGCCGTCAGTGCAATCTCCCGCCGATCTCGCGCATGGCCCGGATCGTGATTCGCGATGAGGACCACGTCCAGTGCATGAGCAACGCCCGGCGGCTCGCCGGCAGGCTGGACGAGACGGCCGACGAATCGATCCGCATCCGCGGCCCGGCCCCCTGCCCCATCGCCCGCATCGCCGGCCGCCATCGCTGGCAGATCGAGATCTTCGCGCCGTCCGCGGCGGACCTCCAGAAGTTCCTCGCCCGCGCCCGATCGCAGGGCTTGCTCGTGCCGGGGCCGGGAATGGCCATCGACGTCGATCCGATCGCATTGCTGTAGAGGAAGGCATCGAGGCATCAA
>CP070772.1:1147872-1151971 GCA_020345805.1 Phycisphaerales bacterium | reverse complement strand
CTGTGGATGGAGGGGAAATGGGTTGAGATCGCCCGTGGCGGGAAGTAAGCTGACGGCGATTTCCAGCTCTTTGCACATCCGCCGCGGTTGCGGTGGTACTTGGGAGTGTCAGCACGCCTGGTGGCGGCCACGGGCTTCAAACCCGTTGTGGGGCTTGGAAATCAGGTCCCAGGTGGGTTCGATTCCCATCCACTCCCGTTTTTCCCAATGCGATCAGTGCCTTCTATTGGCGAGCCGCGGCGTTCGATGACGCCGCGGCGCGGGTGCCATGCGCCCGGTTGGGGTGGGCGGCGGGTTCGCCTAGACTGTGGCGCTGTCCAAGAACCGGAGAAGATCCCCAAATGCGAAGCAATCCCATGGCGATGATGATGTCCCTCTCCACGCTCGCCCTGGCCGGGCATGCAGGCGCGCAGCTTGAAGCCAAACAGGCTCCGATCATGACCCGCTGGGCGGAGCAGGTCACGCCGGACAACGTCCACGCTGAATACCCGCGCCCGCAGATGGTGCGCGAGGAGTGGATGAACCTCAACGGCGTGTGGGAGTTGGCGTTTGCCGAGGCCGACGATCGTCTGCCGGTGGGGAGGACGCTGCCGCAGCGCATCCTCGTGCCGTTTCCCGTGGAGTCGGCGCTTTCGGGGGTGATGGAGCGGGCCGAGCGGCTGTGGTATCGCCGGACGTTTCAGATTCCCGAGAACTGGCAGGGAAAGAGGATTCTCCTGCACTTCGGAGCGGTGGACTGGGAAGCGAAGGTCTGGATCAACGGCCAGAAGGCCGGCGAGCACCGCGGGGGCTATGACGCGTTCACGTTCGACATCACCGACGAACTGACGGGCGAGGGCCCGCAGGAGATTATCGTGGGGGTGTGGGACCCGACCAGCAACGGGACGCAGGCCCGGGGCAAGCAGGTGCTGGAACCAAGGGGAATCTGGTACACGCCGACCACGGGCATCTGGCAGACGGTGTGGCTGGAGCCGGTGTCGCGCGGTCACGTCAGCGCGTTCAAGATCGTTCCCGACGTGGATGACTCCACGGTGCTGGTGCAGTTGCGCGGCCGGCGCCCGCCACATCGGCTGGACGTGGTGGTGTATGGCGGGGGCCGCGAGATCGCACGCGCAACGGGCGACTCCTACGTGGTGGTGCCGATTCCCGAGCCGCGGTTGTGGTCGCCGGATGATCCGTTTCTCTATGACTTGGAGATCACCGTCGCCCGGGATGACGATCCGTCACATATCATCGATCAATTCCGTTCCTACTTCGGCATGCGCAAGATAGAAATCGGGCCGGATGAGAAGGGCGTTCAGCGCATCATGCTGAACGGCAGGCCGATCTTCAACATCGGCACGCTCGACCAGGGCTTCTGGCCGGACGGCATCTACACCGCCCCGACCGACGAAGCGCTGCGCTACGACGTGGAGATGACGAAGAGGCTCGGCTTCAACACGATCCGCAAGCACGTCAAGATCGAGCCGGATCGCTGGTATTACTGGTGTGACAGGCTGGGGGTACTCGTCTGGCAGGACATGCCCAGCGGCGATGCGTTCGTAGGTCGAGGGCAGAAAGAGATTCGGCGCAGCGACGAATCGGCCCGGCAGTTTGAATTCGAGCTGGTTCAGCTCCTCGCTCAGCACGGCAATCACCCTTCCATCGTGATGTGGGTGGTGTTCAACGAGGGCTGGGGACAGTACGACACCGCCCGGCTCGCCGAGACGGTGCGGGCCTTCGATCCCACGCGGCTGGTCAACTCCGCCAGCGGGTGGAACGACCTGGGGGTGGGTGATGTTCACGACATGCACGCCTATCCCGGCCCGGCCGCTCCGGCGGTCGAGGAAAAGAGGGCGGCGGTGCTCGGGGAGTTCGGAGGGCTGGGACTGGGCGTGGACGGCCACACCTGGACCGAGCACACCTGGGGTTATCGCGGAACCGAGGATTCCGACGAGCTAACACGGCGATACGAGCAACTGCTGCGCGGCGTGTGGGACCTGCAGAAGAACTCCGGGCTTGCCGCGGCGATCTACACCCAGATCACCGATGTGGAAACCGAATGCAACGGGCTGCTGACCTACGACCGGGCAGTGACGAAGGTTGATGTCAAGCGCGTCGCGGACGCCAACCTCGGCAGGGTGCCGACGCTTAAGACGGTGGTGGAGACCGCGCGGGACGGGGAGGTCAAATGGCGGTACACCATTGCGAAGCCGCAAGCGGGCTGGGAGCAGGCGGGGTTCGATGATTCATCGTGGAGTGAAGGACGAGCGGGCTTTGGAAGCGAAGGCACCCCCGGGGCAATCATGGGCACCGAATGGACGGGCAGCGAAATCTGGCTCCGCCGCTGGTTTGTGCTGGATGATGAGCCGGCGGGCGATGTCAGGCTGTTCATGCACCATGACGAGGACGCGGAGGTCTACATCAACGGCGTCGAGGCGGCGAAAGTGACCGGCTACACCACCGCCTACGAGGAGTTCACCCTGAGCAGGGAAGCGCGGGCCGCACTGAAGAAGGGCCGCAACGTGATCGCGGTTCATTGCCGGCAGACAACCGGCGGGCAGTACATCGACGTGGGCGTGGTAAGGGTGGTGCCGTACCGAGTTCCGCGACGCTCGACAGATTGAGCTTTTCCTGCACGCGCTGCTACACCGACCATACGGATCCTGCGAGCCGGCCATCAGCGGGATGACCTCACCGCCGTTATCATTTGGAGGACTGCAGCGAACAGCGATTGATTGATCAATCTTCGCCGACAGGGGAAGAACTTCAAACTCACGACGGTTGAAGCAGGGCGGGAATCGGAAACCAGCGAAAAGAGGGCGTTTCAACTGCGAAAGACAAACGAACATCCAGGATAGTCGGCCTGATCATCGGCGTGGTGATCTCGGGGGCGGCCATCGTCTCGATCTTCCTCATCGACCGGAAGACGGACCTGCCGCCGGAGCCGCCGCCGGTCAGGCCGCTCAAGATGATGACCATCGGATCGTCAGTCACCCGCGGCGTGCATCGGAATCCCGGGCGCGTTCGGGCGGCTCGCCGGGTGGATCTGGCGCTCCGGATCTCAGGCCTTCTGGCCAGTTCAACCTCCGCCTCCCGCAGTTTCCGGATGATCTGTTCAGTCGCGACTCGTTTCCGTGTCGTCGACACGGACTTGACCTCCATCCCTGGCCCTGAGCCCGGAGTCTACCACTCTCGGATTGGACCGAATTCCGGGGGACAGGTCACTCTCAAGAGAACTGGTACAAAGACCGGGAGAGGACCAGACCGGGTTTTCACGCCAGGGCGACCTCGCACCTTGACTCATGCGCTGAGATTCTGGTTATACTCCGCCCGCCCCTTGGGAGGATCCCCGCATGTCGATTCGATCGCTCATGTTTATCACAACGCTTGTCGTTTCATCGGTCTTCTGTGTTTCCTGCAAAGAACAGCCACCGCCCGCCGAGGTTATTCGTCCGGTTCGCGCAATTCGAGTATCCGACAGCACGTCGCTCGTTGGGCGCAAGTTCCCCGGCACTGCACGGGCGACACGGGAGGTCGAACTGTCGTTCCGGGTAGCGGGCACGATCACGTCGTTCCCGATGAACATTGGCGACAACGTGGAGAAAGACCAGGTCGTGGCCGGGCTCGATCCACGCGACTTCCAGGTGGCGATCAGGAACGCGGAGGCCGGCGTCGCGATGAGCAGGGCGGAGGTGGCGGCGCGGGAAGACGAGTACCAGCGCGCCCTCAAGGCCTTCGAGCGTGATGCGGCAACTGAGTTCGAAGTCACGACGAAGCGCGAGGCGAGGAACGCGGCCGAAGCGCAGCTCGCCTCCTCCGAGGCCGGGCTCGCCGCGGCACAGGACAATCTGTCGTACGCCACCCTCCGCGCCCCGTTCGCCGGCGAGGTCACGGCAACCTACGTGGAGAACTTCGAGGATATACAGGCGAAGGAGCCCGTGCTCCGCATTGTCGATGACACGCGGATCGAGATGGTGGTCCGCGTTCCCGAGCACCTCATGTCCTTCGCGCCCGCCGCGGTGGACATTCGCTGCGAATTCGACGCACTCGACGGTATCGTTCTTGAGGCGGAGATCAAGGAGATCGGATCCGAGGCCGATGCGACTACCCGCACGTT
>CP070772.1:1143568-1147772 GCA_020345805.1 Phycisphaerales bacterium | reverse complement strand
GTGGGCAACATCTGCTACAACGACAACCATGTCGGGGTCCACGCCTCGTTCCTGCCCGACGGCGTCAACTACGCCGGCGAGCCCGACAACATCTACAAGGCAGATGCCTTCGGCGGCACGGCGGATGACTATCAGGGCGACGTGTGGCTGATCATGTGCTGGAAGTTGCTGGGCGCCCCGGATGACGAGTTCCCCACGCCCATGATCCAGTGGGACTGATCGCACATGTCGGGCCGGTGTTCGTCCTCCGCGACGAACGGCGACCTCAATAACCGCGATACATGCGGACGTGGCCGGCTTCAGCAGGGTCGGCCATGTCCCTTTCCGCCTGCTTTGTCTCCGCCGGCGCGTGCTGCCTCGATTCCGGCCGCCTCGACACCTGCCAGGACGACTGCTCCAGCGCAGGCGGCGTGTATGTGGGCGACAAGCTTTCTGCTTCACCGTTGGCTGCCCCGAACCCTGCCCCGCCGACATCAACGGCAGTGGCAAGGTCGATATCCAGAACCCCTTCGACCTTCTCGAGCAATGGGGGCCGTGCAACCGACCCATCCGGCCGGGTCTTGCCATTGCCCGGCGGCGGCGAGTGGTCACTCGCGTCAACCGCTTGCCCGGCGGCTACATCGCCAGGCGCGTGATGGTTATGACCGTCGGCTTCACCAGCTGTTCGAAGTCCGTGTAGGACATCTGTATCAACTCGGTGTGCGAGCCGGCGTTGAATGCGATCACCTCGTCCTCGGCCAGGCGCTCGGCGACATACACCGGCACATCCCAGAGGTTGCCGAACGGCGGCATGGCGCCGAGCTCACAGCCCGGGAAGGTATGCTCGAAGTCGCGCTCCTCGGCCAGCTCGACGCTCTGGGCGCCCGTCGCTTTCCTGAACGCATCCAGATTGACCTTGTGCGTGGCGGGAAGCACCGCCATCACCAGCTTGCCGTCGGCCTTCAGAATCACGGTTTTGGCCAGCTCCTTGCCGGAGATGTGGGCGATATGCGCGATGCCCTGGGCGGTATAAGCCGGCGAGTGGTTGATGGTCACGTAACGGATGTTGTTCTTGTCCAGGAAATCCTTGAGCTTCTTCGCGGGCATGGCTGCCTCCTTTCCCGACACGGACCGGGGGTCCTTCATCCCTTGCCGCGATGGATCGGCCGGCACAACGGGCAGCGCCGCTCGCCCACCGCTCAATAACCGCCGCCCCGTGCGGCGGGAACCACACTCCGATAGTCTAGCAGCCCACGATCGACACGGATCAAGAGGACCGCGGCACAGTGGGCGGGCGATCCGCACCTGGCGCCGGTGGATACCGCCTACGGTTGGCGATTCCTGATACGATCCGGCATGGAAAGGCCTGGAAAGAGGAGGCATCAAATGATTACCGCACTTCGGGCATTCCCTTTTCTGATAACGGTTTGCGCGCTGGCCGGAACCGCCGGCGCCGAAACGGTCACCACCGGATCGCTGGCCCGGGAGATGGTCGACCTTCACCGGCTCGCGCAATTCCCCTCCCCCGCCTTCGAGACGGTGCAGTTCTCCTCTTACGACCACAGGGCCACCGTCCCCGGAGGGCCGGACTGGTTCGCCAACTCCGACGGCTTCGGCGGCGAGCCCACGCCAAACTTCCAGGCCGTGGTTCGCGAGCCCGACGCAAGCGGCGTGGGCGAGTATCTCATCTGTGATGTGGAAGGCCCAGGCGCGATCGTGCGCTGCTGGACCGCGGCCATCGCCGGCTCGATCAGGATGTACCTCGACGGCGCTGACGAACCGGTCTTCGAGGGAACCGCGGATGACTTCCTCCGCCGCCCGTTCAACACCTACGCTCCGAACGTCGGCGTCGATCCGGTGATCTTCGACAACACCTTCAACCAGCGCAATGCCACTTACTGCCCCATGCCGTTTGCGAAGCGCTGCCGGATCGTGTGGATCGGCCGCATACCGGATATTCACTTCTACGAGGTGCAGGTGCGCCTGTACGAGTCGGATGCGAAAGTCGTCACCTTCCAGCCCGAGGACCTGCGGGAATACGAGCCGGAGCTTCGGCAGGTGGCGAGGATTCTCGACCGCCCCTCACGCTACTGGGACTACCACGGCGAGGAGGAGGATGCCGAGCCGATTACGGCCACCATCCCCGCCGGCGAATCGCACGAGGTACTGGCCCTGGAAAACGGACCCGCCGCTATCGAACGCCTAATGCTGAAGGTCGACGCGAAGAATCTCGATCTCGCCCTCCGCCAGACCATCATGCACATCACCTGCGATGATTTTCCGCACGGCCAGGTGCAGTCGCCGATCGGCGATTTCTTCGGGGCCGCCCCCGGAATCAACCCGTTCGATTCGGTCCCCTTCACGGTTGAGACCGACGGCACGATGACCTGCCGCTTCGTCATGCCGTACAAGAAGAACCTGCGCATCCGGCTGGAGAACAAGGGCGATCAGCCGGTGGCGGTGATCGGCTCGGCCCTGCTCATTCCCTATGAATGGAACGATGACGACTCGATGTACTTCCGCGCCCTGTGGCGGGTCGATCACGACCTCGTCGCCGATCCCCGCGCGGTGCAGGATCTGCCGTTTCTCATCGCCAACGGCAAGGGGCGCTACGTCGGCACCACCAGCCTGATGCTCAATCCGACCGACGTCCCCACCCCCGCCGGCGGCTGGTGGGGCGAGGGCGATGAGAAGATCTTCGTCGATGATGACACTTTCCCGGGCACCTTCGGCACCGGCTCGGAGGATTATTACAACTACGCGTGGTCCGCCCCGGACATCTGGGGTTACGCCTACTGCGGCCAGCCCCGCAATGACGGGCCGGGCAACCGCGGCTTCGTGACCAACATGCGCTGGCACATCGTGGACAGCCTTCCGTTCAAGCAGCGCATTGCGTTTTATATGGAGCTTTACAGCCACAAGCAGACCCCCGGATTCAGCTACGCGAGGCTGGCATACCACTATGTGATGCCGGGCGTGTATGACGATCACATTCCGATCACCGGCGAGGATGTCAGGCCTCTGGAGCTGGCCCCGAACTGGCAGCCGCTGGCATGGTGGGGCGCGGCGAACTCCGTGTTCATCGAGCCGGAAGCCGCCCTGATGGAAGGCGCTGCCCGAACGGAGTATGAGTACGTCGAAGGCAACCTGTATTCATCCGGCCGGCTGTTCGTGTGGAAGCCCGCCATGACCGGCGAGACGCTGTCCTTCCTCGTGACCATCGAAGAGGCGGGCAAGTACTCGGCAGATCTGTGCATGGCCAAGACGCCCGATTCCGGGCGCTTCCGGGCCGAGTTCGCACTCGATGCCGTACCCAGAGAAGGTCGTGCGCCCGATCCGATCGACCTGTTTGCCGACGGCCGGACGGTCCTGCGCCGCATCCAGGGCCGCCAGGTTGAACTGGAGCCGGGCAAGTATGTCCTGACGCTGACCGCCGTAGGCGAGCCGGGCAAGGAGATCGGCATCGACTTCATCTGGCTCAAGAAGCATTAGCCCCCCACCGTTCCGAATCCCCTGCGAGTGTTGCCGACAATCCGCGCCACACCGGCCGCTGCGCACGACGGGGCGACATGACCGTGAAGCAGAGGAGATGCACCGTATGAACAGTCCCGATCAGCACACCGGCGTCGTCCAGCGCCTCGACAGGCTCTACGAGTTCGACCGCCAGCCCGTCAGCAAGGACAAGCAGTGCAGTTGGGGGTACTTCGCCGGCTCTTTCGCCGGCGAGCATGTCGCGGCCACGGAGTTCGTCATCGGCGCGCTGTTCGTCATGTGGGGCGCGAGCGTCGTCGACGTCATCGTCGGACTGGCGATCGGCAACCTGCTGGCCGTGCTGAGCTGGGCCCTGGTATGCGCGCCGATCGCGACGCAGACGCGGCTGACGCTTTACTGGTATCTGCGCAAGATCGGCGGGCCGGTCCTGACGGTGATCTACAACGTGCTAAACGCGCTGCTGTTCTGCGTGCTCGCCGGCTGCATGATCACGGTGTCTGCCTCGGCCGTGCGCATCCCCTTTGGCATCCCGCCGCAGACGCAGTGGTATCCCACCGATGCAGGCTTCGTGATCGCGGTGTGCGTGGTCGGAGCGGTGGTGGTGTGGCTGGCGATCGCCGGCTTCAAGCGGCTGGCGGCCTTCGCCACGATCTGCTCGCCGTGGATGCTTCTGATGTTCATCGCCGGGGCGCTGGTGATGCTGCCGGCGCTGGGCGAGGCGACCGGCGTGGGG
>CP070772.1:1139248-1143468 GCA_020345805.1 Phycisphaerales bacterium | reverse complement strand
CCGCGCGCTGCTGGAGGGGCAGAAAAAACTGCTGGCGTGCATGGAGCGCAAGCGCCAGGCGATCGGTCGCGCGGATATCGGCGCCATCACCGAGATCTGCACCGAGGAAAACGCGCTCGCCCAGCGGATCGGCGAGTTGGAGAAGCATCGGTTGCGCCTGGTCGGGGCCATGACGGAGGCGATCGACCCGGCCGCAGCGCGACCGGCCACGCTGGGACAGATCGTGGAGGTGCTGGAGGAGGAATCCGGCCGCCGCCTGCTCGCGATCGGCGCGGAGCTGCGGGAGGCGGTGGGAGCGGTGCGGAAGCAGAGCACGATCCTCCGCAGCGCCGCCGACGCCCTGGCCCGGCACATGAGCGGGATCGCCCAGACCGTGCACTCGGCCCTCAGCCGCGCCGGCGTCTACGGCCGGGGCGGGACGGTGGCCATGGGAGCGCAACTGGAGTTCAGCGTGGATCTGAAAAGCTGACGTGATCAGCATGTCTGACGGGAGGCCCCGATGAGTCTCAACAGCGCATTGGAAGTGGGGCGGTCGGCGATGACGGTCAGCCAGATTGCGCTGCAGCTGGCGGGCAACAACATGGCCAACGCCGCCACCGAAGGCTATCACCGCCAGACGATCCACCTCACCCCGGCCCGGGGGGAGTCGCTGGGAAACGGCAACTTCGTCGGTCGCGGCGTGCAGCTTCTGGCCATACGCCGCGAAGTGGATACCGCGCTTCAGTCGAGGTATCGCGATGCTCTCAGCGAGGAGCACAGCGCCCAGATCGACCAGCGGTTTCTCACCACCATCGAGACGATCCAGAACGAGCTGACAGACAACGACATCTCCAGCCTGCTCAGCGACTTCTTCAACGCCTTTTCGGAGCTGGCCAACAACCCCGAGGACAACGCGGTGAGGGCGGTGGTGATCCAGCAGGGCGCCAATCTCGCCAGCCGCATCGCGGACCTCCGCAACGACTACGACGTGGTGATCCAGGAGGTTGACCGTTCGCTGGGGAACTCCGTCGCGCGGGTCAACGACCTCCTGGAGCAGATCGCGCTGCTGAACGGTCAGGTAACGGTGGCCGAGGGCGGCGAGGGCGGGGCCAACGCCCTCCGAGATCAGCGCGACCTGCTGATTGACGAGCTGGCCCAGTTCATGGATGTGACCGTCATCGAGCAGAGCGGCGGGGCGGTGGACGTGCTGGTGGGCTCCGTACCCGTGCTCCTGGGCGCCGAGTCCCGCGGAGTGGAACTGCGCAGGGAATCGGTGGGCGACGTCATCGAAGTGTCCGTGCGGGTCGCCGCCGACGGCACGGAACTGACGATCAACTCCGGCACCATCGGCGGCCTGCTCAATCAGCGGGAGCAGACCGTCCAGCCCGTGATCGACGATCTGGACACCTTCGCCGGCCAGTTGATCTTCCAGGTCAACCGCCTTCACTCGCAGGGTCAGGGGCGCGACGGTTTCTCGTCGGTCACCGGCACCTACAAGAACCTCGACCCGACCGCGAACCTCAACGCCACCGCCGCCGGCCTGCCTTTCCGCATCCAGAACGGATCCTTCTTCATTCACGTCACCCATAGCGAAACCGGCACCCGCAGCAGCTACCAGATCAACGTGGACGGCGACGCGATGTCGCTGGATGATCTGATCGACGAGATAAACACCGTGGTGGGGGTGCCCAATGTCACCGCGGGCAAGGGCCTGGCCAACGAGCTCACCCTTCAGGCCGACAGCGGATACGAGATCACCTTCTCCGACGATACCTGCGGGGCACTGGCGGCATTGGGGATCAACACGTTCTTCTGCGGGGAGAACGCCACGGACATCGATGTCAACCAGGTGCTGAAGGATGATGCGAACCTGCTGGCGGCCGGAGCGGATCATCTTCCCGGCTCCACCGATACGGCCCTGGCCATCGCCGACCTGCAGGATGTCCAGGTCGAGGAGTTGGGGAATCGATCGCTTCGGGAATTCTGGCAGAACGCGGTCAACGATCTGGCGGTGCGTAACGACGCGGCCAACACCGCCGTCGAATCCTCGCGCCTCGTGCGGGAAAGCCTCTTCTCGCAGATCCAGGCCGTGGTCGGCGTTTCGCTGGATGAGGAGTCCATCAACCTTCTGACGTTCCAGCAGCAGTTCAAGGCTGCGGCACGGTTCATCAACGTGATCGAAGAGACCATCCAGACCCTGTTGTCCATCGCGTGACGGCGTTTGATCGCGGCTCGTCGCCGCGGGTCCTCATGTTCCCTGTGAGCAAGCCATGACCACTTTCCCCACCAACCTGGCCCGCGTCCCCACCACGCTCACCTCGCAGCTTCTTCTCAGCTCGTTGACCAACACCAATCAGAGGTTGATGCACGTCAACCTCCAGCTGGCCTCGGGCAAGAGCGTGATGCGGCCGTCGGATGACGCGGTCGCGGGCAACACGATCGCGGTGCTGGATGACATTCTGGAGCGGCGCGAACAGCGACTCCGCAACCTTGCCCATGCAGAAGGGCTGTTGAACAACGTGGATGCGGCGCTGGGCGACGGCACGGACCTGATGATCGAAGCCAAGAGCATCGGCCTCAGCCAGATCGGGGTTGGCAGCGACGCCGAGACCCGCGCCAACCAGGCCAAGGTCATCGATTCCATGCTCAACGAGATGCTGGCCATTGCCAACCGGCAGTACCAGGATATCTTCTTCTTCGGCGGGTCCGCCACCGCCCGGCCTCCTATGGTCGAGCTGCTGGGCGGATTCCGGTATCAGGGAGAGGGCGAAGGCATCGTCACGGACTTGGGCCTCTCGCGGTCGTTCGCCATCACCATGGCGGGCACTCAGGCCTTCGGGGCCATGAGCCAGCGCGTGCAGGGCGTTAGAGATCTCGATCCTACTATGACCGTCGATACCCGACTCGTGGACCTCAACGGCGCCCGGGGACTGGGTATTTCGCTGGGCACGATCCTCGTTGACGTAAACGGCACGGATCTGTCGGTGGATCTTTCCGAAGCGCATACCGTCGGGGATGTTCTGAACACTCTTCAGACGGAGATCCAGACCGTTGATCCGGGGGCTACGGTGACCATCGCCGCCAGCGGGAACCAGATTCAGATCACCCCGTCGGGAGGAGTGACGGTCACCATCAGCGACCCGGCCGCCGACGCCACCGCGGCCGACCTGGGCATCAACACCACCTTCACCGGGCCGGCCGGAGGGGCCGGAGCGGATGTGGATCCCATTCTCACGGAGATGACGCCGGTTTCCTCGCTGACGGGCGTGACCGTCCCTCTGGGCACCATACGTCTGATCAACGCCGGCCAGACCCGCGACCTGGATCTGTCCGGCTGTCAGAATGTGCAGGACATCATGAACGCCGTGGAAGGGCTGAACATCGGCGTTCGCGTGGAGATCGCCGAGACCGGTGACCGGCTGAACTTCGTCAATGAATTGTCCGGTGGGGATATGAGCATCGCCGAGGTGGCCGGCGGAAACACCGCCACCGAACTGGGCGTGCGTTCGCTGACCGGCGAAACGCGGCTGGACGACTTCAACCACGGCCTTGGC
This sequence comes from Phycisphaerales bacterium, assembly GCA_020345805.1. Lineage (GTDB taxonomy): Bacteria > Planctomycetota > Phycisphaerae > Phycisphaerales > SM1A02. The sequence continues at coordinate 1,139,935 of CP070772.1, read as the reverse complement.
GTGCAGATCCTCTCCGGCGGCATCGACCCCATGACGGGCCTGCCCGATCCATCCATGGATCTGGATTTCCGCATCACTCTCAAGGACGGACGGACCTTCGACGTGGATCTGGCGGGGGCGGAAACCGTTCAGGACGTGCTGGACATGATCAACGGTGCGGCGACGGCCGCGGGGATCGCGGTTCCGGCCGAGTTCAATGCTGGCTTGGCGGTTGACGGCAACGGGATAGAGCTGACGGACAACACTCTCCCCGCAGGCAACACCACCAGTGTCGAGGCCTTGAACGGTTCCTTTGCCGCCGAGGATCTGGGAATCGCCCAGTCCACCACCAGCGCAACTTTGACCGGGGAAGATCGCGCAACCGTTGCCGTGGACAGTGTGTTCACCCATTTGATCGACCTTCGCGACGCGCTGAAGGCGAACGATGAGCGTGGCATCATGCTTGCGACGGACAAGCTGGAAGACGACATCTCCCGCCTTGCGGAGGCCCGGGCGGATATCGGGGTCCGCACCCAGCGGGTGAGCGACGCGACCTGGCGGGAGGAGGATCTGAAGGTGCAGGACACCGCCCTCCGAAGCGAGGTTCAGGACTTGGACTACACCGAAGCATCAATCCGGTTCGCCAACCTTCAGCAGCAGTTGCAGGCCGCGCTGATGACGGCGAGCCAGGTACAGACTCTGAGCCTG
>CP070772.1:1134870-1139148 GCA_020345805.1 Phycisphaerales bacterium | reverse complement strand
ATGATCGAGACGATCAACCTCACCAAGAAGTACGGTGAACTGGTCGCACTGAACAACCTGAACCTTTCGATCAACGATGGCGACTGCTTCGGGTTCATCGGACCCAACGGGGCGGGCAAGACCACGACCATCCGCGTCCTGCTGGGCCTGCTGCGTCCCAGCGGGGGCGGGGCGAGCATCTTCGGACTGGATTGCTGGAAACGCAGCCCGCGGATCAAGCGGGACGTCGGCTACCTGCCGGGCGATCTGCGGCTGTATCCGTGGATGACCGCCCGCAACGCGATCGGGATCGTGGGGCAGGTGCGCAAGCGCGGCCTGGCGGAGCGGGGGCGCGAGCTGTGGGACCGGTTCGAGTTGGATCCGGAGGTGAGAGTGCGGCAGATGTCGCGGGGGATGCGGCAGAAGCTGGGCTTGGTCCTGGCGCTGGTGCATGAGCCGAAGCTGCTGATACTGGATGAGCCGACCGCGGGGCTGGACCCGCTGATGCAGGATGTGCTTTATCGCTGCCTTGACGAAGCGATAGCCCGGGGTCAGACGGTCTTCTTCTCCAGTCACCGGCTCAGCGAGGTGGAGCATCTGTGCGATCGGGTGGCGATCATTCGCGACGGGCGGATCGTGGCGGACGAGCCGCTGGAGACACTGCGCGGCCGGGCCGCGCGGGAGGTGAAGCTCGAGTTCGCGGATGCGGAAGCGGCGGGGCGGGCGGAGGTGCCGGCGTTCCTGAAGATCCGCGAGCGGCGGGGGGCGCAGTGGGTATGTGACCGTACGGGCGAGATGCCCGACCTTATCCGATGGATGGCTGGCCAGCCGATTGCGGATGTGACCATCGGCCCACCGGACCTGGAGAGTTTGTTCCGCCGGTTCTATGAACGTGAGGGGGACGCGGGCTGATGCGCGGACTGATTGCCAAGACGCTGCGGGAGACGTGGCTGACGACGGTATTTCTGGCGTGCGCGCTTTGCCTGGTGAAGTTCCTGCTCACGTTCGTTCTGCCGCAGTTTCAGAAGGAGATGGGCGATCTTCTGGCGCAGTTGCCGATGGTGCAGGCGATGCTGTCTGCGCTGATGGGGATCGATGTGGAGGAAGAGTTCACGGCCCGGGTGTTGCAGAGCCTGGTGTGGGTTCATCCGGTGGTGCTGGCGATACTGTGGACGCACACGATCATGTTCTGCACGCGGGTGCCGGCGGGGGAGATCAGCGGGGGGACGATCGATTTTCTTCTGAGCCTGCCGGTGTCCCGCAGGACGGTGTATTGCAGCGAATCGCTGATGTGGGTGGTGTCGGGGCTTCTGTTGATAGTGCTGGGGGTTGCGGGGCATGTGGCCGGAGCGTGGGTCGGTTCGATGGAGAACCGGCCGGGGCCGTTAGTGGTCCTGTTCGTGGTGGTGAACCAGTACGGCCTGTACCTGGCGGTGGGCGGGGTGACGTGCCTGTTTGCGGCCATGAGCAACCGTCGGGGACGGGCGGCGGCGGTGGTGGTGGGCATCGTGCTGGGGTCGTTCCTGCTGAACTTCCTCTCGCAATTCTGGCAGCCGGCCGAGAGGCTGGCGTTTCTCGGCCTGCTGGAGTACTACCGCCCGGCGGAGATCGTGCGCAGCGGAGCCTTCCCGCTGGGGGACATGATCGTGCTGATGCTGGTTGCCGGGGCGGCGTGGGTGGCGGGCGGCGTGATTATGATCCGGCGCAACATCTGCACTTTGTGATCGGTCTCCGGGTGGTACGTTGGGCGGATTGGGTCAGGGAGCGGCTCGACGCCGCGGGATTGGCTCAATCGGCGGGAGGTCGTCGCCGATACTTCCATGAGAGATGGAGGGCTTGCCATGCGCGTAGATGCTGCCTCTTCTGCTGCGACCGAATGGGTTTCCCGCTGCCAGCGGTCGGTGTCCGATAAGGCCGAGAAGACGAACCACCAGGCTGAGCCCACGCCGCGCGGCCATGCGTACGGCGTGGTCCGCAAGCTGGGGACGGACCATTACCAGGCCACCGCCCAGGCCCGTCTGATGTCGCACTTCGGGCACCTCATCGAAACGCCTCCAACATCACCGCCACCTCCCCCGGATGTTGATGCGAACGGCGATGCCGGCGTGGTGGATGAGCCGGTAGACAATCCGTTCTCGACCCCGCCGAGCGAGCCGTCCGAGCCGGTGAGCGAAAGTGCGATAACCGAATACGCCCGGATGTTGGAACAGGCGGTCGACCTGTGGGCGTGAGACCGCCGGCGATTTGAATCAGGACCGCTCGCGGTCAGGAATGGTGACCGCGTCCGCGCGGCGAACGCGCCGGGCGGGACGCGGTGGTGGTCGCGCGGCATGATAGCAGCTTGTTAGGGTGACGCAGGAGGATCGGTCACCGGTGCGGAGACCGTGCAGCCGCGGAGACGGAAGGCCAGGATGCGATGGGAACACAGGTAAGCTGATCGAAGTGTCGGTTACAATGCCCGGGTTGTGCGGCGGCGACCTGCCGGGGAGACGGGACAGTCGCGTGTCTCCTTCGATCGGTTCTGAAACTCAGAAAAAGGGGCAGCTCATGACAGCGTTACGAATGATCCTCCTGATCGGTGTGTGCGGGGCGTTGTTGAGTGGTTGCGGCAAGGAAGAGGAGGCCACGCCGACCACGGCCGCACCGGGCGGCGGAACGGCGGCGGGTGCGAAATCGCCCGAGGAGGCGGGCTCGGCACTGGGCGATCTGGCCCAGCAGGCGGGCGAGGAGGCCCGCGAGGCCCTGGACGCGTTCAAGGCCGAGTACCGCGAGCAGTTGGTGACGCACGAGTCGAAGGTCGAAGCGCTGAAAGCCTCGGCCAGGGCGTTCACCGATGAGAACCTGAGCAGCCTGCTGTCGAGCCTGGATGAGAAGCTCGCGACGGCGCGGGCGAAGTTGGGGGAGATGGCCAACGCCGATGAGGGGGCGGTGGCGGCTCTGAAGAACGAACTGACGGGACTGATGGATGAAATCCCCCGGCTCTATGAGCAGGCGCTGGCCCGGTTCAACGAACTGAAGGGGGTGGAGGTACCGGATCTGCCCGAGGGCGGCGGTCTGCCGGGCATGCCCGGAGGGTGATCGGGACTCCGGCGGAACGGTATCCGTCAGTTGGGGGGTGGGGGGGAGAAAAAGAAGGGGGGATCGCGATGCCGCAAGCGGCGAAGGGGACCTGCGGGAACGGTTCGCCTTCGATCGTCGGTGGTGGGCGCAACAAAAACCGCCCCCGACTCTGCGGTCAGGGGCGTCGGTCAAAGCGGGTGAGCGGATTTGAACCGCCGACATTCACGTTGGCAACGTGACGCTCTACCGCTGAGCTACACCCGCCTGAGTTGCGAAGTTTAGCACCTCGATGGGCGATGGCAAGGTCAAGATCGTCGATGCCCGGCCCGTGATCCCCGGCTCGGACAGAGGAGGCGCTTCGATCGGCCGCTGCCCCGCCCGCCGGCAACGCCGTTCGACCCTCCCCATAGGCTATCCTACCGGAGTGGGCGGCGGCGGCCCGGATCGGTGTGGTGCCGCAGCCCGAGGTTCTGAGGGAGCTGCTTGGAGAGAACCGATGTCTGACCGGCGGAAACGGAACAATGCTCTGGCGGCTCCTCTGGCAATCCGGCTGGTGAAGCTTCTCGGGGTCATCGTCATGTCCGGCTGTGCAATGTCGGGATCCATCACGGTGATCGGGCCCGGAACGGGAAACTCGGGGTCCGATTCGGAGAGAAGCGGATCTCCCCGCCGCAGCTTGGGGCAACCGCTGTTCATCGTCAATCAACCGTTGAGCAAGACAGTGCGGCCGATTCTCGGCGAGGTCGGCGCAAAGCAGGGCAGGCTCGTTTACCAGGTGCACGCCGATCCGAATGAGACTGGCGTCCTGGATCTCAACAGGCTGCGCAACAGGATCGAGAATTACGTCCCCGCCGACTACACCGGGTTCGTGTGCCTTGATTTTGAGAACCCCTACAACGACTGGCTGTGGAAGAAGCCGGATGATCCGAAATACATTCAGGCAGAGCAGCAGTTGGTCGGGGCGCTCCGCATGGTCAAGTCGATGAGGCCCAACGCCAAGTGGACGGTATGGAGCCAGCCGCTCATTCGTCTGGAACGGGGGATGTATTCCCCGCCGGCGGAACTGCTGGCGGAACTGGACTGGCTGTCACCGTCCATCTACGACAAGTTCCCGGACGATGAGGAGCCGGGGATTGATGAACAGCGCGAGTTCATAAACACCGTGATCCGACTGTGTCGTGAGATCGCCGGCGATCGCCCCGTTCTTCCTTACGTCTGGCATCGTCGTCCGCCGAGCAG
>CP070772.1:1130487-1134770 GCA_020345805.1 Phycisphaerales bacterium | reverse complement strand
CCCTGCTACCAGGACGAGGGGCAGCATTTCGTGCTCCTGATTGCAGCCATCCTGAGCAACCCGGACGACCCCTGCATCTTCGGCTGGTGTACGACCCCGGTGATCAACTGGAGCGCGGCCGCTTCGTATGACCGGATCAACGGCTATTGGTACTGCGGCGGGCCCGATCAGGCCTTTGCCCTCTTCACCGTCGAGCCCGACTGTCCCGCGGATGTCAACGGCGACGGTAAGGTCGACATCGACGATCTGTTTGACATCCTTGCCCACTGGGGCGAAGGCGCGGGACCGTATGACGTCAACGATGACGGCAAAGTCGACATCGACGATGTGTTCGCCGTCCTCGGTGCGTGGGGGCCGTGTCCGTGAGGGGGAGTGCTGAGGTCTGAATTGTGAGAAGCAGGCTGCGTAGCTCGCGAAGACTCGGACCACTGCAAACAGGACAAACAAAGCCGCGGGCCGTCGGCCCGCGGCTGTTTCTGTTCAATTCACGCGAGCGCCTAACCGCGCGCATCGCGCTGATGATGTGCGCATCAATCCTCGAATATCCCCGTCGCCTCCTGCTGCGCGTCATATTCCTCGCCCCAGAGGGCGACGTTGGGGTAAACGGGATCGCCCTGAATGAGCAGCTCCTGGGTGATGGTCTGATTGTCCACGGTGAGGACGACGAGATACTTGCCGGGCTCGACGCGCGGCCCGCGGCGATAATATCGCCGACCTCCCTCACCCCCCCGACTTCGCGCACCGCCGCGTCCTTCCGGGGGCTCGCGCCGGCAGTCCCAGGTCGCGAGGTGCAAGCCGGATGATCCGTCGGCTTCGAGCTCGCGCACAAGTTCGCCGCGCATATCGGTGATCTTAAGACTCACCCTGCGGGAATCGGCGCTGAGGGAATAGAAGACGGTGACACCGTCCGGCGCGTTCTCGCCGACGAAGCGGCGATTCGTCCCGCCGCGGCGAGGATCGGACCGCCAGTAGGTAACCTTGTTGGGCACGTAAAGATGGGCCTTCTCCGAGATGGACCCGGCGCTCATCTGCCTCAGGGGCGTGACATCGAGAATCCACAAACTGCGGCCGTGCGTGGCCGCGACCAGCTCGCCGGACGTGGGATGCTGGGCGAACTCGTGCACCGCGACGGTGGGCAGGTTGGAGTTGAGCTTCGTCCAGCTTCCGCCGCGATCGACCGACACCCACGCGGAGAACTCCGCGCCGAGGTAGAGGATGTTGCCGTTAGTGATGTCTTCACGGATCACGCGGGTGGAGCCGGCGGAGGTGGGCAGGTTTGCGCGGATCGAGCGCCAGGTCTTGCCGTAGTCCTCGGATGCGAAGATGTAGGGCTCATCGTCGTTGGAGCGATGGCCGTCGAAGGTTACATACACGCGTCCGGGCTTGTGGCGCGAGGGCTCGATGGCGCTGACCCAGCGCGGGCCGGGCAGGAGCGTGTCGATGGACTGGCCCGCGGCGACGGGTGGCGCGGCAGGAGCTGCCCCGGGCGCTGCTGTGAGTTTGGCGGCGGCAATTGTGGGGGGGGCGGCGACTCGATCGGCTTCGAAGGACATGGACATGCCGCTGCCGCCCATCTCGATGGAGCCGGTCAAGCGCGGGCCGACCAGGGCCGCGGTGAAGTCGAGGGCCATCCCCATCTCCGCCGCTTCGTAGGTGAAGGTCAGCTCCTTCTTCTCGGCGTTGTAGAGACCTTCGCTGATGTCGCCTTCGCCGATCTGTGATTCGATGCGGCCGGTCAGCTTGCCGTCGGGGGCAAGAGTAAGCGTGATGGTGAACTGGCCTTCGCCGGGAGGAATGTCCTCGCCGATGATCTTTGCATCCCATCTGCCGGAGAGGGGATCTGCGGGCGGAGCGGGTTTTTCCTCGGCGGCCGGGGTCTCGGCGGCGGGCTTTTCTTCGGCGGGTTGCTGCTCTGGCTCTGCAACGTCAGTGCGATCCGCCTCGAAGGACATGGTCATTTCGGTGTCGCCCCAGGCAATGGTGCCGGTGAGGCGGGAGCCGGCGACCGTGGCGTCGAAACCGAGGGCCATCTCCAGATGTTCCGGTGCGTAAGTGAAGGTGAGCTTGCTCGTTTCCGGATCGAACGCGGCATCGGCGATGTCGCCTTCACCAAGCTCAGACTTGATGTGGCCGGTGATGTTGCCATTGGGGTCGAGGGCAAGAGTGATGGCGAACTTGCCCTGATCCTGGGGGATATCCTCGCCGATGATCTGCGCGTTCCAAATGCCGGTGACAGGATCGGCGGCAGGCGCGGGTTTCTCTTCGGCGGGCTTCGCCTCGGCGGGCTTCTCTTCGATTGTCTCCGTTACCTCTTCAGCCTGCGCCTGCTCGGGCGGGGCCTCGCGGCGTGGCGGCCTTTCGCCGGCGCGCTCGGCCATGGCGTTCATTTCGCTTTCGTCGATCACGCCGTCGTCGTTGGAATCGAGGCGCGAGAACATCCGCTGCATGCGCTCGGGGATTTCATCCTTCTGGATCTTTCCGTCGTTGTTGGCATCGGCCTCGCGGAGCATTTCGAGCATTCGCCCGCCGCCGCCACGACCGCCGCGGCGCGGACGATCGGGCCTCTCCGCGGGCGGCTCTTCAGCTGCAGTTTCCGGCGGCGCTTGACCCGCTTGCTCGGCCGGCTCGGCTTCCGGTTCCTCTTCGGTTTCCGCCGGTTCATCGGGCAGGTCGAAGAGGTTTACCCACTCATGTCCGCCGTTGGTGGTGCGCCAGAGCGTACCTTCGTTCGTGCCGACGTAAAGAACATCCGGATCGGACGGGCACTCGGCCAACGCGGTGGCGCAGCCCTGGTCGGTGGTGGTAATCTCCGGTGAGATCGGCCGGGGGTCTTCGCCTCGGAACATCGAACGGAACACGAAGTTGCCCGCGAAGTAATAGATGCCGGTATTGTGGTTGGAGAGAATGTAAGGCGTCTTCCAGTTGAAGCGGTATCTCGTGCCTCGGGGCGCGCGTGCGCGGACGTAGCCGCGTTCGCCGGTGCCGAGGTGGTACTTGCCGAGCCCACCGTTCTGCGACGCGAAGTAAAGCTGCTCGGGGTCGTTGGGATCGGCGCGGCTGATGAAGCCGTCGCCTCCGCCGACGAAGATCCAGTCCTCGTTGATGGGTCCGCTGCCGGAGCGCGATCGTGCGGGTCCGCCCCAACTGCCGTTGTCCTGCAGCCCGCCGTAAACCATGTAATCCGGTCGGGTATCGAGACCGACGTGATAGAACTGACCGATGGCGAAATGGTTGAGATGATCCCAGCTCTCGCACCGGTCATAAGTAACGTAAAGCCCGCCGTCGTTGGTGAGGATGATGTGACGGCCGTCATTCGGATCGATCCACATCCCGTGATGGTCCGAATGCACGCCGCGGCCGGCATCGGGAGTGAAGGTCTCCCCGCCGTCCTTTGAGCGATAGAGCGAAACCCCCAGCACGTAGATGTGATTGTTGTCGCTGGGGTCGACGCGGATCTTGCTGAAGTACATCGGCCGGGGGTTGACGGAGTTGATGCGCTTCCAGGTGACGCCGCCGTCATCGGACCGGAACAGTCCGCCGAACTCTTGGCCTTCCTTGCCCTGCTGGTCCTGCACGTTCTCGCGCTGTCCGCCGAGCATGGTTCCGAAGGTGGGTCGCTGCTCGCGCAGGCCGCCCGGCCGCCCGCCGCGCTCCTGCTGCCGGCGGGATTCCTCGGAATCCTCCACCTGGCTCGGCTTCTGGGCAAACGTCAGCTCCATCGTCTCCGTCTTGCGGTCGCGCGACACCTCGATGAGAACGGTGTCGCCCGCGGCATACCCGCGGATGGTGGCGTCCATCTCCCCGTAGGAGTGAATCGTGGTGTCCTCGATGGCGACGACGATGTCGCCGACCTTCAGCCCCGCTTCGGCGGCGGGGCTTTCATCGGTGATCTGCGTGATCCGCGCCCCGACCTCCACGTCCTCGCCGCGCACGCCGATGAACGGGGCGTTCTCCGGCTCCTGGCCGCTGTGCTGCGATTCGACGATCGCATAGACGATGTTGGGATCGGCCCGGTAGTAATCCAGGCCGATGCGGCCCAGCTCGCACGTGGGCAGACCCTCGGTGGATTTCGTGAACGTCTTGCCGCCGTCGGTGGTGCGATAGATCGCGCTGCCCGGCCCCCACGGTTTTTTGGGAGTGTTGGAGTCGTATCCGTCGCGCTGCCGCTCGTAGGTGGCGACAACCAGCGTCTCCGGGTCCTTCGGGTTCATGCGGAGGTCGACCACGCCGGTCTTGTCATCGACGTAGAGGATCTTCTCCCAGGTTTCGCCGCCGTCGGTGGT
>CP070772.1:1125848-1130387 GCA_020345805.1 Phycisphaerales bacterium | reverse complement strand
CGAGTACAGCGATGCGGCCAGCCCGCCGGCAATGACGTCCCGATCCAGATCCTGAATTCCTCCCCAGATCCCGGCACAGACCAGATCGCTCTTTCCCTCGACACATTCAGGATCATCGCACATATCCGACCTCTTACCGGATCAAAAGCTACTTGGAACGTGCAAAGCCGGCAACCAACGCCATGTTCAGTTCCGGGATGAGAGCTTTGTCGTGCAGGCCTCAGGCTGTGGTCGGTGTGCGGGAGGTGGCGGTACGCCGCGCTGCGAGCGGTCTGCCGCATGGCCTTCGCTGCGCTCAGACTATGGCACCCGGCCTATCGCGGTGGTCGGTCACCGATCCGGGAAGCCTTGTCTGACGATCCGGCCTTTCCAGTATCTGTCCCGGTCAAAATCGCGCAATGCCATTTCACCACCGCCGGTGATGATTATTGTCCAGGATTCGTCTCCAGGTTGGACCCCGAACAACCGTCCGACATCTCCTTCAAGTGGAACGGTGAACCATACTCTGTCGCTCCATGATAGTCCTGTGAAACCTCCGCACCACAGCCTCGCCGTCGCCACCACCTCCTCTCCGAGCTTCAACTCGACCCTGAAGGCGAGTGCGACATCAGTCTCCAGCAGCTCCCTTGGCATCTCGATCTCCACCGCGGGTTCGACACGACTCCTAAGGCGACTCCCGTCGACTACGCTTATCTTGACCTCTTCCGGGTCAACTACTGTGAATTCGCCCCATGACACCGGCTGAATGACCTCATCAATGGAATCGACGAGCCCTATGGCAATCGAGGCATGAGTCCTGAAGATCAGTGAGCCGAATTGCGAATCCTCGCGTTCGGTGACCCGAAGCTCAATATCAATCGGGGAATCCACGGAGCCCGGAAGAGGCAGGACTATCGTTGGATCTTCCCAATAGAATGGACCTCCTGGATTGGCATAAAAGGGATTCGGCCCGATCACGTAAGGGTCCGACGCATTTTCCTGCTTTCCGTGAAGCGTCAGGGTGTACGATCGCGGAGTCTTCAATACTGGTTCGTTCTCCAACCGCAGGCCTAGCGGCACGCCGCGCGGCCATCTTGGTCTCGTGTGCAGAAGCGGGCCGCTCAGCGCCAAGGCCTCAAGCTGACGTCGAACGAGGACTGCGGAATTGTCGCGAGACAGTGACGCGCGTGTTGTCCATACCATGTTCAGCCGCCGTTGCAACTCCCTGTATTGGCGGGCCTTCAAGCCTGCGGCCTGAGGTGAATCAACCGGTGCGTATCGCACGAGAAGGGCCGAGGGCATCCGCCGCGGCCAGACGAACCAGCTCGCCGCGATCCACAGGCACACTGTCACAAGAAGCAGCGCGGCCATGGCGGTGATATATCTCCATGACCGCCTGCGCCGTTTGCGGAAGCGTTCGGGTGTCTGTGCGCTGAAGCCGCACTCGGGGCAGCGCAGCCCCGTCGCCCCGGTCAGGTCATACCAGCATTTCGGGCAGCACGGATGGTCGCTTCCCCGGCCGATCGCCTCGCGCAGAAGCAATCCGATCAGGATCAGGCCCACCGGAATGAGGGTGATGACCAGGGCGGAGAACAGCGCCATATCGGCAGATCATAACGGCGCGTCGGCACCGGCGGGGGCGGGCGGCACTGGCACGGACGCCAAGGGCAAGCTGCGCTTGAACTTGCCACCCGATCCCCGCCTCACATGGCCTTGGCTGCGCTCAGACTATGGCACCTGCATGTGGGGGGCAGCCCCCATCCCCTGAACCGCGCGGTATTCTGGGGGTATAAGAACAGTTCACCTGGATGGGAGCCATCTCATGGAACGTCAGCTGATCATCGCGTCCCTGGCCGTCTCGTTTCTTGCCGCCGCCGTAAACGCATCGGAAATCGGCTATTACAGCCAGCCCGCTCTGCACAGCGACCGGCTGGTCTTCGTTAGCGAAGGCGATCTGTGGACGGCACGGATCCCCGAGACCAACACCGCCGCGCCCATTATCGCCTATCGCCTCACCTCGAGTGACGGCAGCGAATACCTGCCGCAGATCAGCCCTGATGGCGGCCAGATCGCCTTCGCCGGGCAGTACGACGGCAACACGGATGTCTATGTCATGCCGATCGACGGCGGCGCGCCGACGCGGTTGACTTTCCATCCCTCCGCCGACGAGCCGCTGGCGTGGACGCCCGATGGCCGGAGGATCCTGTTCCGCTCGTCGCGCGCGCATCCCTTGGGGCGAGCCGAGTTGTGGCGGATCTCCGCAAGCGGCGGCATGCCGACCCGTTACGGTTTCGGCCCCTGCTCGATGATCAGCCTCAGCCCCGGCGGCAGTCGCTTCGCCTTCACCCGCTGGTCCAACGAGAACTGGTCGTGGAAGCGCTATCGCGGGGGAACGGCCCCGGAGATCTGGCTGGGCGATTTCACCACCGGCACGTACGCGCCGCTGACCGACGATGTCGCCAACGACCTCTTTCCCATGTGGATGATGGGACGAGTGTTCTTCCTGTCCGATCGAACGGGCACGGCCAACATCTTCTCCGATGCCTCTCAGGGCGGCGATGTGGAGCAGCACACGACATTTGCGCCGAGGGAGAATGTTCCGGCGGCGATCGAAGGTTATGACGTGCGCTGGCCCGCCGCCGATGTCCAGCGCCGCGGCCGGCACATCGTGTTCTGCCAGGCCGGAGGCCTCGCCCTGCTGGATATAACCGACAACACGATCAGGCGGCTGAATGTGAAGCTCGCCAGCGATCGGGTCGCAACGCGGAGGCGCATGACCGATCCGACGGAGATGATGACGGAATACACGCTTTCCCCGGACGGCGAGACACTGCTTATCGGCTCGCGCGGCGAGCTGTCTGCGATCTCGATGGAATCGGGCCAGGTGCGTCAGTTGACGCGCAGCTCTGATGTGCGCGATTGGGGGGCTGCATATGTGGGCGAAGATCAGATCGTGCTGATTACGGATATGGGCGGTCAGCAGCAGATCGCCGCCATGCCCGCCGATGGCTCGGACGGCCCGGGCCTGATCACCGAGGACCGCGAGGTTTGGCTGTTTCCTCTTGCGACCTCGCCCGACGGCCAGTGGGCCGCGTTCGGCGACAAGACCATGCGCCTCCACACGCTGAACATGATTACCCTCGGCCGTCGTCAGGTCGATCAGGCCGAAGCAGGCGAGATCACCGACTATCGCTTCTCGCCCGACAGCCAGTGGCTGGCGTACACGATGCTCATGCCAAACGGCTACGGCCGGATCTTCATCCATTCGCTGCGCACCGGCCGGTCGTTTGCGGTCAGCGATGATCTGCACAGCGACCGCGAGCCGCGCTGGGATCCGGCGGGCAAGTACCTGTATTTCCTGTCCCAACGACACCTGAACCCCGTGATGGGCGCGTTTGATTTCGAGCACATCTACGCCAACACGACGGGGATCTATGCGGTCCCGCTGGCGGAGGCGACTCCCCCGCCATCACCGGATGCGGCCCGGGCGGCGGGGTTCGATCTTGAAGCGTGGGCCAAGGGGGATGGCGAGGCGGAGAAGAAACCGGCCGCCGGCGAGGGGGAAGTGCCGGTCGAAGCGCAGCCGCAACCGGGTGATGGCGAAGCTGTGCAGCCGATGCAGGTTGATGTGGAGGGCATCGCCGGCCGCGTTTATGCCCTGCCGATTGAAGCCGGCACGTATGAGCAACTGGAAGCGCTGCCCGGCGCGGTGACTTATGTTTCCAACGACGTGGAGGGTCTGCTGGACGAGGTCTGGCCTCCGCCGGCGGCGGGAGTGGGCGAAGGAAAACTGCACCGGTTCAATGTGGTGGAGGAAGAGGACAAGGTGATCGCCGAGAAGGTCGGCAGCTACGCGATCAACCAGGGCAAGACGGTGATCGTGTTCCCCACGAAAGACGGCTTCGCAAAGATCGATCTCAAAAGCGAGCCCAAGCCTGAGCCGGTGAAGATTGTCAAGACTCAACTGCGGGTCGACATTCAGGCGGAATGGAAGCAGATCTTCGATGAGGCGTGGCGTCTGCAGCGGGATTTCTACTGGGCTCCGAATCACACCGGCGTGGACTGGCCCGCGATGTACGAGAAGTACCAGGCGCTTCTGCCGCGCATCGGCACCCGCGGAGAATTGAACGACCTGATCGGGCAGATGATCGGCGAGCTTTCCAACAGCCACACCTACGTCTGGGGCGGCGAGGAGCAGGACAATATCGAGCCCGTGTCGGTGGGTATGCTCGGGGCGGATATCGAACTTGACGGCGGTCTGTTCAAAATCGCCCGCATCATTCCCGGCCGGCCGGGCGATGAGAGGCTGACTTCCCCGCTGGAAGCGCCTTATCTGCCCGTCAGCGAAGGCGATGTGATCCTGAAGATCAACGATGTGCCGCTGATGCTCAACTCCAATATCTATGATCTGCTGCAGGACCAGGCGGGCAAGACGGTCCGCCTGGCGATCGCCGATGCCGACGGGCGGACCAATCGCCGGACGGTGGAGGTCAAAGCGCTGGGCAGTGAAAGCGGTCTGCGCTACGCAGCCTGGGTCGAGGCGAATCGACAATACGTTGC
>CP070772.1:1121106-1125748 GCA_020345805.1 Phycisphaerales bacterium | reverse complement strand
CCGGCCAGCCTGGCCCGGTTGGAGAAGGTGGTGCCGAAGGTTCGGTAGTGCCGACCCGGGAGGAAGGCGAGATGGGCGGCGAGTCCCATGTTGATGAGGACTCCCCCGCACGGAAATGGTCGCGGGATCGGAGAGGGTCGTGAGGTCGGGGGTGGGGTGGCCGGTCCTGTGGATCGGCACTTCAGGCCCGGCAGGGGGAAAGGCGGCCCGCCGGAGCGATGCTCTCACCCCCGGGGCGTCGAGTCGGTCTGTGACGCCTGACAGGGTCGTATCGGTTGTGCGGGATGGTCACTTCAGCCCAAGCGGGCCGATGGGCGGGCGGATCCGGCGGCTTATTAACGGTTGCCGCGGCGTGCCGGGGGAGATAGACTGGATCTTTCGCTCACAGCGCGTGGGTGGACTGGGCCGGCATACGTGGGTCGCGGCCCGGATCATTGATGGTACGTTTCCCCGCCGGGCCGCTCCCATCGGCCCGGCCCCCGCAAGCGCCCATGTGCGGCGGAAGCGCCGGAGCAATTCCGGCCACCCACGGCTGCCCGTCGCCGGTGTCGCTGACTTTGAGGACCACGTCATGTCATCTCTCGTCAAGGACCTGATCGAAGCCGGGATCCATTTCGGCCAGCGCCGCTCCAGTTGGAATCCGAAGATGTCGCCGTACATCTTCGGCGTTCGCAACAAGATTCACATCATCGACATCCGCCAGACGATCAAGGGCCTGCTGCTGGCCAAGAAGTTCGTCGAGCGTACCGTGGCCGAAGGCAAGGACATCTGCCTGGTGGGCACGAAGCGGCAGGCCCGGGCCGCGATCGAGAAATACGCCGCCGACGTGAAGATGCCCTATGTCACCGAGCGCTGGCTGGGCGGAACACTTACCAACTTCCGCACCATCCGCGAGCGGCTCAAGCGCCTGGAGGAGCTTGAGCGGCTGGTGGAGTCCGGCGAGATCGAAACCTACTCTAAGAAGATGACTTCCCAGCTTCTGCGGGAGAAGCGCAAGATCACCCGCAACCTCCAGGGCATCCGCGACATGAACAAGCTGCCCGGGGCGCTGGTGGTGATCGACGTGACCCGGGAAGTCAACGCCCTGCGCGAGGCCCGGGGCCTGGGCATTCCCACCGTCTGCCTGGTGGACTCGGACGGCGATCCGGACCTCGTGGACATCCCCATTCCGGGCAACGACGACTCGATGCGATCCATCGAGGTGATCATCCGGGAGATCTGCGAGGCGATCACGCGAGGCAAGTCCGGGCGGGTGGCTGCCGCGGAGGGCGAGGAGGCGGAGGCGCCGGTCCAGCCGCAGCCCCGCCGCCGTTCCAGCCGGTCGCAGTACCGGGCCCGCGAGGAAACTCCGCTGCCAGCCGATGACGGGGCGCCACCGGCGGTGGAAACACCCACCTCCGCCACCGCCCCCCCGCCTGCTGCGGAGCCGGCCCCGGAAGGGAAAGCGGAAACCGCCACCCCGTCGGCCGCCGAATAGGACGATCCCGCCCGCTCTGCTGACTACACCGAATCACCCGCCTGTGGTTTGAATCCGCATAAATGGAGAGAAACAAGGTGAGCTTCACCGCAAAGGACGTGGCGGCACTCCGCCAGAAGACCGGCCTGGGGATGATGGACTGCAAGAAGGCCCTGACCGAAGTCGGCGGCGACATCAGCGCCGCCGAGGAATGGCTGCGCGAACACCTCAAGGGCAAGATGGAGAAGCGAACCGAGCGGGCCACCGCCGAGGGCCGCATCGGCATCCACATCGACAACGCCCAGGCGGTGATGGTCGAGGTCCAGACCGAGACGGACTTCACCGCCAAGAACGATCTGTTCCTCAAGGCCGTCGAGGACATCACCAACCACGCCTTCGGCCTGCCGGCCGGCCCCGTAAGCGCCACCGACGAGATCACCAAGCGCGTCGACGACCTCCGCATCTCCACGGGCGAGAACGTGAACTTCGCCCGCGGCGAGAAACTGGAGGGCGGGGCGTTCGGCCACTACCTTCATCACGACGGCAAGCGGGCCGCGATCGTGCAGATCGAAGGCACCGCCGATGCCGATCTGCTCAAGGGCATCTGCCAGCACATCGTCTTCCACGATCCCGCGGGCGTGAGCGAGGACGACATTCCCGCCGCGGAACTGGATAAGGTCCGGGCCGAAGCGATCAAGGAAGCGAAGGAATCGGGCAAGCCCGAGCAGATCGCCGAGAAGATCGCCGAGGGCAAGGTCCGCAAGCACCTGGAGCAAAGCGTGCTGCTCTATCAGAAGTACGTGCACGATGAGAGCCAGCAGGTGAAGGCGATCCTCCCGGCCGGCGTGACGATCAAGCGGTTCGTCCGCTACACCCTGGGGATGTAAGCAAGGCCCGCATCACGGAAGATTCGAACAGGGACGCGCCGCGAAGGCGCGTCCCTGTTGTCTTGCGCTCTGGGTTCAAGGGCAATGCAGTGTCATCCGGATCGCACTTGAGACGCGCCCAGTCCGACGCGCGAGTTGGAATTGGGATCCGTATCAGGCGGCGGTCACGGGCAGGGCCCCCACTGTCCCAAGATGATGAACAGGTCGTCGATGTTGACCTTGCCGTCGTCGTTGATGTCTTCGGGGCATTCATCGCAGGTCCCCCACGCGCCGAGGATCTGGAAGAGATCGTCGATGTTGACTTTGCCGTCGTCGTTGACATCGGCGGGACATGGTTCACCGGGCGGCGGCGAGCCTGCCCAGAAGCCGCCCGTGATGGTGAAGTCCCCGCCGGTCATCACCCCGGCATCGGGCTGGCCGATCGTGCCGGACAGCTCGAAATCGCCGCCGGAACTGAGCATCACCCCTCCGCCGTCGATCGTCCACCAGTCAATGTCGAAGTCGTCATAGCCGCCGGAGGTGAGTGCTGCGGCAGTCGCGGACAGGGCCAGGGCCAGAATATACGCAAGAAGTACTGTGTAGTTCATCGTTCGACCTCCTGCCGTGAGGCGAGATCATCGACGATCGCCTCGAGTCGGGCGAGCCGCGCTTCGAGCCGGTCGTTGTTTTGCTCAAGTGATTCGATCCGCCGATCGCGCAGAGCGATCTCTGCGTCCTTTTCTGCGCGGAGGGCGTTGAGGGCCTCGACGAGGAGCGGCGTGAGCTTGCTGTAATCCATGCCGCTGGCGTAGATGCCCTTGGCTTCGTACTGCACGATCTCCGGCAGGACCTCGCCGACCTCCTCGGCGATCATTCCAACATCGTGCTGTCCGCCGTGTTCTTCGTCCCAGTCGAAATAGACGCCGCGCAGCTCGGCCAACTTCTCCAGCGGCCGGCTGATGCTGCGAATGTTGCGCTTCCAGCGGATCGAGGATTCCGCGCCGTAGTCAATACCGGTTCCAGTGGCGTAGAAGTCGTACCCGTAGGGACTGTTCGACGCGCCAAGCACGCCGTAGTTTTCTCCGGAATACGCGGTTGCGTGGCCGAACGCACCGGTGCCGGATGAGCTGTGGCTTTCGAAATGGCCACCGTAGGACTTGTCATCGCCCCCGTCGGGAGCCCAGCCATGCACGCCAGTGCCCTGACTCGCCCAGCTGATGAATCTGCCGCCGAGGGAGCTGTTGTCATGCTCGCTCTCGCCACCGACGCCGAAGACGCCGATATTGCTCTCACTCTCGCCGAGGACACCGATGGTGGTGCCCATAGCGGCGGCGGCGTAGCCGTAGACACCCCGGCCATTGCCACTGTCGGACCGGCCGACCACGCCGAAGGTCGTACCGACGTCGGACACCGCTTCACCGTAGACACCGTATCCCCCGGAGGAGTGGATCTTCCCCCACACGCCGTAACTCTCGCCAGACTCATTCACGGTGACACCGAAGACGCCCACGGCACCCTCCGCGGTGCCGGAGTTGCTTCCGATGAGGGCCGGCGTCGTGGAGCTGGTCGTTTCGAAGATGCCGCCGTAGCCGGTGCCTTGCGCCGGATCGCCATTCCAGACTCCATGCACGCCAATGCCCATGTTCGGCGTCGTCGATTCGCCGTGCACACCGCGCCCGGTGTCGGAGGCGCCGGTCCCGGCGGCAATGCCGTGCACGCCGGTGCTGTCGCCGGTGCCGCGGCCGTAGACGCCGGCGGATGACCGGCCGAGCGAACCATAGTTTCCCGAGTCCTGATGATCGCCGCGCACGCCGGTCCCGTACGCCGACACGCCGCGCACGCCGTAGTTTGTTCCGGTGTTGGTCGCTTCGCCGTAGACGCCTGCGCCACCATAATCTCCCCTGGACTTGCCATAGACGCCGATGCCAGTGCTGTATTCGTCGTTGTTGAACGCGTAGCCGTAGAGGGCAATGCCATCGGGACTGGCGGTCTCGCCGAAGAAGGCGTACGCGTTTCCGGACTCGGCTTCATTGAAGGAATAGACGCCGACGCCCTGGCCGCTCGCGACATAAGCATCCAGGGCGGCGGTATAACCCGTTCCGGCGACAGCCTGGGCGGAAATCGCCTTCCCTTCTGCCGCTCTTACGTGGAGCGGACTGCTTGGATTTGTCGTTCCGATGCCGACTTCCAGATCATCGTTGCAGAATATGCCGCGAGTCTGGAGGGCGTATGGCGTGCCGCTGACAAGCTGGCGCGGGCTGAGCGTCGTCCAGTTGCCTTCGCCGGAGGGATACTCGACTTCGATCTCCAGCCAGCGGGC
>CP070772.1:1116002-1121006 GCA_020345805.1 Phycisphaerales bacterium | reverse complement strand
CCGGGGGTGCCGGTGAGGCTGCGGTACTTGTGCGGGAAGATGAGCTTCCATTTGCCGCTGCGCATCGCCTCCAGGTGGTTGTTGTGGTAGTAGAAGAAGAACGCATCATGCGGCGTTTTAGCACCGGGCCGGCCGGCGATGAGCGGCCAGATATCCAGGCCGTCGATCTTATGTCCCGGCAGCTTCGCGCCGATCAGCCCGGCGACGGTGGGGAGGATGTCGAGAGTGATGGCCGGCTCATCGCAGACGGTCCCGGCGGGAATCCTGCCGGGCCAGCGCATGATGCACGGCTCGCGTATGCCGCCTTCCCAGGTAGTTCCCTTTCCCTCGCGCAGCGGCCGGCATGACCCGCCGTGGTTGCCGTAGGAAAGCCACGGCCCGTTGTCGGAGGTGAAGATCACGAGCGTGTTGTCGTCCAGACCGCACTCGTTGATCGTCCGCAGAATCTCGCCCACCGACCAGTCGATCTCCGAGATCACGTCGCCGTACATCCCCTGCTCGGATTTGCCCTCGTACTTGTCCGACACGAACAGCGGCACGTGCGGCATGGGATGGGCCAGATACAGGAAGAACGGCTTGTCCTGGTTGCGCTTGATGAAGCTCACCGCCCGTTCGGCGAACTGCGTGGTGAACTGCGCCTGATCTTCGCCGGTGACTATCGGATTGGCGATCTGATCGCCTTCGATCAGCGGCAGGTCCGGGTAGCCCTGCTTGCGTTTCGCCGCGTTCGGTGGCAGGTCGACATAGGCCGGATGGAACGGCCACATGTCGTTGGAGTACGGAATGCCGTAGTACTCGTCGAACCCGTGATGAACGGGGAGGAACTGCTGGTGATGTCCCAGATGCCATTTGCCGAACGCCGCGGTGGCGTAGCCTCTTGACTTGCATATCTCGGCGATGGTGACTTCGCTGTCGTTTATGCCGTGTCTTGCGCGGGGACCGAGTGCGCCGGCGATTCCCACGCGGTTCGGATAGCAGCCGGTGAGCAGTCCGGCGCGTGAAGCGGAGCACACCGGTTGAGCTACGTAGAAGCTGGTGAAGCGCCTGCCCTCGGCGGCCATCCGATCGAGGTTTGGCGTATCGAATCCCTGCGCTCCAAACACGCCCACATCGGAATAGCCCAGATCGTCGCAGAAGACGATGACGATGTTGGGCAGACGTTCCGCATCCGCCGCCTGGGCGGGGGCAGGCAGCAGCACTGGCAATGCCAGGGCCGCGCTTCCCAGAACCATCTTCTGCAGAAACGTCCGGCGATTGCTGTCGATCTCGATCATGGTTCCGTTCCTCCTCTGTGGCCCATTTCCGCTGCGGTTCTGGAGCGATCATACATCGATTGGCCGTGGCTATTGCACGTGAATCACGGCATTGACGGGCAAGGCGGCGGCGTGGAGGCGAAGAAATGCCGGTTTTTTCGCAAAGCGGGCATTGACACGGGGCGGTTTCGGCCCCGGCGAGAATGCCGCGGGTACAATTTGGCCATGACCACCGTGAGGCCGCATGCCGCCGCGGCGCCGGGCAGCAAGGCCGAGGCTGAGGTCTCCAGGGCTGCCGAGGGTGCTCCCGAAGCTTCGCCGCAGGAGCAGAAGCGCCGGCCGGTGACTCTGCGGACAATCTGCAAGGATTATGTCTTGGCGGGCGAGAAGTTCGCGTGCCTGACCTGCTATGACGCGACCACCGCAAAGTGGCTGGAGCGTGCGGGCGTGCCCATGCTGCTGGTCGGCGACACCGCCGCGGAGATGATCCTGGGTTATGCCTCCACGATCCACGCCCCGCTTGATTTCCTCATCACGCTCAACGCCGCGGTGAAGCGGGGAGCGCCGTGCACGTTCGTGATGGCCGACATGCCCTTCATGAGCTATCAGGCGGAGGAAGCTGAAGGGATCCGCAATGCCGGTCGGTTCATGACCGAGGGTATGGCCGATGCGGTAAAGCTGGAGGTGGATCGTTCATTCACGCCGCTGGTGGAGAAGATGGCCAAGGCGGGCGTGCCCGTGGTGGCCCACATCGGATGCCGGCCGCAGCAGGCGAAGCTGCGCGGGGGCTACCGTTCGGTGGGCCGCACCGCCGAGGAGGCCGCGGGGATGGTCGCCGACGCGGTGGCGATGGAGAAGGCCGGAGCGGTGATGCTGCTCATCGAGGCCGCGCCCAACGAGGTGTCGGCGCGGATCGTGGAGAAGACCAACATCCCGGTCATCGGGTGCGGGGCGGGCCCGGCCTGCCACGGGCAGATCGTGGTCCTTCACGACATGCTGGGCCTGACCGACTGGCAGCCGGCGTTCGCCCGGCCGCTGGTGGCGATGGGATCGGAGATGGTCGAAGCGGCCCGTCAATGGATCGACAAGGTGCGTCGGTCGGACCTGGGTGAGCATCCCTACCGGATGAAGGAAGGCGACGCGGGCAAGTTCTGAGGGGGGCCGGGAAGTGACCACGCACCAGGCGGGAGCCCTGTCCCCCCCACCCCTGCGGCGGGCAGGGGAATTGAAGCCGCAGAGCACCTGAAGCCGACGGTTCACGGTGGGGTGCTGAAACAGCGGCCCCTGGGGGCCGAATTACCCGGTGTACGGCTTCTGTTCTTCAGTCTGATGCCGCGCGATGACTGTGAGAATATGGCTGGAACGTGAATGCAGCAGAGTCTTGAGGACAAAACGGGCCGAGTACGCGGGTTTACCGGATGGAGGCAGGATGAAAGCCGGTTGTTCTCCTGGTCCGGCCCCTTGGCCGTTTTGCCTCACGGAAGCAGATTCCAGCCCCTAGGATTACCTTGACAGACACCAGGGACCAGATCCGACCGCAAGGGAGCGACACATGCGTCGATTCAGCAACTACGGCCCCAGTTTGATTGTGCTGTTCACCGCCGCGATGGTGCTCTTTGCCGGGCCTTTTGCGGTCCGCGAGATCACCTACCACCGCAACAAGGCCCAGATACAGCAGGCTTCGCTGCGACTGGACCAGAACGGCCTGTTGGAGCAGCTCAACCAGGCATATCGGGATATCGCCACCCGCGTGGAGCCCTCGGTGGTCCACGTCAGCGCCGAGCAGAACGGCATGGACCGCTGGGGGCGCGTCGTGTCGTCTATATCCACCGGCTCAGGCTGGATTTACGACGATTTCGGTCACGTGGTCACCAACTATCACGTGGTGCGTGACGCCGAACTCACGGAGGTCCAGCTCTTCGACGGCGACCGGCGGGAGGCGGAACTGATCGGCTTCGACGAAACCACGGACATCGCGGTGCTGAGGATCCCCTCCGGCCGCCTGCATCCAGCGGTACGGGCACCTTCCAACCAGCCGGTCTATCAGGGCGACATGGTGTTCGCCTTCGGCTCGCCGTTCGACTTCCGCTTCTCCATGTCCTCGGGCGTGGTCTCGGGTATTGGCCGCTCGGTCGGGCTGATCCGCAATCAGCTCGGGCAGCCGGCCTACGAGAACTTCATCCAGGTGGACGCCGCGATAAACCCGGGCAACAGCGGCGGGCCGCTCACCAACCACCGCGGGGAAGTGATCGGCATGAACACCGCCATCGCCACGGATCCCAACTCCAGTCGCCAGGAAGGTGCGTTTGCCGGGATCGGCCTGGCCATCCCCATGAACATGATCGAACCGGTGGTCAGCCAGCTCATCGAGACGGGCGTGGTGGCCAAG
The DNA here is from genome assembly GCA_020345805.1 of Phycisphaerales bacterium. GTDB lineage: Bacteria > Planctomycetota > Phycisphaerae > Phycisphaerales > SM1A02. The sequence continues at coordinate 1,117,364 of CP070772.1, read as the reverse complement.
GGATATCTGGGCATCAGCGGGGTGGATGGCGATCAGACCATCCTGGAGGAGATCGCCGCCGCCGGTGCCCGCGAACCGGGGGTGGTAGTGGGACGGATCGAGCTGGACCATCCGGCTTTGCAGGCCGGTCTTCGCCCCGACGATCTCATCACTCGCGTAAACGGCAACCGGGTGGATAGCGCCGACATGATCCGCGCGGAGGCGCAGCGCAGCGATGAGGACACCACAACATTCCGAATCTGGCGATTCGACGTGGATGCCGACCGCGGAATTGTGAAGGCCATCCATTTGCCCACCGCCGCGGCCCGCAGCATGGGAGGCATCGACCTGCTCCAGGTGGGCGATCCCGTGTACCGGGAAATGGAGCTCGTGGGATTCACCGGCCGGGGAGTGCGCATCGTCCGCTGCCAGCCGGGCATGCCCGCCGAGGCCGCCGGGGTCAGGCGCCACGACATAGTCACCCATGTCAACGGCCAGCCTATCGGGACCATGGACCAGCTTCGCTCCACGGTCTCGTCCATCCGGCCCGGTGACATCGCCCGGCTGACGATCTGGCGGCCCGACCAACGATCCCAGCGTGGTTCCACGCTCGAAATCGCCGTTCCGCTGGCCCGCATGAACACGATCGAGGTCACCGGCGTCCTGCCCCAGGATCAAAGCCGAGAGGAGATCGTGGAACTGGGAATCGCCCGCATGATGACCGCCACGGAGAAGGCGGCGGAACTCTACGGGACTCCGTTTCACAATGGAGTTCTGGTGGAGCAGGTCGTGGCGGGCTCGGCAATCGACGGAGTGGTCTCGCCGGGTTCGATCATCGTGAGGGTCGGAGACCGTCCGATCAGCAGTGTCGAGGAGTTCCTGAACACCCTCAGGCTGTACGACGTGAGGCGACCCCCGGCAGTGACGGTGGTCGACCCCAGCGGGCAGGCTTATCGCATCCACCTGCGCACCAGCGGCTGAGGATGAACAGCTTGAGGTGATGCGCACCGGGCCCCGCATCCGGTACCATCGGTGCACTGTGGACTCCTCGTCGCCCATGTCCGGTCCGCTTCACGCCCGGAAAGTGCCGCTGCTGCAGGTGAAAAACCTGCGGACACACTTCCCCATCCGCAGCGGCCTGCTGCAACGGGTCACCGGCCATGTCAAGGCCGTCGATGACGTGAGCTTCCACATCAACGCCGGTGAGACTCTCGGGCTCGTCGGTGAATCGGGATGCGGCAAGACGACCGTGGGTCGATCTGTTCTCAGGCTTGTCGCCGCCACCGGGGGAGAGGTGTTCTACCAGGGCCAATCCGTGTTCGCCTTGTCCCCCAGGCGCATGCAGCGATTGCGCCGCGAGATGCAGATCATCTTCCAGGACCC
>CP070772.1:1110868-1115902 GCA_020345805.1 Phycisphaerales bacterium | reverse complement strand
AAGAGGAGGCCAAGGCATGAGCGCGACGGCTTCCCGTAAAGATGGTGCAAAGGGCATGTGGGGGCTGATGGCGGAGTTCGATTCGCCGGCCGCGATCATGCACGCGGCCGAGAAGGTCTGCGCGGCCGGCTACCGGAAGTGGGACTGCCACACGCCCTTCCCCGTGCACGGCCTGGACAAGGCCATGGGCGTGAAGACCACCATCCTTCCCGTGCTGGTCTTTTTCGGCGGTCTGATCGGGTGCACGCTGGGCCTGATCCTGCAGTGGTTCGCCAACGCCTCGGCCTTCGACATGTGGTTCATCGTGGCGGTGCGGGGATACGACTTCCTGATCAGCGGCAAGCCTCTGATCAGCGGGCCTGCGTGGATCCCCGTGATCTTCGAGGTCACGGTGCTCTTCGCGGCTCTGTCAGTCGTGCTGTGGATGCTGCTGCTCAACCGCCTGCCCAGCCTTTACCATCCAACGTTCAAATCGCATCGATTCACCCGCGTTACAGATGACCGCTTCTTCGTGGTCATCGAGGCGGGTGATCCGAAGTTCGAACCCGGCCGCACGCAGGAATTTCTGGAAGGCCTCAACCCGCTGTCGGTAGAGGTTCTGGAGGATTAGGCCCGATGCCGAGACCGCTGGTGGTCATCACGCTGATCGTAATTGCCGCGGCCCTTCTGCCGCCGGCGATCATTGCGGTGATGAGAACCTCCAGGACCGCGACCCCGCGCATCCATTTCGTGCAGGACATGGACAACCAGGGCAAGTTCCGGGCCCAGCACGAGAACCCCAGGTTCCCCGACGGCCGGGCGATGCGGCCCGCGGTCGAGGGCACCATCGCGGTGGGCGAGCCCAGGACCGACAGTCATTACTACTTCGGCAGGGTCGGCGAGGAATGGGCCCCCGCCTTCCCCGCCCAGGTCCGGGTGAATGAATCGCTAATGGAGCGCGGCCGGGCGAGGTTCAACATCTACTGCCAGCCGTGTCACGGTCTTTCCGGTTACGGCGACGGGATCGTCGACCAGCTTGCCCGGGACCTGCTGGTGAACTCGCGGCTGGGCAAGGGGACGATGTGGGTGAGACCTCGCAACCTGCATGAAGAGCTGATCCGCAGCCAGACGGTGGGCGAGATCTTCAACACCATCACCAACGGCAAGGCGAACATGCAGCCTTACGGGGCCCAGATTCCGGTGGAGGATCGCTGGGCGATCGTGGCGTGGGTCAGGGCCCTGCAGCGCAGCCAGAACGCCGAGCTTGCCGACGTGCCGGCAGAACTCCGCGACAGCCTCGAAACGATCAATCTCGCCGAAGAGGAGGCCAGCAACGGGTGACAGGCGGGCAGGCGAACAACGAGCGGCTCAATCTGGGCGAGGGCTGGCGGAAGCTCTTCCTGCCCGCAGCCGCTGTCGGCCTGCTCGCGCTGGTCGTCAGCGTGATCATCCCGCTGTTTCGTGGCGGCGATGCCCACGCCTGGGCGCAGTTCTTCCGCTCCTACCTGACCGCCTTCATTTACGTCCTGACCCTCTCGCTGGGCGGGCTGTTTTTCATCGTAATACAGCACCTGACCCGGGCGGGGTGGAGCGTGGTGCTGAGGCGCCTGGCCGAGGCGGTCGCCGCGAACCTCACCTGGCTGTGGCTGCTGTTCCTGCCCGTGCTGCTCATCGTGCTGTTCGGCCGGGGCTGGCTGCTTTACGACTGGATGGATGCCGCTCACCGGGATCCGATCATTGAAGGCAAGACACCCTTCCTCAACGTTGGTTTCTGGACGATTCGCGCGGTGTTCTACTTCCTGGTGTGGGGGTTTGCCGGGTGGTACTTCTTCAGCCGTTCGCGGGCGCAGGACGGATCGGGAGATGTGAATCTCACTCATCGCATGCAGCGCTGGGCGCCGCTGACGGCGATCCTGTACGGGATCACTCAGACCTTCGCGGCCATCGACTGGATCATGTCGCTGGAAGCACACTGGTTCAGCACGATGTTCGGGGTGTATTTCTTCGCGGCAAGCTGCTGCGGTTTCTTCGCACTTCTGTGTGTGCTGATGTCCGCTCTTCAGCGGGCCGGGAAGCTGACCGGCGAGATCACACTGGAGCATTACCAGGATGCGGGCAAGCAGCTTTTCGCCTTCGGCATCGTGTTCTGGGCCTACATCGCATTCAGCCAGTACATGCTCATCTGGTACGCGAACATCCCGGAAGAGACCGGCTGGTACCTCGCCCGGCAGCTCGGGGCGTGGAAGGCCGTGAGCGTCATCCTGCTCGTCGGGCATTTCGCTCTGCCGTTCCTGCTGCTGGTCACCAAGCACACCAAGCGCCGCCGGGCGGTGATCACGGTCATCGCCTCGTGGATGCTCCTCATGCATTTCGTGGACGTTTACTGGCTGGTCATGCCGCAGGTGCCGGCCGAGGCGATGAGCGCCGCGACCACGTACCCCGAACTGACGCAGATGGTTCAGGCGGGAGCGGAAGTCGGTTTCGCCCCGAGCCTGACCGATCTGACCTGCCTCGTCGGCATGGTGGGCGTATGGCTTGCCGTGACGGCGAGGCGTATGGGTACGTGCAGCCTGATTCCCGCACAGGATCCGCGTCTGCACGAATCGCTGGCCTTCGAGAATATGTAGGAGACAAACGCCGGGCCGCGCGGCTCGGAGCGATGAGATGACCGAACGTAACGAGGACAAGCCGATCAGGCGCATGCGGGCCAACGCGGGGTGGTTCGCCGCGGTTCTGATCATCGCCGGCTGCGTGCTGGCGGCGCTTACGCTGGCCGCGATCGCAATTTTCCAGGATGCGGCGGCGAAGGCGGAGAACGCGCGGGTGGGCGATCGTTACACGCCGGAGCTGACGGAAATGAAGCGCGGGCAGGCGGCACGGCTGGAAGGGCCTTCCCGGTGGGAGATCCGCTCCGAGGGTGTCAGGTCACTGGTGATTCCCATTGATGAAGCGGTCGAAGCAGTGATCAGGGAAGCAGCTCAGGAATCAAACTCGCCGTAGCCGGATGGAAGATCCAGCGGAGATCGAAGCCGACACACCATGATGCACAACGCCGCAAATCTTCTGACAATCGCGACAACCGCGGGCCAAGCCTCGGGGGCGGCGTACGCGCCGGTATTCGGTCTGATCCTGGTGATCTCCGTCGTGCTCCTTACCCTGCTCCTGATCGCGCTGGTTCTGATCCTGGTCCGGTACCGGAGGCGCGCGGGGGTGGAGGCCGCCTCGACCGCCACCGGCAGTCCGCGACTGCAGGCAGCAGGGATCGGCATTGCGGTGATCCTGATGATCATCGTCTTCGTGGCGGGTATCCGCGGATTCGCCGATCTCATCACGGCGCCGGCGCTTGCTTACGACGTATACGTCGTCGCCGGCGATTCCGCGTGGACGTTCGAGCACCGCAACGGCAAGATCCAGGATGACGGGCAGCTTTTCGTACCGGCGGATCGGCCTGTGAGGCTGATAATGAGTTCGCGCGATGTAACCTATTCGGCCTTCCTGCCTCATTTCAGGATCAAGCAGGACATCGTGCCGGGCAGGGAGACGAAGCTGTGGTTCGAGGCCGCCCCCGGCGAGTACCGGCTGATCGGCTCGGAATACAGCGGCGAGAAGTTCGCGCAGATGAAGGCTCTGGTCACGGCATATCCGGCCGACGAGTTCGGCGCGGCCCTGGACACCATCGCCTACTGGCTGGACGCCTACACCAATGCGGGCCTGTACAAGGCGGGCTACCGGCTGTACGTCAACTGCGTTTCCTGCCACAGCCTGGACGGGAGCAAACTCATCGGCCCTTCGTTCCGCGAGACGCATTCGATGTGGGGACAACCTCGCGTGATGGAGGACGGCCGGGAGGTCGTCATCGACGACGAATACGCCCGCAGGTCTATCCTCGCGCCGCAGACGGACATCGTGGCGGGGTACACCGAGGAGCTGATGACCAACTTCACCGGCCAGCTTCGCGATCGCGAGGTGATCGCGCTGATCGAGTTCATCAGGAGACTGAACGAAGTGGTGGACGAATCGGGCAATCCGCTTCCGGGAATCGAAACGGCAGATGAGTAAACGCGTTCAATGACTGACAACGGCTACAACTACCTCAGTTACGATCGCGGCATCCTGTCGTGGCTGTTCACGCTCGACCACAAGCGGGTGGGCGTGATGTACCTGGTATCGATTACCGGGGCGTTCCTGCTGGGCGGCCTGCTGGCGCTGATGGTGCAGACGGAGCTGATCGGACCGGGGCGGACGATGATGGGGGCCGAGACGTTCAACCGGGCCTTCACCCTCCACGGAATGATCATGGTGTTCCTGGTGCTGGTGCCTTCGATCCCCGCGGCCTTGGGCAATTTCCTGCTGCCGGTGATGCTGGGGGTCGATCGCCTCGCCCTGCCGCGTCTCAACCTGCTGTCGTTCCATCTGTGGCTGCTGGGCGTTCTGCTGGTGATCATGTCCGCCTTCGCGGGCGGGCTGGATACCGGCTGGACGTTCTCCGTGCCTTACGCGCTCTCCGACGGACGGCTGGGCGTGAACTGGATGGCGGTGGGAGTGGTGGTGCTGTGCGTGGCAACCATGCTCACCGCCCTCAACTTCATCATCACGATTCACCAGCTCCGGCCGGCAGGCATGACCTGGTCCCGCCTGCCGCTGTTCCTGTGGTCGATGTACTGCACGGCGGTGGTTCATCTCATCGCCGCCCCGTTCCTCGCTGCGGCGTTCGCCCTGCTGTTTGCCGAACGCGTCTGGCAGCGGGGAGTGATCGACCCGGCCCTGGGCGGCGATCCGCTGCTCTTCACCCGCCTCCTGTGGTTCGCCCTGCATCCGCTGATCTGGGTGTTGATTCTGCCGGCGATCGGAATCGTCAGTGAGGTCATATCGGTTCACAGCCGGCGGCCGATCGTCGGCTATCGCTGGCTCGCCTACAGCGGTGTGGCGATTGCGGTGTGCAGCTTCCTGGGCGGGGGCCAGCATCTCATCGCGGGAGGTCAGCCGGCGGTCTTCAGCGCGGCGACTTCGGGCCTGACGCTGGTGATGTTCATTCCCGTCTCGATCATCGTGCTC
>CP070772.1:1105734-1110768 GCA_020345805.1 Phycisphaerales bacterium | reverse complement strand
GGCCTGGGACCCGGTCGAGAACGCCTCGCTGCTCCCCTGGCTGACCTCCACCGCCCTGCTGCACTCGATGATGGTTCAGCAGCACCGGGGCATGTTCAAGATCTGGAACGTCGCGCTGATCGCGATGTCGTTCATCCTCTGCATTCTCGGCACCTATCTGACCCGCAGCGGAGTCATATCCTCGGTTCACGCTTTTGCCGCGTCCCCGATCAGCACGTACTTTCTCGCCTTCATCCTGATCTGCATCGTTCTCACCGTCTGGCTGATCCTCTGGAGGCGCGGTTGGAATATCGCGCTGGCGCTCGTTCTCGGCGTTACCACCGCGGCGCTGGCCTGGGGCATCACAGACTACTTCGAACTGTTGGCTCGGCCCTGGTGGTTACCGACCGCTGTTCTTGGGGCGCTCATTGGCGCTGCGGGCTGGTTGTTCATCTGGGTTTGGCGGCAGCACCCCAAGGTCACGTTGCGCTCCGACCACGAATTGGAGGGGCTGATCAGCCGCGAAGGCGCCTTCCTTCTGGGCAACTTCATCCTGGCGGTGATGATGTTCACCACGCTGGTGGGAACCGTGTTCCCGCTGATCAGCGGCTGGCTCAGCCAGATTCCGAACCTCGAACAAGGGTTGGAGAAGATCCCGCTGATCGGGGAGAAGATCGCTCCCGTCGCGCGCGGGCCGGTGACGGCGGGGCCCCCGTTCTACAACAGCGTGGTTGCCCCCATGGGCCTGCTCCTGGCGTTCGTCATGGCCCACGGGCCCGTGCTCGCGTTCGGAAAGACCGCCGCCCTCAAGATCGCCCGCGCGATGACCGTACCCGGGATCGCGGGTGTGATCGCGGCGGGCACCGTGCTGCTGCTGAAGATGAACGGGCTGTGGGCGGACTCCGCACGCGCGATCTTCACCAGCGCGCAGTTCGACCCGGACACGAAGTGGGCATTCACCGGCGCGACCGTCTCGACGATCGTGACCTTCATCGCCGTGCTCGGCACCTTCGCGGTTTTCGTCGGATTCCTCCAATCCACTTCCGCCCGCCAGCGCAGCACGGGAGAGAACCTGCTGGTGGCGGCGATCCGCCTCATCGACGCCGACAAACGCCGCTACGGCGGGCAACTGGTCCACCTGGGCATGATCCTGGTCGTTCTCGGCGTGGCCGGCTCCAGCCTGTACCAGATCGACAAGGTGAACCGGCTCAGCCCCGGCGAATCGGTGGAGATGGCGGGCATGGAACTGACGTTCGTCTCGCTCGACAGGGTGCGCGACGTGAATTTCACCGCCTATCAGGCAACGGTGACTGCAAGACAAGAAGAATCAAGCCTGACGACCACGCTGAGGGCACTGCTGGGGGTGGTGTCCTGGAGCTTGCCTAGAGACCGAGAGATGACGACCACGCTCACGCCGCAGGTGCGGTACTACGACGCCTGGGGCAACGAGCCCAACAGCGAGGTCGCCCTGCGATCCACCCTGCGCCGCGACCTCTACCTCACCCTTGCCGGCTGGGAAGCGGGTGGGGCGATCGTCGCGATCGAGGCCAGGGTCACGCCCCTGGTGCTGTGGATCTGGCTGGGCGGAATGGTGATGGCGGGCGGCGGTATCTTCTGCGCCGTGCCGCGACTGCTGCCCAAGCCCCACCGGGTGCCCGCCGTGGCAACCCGACCCGGCGCGGCCAAACGTGAGGCCGAATCTGCGGCGATTCTGGAAAGCGCCACCCTTGAAACGGAGGTCGTGTCGTGAGCAACCGATTCTTTCTCCTTCTGGGCTTGTGCGTTCTGTTGCCGGCCGGCGGCATCCGGGCGCAGGACGCCGATGCGACGGAGGATGCCCCGCCCGCCATGGCCGACCCGGGCGACAAGTTTCCGCTTCCTGACGACGACATTCACCGGGGGATGGCGACGACCGGCAAGCTGGCCATACAGGCCGTGCAGGGTACTCCCTTTGCCGAGCCCATCGGCGTGGCGAAGGTCACCGTCCAGCTTTTCCATCAGGGAATGCTGCTGGACACGATCAAGGCCGAAACCGACGAGCACGGCGTGGTCATGCTCGAGGATCTTCCCGTTCAGTCCGCGTTCGTGCCCGTCGTCCAGGTGGCCTACGCCGGCGTCACCTATTCCGTCGTGGGCTCGCAGATGGACATCGAGAATCACCAGCAGAAGCTCGAGGTTCCCTGCTACGAGGTCACCGAGGAGCAGCCCGACTGGAAGGTGACCATGCGGCACCTCATGATCATGCCCGTCGCCCACGGCTTGACGGTGACCGAGGTGATGGTCCTGCAGAGTTCCGGCGAGCGATCCTGGCTGGGAGAACCTCGCCCCGACGGCAAGCGCACCACCACCGTATTCACCCTGCCCGCCGGCGCCACCGACGTAAACCTGGGAGCCGGATTCCACGACTGGTGCTGCAGCACTCTGGAAGACGGCAAGCTGGTCAACCACCTGCCGCTGATGCCCGGGGTGACGCAGATGAGGTTCAGCTACCACCTTCACGCCGATGAGGACTCCATGGCCATCGACGTCGTCGCCCCCGCCGCGGTGGACCAGATGGTGGTCATGCTTCCGGCGGAACTCGCCTCGGGGGTGCAGGGTCTGGAAGCTGGTCCCGTACAGGAGATGGGCGATGCCCGCGTACAAACTTACATGGGCCGCAATCTCCAGGCCGGGGCAAAGGCGAACCTGCAACTGACCGGTCTGAGCGTCGCCCCCGCGACCACGGCGGAGCCCGGTGCCGGTCAGGCGGGAGTAGCAAAGGTCATCGCCATTGTGGGCGGCGGCGTGCTGCTGATCGTCGCCGCGTTCATGCTTCTGGGCCGACCCAAGAACCGCGTCCCGACCGAATAGGGGCCAGCGCGAGGGATTGTCTTGTGACTGTCAGCCTCAGCACACCAGCCGCAACCGCCATCCCGGGGGCCGCGGCGGCCGTGCGGGCCGAGAAGCTGACCAAGGCCATCGATGACAAGACGATCCTCAAGGACATCAACCTGGACATCTCCGCCGGACGATACGTGGCCCTGCTGGGGGCCAACGGCGCCGGAAAGACCACCCTGCTGAAGATCCTCGCCACGCTCGTGGCCCCGTCGGGCGGGGTGCTGAAGCTCTTCGGCCAAACGGTTCGCCGCGACAGCATCCACATCCGTTCCCGCCTCGGGCTGATCGGACACGGGGCGATGCTCTATCGGGATCTGTCGGCGCGGGAGAACCTTGTCTTCTTCGGCCGGCTGTACGGCGTGGCCGACGCCCCGGGGCGGGCTGCGGAACTGCTGAAGTTCGTGGACCTGGCTCCGCGGGCCAACGATCCGGTCAAGACTTTCAGCCGGGGCATGATGCAGCGGGTCTCGATCGCCCGGGCCCTGATGCACAATCCCGATCTGCTCCTGGCCGACGAGCCCTTCTCCGGCCTGGATGCGCCGTCCTGCCGAATGCTGGAAGAGATGCTGTCGCGTCTGCACGGGCAGGGCAAGACGGTCGTTCTGGCCAACCATGAGATCTCCCAGAGCCTGCGGCTGGCCGAGCAGGCGGTGGTCCTGCGCAAGGGTCGGGTGGTGCTGGACGAGCCGGCCTCTTCCCTGGACCCCGCGGCCGTGCTGGCGGAGGTGTCCGCCCGATGAAGCGCTCACTGCAACAGATCGCCCTGCTCGTGGCCAAGGACCTCCGCATCGAGGCCCGCGGCAAGCAGACGGTGGGCCTGGTGATCGTGCTGGGCGTGCTCATCATCGTGGTGCTGGGCATGGGCCTGGGGACCGGAGGGCCCGGAGCGCCCATGAGCGGATTCAAGTCCACCGCGATCCTGTGGGTGGCCTATCTGTTCGGCGGCGTGCTCTGTTTCGAGAAGACCATGGCGGTGGAACGGCAGGACGATGCCCTGGCCGGTCTGCTCGTGGCGCCTCTCGACCGCGGCGCGCTGTATATCGCCAAACTTCTGTCGAACCTGACGCTGATGTTCGTGCTGGCGCTGGTGGTGACGCCGGTGGCGATTCTCCTGTTCCGGTTCGATCTGTCGACCCATCCGTGGGGGTTCGTGATTGTTATGGCGCTGGGGATGACGGGGTTCGCGGCCATCGGAACGCTGTTCGCTGCGGCGGTCAGCTCCACCCGTCTTCAGGGCGGCCTGCTCGCCCTGCTGGTGTTCCCGCTCAGCCTGCCGGTGGTGCACGCTTCCACCCAGATGATGCGGAAGATGTTCGAGGAGGGCGAGGCTCTGTCCGGAGGTGGCTTGGCCACTCTGCTCGCTTTCGACCTGATGTTCCTGGCCTTGAGCTGGTTTGTCTTTGAACTCGTGCTGGAGCCGTGAGGTCAGCCATGAGCACACTCAGATTCTTGACTTGGGGATACTGGCTGCTGACGCTCGCCCTGTTTGCGGCGACCGTCACCATGGTGTTCACTTACACGCCGGTCGAGGAGACCATGGGCGTGGTGCAGAAGATCTTCTATCTGCATCTGCCCGTGGCGATCAACACCTTCGCCGCCGCCGCCATGGTGTTCATCGCCAGCATCGGATACCTCTGGGAGCGCAAGGCCTGGTGGGACGACCTGGCCGCCGCGGCGGGAAAGATCACCGCGCTGCTCTGCGCGGTGGTGCTTCTCACCGGGATGATCTGGGGCCGCAGCGCCTGGGGCCACTGGTGGACCTGGAGTCCGCGACTGACCTTCAGCCTCGTCCTCTTCCTCCTCTACGTGGTTTATCTGATGATTCGGCCGTCGATCGAATCGCCCCAGCGCCGGGCCATGGTGTGCGCGGTTTACGGCATCATCGCGTTCCTGGACGTGCCGCTGGTCTACCTTTCCGTGAAGATGATGCCGGACTTCCATCCATCATCCATCGCTCTGGCCCCTCCGATGAAGCTCACGCTGCTGGCCTGGTTCCTGCCCGTCACGCTGCTGGCCGCGGGACTGATCGTGACTCGGTTCACCCTGAACTGCCGGCTGCGGGAGCTGGGTGAGCGCCGGGAAGAGGAGGCGCATCAGCCGGCCACTGAACCACTCGGAGGCATCGCATGACCGGCCAACAATAACTCATACTCGCCTACGTCGTCGGCTTCGGGCTGT
>CP070772.1:1100544-1105634 GCA_020345805.1 Phycisphaerales bacterium | reverse complement strand
GGTGTGGGTGCTGTTCCTCGACGGCGTTCCCGCCTGCCCCGCCGATGTCAACGACGACGAGGTCGTGGACATTGACGACCTGTTCCAGGTCCTCGGCGCCTGGGGGCCGTGCGATGACTGCCCCGAGGACATCAACGAAGATGGCACCGTCGACATCGACGACATCTTCGCCGTCCTCGCCAACTGGGGGCCGTGCGCGTGACCATTCCGAGTTCATCGCTGCCAGTTCCAACGGCCCCGCATGTACGGCGGGTGGGGCCGTTTTTACTTGGCTTAGTCCGTCGTGCTTGCGGCAGTCCCGGCTCACTCACCGCCCGCTGCTCTGACCATCGCCACGATGCCCGCCCGAACTGCTTCAGGCATCACGGGCCATGTGTCGATGACGGAGGCCAAATCGGGGTTTTCGGCGCGGAAAGCGCCAAGCAGAACGCCCAGGCACTCGGCCGACTGGTCGCAAGTCTTTGTGTTTTCATCCTCTACCTCACCGGCGCAGCGGATTTCAGGTCCGCAGCGTCTGCCAGGCCCGCCACAGGCCCCAACCACGTCACCACCATTGTATCCGCCTGAGAGACGGACGTTTCGGGGCGACCGGCTGGCACGACAGTCTAATGCGTGCTTGCCGAATCTGGATCTCCGCGGCCGACCCGTCGATTCCGGGCTCATCTTTCGTCTCCTTCCGCTCGGCTGCCTTCGGTCGCCGCAGGCTTCCTGAAGCGCTGCCAGACGATGCCGAGCTTTCGCATTCGAGCTCGGAGCGTATGTGGATTGATCTCGAGCGCCGCGGCGGCCCCGCCGGCGCCTTCGATGCGTCCGTCGGTCATGGACAGGGCCGCCTCGATGTGCCGGCGCATTGCTTCATCCAGCGGCAGAACAGGATGAGCCGCGGCCGATTCCCGCGCGGCCCGTAACGCGGGGGCCCTCACCGCAACAATACCTTCGGCGGTTCCGATCCCCAGCGCCTTGGCAATCTCCAGTTGCCTCCCGTCGCCGAGGATGGCGGCACGGTCCAGCACCGAAGCAAGTTCGCGCACGTTGCCCGGCCAGTCGTACGCCTGCAGCAGAGCGATGTCGTCGTCGCTGGGCATGAGCACGGGAAGGCTGAGCCGGATCGCGGCTCGCTCGGCAAAATGCCGGGCCAGGGCGGGGATATCCTCGCGTCGTTCCCGTACCGGAGGCAGCCGAATGGGAAAGACCGCGATGCGGTACCACAGGTCCTCGCGGAATTTGCCGGCGGAGACGAGGCCCGCCAGATCGCGATTCGTGGCCGCGACGATTCGCACGTCTACTCTGATCTGGTCCTCGCCTCCGACACGCTCCAACCAGCCGTCCTGAATGATCCGCAGCAGGCGCACCTGAGCGGCCAGCGGGAGATCGGCGATCTCATCGAGAAAGAGCGTGCCGCCGTCAGCTCGTTCGAACCAGCCTTTGCGCATGTCCGTGGCACCGGTGAAGGCGCCGCGTTCGTGCCCGAACAACTCCGAATCGATCAGCTCCGGCGGGATCGCCCCGCAGTTGACCCGCATGATCGGCCCGGCGGCACGGGGCGATCCGGCGTGGATCTTCCGGGCAATGACCTCCTTGCCCGTACCGGTCTCGCCGAGGATGAGCACCGGGGCATCGGCCCGGGCCACGAGGTCCACCCGTTCCATCACGGACGCTAATCCCGAGTCGCTTCCGACAATGACATCCACAAGCTGGCGACGCCCCAGGCGCGTGAGCAGGGATCGCTTGTCCGCCTCGGCCGCCTCTCGCAAAGCCGCCATCTCCCGGACCCGTCGATCGTTGTCCAGCGCTGCGGAGAACGGCTCAAGCAGGACTTTTGCGATCTCGACGTGACGGGGGGTGAAATCACCCGGACCGACGGAGACCAGGACCAGCACCCCGGTCGACCCCTCATCACCGGCGAGGGGACCAAGCAGCACATCGCCGGTTGCGCCGTCAGGTACTGCGGCCGCCAATGCGGCGGGAAGCGGGCGGTCGGCGGAACGTATCGCCACTTCCCCCCGTCGGCACCAGGCGAGTAGGCGCTTCATCTGCCCGGAAGAGTATTTGGCGTGCCCGTGGGCCTGGCCGTCAACCGCCTCGTTCGGGCCGGCCGCCACCGTTTCCAGGCAGGATCGCGTCATATCCAGCCGCCTCACGAAGACCGAGGCAAGGGGCATGTGCCGGGCGAGGATGTCGGCAATGCTGGCGGTTGACTGACTGATCTGGATGTGCCGGCAGGCTTCTTGCCAGACCTCCAGCAGGATGGGGCGGAACTGTTCCATGGACGTCGTTGCCGTGATATTCGACAGGAATTCCAGAATATGCTACGGCGAATTCCAGTAAATACAACAACTTATCCCGGCAATTTTCACGGATTCTCGGCCCGATCCGCCTCCAGAGGCCGTAAACGCGGTTTTGCCCGAACTGGCACATCCCTTGCCACCCCCTGAGTTCGTACGGCGCGTCGCGCTGGAGTCAACCAGTAGTCCCTTCACCCGGACACCAAACCACTTCAAGAACGAGGAAACCACCATGTCCGCACGCCGCAGCACGCTGACTGGAATAAGCCGTCTTCCGCTCTGCCTGGCGCTGCTGTTGGCAGCTTCCGGATGCGGAGGCGGGGGAGCGGGATTATCGGATGCCGAGGGCGAGGCCCGAACTCAGGAGTTGGAGATCCTGAACGTCTCCTACGACCCCACGCGCGAGCTGTATAAAGAGTTCAATCAGGTCTTCGCCGAGCGCTGGAGAATCCAGACGGGCCAGACCGTGCGGGTGCGGCAGTCGCACGGGGGGTCGGGCAAGCAGGCCCGGTCGGTCATCGACGGGCTGAACGCCGATGTCGTCACTCTGGCCGTGGCCCTGGACATCGACGCGATTGCGGAGAAGTCGGGCCTCCTGCCCGCAGACTGGCGCGATCGACTGCCCCATAACAGCGCCCCCTACACATCAACGATCGTTTTCCTGGTGCGCAAGGGCAATCCCAAGGGCATCTCCGACTGGGATGACCTGATCGTCCCGGATGTGTCGGTGGTGACGCCAAACCCCAAGACCTCCGGGGCCGGGCGCTTGAACTTCCTCGCCTCCTGGGGCTTCAGCCTGAAACAAGCTCTCGGAGGCGACCTTTCCAGGCGAGTGAACGCCGACGAGCAGGCTCAGGCGGCGCAAGCGCAGGCCCGGCGGTTCGTGCAGCAGTTGTATCGCCGAGTGCCGGTGCTCGACACCGGGGCGCGGGCTTCGACCAACACGTTCGTGCAGCGCGGCATCGGCGACGTGCTCCTGGCCTGGGAGAACGAAGCGCTGCTGGCGGTCCGGGAGATGCCCGGCGAGCTGGAGATCGTGGTGCCGTCGGTGAGCATCCTCGCCCAGCCGTCCGTAGCAGTCGTGGAGAAGGTGGCGGAGCGCAAGGGCACGCTCAAGGTGGCGCAGGCTTATCTCGAGCAGCTTTACTCACCCGCCGGCCAGAAGCTGGCGGCAAAGCATTACTACCGGCCGGTCCTTCCAGAGATCGCCCGGCAGTATGTCGACGTTTTCCCGGAGGTGGAGTTCTTCACCGTTGACGATGTTTGCGGTGGCTGGCGCAATGCACACGAGTTGTATTTCGTCGACGGCGGGGTGTTCGACCAGATCTACGGCCAGTAAGTCCCGGCCTGCCTGCATGAAGAGCCGGGCGCGCGACCACACCGCGGAGCGGAGAACGACCGATGAAGGTCAGGCTGAAGCAACACAGCGTCCTCCCGGGCTTTGGCCTGACCTTGGGGTTCACCCTGCTTTACATGAGTCTCATCGCCCTCATCCCGCTGGCGGCGCTGTTCGCGCGGGCGGCTTCGATGGACTGGACCGACTTCTGGCAGACCGTCAGCCACCCACGCGCCCTGGCCTCGTATCGTCTCAGCTTCGGCGCGTCATTGCTGGCGGCAACCCTGGACGCGATCTTCGGCTTTCTCGTGGCCTGGGTGCTCATTCGCTACCGCTTTCCCGGGCAGAAGATCATCGACGCAATGGTCGATCTGCCCTTCGCCCTGCCCACCGCCGTTTCCGGAATTGCGCTCACCACCCTTTACGCCCCCAACGGCTGGATCGGTCGCATTGTGGAGATGGCGGGAATCAAGGTCTCCTATACCCCGGCCGGGGTGGTGATCGCGATGATGTTCGTCGGACTGCCGTTCGTGGTGCGCGCGGTGCAGCCGGCGATCGCGGAACTGGACCTGGAAGTGGAGGAGGCCGCGGCGAGCCTGGGAGCGGGGCGATGGCAGACCTTCCGACGAGTGATCCTGCCCGCGGTTCTGCCTTCGCTGCTCACCGGATTCGCCATGTCCTTCGCCCGGGCCGTTGGCGAGTACGGCTCGGTGGTGTTCATCTCCGGCAACATGCCCATGAAGACGGAGATCGCACCTCTACTCATCGTGATCAAGCTGGAACAGTTCGACTACGGCGGGGCCACCGCGATCGCCACCGTGATGCTCGTCGCCTCCTTCCTGCTCCTGCTGCTTATCAACCTGCTGCAATGGTGGAACCGGCGCCGATTCGCGACGGAGGGGAGCTGAGATCATGGCCGGCATCGTCTCCAACCTGGCCGGGTCAAAAGCGGGCGCAGGAAGTTGCGCCGGCACGAGCGAATCCGCCGCGGTGCGGTGGGTGCTCATCGCCGTTGCTCTGGCGTTCCTCGGTCTGTTTCTCGTCGTACCGCTTGTCGCGGTCTTCAGCCAGGCCCTGGCCAAGGGAGTCCAGGCGTACGCCGAGTCGATCACCGAACCGGACGCGCTGGCCGCGATCCGGCTTACCCTTATCACCGCCGGGATCGCCGTGCCGGTCAACATCGTCTTTGGCGTGACCGCGGCATGGGCCATCGCCAAGTTCGAGTTCGTGGGGAAGAATCTTCTCATCACCTTTATAGACCTGCCGTTCTCCGTCTCGCCGGTCATCTCCGGCATGATCTACGTGCTGCTCTTCGGGCGCAGCGGCTGGTTCGGTGACTGGCTGCTAAAGCATGATGTGCAGATCATCTTCGCCGTGCCGGGCATCGTGCTGGCCACCATGTTCGTCACCTTCCCCTTCGTGGCCCGCGAGCTGATTCCGCTCATGCAATCGCAGGGCAGCGAGGAGGA
>CP070772.1:1095349-1100444 GCA_020345805.1 Phycisphaerales bacterium | reverse complement strand
GTCCAAGCGCAAGCCGAGGGAGACTTTCCTGCTGGTGCGCACGGAAACCTCTCCCGAAGATGTGGACGGCATGCACCACGCCGCGGGCATTCTCACTTCCACCGGCGGGATGACCTCGCACGCCGCCGTGGTCGCCCGCGGCTGGGGCACCTGCTGTATCGCCGGGGCCGGCGCACTTCACATCGACGCGAAGAAAAGGACACTGACCGTCGACGGGAAGAAGTTTGGGCCCAACGACTCGCTGTCGCTGGACGGCAACACCGGCGAAGTACTGGCCGGTGACATCAAGGCCACGGTGCCGACGAAGATCTCCGGCGACTTCGCCACCATCATGAAGTGGGCCGATCAGTTCCGAAAGTTGGGCGTGCGCACCAACGCCGACGCTCCCGCCGACTCCCAGCGGGCCCGCGATTTCGGGGCCGAAGGCATCGGACTTACCCGCACCGAGCACATGTTCTTCGAGCCCGACCGCATCCTCTCCATGCGGGAGATGATCCTGGCGGAAAACAAGAAGGACCGCGAAAAGGCACTCAAGAAGCTCCTGCCCTTCCAGCGCAAGGACTTCGTCGGCATCTTCACCGCGATGAAGGGTCTTCCCGTGACGGTGCGACTGCTCGACCCGCCGCTTCACGAGTTCCTGCCCAACGATGCCGAATCACAGAAGGAACTGGCCGCGGAGATGGGCGTACCCGTGGGCAAGATCAAGCAGCGGGTAACGCAGCTTCACGAATCCAACCCCATGCTTGGCCACCGCGGCTGCCGCCTTTCCATCACCTATCCGGAGATCTGCGTGATGCAGACCACCGCGATCGTGGAGGCGGCGATCGCATGCAAGAAGAAGCGCATCGACGCGAGGCCGGAGATCATGGTCCCGCTCATCGGCACCTCCGAGGAACTCCGCCAGCTCCGCGAACTCATCGCCGAGACGATCGAAACGGTGAGGAAGAAGAAGAAGTACACGGGCAGGCTGAACATCCCCATCGGCACGATGATCGAGATCCCGCGTGCGGCTTTGACGGCCGATGACGTGGCGGAGGTCGCCGACTTCTTCAGCTTCGGGACCAACGACCTGACGCAGATGACCTTCGGCTACAGCCGCGACGATTCCAACACTTTCCTTCCCGACTACATAAGGGCGGGTATCCTGGACGGGGATCCGTTCCAGTCGCTGGACCAGACCGGCGTGGGGCAGCTTGTGGACATCGCCTGCAAGAA
Source organism: Phycisphaerales bacterium (assembly GCA_020345805.1). GTDB lineage: Bacteria > Planctomycetota > Phycisphaerae > Phycisphaerales > SM1A02. Next base: position 1,099,229 of record CP070772.1, on the reverse strand, counting down.
GGGCCGCGTGAGCAACCCGAAACTCAAGCTGGGCATCTGCGGCGAACACGGCGGCGAGCCGTCATCCATCGATTTCTGCCATCGAGTGGGCCTGACTTATGTAAGCTGCTCGCCGTTCCGCGTGCCCATTGCCCGCCTCTGCGCGGCCCAGGCGGCGCTGAGCGAGTGAGCACAAGGCTTCCTGGAAATCAGAATCTCATAACTCAAGCGAAAGCCGCGGGAAGACCTTCCCGCGGCTTTGTCAGTCCGGCTTGCGAAGCACTTGCGGTCCGAGTTCAACTCGACAGTGCGTGAGGGTTGATCTGCGCCATCACCTCACAACCCCTGTCATTGCGATCCGGAATGCAGGTCACTTCGGCACGAAGCTGAACTTCTGTCCGCCGATGGAGGCCTCGTACATCAGGCCGCCCTTGGTCATGGTGAAGACCGCCACGCCGTGCTCGTAATCGGCATCGGCGGACGCCCCGGCGGTTACCGCAACCGCGGAGGCCTGGGCGGCGAACTCGAACGTACCCGACTTGAAGTCCTCCAACGAGTGCTGGTGCTCGAAGAAGATCAACTCGCTGTAGGCCTGACCTCCGAGTTGAAGGCCGATGGTGGCCTGGGTCAGGGCGCAGAAACCGACCACTTCGCCGCCTTCAAACAGCTCTCCTCTGCCGAAAGCGCCTCCCAAGCCGATGCCCCCTTTGCCCACCGAGGGGAAGACCGCATAGCCGTGGGCGTTGTCAAAGAACTCCAGCAGACCCGGGTCTTCGTCCTTGAATCGGGCCACGGCCGCGACCACGTCCTGGTGAAGGCTGGATTTGGCGCCTTCCGTCTTCGGCGCGGTGGCACATCCGGAAGGGACGCCGGCGACAACGATGACCGTGATAAGCGCGCTGATGAGCTTCTTCATGGAAAATGCTCCCTTACAAGGTTTCCAGGAACCGGAGTCTGGGGCGATGCTAGAAAGTCGGCCCGCCGGCGCCAAGTCAGCACCCGATAGCGGATGAGGCCTTGGCGTGTTGCGGGCTCGGGATATCACAGGTCCTCCGCGCCGATCGGCGAATATGCGGCGGACTACAATCCTGAGACGCCGGACCCCCGGCGAATCGGTGGCGCAGAATCCGTTTTCATCCTTCCCGGATCAAAATCCATGACGACTATCGAGCAAGCCGTCTCTCTATTCCGTGGCGACTGCAACTGTTCCCAGGCCATTCTCGGCACCTACGGCGAGGAGCTGGGCCTCGCTCCGGAGCTGGCGTGCAGAATCGCCTGCGGGTTCGGGGGAGGTATGCGCACCGCCGACACCTGTGGGGCGGTCACCGGGGCGCTGATGGTGCTCGGTCTCAGGTATGGCCCGGCCCAGTGCGAGGATGTTGACGCCAAGGATCAGACGTACCAGCTTGCCGCCGAGTTTCAGCAGCGGTTCCGGTCCCGTAACGGCTCGACGATCTGCCGGGAGTTGCTGGGCTGCGACGTCAGCACCGACCAGGGGCGACAGGAGGCGAAGGAGCGGGAGGTGTTTGACCGGATCTGCCCCGGTTTCGTGCGGGATGCCGCGGAAATCCTCGAACAGATGCTGTAGGGCCTTGGCGGGCGTCATCCGCCCTACGAGATGAAGCGGGCTTTGTCGTGGATGGTCGCCGCCCGGCGATGCAACCTCCTCGTCCCTCAACCTGGGAATACTCGTTTCCGGCGGACGGTTCACACGACGGCGTTACTGAATCGGAAAGTGGCCCGATAAGCCGCTGACGGGGACACTTCCCTCCGTTGCGCATCACGGCCTCTGCAAAGAACACAGCGGAAGTGTGACATGACCTTTCCCATCCGCTAGCATCCGTCCCCCCCTTCCGGGGCGGAGTCCCTCGGGACGCCCCAAGCAACCGCGAATCCTTACTCTGAACTGAGCCTGTATACCGCCATGACCAACCGCAACCTGATCAATCTGAGAATCTCGAAGCATCCCGTGTGGTTGTGGATCGCCGCAGTCATCATCACTCTGGCCACCGCGATGTACCAGCGGATGACCGGCCCAACCTATCCGATCCGTGGCAGCGTCCAGTTCAACGGCGGCGAGGTCTCGTTCCGACTTCTCAGAAGTGAGGACGTGGGCACCGATGCCCCGGTTTCCATCAAGGCGCCCGATTCCAGCTTGGCCGGCTACGTCGAATACGGCAATTACATGACGGGGGACACCTGGGAAACCATTCAGTTGCAGAGGATGGACCTGGTGCGGGATGGGGAGAAGCTCACCGCCCGACTTCCCACCCAGGCGGCCGCTCGGAAGCTCATGTACAAGGTGTTCGTGCAGGCAGACGGTCAGAGCCGGTCCCTCACTGATGGTGAGCCGATCATCATCCGCTACAAGGGACCCGTGCCCGCCTGGGTGCTCGCCCCTCACATTCTGTTCATGTTCATGTCCATGCTCTGGTCCACCCGCGCGTTTCTGGAGGCGCTGGATGCGGAGGGCAGGCCCTTCAAGCTCATGATCCACACCATGTGGATGCTGCTGATCGGCGGGCTGATCTTCGGGCCGATCGTCCAGAAGTACGCCTTCGGCGTCTATTGGGACGTGACTGATTTCACGGACAATAAGACGGCGATCGCCATGTTCGGGTGGATCCTGGCCCTGATTGCCAACTGGAAGAACCGGACCCGGCGGGGCTGGATCATCTTCGCCGCGATCCTGATGTTCGCGATCTTCACGATCCCACACAGCATCCTCGGATCGGAGGCGGCCTACACCCGGGTGCCTCAGGTGCCCCCGGCAGGTGGATGACCGGAATGCCGAGCTCCGCGGCAAAGGATTGGTGTTCTTGTGGCGTACCGAGCAGGCGGCGGGGCGTGCCCGGTGCGTGAAAGGGGGCTCCATCCGGCCGGTCGGCAGCATCGTCGGAGAACCTCCGGACATCGCTTCTCAGGCCGCTCATCTGAGCTCTGAGTAACTGTCTGGTGGTAAACCCATGGCCGGCAGGGGTTTGCGGTCCGGGAACTGGCGGTCGCGAGCTCCGGATCCCCACTTGGGGCTGCCAAGGGCGTCGAATATCCAATCAGAGCCTTCACGCCGCCAGCTTCGTGCTATGTTTGAGAGTGGCTTCTTTGCCGTGGCCGGGGAGAAGAAGTCAGCGAACCCTGGGAATCTGGAGACCCGCTCCATGCTCGATGACACGGCAGAAATGCTTTCCCCGCCCGGCTTCCTGCCCCAGCTCCCCGACGACGTCTTCGAAGAGCTGCACATCGTCCCCGATCCGGACAACCCCTTTCATCAGACGATCGGGCGGGTGCTGGTGGCGGCCCAGACCGTGGGGTTGAAGCACCATCAGCAGATCATTCTCGCTCAGCCGAAGAACGAGATCATCGTGCATTTTCCGGTCCTGATGGACGACGGCCACCACGAGCTTTTCAAGGGTTACCGGGTCCAGCACAACAACGCCCTGGGGCCCTACAAGGGCGGGATCCGCTTTCACCACCGCGTCAATCTGGATCTCACCAAGTCCCTGGCCGTCCTCATGACCGTCAAGAGCGCCCTGGTGAGAGTGCCTCTGGGCGGCGGGGCGGGGGCGGTCAGGTGCAGTCCGCGCGAGCTCAGCGACGATGAGCTGATGCGGGTCACCCGCCGATTCTGCTCCGCCATCAGCAACCAGATCGGACCCGACTACGACATCCTCGCCCCCGACATCGGCACCAACAGCCGGATCATGGCCTGGCTGCTGGACACCTACCAGCAGATGATGCCCGAGGAAACCAGGCAGGACATGCGCCGCGTGGTCACCGCCAAGCCGCTGGAGCTGGGCGGCTCGGTGGGGCGGGACAAGGCGACCGGACAGGGACTGGTCGATGTGCTGCGGGAGATGCTCCCGGACTTCGGCATCGACATCCACGACATGACCTACAGCCT
>CP070772.1:1090103-1095249 GCA_020345805.1 Phycisphaerales bacterium | reverse complement strand
GCCGGAACTGTTCCCACTGCTCGATCGCCTCTTCGGTCTTCTCCGAGCGTGAGAGGGCCACGGCCCAGTCGAAGATGATCTCCGCGGCAAGCTCGCCCTTGGGAAACTCCCGCAGCGCCTGCTCCAGCAGCTCCGCCGCCGCTTCTGGATTGGCGGCCTTCAGATCGCACTTGGCCCGCCAGTAGAGAGCAGCCTCCCGCACGCCTTCTTCGTTCTCCACGAGCCGGTCGAGTTCGGTTCGGGCCTTCGGATAGTCTTCCAGGGCCAGCCAGATGCGGCCGCGCAGAAGAGACGCCGGTGGAATCAGTTCATCCTCGGGGAAAAGCTCACGCAACTGGTCGACAAGCTCCCCCGCCGCCTCATGCTGGTTCAGTTGGTGCAGCGCTCCGGCCACGCCATACAGCGCATCCGGCAGGAACTGCCGGTTGGCCCGCCCGATCACGTCCTGATACTGGGCGACCGCTTCCCGCAGAGCATTGCTGTGGTGCAGGCATTGAGCCAGCAGTAGATTCGCATGATCCGAATACGCCCCCTCGGGAAAGCGCTGCAACATGTCGCGGAGCCCCTCAGCAGCTTCCGGATACTTGCCTCGCGCCATCAGAGCGAGACCGGCCAGCAGGTCCGCCCGCTCGCGCAGCGGGCTGTCGGGCCACCGGTTTGAGAACAGCCCACACGTCCGCTCGGTCTGCTCGTACTCACCGCGGTGATAGAGCGCTTCGGCGAGCAGGACCGCGGCATCATCGGCGAGTCCGTGGTCCGCGTGTTGCTGCACCACCACCGCCAGGCAATCCGATGCCGCCTCATAATCCTTCTGCGACAGATGACACTGCCCGAGGATCGTGAGCACCTCGACCAGGTAAGGCGTATCCGGGTGATCCCCGAGCAGTTCGAGCTCCGTTATCGTCTGTTCGTACTGGCCGGTTCGATACAGGCAGACGCCAAGGCCGTACCGCGCTTCCGGGGCCTTCTCGTGGTCGCCGTGCGCATCCAGGAAGCTGCGGTACTCGGCGGCGGCCAGTTCGTACAGGCCGCGGTTCAGGAGTCCGTTGGCGCTGTAATAGCTCCGGAGCGCCGAGTCCTGATCGACTTCATCATTCTCGGCGTGGGCCGCTCCGCTTGACAGGACCAGAGCAGCGGTAAACACGAACGCGGCGAGTTGTTTGATCACGGCAGGCACTTTGTTACCTCCGGCCGATTTGGACGGGTTGGCGCACACCGGCGGCTCGAGCTTCCCCTTTCAGGGGATCACTCACCGGAATACGACATGAAAAACAGAGCGGGCGGTACGGGCTTGCCTGTCCCGCCCGCTCCGGGGTTGAGCTGACCTGCCCGGCGGAGGCGGCGCCGGGCAGAGTCTTGCCGGGACGGTGCAGAGGTCGTTCTTCGTCTCTTCCGACCCTTATCAGTGACCTTCCAGTTCCTCGATCTTGTCTTCGATCTCTTCGGCCTTTTCTTCGATCTGCTCGGCCCGGGCCTCGACCATCTCGGCCTTGGCTTCCAGGATCCGGGACTCGTTCTCAAGCTGACGCACCTTGGTCATCAACTGATTGTACTTCTGAATGGCCTTGATGCGCTCCTCGCCCCGAAGGTCCTCGGCGGCGTCCTCGATCGCCTCGGCCTCTTCTTCCAGGGCTTCGGCCTTCATATGGACCTCTTCGGCCTTGTCCATCAGCTTTTCATACTCGTCGTAGCACTTGTCCATCTCCCGCTCCAAGGCCTCAAGCTTGCCCATTAACGCCTTCAGGTCCGAGGCTTGCGCCTTGGCTTTGGCCTCGTAATCCTTGGTGGCGGCCTTACCTGGCTTGCCCGGCTTGCCGGGCTTGGCGGGTTTGGCGGGCTTGGCGGGCTTGGCGGGCGGAGCAGGAACGGCCGTGCCGGCAATCGCCGTGGGCTGCTTGTCGGAGGTGATCATGTCCACGAACGCCTTGAACACCGTCTGCTCCAGCGTGGTGCCGTGGACGGTGATTCCATCGGGACCGGGGCTGACCAGGATCGGCACGTCCGGGCGCACCATCAGCTCGACCAGCGCTTCCAGCTTGCCTTCGGGCAGCGCGTAGGTGACCTGCTGATCTTCGCCGTTGATCATGTCGCAGAAGGCCTTGAAGATCATCTGCTGGCCCATGTCGCCGTGCACGGTGATCTCCGCCTCGCCCGGCGAAACCAGAACCGGCACGTCCGGCCGGACCATCAGCTCGGTCAGCGCGCCCAGCTTTCCTTCGGGCAGCTTGTAGGCTTTCACCATCGGCTCGGCACTCGGAGGACCGGCCATCACCATTTGCGGCAGCGTGCCCGCCTGCGGCATGTCGCCCATCGACCCGAGAGCCACGGCAATCTGTGATTGAAGGTCGTCCAGATTCAGCTCGGCAATCTGCGGGATTTGAGCTCCCAGCGCCTCAAGCTGCGGCCCAAGCTCAGCGAGCTCGGTCAACTCTACAAGATCCGGCATCGGCGCCGTCTCGGCAAGCTTCAGCATCTTCTCGAACTCGGCTCCTTCGAACTCGAAGTTCCCGACCCATTGCTCGATCATCACCGCAAGCTGTTCGACCTGTTTCTCGATCAGGGCGATCCGGGCCTCCAGGTCCAATCCTTCCGTGCCCTTGAGATTAAGAATGAAGTGCTCGCCGAGCTTCTCCCAGCCGGTATCGCTCGCCTTGTCGCAGGCCTTGTCGACCGCCTTGTCGCAGGCTCTGTCGACCGCCTTGTCACAGGCCTTGTCCACAGCCTTGTCGCACGCCTTGTCCGCAGCCTTGTCACAGGCCTTGTCGCCTGCGGTAAGCTCGCGGAGAATGACGGCGATCTTCTCGACGTCGACCTTCTTGCCCTGCTTCTCGCCATCACACCCGCCGGCCTTTTCCGGTGGCCCGGCCAGCGTGGGAGTGGCCAGCCACGAGCCGGCTGCGAGAATACAGACGAGCAATATGCCTCCCCAGGTCATCTTTGGCTTGATCTGTTGTGACATCACCATGGTTAGTCTCCTTGCGAATCGCTTGGCGCGAACTCCTGATACACCGAGCGCGACCGCATGGTCCGCCGGGTGAATCACACTCGTATATCTCTTGGTCTCCAGCAGGGCCACGGCATAGGCCCGCCTTGAAGTCGGCATCAACGACGTCACCCATACATCGCAGCACAGGTCCGCTTCCTCGCGCAACCGGCGGCGAATCCACCACACCACCGGATGCCACCAGTAAACGCAACCGGCGATCACCGTCACGTAGCAAGACCAGTGGTCGCGACGCTTCAGGTGCGCCAGCTCGTGGGCAACCACCGCCCGACGGCCGATCGCATCCAATTGTTCCCACAGCCCCTTGGGCAGGAGAAGTCGTCGCGTCCGGCCGCACCAGACCATCGGCGAGATGCGGGCGTCGATCATCTGCGTGACCGGCGGGCGGGCAAGCCCCAGCGAGGCCGAGGCCTCCCTCACCAACGCCTCGGTTTCCGCGCTCGCCGGTTCCGCCGACCGCAACAGGCGCCGGAACCGCATCATGCGGGCGAGAATGATCAAACCCACCAGCACCGCCCCACCTCCCCACACCGCGGCGGGAATCGTCGGCAGATTCAGTAGATCGTCGCGCAGCCTCCGGAGATGTCCCGCCCAGAGCGACCAGGTCGATTCCGCACCGGCGGCATATTGCTCGCCATCGTGCAGGGCCGCCGGACCGCCGCCTGCACCGTCGGAGGGTGCTGACGGCCGAGAAGGATCGGCCGCAAACTCGAACTCCAGCCGGGGCAGGGCGGCATGCGTCCTGGGTACCACCGGCGCCCCATGCGGCAACTCCGCCCGCATTGAATTGTCACCGCCCGCGCTTCGGCCGAACCGCCCGGCCTCGGAATCGTGCCCGCCCGAGGCGATACCCCGGGCGACGGCTGACGGATCCCGCTCCACAGGTCTCTCGCAGCCGAACAGATCTGTCGAACCCGCTTCGTTCCCGAACGCCGCAGATGAAGGTGAGGCAAGGGCAGAGCCGCGCGGTGGATTGGCGGCCTGCGGCAGCCGCACATCCATCTCCGAACCGCGGCCTTGCTTAATGGCGTCTTCAGCCGGTTGCACCACCAAGCCCGCCGGCAACGCCGGACGCTCCGCCAGCGCCGCAAGATCCGGCACCGGGGCATCCGGAAGCAGCGGCAGAACCACGAGAATCAGCAGCAGCGTCAGCCACAGCGAGTGCCGCGTGCTCGGGCGGATCGGAAGACACCGGCAGAGTACCGCAACCGCCGCGGCCAGCGGAATGGCCAGCAGTGCGAATCGCCAGAGATGATCCACATCCAACGAGGTCATGACCGGGACCGCCCCGCTTTCTTCTTCTTCGAACGCCGGGGTTTGAGATCAAGCGTGTTGATGAGTCTCTGCAGCTCGTCGATGTCCTCCGGGTCGAGCTTCTCATCGCGCACCAGTTGCAGCACCAGCGGGGCCGCCGCCCCGTCGTAAAGCTCCTCCAGCAGGGACCGCAGGCGGGATTTGGACACCTTCTCACGCGTCACTTTTGGACGATAGATGTAGGCCAGCCCCGACTTGTCGGACTTGACGAACCCCCGCTGCTCCAGGCGGGTGAGGAAGGTAAGTACGGTGGTGTAAGCGACTTTCCGACCCCGCCGGTGCAGGCGGTTCATCACCTGCCTCACCGTGGCCGGCCCTCCGTCCCAGAGCGTCTTGAGCACTTCCAACTCGGCGGTCGGCAAATCTGCTTCCTGTGGTGGCACGTTCAAGCCCTCGCCTGGCCCCCGCTTCCTACTACAAATGTCGTAGGCCGCATGCTACTACGTCTGTAGTGGGGGTGCAAGCACTTTCTTGGGAATCTTCTGACGTTCTTTCACCCTTCCGGTTCCGATCCTTATCCAGTTCTTCCCGCCCCGGGCCGCCTCGTTTGCCCGTAGCTCAGGTCCGATGCCGCCCTGGCGGAGATGCAGGACATCCTCCGGCTCGGGTCTTCGCTTTCCCGGCTCCGCGCTTCTGCCTTCCAACACGCGGACGACCGCCCGCCCGACCCGCAAAAACGCCATCGCGCCCCTTCTACCGCGGGCCGGGCCCTTCGCCGCCCCTTTTTGCGATTTGGCCGCATCCGACTCCCGCCCTCAGCCCGGCCCATCGTCCGGAATCGCCTTTCTGCCCCAAGTTTTTTCTTCACCCCCCCACTACCCCCGCCAC
>CP070772.1:1084850-1090003 GCA_020345805.1 Phycisphaerales bacterium | reverse complement strand
GGCGAGGATGGCGAAGATGTCGTCGATATCGACCACGCCGTTGCCATAGGTGCCGTTGGCGTTCTCGGGATAGCAGTCCCAGGGGCAACGCCAGCAATAACACGGGCCCCAGTTCGCCAGGGCGGCGAAGATGTCATCGATGTCGACTACGCCATCGCCGAACGTGCCATCCCCGTTGTCCGGATCGCAGTCCCACGGGGGAAGGTTGCCCACTACACAGTGATGCGTAATCTCACCGTCGGTGACGGAGATGTTGGTCCCCATCACATCGACCGACACCCACTCCGGGTTATACCACCATAGCACGAACTCCAGATCGTAGTGCGTCAGATCGGTGACCGGTCCGTCCACCAGGATCTCCCGCACGATGTAGTCATCCTCTTCGGGGATTGAAAGGGGCGGCAGGGGGGGTACGCGGGGGTTGATGGGCGGATTGCCGGTCAGCGACCATTGGGGGGTGGACCAGTTTATCGCGAAGGTGATCGCCGCCGGTTCGTCGGCGTCGATGCGATCAACATCGAACTGCAGCTCGACGCGTTTGTGCCGATCCCAATCAAAGGGGTCGTTGTAGAACCAGGTGTTCCACCAGCCGGATTCGTAGAGGTACCACGTTCCATCCTCCCATCCGCTTCCTCCACCGTCGATGAACTCACCGTCGAGATCGAACTGGACCCAGTAATCATCGGTCACCGGCGCGCTGGCGGGGGTGAGGCAGAAGGCCCAGTCGAGTTCGTCGGAGATCATCTCGTCGTTTTCGCGCCGCCAGGAGGCGCCGTCACCCTCCGGCGAGCTCACCCACAGGAACCAGCAGTCCGGATCGGTCTCGCTGACGCCCTGGATTGAGATCCAACCGGCGGTCAGCTCACAACAGGGGTTGAGGTTTGTGCTGAATCGATAGAGTTCGAAGGGACCGTAGAACTGGCCGGTGGGGACGCCGGTGACGGTCAGGAGATAGCCGCACTGCTCGTCGCCGGGAGCGCCGGTCCGGTCCTCGGTGTAGAACCGAATGTCGAAATCCATCGGGTTCTCATCGGGACAGTCCGACCAGTACTGGCCGTCGTAATGAAGCATCAGCCCCCACCAGTGGAGGTCGCAGATATCCTGATCGCCGTCGATGGTGAAGTTGTCGAATCGCAGATGGCCCTCGGCAGTGCCGGCGTCGCTGATGCCGATGTCCCAGGCGGCATCCGGTCCGTAGGGGATCTGGCCGAAGATGGAATCCTCCGGACACCCCTCCACGGGCACGTACTCCAGCACATCCAGTACGTAGTCTCCGCAGTCGCTGACGTCGTAGCCTTCGATGGTGACGTAGTACGTGCCGGCCGCGAGCCCGAACACGACCAGTTCGGACTGGAAGGACAGGGGGCCGCACTCGTCATCTGCGAAGCCCAGCTCCTGTCCGCAGCAGGTGGTGCCGAGGTAGAGGCAGGTATCGAAGGACGACTCACACAGGGAGAAAACCCAGTTGCCGTCGGTGAGGATCTCGATCTCGTAGATGTGCTCCTCGGAGGGGCGCAGATCGCAGTCGTTACCCGCATCGCAGGTGGTTCCGGTCCACTGGCCGGGTGCGATTACCTCGAAATCGGGCGTGCACTGGCCGAGGGTGTTGCCTGCCAGTGAGACCGAAGCGACAAAGGCGCAAAGAGGGCCAAGCATCGTGCACAGTCGCGTTCCAGCCATCTCAGATCTCCTTTCCTCCGGGGTGGCTTGAGGGTTACGGGCTGACCCCGGCGTAGTCACGTCGCCGGTTCCCACTTGCTCCGGCGGACCTGTGGTGCCGGCCGGACTCCACCTCTTATGATGCGAAAAGTGCAGTTACAATCAAGCAAGATCCGGGAAAACGGATGGATGTTTCGAACCGGGTGCGGGAGGCCGGGGGCGGGATTCCGATCCAGGGGCGGCAACGGGCAGACAGCGCATAAGTTCAGCCGGTCTCGTATCTTACGGGGATTCCCCGTGGCGAACGGAGCCACCGCCGCGCAGAAAAAACCCCGGCCGGTCGGTCGGGGTTGGGCGGTGAAAAGTGATGGGGCGATCTCGCGGGAAGGAGCGCTCAGCAGGGGCCCCAGGCGGCGAGAACTTCGAAGACATCGTCGATGTCCACGATGCCGTCCTCGTTGATGTCATAGACACCGGCACCCTCGCCCCAGTGGGCAAGGACCTCAAACAGGTCATCGATGTCCACCACGCCGTCGGTGTTCACGTCGGCCGGGCAATCAGGCTCCTCGCCGCAGGAGATTTCCATGGTGCCGGAGCCCATGGCCCCGCCGCCGCCGCCGACGCGGATCGTATAGATGGTGCCTCCGACGACGGGGAACGTCACGAGTGACTGGCTGCCGCAGTAGTCATCGTTGCAGGCAATGATCTCGCCGGGATCCGACGGACAATTGGATCCATAGATGGCCACGACAGTGTCGAAGTCCGCGGAGCAGAGATCGACGGTGGCTTCGCCGTCACAGGAAGCGCCGTACCGGAACCACACGTCGTTCTCGAGCACGCCGCACTCGCCCACCTCGGTCGGGCCGTCAGTGGTGGCGTCGACGTTGGTGAAGGAATGGGAGCCGTCGAATATCAATGGAGCATCCCAGCAGTTGTCGTTGTCCGGCCCGACCTGATACTCAAGCTGGGCGATCCAGGTTCCCCAGCGGTCGGTGCCCGCGCTGCTGTAGGCGTACTCCTGAATGGTCCACATGATCAGGTCGTCAACCGGGTCGACGGTGCAGAGGCTGTAGTCGCCCCAGCGATTGCGTCCCTGGTTGTCTATGGCGTAGTACGAGGCCTGGCCCAGTTTGTACTGGAACGGCACGGCCATCTGCCCGACCGGGTCGGAGTGCTTGCGGCCGGTGTAATAGGCGCCGCAGTATTGGTCCGGGCTGGAGCCGGTGAAGCCCATCACCGCGTCACCGTTGGCGTTGACCGTCACCGAAGGCATGTAGTAGTGGAGCACCGAGTCGTAGACGTAGCCGGTCTGAGCGCTGTAATTGTCGGGGAAGACCTCGTACCATCGGCAGGCGGCGCGCCCGCCGATGTAGACGGTGTGGGCTGTCCAGATGTATCCGTTGCGGTAGACGGCGTTCATCAGGCGGGGGCTGACGGTCTCAATCTCCACCGGGCTGCCCAGGGCCGGGGCCGTGTATTTGGGGGCCCAGGCGGGAATGGCGATGTTGTAGGGGCCGGAGAGCGTGGGGGAGGTCATGGGCCCCTGGATGCTTCTCATGAACAGACGGTTGTTGTAGGTGGGGTGAAGCGAGAGGAGGTATTCCTTGCCCGGGTCGCCGTAAGTGTGGCTGGGCTGGATGCAGTGTTCATAGAGGGAATTGCCCCGCCAGGCGGTGACCGTGCCCCACGACGGTGGGTCCTCCAGGAACGGGGCCTTGTCGATGGCGAAGATGGTTATGCCGCAGTAGTTGAACATGCCGCAGGCCACGAAGATCCCCTCGTCGTTCACGCCCAGTGTGGGATAGTCCACCCAGCAGGCGGCGTCGGACCCCGTCGCGGCAACCCAGTACGTCTTGTACCAAGCCCCGGTCGGATCGTCGGTAAGCGAGATGTTGATGTAGATGTTTTTGTAGAAGTTCGTGGAAATGGCGATCCAGCGGCCGCTGTGCTGATCGAACAGGATGCGGGGGTCGCCGGAAGTGCCCGGCATGAACGCCCCGAGGGAGATGTGGTAGAGAACCGATCCGGTCTTGCTGAAGACGCAGAGGTTGGAGTTCACGATCTCCACGTAATGGTTCGGGCCGACCGCGCCGCAGGTATCCGGGGGCAGTGACCACTGGTTGAGGTCGCCGCGCTTCACTCCGATGAAGTCATCCACCATGTCCGGTAGAGTGGCGGCCATCCCCAGGGGATCGCCCGGGGGGGTCTCGTCGCCGGGGGCAGGAACCCTCTCCCGCGCCGGCGGTTCAGCCGGTGCCGGCAGGATGAATCCCCGGGGTCTGGGCGAGGTTCCCGCCTCCCAGGTCAAACCGGCGTAGTCCGAGCCCGTCAGCTTGTCCTTGTAGTGGCAGTCCTCAAAGTCGATCACCACCTGCCGGTTCTGACCCGCCGGCCGGTAGGTGAAGTCGTCGATGCTGTACCAGCCGGCGGATTCGACCTGGGCGGAGGGCTGGGCCTTGAAGACAATCCGATCCACGCCTTCCAGACCAATCTCAAACCAGTTGGGGCGATCGGTGGTCAGATCGAACCAGTCGGTCTGGGCGATTTCCCGCCCGTCCCGATAGCCGATCACCATCACCGCCGGGGCCCAGACTTCCCTCTGGCCCTGGCCGGCGATCCAGACCCCCTTCACGTCCACAACCTCCGGGAATGCGATCCCCATGCTGGTGTCGCCGCCCTTGTTGATTGCGTAATGCCATCCGGAATGGGGGTAATGGGTGAGTCGCTCGGTGGGGATAACCCAGGCTCCGTCATAGCCGATCCGGGCCCGCCCAGGGAGCACGGGCTTGATGGGGTTGGCGCGGTCACGGGCCGCCATCTCCTCCATCGTCTCGATGTGGATTTCACCCAGGGCGGAAGGGGGGAGCTGCTCGCCCGCGATCCGCGGTAAGTCCTGAACGCCTTGCGAATCGCCGCCGGCCGGGCAGGCGGTGGTCGTTGCGAGCAATCCGGCCATGGCGGCCGCCGGGACCGCCTGGAGTGCGTTGCTGAGATTCATGGTTTTTCGCCTCCTCTGGGAGAGATGTGAACGCCGTACTCAGGGCCCCCGGGTAGGCCACATCGAAACCGATCTGCACGATGACCGGCCCACTGACAGTGATACGTTCTCAGTGCATAATCGGTTGCTGCCGGCGCCTGTTCCTATAAAGAGTGTTCTGAGCGGGAGAAAACCGCCAATCCGCCCCCTCCACGGGCCGAACCGGCTCGGGGTGGAGTTGGCCGGATCATCGGCGACACGGCATTGTACCAGCCGTCAGTGGGGGGGGAAGATTCGGTTTCCAAAGAGATAGCCCCGATTTGGGGCCGTTTCGCCGGTTCTGCTCGAGCCGGACCCGGCGCCGGGCACCATTCCGACGATCGATAGGTCGGCAAATTATCGCCACCGTCGTAGCCCGATCTTCGACAAAGCCGGAGCCTTGAGCCCCGCTGCCGCCGATGGAGGCGGCCTCTGCGGCCTTCCCGGCGATCTCGATTGCAAGACCCCCGGCCCAGAG
>CP070772.1:1079537-1084750 GCA_020345805.1 Phycisphaerales bacterium | reverse complement strand
CGTGCGCGTTCGTCGCATGGAGTACTTCACAGGGATGGTCTGCTATGCGCGGTGGCTACTCGAACGGGGCGGTGACGAAAGGTGACCAGCGGGACATGATTTTCTGCATGGCTGCGGCGTTTGGAGCATAGTTGTGGTCAAACCCAGCAGGTGCACCGAGAGCGGTCAGATCCTCCACCGCGGTGCTGCCGTCGAGCATGGCCGAGAGGAAGTCGTCATCGCCCCAGCGGCCTACGGGCACGCCGCCCCCATTGGAGTACATGCTGCCGCCGTCATCGACCGCTAGCGCCCCTTCGAGGTGCCAGTGTCGCTCCCATGTGTCGGGACCCAGCGGAATGAAAGGCGGGCGAAGTTCGCAATATCCCATGATCGGATCATTCACCGGCGCGGTGTCGTTATCATAATCATAGAAGGTGGACTGATCGGCATAGTATCTGGTGGAACCGAAGACGATCAGCTTGGCCGGATTCTTCACCTCGGTGTAGTTCGTGGCGGCCAGAACATCGTTGGGATCGGTGGGCATCCAGGGGTTGCGGCTGACCGCGGTCGGTCCGCCGTGGTAGGAATCGCCGCCCACGAAGATGGAGTTGAGGCCGAAGGAGGGGACGGCGCCGATGCCCAGTTGGGTGGGCCAGGTTGCGGATCCGAAGCCGTAGATGCCCGAGCCATCGGTCGAGAATTCGCGGTTCAGGAAATAAGCCGTCACCTCGGCGCTGTGATAATCAGTCATCACCGTCTGCCACTGATGGCCCATGTAGGGTGCGAGTCGCCAGACGTAGGAGCTGGCGTCGCAGAGGCCGCCGCCGCACTGGTTGAGCGCGATCCCGTCCTCAAGCTCCGCCCCGACATACAGGTTATTCAGGGCGGCCTCGTCCAGAAAGCCGGGCATCAGCGTGCTGCGGTGATCGGTGGAGTAGCTGTTGTAGGCCAAAACGATGCCACGGAGGGAATTGAGCGAATCGACGCGGTTGGCCGCCAGCTTCACGCCGCGCAGGGAAACGATGACCAGACTGATCAGCAGCGCAATGATCCCAATAACCACCAGCAACTCGACGATGGTGAACGCTTTGCGGATTGGGGGCATGGTGTTCTCCG
Source organism: Phycisphaerales bacterium (assembly GCA_020345805.1). Taxonomy (GTDB): domain Bacteria; phylum Planctomycetota; class Phycisphaerae; order Phycisphaerales; family SM1A02. The sequence goes on along the minus strand of CP070772.1, from coordinate 1,083,655 downwards.
AGTCTTTCGTTCGTCGGGCCGGTTGTTCACGGCAGGGTTGAGTTGAGCAGTTCAGCCGCCGCCGGCCACCACCACGTCGTCGTACTCCTCCACCACCTTGGGGGAGAACTGAAGGATGTTATCCTCAGGCGCCGAAGAACTGCCCGGTCCGTCCCAGACACTGAAAAAGACTCCATCGACGCCGGGTGAGAACAGGTAGTACGCCCCACGGGGCGAGCCTCCGAACGCATCGCCCGGGTTACCCCAGACACCCATTGCCGGGTGGCGGATGATCTGGGCCAGCGTTTCGTTGGGATCCTGAGTGCCGTGGAAGATGCTGTAATCAAGGTTGCCGTTGGAGTCGGTCTGATTCATGCCGTACTCGCCCAGTCCTTCGGACTTGACATACGGGTTGAGACCCTCGCCCCGGAACTGCGGCTGCCGGTTGTCGTTGGGATCGAGTGTCAAGGGGCCCTGGGTCCGCACCTGACGGATGTAGCCGATCGGCTGACCCCAGGCGTCAATAAGATCCGGCAACGGTGCCTGGACTCCAAAGGGGGGCCATTGACCGTTGGTGATGCCCAATTCCCCTGCCCCCGGCGTGTAGTAGGCAGTATGCGGCTGACCGTCGATCACCGGCCCCTCGCCGATCTCCCCGATCCTGACCGCCAGCCTCCACTCCCGGCCGTTGGCAACCGTCCAGACATACTCGCTGTCCACGCCGGCGGACACGAAGGCGTTGTACTCGACTTCCGCCTGCGTACCGGGGTCGGTAGGCGCCAGCACGCGGAATCCGCCGGTGAGGTGGAGCAGGGCATTCTCCGTGCCGCTGATCTGGGGATCGCTCGCGAGAACCTCTTCCGGAATCACCCCGGGGTAGGAACCCTGATCGATCTGGAACGCATCGCAGGCCCGGGCGAAGCCTTCCATTTGGGTCTGAGTTTTGACCCGGTTGGCCCTGTCCTGCACGGTGTCCAAAGCAACCAGGAGCAGGGCCACGAGCAACACGATGACCCCGATCACCACGAGCAACTCGGTGATCGAGAAACCCGCCCGCCGAAGGGGCAACCTGTCCGGTCGCGTACCGCCGGCGGTGGGGGGGAGTGACGTGAGTTGGGAAGGCATAGCGTTCATGAGCGTCTTCCTTGGCTGGCGCCAGGGCGGCCTTAAACAAAGCCGCGGCCGGCGAACGGGAATCAGCATTCCCGCCACGCTCATCCGCTACACCCAGAGCATACCGCCTGAAGAGGCCCTGTCGAGCGGTGGGAGAGTTATTTCTGCCGCGATCTATATATGGCATTTGTTAGGAGAATCGCCTCTTCAGTGGGCTGCCGGAGGCAGATGGTGGACGGACCGCAGGAACCCATCCAGGTAGCGATCAACAAACAGGTCCACCCCCCCGGCGGTGGCAGTCGGGTTGACCCCCCAAACGCAGGCGTTCAATTCGATGAACTCCGGATCGAGCTGCACCCGCAGCGATTCGTCCACCACCAGCGCCGTGGGTAGCCGGTTGGCCAGGTACGCGGTGGCGGCGTTGAACTCCGGATCGCCGATCGCGATCGTCGGCCTCTCCATCAGATCCGTTGTGTTCAGATACCACAAGTCGCAGCAGACGTAGGGCGTGATGCCATCCTCCGCGCAGCCGTTAGTATCCTGCCACTGAACAATGCGGTCGCGCAGACGATTGGCCAGGGGTCGATCATTGGCCTCAGCCTGAAGATGCGCCCCGACCACGATCAGCAGCAGTGATTCGGGATTCAGATCCACACGATCCTCCGGATGCAGGATATCGACATCTCCAAATATGGGGAAATCCCAAACCGCGCTGCATCGGATCCACCCGTCAGCCGATGGACCGAACATGGGTTACGGTATCAGGCGGGTCTTCCCGCGACATGATACCCCGGTGGGAGCCCGCCTCCGGGGATTCAGCCTAGCCGAGTTGTTGATCGTCTTGGCGATTATCGGCATCCTGGCGCTGATCGTGGTGGTGACGCTCTCCGGTCTGGCGGGGTCCGGCCGCACCGAATCAATGGCCATCACCGCCCGTCACATTCGCGAGTTGATCTGCTACAAGGCGGCGGCGAAATCCGTGCCGCTCTCGGCCGGCGGCTTCCCGCTGGAGGTCGACCCCGCGTGGTTCTCTCGCGAAAAGTTGCCCTATCACACCTGGACCAACCAGCCCATGGTCGTGGAGACAGTCACGGCAGGCGCCGACGACGACTTCCCCGCGATCAAGACTTTCGATTTGGACGACAACGGTTCCGCCACCGCCTGGTACAACGCCACCAACGGTGCCTTCTGCGTGCGCATTCCCCCGCAGTCTTCAGACGACGAAACTCTGGAAACCTTCAACACCATCAATGCCTGCACTGTCACCGCGATGGGGCAAACCACCGAATAGGCTTGCGGCGGGTGGATACTCGCGGGGAGGGGATGAGAGCTTCGTCGGTTTCCCGGTTCAAAGCGCCGCCAAGCGCTGGGCAGTGTCCTGCTCGATCAGTCGATCGATCAGCACCTGAAGATGGCCGGCCATGACCTCGGTAAGGTTGAAAGTACCGCCGCTGGATCCCAGGCGATGATCCACGACGATGTTTTCTTTGTAGCGGTAGGTGCGGATCTTCTCTGCCCGGCTGCCCGATCCGATCATGCTGTGCCGGTTTTCCGCCCGCTCGGCCTCGCTCTCGGCCTTCTGCATCTCATACAGCCTGGCCCGCAGGAGCTGCCAGGCCTTCTCGCGGTTCTGGGCCTGGCTCTTGGTGTCCTGCATCCGGACCTCGATGCCGCTGGGGCCGTGGATCAGGTGCACTGCAGTGGCGACCTTGTTCACGTTCTGACCGCCCGGCCCCTGGCTGGTGGTGATCATCTCCTTGACATCATTGGGGTCGAGCCGGATCTCGATCTCCTCCGGCTCCGGCAGCACCGCTACGGTGGCGGTGGAGGTGTGAATCCGCCCCTGTGCCTCGGTAACCGGCACCCGCTTGACCTGATGTGTCCCCCCCTCATAGCCGAGGTTCGCCCACACCCCTTCACCTGAGATATTGATGATGGCGGACTTGAAGCCGCCCATCTCCGAGCCGGCCAGTTCGATCTCCTCGATCGTCCAGCGCTTCTCGGCCGCGAATCGGCGGTACATGGTCAGCAGGTCGCCGGCCCAGATGCCCGCCTCGTCCCCCCCCACGCCCGCCCGCACTTCGAGGATGATCGAGCCGATGGCCTGATCGTCGGCCGTGACCAGCCGCTGCTGGATGCCGTCGATCAGCACCCGGGCCTCCTCCTGAAGGCCCGGTAGCTCTTCCCGGGCCAGCTCGACCAGTTCCGCATCCTCGTTGGCCTCGATTACGGACCGCAGATCCTCGATCTGCTCCCGCGATCGGCGGAAGGCCCGGTAATCCGAGACGATTGGCTCGATTGCCGCTCGCTTGACGGACAGTGCCCGGACCTTGCGGTGGTCGGTCACCACCGCGGGATCGGCAAGCTGCCGGCCGAGCTGCTCGAACTGGCGGTCCAGCTCATCAAGCTTCCGCAAGAGGTTTTCCGCGATGAGAGCTGCCATCGTGCCATCCCCAGTATTCCGGAGGTTTGAGGCTTCCGCTGCGAAGGACGGGCTCGCTGTCCTGCCCGGCGCAAAAGACAGCCGTGCCCTGAGTCGGCCACGGCTGGGGATTGAGCTTGAAAGTAGCTAGGACTTCTTCTTGGTCTTCTTGAAGTAGTCGCCCTTGAACTTCTGCTGGAACTTCTCGACCCGGCCGGCGGTGTCCACGAACGACTTCTTGCCCGTGTAGAAGGGGTGAGAGCCGGACCAGATCTCCACGTGCAGTTCCGGCACGGTGGCACCGGTGGTCATCACCACTTCGCCGCGGTAATAGACCTTTGCGTCCGGGTAGTACTTGGGATGGATACCGTCCTTCATCAGAGCAGTCTCCGGGCAGGAAACGCCGGCTTGAGGGGCCAATGCTCCGGTCGCCGGCCGGGCGGCATCACGCGGCCCCGCGGGCGACCCGAGCATGGGGCCCGGAATCATTCGAGCCGGGTAGTTTACGCCTCATCGGCAAATAGGCAAGCGGCCGCTGGTTGACCGCCCCGGATTTGGCGATATTCTCTCTGGTCCGCCATTCCCCGCCCCCGCCCCCGGAAGT
>CP070772.1:1073965-1079437 GCA_020345805.1 Phycisphaerales bacterium | reverse complement strand
GTCTATATCACCGCGGGCGAACCTCTCACCCACGTCATCAGCAGCGAGCCGGTCCACCTTGATCACGTGCCGAACCTCCTGCTCATATGCGGGCTGACCCAGGTGTTCTTCGCCATCATGATGGTCATGCGCCAGGGCCTGCGCGGAGTGGGCGACACCACCTGGACCTTCATCCTCACCACGGTGGCCAGCTACGGCGTGAGATTGCCTGCGGCGTGGTTCTTCGGCATCTTCCTGGACTTGGGGATCGAGGGCATCTGGATCGGTCTGTGCGGCGAGATGGTGATCCGGGCGGTGATGTTCAGCGCCAGGTTCTTCCACGGGGGGTGGAAAGCAAGGCAGATCTGAGCCCAAAAAGGGCATCCACAGGCCCATCCTGGGAGGTGGCGGGGGTGGGTAGGGTTCAGGCCCGGGGCGCAGCACCGCGGCCATCCCATCGATGGCTGCTCCGGGAATTAATTTTCATTTTTCCACCCAACGGCTATTGCGACTCAATCGCAATTGGTAACATCCCGCCCCGGAAGCCCAACAGTTTTCTTTCGGGGCCGTGGGCGCCAGACTGTTCCGGGGCGAATAACGAGGAGAAATCAAGAATGATTCGTGGAAAAGACGTCTTGAGGCGTGCGTTCATCGCGTGCGCCGCCGCCAGTTGCGTTTTGTCCAGTGTGACGCTCGGTACTTCGGGCGGCGATGAACTGCCACTGTCGATGAGGCAGGATGTGACTTGACCTGCGGTTCGCGTTGTGGAACCGCTGGGGCCGTCTCAGCCGGTTGATCCGACGGGTGAGCCGTCGCGGGCGACCGCAGGTACCGTCGGGGAGGGGGTTGCCTCGTCGGGGCGACCAGGCTTCGGAGCGCCCAGCAGCCCCAGCAGCCGGTCCGGAGGGGGCACGATCCTGGATGCGGATACCGTTGCGTACGTCAGCGAGGCGGGTGGGGAGCCGTGGGGCTACCCGGGCAATCTCAATGCCTTGGATGATGTGTTCGGTCCGGGGAACTGGGATCGCCTGGATTTCGCTACCGCGGTGGGCAACGGTCTGTGGGGCTATGACCTGATCCTGATGGACGGCGGCAACGGTGCGACCCTGGAGTTCATCGACTTCGTGAACGCCAACCGCGCGGACATGGAGACGTGGGTCAACGGAGGCGGATGGCTGATCATCAACGCCGCCCGCTGGGATGATGCCTCCGACTTTGACCTTGGCTTTGGGATTACGCTGATCGATTCGGGTTCGTCCAACGGGTACGCGGTTGACACGTCGCATCCGGTTTACGACGGCCCCTTCGGCACGACCGGCAGCGACTTCTCCGGCAGTTCTCTCTCGCACGACTATGTCACTGGTGCGGGCCTGACCTCGCTGATGACCGGCGACCACGGCTTCTCGATCCTGTCGGAGATGAACTACGGCTCCGGTCACGTGATTGCCGGCGGCCTCACTCTGCCGTTCTTCGGCGAGCACGATTCATGGTCACCGAACTGTCCCATCTTCCACCGCAACCTGCTGGCCTACGCCGGGGCCGGGCCCAATCCCCCAGATGGCATGAAGTACGTACAGCCCGTGGACTGTAACGATCCGACGATGTACTTCAGCAACCTGAACTCGAGTACGAACAACTGGATGCGCTTCGACGACTTCATCTGCACTCAGACGGGCGACATCACCCAGGTTTCGTTCTGGGGCGGGATGACCGACAACGATCCGACGGCCAACATCTCGACAATCAACATTGACTTCTACGAGTGGGTGCCGGACGGACCCTGCGGTTTCCTTCCCGGTGCGCTGCTGTGCTCGTACGCCATCCCCGCCGCGCAGCTCAGCTACGTGTATGAATGCGACTGGGCGGGAATCTACGACATCTACAAATACACGGTCGACCTTCCCGACCCGTGCTTCCAGACTGAGGGCCAGCACTTCGTGCTCCGCATCGCGGCCACGCTGAACGACCCGGGTGCGGCCATCTTCATGTGGACCACCTCCACCGCGCTTCACGGCACCGCGGGTGCTTCGTACAACACTGATCAGCAGATCTGGGAATGCGGCAATCTGGACCAGGCCTTTGAGCTCTACACGGAAGCGCCCGGGGGCAAGTATGCCCAGCCGGTCAACTGTGAAGGGCCGGGGTACTTCAGCAACGTCAACAGCAACGTAAGCTCCTGGCTTCGCTACGACGATTTCATATGCAACCAGACGGGCGACATCAATCGCGTCGTGTTCTGGGGCGGCATGTACTTCGACTGCGGGCCGAAGGATAACCTGGCGGCAATCCAAGTCGATTTCTACCAGTGGCTACCGGATGGGCCCTGCGGCTTCCTTCCCGGCGATCTGCTGTGTTCACAGACCATCCCCGCAGCCGATCTGGCCGTTGAGTTCGAATGTGAATCTGATGTCGGTTTGCCGCACTTCAGGTACACGGCCAACCTGCCTGAACCTTGCTTCCAGGAGGAGGGGCAACACTTCGTGATCATGATTGCCGGGATCGTCGAAGATCCCGACGCGGACTGCGTTTTCTACTGGTCCGAGTCTTCGGTCCAGTACGGCACGCAGGGCGGCTCATACAATCAGGACTCTCAATCCTGGACCTGCCACGGCACCGACAACGCCTTCGAACTGTATACGGAGCCGGCGGGCAAATATGCTCAGCCGCCGAACTGCGATAGCCCCGTCTGGTTCAGCAACCTCTATCACAATCTGAACCCGTGGCTGAGGCTCGACGACTTCGTGTGCAACCAGACCGGCGACATCACTCGGGTCGAGTTCTGGGGCAGCGGTTTCGACGTGGACTTGTGGCAGGGCTGCGGCTTGCCGCACGTCCAGGGGTTCCTGGTTCAGTTCTACCAGTGGCTCCCCGAGGGCGACTGCGAATGGGGGCCCGGCGACCTGCTGTGCTCGTCGGAGATCCCCTGGGACGATGTCGCCTGGGAATACGAGTGCACCGGACCCAACGGCGACTACTACAGGTTCACCGTTGATCTGCCGCAGCCGTGTCCGCAGGTGGAGGGCGAACATTATGTGTTGCTGATCGCGGGCGTGCCGACGGATCCGAATGATCCGTGCATTTTCGGCTGGGTCGAGACGCCCCAGATCCACTGGAGCCCCGCCGCGTCCTTCGACCTGGTCACTGGGTCCTGGTTCTGCGGCGGGCCCGATCAGGCCTTTGCCCTGTTTACCGTCGAGCCCGACTGCCCTGCGGATGTCAATGGGGATGGAAAGGTCGATATCGACGATCTGTTCCAGGTCCTTGGCGCCTGGGGCACCTGCGACAACTGCCCCGAGGATATCAACGACGACAGCAAGGTCGACATCGACGACATCTTCGCCGTCCTGGGCGCATGGGGGCCCTGCTGACCCGCGATAGCGCAAGTCTCGGAGAACACAATCCCCTTCAGCCCCCGCCTGCGGCGGGGGCTTTTCTGTGCCCCGATTGGCGAGCCACGGCCGCGGCCCCACGTCCGAGGCCGATATGAAACGACGCGGGCGATTGGCCCGCGCCTCTTTCTCATTGCTGAGGACGCGAAAAGGTCGCGGTCAGTCGGGGTCCTGGCCCGTCTCGGCGTCGTAACCGGGTGGCAGAAAATCCTTAAGGTCGAAGGTCTGCTCGAAGCGTATCCCCACCTCGTGTACGCGGCCGCAAACATGACGACATCTTTTCACTCTTCCCACTGCAATCACGGAGTCCTGGTCAATGGTCGGGAGTTTCACCACCACGCGGGCATCGGGATACACGAACTGCCCGTGTAGGAATCCGATCCCGTTGCAGCTGAGATCGCGCGGCACAATGGAGAAAAGATCGGCGGCACCGTCCGGGCGGGAGATGAGTGCCGCCAGCCGTACGGGGAGGCGATACGGGTAGCGAGGCTCCTCCCGTTGGGTCAGGGTCTCGGGCGTGTCCTCCGGGCGTTCGAGATTGTCCAGAAGCTCATGCAGTTCGTCGTCGGACATTCTCAAGAGGTCGACGCAATGGACTTCTGTGGGGTGGGAACGAGTCATGCTCCGGCTCCGAGCGAGGGGCTGTCTTCCGGCCGAGGCCGCCGGTGACGGGTCGATCTGGCAAGCGGCTTGGAGTCTGTCATCTCGCCCAGAGTATCCGTCGAGTCTCAACCTGGGGACTCAAGACCGGCCGGTTGACCCAGTGGCGGCCCCGGACGCGTGGATCGATCTCCGGCGCCCGGCGATGCAGGTGCTGCCGGCCGCCATTCGGTTCATCGTCCCGCAACGGGGGCGGATGGACATCAATGTCCCCAAAGCGCCTTTTCGGCGCGGACTACACGGACTGGGCGGCAGATGGAGGCCCTGCGGGACGATGGCGGATGGCCTGTCTGAAGTTATCGGCAGCCCATCGCTCGAGGCCGGATTCTAAGAACCGCCCGGTGCGGGGCCGGGCGGTTCGTGACGTTCGAGGATGAAACCGAGTCGAACTCGGTGGACGGGTTGTTCAGACCAATCCCTGGTCCAGCATGGTGTCGGCGACCTTCTTGAAGCCGGCGATGTTGGCGCCGACGACATAGTTGCCGTCGTGGCCGAAGTCCTTGGCGGCGTCGAAGGACTGCTGGTGGATGGCCTTCATGATTCCCTTGAGGCGGTTGTCCACCTCTTCGCGGGTCCAGGACAGTCGAAGGCTGTTCTGGCTCATCTCCAGGCCGGAGACGGCCACGCCGCCGGCGTTGGCGGCCTTGCCCAGGCCGTAGCAGATGCCCGCATCGACGAAGATGTTCACGCCCTCGGGGACCGTGGGCATGTTGGCGCCTTCCGAGACCACCTGCACGCCGTTGTTGACCAGATTCTGGGCGTCCTTGGCGTTCACCTCGTTCTGGGTTGCACACGGGAAGGCCGCGTCGGCCTTGACCGCCCACAGTGGGTTGTGATCGGAAGAGGCGTCCACGGGAATGTAGGTAGCGTTGGGGAACTGCTCGACGTACTCGCTGATGCGGCCTCGGCGAACGTTCTTCAGGTCCATCACCCATTCGAGCTTCTTGCGGTCGATGCCCTCGGGGTCGTGGATGAAGCCGCCGGAGTCGGAGAGAGTCACGACTCTCCCGCCGAGCTCGATGATCTTCTCGGTGAGATACTGGGCGACGTTGCCGGAGCCGGAGGCCAGGCAGGTCATGCCCTTGAGTTCCTTGCCTTTGACCGCGAGCATTTCCTGGGCGAAATAGACGGTCCCGTAGCCGGTGGCTTCGGGACGGATCAGGGAGCCGCCCCAGTTGATGGCCTTGCCGGTAAGGACGCCGGTGAACTCGTTGCGGATGCGCTTGTACTGGCCGAACATGAAGCCGATTTCGCGCCCGCCCACGCCGATATCCCCGGCGGGTACGTCGGTGTTCGGTCCGATGTGCTTGCACAGTTCGGTCATGAAGCTCTGGCAGAACCGCATGACTTCGGTGTCGCTCTTGCCCTTGGGGTCGAAGTCTGAGCCGCCCTTGCCGCCGCCCATGGGCAGAGTGGTGAGGGCGTTCTTGAACACCTGTTCGAA
>CP070772.1:1068171-1073865 GCA_020345805.1 Phycisphaerales bacterium | reverse complement strand
GGGCTGTTTGAACCGGGGGATCAGGTGAGCTGTGTCTGCGATCCGAAGATCGACGGCGTGGCCATCAGCCTGCGCTACGAGGCCGGCCGCCTTGTGCGGGCCGTCACGCGAGGCGACGGCACGAAGGGCGATGATGTTACCGCCCAGGTGCGGACGATCAGAGCGGTTCCGCTGACGCTGCGCGACAGGGGTAAGGCCCGGCCGCCCGCGGTCCTGGAGGTCCGGGGGGAAGTCTTCATCCCCAATAAGGAGTTCGAGCGGATCAACTCCCAGCGTGAAGCCGCCGGTGAAGCGCTCTTCGCCAACGCCCGCAACGCCACCGCCGGCACTCTCAAGAGCCTCGACCCGCAGGTGGTGTCCCAGCGCAGGTTGAGCTTCGTCGCCCACGGCCGCGGCGAAGTGCGCGGCCTCACCGGCGCGGATACCTACGAGGTCTTTCTCGAACGAATCAGCGCCTGGGGCGTGCCGGTGAGCCCGCTGGTTGCGGTCTGCGAATCGATTGACGACGTCATCGACGTAATCGAATCGTTCGCGGACAAGCGCGGCGGGCTGGATTACGGCGTGGATGGAATGGTGGTGCGCGTGGACCGCTTCGACCAGCAGCAGCAGCTCGGCTCGACCAGCAAGGCCCCGCGCTGGTGCATCGCCTTCAAGTACCCCGCCGAGCAGGGGGTTACCACACTGCTGGAGGTCGAGTGGCAGGTCGGCAAGGGGGGCACGCTAACCCCGCGGGCGACGATGGAGCCCATCTTCCTGGCCGGCACGACCGTGCGCCACGCCACGCTCCACAACATCGAGGAGATCAGGCGCAAGGACATTCGCGTCGGCGACAGCGTGGTTGTGGAGAAGGCCGGCGAGATCATCCCGCAGGTGGTGCGGTCGGTGAAGGAGAAGCGGAAGAAGGGCGCAGGTCCGATCAGGCCCCCGAAGCGCTGCCCCGCCTGCAAGGGAGCGGTCGAGCAGGAGGGTCCCAAGCTCTTCTGCACCAATCCCGAATGCCCCGCACAGTTCCGCGAGAAGCTCAAGTGGTTCGTCGGCCGCGGGCAGATGGACATCGACGGCATGGGCGAGAAGCTCGTCGACCAGCTCGTAGATGCCGGTTTGATAGAGCACTTCGCGGATGTATTCAGTCTGCATGAGGCAGATCTGCTGGGCTTGGAGCGGATGGCCGAAAAGTCCGTGGAGAATCTGCTCAACGCGATCGAGTCAAGCAAGTCCCGCGGGCTGGCGAGGGTCCTGGCCGGGCTGGGCATCCGGCACATTGGCACCACTGCGGCCAGGACACTTGCCCGGCATTTCCCTGACGCCGGCGCGCTTCTGGAGGCTTCGGTTGAGGAACTGGCCGAACTGCCGGATTTCGGTGACATCACCGCCCAGGCACTGCACGACTATCTCCACAGCTCACAAGGCCGGGACGTGTTCAACCGACTTGGCGCTGCCGGAGTGGATCTGTCCAGCTCGATATATGCCCCTTCGACCGGATTGCCCGGTGCCGGCTCTCCCTTTGCCGGTAAGACGATCGTCCTGACGGGTACGCTGGAAAGCTACGGCCGCAACGAATTGACCGAGCGTCTGGAAGAGTTGGGGGCGAGAATAACCGGGTCGGTCTCCTCGAGGACGGATCTGGTTATCGCCGGAGAAAGCCCCGGTTCGAAGCTATCCAAAGCCCGGCAACTTGGGCTTGAAGTCTGGGATGAGGATCGCCTGCTCGCTGCCCTGACGGAGGCGTAGCAGGCGTCAGGGCCACGAAAACGCCGTTTTCAGACGGGTTGCGCCGTGTCGGCTACAATCGGCCTCCCATGGGCCAGGTAGCGCTCGGATTCAAGAATCTGCTGATCAAGGTCGCGGTCTTCGTGATCATGGCCGCCCTGCTGGCGTGGGTTCTGGGCGGAGAGCTCCTGCCACGGCCGGAGGTGGTCGATATGTCCCCGGTCCGGTTTGCCGGCAAGGAGTATTTCTGGCAACTCTCGGTAGGCGGCAGACAGCGGGGGCGGATGGTCTGGCGGATGATGGTGGCGGAAGACGCGGGGCGGTCCCACCCGATGGATAATGTGCTGTGGACCGAGGTGGCCGGGCCGATCGTGGCCTCCGACGGGCTCTGCTATGCCGGCCGGGCCTCGCAGGATGAGCGACAGCTCTGGAAGCTGGTGCTCGTGGAGGCCTCCGGGGTGATGACCGCATTCCCCCTGCCCGATCGGCTGGCCGTCGAGCGCCAACTCGCCAGGCTCCAGCGGGGACTGCCCGTGCAGAGCGCCGAGACGATCGACCAACAGCGTTCAATCGTGCTGGACCCGCCCGGGCCGGAGACCGCCGCGCCGACGGAGGGATCCGAGTAATCAAATTCCACGATGCCTTCCCCGTCTTGCTGAACCATGCAGAACATTGAGTTCAAAGCCGAGCTACGCGACATGGAGGCCGCTCGCACCCAGTGCCGCGTGCTCGCAGCCCAGCAGATCGGCACGCTCCACCAGACCGACACCTACTTCCGCCTGCCCGACGGCCGGCTCAAGAAGCGCCAGGCCCCCGGCGAGCCGATCGAGTGGATCTTTTATCACCGCAACGACCGCGTCACGCCCAAGATGTGCAACTACACCATCCTCACCGACGACCAGGCCCGTCGGCGGTGGGGGACGGAAAGCCTCCGCAAGTGGCTCACCGTTCGCAAGACGCGCGAGCTGTGGATGATCGACAACGTGAGAGTCCACCTCGACCACGTCGAGCGGCTGGGTGAGTTCCTGGAGTTTGAAGCGATCGTAAGCCAGCAGTTCGACGTGAAGGAATGCCACTCGGCGGTCGGCGAGTTGCGCCGGATGTTCGCGCCCGTGCTGGGTGAACCGATCGCCGTGAGCTACTGCGATCTCATGCAGCAGCTTGCGGAAGCGGAAGGGTGAGCGGAAACGTCGAAAAGCCGAAATGTCGAAACATATGGCCCCGGGCTTGCCCGGGGGTTTTCAATGTAGGCGGCGCGCCGTGGCGGTCCCGCCGGAGTATCGGAGCCGCGACCGTGAGGGAGCGGTTTCGCCGATCCGCCGTACATCTTTCTTATGGCCGACATTGATTCAGGGCCACCGCCGGTCCGGTGGCGGGCGCGGCATGTGGCACATCTTCTGCCGGTGGTTCGATGGTCAGAGCGCCGGAGAGGATCATGGCGAGAATCCCTGCCGAGAGGACGAGACGGTACCAGCCGAAGATCGCCAGGCCGTGCTTGGTCAGATATCCCACCAGCCACTTGATAGCCAATGCGGCCGCGATGAACGCGACGATGATGCCCACGATCGCGGGGGCCGCCCCGAGCGTCTTCAGCATGTTCGGCCCGTCGCCGGCGAAGTTCTTCGCCGCCTTGTAAACGCACGCACCGCCCAGGGTGGGAAGACCAAGCAGGAAGCTGAACTCCGCCGCGTGCTTGGGGCGCAGCCCGACGAACATCCCGCCCACGATGGTCATCATCGAGCGGCTCGTCCCGGGCCACATTGCGATGCACTGCAGGAATCCGATGATCAGCGCGCGTTTCCACGTCAGATGCTCGATGTCCACGAAGCTGAAGGCACCATGGTTGTCCGCTCGCGTATCGTCGTGGAAACGCCTCCTCTGCCAGGGACCGATGACGATCATCAGAAGTCCGCCTACGGCAAGGGCCGCGATTACCGGGATGGGAAAGAACAGATGCGCTTCAATCCAGTCGTCCAGGAGGACGCCGAACACCGCCGCGGGCAGGAAGGCGATGATGAGATTGGCGACCATGCGCAGGCCCGGGGCATCTTTGCCGAGCAATCCCAGGATCATCTGCAGCACCCGCTTCCAGTACAGGCCGAGCACGGCGAGGATCGCTCCGCCCTGGATGACGATGTTGAACGCGTCGATGGCGTGCTTCTGCTGAACCGTCTCATCCAGGCCGAGAAAGGCGGAGGTGAGGATGAGGTGACCGGTCGAGCTGATGGGCAGGTATTCGGTGATGCCCTCGACGATGCCGAGGATCACGGCCTGGAGGATGTCGAGTTGGTCAGGGGGCAAGGTCGGAGTCCGTGAAGCGGGGGCGGATTATTGCGGCGATTCGGCGAGCCAGGGGAGCAGTGATCGTACGGTCGCTCCGGCCGGTTCGTTGGGATGGGCTGCCAGTTTCCTCCGTTTTGTGTTGAACTTGGGGAAACCGGCCTCGTGATCTTCCTGCATGCGCCGGGCGAATTCCCCGCTACGGATCCGCTGGAGGATCTGCCTCATCTTCTCGCGGGTTTCATCATCGACCAGTTCCGGTCCGACTTCGTGCGCGCCGAACTCGGCGGTGTTGCTGATGGCGTCCATCATGCCCGCGATGCCCCGCTCGTAGATGAGGTCTCCGATCTGTTTCACCTCCTGGCAGCATTCCATGTAGGCCAGCTCGGGCGGGTAGCCGGCGTCGACGAGCGTCTCAAAGGCCGCGAGGATGAGCCAGCTCATCCCGCCGCAGAGGACGGTCTGCTCGCCGAAGAGATCGGTCTCCGTCTCGTGGGCGAAGGTGGTGAAGATGATGCCCGCCCTGGCGCAACCGATGGCCCCGGCCCAGGCCAGGCCGAGCGCCTCGGCGTCGCCGGCGGGCGATTCCTGGTGGACCGCGAACAGGCAGGGGATGCCCTGGCCCTGCTCGTACCGCCGGCGGAGGGCGTGCCCGGGGCCTTTGGGCGCGACCATGACCACGCCGATACCCGCGGCCGGTTCAATCAGCCCGTGGTGAACGGCGAATCCGGTCAGGAAGCCGACGGTAACGCCGGGCCGGAGATGCGGGGCGATCTGCCCGGCATAGACAACCGGCTGAACCTCATCCGGCAGGGCGAGGATGGCGAGATCCGCCCTAGTCGCCGCCTCCTCGGCGGCAATCGGTGGGAAACCGGCGTCCGCGGCACGCTGAGCCCCCGCAGACCCGGGACGGGTCGCAACCACGACCTGGACGCCCGATTCACGGAGATTCAGGGCGTGGGCCCGTCCCTGATTGCCGAAACCCACCACCGCGACCGTCTTTCCCGCCAGCGGCTCCTGTGATACGGCGTCAGATCCCTGGATGATCTTCATGGCGAGATCCGTCTACTGAGGGGATGCGAGAACATTGTTATCGGGTCCGGATGGATCCGGGCAGATTCTAGAACTAATCTAATCTGCACCGCCGGTCGATGCACTGAACTGCCCTCGACGCAATGCCGGGGAGTTTTGAGGGAACGGATCTTGACGTCCACACGCCAGTTGTTCAACCAGCACAATCTCCGCTGCACTTCGCAGCGCATGGCGCTGTACGAAGCGCTGGCGGCTCACGACAGCCACCCCACGGCCGAGGAGTTGTTCCGGCTGGTGAAGCCGGGAACCGCCAGGCTGAGCCTGGCGACGGTCTACAACACGCTTGAGGTCCTGTGCCGGGCGGGATTGGCCCGGAAACTGCCCACCACCAACGGTTGCTGTCGCTATGACGCAGATACCAGCATCCATCCGCACGTCCGCTATCGCGAGTCGGGGCGGATAGATGATCTTCCCCGGCATCTGGCGGAAAGGCTGCTGCAGAGTGTGCCGCGGGAAGTGCTGGGCGACATCGAAGGGGAGCTGTCGGTCCGGATCGCCGGGCTCAACATACAGGTCATCGCCGACGACAGCCCGGAGCCAAAGACCTGAGGAGCGTGGGCTGACGCTTCAAGTCCGATATATGGATCGCCGATAGCAATCCGGCGGGGGAGA
>CP070772.1:1062344-1068071 GCA_020345805.1 Phycisphaerales bacterium | reverse complement strand
CTCTCGGTATTGTGGCACCATCCGCACTCCAGGGGGCAGCCCTTGAAGAACACCGTGGTGCGAATGCCGGGTCCGTCGTGAATGGCGAACCTCTTGATGTCCCAGACCATGCCCATGGCGGCGACGATACCTCCGGAATCAAGCCCGTCCTGCGGCCGGGCGTCGGTTGCCGATTGTATCGCCGCCTCCGCGGCGGCGGTCAATCATCCTCGCCGTACTGCCACGTTCCTTCCTCGAGCATGCGCAGAGCCTCGTCGACGGCGGCCTTTAGCTCCCGGTCGTAACCGGCCAGCTCGTCGGCGGGGGTGTTCTCGACCCACACGTCCGGGGCCACGCCGAAGTTCTCCAGGTTTATGCCGTAGTTGTTGGGCTGGGTGGGGTCGTAGGTGGTGACGAGCGAGCCGGGGGTTCGGATCCGCCCGCCGTTGAGCAGGCGATAGCCGCCCGTGGCGATGACCGCGCCGTAAGTCGGATTGCCCACGATGCGGCCCAGACCCAGATCCCTGAACGCCTGCGGGGTCACCTCGCTGTCGGAGGCGGAGCGCCAGTTGATGAGCATCACCTGCGGCCCCGCTATTGCCTGCCTGGGCCTGCGGCCCCAGGCCCGGCCGCCCATGCGGTAGTTCCAGTACTCGTAGGGCCGCCGTTCGAGAATGTCGATGAGCTGCTGATCGATGTTACCGCCGCCGTTGTAGCGGATGTCGATGATGATCCCGTTCTTGTTCCAGTACCGGTTGATCTCGGTCTCGAACCGGGCCAGCGACGATCGGCCCATGGATCGGATGTGCACATACGCGATCTTGCCATCGGATTCGGCATCCACGAACTCGCGGTTCTTGTGCACCCACTCCTCGTACTTGATGGTTCGCAGGGAAGTGACGGGCCGGATGCGCAGGGTGCGCGGCTCGCCGGCCTCCGCCTCGCCTTCCTCTGATTCACCGGCCGACGCAACCTCGACGGTCATGTAGTCGTTGAGTGGATGATTAAGGATTGGGAAGTAATCGTTGCCGGCGCGGATAGTCTGACCTTCGATGGAAAGCACGCGATTGCCGACGTTGACATCCAGCCATTCCTTGTCGGCCGGGCCGTCGCGATATATGTGGGTGATGCGGTAGAACTCGCCGTCGGGCTCCATTTCGAAGCCGAGCGAGCGGGTGGAGTAAAGCCGGTCCATGGAACGGGTGGCCGGGCCGCTCACCCCGGTGTGTGATGCGTTCAGCTCCCCGATCATCTCGTTGCACAGGTCGTAGAGATCCTGGTTCTCACCCACGTATTTCAGCAGCGGCTTGTAGCGGGCCTTGATCGCGTCCCAGTCGAAGCCGTGCATGTTCTCATCGTAAAAGCGGTACTTCATCACCCGCCACGCCTCTTCGAAGACCTGCTCCCATTCCGCGCGGGTGTCGATCTTCACCCGGAAGTCGAACTTGACCTGCTCCTTCTTCTTGCTGGAGAGCGATATCTTGTAGATGCCGTCCCGGTCGCTGAAGAAAACGGTCTTGAGGTCGGCGGTGGGGGTGAGGCGATAGAACGAACCGGAGGCGATCTTATTGGATTCCCCGCCGTCGATGCTGACGGAGTTCAGGTTGCCGCCCTGGGTGTAATAGACGGTCTTGCCGTCCTTGGAGAGGAAGAAGTAGCCGACCGCGTCGCCGCCGCTGCTCAACCGCCTGGGCCTGCGATCGATGTCCTCAAGCTCCATCTGCAGCGCGGGCTCTTCTTCTTCGACTTCCTCTTGGGTTTCCTCCTCGGCGTCCTCCTTCACCTCGTCGGGTTTCTCGTCGTCGTCGGGCTTGGCCGCGTCGTCCCCCTCATCTTCCTCCGGCTCGACCTCCTCCTCTTCCTCCTCGTCATCCTTGCGATCTTTCCGGCCCTTGTCGGGCTTCTTGTCCTTCTTCTCTTTCTTTGCCCGCTTGACCAGGGGATCGTCCGGGTCTTCCGTCATCCGCATCAGCGATACGGCGTAGAGGTGATTGGTGCCGCCATCCCGATCCGAGGTGAAGACAAGCCTGGAATTGTCGGGCGTGAGAAATCCGGCGTGATCGGACGCGGGATGATCGGTGAGGTTGTATTCGGCGCGATCTTCTATGTTGAAGAGATAGACCTCGGCGTTGAGATCCTCATCCGCACGGTCGTAGATGAGCCATTTGCCGTTCTTGGAGAAGGATGCGACGGAGAACCCGCCTTCCTCGTTCAAGGCAAGCTCCTCCACCTCGCCGCTCACAACGGTGATAAGGAATATGCGCTTGTCGGCGGCGAACACGATCCGCTCCGAGTCGGGCGACCAATGTATGCTTCGCTTCACAGATTCGTGCGTGGTGAGTTTGCGCCGGCTGCCGTCCTCGATCGTGTAGAGCCAGATCTCCTCGTCGCCCGATTCGTCGGTGATGTAGGCGATGTGCTTGCCGTCGGGCGAGTACCTCTGGTAGCGGTCCCGCCAGGGCGAGTCGGTGACCTGCGTCTTCTCCGCCGTCTCCGGATCGGTGGGCACGATGAAGATCTCGCCGTAGTAATCGACCGCGACGAACTCGCCGTCGGGCGAGGGCGAGAAGCCGTCCGCATCATTCTCCGCCTCGCGGTACTCGATCAGGTTCTCCTTGGGGTCGAAGGTAAGGTCGATGACGATCTTCCGAGGCTGGGGATTGGCGACGTTCAGCTCCCACAGTTCGAACTCGTTCTCATAAACGATCGTTCTCCCATCGGGGCTGATGGATGGATATTGCACGCCGTCGGCCTTGTGGAAGGTCACCTGGGTCGGGTCGCCTCCGGTCGGATCGATCTTCCAGATGTTGAAGATGTCGTCGCGCTCGGACATGAAATAGATCATGCCGTCAGCGCCCCACATGGGGTAAGCATCCTGGGTGTGGTTGCGGAAGTTCTTCAGGTCCAGGTCGGTGAGCTGGCGGATCTCTTTCGTCTCGAGATTCTGCACCCAGACGTCGGTGTTGTTGTTCCCGCGGTAGTGCTTGCGCCAATAGCTGAAGCCGGAGCGGTTGAAGGCCACCATCCTGCCGTCCTGGCGGATCATTCCCGCCCTCCCCCGATCCATGGGCATCGGCTCGGGCCGGGTACCGTCAAGGGGCACGATGTAGAGAGGCGAGCCCCAAATCCCCGCCCCGCGGGAGGTGGTGATGACGATGCCGTCCCCGCCCGGCGTCCAGTACAGCGTAGTGTCGCCCGTGCTGTGGTTGGTGAGCCTTCTGGGCTCGCCTCCGGTTGATGGCACCAGCCAGACATCGCTGTTGCCCATGCGGTCGCTGGTGAAGGCGATCCATTGACCGTCCGGCGAGAAGCGGGGGAACGTATCGCGTGCGATATGGGCGGTAAGTCTGCGCGGATCGGATCCGTCAGCGTCGGCAACCCAGATGTCCCCGTGATAAGTGAAGGCGATCCTGCCGTCATTGCTGACGTGCGGATAGCGGGCGAACTTGATGGGATCGGCGTGGCACAGCGAAGTAAGCACCAGCGATCCCGCCAAGGCGCGGGAGAGAATCGAACATTGCATGTGGCACCCTTCCTCTATTGACCAGGTCTGTAAAAGTCCTCCATGGTACCGGCCGGCGGACCGGAGGATTCATCCTGGAAGCCGGCAGAGCGGCGGGCTCGCCAAGCTGGGCAGATTCGGCAAGAATGCCCGCCCTCCCGAGTTTCCCCACTGTTGGAGAATTGACGTGGCTTCACCGATGAAATCGATTCTGGGCGTGTCTCGCGGTCCGTTTCTCCTCTTGCCGATCACGCTGATTGTCAGCGGAGTGGCGGCCTCGGCCTACGACGCCCAGACCGCCATCGCACCCCTGCCGGCGATTCTCGCCCTGATCGGCCTCGTGGCCCTGCATATCGGGGTCAATTCCCTCAACGAGGCCGGCGACATGCGGTCGGGCATCGACCTCCATACCACCCGCACCCCCTTCAGCGGGGGCAGCGGAACCCTGCCCGCGGGAGGTCTGAGCATCCGCGCGGCAATGATCTGGGGTCTGTTCACGACGGCGATCGGGCTGGCGATTGGCGTGTGGTTCCTGTTCCAGGTCGGCTGGCCGCTGCTTCCAATAGTCCTGCTGGGCGGGTTCGCCGTGCTTGCCTATACGCCTCTGCTGCTGAAGATCGGGGTGGGTGAAATCTTCGCCGGGCTGGGCCTGGGCGGTCTGCCGGTCCTCGGGGCTTCGCTGGTGCAGGATTCCCAGATCGGGGCGGCGACCATCGCCGCGTGCATCCCTGCGTTCTTCATGACCTTCAATCTCCTGCTTCTCAACGAGTTTCCCGACGAGGGGCCCGACCGGGCCGGCGGGCGGCGACATCTTGTGATTCTCATGGGAAGAAGGGGTGCGGCGCTGGTTTATGCCCTTGCGGTGTTTGGCGTGGTGGCGTCGATTGTGGTGGCCGTGGCTCTGCAGGTCCTGCCGGTTGTGGCGCTGGTCGCCTTGTTGCCGACGTTCGCGGCGGTGCCGGCGGTGCGGTGGGCGCTGAGTCGACCCAGGGAGCCCGTGCCCATGCCCGCCCTCGGCGGCAACGTCATCTGGAATCTCGCCACCAATCTCCTGATGGGTGGGGCATTGGGACTGGCCGTGTGGCAAGGCTGGTGATCGCATCGCATTTCGTGAATGCCAAGCGATCACCCGGTTGCCTTCTGCTCGATCCCGGGCGGCAATGGTGGGACGGCCGTGGGTCTGCGCACGGGGAGCGTGATGAGCAACCGAGTAGTGAGGCCTATGCGGGACGGGGGAGGTGCGCAAGGACTACCGGTCGCAGGTCCCGGGCATCTCCAGAATCGCAGGCATCGAGCGCGTCTCCTCCATCGCCGCCGCTGACCCACCGATGCGAGTAGGGCGGCCGCCATGTCCGGCCCGGACATTATCGGCAGCCCGCAGTCGAAGCGATTGCCTCGTTATCCGGGAGGAGAGGGTCTTGAGAAAAGGGGAGCCAGGTAAACCGCCGTCAAGGGTCAACGCGGACGCGCCGCGGCAGTGCGGTGAGTGCACCGCGTGCTGCACGGTGATGAGCGTCAGCGACATTGACAACCCCGCAGGCAGCCGATGCGTCCATGAGCGGGACTTCGGCTGCGCGATCTACGATTCGCGACCGGACGGCTGCCGCGGCTTCACCTGTCTTTGGCTTGCCGATGACAAGGGCCGCTTCGGGCCCGAGCATCGCCCGGATCGTCTCGGCCTGGTGCTGACCGATGATGCCGATGATTTCGGGCCGGAACCGGCCATCGCCGCCCGCGAGGTCTGGGCCGGTGCCACCGCCGAACCGCGGGCGACTCATCTGCTCTGGTTGCTCGGCCGGTTCATGTCGGTCAGAGTGGTGCCCGCCGCTTCAGGGCAGGCAGCTCATCTCTCGTCGACCAACACAACCGTCGAAGATGAGAACGGGCGGGGGGAAGACCTTGAAACATTCCCAAACGCGGCATGAGGCGACAGTCCTGATGCGCGATCTTGGCTGAACATCGCGCTTCCCACCGCGCTGCGAGCACCGCCTCCGGGCGCGCCGCTAGCTTCGATCATCACCGCGCGCGACGGTTACCCGATTGTCAATCCGGGCGCATTGATGTGAATCTGTCGGTGTCGTCGGTCGTTGACTCTCGCTCGCCTCTCGCGGTCAATTCATGCGAGGCCGACGTATTACGAACACCCATCGCCGCGCCGACGCGGCATGAGGGAAATACCCCGGAGAATACTACTGCGGCATCAGCCGCGTCGCTTTCGTCAACGTCGAATTCATAGACACCATGCT
>CP070772.1:1056289-1062244 GCA_020345805.1 Phycisphaerales bacterium | reverse complement strand
GTCCTCGGCGCATGGGGTCCCTGCGATGACTGCCCCGAAGACATCGATGACAGCGGCGTCGTGGACATCGACGACATCTTCGCCGTCCTCGCCAACTGGGGGCCGTGTCCGTAGTCACTGACTGTCACTCGGCGCTCGGAACAGAAAGAGCCTTATTTGCGTGCGTCTTCCCCGAGCCCCGCAGCTCGGCCCGGGGATCTGCGGGGCCGAAGTCGCCGGTTGCGACGCCTTCACCGGCCGGTGTCCCTCGCCCCTGACTACCTCCCGCCATTTACGTGGTTGCACCGCATGGGCCGTATTTGATGTTTGGGCCAAATCGCGAGAATTGCCTGCGCGACTCGATCGGCATACTTCTCGAAGGCCACGCCGCCTGTCCTCGAAATCACCCGACCATGAAAACCAACTGAAATCGGACCTGTCCCGTTTTTAGTTCGTTTTCATCTTGTTCGGAGGCCCACGCGGCCGGGGCCGCCGGCCCGCTCACGCCCGGCCGCTGACCTCCACCGAAGCGATCGTGGTGTCATCGGCGAGATCGTTTTCGCCGATGAACTCCTGCAGCGCGGCCAGGCTGTCTGTGACATCGCTCTCGACGGACCCGGATTCGCCGAGCAGATCCAAGAGGCGAGCCCTTCCGAACAGCTCGCCTTCGCTGTTGCGATGCTCGATTATGCCGTCGCTGTAGAGAATCACCCGGTCACCTTCCGCCAGAAGCAGCCTCTCCGCTTCATAGACGTAATCGGGATTCACCCCGATCACCATGCCCCCCGGCTCCGGCGACGGCGCCGGCGGCTCCCCCCTTCGTCTGACCGCCCAGTGTCCGTGCCCGGCATCGACATAGTCGAGTAGCGATTCGTCCGCGCTGTAAACCCCCACCCACAGAGACACGAACGTCTCCACCGGCGAACGGCCGGCGATGTAGGCGTTGACATCGTTCACCGCGGCGGCGGGATCGGCGCAGCGGGCCAGGGCCGCCCGCAGGTGCGAGAGGACTGCAGTCATCATGATCGCCGCCCCAACCCCCTGGCCCGTCACGTCGCCGCAGCAGATCCCCACCCTGCTTTCGCCCAGCGGGAAGATGTCGAACAGATCGCCGGCCACGGTGCGGCCGGGACAGGTCCTGACCACGTATCTCAGCGAGCCAACCGCGCCCTCTTCGGCCGGCAGCAGAAACTCCTGTGCCCTCTGGGCGATCTTCAGGTCCGCGTCCAGCACTTTCTGCCTCTCCTCCAGTTCCTCACGCTTGAGGCTTGAAAGGGCCAGGCTGGCCAGTCGGGACACTGCGTGGCAGAAGTCCACCGCCTCCGGCTGGGCCTCTGTTTCCCCCAGCCTCGAATCCAGATAGATCGCCCCCACCGCCGCCGAGTCCACGATCAGCGGGGCGCACAGAGCGGTCGCGATTCCCAGCCGGTCAATGCTCTGGCCGTAATCGTGTGCGACGCTGCGCGAGAGCCGGGCCATCCGGCCCTCGGCGGTGGCCATCAGCAGCGAGCGGCTGAATGTGAATCCCGCCGTCGCCTCCTGCCCCTCATCGCGAGCTGCGACAACCTCCACCTCCTCGACCGAGTCCAGATAACGGAGCATGGCGGCGCGCGGGAAGCCGGTCCCCGCCACGATCAGGTCCACCACCGTCTGCCCCAAGTCCGCCTCGTTGGCGGCCTGATGGATGGTGGCCGAACCTTCAATGATGAGTGCCAGGCGACGCTGGGCCAGCGAGCCAAACTCCTTTTCCGGCACTTGCTCGACGATCGTTCCGGGCCCAACCGAGTCGTCGGTCGTGGTCACCGCCCGCAAACCCGCCGCAGCCGCCGACACGCGAAACGCGAACGGGCCAATCCGCAGTACATCACCGTCTCCCACCTGCATGGGACGCTCGGGCTCAAGGCGCACTCCGTTCAGGAACGTCCCGTGCAGACTCTTCTGGTCCATCACCCGCCACTGGCCCTCGCGGCTGGTCAGGATCGCGTGATGCCGGGAAATGCTCGGGTCGGGCAGGCATACCTGACAGTGCGAGCCGCGCCCGATCGTCACGGGCTGTTCGGTCTTCAATGAGAACGGCCCGATATTGGCCCTCCCCACCGCAATCAAACGAAGCTCGCCCGCCTCTGGCCCGCTCATCATCGCGTCTGCCTCGCGCCTCACGCCGAGTCTCGGGCCGGACCGCCGGCCCCTCCGGTCGCACGCCCATATGCTAACCGCTCGGCCCGCACCTGCGGCATCCGACAAGCAACCAGTCCGGACCAGATCCGCCGGCGGGCGGGCCGCAGCAGCCGGGGGTCAATAAACGAACCCGTCGTACGTCACGAAACGCGGATTCTGGTGACTGCCGAACGGCGACACTCGCCCCACCGCAACGACCGCGTGGGGATAGTCGCTTGAAGGTATCTGCGTAACCTGCTGGAGGGCCTGCTGCTCACCCGAGGAGAGGGGCACCCTGAAGTGGCAGCCCAAATCCATGACCGCGGCTTGCGCCAGGTACCCCCCTGCCACGAACCCCGTTTCGAGCCGCTGATACCACGTCTCCAGCCCAGACGCCGTGAGGCAGAGGAGGAGGTAGCACGGCGCCGCCGGGACATTCCCAAGAACCTGCCTGACTTCCTCCCTGACATCGGCTTCCTGCACCAGTTCGAGTCGGTGATCCCGCGTGGCGAGGTTCGATCCCACGCGGTTGCAGTAGCGGGCGACGGTGTCGCGAACAATGTATAGCCTCCCCGTCAGGAAGTACTCCGCCACCCACGATGGCACGGTGAGTCCTCCGCGGTTGTTGGCAGTCCAGTGGTCGCTGCAGCCGTAGCCGGCCCACAGGATCTGGGAAATCTCTTCGTCCGTCAGATCACCGGGCAGGAAGTGAGTAGCCAGCTCAAGGCCGGAGACGGCATCGTCGAAGCTGTCGTCGCCGTCGGTCAGGGGGTTGGGCAGGGTGAAGTCGGAGGAGATGGCGACAAGCTCATCCGTCAGGCCGGGGACACTCCGTATCCCGAAATTGAGATCCCACATCTGGGGGCAACTGGCCAGTTGATTCTGCGTCCCCGTCCACAGCGATACGGAGGCCAGCAGCGCCTGGACATAGGACACGCCGGCATCGAAATCGAGCTCACGCTCGTACTCGATCCGGAGCGCATTGGAGACGGTTTCGCCGGAGTAGTACTCCAGCGAATGATCTTCCGGGTGATAGAGGTACGAACCATCCGGGGTCCGGACGTAGATCGTCCGGTAGCTTCCGTTGATCGGCGCTTTCCCCGCCGCCCAGAGGACGTTGGATATCTGCTGATCCGTCGCCGTCCCGCCGAGGCCCCAGTGCATGGATACTCTGCTGTTGAGGCACAGCGCGGTGGAGCGGCCGTTGTCAATCGGCGGCGGCAACGGTCCGCTCAGCGTTGCGGAGCCGGCCTTCTCCTTTCCAAAGCATCTGCCGACAACGAGGCCTCCGAGACCGAGCGCCGCACCCTTGCAGAACGTCCTTCGCTGCATCTTGCGGTCAGCGCTTTCGATGTCTTCGCCATCCTCTTTCACCACACACCTCCCGACCGGGATTCTCCGGGCGAGTTTGCTCCCGAAGATCGCGGGCATGTCGGATCATTCCATCCTTGTTTTCACCGGCGTTTCCCATATCACCTTACGCCCGTCTCCATTACCGGGCGTCTCGGGCGCCAGTGTACCGCCCCCGGCTGCAAGATTGAAGCAAGAACCGCAGGTCTGTGGCCGGGAGCGGGGTGCGTAAGGCAGGGCCCCGCTCCCAAGGGCACGGCCTGAATATCCGGTCGGCAGGTTTGAGGCGGCGGGTAGCCGAGATGAACGCGGCAGATCCGGCCGGCTCTTCGCGAATCGGCAAGTCTCGCATGGTCGCTATCAGTGCCAGCCTCGTTCGCCGACACAAGGCCCCAAAAAAAACCTCGATTTTTCTGAAGCCGGCAATAACTCCCTTTCCTTCGCGCGTTTTCGTAGCAAGGCGACGTGTCGGTTCTCGCTTTGTCAGAGCGGGCCCGACTATTCGCAGGCCGTCCAAGGTTGCCGGCTGAAGTCAGGTACGGTTGCTGGGGTTCGAGATCGTTGGGGAAGTGAGGACGGCTTTTCCCTGAACATCACTTCCTAATCGCACACCTGCGGGTGTTGAGGTGTTGTACGCGCCCCGAGAGCGACGGCGGTGTCTAACCCGATGGTTTTACTGAAAGGCCCGGGAATTGAGCCGGGTGAATTCCTTTTTTTCCGGAGATTTAGTAGATGAAGCGTACTCAGTTGACGTTCGGTATTGCTGCGGCCCTCTGCCTCGCCGGAGGAGCATTCGCACAGATCGAGACAGTGGATTTCACGACCGTAGCCGCCGGCGCATCCGTCGAAGGGCTCGGCACTGTTCATACTGACTTGAACATCCAGAGCCCCGGCAACGCCGTCCGGATCGTGGCGGGTGGAGCGGCGGCTTATGGCGCGCCGAACAACCCCAATTGCCATGACATCGCGGGCTATCCGCCCAACGGCTGCATCGATGCCGTGTACGGGGGCTTCTCCCAGACCGGTTCTGATGGTTCGAAAACCCATCGTTACACGTTCACCTTCTCCCCCGGCATGACCGTGAGCGACTTCAGCCTGCGCATGCTGGACTACGGCGATTACAACCCTTCCAAAGCCGACTATCACTACGCCAGGATGTATGCCGTCAACGCCTCTGACGGAGTGGTTGACGAGCACATCCTTGACTACTGGTCCGACGGCACCGGCAACCCGACAGACTCGGCCTACGGCAACCTCCTTTGCGGCGCAGGCGATGCTTGTGACTCCCAGCCGGGTGACCCCGGCAACTGGACCTGGTCTGTTGCGGGCGAGGGCATTGTCCGCATCGAGCTTGAGTTCGGCGAAGGCCTCGATCCGAAAATCGGGTTTGATTCGGTCGCCTTCACGGTTGATGGACCGTGCGGAAACTCGACCACCGTCGATCTCTGCGCCGGCCAGAACATCCCGGTGGGCAACATCACCGTGGAGAACGATGACGAAACCCTCTGCGTCGTCTACAACACAACCGGCGACTGGTACATCACTGAGACGCACCTCTCGATCAACACCACCGGAGTAGAGGATTTCCCGCAGACAAAGTCGGGCAATCCTAAGGTGGGCCAGTTCGAGCACAAGCACACGTTCGATCCGCCGGTCCAGGTCGACGAGTTCTGCTTCCTGTTCTCGGATTTGGGCATCGAGGTCGGTGACACGGCGTATATCGCCGCCCATGCCGTCGTGGTGATGATCGTCGACGGCGTAATCGTGCAGGAAGAGACCGCCTGGGGTGACGGATGCGAGGGTGAAGGATTCCCCGGCAACAACTGGGCGACCTACTTCAGCCACCTGATCGAGTGCGCCTCCGACGAGTGCGAGCCGCTGGAAGGCTTCAGAACGCAGACCCAGGGCGGCTGGGGAACCGGCTGCAACGGCGACAATCCGGGCTGCTACCGCGATGCGAACTTCGCCGATTGCTTCCCGGGTGGCTTGGTTGTCGGTTGTCAGGACGGCTTCACCTTCACGCTGACCGACTCAGCCAGCGTCTACAACCTGCTGCCGACCGGCGGAACGCCGAGCGCACTTGATGCCGACTACGTTGACTTCTGGTGTGAGAACAATCCGGATTGCGATGAGCCCGGCGGTGTGCTCCTCGGTCAGGTGGTCGCGCTGTCGCTCAATGTGGGCTTCGATCTCTGCGATCCGGACTTCGGTTCCTCGCCCACGAACCTCGCCGATCTTTACATCCTGGAAGGCCCCTGTGCCGGACTCACTGTCGGCGAGGTGCTGGATATTGCCAACCAGATTCTCGGTGGATGTTACGCGGGGGCCATTACCGCCTCCGAGATCAACGAATGCGCGTCGAAGATCAACGAGGCTTTCGTCGATGGCGATGGCGCCAACGACTGCTACCTCGATAATTGATCTTGCCGACCCGGCTGTAAAGCAGCGAGGAGCGCCCCCGGGGGCGCT
>CP070772.1:1050231-1056189 GCA_020345805.1 Phycisphaerales bacterium | reverse complement strand
AGATCTATCTTCAGCCGGAACTGTTCTCCGCGGGCGTGAGGCCGGCCATCAACGTGGGCATCTCGGTTTCCCGCGTGGGCGGCAACGCCCAGATCAAGGCGATGAAGGAAGTGGCCGGCTCGTTGCGACTGGACCTGGCCGCCTATCGCGAGTTGGAAGCGTTCGCCCAGTTGGGAACGGATCTGGACGCGGCGAGCCAGAAGCAACTCGACCGCGGCGCGCGCATGGTCCAGCTTCTCAAGCAGGACCAGTTCATTCCTTATGACGCCATCGACCAATGCATTTCCATCTTCTCCGGCTCCAAGGGTTTCCTGGATGATCTGTCGCTCGAACACGTCCATCCCTTCGAGCACGATCTGATTGAGCACTTCCGAGGACCGGGCAAGGAGCTGCGCGAGATGCTCGCCGAAGCCCTCAGTTTCAAGGGGCTCGAAGACGATTTCGAGGCAGAAATCAGGAGCTTCAAGGCATCGTGGCAACCGGCGGCGACCTGAGACACCCGTTCGCAGCAAACCACAACCGCAGCAGAACACCTCGAGCACTCCCATGGGGAGTGCTCGATCTCTTCCCCGGGCTTGGACGGCAGAAGCGGGGATTGCGGACCCCGTGGCCCGGCTTGCCGGCGACCGTCCGTGCCGTTCGCGGCGGAAGGCCTCCTGTGGCCCCAGGTTTCCGCGATCGGGCTGATGGGGGTGGACCGGTCTCGTATCATCGCGCGACCGGGTGAGGCTGATTTGGCGGATCGGACTGTTGTTGAACCGCCTCCGCTGCCGATCCGTAGGAACGCGATGAGTACGACAGATCCCCAGATTCGAACTGCCCTGAGAACCGTCGCGGAATCCTGCCGGGTGGCCCGGGCCGTCCAGAAGGACCTGCAGCGGGTGCGGCAGATCACCAAGGACGATCGCAGCCCGGTGACGGTGGCCGATTTCGCGGTGCAGGCGATCGTTTCCCTGGCCCTGCATGAGCACGATCCGGACGTGCTGATCGTGGGCGAGGAAAGGGCCGACGCGCTGCGGGCCGATGGCCAGACCGCGGTGCGGCAGGCCGTGGTGGAGGCGGTGCGGCGGTGCCGGCCGGGCGTGACCGAGGAGCAGGTTCTGGATGCCATCGACCGCGGCGGGCACGACGGCTCCGCCGAGGCGTACTGGGCGCTGGACCCGATCGACGGCACCAAGGGCTTCCTTCGCGGCCAGCAGTATGCGATCGCTCTGGGACGGATCGAAAGCGGCCGGGTGGTGCTGGGCGTGATGGGATGCCCCAATCTACCGGCAGACTTCGCCGCCTCCCTGAGCCAAGCCGATGACCGGGGCTTGCTGTACCTGGGCGCGGCGGGGCAGGGAGCATGGCAGTTGCCCGCGGATGATCCCCACGCCGACGCCCGGGCGGTAAAGGCTCGAGATGCCGCTCCGGAGCACGGGCTGCAGGTCTGCGAATCGGTCGAATCGGGACACTCCAGGCAGGATGACACCAAGCGGATCGTGGACGAACTGGGCGGGGCGGGTGATCCGGTTCGTCTGGACAGCCAATGCAAGTATGCAGTGGTCGCGCGGGGACAGGCGGACGCCTATCTGCGCTTTCCGACCAGCCGCAGCTATGTCGAGAAGATCTGGGATCACGCGGCCGGTTCGGTCATCGCCTCTGAGTCCGGGGCGGTGGTGACGGATATCACCGGCGCCGGCCTGGATTTCACTCACGGCCGGCGCCTGGAGGTCAATCGCGGAATCGTCTGCGCTTCGGCCCCGGTTCACGGACAGATTCTCGAGGCCATCGAGCGGCTGAACCTGGGCATACCGGCCCGAGTCGAGGGATAACAAGGCGGGAAGTCGATGAGCCTGGAAGCGTGGTTCACAGTCGGCACGATCGCTCTGGTCATTGCGGCGCTGGTCACCAACCGCATCAGCACCGATGTGGCAATGATCGGAGGGCTGACCCTGCTGATGCTGGGCGATTTCTTCCTCCCCGGGGACGTGGTCGCAGTGCCCGACGCGATCAGTGGCTTCGCCCACCCGGCCCTGCTGTTGATCGGCGCGCTGTTCGTGGTCGCGGCCGGACTTCAGGGAACCGGGGGGATGGAGATGATCGCCCAACGCCTGCTCGGACGCCCCAAGTCCATCATCGGGGCGCAGCTCCGCCTCATGCTGCCGGTGACGGTGATGTCCGCGTTCATGAACAACACGCCCATCGTGGCGATGTACCTCCCCATCGTCAACGACTGGGCCAAGAAGCTGCGCATCAGCCCCTCCAAGCTCTACCTTCCCCTGAGCTTCGCGTCCATCATGGGCGGCAAACTCACCTACCTGGGCACTTCTTCCAATATCGTGGTGATGGGACTCTACATCGCCTACCTCGCCGGTCATGCGGACGATCCGACCACTCTGGGGGTGGGAGAGCTTTCGGCGATGAAAAAATTCTGGGGAGTGGCCCTGGTGGGTGCGCCTTCCGTGGTGGTGGGGACCGCGCTGATCGTGCTGACCTCCCGCTGGTTGCTGCCGGAGCGAAGACCCGCAACCCAGACCACGCTGGATGCCCGCAAGTACCAGGTGGAGATGCTCGTCCGCCCGGATTCCCCGATTGTGGGCAAGACCATCGAGCAGGCGGGGCTGCGTCACCTGCCCGGCCTGTTCCTTACCAGCATCGAGCGCGAGGGGCACGAGCTGCCAGCGGTGGGACCGGACGAACGCCTTCAGGCCGATGACCGGCTCTCGTTCGCGGGCATTCTCGAATCGGTGGTGGACCTCCGCAAGATCCGGGGACTGGAGCCGGCCACCGACCAGGTGAAGAAGGTCGATGTCAGAATGCCCCAGCGCACGCTCGTCGAGGCGGTGGTGGCCAGGAACTCGCCTCTGGTGGGCCGCACGGTGCGGGGGGCGCGCTTCCGCACCGTCTATAACGCGGCGATCATCGCCGTACACCGCGCCGGCCAGCGCGTCCGGGCCAAGATCGGCGACATCATCCTGCAGCGCGGTGATACGCTCCTGCTGGAAACCCATCACCAATGGGTGGACGCCTACCGGAACAGCGATCACTTTTATCTGGTTTCCAAGGTGGAGGGTTCGCGCCCGATCCGGCACGAGCGGGCCTGGCTGTCGCTGGCCATCCTGGCAATGCTGGTGATCATGTTCACTCTCACCCCGGTGAACCAGGTCATATCCGCATTCCTGTGTGCGATGCTGATGGTGGGCACGCGGTGCGTGACCGGCACGGTCGCCCGCCAGAGCATCAACTGGCAGGTTCTGCTGGTGATTGCGGCCGCACTCGGCATGGGCCGGGCCCTGGAGCAGACCGGCGCCGCCCAGCACATCGCCGACAGCATGATGGCGGCCTGTACAAGCCTGGACCTTGGCCCGCGCGGTGTCCTGTTTGTCATGTTCATCATCACCGCGATGTTCTCGCAGTTGATCACGAACAACGGGGCCGCCGTGCTGATGTTCCCGATCGTCGTCGCCACCGGGCTGGACCTGGGGGTGAGCATAGAACCGTTCGTGTTCACCATGATGGTCGCGGCCGGGGCGAGCTTCATCTCTCCCGTGGCCTACCAGACGAACCTGATGGTCTATGGTCCCGGCGGATACAAGTTCATGGACTTCGTCAAGATCGGCACTCCATTGACCCTCCTCACCGGCGTGGTCTGCACTCTCATCGCACCGGTTGTTTTTCCGTTTACGCCGACCTCATAACATGATGCGCCGACGTCGATACGTTGTTCGACTGACGATCCAGATCCTGTGCGTGCAGTGCATGGCCCTCGGCGCGGCGGCGGTGTTGGCGTGGCTGCTCGGGAGGTTGCTGAGCGATCGCTGGGCATTCAGTCAGTGGTTGCTGTGGATTCCCACCGCGGCGATGCTGCCGGCGGTGCTCTTGGGGATATTCGGCGCGCTGGCTCCGGGCCGGAAGGTGCGGCTGAAGCGGCGACGCCTCCGGATCTGGGCGCTGTGCGCGATCTGCATCGCCGGTTATTTCAGCTTCATCGAGCATCGCCTATTCCGCGGTGCTCCACCCGCGCAGGGTGAATTGACGATCGCGCATTGGAACATGACTCACTGGCGGACGGAGGCGGATCGACTTCGCGTGCTCGATCTGCTGTGCGACATCACGATCCTCGTGGACGCCTGGGGTTTGCGCCGCGATCCGGATCTGCTGGATTCGCTGCCGGAAGATCAGACGGCGTTCTATGTCCGCCGCTTCATGATCATCACCAATCAACCAATCATTGAGGCCCGGCCGCTCATCGCCCACGACGCGGCCGACGTGGCGCTGCTGCGGTTGGACTGCACCGAAACGCTGGGACGCGAGCTGGTCGTTTATGCCGTGGACCTGCCTTCCGATCCCAAGTTGCCACGGGCAAGAACGGCGAGGCAACTGCGCGACCTGATCGCTGAGGCGGACGGGCCGCCGCCGGACGTGGTGGTGGGTGACTTCAACATGACCCGCAACGGAGCGGCGCTGGGATTCGCCTTCCCTTCGCTGCACCACGCATTTGACGATGGCGGCCACGGCTACACCGCCAGCTACCATCGGGTGTTTCCCCTTTACCACATCGATCACATTCTGCTGAACGATTCGCTTCGCGCGGTGCGCTACGACCTGATCAACCCAAACCTCGGCCGGCATTGCATACAGAAAGCGTGGATTTCGAATGAGTCCGGCGCGACACCGGCCGGTGATCGCTAGCCGCCGGTTTCCCGCAACCCCTGCTGCCGCCGCCATTGCTCGGCCAGTCCCTCCTCGAAGACCGTCTTAGGTTCATATCCAAGTTCCGCCCTGCTTCGCGTGAGGTCGGCGAATGTGCACTTGACGTCGCCCGGCTGCATGGGAAGCTGCCTTATGCGCGGCGTCTTGCCGACCGTCCGGCTGATCTGCTCGATCATCTCGGCCAGCCCAACCGGATGCGAACCGCCGAGGTTATATATCCGGAAGAAGCCGGCCTCGGCCCGGGCGACCCTGTCATATGACGCCAGCACGCCGGTGATGATGTCGTCGATGTAGGTGTAGTCGCGGCTGGTCGAGCCGTCGCCGTACATCGGCACCTCTTCGTCGGCGGCAATCAATCGCATGAACTTGCCGATCGCCAGATCCGGGCGCTGGGCCGGGCCGTAAACGGTGAAGAAGCGCAGGGCGGCGACGGAAATGCCGTAGAGGTGACTGTAGGTGTGGCAGATCAGCTCGCCGGCCTTCTTCGTCGCGGCGTAGGGACTGATCGGCTCATCGACGGGGTCGGTCTCGGCGAAGGGGACCTTCTCGTTGTTGCCGTACACGCTGGAACTGGAGGCGAAGATGAAGCGACGACAGTCGCAGGAGCGCGTCGCCTCCAGAACATTGATCAGCCCTTCGACATTCACCGCCGCGTACTTGGCGGGATCGGCAATGCTGGGGCGCACCCCGGCCATGGCGGCAATGTGAAAAACCCCTTCCGGCCGCACCCGCTCAAACAGCTCCTCCATGGCCCGGCGGTCGCGGACGTCCGCCTCGACGAACTCGAAGCGGGCGGTGGTCCCGCTTCCTCGCGATGCCTCGTCCTCAATCTGTCTCTGGTTGGCCCGCTTCAGTGAGCGCTCATAGAACGGATCGAAGTTGTCCACCCCGACGACCTGGCCACCTCGCCTTATCAACGAGCGGCTCAGATGCGAACCGATGAATCCGGCGGCTCCGGTAACGATGTACGCGCCTGGCATGAGTCGGCTCCCGCGGGAACGGAGTCGGCGAGTTTACGGCCCGCGAGGCCGAGGGTAAAGCAGCCGCCCGAACCGGTTCGAGCCCCGGAAATGCGCGCAGCAATACCCGTCGCGGGGGGACCCGGATCTCACGCTAGAAATTGTCTTCGATCTCCTGCCAGATGTCCTTGTACTCATTCAGCCGGCTCGGATCCAGCAAATCCTCCGGATCACCAGGCAGGAGGTTGTAAATCTGGCGGGCATTGTCGATCCAGCGAACCGAACCGTCACCGCGTGCAACGTT
>CP070772.1:1044137-1050131 GCA_020345805.1 Phycisphaerales bacterium | reverse complement strand
GCCAGAAGCTTGTTGGAGGTGGCAATTGCCGTCTGCTCCACCGCTTCGGCCTTGGCGAAGAGGTCAGTCGCCTCCGCACTTGCGTTCGCTCGAGACGCGCGCGCATCGGCGAAACTCTCTCGGTACTGCGATTCCGCCGAGGCAAGACGAGCTGCAATCTGCGCTCGATCCTTGGCCATCTGTGACTCGGATTGCGTCTCGAGAACGCGGGCGGCGGTCATTTGCTCGTCGCTCAGGGCCAGCTGCTTGCGGAGATCAGCCTCCAGTTCAATCTGCTTCCGCTCGTAGACCGCACTTACGGATTCGAGTCTCGTCTTGGCTGCGACCCGGTCCCGCATCACCCGGACCAAAGCGGCTCGGTACGCGGCGACACGTTCCGGCTCCACGACGGGAGCCACCGCGGGCACCTGCTTGGCGTTCGGCACGAGATGCACATTCTCATCGGTCGCCGGTTGGGGCACAGTCTTTCGGCTGACATCACCGCCCTCAGGCTTCTGCTGACGAGCGAATTCCTCCAGGATCTCGGCCCGCAGGCGGCTGGCTTCGGCCTCCGCCTCAGCTGTGATCGCGTTCCGCTGCGCTTCGGCGAGCTCGTTCTGATGATGCCCTGTCAGGAGAACCGCCCGGGCTCGAGCTTGGGCCTCGGCCTTCACGAAATCAGCGCGGGCCTCCGTCTCCAGCCGGTCGGCGCCGGCAAACGTCTGCCGCACCTTTGCCATCTCGGTCTTGTACCAGTTGAAGGCCTCGGCGCCGTCCTTCTCGAAGCCGGCACGGGCCTGATCTGCAACGTTCGAGGCCTCCGCTCTCAGTCGGTGCGACTCCGCCATGGCGCGGTCAAAAGCGGTTTGAATCTGGGATAGATCGCGCTCGTAGGCCGCCTCGGCCTGATTCCATGCCATCTCGATGGGTTTGAGCCGAAGAGCGTGCTGCTCGTCGGAGGCCTGAGTCTGAAGCGATGTCGCTTCGGCGCGAAGTTCATGAGACCGAGCACGGGCCTGCTCAAGCGTAGCCTCCGCCTCGGCATTCAGCTTCCGCATGCGTGCCTCACCCTGGGTTGCAATCGTTCGAATCCGGGTCTCAAGCTCCTGGATGTCGGCTGATGCCTGCTCTCTTGCCGAGTCCGCTTCGGTCCGGAGCGCGAGCGACAGGGCCGCGGCACGCGGACGCGTGACCTTCAAGCGCTCAGCCATGTGGTCGATCGCGGCCCGACCTTCCTGCTCCATCGCGTCGCGGGTCGCGCGGAGATTGTCAATTCGGGCGTTGGCCTGGGCCAGGTTCCTGTCCGTCTCGCTGGCCAAATCCTCGCGCTGCGTCTTGCGTTCCTTGAGGAATGCCTGCACGCCGGATTCGCCTTGAGACTCCTGGGCCTCGAGGGCACGTCGGCGGGCGGTCACGCGGGCAAAGAGCTTGTTGACTTCCGCGTCAAACTCCCGCCGGCATTTCTCAGCCTCGGCCAAGGCACTTCGCTCGCGAGAGGCGACCTCCTGCCTTCTTGCATCGATCTCGGCGTAGCGATCCACCAGATCGGCGGCATACTCGACCTCCAGAGCTCGTGCCGCAGACAAGGTTTGCTCAACATCGGCGAGTCCGACGCGACCCTCGGCGACATACTGCGTCGGCAGACCGTTCTGGCTGGCGTTGTCGTTCATGTATGCGCGCAACGCCCCGATTCTGGCGCCGTCCCCTCCAAGGCCGACAGCTGTACTGTCGCTGGAGGTGACGGATGAGGACTGACAGCCACCGAGCACTACAAGTCCGGTCAGCATCGGCATCAGCCAGATTCTGGAAAACAGCGGGAACGCGCGTGCGTCGACGTTCGTGGTGCGAAGCATGCCTTAATCTCCGTTCTTTAGCGACCCTATATTCCCCCTGGCGCGCCACAATTCCGCCCCGTGTCAGAATGCACGAACCCGGAGGCTCTCAATCTCAATTCGGCAAGCCGGGGACAACAGGTAAGAGGCTTGTCTCCGAAATCGAACCAAAAACCAGTTGCCACGTCAGATAACGATCGCCGACCTTGTTCTCGGAACTCCGAGTGACATCGAGCGGTGTTGTTCGCTGACGGCCTGGCCGCGTTTGATCAGGCTTGCCATGGTGCGCTCCTCCCGGGCCGCGCGCCTCACCCGTTGAGACCGGGCGGCCCTGGCGTTTGTTGGGGGATGAAGAATGGGTGAGGCCACCCGCGGCAACCCCCAAAACGCACACAGGCAGAGCCGCCTAAGACCTTGGCTCCGCCTGAGTTGAGTGAATAGCGGGGGCAGGATTCGAACCTGCGACCTCCGGGTTATGAGCGGCGATCCGAAAACCGCCGTAAACCACTGTCTCCATTGCACTTATGGACTTAGGCTCCGCCGCCAGCGCGGCAGAATGCGGCAAATCGCGGCAGATCGGTACAGACCGGCAAGCTCGGACAAGCTCAGGTGTCGGGGGGTTTGAGAGGCGATGCACCCGTTCACAATCGCCGGCAAAGTGCCGACCCCATGACAGCGGTTTTGCCCGACGTAGAGATGCGTATAGACCTGGTTCATGGTCGCGGGGATCCTCGAGGATGCGTGCATCGCCGTCTCCTGTCACCACAAACACCGGTGCGTTGCCCGAGCGAAGAGGCTGCCCCAAGGCCCACCCGGGTTTGTCCTCGACGGTTGTCCTGTCCGCTGTGGCCGGGACGGGACTGTCATTTACGCCGTCTCCATGACGTCAGGGAGGCCATCATCATGCTCTTCAGAGATCAGCGAAGCGAGTGCATAAGTTCTTTCGACACAAGGGACTCAAGTTGGCCGCAAGGCACGCAGTGGTGGCGGCTGACGGTCCGTGACAGCATCAACTTTGGGCGAAGGCCTGGACCGGTTAGAATGCGTGCAGCGCTCATCGGCATGCGTCCGTGTAGATGGCCAACGCCGATCGCCAGTCCCTATCCGGATCGCGGAGAGCGCACGAAAGTGATTACGTGGGGCCAATGAGTCGTGCGATCGGCGGTCTGGAGGCGCTCAAGCGTCGTGGAGGTCGCGGTGGCACTACTTAAACGACTAATCGTCGCAGGAGATCGTCGCTATCGATTCGCGCTCGGGTTGTGGGCAGTCGGGGCAGTCTTCGCCTTCGTCACGACGGCCCCTGGGCAGGAGGCTGTTCTCCAGCGCATCGAGAAGGAGAAGACCGACCTCAAGAGGCAACTGGATCAAGCACTCGCCGACAGATACGCGGAGCGGGAACGGTCCGGACCGAACGGCGAGGCACCGGATGCGCGCATCGCGCGCCTGGAGTTTGAGTACCGCCAGGCTATCACGGCCGAGATCATCGCACGCTCGCGGGCGGAATCGAACGGCGATGTGAGGACGTTCATTGTCCACGCGAGCACTGCTCAGCAGGAGAATCTCCGGCGGGTCGACTGGAACCTCTCCAGGAACCTGTCGAATGACCTGAGAGAGGCCGATTCTGACGAGGCCCGGCAGCGGATCTACGCGGACTACGAACGTCGTTGGCGAATCGCGCGCGCCGAAGCGGACATGTACGAGGAGGCCTTCCGCCGCAACGACCCGCTCTACGAGATCGGCATCAGCCGCGGGACTCGCCGAGGGACGGATAACCGCACTCGTAAACGACTTGAGGACCTGGCCAATCGCATTGTCAACGCGCGCACCGAAGAAGTGCGCACGCCCACCGTTGATCCATACGACCATGAGGCGATGCTCTGGCGGCGCCGGCTCCAGCGGTCTGCCGATATCGATGAGTACGTCCGCCTGGCGCGCGGCGGCCTCATCGTCGATCGCGAGACGCGAGAGCCTATTGCGGGCATCGAGCGGCAGCGCATCGCGCGCAACAGTGAAGAGTATCTGGAGCAGCGCCTGCGCAACAAAGCCGTACCCAAGAGTACCTTGCGCGCCATCATTGGCCTTCAGGACTCACGTCACCAGGAGGCGGACAGAATCCGCAGTCGGCTGGACGCGTCCTACGAATACGCCGCCCTCGACTACATCACGCCCGGCAAGGACCCTCCCATGTCGGAGGTGTTCCTCGCGATGGCCGGCGCGGTCCGCCACCACCAGGACGAAATACACGTCCTGCGCAACAAGATGATTCCGGACGCAGGCGCTCTGGAAGGGAAGCTGGATCCGGACAACCCGCTTTACCACTGGTACGCCAAGTGGCGGACGGGTCTGGCGACCGCAAGTCGCATCGGCGATTGGGGCCTGACCGACGACAAGGATTCCCTGACCGCGGTGGATGCGCGCATCGCCAACTTCCGGCGAGAATCGGACGCCGCGGCGGATGCGTTCGCGGTGGCCGCCCGAGCGTCCGGGCCTTCCGACCTGAGCCCCCGGCAGAAGGCGCTGTTGAGGTCCTACGGCTGGATACGCAGAAACCGGGACGGCACCGAAACGTTCGTCCTGCCCACCTCGGACGCACGGCTGTCGGCGATACGCGAGCGGGTGGACCTTCCCGGCGCGCACTGGCTCGATGTGGTCAGCGCCAAGAACGCCACCCGACTCCTCCTCTCCGTGTATGGTCCGCAGGCCGCGGCAGGCCGGGTCGGCACCCTTCTGGAGGGGTTGGGCGCCGGACGGGCGGCGACCATCGCCGGCATGACCGCAACCGATACCTTCGCCAATGTGGCCTTTGACGCCACTTCGGAGTATCTGGAGCTGGAGAACGGCGAGGTCGAGCGCGACAAGCTCATCCTCGAGTCGGTGCTGCTGCCGGGCGCGATCCGCGGCCTCAGCCAGACTTCGGAAGCGGCGTCCAAAGGCTTGGCCAAGGTCATGACGCAGAACCCGACCGCCCGCAAGGCGATCCGCGAGTGGGCGACCCGGGCGACCGGACTGACTTCCGAAACCGCCCTGACCGCCTATTACCAGGGCCACGTACAGGGAACCGGCCTGACCGAAGACGAGTTCCTGGCCAATCTCGCCAACGGACTCATGGCCCGCAGCGCCCAGGTGGGCTTCCGCCGGCGGGCTGCCGACCTCCGTTCGCAGGTCACCGAAAAACTGCCGGATTGGGTGCAGCGGTACGTCGACCCCGAACTCCGACAGCACATCCGGACCGCCGCTGTGGAACGCAGTCGCCGCTTGAACGAGGTGCAGGAGAAGTTTGAGCAGGCCACAGGCGGCGGCGATGACATCAAGAAGGTGACGGACGCACTGGAGCGGGGAGACTTGAGCTTCGAGGACATGAAGCTGCTCTTCACGAGCAATTCGAGGCGGTACGGGAGAATCATGCAGGGCGTCATTGACCGGCGAAACGAACTCTTCAAGGGCATGGCCGACAAAGCCATGAAGGTCGCCCACGACGAGCTCTATTGGCTGCGGGACAAGAGGCGAGCGGAAATCGAGGAGAAATACGCCGGCGATCCCGAGCGATGCAAGGAAGAACTTGACGCAGTCGAAGAGTGGTTCAAACAGGAAGAAACGCTGATCCTGACGCCCGCCGAGGCTCCAGGTTCCAAGAACCTCACCAGCGACATCGATCGGACCGTGCAGAGCACATACGTCCGCAAGCACCTCAAGCGCCTCACCGACGAGATCATGCCGTCGGAGGAGTCCGGCAAGCTCGGCCCGACATCCGCCAAGGCCTACGACGTCAACGAGTACATCGACGTCATGCGCATCAGCGATCGCGCCTTACCGCGCGCCGAACAGATGCGCGATTTCGTGATCGGCAGAATCGAGGGTGAGAAGATCAGTCACGGTGAGGCGGTCGAGGCCAACTCCATGGCCACGGCCATGCTGCACATGACTCCCGCGCAGCGCGCTCAGTATCGGCGCAACCTTCTGGACGCCGCGAAATCCGAGGCCGAACGCGGCGTCCTCCGCCGGCAGTTCGCCGCGGCCAACGAGAGCCTCCTGCGCGGCGAGCGGGAGCTGATGGAGAAGATCGACCAGCTCGGCAGAGAGCACGGGCTCGACCCGGACGATCCCGACACGGCCCTGCGCGCCCGCGACATGCTCTACGGCGAGCGTACCGAGCGTCTCCGCAAGCTGGAGTTCGAACTGAGCC
>CP070772.1:1037962-1044037 GCA_020345805.1 Phycisphaerales bacterium | reverse complement strand
CGGGGATGAGGCCTGTCTCGACCGGGCCGGGGCCGATCCGGCAGTTGAGAACGTCAGCGAGACTCCGCCCAGCATCGCCAAGGTTGGAATTCGCCCGAATCTCGAGCTCGTCGAGTTCCTTTCGGACGGCCCCTTCAGCGTGAAGGAAACCGACGGCGAGGGCGGGAAGCGCGAAACGCGCATCGATCTTGCCGGCAGCACCACCGCCGGGGTGGACAAGGACGGCAACGAGATCGAGACCAAGTACGACGAGGATGGCAAGGTCGTGGAGGAAACGACCGAATATCCGGATGGTTCCTACACCGTTTGGACCCGGAACGAGGATGGGACCTCGACGGCAACGGTCTGGGACAAGGACGACAATCTCATCTCCACCGAGACCCGGGATGAGAACGACCGGCTCATGTCCTCCGAATTCCGGAATCCCGACGGAACGAGCGTCACCGCTCGGCGAGAACCTGACGGCTCCGTGATCATGAGGCGGAAGGACTCCGACGGAAGAACCCTCAAGACGCGCACCCATCACAAAGACGGGGACGGGTACACCGATGTTGACGAAGTTACCGGGGCGAAAACGGTAGCACGCCGCGAGCGCGACGAGGAAGGAGAAGCCAAATCCATCAAACTGACCACGACGAATGAGGATGGAACTGTCGAACGGACCGCGACGAAAGACCGCATCGAGACCGTTGAGAAGGACAAGGACGGAGGAGTTACCGCGCGAACCATTGACGACAGCGACACGGGCATGAAGACCAGGATCGAGTACGACAAGGACGGCAAGATCGCGCGTCAGGTCGACACCAGGAAGGACGGTTCGAGCCGCGATCGCTGGAGGGAGGAGGACGGGAGCGAGCACGGCGTCATCTGCGACGATAAGGGGAACGTGAAGGAGGAGTTCCTGAGAAAGAAGGACGGCACGACGCTCCGTTCAAAGAAGACTCATTGGTGGGACCGGGACACGATCGAGTACCCTGACGGGGCGACCAAGGAAATCCTCGAACAGAAGTTCGGCAGCAAGGACCGGATCGTGATCGAGAAGGACAAGGATGGGAAGATCATCGGCCACCACCTGTCCAGTTCCGACCTTCTTGAACCCGGCCAAGACTACTACGAGAAGCAGGGAGGCCGGGACTGGCATCAACTCAGCCCGACCGAAAAAGCGAAGTACGAGAACGCGGCGGAGGAAGCCGGGCCGGGACCGTTCGGGCCTCCGAGGTCGGACTACGCCAAGGGCGTCCTGGAACGCGCGAAGATGCGTGCGGAGATGGAGAAGGATGTCGACCAGCTCGCTACCGACGGGAGAAACGGCGCCGCCGACCGAAGTGGCGTGAAGGTCGGTCCCATTGGAATCTCTCCCGGTCCGCCGGCTCCCGAAGAGAAGGAAGATCCGGCAAAGCGGCGCGCCGAACTTGAGAAGAAGAGCAGAGAGTACTCCACGCGCGCCCGGGAGCTCCAGAAGAAGTACAACCAGGCCCTCGAGGACGGCGATAGATTCCAGATCCGGAATATCGAGGCTGCGATGGACCAGAACATGGATGACAGCCTCGACGTCGACTCGGAGCTTGCGGAGATGGACGCTCGGAAGACTGATCCCAGGGAAGCTGCCCGCTACAGAATTTCGCAGGCCATTCGGAAGGATGCCGCCGCCCGCGCCCACGACATGAACAAGCTGGATGCCGAACTTGAGGACCACACGCAGGCGGTCGCGGGGAAGTTCAGCCTGCTTTCGGCCGGCGCAGAGATTACGACCAAGACGACCGACGAGGCTCGCAGCGCCGATGCCCGGAGGAATCTCGGCGCGGCCAATCTCGAGGCGATTGAACGGCTGGAGAAGATGCCGGGCCTGCTCGAGAGCAAGCTCGGCAACCTCGCCCAGGACAAGAATGCCCTAGCCGCGGCGAAGAAGTTCCTCGCCGACCGCAAGAAGTTCGCCCGGAACCAGGTGGACATGGGAACGAGCGAGAGGAACACCATCACCGCCATCCGCGCCGCCGGAGTGACCGCCGACGTGCTGGACACCCTGATCGGAGGCAAGATCGCCAGCGGCGGCGGCAAGGCCGTCAGTCGAGGGTTGAAGATGGCAAAGGGAGCCAGGGCCACGAAGGTCGCCCCTCGCCTCGTGCGGTCAGGGGCGGCCCGGCAGATGGGGAAATCGAGTTCGCGCGCAAGCTCCAAGGTCCTGCCGCGGAGCGCCTCCCGGAGTGCCGAGACGCTGCTCGATTCGGCTCCTTTCAGAACCGCAGGCGATCTCGGCGAAACGACGCTCACGGACATCATGCCCCAGCGCTTCCGTCAGTCGGGCGATACGTTGGATACCTTGGTCGAGATGTGGGGCCAAGGTGGGGGGAGATCGATCAACCCGAACACGAGGTGGGTGGCCATCGAGGAACTGAGTGAGAGACAGCTCAACAGGTTGGCGTCGGACTCGACGATCCTCATGCCGGGCCCCCGGATTCGCGATCCAATCCCCGTCGGAGCGCTCAGCGACGGTATTTCCGAAGCGACGATCAGACGGCTCTGGGAGAAGGGTCGCAATCTGACCCGCGAGGAGCTTCTGATCAAGATCGATCGTATCCTCGACGGAGCGGATCCGGCGACGGGATTGATGCCGAGGTAAGGTCGGAATGAAGACGTTGGCGACGGCGAATGCAGGAATGAGCCAGCCCCTGCAAACGATCAGAGGAGTGTCAAGCGGAGCCGGCGGATTTGCGGTCACTACGCCGGGTCGCCGGCTCCCATCCCGATGACCATCGGATCAGTCGCGAGGGAGACCAAATGAATCGACTCCTCACAGCCGTTCCCGCTTCGATTTGTGCGCTGGCGGCGCTGTCGTCATGCGTTCACATCAAAGGCGCGGGGCTCACGCTCGCGGTCAACCGCGATCTGAGTTGCACGATCGCCTACGAGGGGCAGGTCTACTCCGCCGAATCGGATGAAGACGAACGTCGCGCGGAAATGCGGGACTTCTTCGAGGCGAAGGATGAGCTTGCCTCCGACGCCGGCGAGGCATTCCGTCTCGAGAGTGCCGCGATTGAGCTCCTGAACCGGACCGAGACAGGTGGCGGCCTGATTTTTCGCGCTGCGAGCGATCAGTTCATCGACGCTCTGAACCTTTTCGATGCCTTCGACGAGGATCATCCGCCAATCGCCAGCGTGAAGGGTGAGACGCTCGAAATCCAGATCCCGGTCAGCGTCGAGCGAGCCCGCGATGAGGATGCGAGCCGCCGCCTTCCTCTCACCCGCCTGGTCGTCAGTCATCCCGGCGGGTTCATCAACCACAACGCGCATGACGAAGCCGATGTCAACACCATCCCGACCCTCACCTGGGACATCGCGAAGCTTGTCGGCGACCCGGTCCGCTTTTCGATCGCGCTCGTCAATGACGCAGCGCGCAATCAGGCCCTAAGGCTGCGTCCCCCTGCCGGGACCAACCTCCAAGAGCTCGCCGCTCGCCTTGAGGATGGCGATCGTGTTCAGCTCGCGGCGGGCGAATACCCCGGCCGGTTGCTCATCGAGAACAAGCGGCTCGTCATCACCGGCGCGCCCAACTACACGTCGATTCTGACCGGAACGGCGGCGGAGAAGGGCCCCACTGTCGTTGTCGACGAGAGCGACGGGTTGATGATGACGGGCGTGGTGTTGCGAGCCGGGCGCGAAGATGGTACCGCGCTGTACATCACCGGCTCGCCGCAGAACGCCGCTACGGGTCCGGATGAATTCGACGTTCTGCTGGATCGCTGTTATTTCGAGGGCCCGGCGGCCAACGGATGCGTCGCGAGGGGGCTGTCGCTCTACATATCAAAATGCACTTTTCAGAGGTTTGGCGACGGCGCGATATGCGCCGATGACGGTTCAAGGGTTGAGATCGCCGACTGCTGGTTTGCGGACTCGACAGGTCCCGGCGTCAACGTCCGCCAGGCGACGGTCGCGATGATCAGTGGCTGTACGTTCGAGCGCCTTCCCGGCGGGGTCGTGATTCATACCGATCCGGACCCGCCAGCCCGCAAAGCTGTATCCCGTCTCGCCTATCCGATTTACATCGCGTCCAACACTTTCCGCAACCTGACCGGTACCTCTCCAGCGATCACGGTGATCAGTGGCCGGCGACTGAACGTGTCAGGCAACTCGTTGCTCGACACAGGTGACGGGGTCGAGTTCATGCCTCTGCCGGGCGATGACGGTGAGAGTGTCTTCGCGGACAACACGATTATCTCGAGCCGGAAGGGAGGCATCTTCGTTCAGGGAAAGGAGTCCCCGGCCCGCGTTGCCATCGAAAGCAACTTCATCGTTGGCCCAGGACAGTACGGAATCCGCGTCAACGGCGAGGGTGATGCGACGATCGCCGACAATGTCGTGCTCAGCGAAACCTCCACGGGCATCTCGATTCGGAATGGTGCCGCCGCCTGTGTCACCAACAACCACATCATCGCCCCGGAACGGGCCGTAGTCGCCTGCGAGACCGACCCTGATCGGATCACCTTTGGTGGCAACTTTGTCATCGGACCTTGCACACTCGACGTCGGCACCGAGTCGGATTCGCTGTACGCAGCCACTCAATACCTCAACACCCATCCTGAATCTCGCGCCGAGTTGATACGGAAGATGGTCAGGGTGGTTGAGGCCTGCGCTGCGATGGCCGTCGGCGGAGACGCCGATGAAGCCGGGCGGGCATGGCGCGAACTGAACGAGGCCATAGCAGAGATCAAGCGAAAAGCGGCTTGATGCGTCGGCGTCGCGGGTTCTCATCCCGCCCCAAGTAAGTGTAAAACGCCGGTCTTGCGACCGGCGTTTACGGAATAGCGGGAGCAGGATGCAGATGCAACGCTTCGCGTGGTGCCCGAACGTGCGGTCTCCGGGTCATGAGGCAAATCCCTGCCGAAACCGCCAACTCTTTGTCTTGGCCTGATCTGCGATAGATGTCGCGCTGCGTCTCGAGTGCGACGGGCCAGGTCAGTTGGTGAAGAGCACCGAATGGCTCACTGATGGCAGGGGATCCGTGGACCTCGCACAATCCAACACGCGCAAGATCGTCCTGCCGTTGGGGGCAGCCCTCATGCTTCGGTTTCATACGAACCGTTGTCGAGCCGGCCTCAAGCGGAACCGAACGGTACAGTCCCGCCAGCCGACTCCCGTTCGATCAGTCATCGTGATCAGTGGGAACCTCGGCGACACGGAGGCTCTCGATCTCCCTGGAGGTTTCATTCTCACCGGTCGGGGGCACGAGGTCGAAATCCTCGTTCCCGCCCCTGAACCTCCGATAGCGCAGGGCCGCGAGCCGAGCGTCCCAGTCCTGAATAGCCGCATACTGCACCTGCTGCTGCTGCTGCTGGAGCCAAGCGAGTCGAGCCTGGCTGGCCGCACGAGCCGCTTCAGCCTCGGCGAGGGCCTTCTCGAAGTTGGTGCGCTGATTCGACTCGGTGCGATAATCATCAACAACGCCGCGCACGCGGTCTGCATCGGATTTCACGATGCGCGAGTCAAATTGCACGAGCACCGAGTCTTCGCGCGCGCCAGCCGACTGCCGGAAGGCCTCGACGCGGGCTCGAGCCATCTGTGCCTTGGCTTGGGCGGCGACATAGTCGGCGTCGACATGCGCGTATTCCCGGTCACGCTCCGCCTGCGCGGCCGCCACCAGACGCTGGACCTCTGCTTCACCTCTCAGTGCGCTGGTGTAGGCGACATTGCGATCATGCTCCACATCTCGCAACGCCAGTTCGTACTCCAGTTCATTCTGGGCCCGCATACGTGCCACCTCGACGTCGGTCCTGCGAGCGAACGACGTGACCTGTGCCATAGCCTCATCGTAATCAGCCTGCGCGATGGCGACCGTCGACTCGATCGACTGATCCACCTTCGCCAATTCGGCGTCGAGCTTGCGTGTCGCGGCGAGAATCTGAGCGTCCAACTCGACAGCCAGAGCA
Source organism: Phycisphaerales bacterium (assembly GCA_020345805.1). GTDB lineage: Bacteria > Planctomycetota > Phycisphaerae > Phycisphaerales > SM1A02. Next base: position 1,038,113 of record CP070772.1, on the reverse strand, counting down.
TCTCCGGCCTGGGTGACGCTCTCGGCCTCGGCAATCAGAAGGTCGTATTCGGCCTCTCCGCGCTGCCGCCTTGCGTCGAGCTGTGCCCTGACCACGCGAGTCTGCTCGGTGATCTCACTTGCGACCGCATCCGACTCAGCCAGAAGCTTGT
>CP070772.1:1031753-1037862 GCA_020345805.1 Phycisphaerales bacterium | reverse complement strand
CCGGCGAATCCTCGGCATCAAGAAGCCCCGTGTGGCCCTGATGAATGTCGGAGGTGAAGAACAGAAGGGCACGGCCGACATGAAACTCGCCCGCGAACTTCTCCGCGCCGCAGAAGACCTTGATTTCATCGGCTACATAGAGGGCCGAGCGGTGTTCGACGGCAAGGCCGACGTGGTCATTACCGACGGCGTGGTGGGCAACGTCATGCTCAAGCTTGCCGAGGGGCTCTCGGAGGGTATTTTTCGGGCTATCGCCCGTGAGGTGGCCACTATCGACCCCGATCTGGCCCGTCGCTTCGAGCCGGTTGTGAGGAAGATCTATGCCCAGCACGACTACCACGAGTATGGCGGGGCCCCGTTGCTGGGCGTCAACGGCATTTGCCTCATCAGTCACGGAACCAGTCAGGCCCGGACCATAACCAACGCTGTCTTGCGGGCCAGGGACTTCGGCGAGGCCGGCGTGAACCAGGCCATCATTCAGCGACTCGGGGCGATGGAAGAGGCAACGGCATGACAGAGCCAACTGATTTCGGGGTGCGAATCGCCGGCGTGGGCTCGGCTCTGCCGAGCCGCGTTCTCACCAACGCCGACCTCGAGAAAATGGTCGATACCTCCGACGAGTGGATTCTCAAGCGGACCGGCATCCGTGAGCGACGCGTCGTCGATCCGGATCACGAGAGCGAATTCACTCTGGCCCGCGACGCACTGAAGAACGCCCTGGACGATGCATCCCTGAAGGTCGGGGACCTCGACCTGCTCATCCACGCTTCCACCACCTCGGAGATGACCTGTCCCCCGAATGCCTGCCGCATCCTTGCGGCACTGGGAGAAACCGAGACCGGGGCGTTCGACATGATCGCCGCCTGCTGCGGGCTCGTTTACGCCATGAACATCGCCGATTCGCTGATCCGCTCCGGCCGCTTCCGCACCATCGGGGTGATCGGGTGTGACGAACTGAGCCGGATCACCGACTACGAGGATCGCTCCCTCTCGATTCTTTTCGGCGATGCCGGTGCGGCCATGGTCCTGGCCCGCGATGATGACCCATCCGTCGGCTGCATGTATCAGACCGTGAGTTCCGATGGCGGCCGCTGGGAAACACTCTACCTGCCGGTGCAGGAACGGGACGTGCCGGAATGGGATCGGGACAACCCCATTCGGCTGGGATGCCTGCGCATGAGTGGGCAGGAGGTCTTCAAGTTCGCCGTCTCCAAGTTCCGCGAGACCATCAACGATGCGCTGGAGGCTACCGGCTTGACCGTCGATCAGGTCAGTCAGTTCGTCTGTCACCAGTCCAACCTGCGGATCATCGACGCCGCCAAGCAGAAGCTGGGCCTTCCCAAGGAGAAGGTTCACGTGAACATCGACCGGATCGGCAACACCTCCGCCGCTTCGGTCGGCGTCGTTTTCGACGAGTTGTGGAAGGCGGGCAAAGTGAAGCGGGGCGATCATGTGGTCTTCGTCGCCTTCGGCGGCGGGCTGACCTGGGCCAGCAGCGTCTGGAAGATCTGACCGCAACGACAGCCGGCGTTCAGCGGCGGTATTCATGCCGTTTGGGGTTCGACCGTTCCGCCCCGCGTCACTAAATTGCCCCCTTGTGGAATCTGGAGCGAGCATGAGTGAGCAAGCGATCGTGTTGTGTCCGGGGCAGGGGGCCCAGGCGTTGGGAATGGGGCAGGCCTGGTGCGAGGTGAACGAGGCGGCGAAGGCGACCTTCGCCGAGGCCGACGATTTCCTGGGTGATTCGCTCGGGGCACCCCTCTCGAAAATCTGCTTTCGCGGACCGGAGGATCGCGTTACCGCGACCAACGTCGCCCAGCCGGCGATCTACACCTGCTCCGTGGCCTGCTTCCGGGCACTTGAGGAACGGGACGGCCCGATGAACCTGCGGGCCACGGCCGGCCTTTCCCTGGGCGAATACACCGCCCTGCACCTGGCCGGCGTGTTCAGCTTCGCCGACGGGTTGCGGCTGGTGGCCCGGCGCGGCGAGCTGATGCAGCAGGCGTCGGAAGCCGCCGACAGCGGCATGGTCGCCCTCACCGGGGCCGATGAGGAGCAGGCCGAGGAGCTCTGCCGCCGGGCCGCGGAGGGCCAGGTGCTCGTGCCGGCCAACTTCAACTCGCCGGGGCAGGTGGTGGTTTCCGGTGATGCCGCCGCATGCGATCGGGCGGTGGGCGTGGCCGAGGAGATGGGCCTGCGGGCGACCGCCCTGACCGTAGCCGGGGCGTTTCACAGCCCGCTGATGCAGTCGGCGGCGGACGCCATGGCCGAGGCCTTGGCAGGAACACCCTTTCAAAGTCCTAATATCGAGGTCTGGGCCAACGTGACCGCCCGGCCCCATGATCCGCAGGATGTGGAACTTCTGAAGCGCAGGCTCGTCGAACAGATCATTCGTCCGGTGAAATGGGCTCAGTTATGTCAAGACCTTGCAGCGGACGATACAATTGCGGTGCACGAGTTGGCGCCCGGCAAGGTCCTCAAAGGCCTGATGCGGCGCATCAATCGAAAGGTGAAGGTGATCAACCATGACCAGCCATAGACAATCATGGGTCCAACTTAGTCTGGCAGCCGTGCTGTTTGGAGGGATCGGCATTGCGGGCGTGGGCTGTGAGAGTGAGGAACCGCCTCCCCCGCCTCAGACCAGGAGAACCGTCACTCCGCCGCCGGCGCCGCCTCCCGTCAAGACTATTCAGGACCTGATGGAAGAGTACCGCATCGACGAGCGGGTGATCCTTCGGGCCGACAGGGCGCCCGAGAGCACGGAGGAACGGGTGGCGATTCTGGAGTTCTTCGACGCCTTTGCCCGAGGCGATGCCGAAGCGCTGGGGTCCATGCTCACCCCTCTGGACCGCATGGAGCTGGAGGCGATGGTCGCGGCCGGCGTGTGGGACGAGTCCACCGCCGGGATCTCGAGCATCGAGATCCAGACCGGCGAGAACAGCCTCGGTCAGAGCTGCGCCTTGGCGGTGATCGAGGTCGGCTTCGAGTTCGAGCCTCAGTTGTGGTACTACACCGTGGAGGGTGACACTCCGGTGTTCGAGGCCGCTCCGGCACCTCCGGGCATTCTCGATGAGCTCAGCGGCGACTGGATCGCCGCCTGGCATCGAATCCTGGAAGAGGAGATGGCCCTGGCCATGGTGCCGGACGAGGATCTCAACCCCGTACAGACCAATCTGGACGAGGACGAGGACGGAGCCAGCTCCTCCGGAGGCACAAGTCGCGGTACCGGAAGCTCGCCCAACTCCTCACCCCCGCCCGGACGGGGCAGGCGCAAGCCCCCCAGCACGCCTCGCCGGCCTCCCGGCCCCAGATAATCGGGGCAGGTTGGCAGCTTCGCCAACACAGGTATAATCCCAGCCCGCCGCTTGTCGGCGGGTTTTTTCAACGGTCTTTGCGTGATCCCATGAGCGAAGAAGCATCCGAGAAACGCGTCGCCATCGTCACCGGCGGCAGCCGGGGCATCGGTCTGGAGATTGCCCGCGAACTCGTCCGGTCCCTGGGAATGAAGGTGATTGCCGTCGACATCGTCCAGCAGCAGATCGCCGACCTTCCCGACACCTTCGGCGAGGGGGCCGAGTCGGTCGAAGGACGCGTCATGGACGTCACCGACACTGCCGGCTTCACCGCCCTGATCGACGAGATCGCCGAGAAGGAGGGGCGGGTTGATGTGCTGGTGAACAATGCCGGTATTACCCGTGACGGGCTGCTGATGCGGATGAGCGACGAGGACTGGGCCGCCGTGATCAACGTCAACCTCACCAGCGCCTTCATCGGCACCCGGGCCGCAGCCAAGCACATGGTCCGCCAGCGGGGCGGCTCCATCGTCAACGTCTCCAGCTTCGCCGGGGTGGCGGGCAATCCCGGACAGGCCAACTACTCGGCCTCCAAGGCCGGGATGCTGGGGCTGACCAAGACCACCGCCAAGGAGCTGGCGGGCAAGAATGTCCGCTGCAACGCCGTGGCCCCGGGCTTCATTCGCACGGACATGACTGACGTGCTGCCCCAGAAGGTCAAGGACACCGCCCTGGCGGTGATCCCCCTCAAGCGGATGGGCGAGACCTGTGATGTAGCCCGGGCGGTGAGGTTCCTCGCCTCCGATGATTCGCAATACATCACCGGCCAGGTGCTCTGCGTCGATGGCGGAATGCACACATGAGGCCCCCGGAGGGGGATACCGGGCTTCGAAAGCGGTTGAGGTGGGGGCTTGCGGCCGGTCCCGACGCGGATTGCATCGGCCTGCGGAGCGGCTATAGTATCGGCCCCGGCTGGCTGGGAGGCCGTGTCCGGGACGGTTTGGATTCCACTGGAGAAACGCTGTGACGGAAGCCGAAATCGAAGCCAAGGTGGTCGACATCGTCGCCGAGCAGATGGGCGTGGACAAGGGTGAGATCAGCCGCGAGACGAGCTTCGCGAACGATCTCAACGCGGACAGTCTTGACACGGTGGAACTGGTCATGGAATTTGAGGACGAGTTCGAAACCTCGATTCCCGACGAAGAGGCGGAGAAAATCCTTACCGTCGGTCAGGCCATCGATTACATCGTGAAGGCCCAAGCCGGTTGAGGCATGCGGCGGCCGCCTCCGCCCCTTTCCTTCCCCGCATCGGCCGGCGAATCGCCTCCCGGCCGAGGCGTCCCGTCGAGTCGTCCCGGACATGAGTGATATTCCCAAACGTCGGGTTGTCGTCACCGGCCTAGGGGCAATAACCAACGTCGGCACCGATGTGCCGTCCATGTGGGATTCGCTGATCAACGGCCGCAGCGGCATCGGAACCATCACCTGTTTCGAGCAGAACGATGAGTGGACGGTCACCATCGCCGGCGAGATCGGTGAGTTCACGCCACCCCCGACTCTCGATGCCCGCGAACTGAAGCGCATGGACCGATTCTGCGTCTTCGGCATGTGCGCGGCCGAGGAAGCCGCCCTCGACTCCGGCATGGACTTCACGCAGGGCGATCCCTATCGCCGCGGCGTGGTCATCGGCTCCGGCATCGGCGGCATCCTCACCATCGAGACCGGCCACACCAAGCTGCTGGCCACCGGACCGCGGAAGATCAGCCCCTTCACCGTGCCCAAGCTGATGGTCAACGCCTGCGCGGGTAACGTCTCCATCCGCTACAACCTTCGAGGCGCCAACTCCGCCACCTCCACCGCCTGCGCAACCGGCGCCCATGCACTCGGCACGGCCTTCCAGATCATCCGCCGGGACGAAGCGGACCTGATGTTTGCCGGCGGAGCCGAAGCCTCCATCTCGCCACTGTGCGTCGGTTCCTTTGCCGCCATGAAAGCGCTTTCCACCCGCAACGATGAGCCGGAGAAGGCCTCGCGCCCATTCGACCGCGATCGCGACGGCTTCGTGCTCGGCGAAGGAGCCGCGGTCGTCGTGCTGGAAGAGCTGGAGCATGCCCGCAAGCGTGGGGCGCGGATCTACGCCGAGGTCGTCGGCTTCGGCACCTCCGGTGACGCCTACCACATCGCCGCCCCCGAGCCGGAAGGCACGGGCGCCCGGGAGGCGATGAGCATCGCCCTCAAGAACGCCTCCGTCCCGACCGATCAGGTCGATTACATCAACGCCCACGGCACCGCGACCCCGCTGGGCGATGTCGCGGAAGTCCTCGCCGTCAAGAACCTGTTCGGCGATCACGCCTACAAGCTGGCGATGAGTTCGACCAAGTCCATGACCGGCCACACCCTCGGGGCGGCCGGCGGGGTGGAGTCGGTGATCGTGATCAAGGCGGTCCATGAGAAGCTGCTGCCTCCGACCATCAACCTCGACAACCCCGATGACGGCTTCGATCTGAACTTCGTGGCCCACGAGGCCCAGCCGTGCGATGTCCGCTACGCCCTGAACAACAGCTTCGGCTTCGGCGGGCACAACGCCTCCCTCGTCTTCGGCAGCTACTCCGGCGACTGACCGGCCTGTCATTTCCTCTCCTTTGCCAAGCTCGCCATTAAGGTGATGTTCATTCTGCGCGCGCGCCGCGCGCACATTGAGGAAGGGGAATATGGCTCAAAAAACGGCGTTTTCTGGGTCGTGAAGGGGGCAGGTCGATTTCTGCGCGCGCAGGGCGCGCACTTTTGCGCGCCGAAGGGGTGTTTACTTTGCGCGC
>CP070772.1:1025496-1031653 GCA_020345805.1 Phycisphaerales bacterium | reverse complement strand
GAACAGGTCGTCGATATCGACGGTTCCATCGTCGTTGACGTCGTACATTCCCGCGCCCTCGCCCCAGTGGGCCAGAACCTCGAACACGTCATCGATGTCCACCATCAGGTCGCCGTTGAGATCCTCCGGGCAGTCCGATCCTTCGATCACCGTAGCCTCGCTCTCTTCGGGCAGGTAGTTGTGCTTGCACGCGGTGACGTACATCGTGCCCGTGGTGCCGGGGGTGAGGCCGGGGAAGGTGGCCACGCCGCCGGCATCCGTGGTTCCGATCTCGTAGAGGTCGCCTTCCAGCCACAGGCAGACGGTGGCGGAGCCGACACCGCTGCCGCCGCTGCGCACCTCGACCTGGAAGTCCGTGCTCTGGCCGAGATTGAGCGTGTCGTCGTGGATGACGGTCAGGGCCAGCGGATCCTCCGTCCAGATGGGCACCGTCGGATCACCCAGGAGGTTCAGCTCGGTGAAGATGTACTGCAGGTAGACGTCGCTGATATAGACGTCGTTCTTGTGATCGGAGAAGCAATCCCCAAGCACGTAATAGCCCTGCGGGAAAAGTGAGCGGAAGAAGTAGCGGTCGAAGGTGAAGGACAGTCCAACGTCCTGGTACTGGTAATACCAGCCGTAGCGGGAGTTGCCGACGAAGGCGAGACCGCCGCCGTTGGTGTCCTGAACGAACGCTTCGCCGATGCAGGTCGTGGCGTCGTAGGCAGCCGCCCAGCAACCGAGAGAATAGAGGATCGACTGGTAGTCGCCGTTGTTGAGGTTGGTCATGTCGCTGTTGGACAGGTATTGCCCGTGGTTGGTCAGGCCGGTCCCCATCTGGTAAGTGTCGGAGTGATCGGCGTGATTGACCAGGTTGTTGCCCTGGTTCAGATAGGTTATGACATCGTACTTGTGGTAGCCGGTCTCGCTGTCGTACTCGCTGCGGTACGTCCAGCCCGAGGGCAGGTAGTAGTTCTTGATGTCGGTCTTGAGGTTTTCGCCCTCATGGCTCCCGTAGCTGGTGAGGTCGAAGCCAACGAACGTCGCGGTCTTGGCGTAGTCGGTGAGCGGCGGGTTCTGCTCGTAGGTGAGCACCTTCCCGATGAAGTTGGTGACGTGGGACTCGTAGCGCACCGAGGCGCGGCCGACGTGGACTTCGCAGAGGTAGTCGCTGTCGTAGTCCCCGTAGTAGGTGTCGTTGGCGAGATTGTCGCCCAGCAGGTACTTGATGTTGTAGGGGATGACGGTGGTATCGCCGCCCAGCAGGAAGTACATGGTTCCCCAGTTGGTGCGGGCGTCCTGCACGAAGGCCCGGATCTTCGTCTGGTTGTCGCCGCTGTACCCGCCGTCGTTGTAGATCCAGCTCGTGGTCACGATGGCGGTGGGCATCCCCCGCTTGGTCTTCCAGTCGGCCAGCGGCTGGAAGTTATCCTCCCAACTGCTTTGAGTGATGATGACGAAGTCGTAATCGCCGGGGCCGACGCCGCGGCCCGCCGACGATGGATCGTCAGATGTGCTCAACCTGACGTCCTCGGGGTTGGCCACCAGACCCCTGACCATCTGCTCGTAGCTCTCACGCTGGCGATCGGAGGCGTTCTGCGGCAGGTAGTCGCCGCAGCGGTAACCGCTCTGGCCTCGAATCACCACCTCGATGGAGTTGTGGAAAGTGAGCTTTCCCTCGGCCGGCGCGTACTGGAGGGGGAAGAAACGCAGGCCCGCCATTGCCTGGCCGGCCAGATCGTTCTGGCGAGTGAATTCCACGAGCCTTCCAGGGTAAGCGTCCGCGGAGGCATAGACATCGGCCTCAGGAGCCACCAGTTCGCCCGGGGCGGCCTTGGTGGATATCGGCTGAGGGGGCTGGGCGGGGAACAACGAGTACTCGCCCTCAAGCTCCGCGGATGTTGACTGCACGACTTCCACGCCGGTGACGGCCATACCTTCGGGCAGCGCGATGCGCAGACCCACCGCCGGGAGCATCGGCTCTCCCGGCACGTTGAGGAAATCGCCTCCCTCCAGCTTCACGGTGTCGAAGCCCATTGATTCCCCGAAAACCAGGTCATCCTGGGAGAAAGTCGCCGTGTACCGCAGCTCGAACGTCTGCCCGTCTTCGGCGGCCTGCCCGCCCACGGGAAGTTCGCCCGCCGGAGCGGTCGCGGTCAGAACTGCCGACGCGGCCACGGCAACGGCCCCCAGCGTGCTGTGAGTGTCCCAAACCCTGCTCATCGCGTGCAATAGCATCAAAAGACTCCTTACCCCGGATTTGATCGGTTGTCGTTCCTGGACCTTCCTCGAACCCCATGCATCCCCATGTTATTACGGGCAGTGGTTCATGCAACCCCTTTCCTGGCAATGCGCCGGCTCAACCCCCGTCGCCGGTTGCCTCATTTGCCTGAACTGCACCTCTTCCTCGTCAAACCGCCGCAATGGACTCCATTCTGCCCGTCGGCGGCGTGAGACCGGCACGTTCTCACATTTCGCTATTCGTTGAACGGTGCCGTTCGGTTTCCGAATGGGGCCGCTGAAGAGCGGGGCGACAAAGACCGGCAGCGGACCGCAGGCGCGCCCCAAGCGTATCTGATCGTGCTCCAGCCCGCAGAGGGTGAAGAATTGCCGCGGAGAATCCCGGAGTTTTGGGCAAGCAGCGCCGGCAGGCAAAGCGCTGCATTGAGACTCGATGTCAATCAGATTACCTCGCCTTCGTGGCAACGATCATCTCCCTTATCGGAACCTTTTCCTCGCTCCCGGAAAAGACCGACGGCTAATGGACCGAAAAAACCGACGGTAATGCTGCTCTGGACCTATTCTGACACACCCGCACACGCCTGATGGCGTGCTTGTGTGAAAACGACATGAAGCCCTCGGGCCCGCGGGCGGAGCCAGGAGAACCTGAAAATGCATAGTGCAATCTGTCGCGTGTTTCTGGCCGCGTTGAGCGTGGCGGCGGTCACCTGGACCGCGCCGGGCCAGTCCGAAGGTGAGCTCGGTCCGGCCGGCCCCCCCGACACAGCGGAGAGGATTACCCCTCCAGCTACTCCGCCCGGACGAAACGGCCCCGGTCAAGGCCGCCCTGCAAAGGAGTTTCCCGAATTCAAGGACGTCGCCAAGGACTATCAGAAAGTGGTGTCCACCCCTGACGGCCGCAGCTTCTACAACATCTGGACACGCGCAAAAGACGGCCAGATGCTCGCCGAGCTGTCCCGCAATTACGAAGGGCAGCGCATCTTCATCGCCTACACCGTCGCCGGCGGAATCGCAACCGCAGGCGAGCAGGTCGGCGATATGTACGCATACTGGAAGCGATACGACAAACGCCTGGCACTCATGCAGCCCAATCTCTCGGTGCGCACCACCGGCGATCTGGAATCGAAGAAGGCCCACGGTCGCGTCTTCACCGATCGGGTGATCCTTGATGTTCCAATCCTCTGCATGGGGCCCGGTGGGGGGCCGGTCATCGACATGGATGCCCTGCTCGTGGGGCGGGCGAGCCTCTTCTTCGGCTACCGCGCGACCGGCGTGCAACGCAACCTGTGCAAGATCGCCAAGGCCAAGGCTTTCCCCAACAATGTCGAGTTGGCCTTCGAGGTTCCCTTGGCCGGCGGACGACTGGGCACCCTCCATTACTCCATCAGCGCGCTGCCTGAAAACACCGGATACAAGCCCCGCCCCGCCGACCTTCGCATCGGATACTTCACCACCGCCTTCAGGGACATCGGCGACCCGTCCGTCGAGACCCCCTGGGTGCGCTACATCACCCGGTGGAAACTGGAGAAGGCCGATCCGAAGCTCAAGCTCAGCCCGCCCCGCGAGCCCATCATCTTCTATCTGGAGCACACCATTCCCGTGCGCTATCGCCGCTGGCTGCGCGATGCGGTCCTGGAGTGGAACAAGGCGTTCGAGAAGATCGGCATCGCCAACGCCATCGAGGTCTATCAGCAGGATGCCCGCACCGGCGCCCACATGGAGAAGGATCCGGAGGATGTCCGCTACAACTTCGTGATCTGGACCAACGCCCAGACCGGCTACGCCATCGGCCCCAGCCGCGTGCATCCCGCCACTGGTCAGATCCTCGATGCCGACATCTCGATTCCCGAAGAGTTCGTCACCGGCTGGTCGCAGTCCTGGGAGCGCTTCTGGGCCGAAGCGGCCATTGAAAACTTCGGGCCCGAAACCCGCGCCTGGCTCGCTCGTCATCCGCAGTGGGATCCCCGCGTATGCCTCGCCGACCCCTCCAAGCGCGAGGCCGTCGCCGCCCAGATCACTCTTCATCATCAGCAGCATCAGATGGATCCGGGCTATGGCCATCCCGCCGCCGTCGGCGATCCCACCCTGCTGGGTGACGACCTCTACGACGGCCTGACCGGCCGGATCAGCCAGGTCAACGGCGCCTGCCGCCGGGCGGCCCTGGGGTCCACCGAAATCGCCTTCTATCGCCTGGCCGACGAGATCCTTCAGGACCTCGCCCGCGGCGACGACAACGACGACGATGATGAAGGTGAAGAAGACGTCGGCGTCGACGACGATGAAGAAGAAGGAGACGATGACGCCGACGATGAAGAGGATGAGGACGAAGACGCCGAGGATGAGGATGAAGACGAGGACGCCGAAGACGAGGACGAGCAGCGCGAGCCGGAGATCGACGGCGTGCCGGAATCATTCCTCGGGCCGATGCTCAAGGATCTGCTCATGCATGAGTTCGGCCACATCCTCGGACTCCGCCATAACTTCAAAGCCTCTTCCGTATACCCACTCGAGCAGGTCAACTCCGACGAGTTCAAGGGCGTCAAGCCCTTCTGCGGCTCCGTCATGGAATACCTGCCCCTGAACATCAACGCCGATGAGGACCGCATCCAGGGCGACTACGCCATGATCACTCTCGGCCCCTATGACTACTGGGCGATCGAGTACGGCTACACCTTCGAAAAGGACCTCAAGCCCATCCTCGCCCGGGTCAGCGAACCTGAGCTGACCTACGCCACGGATGAGGATTCATGGGGCCCTGACCCGCGTGCCCGCACCTTCGACTTCGGCGCCGATCCGCTCAACTACGCCGATTCGCAGATCGCCCTCGTCAATCGGCTGCGCGGCGAGATCCTCACCCGCCTCGTTAAGAAAGGCGACAGTTGGGCCAAGGCCCGGCGGCACTACGATTACCTTCTCGGCCGGCACTTCACCGCCCTCGCCATCGCCGGCGACTTCCTCGGCGGTGCAAACGTCAACCGCGATCACAAGGGCGACCCCGGCGATCGCGATCCCGTAACCCCCACCCCCGTCGATCAGCAGCGCCGCGCTCTGGAGTTCGTCATCGACCACGCGTTCAACGATGAAGCTTTCGGCCTCACCCCCGAACTGCTTGCCAAGATGACCGTCGACAAGTGGTGGGACGCCGGCGGCTTCGGTGAGATCTTCGCCGACCCCGCCTGGCCCATTCACGACCGCATCGGCGGCGTGCAGTCCGCCGCCCTCACCATGCTGCTAAACCCCGGTACGCTCAATCGCGTCTACGACAACGAGCTTCGCATCTCACCCGATGAGGACACTCTGACCCTGCCGGAGATTCTCGATGCGGTTGCTGAGGCCGTGTTTGCGGAGCTTGAGGATTCCCCCGATCAGAACACCACCGCCCGCAAGCCGATGATCTCCAGTCTCCGCCGCAATCTCCAGCGCCAGTGCATCGAGCGGCTCATCGACCTGAGCATGCCCACCGGCGGGTACGGCCCGTCCGCCCGGCCCATGTCCGATCTCAGCACTGCCCGCCTCCGCGAGTTGAGCAAGGACTTCAACCGCCTTCTCAGCCGCGGCCGGAGCCGCATCGACCCCTACACCCTCGCCCACATCTCCGAATCCAAGGAACTGATCGACCGGGCGCTGGATGCCCAGTACATCTACAACACCGATGACCTCAGCCCCGGCGGCTTCCCATTCCCGTTCTTCCTCCAGCCGACGGAGACGACTCCCGCCGACGATCGCTAAACCCACACCCTGCGGATCAACAAACCCCGCATTCGTTTCAACACCCGCGATCAGGCCGCAGTCCATCTAAGGATGCGGCCTGTTTCATTGGCACCCTTACTCCTCACTGCTTACGGACACGGCCCCCAGTTGGCTAGGATGGCGAAGATGTCATCGATGTCCACGACGCCGTCGAGGTTGAGGTCGACGAGACAGCACCCGCTGCACG
>CP070772.1:1019134-1025396 GCA_020345805.1 Phycisphaerales bacterium | reverse complement strand
GGCTCTACCTCACCGACACGCTGCACCTGTTCTTCCTTTTCCTGCCGGTGTACGTACTGACGGTCGTGCTGTACATCGTGCTGGCCTCCCTTGCCGGCGCGCGGTCGCAGGTCACACCATCCGAGGGCGACACCGCGGAAGCCGAAGATCATGACTCCGCCGCCGACGCCACCGAGGATGCATCTGCAATCGAAACCGCATCAGGCGGAAACAGCGCGGCCTTGTTCCGGGTCAGCGGCGTGATCGCTCTGATCGCCCTGATCGTGTGTGCCGCGTTTGCCGTGTACGTTTACCTCGCGACTCCCGCAGACTACGCCGACCGCCTGGCGTGGTTCAAAATCTGGCTGCTCGTCCCGACACTGGTTTACTTCGTCACCGCAACCTACTGGCAGGTCCAGCGCATGCGAGCCCGCCCGCGATGACGCCGCGGCCCCGACGAAAAGAGGCCAAGAATAGGCGCTTGTCCCAAATATTAGAGTATTGTTACTGTTTCTTGGCACTGAACCAGAGTTGGTGAAACATGACCTATCACGAAATGGAGGATAAATACATCGTCATTAGCCGATGGTCATGCATAAAGCGGATATATGCGACATCAGTCTTGATGGTCTTTTTTGTCAGCTTCATGTCCGTTGTCGGATTGTCGCAGGGTGATGCTTGGGGGGCGATCCAGAACGCGGGATCGATTGCGATGGCGGCGATCATCGCAATTATCATCATATCTCCGGAAACATGGATCCAACTGCGATCACGGAGTGTTGCTCGCGGAATAGCGATCGGTGGCAGACGCATCGCGCTGTATCGCCTGAAAATCGCGGATGTAGATGATCCAGTAGTAGTGAAGAAATACGAAGCCCTGCCGCGAACGCGGCGGAAGGGGTGGTATCTCGGGATTCTGCGCCCGAACGACCGTGTGACATGGTACGGATATGCAAGACATCGAAGGGACGCAATAGAGCAGGCGAGCGAACTTCGTGAAGTGCTGAACGCAAACGCAGAATCAGGAGCGAATGCCGACGATGAGCACAGCGGGTGCGAACGGGGAACTCGGAAGTGATTCGGAAATTCGGGACAGTCACCTGTTTCTCCAGGTCTGCATGACTGGACGAGTGCGTGTCCCGGATTTCGGAATCTCCGCTATACCTAGCCCGAAGTCTCCAGCGGGCCGTTGACCTTGAAGGCCTGGTGGAACTGGACGGTTCCCTGCGGCATGTGATCATCGAAGGACAGGGCGAAGAAGGCCTCCGGGGGTACGCCTTCGTGGCCGAGGCCTGACGGATTACTGAATCCGAAACGCTGGTAGTAGCCCGGATGGCCCACGAGGCAGCAGCCGCGGGCGCTCATAGCTCTCAGGCGCGCAAGGCCCTCCTCGATCAGCGTCCCGCCAATGCCCTGTCGCTGATAATCAGGCAGGACGGACACGGGGCCCAGGCCGTACCAGTCGGTTGTGCCGTCGGACATCGTCACCGGCGAGAAAGCAATGTGCCCTCCGACGCGTCCCCCCAATTCCGCCACCAGCGAGATCGTCAGAGCGTCGGCGGCACGCAACGCGGAGATGATGTACTGCTCGGTGTGGTTGCTGATTTCCAGCGTTCTGAACGCCGCCTCCGTCACCTCGGAGATGGCCATCACGTCGGCGGGAGTCTCTTCCCTGATGATCACTTCGTCGTTCACTTGTCCATCCTTCCCTTGTGACTGGGGCATTCCAGCACCTGTCCCGGGTCTCTCTGGTGAGAAGAAGTGAGCATACCAGAAATCCGGCACATTCACCTATTCCTCTCGGTCCGCACAGCTAGGTTAGCTGATTGTCCCGGTTCTCAACGTACTCCCGAACCAGATAGTCCGGGGGCTGCTTGTGCAGGACGATGGATGAGTGACCGAGCCATTATTGCTCGGGCGTCTGCACGAATCGCCCCTCAAGCTTTGCTCAAGCTTCAGAGAACACGAACAGCGATCGTCCCCCACCTGGTTTTGGTGCTGCCGTCCGTCTTGGCCACGATCTTCACATCCAAGAAGTGCCAACCGCTCGTTGAGAGGCTGAAGCTCGTGTACGGCTGGGACCACCAGGAGCCGGTTTCCCAACCGCCTGTGTACCCTCCATAGATAGCGGTCGGACCAAGCTGCTTGCCGTTCTCGAACACCTGAAGCCTCAGTTCATGTCGGGCGCCGTGCAGCATCGTCGAGTCGCCATAGGATGCGAGCAGATACACCCGGATGGTCTCGTTCTTGTCGACCCATATGGACTGATCGTTGGCGACTGCGGTTCGCTTGGTTTTCTTACCACCCCACCATTCCTGGTACACCTGCGAGTGAGCCGCACCGCCCTGCACCGTTTCCATCGCCAGGGTCGGACACGCGAACGCCGCTGCTGCCAGCAGCGCGGCGGCTTTCAGGACAAACGACGGTTTTCTGATGTGAGCGTTCATGACATCTACTCCGTTCTGTGCACTGCCTGCAAGAGGCCGAGAAACAATTGACCCGGTCTCAGCACCCGGAACGTCCGGTAGTGATCGGGCCTCTTTGGCACCATCTGGAACGCTACGGAATGCGGAAGGCGACGCGCTTTTTGGAGAAATTCAGTACTGTCGCCTGCTTCTTGACATTTCTGCCGTGGAAACTGAGGTCAGTAGTCACCTATTCCTTGTTGGGCTGCGCGGCTGAAACGCGGCTGTCCCGCCCCCCCGGAATGCTGGATCTGCGACGGGGCGACATCTTCACCAAGCAGCGGCCGTGCAGTAGCCCGGTGAGTTGGCGGCCGCAACTGTGTTTGGGTAACCTCTCCCCCATGGCTGAGGACATGGAAAGGCTCTACGCGCAGCGGCTGAAGCGGTACGTGACCGCGATGCGCAACGGCAAGCCCGACTGCGTGCCCATCCGGCCGTTCGTAGCGGAGTTCACGGCGAAGTACGCCGGCTTCACCTGCCAGGAAGTGACGCACGATTACGAGAAGGCGTTCATCGCCGCCCGGAAGTGCGCGGCCGAGTTCGACTGGGACGCCGTGGTGGGGAACATGGTCTATGTCTGGACGGGCCTGACCGAGGCGCTGGGTTTGAAGTACTACGGCGTGCCGGGCATCCACATCCCCGCCGACACCGGCTTTCAGTATCGCGAGCCGCCTGAGGAAAAGGCGTTCATGAAGCCGGACGAGTACGATGCTTTGAGCGCCGACCCGACGGGGTTCCTGCTCAACGTCTGGCTGCCGCGGGTGTCGAAGGATGTGGTCGCACCGGGGGAAGCGAACAGCGAGCGCAACAACCTCGCGCTGATCAAGGGGGGGATGGCGATGCTGAGTTACTTCAGCGCCTTCCCGAAGCAGAACGAGCTATTGCGGACCGAGTCGGGGACGGTGTCGGCCATCTCGGGGATTCTCAAGGCGCCGTTCGACATCATTGCCGACAAGCTGCGGGGATACGTGGGGCTGAGCAAGGATCTGCTGAGACAGCCGTCGAAGGTTCTGAAGGCGTGCGAGGCGCTGATGCCTCACCTGCTGCACGTGGCCCTGGGCGGGGCGGATCCGGATAAGAACGTGCCGATCGCGATCTGGATGCACCGGGGGTGCGTGCCTTTCATCTCGCCTTCACAATTTGATAGGTATTATTGGCCCACGCTCAAGCCGATCATCGAGGAGATCTGGCGGCGGGGCCACCAGGTTCTGTTTTACGCCGAGGGCCGCTGGGGCGCGCATCTCCAGTCCTTTGCTGAACTTGAGGCAGGCAGCATTGTCCTGCACGTGGATCAGGATGACGTTTTTGAGGTCCACCGGGCGGTCGGTGACCGGTTCGCGCTCAGCGGGGGTATCCCTAACCACGTTCTAAGCTATGGCAAGCCGCAGGAAGTGCGCGATTACTGCCGGAAGGTGATCGACGAGGTGGCAGCGGACGGCGGCTACATAATGGACGCCTCGGCGATCATGCAGAACGACACGAGCATCGAGAACGTGCGTGTGATGACGGATTTCACGCGGGAGCACGGGGTTTACTAAGTGCCTGCTTTTGCAGGGTTTAGAGCATGATTGAACCGGCCGAACAACCATCGTCATCCCGGGTGCCGGGGGTGTGCATCCCTTGGGAAGAAAGGCTCAAGGAACTGGCCGAGAATGTCGAGGATGAGCAACTGCTGAAGCGTGTGTGGCAGGACGTTGATTCCCTTGCCTACACCTTCATCTGGCACTGCCTGGTGTCGTTCTGAAGTCGCGAGCCGGATGCCATCAAACATGAGATTATGGTAGTCCGATCCCGCATCGGTTTTCAGAAGTTGGGCATTCACAAATAGTTACGACGCTCGCGGGTGAGTGATCGTCACCGTTGTACCGGATTCTGCGACTACTTTCTTGGACGCAGGAGTTTTCGACGGTAAACTTGCGGCTGCAATCGGTTCTCGGCCGTTCCGTGGGGGACGGGGCCGAGCGCACATTTCTCCGCCACGGAACGGTGACCGTCCCCCAAGCGTGACCTCCCCTCCCAGGAGGAACGGGATGATTGTCAGGTTGCCTGACAGAGTGACCGGGGTTCAAACCGTCACCGGTGCGGCGAACAGCCTCTCGCCAAATGTGGCGGGAATCGGGGCAAATACGGCTTATAGGCCACCGGCAGCACGCCGGGGCGCTGTGCCCTTGCGGAGCCGGCGTTATCTGTTGTGTCTGTTATAGGTGTGTGAAGAACGGTCCGGGAGGGGAGTCGGATGGTGAAGAAAAGAGCAGTATCTCGCCGTTGCTACGGCCAGCTTGTCGCAGGTGCCCACCGAAGTCGATTCAGCGAAGCAGTCGGCGCTGTGATCGTTCTGTGGGCGGCTTGTCTTGCGCCGCCAGCCGTGCGCGACGACGAGTGATGCTGATAAACGGTGGTCCGACAACAGGTTGCCGGGCCGGACGAATCTGATGGTGGAATAGCGGGCACCGGCCAGGACCGGGGACCGCGACAAGGCAAATGGAGGCTGAGACCAAAAATGAGAATAGGCAAAACAAGCATCATGACCCTGGCGGGCCTGTGTACGGCGGGCTTCGCAACGCTGGCGGCCGGCGAGAGTCAGCTCGCCGCCGGCGGGTCCATTCGACCGTACGTCAATCCCCCCAGTCCCCTGACGGATTGCGTCTGTGAGTACCACGACGGGACCATGGAGAGCTCCATCGGTCTCACCCCCAACGGCGGCCTGATGGCTTGGACCATCCCCTGCAACGCCGACGTCTGCGGGTGGGTCAACGGCGTGGAAGTTGCATGGGGTTCGATACTCGGCACCGGCTATCCGGCATCGATCATGGTTCAGAACGATCCGAACCAGGATGGCGATCCCGGCGACGCGGTGACCCTCATCTGCGTCAACGTGCTCACCGAGCAGGAAAACACCGGAGTTCTTGTTTACTACCCCATCCCGAAGACCGCAGTGAGCGGCAACTACTTCGTCACGGTGACCTGTGACCACGTGGGCGGCGAGTTTCCCGCGGGCTACGACAACACTGCCAGCCAAGGCACAAGCTGGGCCGCCTGGGGATGCCCTGATCCCTGTGATCCCTACTGTGGCGATCAGACCTACGACCTCATCGACAACTACAATCTGCCCGGCAACTGGATGATCACCGTCCACTCCACGGACGTTCCTCCCGAGCCGCCGACCGGCTGCCCCTGGGACAACTTCCCCTACCCTGGCGGCGACGGACAGGTCAACATCGACGATCTGTTCGGCGTGCTGGGCCACTGGGGAGACTGCGACGATCCCGAGGACTGCCCCTGGGACTGCTATCCGGACAACGGCGGCGGGTCTTACGGTGACGGCACGGTCAACATCGACGACCTGTTCGCCGTTCTCGGTCACTGGGGCCCCTGCCCCTCCGAACCCAAGGCCTGCTGTTTCGCCGACGGCTCCTGCCAGGATCTGACCGAGACCGATTGTGAAGATGCCGGCGGAGTCTACTACGGCTACTACGGCACCTGCGCCGAGTTCAGCTGCCCGCAGCCCCCGCCCAACGACACCTGCGAGAACGCCGAGGAAATGCAGATCGGCGATACCATCACCGCCGACACCACCGGGATGACCAACCCCTTCATCGACGGTTGCGTTGTCGGCGCCCCGATGCAGGGCCCGACCCTGTGGTACTACGTCATCGGCGACGGCACCACCCTCACCGCCAGTCTCTGTGTCGAAGGCACGGCCGACTGGGATCACGTGATGAGCGTGTTCTGCGGCAACTGCTCCTCGATCATGAACTCCAACATGTACTGCGCCGGCGGCAATGACGTCGCCTGCCAGGTCCCCGGCGAGAACATCT
>CP070772.1:1012697-1019034 GCA_020345805.1 Phycisphaerales bacterium | reverse complement strand
AAGCCGGACGCGCCGCCATCGAGGCGCTTAATGGGGTCGAATTGCTCGGACGAGCCATTACCGTCAACGAGGCCAAGCCTCGGGCGGATCGTGGCGGCGGCGGCGGCGGCGGAATGGGCGGCGGCTCCATCTTCGGCGATCCCGACGAGGACCCCGATCGCCTCACCCGTGAGGAACTCGTCGAGCAGATCGTCAACATCATCATCGCCAACGTCGACAACGAGGGCTGGGTCGATATGGGCGGCGAAACCGGGGCCCTGCAGGAGCTCAACGGAAACCTGATCATCACCAACACCCCCAGGAACCACCTCGCCATCGAGGGGCTGCTGGCCCAGCTTCGCGAGATCCGGGCTCTTCAGATCAACGTTGAATGCCGCTTCCTGGATGTCTCCACCGACTGGTTCGAGCAGATCGGCGTTGACCTGGATCTCTACTTCAACACCAACAACTCCCTGTGGCAGCAGGCGAGAGCCGTGGATCCTTCATTCCAGCACAGTGACTTCTTTGACGCCTCCGGCCGGTTGAAGGACCCGCTCGTGTTCGGCAGTCCGACGCAGGTATTCGAGGGGGACGAGGGCGCCTTCAACCCCTACAACACGGTGCCTTGGGGCGGCTACTTCGGTATTCCCGCCGATCCCGGAGATGATTTCTCGGATGTCACCTACCTCTCCGGTCCCGCCGGCGCGCCCATCCGGCTCTCGCAGGGCTGGTCGCCGATCGGGATGACCCAGAACCACTTCAACGCGGTTTCGGAGCTTGCGGATCTGACGGCCTTTGGAACGCTGGCCGCGGCCAACCCGGCCCTGGCCCTCGGCGTGCAGTTCCTGGATGACATCCAGGTCGATCTGCTCATCGAGGCCACGCAGGCGGACCGGCGATCGGTGGTGCTCACGGCCCCGCGACTGACGTTCTTCAACGGGCAGCGAGCTTGGGTCGCGGTGACCACCACCACCGCCTACATCGCCGGGCTGCAAGCGGTGACCGGTGATGCCTCCGGCGCCTTCATTCCGCTCATCGGCAACTTGCGTGAGGGTTTCGTGCTGGATGTGGAAGGCGTCATCTCCGCCGACCGCCGGTACGTGACAATGACCGTGCTGGCCTCGCTGGCCCAGAACGCCTCCTTCCGTGAAACGGACGCCAACCAGTTCGGCGGGGCCGCAGGCGGAGGCGGCGAGAGTGGCAGCGCCGCCGGGTTCGACGGCCGCATCGAGCTGCCCCAGATGGAGATCTCCCTCGTCCAGACCACGGTTTCCGTGCCGGACAAGGGGACGATCCTGCTCGGCGGCCAACGCCGGGTCACGGAAATGGAAGTCGAGAGCGGTGTCCCCGTCCTCTCCAAGATCCCCTTCATCAACCGCTTCTTCACCAACCGCGTCACCAACAAGGAGGAGCAGACGCTCCTGGTCCTCATTCGGCCGGAGATCATCATCCAGCAGGAGAACGAGGATCTGCTCTTCCCGGGCCTCTCCGACACACTGGGCGGAACGGCCGCCTACCTGCGGTGAGAGGTCTGGAGGCGTTGAGGCGGAAATCTGATCGAATCAGGCGGCGGCGCTCCTGCGCCGCCGCTTTTTCCCTGCAGACTTCGGCCGCGGCGACCGGGGGGGGCTTGGTCTTGCCTTCTCCCGGTGCTGAAGGTAACCTATGGAGGTTGTTTGACCGACACGGAGTGCCAGTCCCATGACATCGGCTGCATCGCGCCTGCGCGTATCCGAAGAAGACGGCGTCACCCGGATCGAGTTCGTCGACCGTAACATCCTCGACGAGGCCAATATCCAGCGTATCGGCGAGGAGATCGGCGACATCGTCGACTCCCATACCCAGCCCAAGCTGCTGATCAGCTTCAGCAACGTCGACCATCTGTCGTCCGCGGCGCTGGGTACTCTCATCACCATCAACAACAAGATCCGCGCCAAGGACGGGCAACTGCGACTGGCCAACATCGACGCTCAGATCTACGAGGTCTTCGTGATCACGAAGCTCAACAAGCTGTTCCAGATCCACGAGAGCATCGAGCAGGCCGAGGCCAGCTTCACCTAGGCGACCCGCCCGCGTGAAGTCACCCGACCCCGGCACAACCGGCAACATGACGAAGGGACAGAGCAACAGCAAGGTCTTCCAGGGACAGTTCATCATCAGCAACCGCCGCGAGGAGATCGAATCCGCTCAGCACCGGGTGGTCGAGGAGGTCGCCGCGCGGGGGCGCGACGAGGCCGGCTGTTTCGCCATCCGGCTGGCCATGGAGGAGGCACTCACCAATGCCTTCAAGCACGGTAATCGGGACCATCCCGAGAAGACGGTGAAGCTTGACTGCCGGATTGACGCCCAGGCGGTGGTCATCGAGATCGAGGATGAAGGCGAAGGTTTCGATCTCGAGTCGGTGCCCGATCCCACGACGGTTGAAAATGTTGAGATCCCCGCCGGACGCGGAATCATGCTCATGCGGGCGTTCATGACCGACGTGCGGTTCTTCCCGCCCGGAAATCGCCTCCGCATGACCTACGGGCCATAACCCAATCTGCGGTGGCGGCTCAGCGCCGATCCCCTCCACACCCCATCAGCTTCGCGTTCAAGACCGAAGAGCCAGACGGCAGAACAACTCCATACCGGTGGCGATCGCCTCGTCGTTGAAGTCGAATGTCGGTTGGTGCAGATTGGGCATCGCCTCTCGATCCGGCGGGCAGAGGCCCAGCAGGAAGAAGCAGGACGGGACTGCCTGGCAGTAAAACGCGAAATCCTCGCCGCCCATGAAGGGCTGCGGTATGTCGATCACCTGGTCCTCGTCAACCACCGCGCGTGCCTCGGTTCTGAAGATCTCGACCGCCTCGGGACTGTTGGCGGTGACGGGGTAGCCGGGGATGTAATCGACTTCCGCCCGGCAGCCGTGCGCCCTGGCGACGTCGCCGGCGATTGCCTTCAATCGCTCGGTCGCCATCGTCTGAGTCTCCGGCTTCAGCGTGCGCACCGTCCCCTCGAGCATGACTCGCTCGGGGATGATGTTGTGCGTGGTTCCGCCGTGGAACTGGGTGACCGACACGACCGTGGCGTCCAGCGGATCAGTGTCACGGGAAGCGATCGTCTGCAACGCACCGACAATCGCCGAACCGCAGACGATAGGATCGCGCCCCAGGTGGGGAAATGCCGCGTGCGCGCCGGTTCCGATCACTTCGATCACGAACTCGTCGGCCGCGGCCAGCAGGGGCCCCCTCCGCGTGCCCACCTGCCCCAGGCCAAGATCCGGCCAGCCGTGCAGGGCGAAGGCGTGCTCGATCGGCGGCCCGAGCAGCGAGCCGTCCAGGCAGCCCTCCTCGACCATGCGCTTTCCCCCCGAGCCGCCTTCTTCGGCCGGTTGAAACATGAACGTCACCGGCCGGGGAAGGTCCTCCTCGGTCGCGACCCGCTTCAGTACCCGCATCGCCCCGATGAGGATCGCGACATGCCCGTCGTGGCCGCAGGCGTGCATCACCCCGTCGTTGGTTGATGCGTATTCCAAGCCGGTCTGCTCGGTCATGGGCAGGGCGTCCATATCCGCGCGGAGGCCGACGGCCCTCTCTCCCCGCCCCGGAAGGTGGCCCAGCACGCCGGTCCCGCCGGCGAGACCGCCAATATGCTCTACACCGGCCTTCTCCAGTTCACTGCGAATCGCCTGCGAGGTGCGGTGCTCCTCGTATCCCACTTCCGGGTGTGCGTGCAGATCATGCCGCAGGGCGATGAGATCGGGCAGTTCGGCCCTGATCAGGTCACGAAGGCGATCGGCGGCAACGACAGGGGAGGCTGGATCAGGCATGGCGGTATCGTAACGGCGGACTGACGCATCCGAGGGCGATTAGAGTGACTTCCTCGCCGCTTTGAACGCGCACGGGGGGCGATCCTGGCATACACTTGCCCCACGCCACCTTGGCTCCTACGCACGTCTGATGGCCCGCGATGGATGATCTGTGCGACACACGGCCAGTCCGCTGCGGGAGGGCGCTCGTCGGGGCACTCTTACCGCGCTTTTTGACGGAGCCGCAACCCGCAACGAACCGCCGCAAGCATGAGGCGACCCCCACCGCC
Organism: Phycisphaerales bacterium; assembly: GCA_020345805.1. Taxonomy (GTDB): domain Bacteria; phylum Planctomycetota; class Phycisphaerae; order Phycisphaerales; family SM1A02. The sequence continues at coordinate 1,014,978 of CP070772.1, read as the reverse complement.
GGTCGCCTCGATGATGGCACGTCGCGCCATCCACGGTTCAGTGCGGTACGGGACCAGCATGAATCTCGATTCATATCCGACGATCATCCAGGGAGGGATGGGGGCCGGTGTTTCAGGCTGGCGCCTTGCCCGCGCCGTTGCGAAGACGGGCCAGCTCGGCGTGGTATCCGGCACGGGCCTGGACACCATCCTCACCCGTCGCCTTCAGGCGGGTGATTCGGGAGGGCACGTTCGCCGCGCCCTTGCTCATTTCCCGATCGCCGGCGTCGCCCAGCGCATCCTCGATCGGTATTTCATCCCCGGCGGCAAAGCCGAGGAACGGCCCTTCAAGTCCAAGCCCGCTCCCGCCGTCAAGCCCGGCCGACATCTGCAGGAGCTTCTCGTGGCGGGCAACTTCGCCGAGGTCTTTCTCGCCCGGGAGGGGCATCGTGGTCTGATCGGGATCAACTACCTGGAGAAGATCCAACTGCCCACCCTGCCTTCGATCTTTGGGGCGATGCTGGCCGGCGTGGGGTACGTGCTCATCGGGGCGGGCATCCCCAGGGCGATCCCCGGCATTCTCGATAGGCTCGCGGATAGCCGCGCTGTCGAGCTCCGCCTTGAAGTCAAGGGCGCCGAGGCGGGCGAGGAGTATTTCACCCGTTTCGATCCCGTCGAGTTTTGCGGCGGGGATGCGCTCCCGCTGGAGCGTCCCAAGTTCCTCGCGATCATCTCCTCATCGCCTTTGGCCACCATGCTCGCCCGCAAGTCAACCGGCCGCATCGACGGCTTCGTGGTCGAAGGTCCCACCGCCGGCGGACACAACGCCCCGCCCCGCGGGCAGACTCAGCTAAGCAAGGACGGCCAGCCGATCTACGGCAGCCGTGATGTGCCCGACCTTGCGGCCATCGATGCCTTGGGGCTGCCTTTCTGGCTCGCCGGTTCCTATGGAGAGCCCGATCGGGTCGCAGAGGCGATTGCCTCGGGCGCCGCAGGAGTTCAGGTGGGAACCGCCTTCGCCTACTGCGAGGAATCCGACCTCGCCGACGACTTTAAGAGACGAGTGATGCAGATGAGCCTCGAAGGGACGGCAAGGGTCGTCACCGATCCGCTGGCATCTCCCACCGGCTTCCCGTTTAAGGTCCTCCAGTTGGAGGACACGCTCTCCGAGTCTGCGCACTTCGAGCAGAGAACGCGCATCTGCGATCTTGGATACCTCCGGCAGGCGTATCGCAAGCCGGATGGCAAGCTGGGATGGCGCTGCCCCTCCGAGCCGGTCGATGATTACCTGCGCAAGGGTGGCCGCGAAGAGGACACCGTCGGTCGCAAGTGCATATGCAACGGCCTTCTGGCCAACATCGGCCTGCCGCAGGTTCGTCGCGACGGCGAGAAAGAGAAGCCGCTCGTCACCTCCGGCGACGTTGTGGCTACCGTTGCCAACTTCCTCAAGCCCGGCGTCGATTCTTACAGCGCCGCGGATGTGGTTGAACACTTGCTCTCGAAGGTGACGGTAATACCCGGACACGAACCCCGCCGTCGCGAGACGGCGTGATTGAAAGAGTGCCCCGACAGACCGGACAACAAACTCGGTCCATTCTCAGCCTTGCTCGATCGGAGTCGCCGGACGACCGGTCATCCTGTTGCGGATCACTTCCACCGCCTCAGACATTCTGCCCTCCGCGTCTCGCAGCGTGCTGTCCTTGCCGTGCTTGTAATCGCGGAATGCCTGCCAGAATCTCACCACTCGAACCCTTCCACGTAGCGGGATGATGATTGCGATGGGATTGAATTCCCGATCGCCTCCCCAGTGCCGTAGGATCTGGGCCTCCCACGGATCGTTCAGTTTCCATTTGCTTCGTTCGGACCAGTTCAGAACCACCGACACGTCGCCTATTTGAGGGAAGATGTTCTCCTCGATGTATTGCTGCCAGTTGGGGCTATTGGAATACACGAACAGGATGAACTTCCCTCGCCTGCCGTGCTCCCGGCGGAATCGCCGCTTCAGCCAGGAACCACGAACGAGGGTGCCGGGTATGATGAACAGCAAGCACAGACAGATGTAGAGTGCCAGCAGAATCCCCGCCAATGGCAGCACCGGTAGCAGAGCCAGAACCAGCAACGGGTGCATTCGCCGATCTGCTTTCTCCATGGCAGCATCTCGCCTCGTCTGCCGCCAGAGACGGTTCATGCTCCGGCGGTCCGGGCCATAGGTGTTACTTACCAGATGCCTTATCAATCACTCTCGCAGCACTCCGAAGACTTCCTCGCTCGCCGCGCCATTGTATAGCCCCGGGCTTGCCCG
>CP070772.1:1006125-1012597 GCA_020345805.1 Phycisphaerales bacterium | reverse complement strand
GGGCCGCGCGGCCGGACGCCTCCAGGTTCAGCACCAGCGCGCTGACCCAGATCAGCGCGATTGCGATGACCGCGGCGCAGAGCGAATAGACCAGCCACCATGATCGATGCGATTTCATGATTCGTCCGCCTCGACCGATTCGGAGAGCATGTATCCCTTGGAGCGCACGGTGAGGATGATCGTCGCCGAGGACGGGTCATCCTCCAGCTTCTCCCGCAGGCGGGCGATGTGCATGTCCACCGTGCGGGTCTGGATGCCCTTGGGGTTGAGACCCCACACGCGATGCAGAAGCTCGTCACGGTCGACCGCCCGGCTGCGGTTGGCGGCGAGGTAACGGAGGATCGCGGCCTCGCGCTCGGAGAGGGCTGTGGTGGTCCCGTCGGGGCCGGTCACCTCGCGGCGATCGAGATCGACCCTGCGCTGCCCGGCCCTCAGGATATGCACGTCGGACGGTCTTTCCGGCGAGCGGCGCAGCACCGCCTCGACCCGCGCCAGCAATTCCTTGGCGCTGAACGGCTTGACCACGTAATCATCGGCACCGGTGGTAAGGCCGTGAACCCGATCATCCTCGGCCCCGCGGGCGGTGACCATGATCACGGGCAATGTCGGCCTTGCCTTCCTCAGCTCCGCGAGAATGGCGAAGCCGTCCATGCCCGGCAGCATCACGTCCAGCAGCACCAGGTCGAGGTTCGCCTCGACGGCGATCTCCAGGGCCTTGGGTCCCTCGGCGCACTGAAGCACCTCGTAACCGGCGAAGGTCAGGGCGTCGACCAGGCCGCGGCGGATCGGAGCATCGTCCTCAATGACCAGAACTGCGGGGCGTGCCACGGGCGAAGTCCTCCATCAGATCATCGCGGCGGCAAGCGGCGCGGCCGGCGGGCGCTGACTGCACCGGCCGACCGGGCCGCCGCGGTTCTCCTTCATCGGAGACCTGCGAATGAAGATGATACGACAATCACGGGTTCGCATCAGACTTTTCGGCCTCCTTGCCTGATTCAGCCGTTCCGCTCGACTGAGCTTCCTGAGCGGGGAACTCGAAGCCCTTGGAAGTCGCCTGGCCGCGGATCGCTTTCCGCAGGGCCGCATCGAAGGATGAGGAGTCATCGAGATTCTGTTTCTTCATCTCCTCGTCGATGAACTCCTGGCGATTCTTCGAAACTTCGGCGATCTGCTGCTGGATGGTCTGGCGCTTGGCGCTCATCTCCTCGACGTGCTTTTTGCGCTCTTCAAGCGTCATCTCGCGCATCTCTTCGGGCAGGGCGTCCTCGGAGAGATCCTCTAGCTTGAACTCTTCATCCCTGGATGCGTCAACGAGATCCCACAGCGAGTTGTCGTAGAGCTGGCCGGCCTTGGTGGCGGCGCGGGCGGCCACCGCGGAACTGTTCATCGACTCGGCGTTGGCATCCTGGGCCATCTGGTTCGTCTGACCGCGCTCGCCCTCGATCCCGAAGGGGATGTAGGTCCCGTTGAGGCCCGCGCTGAGCGAGGCGAGTTCGTCATCGAACGGCGTGCTCATGACGACCGTGCCGTTGTTGTGATCGATGGATGCGAAGTGACCGTCGGCCAGCTTCGCCACCTCGGCCCATCCGGGGGCGATGAAATCGGTGGCGGGGCCGCAATAGATGGAGTTGATCATGATCCCGCGGCTGATCGCTTCGCGGCACATCTCGCGGAAGGGGGCTTCGTGGTCCTGGTCGGCCGACTCGTTACCCGCGACGACGATGAGCTTCAATGCATCGTCGGACGGCGTCCACTCAAGTTGACCGGTCGCCGCCTGGATGACGCGGCCCACGTACTCGGTCCCGCCGTTGGTGGAGAGGGCGAAAAGCTGCTGGGAGATCAGATCTAGGTCCGCAGTCAGGCCGCTGTCTATTCTGACCCAGCCGTTCTCGGGATTATGCCCGTCGTTGCCGTAGGTCAGCAGGGCCACCCGCAGGTCGGGAACGGGCTCGGCGAGAGCCAGATCGTTGACGATTGCCCACAGCTTCTGCTTGGCCGACTCGATCAGTCCGCTCATCGAGCCGCTGGTATCCAGGCAGATGGCCAGGTCCACGGCCTGCCGGACCTCGGGAACGGCGGGCGGGGGAACCTCGATTACCGTGGCCGGTTGGATCGTTGCCTCCTGACTCTGGGCGAGGCCCTGGGCGGCCAGGATAAGGCTGCCGGCGGCGATCAGGGAAAAGGTGATATTGCGTTGCATGGCTTGGCTCCTTGTTGGTTCGTCGGCCACGCGCTTCTGCGGGCCGGTGGTGTCGGTTGATTGCGACCGCGCGGTCACTGCTCGATCGAGTTGCGCACGAGCACGGTCCGGTTCTCGAAACGAATGACGATCTCTCCGGAAAGCGACAGCATCGCCTGTCTGCCTTCAGTGATGAGGGTTTGGAGGATTTCGCGGTACTCATCGCTGCCGAAGACGACCACCTCATCCGGCTCAACGTTCCGGTTCTCGGCGATCAGTCTCGCGTCGATCCATTGGTTGCCACGGTTGAAGAACGCCCGGTCGGCGACCTGCTGAACCTGGGCGATCTCGACCCGCTGGAGGTTCTCGTCCAGGAAGCTGTTGTCGTAGTTCAGTGTGACCTGCCCCTTCTGAGCCGCATAGTTCATTGCCTGATTGACCGCGGCGCGTCCCGTGCGGGTCTGCATCGCCCGCCGAGAGAGATTGTCACCGGCGACGGCCCGCAGGTTTTGCCAGTCGGAAAGGTCGGTGCCTTCGGCAGCGAAAAAGGCCGTGTACTCGGTGAGGATCCCGAACTCCATCGACAGGCGCAGCACCTCCTCGGCCAGCTCGCGGGTGCGGGGATCGGCAAAGGGATCGAAGCTGACGGGAGGGAATCCTCCATTCCGGGCCGCACCGGCCTGGCGGATGGCATCGATCAGTTCCGCAATCTGCCTTGACGCCCATAGCCGCGGAACGAACGAGTTGCCGGTGGTGGCGGCATCCATGTCGAAGTTGAAGCGGAATGAGCGCTCGGAACCCAGGTAGTTACCGGCGAGCTGAAAAGTGAGCGGCCCGTCCTGCCGGTACTGGCCGAGGACGATGAACTGATCACCTGCAAAGAGGTCGGGCAGTCGGGCGGGGATCACACGGCTGATCAGCAGCCCCGCGGGCCAGCCCTGCTCATCCTGCACTGTGAGTTCGGCATCGGCGAACACGGGCCCTCGCAGGCGCTTGAACACGGAGGCGACCTTCAACTCAACGTCCTCGCCGGGCAGGGCATAAGTGCTGGTGGCACGGGTGGCGTCCGCCAGATGGTCCAGCAGCGGCACGTTGACATCCTCACCCACGCCGAACGTGAACAGGCGGCGATGATGAACGTTGGCCCGCGTGACCATTTCCCGTATCGCCCGCTCGCCGGTCTTGCCCACCGTGGGCAGGCCGTCGGTCAGGAACAGAACCACGGGCAGCATCCCGGGTTCAGGTTCCGGGCGCAGCGCCTCCAGGAGGGCATCGTGGATGTTCGTTCCCCCCGTGGGGCGCACGAGACGCAGGTATTCGCGTGCCTGGAGAATCGTGCGACGATTCTTGATCACCGGCCGCGGCGCAAAGGACGAGACGTTCGTGGCGTAATCGATGATGTTGAACGCCTCACCATCGCGAAGACCTTCGATGATCTGCGCGGCCGCGGCACACACCTGGTCCATCTTCCCGCCCGCCATGGAGCCGGATCGGTCGATGACCAGCGTCACCTCGCGCTTGATAACGCGATCGGAGTAATCAGCTTCCGCGGGCAGACCGATCATGAGCAGGAAGTACCCCCCGCCCCCGCCCCCGGAAATTCCCACGCTCGGGTCCGGGTAAGCCAGGATCGAAGCGTTCATGCCTTCGCGCTCGACGAGATAGGAGAGACGGAACGGCCCCGGCTTATTGCCGGCATGGGGGGCCAGGTCGACCTTGAGACGCTTCGCGCTGACGCGATGCGTGGTCAGGTCGTGGCTGGGGGAATAGACCATGGAGATCGGATCGGCGGCGGTGATGTCGACGCTGATCCGCCACGGCACGCGGTACTGGAGAGATTCGCTGCGGGGAAGGACATAGTCCACGCGGTCGCCGTCGGCCGGGAGGATGTGCTCGTAGGTGAGGCGCAGCTTCTGCGTACCCGCCGGAGGCACGGGAAAGACGCTGGAGCGGATAAGGTTGTAGCCGGCAAACTCCAGCAGGGCCGGATCGCGGATCTGGGCCACGATCGCGTCGTAAAGCCGCCGCGCTTCGGCCGCGGGAAGCAGCCTGGCAGTCGGCTCTGCCGATGCGCCTTCGAAAAGGAACGAGCTGACCGCCGCGCCGGGCGGCACGGGAAGCAGCAACACCGCTTCCTGCTGTCGCCGCGAAGGGTTGGAAAGCTCGATCTGAAGCGTGGTCGTTGCCGTCTGCTGCAGGATCCGGATCTTCGCGCTGACGCGATCGATCCGGATCCCCGGCGCTTCGCTGTGCACTTGGAAGCTGCGGGCCTGGGGAATGACCACGTGCCGGGCCGCCCCCAGTTCCGAACTCAGCACCGACTGAGCGGGAGCCGCGGATGCGATGGCGAGGACGAGACCGGCTGCAATGATCGGCAGGCGACGGGCCGTCGTGACTGAGGTGGGTAAGGACATGGTGGATCTCCAGGTCAGGGTGAGGCGGCTTGCCTCTGCATAAGTCATACGACCGAATCGCCCCCGGCTTGGTAACAGGTCTGTAACGTTGAGCGGGCGGCCGGCGTGATCCGCCGCTGGAAGCCCCGGAACAAGGTTGACGAGCGCGAATAAGCGGCAATATTCTGGGACCGCGATGAGCGGACCTTTCGGCGCAGACACCGTTTCCGAATCCGATCCGGCGGAAATCGCGATCCCGAAACTCCTGGAGGAGCACGGCGGCCGGATGTTCGGCCTGGCCCTGCGAATGTGCGGCTCACCGGAAAAGGCTGAAGACCTGGTGCAGGAGACGTTCCTCCAGGCGTTTCGCAAGTGGGACCAGTTCGAAGGCCGCTCCCAGGCCACCACCTGGCTCTACACCATCGCCGCCCGCCTCTGCGGCCGAATGCATCGCAAGCGGTCAGGCGAGCCGAATCGGATCAAGTCGCTGGATGCGCTGCTGCCTTTTCACGGCGGGGATTCCGCGGGGGTGCCGGAGATTCCTGCCGACGAAGACGGCCCGCTGGCCCGCCAACTACGGGCCGAGGCGGTGGAGAACGTGGAGCGGACCATCACCAACCTGCCCGCGACTTTCCGCCTGCCCCTGGTGCTGAAGGACATCATCGGCTTCTCCGTGACGGAGGTCGCCGAAGTGCTGGGACTGAAGGAAGCGACGGTCAAGACCCGGCTGCATCGCGCCCGGCTGGCGTTGCGCGAGGAACTCTCGCGGCAGATGCCGCAGCGCGAAGCTTCACCCACCGCATACTCCAGGCGAGTCTGCATGGACCTGCTGCGGGCCAAGCAGGAAGCGCTGGACCGCGGTGCGCCGTTCCCCCTGGAAACGAAGGACTTCTGCGATCGCTGCAGCGCAGTCTTCGCATCAATGGACCTGGCGAAGGACGTGTGCGAGGATCTGGGTTCCACGGAGCTGCCCGCGACCGTTCGCCGGGCAATCCTGGAGGATGTGCGCAGCGAAACGCGGTAGACGAAAGGAGAACACCATGCCGAACACCGAAGATCATCTCAAGGAAGCGTTCGCCGGCGAGAGCCAGGCGAACCGCAAGTACCTTGCCTTCGCCGAGCAGGCGGAGAAGGATGGTTTCGTCAACGTCGCCATGTTGTTCCGCACCACCGCGGAGGCGGAGACGATTCACGCCCACGGTCATTTCAAGGCCCTCGGCGGCGTGGGAACCACCGCGGAGAACCTCCAGGCCGCCATCGAAGGCGAAACCTATGAATACAGGGAGATGTACCCGCCCATGCTTCGGCAGGCCGAGAGCGAAGGCCACAAGGCCAAGCGCATGTTCGGCTATGCCGTGAAGGCCGAGGAGGTGCACGCGAACCTCTACGGCAAGGCTCTGGAGGCGGTGAAGGCGGGCCAGGACCTGGAGGAGACGGAGTTCTACCTCTGTCCGATCTGCGGCCATATCGAGTTCGGCAAGCCGCAGGCGCCGTGTCCCATCTGCAACGCCAAGGCCGACAAGTTCATCCAGGTCTGATACGTGCGAGAAAGCGATCGGGCAGGGTCGGAAGCGATCGTCGCAGGCCCGCAACGGTCGCTCAGTTCTCCTCCCGCAGCGCCTGGCGGACCCGCCGGCACAGCTCGGGAATCGCATCGCGCACCGCCGGGGTCATCTCACCGCCTATGGTCAGAGGATCCACGATCTCCACCGCGAAGATCCGGAACCGCTTCGGGAATTCCAGCTCCAGTTGCCGGGCCACCGACAGAAGCTCGGGCAGACCCGCGTAGTGAGGTGACGGCGCATACACCGCCGACAGCTCGGACGGATCAAGCTCGATGACCGTTCCCGGCGGGTGCTCGCCGGTCTGGATGGCGTCGAGCAGGATGGCCCGCTCGTAT
>CP070772.1:999521-1006025 GCA_020345805.1 Phycisphaerales bacterium | reverse complement strand
TCCGGCACCTGAACCATCGTCTGCTCCCCCGCAACACTGATGCCCTGAACCCGGAACGGGGGTATATAGAGGAATCCCGCCTGCCCCGAGCGGGGCGGCATCTTTGGCAACATCACAGAATCTCCTTCGACGACGCTGTCGCGTAGTCAGGCGGTCGTTCTTCGACCATCCATGCTACGAATCGGCTGGCCTGCGTCAAGAGCCGGCTCGCGACGGTGTTCGCCGTATTGCTCGCGCCTGGCAGAACTCCCGCGGCCTGCGGGACTTGACCGCCGTCTGTCCTGCGATATCCTCATCCTCACACCGCCCCGTTCGTCTAGCGGCCTAGGACGCCGGGTTCTCATCCCGGTAACAGGGGTTCGAGTCCCCTACGGGGTGTTTCGATTGTTGTTGATGTGACCGGCAACAGACCCGGCGATTCGTCGGGGCGTTGTTGCCTTGAACCCGGCTTTAATACTGACCAGGATCGATGCGTAATCCAGGCCCACACCTCGATCATCCCGCCTATCGCGCCAGCACATCGCCGGGGATCGGCTGCCGGTCGATGCCGGGTCCGGCCCATTCGACGTTCAGACCCGCCCCGCCCGTGGCGTTGAACCACTCCACGCATATGGGGTGGTAGCCGGCCTTGAGGCCGATCAGGCCTTCGCGCTCGGTCATGCCGTGCAGGCCGTCGTTGTCGACCACGAGTTGATCGTGGATGAACAGGCGGCTGCCGTCGTCGCTGGCGGTGAAGAACCGGTAGATTCCGTCGGCGGGGACGCTGATCACGCCGGTGAAGGCCAGCGCGACATGCTCATCGCGACTGCGCACGGAAATGTCGAACGAGTCGCACACACCGGTCGTGATCGGCTGGCGGTCCTTCATCTGGTCCAGGGTCTGCCAGCCGCCTCCGTAGCAGGCGTAATCGATGCCCGGGTCCGGCTTGCGGATGAAGACGATCGGGTGAAGGAGGGTTTCGCGGGAGTAGGCCACGAGGTCCATCTTCGCAGCGCGCGGGCTTGCTTCGCCTTTCTCGATGGCCACCGCTCGGATCGTGCAGCTTTCGGTGACCTGAAACGGCCCGGAATAAACCGGCGAATGCACCGTCGGCTCGGATCCGTTCGTCGTGTAGTGAATCTCGCAGCCGGGCTTATCGGTCACGAGTCCGACGTCAGTGCGATCGATGAAAGCGCGCGCGTACGGCCGGATCTCCACTTTTGCCGGCTCGGCGTGCAGGGCGAACTCACTGATTGCCGGACAGACGGGCGCATCGGTGATGCGCATGCGCACTTTGTCCGTGGTGATGTAAGGGCCGCGCCACAGCCGGCGATTGCCGATGGCTTGGCCGGAGGCGAACTCGGTCCACACGCCATCTATCCACGCATCCAAAGCCCAGGAGGTCACGCGCTGACCCAGCGGTAAGTACTCGCGCAAGCTCACCACGTTGAAGCAGGATGTCGTGGGGAGTTCCAGTACCAGTTCCGGAGCGGTCACGCCATCATCAGTGCACCAGTAGTTTGATCTGTCGTCATCCAGCACATTGCTGGCCGCGAACCGGTCGCTGTTTCCTCGTACGTTGTCCGCAACCGCGCGTGCTCCGCGGGCGAGATCGACGTTGAAAGTCGCATCTATGATGCGGCGGAATCCCCGCAAAGCATCCACATCGGCTTCGTGAATAATCCCTCTCCGATCGGGCGGGATGTTCAAAAGAAGCGATGCGCCGCGACCGACGGAGGCAAAGTACATGTCAACCAGGTTCTCCGGCGACCTGACCTGCTCATCCTGGCTGGCGTGGTGGAACCACCCCGGGCGGATGGAGACATCAACCTCCGCGGGCATCCACTTTTCCCCGTCGCGGTGGCCGTGATAACCCTCGCGGTAGCGCGTGGTACCAGGGCCGACGACGGTTTCGCCCTCGGCGGGGCGCGCCGTGTAGGTCGCCCAACACGGGTCACCGGCGTGTCCGGCCTCGTTGCCCACCCAGCGAATCTCCGGCCCCGCGTCGCTGAAGATGCACACGTCCGGCTGAAGGGAGCGGGCCAGGGCGATGGTCGTTTCCCAGTCGTAGTAGGTCGATCGGTCGATGATGCGACTCTCCCGCGCGCCGCCGTAATAGCCGTCGCCGCCGTTTGCGCCATCAAACCAGAGTTCGGCGATCGGGCCGTAGTTGCTCAGCAGTTCGCGAAGCTGCTTGCGGAAGTACTCGATGTAGGTCGGCCGGCCGTACTCGGGATGGTTGCGATCCCACGGGGAGAGGTAGACACCGAAGGTCAACCCGTGCCGGCGGCAGGAATCGGAGATTTCGCGGACCACATCGCCCTTGCCGTTCTTCCATGGGCTGGAGGCGACATCGTGCGTGGTGTGGGCCGAATCCCACAGACAGAAGCCGTCGTGGTGCTTACAGGTGAGGATGAGGCCGCGCATGCCCGCTTCGTGCGCGGTGCGGACGATCTGGTCGGCGTCGAAGGCGGTGGGGTTGAAGATCGCCGGATCCTCATCGCCGTAGCCCCATTCCTTGTCGGTGAAGGTGTTGGTGGTGAAGTGCAGGAAGCCGTAGAACTCCAGCTCATGCCACTTGAGCTGTGCGGGCGAGGGCACCGCCCCGTACGGCTCTGGCGGCCGGACTTGGCCAGGCCAGGCCTCCGGTGAATCACACAGAGCACTGGAGCAGACCAGCGCCAGAACGAGGATCAGGCTCACATACACATACATACTGACAATCCTCCTCGATCCACGTGCGGCCGAGTTTCTTCGCCGAACGAGCCCCATGGTAAGGGAGTCTGGAACCTGCGGGGGCGCATCCGGGTCACAGGCCCACGAGATAATCCTCCCTGAGGAGTACTCTAGGATCGCGGAGGCTGTGCCCGTCTCGCGGCGCGAGTGCGGATGGCACAATGCATCGTAGATGGAGAGTGCGAAGCCCGTATCACCTGGCGCCTGGGCATCTCCCGGCATACGGTACACACCGACGTCAAGCGCATGTAGGCCAGACTGCCGATCACCGACCACCGTGAACTGCTCTTTCGCATTTTCGCCGAGCACCTGCGCGGCATGTCTCCCGCGGCCCCAGGGGCCGGCAGGCCCGGCCGCATGTTCTTCTCCCTGCGGGTGATGGCGTCAGGTCAGGGTCGAATAAAGAACGGCGGGAGACTGTTCACCGTTGGGGGGCGTGCTGTCCATGCGCCCCCGGCGAGGCAGATACGAGGGTAGGCCCGTGATGACGCTTAACATAGACCGGATCGAACAGAACTTTGCCACTATTTCACCCCGGCTCGATGAGCTGACACTGACGTTCTACACCGATCTCTTCAACGCCCATCCCCAGCTCAAGCCGCTGTTTGCCCACGTCGATCTTATGCGCCAGCGCCGCAAGCTTGCCGCCATGCTCACTCTCATCGTCACCCACCTGCGACGAATGGATGTGCTCGTGTCTGTTCTGCGCTCGCTAGGCGCCCGTCACATCGCCTACGGTGCCACCACGGAGAGCTACGCCTGGACAGACTCCACGTTGCTGCGCGCCCTGGAGAAGGTATCGGGCGATGACTGGGACGAGGAACTGTCTGAAGCCTGGGCGGCCGCCATAGATCTCGTCTCCTCGGAGATGATGGCAGGCGCTGAGCAGGAAGAGCCACAGAGCGCCCCGGATGCTCCGGCCGAGGCGTCGGGCGAGGACCTGGATGTGCTCATGGAGATCGCCTCCAACCCCTCGCTGTCCTTCCAGCGGAACTCGCTCTTCTCAAGCTACGTCGACAAGAAGAAGACCGACCATGAGATGAACCTCGCGCGCGCGGTGCAGCAGAGCCTGATTCCCCCGCATCTCCCGTCCGTCGCCGGCTACGAGTTCTCTTCTTCCTACGAGCCCGCCACACTGGTCGGAGGCGACTATTACGACTGGGTCATGCCGGATGACGACCACCTCTGCTTCATCTTCGGCGACGTGTCGGGCAAGGGCGTGCCGGGCGCTCTGATCATGTGTCGCCTGGCCGGGGCCGCCCGCGCGATCCTCGCCGTTCAGACCGACCCCGTCCGAGCCCTTACCACGGTCAACCGCCACCTGTCGGATCGCATGGCCCGTGGCCGCTTCGTCACCCTCGCCATCCTCTCTATTGATCTGCATACGCACCGGTTCTCCCTCGCCAACGCGGGACACATGCCGCCCCTGCATCGGCGATCCGATGGCAGCGCATCTTATGTCGGACACGACCTTGCCGGACTGCCCGTGGGGATCGACAAGGATGCTGCCTACAACGCGCTGGAAGGCGTGATTGAGCCGGGCGAGACCTTCGTTTTCTACACCGATGGAGTGAGCGAGGCCATGGGGCCGGGCAATGCGCAGTACGGCATGGATCGACTTCGCAACTGCGTCGCAGCCACACCCTCGACCGCTGACGTCGGCGAGGCCCTGGTGACCGACGTGCGGCGCTTCACCCGCGGCCGCCCGCCAAGCGACGATCTGACCATCCTCACCATCTCGCGCGTGAGCGGATGAAGGGGTGTCCGTCAGTAATACCTACCAGTAGCCGGCCGACGGCATGACTTGCTGCGGACCGGGCCGTGACCTCACAAGCCTCGTGGCAAGACCTGTGAAGTTCCTCAAAACAAGCTAATCTCTTGCATTCAGACAATACGCGAGTGCGCCAGACCCAATAGGATCCATCATGCAGAAGCGAAAGCTCGGAGATACCGGCTTGGAAGTGTCGGCCATAGGGCTCGGTTGCATGGGCCTGAGTTACGGCTACGGCCCGGCCACCGACAAAGAGCAGGCAGTCGCCCTAATTCACGCGGCCGTCGACCTCGGCGTCACCTTCTTCGACACGGCCGAAGCGTACGGGCCGCGTGCCAACGAGGAGCTTCTCGGCGAAGCACTTGCCCCCTTCCGAAGGCGGGTCGTCATCGCGACCAAGTTCGGGTTCAGGAACGGCAGGCCGGCCGACGGACTTGACAGCCGCCCCGAGCGCATCCGGGAGGTCGCCTACGCGTCGCTGAAGCGACTGAAGACAGACTACATCGATCTGTTCTACCAGCACCGCGTCGACCCTGAGGTGCCGATTGAAGATGTCGCGGGTACGGTCAGGGAACTGATCGACGAGGGGAAGGTCCGCCACTTCGGGCTGTCGGAGGCCGGCGCTGCCACGATTCGTCGCGCCCACGCCGTCCAGCCGGTTGCCGCCCTCCAGAGCGAGTATTCGCTCTGGTGGCGCGAGCCTGAAGCGGAGATCCTGCCCGCCCTCGAGGAGCTCGGGGTCGGCTTCGTCCCGTTCAGCCCCCTGGGCAGGGGATTCCTCACCGGCAAGATCGACGAGGCGACCGAATTCGACGACTCCGATTTCCGCAACAACCTTCCGCGCTTCTCAGAGGAGAACCGCAAGGCGAACCGGGTTGTGGTCGACCTGCTTGAGCAGATCGCCTCCAGGAATGACGCGACGCCGGCCCAGATCGCGCTGGCCTGGCTGCTGGCACAGAAGCCGTGGATCGTGCCCATCCCCGGCACCACAAAGGTGCATCGCCTTCAGGAGAATCTCGCTGCCGCGACCATCGATCTCACGCTCGATGAACTGCGCGAGATCGCCGCCGCCGCCTCAAAGATCACCGTGCAAGGCGCCCGATATCCCGAAAGGCTGCAAAAGACGATCGACCGCTGAGTAGCGCCCAAGCGCGCCGGTCGTGAACAGCCGGTCCCCCGATCGGCACAATCCGTCTCGGCCTCGGCCCAGGTGGGGCATACCAACTCTGGATGACCCTTCCACGGTCCGGCGCCACGAGTGGTGAAAGAGACAGGCCGGCCCATCGGCTAGGCCGGCCGTGTCACGGTGAAAAAAGCCTAATTGAGTTGTCGTGCCGTCCGGAGCGGTGGGAGACCGCGATCTCCGGGGGCGGGTTCAGCTGTTGAGAATCTCCGCCGCGGCCTCCTTGTCTACGTCCGTGATGTACGGAATGCCGGAGATGTCCGCCGCCTCTCGGGTGAGGCAGGCCAGATCGTCGCGGGAGATGTGAGCGAGAGTGAACTTGCGGCTGCCGCACATGAGCTGTCGGAGGCCCTGGGCAAGCCGCTCGTAGTAGGTGTAGAGTCCGATGGCGCCGGTGGGGAGCTTGTCGAACTCGGCGTCGCCCAGCTCCTTGCGGAGCTCGGCGGCGGTGACGAACACATCGTCGATGCGATTCCCGAAGCGCTCGACATAGACGGGCACTTGGCCGTTCTCGATGGTGCGGCCGATCGTCTTGCCGACCATTGCCGCGGCGATCGGAGAGCGAGCCATGCCCACGAGCTTGACGAAGGGTGCGCCGAGGGCCAGTCCCTTGAAGATCTGATCTTCGAAAGTGAATCCGCCGGCCACGGCCAGGGCGGGGATGTCATAGCCCCGGTCGGCGAGGATCCTGGCGTACTGGTAGAGCAGGGAGTGAAGCTCGACGGGCGGGACGCCCCACTCGTTCATCATTCGCCAGGGGCTCATGCCGGTGCCGCCGCCGGCGCCGTCCACGGTGAGCAGGTCGAGCTTGTACTTGGCGGCGAAGAGGACGGCG
>CP070772.1:992862-999421 GCA_020345805.1 Phycisphaerales bacterium | reverse complement strand
GGCCCACCAGAAGATCAGCGACACCGAAGGCGGCTTCACCGGCATCCTGAACAATGAGGATTGGTTCGGCGTCTCGGCAGCCTCACTGGGCGATCACGACGGCGACGGCGTGGGCGATCTGGCCGTGGGGGCCTGCTTGGATGGCGACGGAGGCTACCGCCGTGGCGCGGTGTGGGTGCTGTTCCTCGACGGCCTCCCCGCCTGCCCCGCCGACCTCAACGGCGACGGCCAAGTCAACATCGACGATCTGTTCGAAGTCCTCGGCCACTGGGGGGTGTGCGGCGATCCGAATGACTGCCCGTGGGATCTCGCCGGGCCGAACAACGGACCTCCTGACGGCAAGGTGAACATCGACGATCTCTTCGCCGTCCTCGGCGCGTGGGGCCCGTGCCCGTAGCCAACCTCAGTACATCGTCAGCCACCTACCGCGGCTCCGCCCGCAAGGCAGGGCCGTTTTTCTTGCTCTACCCTCGCTGGTCAATGGGCATGGTCGGATTACCCTCAACCTGATATCAGATTTGACTCAGCTTTGGGGTCAAACGAACCTCAGGAAGTGCTCAAACAACGCCAAATCTGGCTCAATCGGTGGCCCAAAACCCAACCGGAGACGGGCCAAGCAGAGGAGGAGCCGTTCAGCAGGTGGGCCAACGACCGATGGAAGGCCGATATATGTCTTCGGGCGAGGCTCCAGCTTCCCATGTCTCGGGAGAACTAGCATGGGCTCGACGATGCCAGAAGCGGTCGGACGGTTGACAGCGGCGCTAGGGACCGTAGACGCGGCAGCCTCGCGTTGGTTTGACCTAGCCCCTCCGATGGATGCGGACTATCGGAACGCCAAGGCGCTGGCGTGTGGGCTTGTGGCGAAGGGATGGGACAATCTGCCGTACGAGAAACCGGCATCGAAGCATCCCAGCGAGGAACTGGCCGCCGCTCATGTGGCGTTCCTCGAAGTGGTCAGCGATTCCCTTGGGGCGCTGGGGCCTGATGTGAACCGCTGGTTATGTGCGGCCTTTAATGAACCACCCGGACAGCACATCTCAGTTGTCAAGAGGGACCTTCTGCGACTCCGTGAGATAGCCCAGCGAGCAACGGACGGCCGATTTCCGCAATGGCGCGACGGGCTTAACGCGCTGACCTATCTGCACGAGCTATCGCAGTTCACGAAGATCTGCATGGAATGGGATTGGGCCTGTGTGCAGCCGGACCCCGGTACGAATAGGCAATCGCCGTCGATCGTTGTTGAGACGAAGCCGACGGCGGAACCGGATGATCTGCTGACACATGTGGAGGCCGCCGATCTGGCCGATGTGTCGGATCGCACGATTCGGCGCTGGCTGAAGGACGGCAAGCTAAGAGGGCACGGATCGGCGCGCCGAGTGAGTAAGAGCGAGCTGCGCGAGAAACTCCCCGAGCTGCGAGAGAGACGCCCGCGCACTCCGAACCGGACATAGCGCGGACATAAGGCGGACATAAGGCCGGCAATCCGGACATAGCGCGGACATTTGTCAGATTCGCAACGGTGATCGGCTCAGCCTGCCGACCATCCCGGCTGTCAGTACGAGTGCGACCCGGCGCGCACTCGCAGCAACAGGCAGCCGGGATGGAGATAAGCCATGCAATCGTCAACGGCAAGAAAGGCGGACAACGGGATATCAGCGGCCGAGGGCAATCGGCTGTTAAAGGCGGCCGAAGTGGCGGACGTGCTCAGGATAGGCGTCCGGACGGTCTGGAAGCTGCGAGCAGCGGGGAAGCTGCCAAGCGTATCGATTCTCGGGGCAACGCGGTTCCCGGCGGCGGATGTGGCCCGGATCGCCCGCGAGGGCGTCTCGTGAGCCGGTTCGGCGGAATCGGGCGACGGCTCACGCGGTCTCTATCCGGTAGGATCTGACAGAGAAAGGCAGGTGCCCCGTGGCGCGGATCTTCAAGGTCAAGAACACTTGGCGACTCGACTACATCGATCACAACGGCAAGCGCGTGCGCCGAGTCGCGAGTACCGACAAGGATGTGGCACAATCGATGCTGGGCGAGGCGCTGCGCGATGTGGAGCGCCTGAAGGCCGGGTTGATCCAGGCCGACCCGCGCGATGCGAAGCGTCCGATTACCGACCACGTGCGCGAGTACCTGAGAGAACTCGAAACATGCGGTCGCAATCGGAAGTACCGCTACAACATCTGTAAGCGATTGGAGAAGGCCATCGCCGATCGGAGTTGGGAAGTGGTGGCCGATTGCACGCCGCAGTCAATCCGCGATCATCTGGGCGAGCTGATCGCAGACGGTCGAACTGCCAAGACAGTGAATCAGCATCGCGCCGACTTGTCCGCGTTCTTCCGCTGGTGTGTGCAGCGCGGGCGCTTAGCGGCGAATCCATGCGATGCGGTGGAGAAGATTGCGGACAAGCGGGAGAAGACAAGGCGGGCGCTTTCAGTCGATGAAATAAGGGTTTTGCTGGAATCCGCCCCGTCACACCGCGCGCTTGTGTATCTGTTTCTCGTCTACACGGGCTTACGCCGAACTGAGGCGAAGCGGCTGACGTGGAGTCATCTGCACCTGGACGGCGTGAACCCGCACATTGAGCTACCGGCATCGATCACGAAAAGCGGTAGGGCTGAGCGTGTGCCGTTGGTGCCTCAACTGGCCGAGGCGCTGCGGGCTGAGTGTGAGCGTACAGGTGGCAACGGACGAGTGTTCTACGCCATCCCTGAGATGGCGACGTTCCGACGCGACCTCAAGCGGGCGAAGATCGCCGAGACTGACGAGCGCGGGCGAAAAGTGGTCCTGCACAGTCTGCGCCATTCACTCGCCACGATGTTGGCATCGTCGGGCGTTCCTGTCGCGATCGCGCAGCGCATCATGCGCCACCGTGACGTACGCCTGACGGCCGAAACGTACACCGATGAGGGACTGTTGCCGCTGGCCGCTTCCATGCGCGGACTGCCGGACCTCGTCAATGGTCAGGGTGTACCACATGGAACGGACGGCGATCGCGCGAGCGCCGAAACGGGGGTGCCCGGATTTGTGCCTTTTGACCCGCGCAAGGGGGCACAATCCGGCATGAAACTAAGCGATTACCAACATCCCGATTCTTCACAAGTGCCTCGTAAGACAGGGACTTGCGCGACGGGGCACACCCACGGAAAAATGCCCTGTGTAGGACTCGAACCTACGACCCGCTGATTAAGAGTCAGCTGCTCTGCCAACTGAGCTAACAGGGCCTGAGCGGTGAGTTTAGCCGAACTGCAGGGCGGGTCAAGACGCCGCCCGTTCCCGGCCCGCATCGCGCCCCCGGGGGAGCCGCTTCAGCCCCGGCGATGGCGAGGGGGGACGTCATCCGCCGGCAGAAGGGGGATGGGTATGCGGCTGAGGGACCGTCTATCCCGATGCAGGACACGCCACCGGGATCGCGAAGGGATCGCCGAGGCCTCTGCCTTGTTCCCGCGGAGGGGAGAGAGAGCCCCTCTGCCCGGAGGGCCGGCGTGGCGAGGGGGTTGGGGACGACAAAAGCGCCCCGGCGAGCGAAGCCGCCGGGGCATGGGAGGGGGATATGGCATTGAGTTCGGCTGGAAAGGTCAGGGGCATGCGCCCCAGGCGCCGAGCACGTCGAACACGTCCTCGATGTCCACCACGCCGTCGCCATTCACGTCGTAGGTGCCACCGTTCTCACCCCAGTGGGCGAGAACCTCGAAAAGATCATCAATATCAACGGTAGTATCGTCATTGACATCGGCCAGGCAAGTTTCGGCGACCTCAACGGTGACCGAGCCGACCATCCCGACGCCCACGTGGGCGATGCAGTAATAGGGGTACAGGTTGTCGGGCATGGGATGAGCGTCGAGGAATGCCTGATCGAAGGTCACGTCGAAGGTGGTGGTGGGGTCACTGGTGGGATCGCCGGAGCGGAAATTACCGTCGTGAACGCCTCCGATGCCGCTTTCGACGTTGTGAAAGCCGCCGTTCCATTGCCAGTGGACGGTGTCATCGAGCTGAATGGTGATCTCGGCGGGCAGGAAGTCAAAGCCGGGACCGACGAGGACGGTGTGGATCTCGGCGGAGGCCGCGACGTTCAAGGCGAGGGCGGCGAGGGCGGCCAGGGGGGTTCTCCCGGAAAACATGTGACGACTCATCAGCATCTCCTGAGCATGCTCTGGTGGTATTGCCCGCTGCGCCTGAAAGGGCGACGGCGCAGCTCCGGGGGTCAAACCCGCACTCTTGCCGGTTCTATTCCAGGAAAGGCAGGACCCGGCGAATGCTTCTTGTCAGGAGGCTGGAGGGCCGGGATCGTGCCCCGATGAGGCCCGGCACCCCTCCCCGGCCTCTTCAGCGGCCGAAGCGCTCCAGGAGCATCTCTCGGAAGGCGTGGTAGTCGGTGGAGATGACGGGATAGTCCTCAATCCGCTGCTCCAGGCCCTCCAGACTGGGCGGCGTTTCGGGCACTACGCCGATATTGGCCTCGATCTCCTCGGGGAACTTGGCCGGGTGGGCGGTCTCCAGGGAGATACAGAGCGGATCGGCGTCTTCGACCTCGTCGGCGAGGTAGCGCTGAAGCCCCGCCCAGCCGACGGCCCCGTGCGGCTCGAGGATCAGGCCGTATTGCTCGTAGGCTTCGCGGATCGTCGCGCGGGTCTGTTCGTCGTTGATGGAGACGGAGTAGATGTCGCGGCGGAGGCGATCCATGTCGGGCTGCTCGTTGAGAGCACCCTTCTCATCCATCTGTCCGCCGTACATGTTGATGAGCCGGGCGAGGTTGGAGGGGTGGCCGACGTTCATGGCGTTGGAGATGCACACGCGTGAAGGGACGATCGGGCGGTAGGCTCCGGTTCGGATGAAGTTGGGAACTTCATCGTTGGCGTTGGTGGCGATGATGAATCTCTTGACCGGCAGGCCCATGTGCATGGCGATGACGCCGCCCATCATGTCGCCGAAGTTGCCGGAAGGAACGGAGAACACGACCTGCTCATCCGCGGCGACGTCGGCGAGGCGCACATAGGCATAGAAGTAGTACACGGCCTGGGGCAGGAGGCGTCCGATGTTGATTGAGTTGGCGCTGGTGAACCGGATCGAGCTGAGATCGGGATCGGCGAAGGCGCGTTTGACCATCGCCTGGCCGTCATCGAATTTCCCCTCGATGCCGATGGTCCAGACATTGCCTCCCAACGTGGTCATCTGCTTGCGCTGGCGATCGGAGACTTCCTTGAGGGGGAACAGGACGACCACATGAACGCGATCCACGCCGTGGTAGGCGTGGGCGACGGCGGAGCCGGTGTCGCCGCTTGTGGCGGTGAGGATGACCAACTCGCCGTGCTCGGCCTCCATGAGCACGCTCATCCAGCGGGCCATCATGCGGGCGGCGAAGTCCTTGAAGGATGCGGTCGGCCCCTGATCGAGGCGCATCACATGCAGACGGCAACTTACGTGCTCCAGGGGGACTTCGTAGTCGTAGGCGTCCCCGCAGAGTGCCAGGAGAACATCGTCGCCAAATATGCCGGTGGTGTAGTGGCGCAGGATCTCAAAGGCGATCTCCGGATAAGACTTGCCCACGAGGTCCAGAAGATCCTCGCGGGTGATCCGGGGGTATTGCCGAGGCAGGAAGAGCCCTTTATCCGCCGCCTGACCCTGAAGCAGGGCCTGTGCGAGGCTCACGTCGGGCGCCCGGCGGTTTGTGCTGTAGTAGTCCATCGTTCGCGCGGTGTCGGGGGCGTGATCGGGCCTGGCGGCGGGAGTGCGATCGCGGCGGAAGTCGGTGGTCCAGCTCCAGCCTAGGAGCGGGGGGGTCGCTTTTCAAGAGGAGGAGGGTGGCGCATGCCGCGGCAGGAGCCGGATTGCGAACGCGGCCTCTTGGCCTGAGCGCGTGCGGGGATTAAACTGGCCTGTCCCGTTGGACGCTTTGTTGGGTCCGCCCTTCAGTGAGGAGTCCGCCATGCCCGTTCCCGAAGAAATCAACATCACGCCGGGAATGCAGGCGTACATCGACCGCAACAACGCCTACCTTCAGCGGCGCGGCAAGTACATTCGCGAGGTGGTGAAGCAGTGGAAGTTCGACACCATCGCGGTGCACGGCCTGTACACGGTGGAGGATGCGATCGAGGACTACCAGGGGGCGATCATCGAGCCGGTGTTCATGAGCTCCAGTCAGGCGTATCGCGACTCCGACGAGATGGAGGCGGCCCTGGCCTATCTGATTCCGACCTGGTGCTATTCGCGGATCGCCAATCCCTCCACGTACTACTACGAATGGACATTGGCCCTGCTGGAAGGCTACGGCTTTGACGGCCAGACGAGCTGCTGCTCCACGAGCTCGGGCATGGCGGCGATCATGACCGCCTGCCAGCCGTTCCTCGTTCACACCGAACAGCACGTTCATGAGGAGCGCAACTTCCTGGCCACCGCCCAGTGTTACGGCGGGACCTTCCAGCAGTTCAACATCCGCCTCATGGAAGAGCGCGGCATCGAGTGCCGGTGGATCGAGGATCCCACCGACATCGACGCCTGGGCCTCGCGCATCGACAAGAACACGCGCTTCCTCTACGGCGAACTGCCCAGCAACCCCCAGCAGGGCTTCTTC
>CP070772.1:986194-992762 GCA_020345805.1 Phycisphaerales bacterium | reverse complement strand
ACCGTCGGCCTGGAATCGGCGATGGTGATGGAACGATCCTGCTCGTCCCAGCGTGCCTTCAGGTGCGACTTGAGGAACTCCAGAGCATCTTCGCCCTTGGCCACCTCGCCGGCCCGGAACGCCCGGCGCAGATCATCGATGATCTCGCCGGTGGTCTGCACGCCCACGTCGGAGGTGATG
Source organism: Phycisphaerales bacterium (assembly GCA_020345805.1). Lineage (GTDB taxonomy): Bacteria > Planctomycetota > Phycisphaerae > Phycisphaerales > SM1A02. The sequence continues at coordinate 992,582 of CP070772.1, read as the reverse complement.
AGGTGGGTCTCGATCTCGTCGATGAGGTCTTCGCTGAGCGTTTTGCCCAGGAGCATTCCGCGCAGGCCGGAACCGAGGGCCTGGCGGGTCTTGGCCAGCCCCTTGCTGATCGCCCTGAATGTCGTCTTGAAAAGTCCCATCTACAACCCTGTAAAGCACCAGGCGAAAAGCCGGCTCAGGTCTCGGCCTCGGTTTCCGTCTTCAGCTCCGCACCGCCCGGCGTTTCCACGATCGGCTTTTGCTTGATCGCATCACGCTCGCGCAGTGATCTGAAGATCTTGTCCAGCACGCCGTTGATGAACATGGGTGATTTTTCCGAGCTGAACTCCTTGGCCAGCTCAACGGCTTCGTTGATCGCCACTTTGGGCGGCGTAATGCCCGCGGTCATCTCGTAATAGGCGAGGCGCAGGATGCAGCGATCGACGACCGGCTGACGGTGGGTGGGCCATTCGGGAGTGATCGCCGCCACCGCGCTGTCCGCTTCCTCGCGCTTCTCCCAAGCCTGAAGGGCCAGGTCGAAGCCGTCCTGATGCGTCCGCTCGTCGCCGGCCGATTCATCCAGCGAGGCGCGGACAACCTCCGGCGAATCGGCGTTGCCCGCATCGAACTGGTACAACGCCTGCAGCGCGCAACGCCGGACGTTTCTGGCCGAGGCCATTCAGCCCTTCCCCTCTTGTTTCCGGATCGCCTGAAGAGTGTTGATGGTCTCGATGGCGGCGGCCATCGCTTCCGTGCCCTTGTTGCCGACCTCGCCGCCGGCCCGGGCCTTGGCCTGGGCCATTGTCTGGCAGGTGAGCAGGCCGAAGGCGATGGGGATGCCGGTCCGGGCGGTGATCGCGGTCAGGCCTTCGGCCACCGCCTGGGCGATGTACCGGTCGTGGAGTGTTTCACCGGTCAGGATGCACCCGATGGCCACCACGGCATCCAGATCGCCGCGCTGGATCAGGGCGTGGGCGATGGCGGGCAGCTCAAATGCGCCGGGTGCAGGGGCGACGATGAGATTCTCCTCCATGCCGCCGGCTTCAATGAACTTCTCGATCGCGGCGTCGCGGAGGGCGGTGGTGATCTTGTCGTGATACTGGCTCACGACAATCCCGATTCGTCGCCCCTTGGCGCCGGAGCTCGTTTTCACTTCGGTGTACATCGTGGTTGCTGCCTGGAAGCCGGAGGAAGGAGGAACGGCGCGGCATCGTACGGGAGGTACATGCCCGGATCAACGCCGCCGGCCGTGGATCCTCAACCCGGGCGGCGTTCCCGGTTACACTCTCCACGTGCGGCGGATGCTCCTGAGAATCCTGACGGCGATCCAACTGACGCGCCTGACCATGGCCTTCGGCGCCGTCAGCGACATCTGGTTCGTGATCCTGCTCACCAAGGCGCATCAGGAATATGTGATGGTGGATGTGTACGGCATGGCGATGGTGGCGGCGCTGCTGGCCGGCGCGATCGTCGCGGTGGGGCTCTTCGCCTACGGGGGATCGCTGAACGACATTCTGGACGTGCGGCACGACAGCGCCTTCAGCCCGGAGAGGCCGATCCCGGCGGGGAGGATCAAGGTCAGCCAGGCGGTGATCGTAGCGGTGGGGGCCCTGATCGTCGCAGTGCTGGGAGGGGCGTGGATGGGCACGGGCGCGGTGTGCCTGACCCTGCTCGCCGCCGCGGGGCTGCTGTTCTACAACGCCACCGGCAAGTTCATTCCCTCCGTGGGCGTGGTGACGGTCGGACTGGTGCACGCGGTCCACATGCTGGTCCCCAATTACCAGTTGACGTTCCTGCTGCCGGTATGGCTGGTGATGACCCACGCCATGGTGATCACGGCCATCGTGCATGTTCTGGAGGACAAGCGTCCGCGTCTGACGAGCCGGGCGGTGGTGGCGGTGGTGATCGGGTGGGCCGTCTGGTCGTTCCTCATAATCGGGGCGGGGGGGTTGAGAGAGCCCGGGTTGTGGCCGGAAGATGCCAACGTCCTGGGTCTTTTCTACCCTCTGCTGGCGGTGATCAGCTTTGCCTTTATGGCTTGGTGGAAGACCTCCCGCGCCGGGGGGCGCAACGCCGCGGAGAAGCTGAAGCGCTACGGTGCGATGTGGCAGAGCCTGTACGGCGCGGCCTGGCTGCTGGCTATCGGCCTGAACACGCAGGCGATGTGGCTGGGCGCGTTCGCGGTGGCCGGGTTCATGTGCATGACCCTCATCCGGGAACTCACGGGCCTGTCGGGTCAGCCCATGACCTATCGAGACTAGACCGCGCATACCCATGGCCAATAGACCGCAACGGACATGATCGTTCGAACCGAATCGCGGCGCGTACGCCTGATGGGCGGCGAGTGGCGCAGGGAATGCCGATTTCCCGGGCCGGCGTTCACCACACAGAGCGCATGAAAAAACGGCTCGCTCTGAGTGGCTTCTCCTCCCGAGCCTTCTCGGCAAGCCGTGTGTTGGATGAGCATACAGTGAAGAGCGCGGAACGCAAAGCGCAACTCTTGGTGTTCCAAAGGATTGCGGGAGGTGCCCGTTAAGCTGCGCAGAATGGGCAAATTGTCGTCGCCGTTCTGTCACGGTCCAGCCGGCCTGAAAGTGTGCCCGCCATTGGTCCGAGAAGTGTGTTGACAAAACGCAACATCGGCCTTCAGCGTGAGTTACGACGCGTCGATCAACTTGATGGCATGGGAGAAGAACCCGCAATCAAGACGCGCCGGCCGGAAGAAAAAAAACCAGGCAATGGCCTGAGGTTATCGGCTGCACAACTGGCACACGAGCTCAACAGCCTGCTTGACGGCTCCCTTCGCTCGCTGGCTCTGGCCTGTCAAGCTCTGGACCGTGCCGAGCGAGCCGATGCTCAACCCCTCGGGCAGGCGCTGGACAAGTTGCGAGCGGCGCAGGATGGACTGCAATCGATGGCGGAGGTGCTGGAACGGGCGATGACCGGGAGGACCACGCCGAGCGGTCTCCTCGGCCAGGCCCGTACTTTCTCTCAGATCGTTGAGCGCGCCGTGGGGCAGATCAGGGAATCCGCCGAAGCTCACGATGTCCGGCTGGTCGTTCACCTGGCCCCGGAGACGGCGGCACTGAACGCCGGTCCGCTGGAACCGGTTGTGCTCAACGGTCTGCGCAACGCGGTGGAGTCCTGCATCAGCAGCGAGGGGGCGCAGCGCCGCGTCGAGTTGTCCGTGGGGCCCTCCCCGGGAGCCGAGCTGGCCATCCTCATCTCCGATACGGGCGCGGGATTACCCGATGACTTCTGCATCGGTCGATCCGGCAAGGCGGGCGGTCACGGTCTGGGCCTGGAAATTGTGCATCAGATCGTCGCGGATCTCGGCGGGCGCGTATCGCTCACCAACGTGCCGTTCGGTACGGGCGCGGTGCTTGAGGTTCGCATTCCGCGGCGGAGCCTGACGTCCTCATGAGCGATGAGCGGCCCAGGGTGTTGATCGTCGACGACGACGGGATCGTCGCACAGTCGATTGCCGAGTATCTGGTCACGGAAGGTTTCGATGCCGTCGCGGTTACGAGTGGTGAGGAGGCGCTGCTTGCCATCGCGGATGCCGAGCGAGGTGGGGGAAGTCCCGCCGGCAGGATGCCTCAACCCTTCCTGGTGTTGGTCACCGACATGTCCATGCCGGGTATGGATGGTTTGGAGCTCATCAGGGAGGTTCGCGACAAGCATCCGGACATCGTTCCGGTGGTGATCACCGGCTACGGAACGATCGAAGCGGCGGTCAAATCAGTCCGCCTCGGCGCTGTTGACTATCTGACCAAGCCGATGGTCGATGAAGAATTGCGGATCGCCGTGGAGAAGGCGGTGCGGCAACAGGTGCTGCTGGCGGAGAACGCGAATCTCAAGAGCCAACTCGACCAGCGCTATGGATTGGACAACATCGTGGGGACCGACTCGCGCATGGTGCGCATTTTCGATCTGATCGAGGCCGTGGCCTCCAGCAAGACCACGGTCCTGATGTGCGGCGAGTCCGGGACCGGCAAATCGCTCATCGCAAGGGCGATTCATCGCCGCAGTCCGCGGGCGGACAAGCCGTTCGTGGAGATCTCCTGCGGCTCGATTCCCGAGACCCTGCTGGAATCGGAATTGTTCGGCCACGTGAAAGGCGCGTTCACCGGTGCGCACGCGGACAAGATGGGCCGGTTCCTCGCCGCCCACGGCGGCACGCTGTTCCTCGATGAGATCAACGCCGCCTCTCCGGGCATGCAGCTCAAGCTCCTCCGCGTGCTGCAAGAGCGACGGTTCGAACCGGTCGGCTCCACCGAAACCGTCGAGGTGGATGTGCGGGTGATCCTGGCCTCCAATCAGCCGCTGGAGGACCTGGTCGCCAGCGGCGAGTTCCGGCAGGACCTGTACTACCGCATCAACGTGGTGATGATCGACCTTCCGCCTCTGCGCGACCGGGTGGGGGATATTCCCGTTCTCGCCGAGCACTTCCTGCAACTGAAGGCCCGGGAGCTTGGCAAGCAGGTGACCGGCTTCAGCGCCGAGGCGATGGACGCCCTGCGCGCTTATGCCTTCCCCGGCAACGTGCGCGAACTTGAGAACGTCATCGAGCGTGCGGTGGTGCTTCTGAAAACCACCCGCATCGGCCTGACCGACCTTCCGCCTCACGTGATCGACAATGCCCCGGGCACTCTGCACCCCGAAAAACGAACCTGTCCCGTTTTTTCGGGGGGCGATGGGCGTGAATGGACGCCGATGCCGCTCCGCAAGGCCCTGGAGGAGCCGGAGAAGCAGATCATCCTCGCGGCCCTGGAGGCCAACGACTGGAACCGCCAGAAGACGGCCGAGCAACTCGACATCAACCGCACCACGCTCTACAAGAAGATCAAGCAATACGGCCTGGAAGAACTGGGCCGGACCGGCTGACCTCGCCGCCGTTTTCGCCTCTTACGCAGCTACATCGATCACGTCACGCCGCGCCGTCTGAAGTCCGACGCTCGCATTCTCATCTGCCGGCCGAAAATTGGACCAGCCCCGCTTTTCTGCTGTGCCTTGAAGGCGCGCCGGCGGGCGGCTTCGGAGCTTGTGGACTGTCGCCGCGTCAAGTGGACATGTGGTCAGAGGGCCGACGCCAGTGCGTTCTCATCCCGCTGCGGCTTCTCGGGCGGGACGCCCAGGTAGGTCAGCGCCGCGTCGATCACGTCACGCACCACCGGGCCGGCGATCGTGCCCCCGCCGTGATAGCCTTTGCTCTTGTCCGGATCGTCGATCACGCACAGCACCACGATCTGAGGATCGCGCAGCGGCGCGCCGGCGATGAAGCTGGATACGTAGCGATCCTCGTGATATCCCCCGCCGTTCTTCTTCGGAAGTTGCGCCGTGCCGGATTTCCCGAACAGTTCGTAAAGCTCGGACTGGGCCTTGCGGCCCGTGCCCTCGATCATCACCTCGCGCAGAACCTCTCGGGTGGTCCGGGCGGTGGCGGGCGATATCGCCCGCTGTACCACCTGGTACGGCGCCTCGTCCCGCGACAGGGCGGTGATCCGCAGCGTGGGCAGCGTGCCGTCACGGGCGAAGGCGCTGAACGCCCTCACCATCTGCACCGGCGTGACCGCGATCTCGTGTCCCATCGCCACCGAGCATTGCGTGTACGTCGTCCAGTCCTTCGGGCTGGTGACGATCCCCATTGTCTCGCCCGGCAGGCCGCAATGGGTTCGATGCCCGAACCCGAATCGGGTGATCACATCCTGCATCTGGGCCTCGGTCATACGCTCGGCCACGATCGCCATGCCCGCGTTGATCGATTTGATGAGCACCTTCCGCCAGCTTGAGGGGCCGTAGAAGTACGCCTCGCGGATCAGCCGGCCGGTAGACGTGCGATGGCCCGTGTGAGCCGGTGTAGGCAGCACTTCATCCAGAGTCGCCTTGCCCAGCTCCGTGGCCACCGACCACACGAACGGTTTGAATGTCGAGCCCGGCTCGTAGGGATCGGTTGCGCACCGGTTGCGGCCCAAGGCCGGATCCTGTTCGCGGAACGGGTCGTCAGTCTGTTCATCCCAGCCCGGGCGGGTATAAAGGATGTCGCTGAGAGCCAGCACCTCTCCGCTGCGGGGATCGATGACCATGATCCGCCCTCCGCCGGCGTTCTGGGCGGTCACCGCCTCACGCAGGCGCCGCTCGGCGATGTCCTGAATCACCAGGTCGATGCTGAGCCGGACGTTGCTCCCGTTGTGTCCGGGGGTGTAATCCGACGGCTCGATCCACAACGTCTTCCTTCGGGCGTCGCGCAGGTATCTCAGCCGCCCGTGTTCCGGCTCGAGCTGCGCGTCGTATTGATGCTCCATCCCCGCCAGCCCGGTGTGCTCGAAGCCGACCAAGCCCACCAGCGCCGCGGCCAACGCCCCCTGCGGATAGTGCCGCAGCAGCTTGGGAGTCAACCCCACTCCCT
>CP070772.1:979494-986094 GCA_020345805.1 Phycisphaerales bacterium | reverse complement strand
CGGCACTACCGAACCTTCGGCACCACCTTGCTCCAACCGGGCCAGGCTGGCCGGGATCCTGCCCGCGGCGGCCCTGCCCACCGTGCTGGCCATCTCCGTGGCACCCCTCGGCGTGGTCTCCGGCCCGAGGCGCGACTTCACCGCGCCCGCCGTTCAAATCCGCCGCGCGCCCCGCTCGCGCTCGGCGCCGCAGCCGGCCCGGGCGGAAACCGGTCCTCGCTCCAGCCGCGCCGCTTGAATGCTCAGCTTTCTTATCTCACGCGCTGGCGATCGACGCACATCTTCACCTCGCCCGCCACCACCACCGCCACCGCCTTCCCCTTGACCTCCCAGCCTTCAAACGGGCAGTTGCGGCCGGTGGAGGCGAACTTCTCCGCCTCGATCGTCCACTCCAGGTCCGGGTCGATCACCGTCACGTCCGCCGGTCCGCCTTCCACCAGCGTTCCCAGGCCGATGCGGTCCGCCCCCAGCAGTCTCGCGGGGTTGATGGTCATCATCGCCAGCATCGCGGGCCAGTCGATCACCCCGCCTTCGATCAGGGCCTTGACGTAAAGCGGCAGGGCGCAGTCCAGGCCCACGATCCCAAAGGCGGCTTCCGCAAAGGGCACGTCCTTCGTCTTGCGGGGGTGCGGGGCGTGATCCGTGGCGAGAATCGTGATCGTCCCGTCCGCCACGCCCTCCTTCAGCGCCTTGATGTCCCCCTTTCTGCGCAGCGGCGGGTTCATCTTCGCGTTCGTGTCCTGTCCCTCGCAGGCCGCCTCGGTCAGGAGAAGATGATGCGGGCTCACCTCCGCCGTCACCGGTTCGCCCTCCCGTTGCGCATCCCTCACCAGCTTCACCGACCCGCCGGCGGAGATGTGCTGGACGTGATAGCGGCAGCCGATCTCGCGGTTCAGATCGATGTCCCGCTCGACCACGATCTCCTCGGCCTCCGCGGGCCAGCCGATCTCCCCCAGCCGCTCGGCCAGCCGGCCGGCGTTCATCGATGAGCCGCGGGTCATCGACGGCTCCTGACAGTGCTGCATGCAGCACCTCTCCGCATCCCGCGCCGCCCGGAGCACCTGCTCCATCACCCCTGCATCTGCGACCACCCCGCCGTCATCGGTGATGGCCATGGCCCCCGCGGCGGCCATCTTCGCGATCGGCGCCGCCTCCGCCCCTTTCCTCCCCGCGGTCGCGCAGCCCGCCGGCAGCACCCGCGCCTGCCCCGCCTCGCCCGCCTTCGCCAGCACCTGCCGGATCATCTTCGCCGAGTCCAGAGGCGGGGTGGTGTTGGGCATGCAGCAGACGCCGGTGAACCCGCCGGCGATCGCCGCCGCGGTCCCCGTGGCGATCGTCTCCTCGTGCCTCCCCCCGCTCGGCTCGCGCAGGTGCACGTGCATGTCGATCAGACCCGGGGCGACGATGCACCCCTCGGCGTCGATGACCTGATCCGCATCCTCCGCCCGCAGCGTTCCGTGGGTGGTGGAGATCTTCGCCACCATCCCCTCATCCAGCACCACGTCGGCCGTCTCGTCAAATCCCCTCGCCGGGTCGATCACCCGGCCGCCTCTAATCAGCACCGTCTGCATGTGCATCCCCGTGAAGTGATAAGGAGAATTACTTGTCGTTCGCTTCGCCCGCGGCTTCGGCCTCGCCGCCTTCGCACGCCACCGCCGCCTCCTCCGCGGTCAGCGCCTTGACCAGGTCATTGCCCTCGATGAACACCGAGTCGGCCAGGAGCATGACCATGAAGTCCGGCCCCACGATCTCCGCGATCTCCTCTTCGCTCGCTCCGGAGACCTCGGCCATGTGGCGCCGTTGCTCTTCGGGGATCACGTGCACCTTCCCGTTGCCGTGGGCCACGATCCGGTGGCCGATCGCGTTGGTGGGCAGGTGGAATCCCTGGCTCTCGCAGGCCACGAACAGCTCGTCGCCCCGCTTGTCCTGAAGCATCACCCACCCCCCGGACCGGATGCACATGCTGATGGCGGTCCCTTCGACGATGATGTCCTTCTCATCACCCTTGACCGCCCCCAGGGCGACCACCTTCCCCGACGGCTGCGGGTACCCGCCGTAATGGCTCCAGCCGGCGTCGCGGGCCTTCGCATACGGGCATTGACATCCCGCCAGGGCGATGACCGACAGCCCGGCCAGCAGCACCATTGCCAATCGTCTCGTCAGCTTCGTCCTCATCGCAGCCGCTCCTTTCCGCCCCCGGTCAACCGTGCCCCCCCACGGCGATTCGCCGAGGGATTTCCGAGCGGCCGATTGTATCAGCCCGCGCGGATCGATGCCGCGCGATGGGTTCGCCCCCGGCATTCGCGGCGATGCGGTGTGCGCTGGCGGCGCAGGCGTGGTGGCGGTATGAAGCAGTGGAGGGCGGTGCCACGGCTGAGGCGTCTGAGCCTCAGCCGTGCGGATCTCACGCCTTCGCGCGTTTCACACAGATCGAAGCGACCGCGCGCTATTGACTCCGGGAGCGGTGCACACAGCGCACTCTACAAAGCGCACCGACCACCCGGCGCGGACCTCATCCGCCCGCCGATCGGGTGTACTGCTGCTTTATCTCCTGCATGCCGTTGAACAGGCGGAGGTAGATTCCCGGCACAACCCCCGCAACCAGATAGGCCAGGACCACCGCGATCGAGGTGATCTCCACCGACCGGCCTTCTTCGTAGTTGCGGACCAGAAACGGCATCGCGCTGCTGATCAACCCTGCAAGAAACAGGGTGGTGAACACGGTAAGCCCCTTCGAGTGCAAATCGTAGGCTTTGTCCAGGCGCGCGTGCTTCGCGGACTCCGAGATTGTCTCATCCGCCAGGAAGCTGAAATCCTCCCGGTAACGGGACAAGCCCGCGATGGTACCGAGGATTCCCGCATAGATAGCCGTGTCCACAAGGTAGTAAAGGTCGAAGCGAAAGAGTGCTGCGATCACCACGCCGGGCGCAAAAAAGGCAATCGCGACAAACGCGCCTTCTCCCGCAGCGCTGGATCGGATGCCTGCAAAGAAGCGTTCCGCCCACACGCCGACCGCGATGAGCACCGCGCCTGCGATCATCGCCACCGTCACCCATGCCGTCAGGCTGGCGAAGATCTCGCCCGCCGTACGGGTATCCTTGGCCGCCCCCGTCATCACCACCAGCAGGGGCAACCCCAAACCCGCATACACCGCAAACACCACTCGCTTCATCCCAGGTCCTTTCCACCCCCGAACCACCCGATTCCCATCCGCTTGGCGAGCCGCTCCCACCTCACGCCGGCGAACGCCGAAATGGGTGGCTGTCCCCAATTATCCGAAATAGGTGACTGTCCCCAATTATCCTAAGCGATCGAAGCTTCCCGGTCATGGACGGCTCGCGCGGCGTTGGTGGCGGCCGTTCACCGCGGCACCAGCATCTCTTCCCCGAGCCCCCGCCCCCCCCACGTCGCGGAGGACGTTTTTCGGCGCAGTTTCGCGCTGGAATCCCCCGCAGAGACGAGGCTCCGGGAAGAGTCGGCCATGCGGGCGGGCCTTGATCGGGAGCTGCTCCTGCGTCTGCTCGCGCACAACCTGACGATCATCCGGCGTCTTTTCCACACTCTTCGACAACGCACGCCCGTCCGGTCCTCAGGCCGCCTCCGGAGGAAATTGGACCTGTCCCGTTTTTCTCGCCAAAAAGACACCCGCCGACTTGCATCGGCGGGCGCTCAGTGTGTCACGAGGAACGTTCGTGAACTTGTGGAGGCGGAGGATTGATAGTCGGGAGGGTTGACGAAGTGTTTCGGAGACTGATCGAGGAGTTTGTGGGAGTAGGTCAGGGCCGGTTGTCCGCGGCTGGTTTTTGCGAGGCCGGCGTTCCGGGTGTCATTTGCCGGGGCAGCAGCCTTGGGCGGGAGCGGGATCGCCGACCGCGCCGAAATTGACGGTCTTGCCGGTCTCGGGGCAGACGGTGGAGCCGCAGTCGGCGGGCTTGTCGCAGCTTGAGTTGCACTCGCCGACGGCGCCGGGGCTGACGTTGCCGCCGCAGGTGCCGCAGCAGGAGGTCTCACCGGCCTTGGGGCATTCGCCGGTCTTGCCGGTCTCGGGGCAGGTCTTGCCGCTGCAGTCGGCGGGCTTGTCGCAACCTGACTTGTCACAGCTTGATCCGCACTCGCCGACGGCACCGGGGCTGACGTTGCTCTCAGCGCAGCAGGCGCCGCCTTCACCGCAGCAGGACTTGGTGCAACCGGGTCCGCACTGGCCGGCGGTCTTGCCGGCACAGCAGGCCTTCTCGCAGCCGGGGCCGCACTGGTCTACCATGCCGGGGCTGGTCGTGTTGGCGTAGGAGGTGGACTGGCCGTTCTCACAGCCCAGCAGGAACAAGGTCATACACAACGCGGTGACGGTCAGGAATGCTCGCATGTCATTGGTCTCCTGGATCTTCTCCGGCAGGGTCGGAATCTGTCGCTAGGGGGTTGGGATCGTCTTCAGGATGACCAACTTCGGAGGCTCGGCGGCTATTTCGTTCCGCGGGAGGATTTATCGCGGATCCGGCCGGGATGGGCGATTGGGAGGGTCGAAGCGGTCGGGGGGCGGCCGGCGGAGGCACTGGGGATATGGGGTGTGCGTGGGAAGCGTATGGGGGCTCTTGGTGGGGGTTATCGGCGGGGGGGTACAATCAGGCCATGACGACGCGGGAATCCGATTCAGCCTCATCCGGGGGCGGTGGCGGAAGTGAGGAGAGCCGCCCCGACCGGCTCCGGCGCCTCGCCAAGTCCGCCCGCGGCCTGCCCGCCACGCCCGGCGTCTATCTGATGAAGGATGCCCAGGGGCGGGTGCTGTACGTGGGCAAGGCGTCGTCGCTCCGCAGCCGCGTCGGATCGTACTTCATCCCCTCGGCCGACCTCGGTCCCAAGAAGCAGCCGATGCTCGACGTGGTGGCCGAGTTTGATGTCATCGAATGCGAAGGCGAATGGGAAGCGCTGCTCATGGAGGCGAGGCTGATCAAGGACATCCATCCCCGCTTCAACTCCGCCCAGACCGACGACAAGACGTTCCCTTATCTGGCGGTCACCACCCGCGAGGATTTCCCCGGCGTTTACATCACCCGCAATCCCGCCGACGGGCGGTTCACGGGGTCGCGGATCTTCGGGCCGTTCACTTCCGTCACCGCCCTGCGCGAGGCGGTCCAGCTCCTGCAGCGCGTCTTCAGGTATCGCACCTGCACCCTGGACATCATCCACGGCGATCCGAAGAACTCCCGCTTCCGCCCCTGCCTGCTCCATCCCATCAAGCAGTGCACCGCCCCCTGCGGCGCGAAGATCACGAAGGAAGCATACCGCCGGGACATCGACCGCTTCATCCGTTTCCTCGGCTCCAAGCGCAGCGTGATTCTGCGGGAACTCAACGAGGAGATGGATGCGGCGTCGGCGCAGCAGCGCTATGAAGAGGCCGCGGTTATCCGCGATCAGATCAGCGCGATCGAGAAGCTCGACGACCGCGAGAAGCGGGCCCGCTCCATCGAGACCGACTGGCAGCCGGAGGTGACCGTGTTCGCGGGCGATCCCTCCGCCGGCCTGCGCTCCCTTCAGAAAACGCTCGATCTGGAAGAGCCGGTGCGGTGCATGGAGGCGATCGACATCGCCCACCTTCAGGGCGGCGAAACGGTCGGATCCAAAGTCGCGTTCATCGACGGCCGGCCGTTCAAGGATGGTTATCGTCGCTACAAGATCAAGTCCGCCGCGCCCGGCGATGATTACATGGCGCTGCGCGAGGTCGTCAGCCGGCGATACCGCGACGCAGGCGAAGGCAACGAGCTGTATCCCGATGTGATCCTCATCGACGGCGGGCTGGGCCAGCTTCACGCGGCCCTCGAGGCGTTCGATCAACTGACCATCAAGCCGCCAATGGTCATCAGCCTGGCCAAGAAGGAAGAGCTCATCTACGCGCAGCAGCGCACCGCCCCCATCAAGCTGGGGCGGGACAACGCCGGCCTGCGCCTCTGCCAGGCCATCCGCGATGAAGCCCACCGTTTCGCCCAGCATTACCACCGCATCCTCCGGCGCAAGAGCGTCCTCGAAGAAGACTGACAAGCAAGGCGTCGAAGCATCACGCTGACAAGACGTCAACGCATCAAGGCGCCGTCGCGCGGTAAACTGGCCGCAGTGATGGACATCCGCATCCAACAGCACGGCGAGGATGTGCTCATCCATATTAAGGCCGTCCCCGGCGCTTCGGCCGACCAGATCGCCGGGGCGGTGGGGGACCGGCTGAAGATCCGCATCTCCGCGCCGCCCGAAGGCGGCAAGGCGAACCGGGCCGTCTGCAGACTCATCGCCAAAGCGCTCGGCCTCAAGCCCCGCGAGGTGGCCGTCCACGCAGGCCACACCTCCCCCGAGAAGACCCTCCGCATCGCCGGCGCCACCGTCGCGGCCGTCCGCGCCGCCCTCGACCCCGCCTGACCCCCGCGCTGCGGCCTCCCGACATTTCGACGGCACCATTATCCGTTGAGGCGCCCGCCGTTTCGCCATCTCGCCGTTTCGACATTTCGACATTCCGGGGGTTTCCCTTGCCCTGCCCCCATTTCAGGCCATAATTGGGGCATGCGGCCCAAACAAAATACAAACAAATTCGACCCGCCGCACCTCCCAACCCTCGAC
>CP070772.1:972437-979394 GCA_020345805.1 Phycisphaerales bacterium | reverse complement strand
ATTGAATCGACCACGGGCGGGGACCTGAGCTGGGAGACGTTCGTGCCCGTTGAGCCGGGGGCGGTCTATCTGCTCTCGGGCTGGATACGCACCGAGAACCTTCGGCCCAACACCGGCGTGGGGGCGCTCTTCAACGTGCACGGCATGGCCAACGCCGCATCTGAGGCGGTGGTGGGAACGAGCGACTGGACGCACATCGAGAAGGTGCTGAGGAGCGGCGACCGCGACACGCTGCACCTCAACTGCCTCTTCGGCGGCTGGGGAGTCTCGACCGGCCGGGCGTGGTTCGACGATGTCAAGCTCGAAAAGATCGATATCGAGGACCTTGATCTGATGGTCACCATCGATGCGGGGAAGGCGGGCGAGCCGATCTCGCCGTTCGTTTACAGCCAGTTCATCGAGCACCTGGGGCGGTGCATCTACGGCGGGATCTGGGCGGAGATGATCGAGGACCGCAAGTTCTTCTATCGCATAGGCGAAGGCGAATCACCCTGGAAGCCCACCACCAGTGGTGGTGGGCTCGAGATGAGCAGAGAGCAGCCGTTCGCAGGCGAGCAGACGCCTGTATTGCGCGGCGGCGGCATCGCACAGGATGGCCTGGGGCTGGTGAAAGGCAGGGACTATGTCGGTTACATCTGGCTGAAGGGCGATACGGGTGCCGAGCAGGTCCAAGTCAGCCTGATCTGGGGCGATGCGCCCGCGCAGCGACAAACAGTACGCATCAATCAGATAACGACGGAATATGTAAAAACATCACTGCGCTTCACCGCCGGAGCGCGCACCGACAACGGGCGCATCGAGATGAGCGCTTCGCGTAGGGGGGAAGTGTCTATCGGCACGATATCCCTCATGCCCGCGGACAACATCAACGGCATGCGTGCCGACACCATCGCATTGCTCAAGGAGCTGAACGCCCCGATGTACCGCTGGCCGGGTGGGAACTTCGTCAGCGGCTACGAGTGGCGCGACGGCATCGGCGATCGCGACCGGAGGCCGCCGCGCAAGAACCCCGCGTGGCAGGGCATCGACTCCAACGACTTCGGCCTGGATGAGTTCATCACCTTCTGCCAGGAGGTGAACGCCGAGCCGCTGGTGGTGGTCAACACGGGATTCGGCGATGCGTACTCGGCGGCGCAGGAAGTCGAATACGCAAATGGATCATCCAACACGCCGATGGGCGCGCTGCGAGCGGCGAACGGTCACGAAAAACCGTATGGCGTGAAGTGGTGGGGAATCGGCAATGAGATGTACGGCGGCTGGCAACTGGGGCATATCCCCTTGGGCCAGTACATCCTCAAGCAGAACGATTTCGTCAGGCGGATGCGGGCGATCGGTCCCGACATCAAGTGCATCGCGGTGGGCGCTGTGGGCGGGTGGTCCGAGGGCATGCTGAAAGGTTCGGCCGATCACATGGATGTGCTGAGCGAGCATTTCTATTGCGGCGAGAAAGGTGATTTGATCGAGCACGTCGCGCAAATTCCGGGGGCGGTGAAGCGCATCGCCGATGCGCACCGGCGGTATCGCAAGACGATTCCGGAGTTGGAAGGCCGCGATATCCGCATCGCCATCGACGAATGGAACTACTGGTACGGCCCGCACCTTTATGGCGAGTTGGGCGTGCGCTATCACCTGAAGGACGCCCTGGGAGTCGCGGCGGGGTTACACGAGATGTTCCGCTCCACCGATATCGTGTCCATGGCGCATTACGCCCAGACGGTCAACGTCATCGGCTGCATCAAGACGACCAAGACGGACGCGGCGTTCGCGACGACCGGCCTGGCGCTGAAGTTGTATAGAGAGAGGTTCGGGGCGATCCCGCTGGAAGTGACGGGCAACGTCGATTTGCCGGGGCTGGATGTGGCGGCGGCCTTTACTGAAGATCGAACGGCGCTGACCATCGCGGTGGTGAATCCCACCGCGGAAGATCGCGAGATCGAAGTGAATCTGTCGGGAGTGAAGATCGCGCGGGAAGGTGCGCGTTGGGTGATCTCACACGCCGATCCGACGGCGTACAACGAGCCGGGGGCGGAGCCGCAGGTGAAGATTGTTCAGCAGCGGGTGGCGGACTTTGCAGGCCGACTGGAGGCGCCGGGGTACGGAATCGCCCTGTATCGGTTCGATCTTCGCTGAGGGCGGGCAATCAGAAAAACGGCGGAGAGGGTTTGTGACGCGGCGATCAACCGTTACACTGCCGAAGGTGCCGGCTCTTGCGGTGGCCGGGCGTGGGGTGATCCGGGATGAAAGGAGTGAGGTTGATGAAACGCACTCCCGGTAGAGCATTCACGATCATCGAGCTGCTGGTGGTGGTATCGATCATCGCGTTGCTGGTCGGCATTCTGCTGCCGGCAATCGGCAAGGCGAGGGAGCAGGCCAAGCTGAGCCAGTCCCAGGCGAACATGCGGAACCTCGCCGCGGCCCACGCCACCTACGCCGGCGAATGGAACGACCGGCAGATCACCTTCTGCGATGACAACCTGTCCCGTTATGGCACCAATGAATTCAACGCCTACGACACCTACCGGGAGCAGAACGGGGTGAGCCATCCGCCGATGATCCTCGGCTGGCGGCCCGACGGGTTGTGGGGTTACTGGATGACCGGCCAGTACATCGGCAACTACGGGCTGTGCCAGCCGATCGTGTTTCCCAACAGCCCCAACACCTGGGCGATGGGGTTCGGTTCGTTCCGCATGGCCAACTGCAAGCAGTTTGGCCAGTACGTGAGCGGGCGGTTCTACGATCAGGTGTGGTACGCGCCGAAGGACAAGGCGCCGTGGGCGGCGATCGAGGGTTGCTTTGACGATCCGGGCGAATGGTGCCTGGCCGGGGGTACGGAGTACTGCTACTGGACGAGCTATTGCCTTTCGCCGGCGGCGATGTTCTGTCCGGAGGTGATGGGCAATCCCGAAACGGGCGGAGGCTGGCAGGATCCCTGGGAGTTGCCGGGCGGGTTCCGATCGCCGGCGATGAGTCAGTGTTTATATCCGGATCTGAAAACGCACATGGCCGAGCATCACTGGCTGCAGAACTCTCGCATCGACTGCAATCCCGGCTTCGACGGCGGCACGTACCAGGACTGCGAGCCGTTCTATTTCAATCACGGCTGGGAATCGGTGCCGGTGACACTCTTTTATGACGGGCACATCGAGGGCCTGGGGGTGCGGGAGGCGGAGATGGCCTCCAGCCGCAATCTCGCCCAGGCCGGATTCGAGCTCTGGCACAACGAGATACCGGGGTGGATGGAGAACGGGTATTTCAGCGACCTGGCCTACGACTGGTCCAACACCAGCTATCACGTGCTGACTTCCGACGGCATCCGGGGCAGGGACAAGCTGGGGGACTAGTCGGCTGACAATGCGATCGACCGCGGGCGCCTCACCTTGCGCATTGCCTTTTCGTCCCTGTCGCTCGGTTCCGATCGCCCCTTCACTGCATGAAAGACCCCTGAAATTGGATCTGTCCCGTTTTCAGGCGGTCTTCAGGCCGTCCGCTTCGTGCTGGGCGGGTGCGCGGGGAGTCCCGGGCAACGTTGCGAGTCCACTTCAAGGCCGGGTCGGAAACGACCGATAAGCGGGACGGGGATCGTGCGGTTCCGGCGGAGAGAGGACCTCCCATGAGCGTATTGGTCTGCGTGGCCACGAACGGGAACATCCACAGCCGCACCGTAGAGGCGGCCCTGGCGATTTGCGCCGGGCATGCGCAGGGGGCGAGCTTCCGAACCGTGCGGGCGCATCCTACGGATCGCTGTCGCAATATCTGCGGGCATATGTTCCTCGATTCGCCGCATTCACACCTGCTGTTCCTCGACAGCGACGTGGTCCCGCCGCACGACTGCCTGGAGGTGATGCTGGCGGCGAATCGCCCTCTGGTGTGCGGCGTTTATCCGCTGCAGCTTGACGACGAGTTGTGCGCGTCCGTGGCGAGAAAGCTCGGTCCCGACACCTACGGATTCCTTCACGATTTCCCGGATGAGCCGTTTGAAGCCGACGCGGCGGGGCTGGGCTGCTGCCTTATCGCCCGGGAAGTGCTGGCGCAGATGGAGGAGCCGTGGTTCCAATTCGTTGCTCGACCGGACGGGCATCAGACGGGCGAGGACATTTATTTCTTCGAGAAGTGTGCGGCGATCGGCATCCGGCTGCTGGTTCTGCCGCAGATCCTCTGCTCGCATCATCGCACGGTGGAATTGCTGAGTCTGTTTCAGAAGTATCGCCGCAGCCGGCAGCCGGTCGAAGCCGTCCAGCCGGTGTGAACATAACTGAATGGGAATCAGTAGGCCCGGACGTCGCTGTTGGTGCGCCAGTTCAGGTAGGAGGTGTTGACCACGTGGTACCCGCCGGGGGTGGGGTAGCGGCCGGTGAAGTACCAGTCACCGGTATGCTCGGGCATGGCCTGCCGCAACCCCTCGACCGTCTGATAGAGGATCTTCACCTCGCCGGCCCAGGCAATGTTCTTCGGCCTGACCAGTTCGGCGACCTTCGCCTGAATGTCTTCGAGGGTGAAGCGGTCGTAGATGGCGGCCACGTGATTGGTCATTCTCTCCGGGGGCAGACCGGCCTGCTCGAGGCATCGCTGCTCCACTTCTTCCAGCACCCACTGCTCGCCCCGGTCCTTCAGAAGGGCGACCGCGGCCTCGAAGGCGATGAACCTACCAAGCTGGCTCATGTCAATGCCGTAGCAGTCCGGATACATGATGGGCGGCGAGGAGCTGAGCACCAGTATCCGGCGGGGGTTGAGCCGGCTGAGAATGGTGATGATGGATTCGCGCAGCGTCGTACCGCGGACGATCGAATCATCCAGCACCACCAGCGTGTCTTCGGGCTTCACCACTCCTCGGGTGATGTCGTAGATGTGGGTCACGAGATCGCGGCGGGCCTCGTCGTGGGTGATGAAGGTCCGCAGGCGCTGGTCCTTGTGGGCGATCTTCTCGGCCCGGAGGTGGCAGTTGAGAAGCCCCTCCACATCCGCGGGCACCGCCTCGCCGGCTTCGATTCGTCGGGCCAGGTTGTCGGCGTTCCGCTGGCGCATGAGGCGCTCGGTCTCCTCCAGCAGCCCCAGATATGCCGATTCGGCGGTGTTGGGGATGAAGCTGAAGACCGCGTGGTCGATGTCGTGGTCCAGCACCTTCAGCAGTCGCGGGGCGAGGTTGCGCCCCAGCGATTTGCGTTCGTGGTAGATGGCCGGATCGTTGCCTCGGCTGAAGTAGATGCGCTCGAAGGTGCACTGCCGCAGCTCCAGCGGCTCGGTGAACTGCTCGTGCTCGACCCGGCCGTTGTGCTTGACGGCCAGGACATGCCCGGGTCCGATGGGCTCGACGGCGTCCGGCTCCACGTCAAAGACATTGGCCAGCGCCGCCCGCTCGGAGGCGACCGCGACGACCTCCTCGTCGATGTAGAAGAACCCGGGCCGGATCCCCGCCGGATCGCGGCAGACGAAGGCGTCCCCGTTGCCGAGCAGGGCCGCGAAAACGTACCCGCCGTCCCAGCCCTCGGAGGCCTTGGAGAGGATCCGCGGGATGCTCAACTCCTCGGAGATCGCTTTGGCGAGGGCCCGGCCTTCCAGACCACGAAATGAGCCGGGACCCATCGATGTGGCTAGATGGATGTGCTCCTGGTCCAGGAAATAGCCGATGCGCTCCAGGATCACCTGGGTGTCGGACTCCCCCACCGGGTTCAGGCCGTACTCCACGAGCTGGTTAAACAACTCCGTGGCGTTGGTCATGTTGAAATTGCCCGCAATGGCGAGATTGCGGCTGGAGACATTGTTCTTCCTCACCAGGGGATGGCAATTGGCCAGGGCGTTGCCGGAGTGGGTGCCGTAGCGCAGGTGCCCCAGCAGCAGTTCGCCGAGAAACTCGCAGCACTGCTTGAACTGCTGATCGGACAGATTCACGGCCTGACGATTGCGGCGTTGCAGGGCGTTGACGTCCTTCATGACCACGTCGAACAGCCGCTCGATGGCGTTGTGCCGATCGCTGCGGATGCGCTTCAGGTACGGCTCGCCGGGCGGCATATCAAACTTGACGAGGGAGATTCCCGCCCCGTCCTGGCCGCGGTTGTGCTGCTTCTGCATGAGCAGGAAAAGCCTGCGGAGGCCCCAGGCCGCGTCGCCGTAGCGATCGCGGAAGTACGTCAGCGGCTGTCGGAGCCGGATCAGCGCCAGCCCGCATTCATGGCCGATCTGATCGCTCATGAGGAGATCAAGGGTATGCGGGGCGGAGCGGCGGAGCAACGACAGGCAGCGAGGGGGAACCGCCGGCAGAGAAAGCCGCAGGCAGGCGGACCGCCGGGGGCCCGGCCAATGCGGGCGGCCGGCATGCTATGCTCTGGGCATGGCCACAAAACGCGCTACATTCCCGCTGATTACCTGCACTCTGATCTCCATACTCCTCGGGCTGGTGCCAGGCGCCTCCGCGGCGGTGGTCGGGATGGATGCGGACGGCGGAAGGACGTTGACGGACTCGGCACGGTTCGCAACTCTGCGGGAGATCCTGGCCGACGGTGGTCACGTACTCATTTCACTCGAGGAGGTGACCGAGGAGGCACTCGGAGAGCTCGAGGGGTTCATCTTGCTTCAGGCCGATGAGCCCGCGGCGATGAATCTGGTGGACACGCTCATCGACTTCGTGGGGAGGGGAGGCAATCTGCTGGTTATCGCCGATCCGGCCATTGACGGCGACAGCACACTTGTTCTCAATGCACTGGCCGGTCGATTCGGCGTAACCTACGCCGCCTCAGGATCGGAGATAGAAGACGGACGCATCGAGCGAAGCGCCCTTCCGGAAAGCCACGTGCTCCTGCGTGGCGTCAGTTCCGACGTGGTCCTGCACACCCACCGATCATTCATCCGCGACGGCGGCAAGGAAGCGGCCGTCAAACGCAAGCAGACGCCCTCGGAAAAGGTATTCATGTCCTTCATCAAGGGCGTTGACGGTGCCGGCCACGTCATTCTCCTCACCTCGCC
>CP070772.1:965352-972337 GCA_020345805.1 Phycisphaerales bacterium | reverse complement strand
GTGCGCCTGGGCCGGCCAGGCGAGCGGGTGACGGTCCCCTTCGTCGCCGGCTGCGGGGCCTGCCCGATGTGCCGGTCGGGCAACCACCAGATCTGCGATCACCAATCGCAGCCCGGTTTCACCCACTGGGGCTCGTTCGCCGAGCTGGTTCGGATCGACTATGCCGACGTCAATCTCGTTCCGCTGCCGGAAGAAGTGGACTTCGTCACCGCGGCGAGTCTCGGTTGCCGGTTCACCACCGCGTTTCGCGCCCTCGTCGACCAAGGACGGGCCGGGCCGGGCGAGTGGGTCGCGGTTCATGGCTGCGGCGGAGTGGGCCTCTCGGCGGTCATGATCGCCCGCGCCATCGGTGCGGCGGTCGTCGCGGTGGACATCAATCCCGAAGCCCTGGAACTTGCGCGATCGGTCGGGGCCGCGGCGACGATTGATGCCCGCCGGGTTGAAGATGTCTCCGCGGCAGTCATCGCGGAAACGCAAGGCGGCGCCCATGTGTCGATCGATGCCTTGGGAAGCACCGAGACGTGTCTGAACTCGATTCGCTGCCTGCGCAAGCAGGGCCGGCACGTGCAGGTCGGTCTCATGGTGGGCCGCGACAGCGAAAGCCCCGTCCCGATGGGGCAGGTGATGTCGAGGGAGCTGGAGATTCGCGGCAGTCACGGTCTGGCCGCCCACGAGTTCCCGCGTCTGCTCCGGATGATCACCGCCGGGCAACTTGATCCCAGGCACCTCGTCCGGCGACTGGTCTCGCTGGAGGAAGGTGCGGCCTGCCTGATGGGGATGGATCAGCCCAACGCCGGTCTCGCGGGAATCACGGTCATCGATCGGTTCTAGCCCGGCCTGCCGCAGGCTTCATCCCCGCCTTGGGTCTGCGTGCCGAGATCCGGCCCTGGTTCCGGATTCGTCACGCCACCGGTATCTGCAGGCAGAGATCCGTCCTGTATTCATGGGGAGGTCAGGGGCCGAGCCGTCGCGAGATTCGGCTCTCGACGCCGCCGACTGCGTCTGCTAACTCGCCTTGGCGGAATTCGCCGTCACCCCGGAGCGTTGGCTGTGTATGTTGGCCGACGCTTCGTATTCAGTCCACCAACTCGCTTCCGCCGGCAATATCGCGGGGCGCATCGGTCCACCCGGTGCACACTGCGCGCTTATTGGCGGACTTGGTGGTCCGGACCCGGTCCGGTAGAATCGGAATCTCGCCTGCTCTGTCCGTATCCCGCATGGGCGGGAAGCCAAAGGAGGCCCCTCTCGATGACCCGATCCGCCATTCTCGCTTGTTTCCTCACGATCGCGATTCTGCCCGGTTGCAGGAAGACCGATGCCGATGCCGAGCCGGAGGAAGAGTCGCCCCCGGAGATAGCCTTCACCCAGGAGCGATTGGCGAGCGAGGATGTCATTTACCTCCGCAACAAGGAGGAACTGCGCGGGCGGGTGATTGAATCATCGCTGAGCGTCTCGACGCCCTACGGTGAGTTGTCGATCGCCGCCGATCGTTGTGCGCGAGTCGCCTTCTTTGAGGACGAAAAGAACAAGAATACCTGGATCGAGGTCATCATCACCCTCAACGGCAACCGGATCACCGGCACGAATACCGAGCCGACGATCCGCTTCAGGGACAGCTCATCGGGTGAAGAGACTGAAGTCCAGAAGGAGGGCATCTGGTTCATCGCGTTCCGTGAGGACAGTGATGAACTGAGTTTCATCGACGTCGAGACCCCGGCCGATCAGTTCATCATGGCCAACGGCGATCTGCTCACCGGTCGCGCCGCCGAGGCCGAACTCCTGATCCAGACCGATTCCGGGGAAGTTCCCATTACCTTTGTTGAGATCGCTTCCATCCGGTTACCCCGCGAACCCGAAGGGAAGGCCGATGAGGACGAAGAGACCGAAAGCGATACGGACGAATCGACGGAAACCGTCCCGGAGAATATGACTGCGTTCGTCAGGAAGCGGAATAAGGATGTGGTGAGCGGGACACTTGTCACGGAGAAATTGACGTTGAATCTCGATGTGGGAGTGACCATCGAGGGGATCGCCAGGGACCAGTTTGCGCGGATTTACACGGGTGTAGGCGAAGCGGTCACGAACTCCATCGGCATGGAGTTGGTCCCGATTCCGGCGGGCGAGTTCACAATGGGCAGCCCCGCCGATGAGGAACGGCGAGATGACGATGAGACTCAGCGGCGGGTGAGCCTCACCAGCGCATTCCATATGAGCGCCACGGAAGTGACTCAGGGGGAGTGGTTTTCGGTCATGGGTGAAGTCCCAAGTGAGTTCCCGGAGGAATTCACAGGTGAGTTTACTGGTGGTCTTCTGCCCGTCGAGAACGTCTCGTGGGAAGAGGCAATCGCATTCTGCAATGGTTTGAGCACCGCGGAGGGACTGCCCGTCGCCTACGAAGTCAAGGAGGTCGATGACGTCATTACGGTTAGTTTCCTGGATGCCCAGGGGCAAACGACGACGGACATCACGCAGGTGCGGGGCTATCGACTGCCCACCGAAGCCGAATGGGAATACGCATGCCGCGCGGGAACAACGACCGTGTTCAACACCGGCGACACGATCAGCACCGATCAGGCCAACTATGACGGCGAGGAGACTTACGGGGGCGGGCCGAGAGGCCTGAAGCTCAAACAAACGGTGCCGGTCGGGTGCTACCAACCCAATGGGTGGGGCTTGTACGACATGCACGGCAACGTCTGGGAGTTGTGCTTTGACCTTTACGGCGACTATTCGGCAGAGGCCGTTACCGATCCCACGGGCGCCACGCCGGGCGCTTCGCGCATTCCGCGCAGTGCCCGCGTGCTGCGCGGCGGGGGCTGGAGCGGCGGCCCGGAGTTCTGCCGGTCGGCTTATCGCGCCTGGATCAGCCCGACCAGTGGGGATCGCTACCTCGGCTTCCGCGTCGTGCGGAACGAGGACTGATGTTCTGTCTCGCTCGTCCCGGTTCGGCGGAATCTGCCGCCACCGCGGGGCGTTGGCTCAATACCATGATTGACGTTTCGTGTTCATCCCGGCCCCGCTTTCCCAAGCACAGCATTCTGGACTGCCCATGACTACCCCGGAAACATCAGCCGCCTCGGACATCGTGAACGCCGCGGCCGCGAGTCAAGGCCCGGATCTCCTGACCATTGCCATCTGGATCGGCGCCGGTGTGCTCGGCGTCTGGCTCCTTGCCATCATCTTCTATTACGTCAAGGGCTTGTGGGGCTCCCCGCGCGAACTCTACATGCTTTATCTCGCCAAGATATTCGAGTACGGCGCTTACGGGGCCATCAACATGACCTTCATCCTCTATCTGCACGAGGACTGCGGGCTCCCCGACGTCGCGGCCGGTACTTATATCGCCTGGTTTTCGATAACCATCACGATCTCTTCGATCTTGGTTGGGATGGTCTGCGATGCCATTGGCATCAAGAAAACACTGCTGCTCGGCACGTGCATCATACTTGCCTCCAGAATCTGTCTGCCCTTCTTCAGCAACGTGTACATCGTGACGTTCACGAGCTTCCTCCCCATGGCCGTCGGCATGGGGATCCTCCTCCCCGTCCTGTCAGTGGGCATCAAGTATTACACGACGACCGCCGGAGCCGCGCTGGGCTTTGCGCTCTTCTACACGCTTATGAACGTCGGCTGGGCGCTCGGGGCCTACATTTTCGACGCAGTGCGTGCCATCTTCGGCGAGCACGAGATCATAAACGTGGCGGGCAGCGGCTTCGAGATGTCGACCTATCAGATTATATTCGTCGCCGGCTTCCTGTTGACCGTGCCGCAGTTCCTCATCTTTATCATGTTCCGGCGGGGAACCCGGATGACGGATGACAAGGGAGTCGTCATCGATCCACCGGCCAAAGCGGTCGACGCCGAAGGCGTCCCGCTGACCATCCCACGCGTCGTGGTCAAGGCAGTGAATGATACCGTTGGGATCTTCCTCCAGGTCATCACGAAGAAACCGTTCTGGATCTTCATCTTCATGATGGCGATGCTCGTCCCCGTCAGGCTCGTCTTCTACCACTTCCACTACACGTGGCCGACCTACGGGATCCGGTTCTTCGGCGATGGCGCAAAGGTCGGGAACATCTACGGCGTGCTCAACCCCATGCTGATCGTCTTCATCGCCGGGCCCGTCGCCGTCCTAACCAGGAACATCCGCTCCTACACGATGCTGGCGGTGGGTACGGTGATATCGGTGGGCGCAGTCGGTATCGCGATCGCGCCGGCGGACTGGCTGGCGCCGCTGACGGATACGTGGGTCGGCGAGTTGATCTTCGAGCGCTGGCTGCACGTTCCGGAAGGTGAACGCGTCCCGCTTTACCTCTCCCTGATCCTGTTCGTCATCGTGTTCACGATCGGCGAATCGATCTGGTCGCCGCGCCTCATGCAGTTCACGGCGGAGATCGCACCGGGAGGCAGGGAGGGCACGTACATTGCGATGTCGTATATACCGTACTTCGCGGCGAAGATGATCGCCGGCCCGATGTCGGGTATGCTACTGAGGGACTACACTCCCGATGATCTGCCGCCCGGCGTGGAGCACCATTCCAGTCACCACATGACGTGGGTCTGGATCGGAGGCATGGCCGCGATAACTCCGATCATCCTGATCACCATGGTCAAGCTGTTCCGCCACGCGGAGCAACAGAACATCGAGGCGGCGACCACGACCTCCATCGAGCCGGACAAGCCGGACGAG
This sequence comes from Phycisphaerales bacterium, assembly GCA_020345805.1. Classification (GTDB taxonomy): domain Bacteria; phylum Planctomycetota; class Phycisphaerae; order Phycisphaerales; family SM1A02. The sequence continues at coordinate 967,647 of CP070772.1, read as the reverse complement.
CCGGACGAGTCGGAGGGGCCGGAGGAACCGGAGGAGGTGGAGGCGTTGGAGAATGGTGATCCCGACTGGCGAAGAGATGAACCTCCCGAGCCGGGGCATGACTGACGATCGCGGCGGATCCGATCCGGCTCTGCCGAGACCAGGCCATGAACGATGTCGCCGCCACCACGCCAGAACGATACAAGCCCCTGGGTAATCAGGGGCTCGTTTCCAGTCTGTTCAGATGGTGACGCTCGGTGTCACGATTTCCCAAGTGCCCTGTGTAGGACTCGAACCTACAAACGGCGACGCGCAAACCACTGGGAATCATGCCGATACGGCGACATCGGAGACGCCTGTGCCGGATTCTGTGCCGTCCGATCTGGAACTGTTGGCGGTCATCGAGGCGTGGCCGAAGCTGCAGGAGGCGGTGCGGGTGGGCATCGTGGCGATGGTGAGAGCGGCTGGCGCCGGAGCGCCGTAGACGAGCGCCGGGGTCTGGTGCTTCCGCCGGTGTTCATCACGATGCGACACCGCCAAGGCTTAGGCAGGCGGGATATTGCACACAAAGGGCTACCGATCGTCCGGCCCAACCGGGACATCCTGATCGGCTTCGTCCGCCAGGGCCGCCTCGAACTCGGCGAGTCTGGCTTCGTATTCGAGGCGACTAGCAGACTCGACAGGCAACAGGTCGATGGCCTTCTTCTGGGTCTCGATGGCTTTCGCCGTGTCGTCGGTCAGGTGGTAGGCGAGGGCCAAGGTGTCCAGACAATTGGGTAACTGGTAGCCCATCATCTCGTTCGCCTGCAGGGCGATCTCCAGGGCCGCCTCGGGATCGCGGAGGGCCTCCGGCTCGGCGGTGAGGAGCAGCCATGCGTAGTCGTTGAGGTGCCGGCCGGTAGCTCCGGGGCGTTCTGCGACCTCGCGGAGAGTCTCCAGAGCCAGATCGGAGCGGCCACGTGCGCTCTGGAGCCACGCAAGACTGCACATCGCAGCGACCGTCTGCCGGTGCTCCTCGCCTTGGACGCGTTTGCTGATCTCGAGCGACTGCAGCAAGAGCGACTCCGCCTCGTCGTAGCGACGCTGGTGCCGGTACAGGTCCGCGAGCCCGATCATCGAACTTAGCGCATCCGGATGCCCCTCGCCGAGGACGCGCGTGGTGATCTCGATCGTCTGCTTCAACAGCGACTCCGCCTCGTCGTAGCGGCCCTGGTTCTCGTACAGTTGCGCGAGGTTGCGCATGCAGATAAGCGTGTCTGGATGCTCTTCACCCAGGACCCGTTGCATGATCCCAAACACCTCCAGAAACCTCGACTCGGCCTCGTCGTAGCGGCCCTGTTCTCTGTACAGGCCCGCGAGGCTGTCCATGACATAAAGCGTCTCCAGATGCTCCTCGCCCAGGACGCGTTTGCGGATCTCGAGTACCTGCAGATACAACAGCTCTGCCTCGCCGGAGCGGCCATGGTACTTGTAGAGGTTCGCGAGATTGTACATGGCTGCCAGTGTGTCCGGGTTCTCCTCGCCCAAGACGCGCTTCTGGATCTCGATCGTCTGCTTCAACAGCGACTCCGCGTCCTCGGAGCGGCCCAGATCCGCGTATATGAGCGCGAGGTTGGCCATGGACGCGACCGTGACCGGATGCTCCTCCCCGAGGACGCGCTTTTCGAGCTCAATCGTCTCCAGGTACAACTGCTCCGCTTCGTTGTAGCGCCACTGATGCCAGTAGAGTGCCGCAAGTCTGTGCATGGTCGTCAGCGTGTCCGGGTGCTCCTCGCCCAGGACGTGACGCCGAAGCTCTCCTGCCCGCTCCAGGTGCGGCTCGGCGGCGGAATACTCACCCAACGCAAAGTACGTTGCGTACAGCGTTTCGCGGATCGCCGCCTCGACGAGCGGCTTGTCCTCGAACCGCCCGCCCTCGCCCGAGGCGGTCTCGATGCGCTTGGCCGCCTCGTCTAGCACGTCGCGCATCAGAACGTCCCGGCCCTTGCCCTCCTCCGCCGAGGGGGCGACCGCGGCGAGGAGGTCGTTGTTAAGAAACTCATTGATTGCCAGAGCGATGTCACGTTCCTCGGCGGCTTTGAGCGATGCTTCATCGGCTCGGGTCGCCTCGGCAGCGGCGATCCGTCGCTGCTGGGCTTCGCTGAGGGCAAAGCCTACCGACACGACCGCGGCCGCGATCAGGCTGATCGCCGCGACCACGCCCGCCGCCACGCCAGTCCGGTTGCGACGGACGAACTTCCGCATTCGGTATGCACGGCTCGGAGGCCTGGCATGGACCGGCTCGTGTTCCAGGTGCCGCCGGATGTCCATGGCCAG
>CP070772.1:958218-965252 GCA_020345805.1 Phycisphaerales bacterium | reverse complement strand
GAGGAAGGCAGGGACAACAGCCAGGTCTGGCAGTACCTGACCCATCTCTGCGAGGAGATCGGACCCCGCCTTACCGGCTCCACCCGCATGATGATGGCCAACACCTGGACCCGGGACACCTTCGCCTCCTTCGGCCTGCACAATGCCCGCCTCCAGAAGGTCGGCGAGCATCCCGTGAGGTTCGACCGGGGTGAATGCCGGGCCCGAATGGTCGAGCCGGTGGAGCGGGACTTCGAGTTCAGCGCCCCGGCCTGGTCGGCCGGGACCGACGGTCCCCTGAGCGCCTCGCTCATCAAGATGCCCAGGACGCTGGAGGAACTCGAAGCGGTCGAGGGGGAGTTGGACGGCAAGTGGGTTCTGAGTAAGGACCGCCCCCGACGCCGCTGGCGCCGCCGGCGATCCGAGGAGGACGACGCCGCCCGGCAGCTCCGCGAAGAGATCGAGAAGCGGGTGCGGGAGGCCGGCATCGCCGGGCGCATCATCGGCTCCAGTTCGGAGATCGTTCATACCGACGGTCGCGATGACTGGGACGAGCTGGATTTCGGCAACCTGCCGACTGGAATCACCGTCTCGGTGCGCCGGAGCGACTATGACGCCATGAACAGCCGGCTGGCCGACGGCGAAGAAGTCGTGGTTGAAGTTGACTTGCAGCATCACTTCGCGGAAGGCCCGTTCCCGCTGTTCAACACCATTGCGGAAATCCCCGGCACGGAATGGCCGGAGCAGGCGGTGATCATCTCCGGCCACATGGACAGCTGGGACGGCCCCGGCTCGCAGGGGGCCCAGGACAACGGCACGGGGACCGTGGTCACCCTCGAGGCCGCCCGCATTCTTACCGCCGCCGGCGTCAAGCCCAAGCGCACGATCCGCTTCATCCTCTGGGTCGGAGAGGAGCAGGGCTTCATCGGGTCGCGCGGCTATCTGGAAAGCCTCAGCGAAGAGGAGCGTGCGGGCATCACCGCGGTCTTCGTCGATGACGGCGGAACCAACTACGAGGGTTCCCTTTCCTGCACCGAGGACATGGTCGAGATCCTCACCGCCGCCGTTGCACCGGTGGGTGAGGCTTTCCCCGACATGCCGGTGGAGATCCAAGTCCGCGAGCGCATGAGGGGCGGTGGCAGCGACCACGCCCCGTTCATCCGGGCCGGAATCCCCGGCTTCTTCTGGGGAGAGCGCGGCAGCGGCGGCCGGGACGGCGCCGACTACGGCTTCATCTGGCACACCCAGAATGATCGGCTTCGCTATGCCGTGCCCGAATACCTGGTGCAGTCGGCCACCTGCTCGGCGATCACCGCCTACAACCTCGCCATGGCCGATGAAGTCCTGCCCAGGGTGGAGCGCCGCGGCCCCGATCGCGGCGACAGGCGCCCGCCCGACGATGAGAACTGGAACACTGTCGAGGGCCCCCTGTCCGGCAAGTGGCAGGGAATGCCCGCCGGCGAGGAGGTGCCCGAAGATGCCGGGTTCACCATCACCATGGAAATGAGCGACGACGGCCGGGTGAGGGGCAACGTGCAGTCGAGAATGGGCGACAGCCGGCTGCGAAGAGCATCTTTTGATGCCGAGACGGGCACACTCAGGTTCATGACCTTCAACGAATACGTCGGACCGATCCGCTTCGAGGCCACGGTCAGCGGCGAGGAGATGACGGGCACTCTCTCCGGCGAGGAGGGGTTCACCATGTCCTTCACCGCCAAGCGGGTCAAGGAAGCCGAGCCCGCCGAACAGACTCCGCCTGCCGAGGGCGGAGAAGGCGCGCCGCCCGAAGGGAAGGCTGAAGAGACTCCGCCCGCTGAGAAAGACGAAGCCGCGCCACCGGCCGAGAAAGGCGATGAAGCGCCGCCTCCCGAGGAGGATGACAAAGGCGATGGCGATCCTCCGCCGGATGATACGAATGGCGGAGGTGGATGAGACGCTGAGACGAAAGCTCGCGCAGTTCGTCTGCCGATTCAACAACCCTCCCTCGGGGGAGGGTTTTTCTCGCACAGCCGCTGTCGCCGGGTCTGAGATCAGGCGTTCAGCTTCGCTGCAATCTCCGTCACCGTTCGCCCGAGGTCTTCGACGGCGGCGGCTTTCCGCTCATCTTTCAGAGTTCCATCGTCGTTGAATGCCTGGTGGGCGATCGGGATCGCCACCATGGAGGGCACCACGATCATCTGAATGTTCTGAAGGATCTCGCGGAGATGAGGCAGGCCGCGCATTCCGCCGAGCCCTCCGGCTGCGGCCGACATTATCCCCGCCACCTTGCCGGCGAAGCAATCCAGCGGAGGTCGGTCAGGCTCCGGGCGAGACACCCAGTCGATCACGTTCTTCAGGGCCGCGGAGATTGAGCTGTTGTATTCGGGCGATGCGATGAGAACGCCGTGATGTGAGCGGAAGATCTTCTTCAGGTTCACGGCGTTCTCGGGCAGACCCTCGGCCCGCTCCAGGTCCTCAGCGAAGACCGGCAGGGGAAAATCGGCCAGGTCGATGAAGGTCACTTCCGCGCCCGCCTTTTCCGCCCCCGCGCAGGCGGTCTTGACCAGCATCTTGTTGAACGAGCCTTCCCGCAGGCTGCCGGCGAAGCCCAGAATCTTGGGATTTGAGGTCATGGTTGAGTCCTTTTTTCCCTTCGGCGTCGGTGACGCGAGACAGCATGATCGCAGGTTGACGGCCGCCTCGGGCGCGCCAGGCGGTGCGGAAAGGAGAATCACAGACGGCGCCTCCCTATTCCGGCGAGAAAGGACGACAGGCAGGTCCGGTGCTATCCTTTGCCATGACTTTGAGCCGAGATTCAGCCCGCCTCTCCCGACGCGCCGAGCAGTTGAAGGCCTCCAGCACGCTGGCGGTTACCGCCCGAGTGCGGGAGCTGAAGGCGGCCGGCGTGGATGTCATCGCTTTCGGTGCCGGCGAGCCCGATTTCGACACCCCACAGCCCATCAAGCAGGCGGCGATCGACGCCATGCTCGACGGCGCCACCCGATACTCGCCCATTCCCGGCACTCCCGAGGCCCGGAAGGTCATCGCCGAGAAGCTCAACCGCGAGAACGGCATCCGTTGCAGTCCCGAGGACATCGTCATCACCACCGGCGGGAAGCACGCTTTGTACCTGGCCGCTCAGGCCGTCATCGACGACGGCGATGAAGTCATCATCCCTACGCCCGGATGGGTCAGCTACGTGCCGATTGTCCAGCTCTGCGGGGGCGTACCCGTCGAGGTTCCCGCATCCGTCGATAACGATTTCAGAATCACGCCCGAGCAGCTTGAGCGGGCCATCACGCCCCGAACCCGGGCCATGATCTTTAACAGCCCGTCCAATCCCTGCGGAACGACGTATGAGCCGAACCACGTCCGGGCGCTGGCGGAAGTCCTCGCCCGTCACGAACAGATCATGCTGTTCAGCGATGAGATATATGAGAAGCTCATCTACGCGGATTTCGCGCACCTCTCTCCGGGGTCGATCGAATCGATCGCGGATCGCGTCATCACCCTCAACGGGCTGAGCAAGGCCTATGCGATGACCGGATGGCGCATCGGTTACGCCTGCGCACCGGCCGGGGGAAAAGACGACAATCCGCTGGCCAAGGCGATGGCCAGGCTCCAGGGGCAGATGACCACCCACATCGCCAGCTTCGGTTACGCCGCGATCGTCGAGGCGCTCTCCAACGGTGCGGAAGCGGTGGAATCGATGCGTCGGACCTTTGCCCGGCGGGCCGAGCGGATGTACGCATTGGTCAGCGCCATGCCCGGCTTCAAGTGCCCCAGGCCCACCGGCGCTTTTTACATCTTCATCGATGTCAGTGACCATTTCGGCAGGACTTCGCCGGGCGGCAAGCGCATCGAGTCGGGTCTTACCTTCGCCGGAGCCCTGCTGGAGGAGGCCAACGTCGCCGTCGTCCCGGGCGAAGACTTCGGCGAGGGATGCGACAAGAACATTCGGCTCAGCTTCGCCTGCAGCGATGAGAACATTGACGAAGGCTGTCGCCGCATCGACGATTGGCTGGGAATGCTCAGCTGAGGTAAGGCCTCGGCGGGGGGGCCGGGCGCGACGGGGGGCTGCCCGGAACGATCAACTCGATCGGCACGCCGCATTCGGGGCAGGCCTCCAGGCCCGTGCGGCCCTTGAAATCGCAGCCGCAGTGGTGGCAGCTCGCCGGGTACATCTCGTCGAAGAACACCCGCCACGCTTCGCCGAACTGCTCCAGGAAGCACAGCGAGTAGCAGCGCTTGAACACGAATAGCGGCAGCAGGATCACCGTGCCGATGTAGGGCAGCGCGGCGATGCACAAGGTCGCGCAGGTCGCCACCATCGCCATGAACGTGATGCCGATCGTCAGAATCAGCCGCATCACGTAGAACAGCACCACGGATCCGACGTGACCGGCCAGCACTTCTTCGCGCACGATCCCCCAGGCGTTGATCACTCCCTCATCGCGCAGATACATCGCCGGGACCACGAAGTCTTCCAGAAGCAGGTTGATGATGAGGAAGACAAAGCCGGTGACGATGAGCACTGCCCCACAGACCACGATGCCAAGCAGTGCGCTGTCGCCGAAACGCCAGGCCTCGATGTCCGGCCAGGCGATCGCCAGCCCCGCCGCAATCGTGGCGATGGGAATGAAGAACGACAGGACGGACAGGATCATCCTGAACGCGAAGAGGCTGTTACCCAGTCGGCGAAACGACTTCCAAGGCTCGACCACCGCGGGCCGGTTCAGAGCGATCCCGTCGATGAACATGAACTGGCCGCGACATCTCAGCCAGAGAAATACCGCGGTGAGAACAAGTACCAGGAAGTACAGGGCCACAGCGATGGCGATGATCCACACCAGATGTGCCTGTATCCACCCGACGATTCGCTGCACGTCGTCGGGGCCGAAGTCGCCCGCCCGCCTCCGGGCCGATTGGTGGTAGCTGCTCTGGTTGTACCACGGCCCGCCCCCCTCGCCGAGATAGGCCAGGAACGCGCAGAAGCCCAGGATCAGCCACTTCTTCACGTCAAACGGCCTGAAGAGGACTTGGCCGGTCCTGTTCAGCGCGGCACCGATGGGTTCGACGACGGATACGGTCATCCCAGGCCTCCCGCGTCAATTATTGGGAGAAATCTCCGCCTTCTTTCGCCCGGTGGTTCGTGGCTCTCCGCCGCCCACAAGACGGCCCGCTCGGTCGCTTTAATCGTGGCCTGCCGGTAATCGTTGCCATCATTCAGGGCCTTGTCGAAGCGACCGAAAAGCTCCCGCGGACTTTCCCCCACCGTCGCGGCAGATCGGAACTCGGGGCTCGTCGCGGTTTCGCCGCCTCCCCGGAGGGGACTGCCCGGTTCCGACACCCTCTCTGATCGCGCACTTCCTCAGCCCTCGGCCATTTCGAAATCCGCGAACTCGAAGCCGGGGGCGACCACGCAGGCAACCAGGGCATACCCGCAGGGGCCGGGCAATGCTCCGGCCGCCTGCCACCATCGCCGGGGAACGACCGCCTGCAGTTCCGCCTTTTCGCCCTGGCCGAGGACGATCCGGCGCGGCCGCTCCAGCCCCGGTGATTCGCCCATTTCAAGTCGCAGGTCATCGCCCTGATGGTGCAGCCACAGCTCCTCGGACTGGATGCGGTGGGGGCGGGAACGCTGGCCGGCGGCGAGAAGGAAAAGGATCGAGGTTACCGCCGGGCAGTCCCCGGCATGCCCCGGAGGCAGGGCGTGCCGCGGCAGTATCACGGCCGAGCGGTGGGTCTCCCGGAACCAGCCGCCCTCAGGATGGGGCTGCAGGGCCAGGCGTTGTACGACCCGACGGGCCGCATCCGGAACAGGTTCATGGTCCATCACTGAGCCTCCTTTGTGATTGAGATTCGACGGGGGGGCGACGATTCCCCATCGGCAGACGGCAAATGCCGGGCTGCAGGCTGTAACTGCCGATAATACCTCGGCTTGCGCCGCCGGCCGTCCCGGCTGGTTCGACCTGAGTTTGGCCCGGTCGTGGTCTTGGCGATCCCCGCTTGGACGAACCAAAGTCGGGGTGCTAAACTAGCGGATTCGATATTGAGGACGTGTAAACACTTTTGACGAGCCAGGAACATGGCACTAGCGGCTGAAGAGAAAAACAAGCTGATATCCCAGTACCGCCGCCACGATAGCGACGCCGGGTCACCACAGGTGCAGGTCGCCCTGCTGACCGAGCGGATCGGCCAGTTGACCGAGCACCTGCGCATCCACAAGCATGACTACGCCTCGCGGCGGGGATTGCTGATGATGGTCGGTAGGCGAAACCGGCTGACCCGTTATCTGGCGCGCACCGACCGGAAGGCCTACCAGGAACTGATCAAGCAACTGGGCCTGCGGAAGTAATCTGTTTCACTGTTTGTGGTTTCGCCCCGTCGAGTAACGGGTGGCAGTAGGCAAACCACAGTCCCCCCCGGCCAGCGGCCGATGAGTACCGGCGCCGCGGCCGAATGCAGACCGGCCCCCGGACTGTTGCCTGCCTTCTGCCTCTTGGATGTCGACGGACGGACCCGGCTCCGCGCGTGGCGCGGAATGACATCCCATAGAAGGTAGAAAAATGCCCGACGAAATCATTGTTGAGCGGCAGATCGGCGGTCGCCTCATGCGGCTCGAGACCGGCAAGGTCGCGCGCCTGGCCAGCGGTGCGGTCATGGCCAGCTTTGCCGACTCCACCGTGCTCGCCACCGCCATGCGCGCCGACCCCCGACCCGGACTGGACTTCTTCCCACTTCAATGCGACTACCGCGAGAAGCTGGGGGCCGGTGGGAGGTTCCCCGGCGGATTCCGAAAGCGCGAGGGGCCTCCAAACGAGAAGGAAATTCTCACCATGCGGATGATGGACCGACCCATCCGTCCGCTGTTCCCCGACGGGTTCATCGAGGAGATCCAGATCCAGGCCTGGACCATGAGCCATGACGGTCAGAACGACACGGACGTTCTGGCCTGCACCGCCGCCTCCGCGGCCCTGTGCCTTACCGACGCGCCCTTCGAGGGACCCGTCGCGACCGTACGCGTGGGCCGCATACAGACCGAGGAGGGAGATACCTTCGTCCTGAACCCCACC
>CP070772.1:950909-958118 GCA_020345805.1 Phycisphaerales bacterium | reverse complement strand
GTGGTCGACATCGATGACGTCTTTGCAGTTCTCGCCGCATGGGGCGAGTGCGATGCCTGCCTGGAGGACCTGAACAACGACGGCATGGTCGATATCGACGACTTGTTCGAAGTCCTCGCAAACTGGACCTGATTACAGCATTAAAAGCCCAAGTGCCGCCATCGCATGCCGTTATGGCCGCAAGCGGATAATCCCCTGATTCAGGTATTCAAATCTGCCGCCCCGGTGATACACTGGGGTGGTTTCTTAATCTCGGCCAATGCCGGGGGTTGGCGTCGTGTCGTCGCCGCGAGGCGACACAGGCGAAGGAGGAACGGCATGGCCTGCAACCCTAACAGTGTAGTAACGTGGAACTTAGCGCTGATCGTCCTGGCGCTGGGTTGCCCCACTTCGAACAGCTACGCTCAGTGTGGCACGTTCCCGCGCGCCGAGACGTACGATGTCGGAGACACGGCGCGATCCGTGGCGGTAGGCGATCTGGACGGTGACCTAGATCTGGATCTAGCCGTAGCGGGGGGAGACAATGATGTCTCGATACTGCTGAACAACGGCGACGGCACGTTTGCCGACGATGGCAACTACGGTGCGGGCTCCACCCCATGGTCGGTGGTCATGGCCGATCTGGACGGCGACTCGGATCTTGATCTCGCCGTAGCGAACTGGGGCAGCAACAGCGTCTCGGTCCTGATGAACAAGGGAGACGGCAGTTTCGCCGCGGATGTAACCTACCCCGTGGTGTATATGCCGGAGTCGATAGCGGTGGGCGACCTGGACGGTGATACCGACCTGGACCTTGTCGTGGTGAACACCGGGCAGGGCGACGTCATCTCAGTGCTGATGAACAACGGAGACGGCACCTTCGCCGATGATATCACGTACGATGCCGGGCTGTCGCCGCAATCCGTGGTGATGGACGATCTTGACGGTGACGTTGATCTGGACCTGGCCGTGGCGAATATGGGCGGTTATGTCGCGGTGCTGCTGAACAACGGGGATGGGACGTTCGCGCAGTATCAGACCTATCCCGCGCAACCGGACTCGAAATCCCTGGCGGTCGGGGATCTTGACGGCGACCTGGATCCGGATCTCGCGGTGGGAAACATGTCTTCCGACAGCGTCTCGATCCTCCTCAACAACGGCGACGGTACGTTTGCGACCGTTGCGCACAAACCCGTGGGCGAGAGCCCGAGTTCGGTGGCGATGGGTGATCTGGACGGCGACCAGGACCTGGATCTCGCCGTGGCAAACTACGTAGGCCATAACCTCTCAGTGCTGCTGAACAATGGGGACGGTACGTTTGCTGCGCATGTGACCTACGGCGCCGGCGAGGGGCAGTATTCCGTGGCGATGAGTGATCTGGACGGCGATCTGGACCTGGACCTCGTCACAGCGAACTGGCACGGCGATGACGTCTCGGTGCTGAGGAACAACGGGGACGGCACGTTCCCCGGAGATGTCACCTACGATGTGGGCGATGGGCCCTTGTCAATGGCGGCAGGCGACCTTGACGGCGACCAGGACCTGGATCTCGCCGTCTTGAACCGGGAGGATGCAAACTTCTCCGTGCTGCTGAACAACGGAGACGGCACCCTTACGGAGGATGCGACCTACTACACAGGGTCCAAGGCGTACTCCTTGGCGCTAGGTGACCTGGATGGCGATCAGGATCTCGACGTGGCCACGGCGAACCACTATGGCGATAACGTCTCGGTGCTGATGAATAACGGCGACGGCACGTTCGCGCAGTTCCTCACCTACGGTGCGGGGGATACGCCGGATTCAATAGCGATAGGTGATCTTGACGGGGACCAGGACCTGGATCTCGTCACGGCGAACACCTGGTACGATGATGTCTCGGTGCTGCTCAATAACGGCGACGGCACGTTCGCGGAGGATGTGATCTACGAATCGGGCGAAGGCTCGCATTATCTGGCGGTCGGCGACTTGGACGGCGATCTGGATCTGGATTTGATCGTGAGGAGCAGCTACAGCTATGTCTGTGTGCTGATGAACAACGGGGATGGCACGTTTGCAGACTATGTGACCTACGGAGTGGAAAGTGGCGGAGGATCCGTGGCGGTCGGTGATCTGGATGCCGATCTGGACCTGGACCTCGTCGTAGCGAACGGGCAAGTGGACACTGTCTCCGTGCTGATAAACAACGGGAACGGCTCGTTCAAACCGGATGTGGTCTACGAGGCGGGAGACGGGCCGTATTCCGTTGCCCTCGGAGATGTGGACGGCGACTCGGACCTGGACCTCGCCGTGGCGAACGTGGGGAGTGATAGTGTTTCGGTTCTGCTGAACAACGGTGATGGAACCTTTGCCGAGCAGGTGACCAGCGGCGTGGGCATTGGCCCGATTTCCACGATAATGGGCGATCTGGACGGCGATTTGGATATCGACATCGCCGTCGCGAACCGCGATGGCGACAACGTTTCCGTGCTGATGAACCTGTGTCCGGAATGCCCCGCCGACGTGAACGACGACGACGTGGTTGACATCGATGACATCCTCGCGATTCTCGACGCCTGGGGACACTGCTATGGCTGTCCCGAAGACGTCAACTACGACTGGGTTGTGGACATCGACGATGTGTTCGAAATCCTCGCAAACTGGGGCCCGTGTCCCGATTCGGCCATTCGGACCTAATCGAGTATCGGCCAGTCGGTCCGGGCCGCGCAGACTGAGATGCCGTCGCGAACAATGGGCAACGACATCTCAGGAGGTGAACCATGATGAGGCGCTGTAACATGCTGTCGGCATTGGCGTGGGGCTGGCCTGTGGCGGCCGGCCTTCTGCTCGCCGTCAACCCCGCCGCGGGAGAAGTGCGATCCGGCTGCGAGGTCTTCGAGACGGCGAAGTACATTCCGGAGGATGTCGACGGCGATGGCTTCGGCAGATCCTGCGCAATCGACGGCGAGACGATGATCGTCGCAGCGACCGGAGCCGATGGGGTCGCCGTTGACACGGGGGCGGCGTACATCTATCGGCGCGATGGCGCGACCTGGCTGCTGGAGCAGAAGCTCCAGGCCGCGGACGGGCAGGAAGATGATCGCTTCGGACTGTCCGTCGCCCTCCATGGGGATGTCGCGATCGTCGGTGCGCCCGAGGATGACGACAACGGCGAGGATTCCGGATCGGCCTATGTCTTCCGCTTCGACGGCACGACCTGGCAGGAGGAGCAGAAGCTGCTCGCCTCGGACGGCCAGGCCGATGACGCTTTCGGATTCTCCGTGGCGGTTTGCGGTGAAATGGTTGCCGTCGGAACGCCGAAAGCCGCCGAGTCCCCCACACGTTCGGGGGCGGTGTATGTCTACCGCTTTGACGGCTCGGCCTGGGGCGATGAGGTGAAGGTCACACCGGCGGGCGTCTGGTACCGCGATTTCGGTCACGCCGTCACATCCGACGGCGAGCGGCTGGTTGTCGGCGCGCCCGCAATGCAGCCGTGGAATTGCACGGAAGCGGTGTACGTCTTTCTGCATGACGGATCGGAGTGGGTGGAAGAGGCGAAGCTCGAAGCCTCCGACGGTCAGGAGGGGGACTGGTTCGGATATTCCGTCTCGATCGATGGCGACGCGATCCTCGTCGGGGCGTGCTGGGCGACGGGCTGGACGTACGAGACGGGAGCCGCCTACTTCTATCGCTTCGACGGATCGACGTGGAACGAGGAGGCCAAGCTGTTCGAGCCTGACGGCTGGCACGAGGACGGCTTCGGTTGGTCCGTGTCGCTGGCGGGGGCGGTTGCCGTCATCGGTGCGCCCCGTTCGAGCAGCGGGCACGTGGCCTTGTATCGTTTCGACGGCTCTTCCTGGGGCGACAAGCCGCTGGCGACCTTCTTTGCGTCGGATGGCCTGTATCATTGTTACTTCGGTCAGGCCGTGTCTATGGACGGCGATACGCTGGCAGCGGGAGCACCGTACCACCCCGGGGCAGTATATCTGCTCCACGACGTCAACGCGGTGCTCGATGACTGCGAGCAATGGGTTCCGCCTTCCTGCACCGGCGATGAGTACGACTTCATCGACCTCGGCACGCTGGGTGGTCTTTACGCCACCGCGGCGGCGATCAATGACCACGGCCAGATCGTCGGCTACAGCCAGACTGAATACCTGCAGTGGCACGCCTTTCTTTGGGATAACGAGGTGATGACCCCTCTCCCGCCGCTGCCCGGATACGTGACGGCCTTTGCCACGGACATCAATAATAGCGCCCAAGTTGTCGGTTACTCGGCAATGGACAAGTATGGACAGGATCCGCGTGCGACGCTCTGGGAGAACGGGGCGCCCATCGACCTGGGCACGCTCGGCGGAGCCACCAGTGAAGCCCTCGCGATCAACGACAATGGTCAGATCGTGGGCTGGTCGTCCGGTGGCGCCGAAAGCGGCGCGTTCCTCTATGAGAACGGCGAGATGACGGAGATTTACTTCCCCGGCCCTGGATACATCGGCGCTGCAAGATCGATCAACGATAAGGGCGTGATCGCAGGCTCGTATGCACTTCCCAGGGAGCCTTGGGAGTGCCCGCGCGGCGACACGTTCATATACGAGCAGGGCATGGGCTCGCTGCTCTGGGAGCCCACCGGCGAGGTTGTCTACGCGCCCTCGGACATCAGTACCGCCGGCGTTGTGGTGGGATACAAAAAGTGGGGGTGGTACATGGAGTGCAACGGGTACGACACCAGCGCCTGGAAGTGGGATCTCGCCGCGGGTCAGGGCGAGTTCCTGCCCCCCTTGCCCGGATACTACTGTTCGATCGCCAGAGCGGTGAATGAAAACGGGGATATAGTCGGCACGGCGTACCCCGACTCTGTCGCAGTGCTGTGGCGCAGCGATGGGACGACCGTGAATCTCAACGACTATGTGCCGCCAGATTGCGAACTGTTCCTCTACCACGCGGTCGATATCAACGAGCGGGGCCAGATTGTCTGCTACGGCAGTGGGGCGATTCTGGTGAATCCCATAGTGCCCGGCGACGTCAACGGTGACCTGGTCGTGGATATCGACGACCTCTTCGCAGTCCTTGCTGCGTGGGGACCGTGTGATGACTGCCCGGAGGACTTGAACGACGACGGTATCGTCGACATTGATGACGTCTTCGAGGTCTTGGCCAACTGGACCTGAGCAGGGCCATCGAGGCCTCCACAACGTCTCGGGAGTTTCATTTGTCCGGTTGGAACTACCGGTTTTCTCTTTTGTGAACCTTCAGGTCTGCTCAGGCGCCGGCGGAGGGTCGAAGGCCATGCACACCTGCCAGCCGTGCACAGGGTACTGGATGCGGCAGCGGTACCCCCGGAATTTCTCTGCATGCCATCTCAGCCGATCGCAGACGTGCAGCAGCATCTGCACGTAGTTCGGCACCTCCGTGGCGTGGAACCGGCTCAGGTCGCGACCGAGGAACTCGATCGATTCGTGCACGGTCATGCGATCGATGTCGCGTTTGGGATCGTTGACATCGGCCCGTCCCTTCATCCCCATGTCATAGACCAGTAATTCCGGCTCGGACCCGGGAAAGACATCCTCGTGAAGCAGTACGTCGAACAGCAGGACCTTGACCGGAATGTCGGGCACCACCGCCGAGCCCCGGCGCTGCCGCGGGCCTGATGAGTATCGTTCAATCGCGGCGTGGTGATGATCGGCCGCGAGCATATCCACCACCGAGCGCGGGCCCAGGCCGTCGCCGGCGAGGCTGTGGATGACGACTTCGCCTTCCTGGCGGACCTTCAGCTTTGCCGGCGGGTTGGTATAGAACTTGTCCAGGGGCATGGAGCCGATGGGGGGGGCATCGGACTCGCCAGTGGGCTCTTCCTCTTCCGGGGGGGCCTTGCCGAAGCTGAAATCGACGGGGACACCGGAGCGAAGCCGCTGCATGCCCAGGGCCCCGTGGATCGGCGCCACGTCCAGCCGAATCGTATCGTCGGCCGCGGGATGGATGAGCATCGAGGTGACCCAGGTCTCGGCCTGGACGCCCAGAAGCTGGGACATCCCCTTGAAGGTCGAGTACTTGGCCGCTAGCTCCAGCTTCTCGCGGGCATCGGGCAGGCGGGAGCTGATGATGGCATCGAGCCCGCTTCGCGTGCCGGCCTCGTTGCTGATGAGCAGCTCAAACTGTGCGACCGCAGCCTCCGCCCGCGCGACGAGGTCCGAATCGACATCCTTCGCCGAAGCGGCCCGCAGCAGGCTGCGGAGCGGCTCGGGGCCGGGGATGAGGTGGGTCACCTCCAGGGGATCCTTCTTGGAGGTGGCGCTGAGGACCCGGCTGGAGATGGCCCGGTTCAGGCCCAGCTCACGGGCGAGCTGGTTCGGCCGCAGCGGCCGGCCCGGCACGGCCTCGATGACCATCCTCAGGGTCTGGGCCAGATCGGCCCCGACCTCGCGGATCCTCTCCTCGATGGCGGCATCACTGGATACTGAGCCGTCGGTCATGGCAGCCCTCATTCCTGCAGTCGCATCCCCGGCCGGGGTGACAAGTCTATGGTAACAGCAGTTCAGGGGGGCAAGGTGAAAATATTGCAAATAAACATGCAATTTATTTCGTTTCTGCCCTCTTCTGCCGTATCATGGGACGTTGAAGGTAGGCGGATCCACAGCTTGATCCGTCCAATCGGCCGGGGAGTGGTAAGCCCGATCCCTCAGGAGGCCGCCTCGTTGGGGGCGGGCGTTCAGCGAGCGTCTCACTTTGACTGCGAGGGATATGAGATGAACAGGAAATCTTTTCTCCAATCGGTGGTCGCAGGCATCGCCGTCGCGGCCTCAGCGCAAAACGCTCCGGGTGGATGGTCCTCGGATCCGGCCCAGAATCTGGCCATTGCTGACCGGCCCCAAGCCCAGAGCTACCCGCTGATGGCCCCCACTGCCGACGGCGGGTGCTACATCGCCTGGTTCGACGACGCAGCGGGCGGATTCGACGTCTGCCTCCAGCGCCTCGATGCCGCCGGCAACGAGTTGTGGCCTCACAACGGCATCAGGGTGGCCGACCGAAACTACACCTCCACCGAGCATTACGGCCTGGACGTGGACGCCGACGGCAATGCCCTCCTGAGCTTCCGCGAGGTGCGAGGCGGGTCCGATCAGATGGTTGCCTACAAGGTCGGCCCCGACGGCGAGATGCTGTGGGGCGATGACGGTGTGCAACTCACCACCGGCTACACCTTCAAGACCAGCCCCAAGATCGCCGCCACCACCGACGGTCATGTCGTGGTGGCCTGGA
>CP070772.1:943557-950809 GCA_020345805.1 Phycisphaerales bacterium | reverse complement strand
CGCGGCGGCATCATATCACGAACCACCCGGCAGCGACTGGTGAACATCGACGACATCTTCGACATACCCGCCGACCGCAAGCCCTGCCCGCAAGCACTGGCGCACGCCCGCCGGGCGAGAACCCGAAAAAGACTCCCGACCCCTTTTTCATCCTCGAAAAAAGACTCCCGACCCCTTTTCTTCTGCGTGACGCGTCTTTCAGGGGTTGTCGCGGTTGAAGCGGGGCTTGGCGCCGAAGGCGCGCATCTGCTTTTGCAGGGCATCGAGCAGGCGCTCGGCGCGGGCCACGCGATCCTCGAACCGGCCCACCGTGGCGGTCGCTTGATAGATCCGATCATCATCGGTGCGCATCACCACCAGCTCGGCCGGCCAGTCCTCGATCGTCTTCAACGCAAACTTATACCCCCCGCCCCCCCCACCTCCCTTCTCAATCCTCTGCGTGGACACCACCGCCATCTCGACTTCCGCGCAGGCGGCACGCACCGCGTTCGGCACATCGATGAACCGCATCCCCCGCGGCGCGGCCGCGGGCGGATTGACCGGCTCCTCACCTTCCGCGACCGAGCGCAGGATCCGGCGGACCTCGGTCTGCTCGGCCGGACTTAGCGTCAGCTTCAGGGGCGCTTCCTCCCCGGGCTGCACATGCTGGACGGTCGCCGCGTACTTTTGCCGGCCGGCGCAGCCGGCCGCCAAGCAAGCCCCCGCCGCCAGACAAATGCAAATCAGTCGAATCAAAATGGCGCGAAAACGGTTTCTCATCTCGAATGTTGCGGGGACCGGCCCCTTGAAGCTGGGGAAGCTGGAGACTGCCCTGAAGGCCCGGGCGGCCCAGAGAATGGCCCTGCGGCGTCAGGATGTCAACGGGGCGAGTGTTGTTCGCAGTTTGATTGGGTCGAGTTCCCTTCTTCGTCGGCCGGAGCTATGGATTGTCCCGGACTTTCAAGCCGATATCCTGTGTGAATCGCCGGCACGGATGACCGCAGCGGGTCGGCCATATCCGAGCGGAACCCCGGAGCAGGGGCGCGATGTCCAAGTCCAGTAAACCCAGATCCGGCCAGGTCAAAACGGCGGCGCGCCGTGAGGAGTTGCGCCGCAATCTGCCCAAGCCGACGTTTGATCCGAAGGTCCTGCTGGAGAAGCCGGAATTCGTCAATGCCATGCTCATCTCCCTGGCCCTGCTTCTGGTGGCCGGGGCTCTGGTGATCTGGGGTCGGGAGCAGGTGCTGGTCCGCGACGGACAGATCATGACCAGCACGCGCCTCAAGCGTCTGGACTATCTCGTCGCCGACGAGGAGGCCACGGAGGCGAAGCGCGAAGAAGTCCGCAGATCCTCACCGCGCATCTACCGTTTGAATGACGCGTACATCAGCCGGCTGGAGGCGGCGTTGCTCGGGCTGCCCAAGGTCGTGGCGGGCAAGAGCTCCGTCGATGAGGAGATCAGCGCCGAACTGCGCGAGAGCTTCGACCTCACCGACGCCGGACTCGCCGCCCTGCAGGCGATGTCCGCCGACGGCGAGGCGATTCCGGAATGGAGCGAGTATGTCGAGCAACTCATCGACGGCCAGTTGCGCCTGAATCCGCTCATTGACAGTCAGGAATACCAGGTCTTCTCCACCACGTCCGAAATGAACCGCGCGCTCTTGGGGCCGACCGGACTTCTGGAGAGGCCGCTCCTCGTCGACGCCATCGAGCTGAATCCGGATGTGACCGGAATGGAGCAACGTCTCAGCGAGCTCGTCGCTTATGCGGGCTTTCCGCCGGAAGTGGCGCCGTTCGTGCTGGCCCGGCTCACCTGGCAGCCCCAGCCCACGCTGCAGTTTGATCAGGTCGAGACGCAGAATCAGGAAGACGGCCGCGCCGCAGCCGTCGACCCGGTGATGATCGAGCACAAAGCCGACGAGCCGCTTTACCAGCGGGGCGACAAGCTCACCATAGCCCAATACAACGACGTACTGAAGGAGACCGACTTCTTCACCGCCTACGCTCCCGCCCACGTGCTCTGGCTGCCACGCCTGGGGATCCTGGGCCTGGTCGGCATACTCCTGGCTTTCCTCTCCGTCCATGTATTCATGGCCTATCCGCGGATTGTGCGCAACGCTCTGCGGATGACCGGCCTGGCGTTGCTGATGGGCGGGATGCTCGCCGTCACCGTTCTCGTCAGCGCCAAGACTCCCAGCTTCATGTTCCCCGCCGCCATCGCTCCCACGCTTTTCGTCGCGGTGGTGACTCTCCTGGCCTACGATCAGCGCCTGGCCCTCTTCGTCAGCGGCGCTCAGTGCGTCCTCGTCACGCTCTCGCTGGGGCATGGAATCGGCTGGTTCATCCTGCTCATCGCCGGCTGCGGAACCATGATCGCGCAACTGCGCGACGTGCGTCACCGCTCATCCCTCATCCGGGCCGCCACCGTCGCCGCGGCGGTGCTGGGGCTCGGGGCCTTGATGTTGGGAATCCTCGTCACCCCGCTGGTGGATGGAGCGTGGAACCAGATCCTCTGGCGGGCCGCGGCCGCCGTTCTCTCCAGCTTCGCCGTCGGTTTCTTCGTGCTCGGCATTCTCCCCTCCATCGAGCGTCTCTTCGACATCACCACCGGCATGACCCTCGCCGAGCTGCGCGATCCCAAGCAGCCCCTCCTGCGCCAGCTCCAGCAGAAAGCCCCCGGCACCTACAACCATTCGTTGCAGGTAGCCAACATCGCCGAGGCCGCCACCGACGCCATCGGCGCCGATTCGCTCCTCGTTTATGTCGGGGCCCTCTACCACGACATCGGGAAGATGAACAAGCCCGAATACTTCGTGGAGAACCAGGCCAGCGGCTACAACAAGCACTCCAAGCTCCGCCCCACCATGAGCCAGCTCGTCATCGTCGGCCACGTGAAAGACGGCATCGAGCTCGCCCGCGAGTACGGCCTGCCCCGGTCCGTGCAGCACTTCATCGAATCACACCAGGGCACCACGCTGGTGGAGTATTTCTACCACGCCGCCAAGACCCAGGCCGAGGCTGATGAAAAAGCGTCCGTGGACGAGGTCGAGTTTCGCTATTCCGGCCCCAAGCCGCGCACCAAGGAAGCGGCGGTGCTCATGCTCGCCGACGCGGTGGAATCCGCAACGAGGGCCATGACCGAGCCCAACCCCTCCCGCATCGAAACCCTCGTCCGCGAAATGTCCCGCAAGCGCCTCATCGACGGCCAGTTCGACCAGTCCGATCTCACCTTCCGCGAGCTGGGGCTGATCGAGGACGCGATGATCAATCGACTCTGCGCCATCCATCACGGCCGCATCAGCTACCCCACCGCCAAGACCGAAGAGGCCGCGGACCGCGAGGCCGAGGACACCAAGCCCGCCACCGCGTAGCGGCGCAATCCATCACCATCACCGAATCATCACCCGCCGCAGAATGCGGGGATGATGTGATTCGCGCCGAATCGCAAAGCCGCAAGCGGCCCGTCGCACACAGCAGAGACGGTTCATCCCGGCGCTACCGGCTCGTGCAGATCACCTCCACACTGTAGTTGTTGTGTTCACACCCCACCGCGGGCCAGCCGTCGGTGCTCGCCCAGACGATGTAGGTGCCGGCATCCAGGCCCGTCGCCTCCAAGGTAATAATCTCGCAGTTCGTGGTGGCGCCCACCACGATGAAGTACGGGTTATCACAGGTGTCAGGAAGGAGCCCACACAGGCCGGGGAACTCCGAGTTGAAGTTCAGCGTCACCGTGGTGTTGTCGTTCAGAACTTCCAGGCGATACCAGTCCGTGTCCCGCAGGGTATAGACAATCGGCTCCTGGTTCTCATCCAGATCGATCGCCCCGTCGCAGTCCAGGTCCGCGGCGGTGTGATATACCGATGCGGTCCCGCACACCGTCTGGCCGCACTCGATGGTGCTGTAATGATGCGGGTCGTTGCAGTCGTTGCATCCGCCGTTGTAGTTGTCGAAGACGGGATCGGCGCCGTCCCAGTCCTCGTAGCACTCCTCGCCCTCCGGGTCGCCGGTGCAGGACAGTTCACAATAGCACTGCGGCGGATCGTCGCACGGCACGCCGTCGGAGGTCACGGTCAGCTCGAAGATGCCCTCGTTGGGGTCGGCGAACTGCGAGGCGTAGATGGCGATCCAGTACGTCGTTCCGGCCTCGCTGCACCAGATCACTTCGGGGGCGAGGTTGTCGCCGAGGATACAGTCCGGATCCATGCCCGCATCGTTGCCGTCCACACAGTTGAGGCTGTCGCAGTCCCAGCCGCAATAGATGCTCATCGCGCAGTCCCAGTCGTCGGTGCCCGGGTTGCAGAGACTGGCGGTGAGCGTGGTGCCGTCGCCGATGACGTAATACCACCGCGTGCCCGCCTGGAGGTCCGGCGCGCTGCCGCAGCCTTCGATGTTGGGAATACCCATCCCCGTGGTGTCGTCGATGACCGCGTCGCCTCCGATGAACACCTCCCGGGCATACTCACACTCATCGTTGTCCGGCGGGGGCGGGCACTGGAAATTCGCGCAATCGTGATACGTGCCGTAGAAGGTGCCGCCCGCGGCCACGCAGTCGTCGGGAATCAGATCCTGACACGACCCGTCGAGGAAGCAGCAGGCGCCGGTGGCAATGGGACAATCGTCCCAATGGCCGAGGATCGCAAAGAGATCGTCGATGTTGACGGTCCCGTCGCCATAGGACCCGCCGCCGTTGTCGGGATGACAGTCCCAGGGGCAGTCTTCCGGATCGTCGCAGTCGCCCCAGTGGCCGAGGACCGCGAAGAGGTCGTCGATGTTCACCGTCCCGTCACCGTAGGTGCCGTCGTCGTTGGTGGGGAAGCAATCCCAGGGGCAGGGCGGGTTGATGTCGTCGGTGGTGAGGGAGAAGTTGTCCCAGTAGATGTCATCATCGGACTCGTGGGGCGGCTCCCACACGAAGGGGATGCACTCGGCCTGGATCCGCCGCAGCCGCGTGCCCTGCAGCCAGTCGGGCCAGCTCCGCTCGGGCGTCTTGCCGGACAGGTCCTCCGTCTCCCCGTTGACGGTGATGGAGACATACTCGTCGTTAGCGTAGTCGATAATCAACGTAAGGCTGTGCCAGGTGTCCCAGGGCAGATCCTGGCCGACGGTGATGGGAATCCACACGTTGTTCGGTTCGTAGGGATCGTTGTTGAACTCGTACATCACCACGTCGATGCCGGTGTCGATCTTGGGCGTGCCGTTGCCGCCGGAGAGCTTGATCTTCATCATCAAGAAGCCCGGATGGGTGTCGTCCCACACGCTCAGCAGGGCTTCGTAGATGTTGATGGTGGTCAGGTCGCTGCTGTGGCAGTAGAAATCGACGCTGAGGGTGATGGTCGCGCCGGGGATGACGCCCGGATCCTCGCCCAGCAGCCGGCGGTCCATGGTCTGCACGCCGTTGCCCGCCGAGGCGGGGGCGAACTCGTGCAGGGCTTTCCCGTCGTTGGCGATCACATCCTGGATCTCGCCGTAAGCGCCGGGCCCGGCGTTCTGGAGATACCACCCGTCATGTCCGGGATTGGCCGGGTTCTCCGTGTGGCCCAGCGCCAGGTCGTCAAAGTCCGTGACATAGACATCGTCGGCGGATGCGGCATTGGCGATCAGCGCGGCGAAAACAACCGGCAGCGCGGCATATCTGGTGAACATCCTTCGTCCTCCGATGCTCGATGAATGGCCGGGAGAGGCCAAAGCGGCCCTCATTCGCAGGCCCCCGCCCGGTACCTCGCCCGTTATGGCCATTGTCCCCTTCCCCGGTGGCCGAATCAAGACCGAAGCGGCCGGCACGGCCCGACCGGCCGGTAACGGGCTCACCGGGCTGCATCGCGGCAGTAACTCAATGCCCTGACAACACTTACGATCACCCTGCCCTGCCACGGGATCAGACGCTGCCCCCGCGTGGCGGCGGATTCGCTCCGCATACCGATCTTTTTCCTTGTTCTCCGCCCTGACCGGTGTTAGGCTCGGAATCGGACGGGGGTGCGCTGAACACTATGGTCACGGACCCCCGGCGGTATTGTATATATATGGAGCGCGGCCGAAGACGGCCTCGCGAATCGCGATTCGCAGCACTCAACACAGGAGGAAATGACATGAAAGCGATAGTTGTCGGGATAGGCGTCATCGTGATGGGAGCGCTGGCTCAAAGCGCTGCTGCCGACATCTACACGAACTCGTACGGCCTGGGGATCGACCCCTTCATCACCTTCGACGAGTTCGCGGAGGGCGACAAGACCGGGACTGAATGGCAGCCCGAATTCGGCGTCACGTTTTACGGCACCGACTTCCGGACCGACACCAGCGATGGATTCCCCGGCATCAACGGGCTCAACCTGCTCGGATACGCCGAGCCGTATTTCAGGATTGAGTTCGATGTGCCTGTCGTCAGGTACGCCATGGCCTGGATAACCAATCCCGGCTATACGACCTTCACCACCTACCTCGATGGGGTGTTCGTCGAGGAGGCAACGGTGGCTTCGAACTACACTGATCCGGAAATCTGCTTCGCGGTGTTCGAGAACATGACCTTCGATGCGATCGACGCATCGATCGATGCGGCCTTCACTTCGTTCCGGATCGACAACCTCCAGCGTATCGAGGTTCCGGCCCCCGCGGCGTTGATGCCTCTCCTCCTCGGAGTGGCCGCCGCCCGCCGGCGCAGGAACTGAGCCCCCCCATCTGACGCCAAACCCGAGCACCCGCCTCCCCCGGAGGCGGGTGTTTTTGCATCATCGCCTTTCCCCGACCGGCCCGAAAAACGGGACAGGTTCGATTTTCATTGAATCCCGCCCGGACCGTAGAGATCCGGTTGCCCGGCGATTCCCCGCGCGAAGGTCCCCAATCCCCCGCCCGCGGGACCGCCCCTCCTTTGCATCATCACTCGTACCGCGAAATCTCCTCCCCCAGCATGCGCAGGATCCTGCGGTGAAGCGAGTCCAGGTAGGCCTCGTAGCTCATCCCCCGGGGCTTTTCCTCCGCGTACACCGATTTCAGTCTCAGATACCGCTGACGCCCGCTTCCCTCGGACGGCGGCGGCCCCTGGATCATCTCGATCTCGAAATTGTCCCCGCCCCACCACACGATGCCGTCGGCACCCGCATCCAGCGCCCAGCGGACAGAGCGGCGGATCTCCTCATCGGGCAACAACGACAGATGAGGCGGCTCATACCTTAACTTGCGGCTGCTCGGCGGACGACGATGCCAGACGTAAGGAAGAACGGGGCGATCGCCGGCGATCTCACGACACAGTCGGATCACGGTGTTTATGAACTCGCGCTGT
>CP070772.1:936071-943457 GCA_020345805.1 Phycisphaerales bacterium | reverse complement strand
AGTCCAGCGTGGTCATCTCGCGGCTGAGCCGGAACAGGAAGGTGATCTGCTCGTAGACGTCGGCGAGCTGTTTGGCGAGGTCGTTTGCGGCGAATTCGCTCTGGGCGGCCATCTCCCGGTCCGAGCTGGCCTGCGAGATCAGCCCGGAAAGCTGCCGCACGTAGTTATCGCGGGTGAAGACGAAAGGCTCCAGAGCTCGGCGCATCATCGCCGGATCCACGTGCTGCTCTTCACAGATCGCCGCCAGCTCCCCGCTGTCCAGTGCCGCCGGCTCGATGATCAGGGCAACCTTGAGTTCAGCACGATCGGCACGGGCGACGGGGACGAGGGCGCAGCCCTCAAAGAGCTCGTGAGGGGCGGCGTCCGTTGCATCCAGCCACCGGCCAACGTTTGCGGACAAGGTCCTTTCCAGCGCCTCGGAATGGAGCCAGAGATTGGCGGGCCCATCCGCGGCGGGCCGGGAGGTGATCTCGCCTCGGGCATCCAGTCGCCAGATCAGCGGCCCCGGCGATTCATGCACCGCGTTCCAGAGCGTGGGCTGAAGGTATCGGGCGGGTTCTGAGCCGGACATGGTCATGCCGCGCGGTCCCCCGCATCGCGTGTCGTCATCTCAAGGAGCAGCTCGTTGAGCTTCTCCAGAAGCTCCGTCGGGCTGAAGGGTTTTTCCATGAGGTGCTGGATGTTGGTATCGACGATCTCCGATGGCTTGAGCTTGTGGGCCCGGGCGGTGAGCATGATCAGGGGGATGTGGGCAGTCTCGGGATTCGCGTGAAGCCGCGTGGCCAGCTCGAATCCGGAGCCGCCCGGCATGCGGAAATCGCTCACGACGGCATCGGGCCGCTGGGTGCAGGCGATCTCGTAGGCGTCCGCGCCGTTGTTCGTGATTATCACTCGATGGCCGGCCGTCTCGAGCTTGTAGCGCAACACGTAGGCCATGTGCGGTTCGTCATCGACAATGAGGATTTTCGCGGATGGCTGGCTCATCGAGCTCTTTTCTGCGGCAATCGCGGGCGCGGGCGACAGGATATCCCGCCGGTTATTTCATATCGGGGATTGCGGGGCGCGGGTTAAGCTGGGCCCGTCAGGTGTCCGATAATCTCCGTCAGCAACACCCGCCCGTTGAAAGAACTTCCGGCCGCCCTGTTGCCAGCCCCGTCGTGCCCGGGTCTGGGTCGCTTTCGACTTATACCGGCCTGGCGATAAGATCAGAGCGAACCGGGTCGTTCGAGAGCTTGACGGCAGACGGAGCCGGCTCCCGCTCGGAATGTCACCGCGACCAACTCGGTTTCGGTCACCTACGCCGGGCCGGTGCGGCCATCGCCTAGTGGTCGATATTGAGTTCGGTCAGCAGTTCCAGGAAGCGGGGATCATCGCGAAGATTGTCCAGATCGCTGTCGTCCGCGATCACCCCCGTGAGATCGAAGCCGGCATCTCGCGAGCCGTAAAGAGCCTCCATGGCCTCGTCGAGGCGCCCCATGAGTGAATAGGCACAACCGAGGTTGTACAAGGCGATCCCGTGGTACTCGTCGAACATGGCCGCCTTTTGGTGCACCTCAATGGCCTGTTCGAGGTGCCCCGCGGCGTGAAGGCAATAGCCGAGGTTGAACCACGCGGATCCGTTCTCGGGCTCCACCTCCGAAACTTGCCTCCAGGCTTCCGCGGCCTCCTCCCAGCGGCCCGCTTGCTGATATTCCCGAGCCTGCTCCACTATTGGCGGACCGGAGGGCGCGTCGGCCGACTCTGCTCCCTGGTGGCCGCCCCCGAGCAGTTCCTGAATGCGCTGGGCAATAGGCGCAAACCGCTCGTCCTGGGCCAGCTTCTGTTGAAATGCGCCGAACGTGTTCCGCGCCCTTCCGATGGCTTGCTGTGCGATCATGGCGAGGCGCTGCGTGAACTCCGGCATTTGGCGGAGGATCTGTTGCACGCGTCCGAGGATCTCCTGGATCTGCTGCTCGAAGCCGGCTTTTTCTCGTGCAAGCAGCGCTTCATAGCGGGGATCGGCGCGCAACGAATCGAGGTCTGAGTCGCCTTCGGCCTGGCCTCGCATGCGGAACCCTGCCGCTTGAGAAGCGAAAAGGGCCTCAAACGCTTCGTCAGG
This sequence comes from Phycisphaerales bacterium, assembly GCA_020345805.1. Taxonomy (GTDB): domain Bacteria; phylum Planctomycetota; class Phycisphaerae; order Phycisphaerales; family SM1A02. The sequence continues at coordinate 941,359 of CP070772.1, read as the reverse complement.
TTTACCCATCAATGCGAGCGCACAACCGAGGTTGTACAAGGCGATCCCGCGGTACTCCTCGAACGCGGCCGCCTTTTGGTGCACCTCAATCGCTCGTTCGAGGTGGCCTGCGGCGTGCAGGCAGTAACCGAGGTTGAACCACGCGGTTCCGTTCTCGGGCTCCGCGTCCGCAATCTGCTCCCAGGCCTCCGCGGCCTCCTCCCAGCGGCCCGCCTGCTGGTATTCCCGAGCCTGCTCCACGGTTGGCGGCCCTGTGGTCGGCCCGTCCGCCGGACCTGTAATGGGGGGTGAGGCCATCCCCACGCTGGCCATCGACGCTACAACCGCGGCGCACAGCACTGCTGCCGCCGCCCGCTGAAAGAATGTGACAGGCATCATGACACCATCTCCGCACACGGCATGAACGGCAGACTGCTCCGCCGAGGAGAGCCGCCGGCCATCCCCATCGTCGCTCTCGAGAGTGTTATTGGGATTTGCAGACATGGCCATTCAGCGGCCTGGGGTCCCCTTTCCTCGGCCCGCCAGGCTTGGCTGCACGGCCGGGAAGCTGGTCCGAAACGGCGGTTTCGACAGAGCATCCGGAAGGGGCCTGAAGTAAGAGGGCCTGGCGCCCACCTCGACGTGGATCTGGCATTACTCGGGAGTTTCTGTCCCCGAACCTGCGACCGGGGGACGGTCTGACCGATACAACCTGCGGGCAAAGGCGGCTGCGGCGAATCGTCGGCGCGCAGATCCGATTCCCTGAGCCGTTCACGCATCAGGTCGTGACCGCGGTACCATTCGCTGTCGCTGTTCATGTGCCGCGCCTTGTGCAGCCGGACGGTTGTGGCGGTCCCCCTGTTCTCAGCCTTCCTCCCGGACCGGTATCGCGATCACCTGCTCAAGCCGCTTGAGGAGGCGCGATCTTGCCTTGTAGCCCCGGCTGACGCTGGTGCCGAGTCCGTCGGCGGTGCTGCGCGGATCGTGACACTCAATGGCATGGTGACGGAATGGGTCTCGGTCGATCTGGTTGAATCCGGACTTCGTGTTCGCATGGCCTGCTCGAGGTGATAGCGCTGCCACTCCAGTTCCCGCGCCTCGTCGACGGCGGCATCGGTCTCGCCAACTCGCGTGGACTCCTCGATAGTCCCTAGCGCCAGTTCGCCGTGCTTCTGCTATTTAATCTCGAAAATCGCGTGCAACGTCGCGGTCTTGAGGTAGGGTCGGAACTTCCCTTTACCCGCGTCGTATTGAAAATCCGGCATCGCCTTGCTCAGTGAGAGCGAGACCCCCTGGGTCACCTCCTCGCAGTCGGCCGGCTGAAGGCCGCGCCGACGAGCGAAGCCGTGGAAGAACTGCCGATTCGGAGGTTTGCACGCGAGGAGCGGATCGTTGGCTGAGCCGGATCCACCCCGGTGTGCGGCGCGATCGTGGCCGAGAGTGACCACCACGGCCGTGAAACCATCCAGCGGATGCAGGCGGAAACGCCGTGGGTTTTCGAGGTGACGGCTCAAATGGAGTAACCTGAGGCCATGCGAAGTGCGAGGCACGTCTTGGGACAGGAGGTGTCAATGAGGAATGCCGCGATCGGGCCGCTAATGATGCTGATGTCGCTGTCTTTCTCCTGCACCGGCGACTCCGGACCGGGCGATGAAGGCAAGGCAAATGAGCCGGATGTGCGCATCAAGCGCATCATGCGCAGCCTGCGATCGGCGCAGGGCGACGAGGAGCAACCGACCGGGGAATTTACGCTTGAAGATCGGATGGCCCATTATTGCGTCCCGGGCGTCAGCATCGCGGTGATTCACAACGGCTCCGTCGAATGGGCGCGGGGATACGGCGAACGGACCGCCGGCACCGGCGACCGCGTCCAACCGGACACGCTCTTTCAGGCCGCGTCCATCAGCAAGCCTCTGACCGCGTTCGCCGCACTTCGACTGGTTGATGACGCCGTTCTGAGTCTCGACGCGGATGTGAACGATCATCTCCGCTCCTGGAAGGTCGCGGAGAACGAATTCACCGTCGATGAGAAAGTGACGCTGAGGCGCCTGATCACTCACCGGGCCGGCGTGAACGTGCCGTGGTACCGCGGCTACCGGAAGGGCGAGGCGGTGCCGGCGCTGAACGAAGTGCTCGCCGGTGCATCCCCCGCCAACTCCGAGCCGGTGCAGGTCTTCCGCACGCCGGGCACGCGGGGTGTCTATTCCGGCGGCGGATACTGCATCATTCAGCGCCTCCTGATGGATGTGACTGAGACCTCCTTCCCCGGGTTGATGGGCCGGCTGGTGCTGAAGCCCTTGAACATGGGCCGCAGCATGTTCGCCCAGCCGTTGCCGGAAGCGCGTGCTCCTTACGTCGCCGCCGGGCATGGTCCGGGAGGCGAGCCGATCGACGGCCGGTGGCGCACCTATCCGGAGCTGGCCGCAGCCGGCCTCTGGACCACCGCCTCGGATCTCGCCCGCTTCGCGATCGGCGTGCAGAACGCGGCCGCACAGAACCCCGACGCGCTGCTCGCGCCAGACACGGCGCAGATGCTTGTGACCCGCCAGTTCGAGAACTTCTCCCTGGGCCTGCCCATCCGCGGACGGGACGGTAATCGCTGGTTCACCCACAACGGCATCAACGACGGCTACTGCTCCGTGATGTACGCCTATGTCGAGTTGGGATTCGGGGCGGTGATCATGACCAACTCCGACAACGGCATGGAACTCGCCCGCGAGATCATCGTCGCGATCGCCGAAGAATACGACTGGCCCGACTTCGCGCCGGAACCGTAAAGCGGCGCCGGGTGCCGCGAATCACGCATCCTCCATCGGCGCCGGGTCCGCGGATTCCCGGGCCGATTCCGCCTCGATGAATATCCGCCTCACCTCGGGATACGCCTCCTTTATTTCGCGGTCCATCCGCGCGATCGCCTGCTCCAGTTCGCCCGCGGTGGCCTCGTCGCGAAAGTCGACGCTGACATTGAGCAGGATGAAGTCCGGCCCCATGTGCATGGTGAGCAGCTCGTTGACCCGCATTACGTCGGGATGGGCGCTGACTATCTCCCGAATGCCCCTGACGACCGGCTTGGTCGCGCTTTCCCCGATGAGCAGGCTCTTGGTTTCGTAGGCGAGCCAGGCCGCGGTCCCGCCCAGCACCAGCCCGATGACGATCGATGCGATCCCGTCGAAGATCATTATGCCCGTGACATGACTGAGCAGCACGCCGAGGAATGCCGCGATCAGGCCGATCATCGCCGCGGAATCCTCGAACAGCACCACGAAGATCGACGGGTCCTTGCCCCGGTGGACCGCCTCGAAGTAGCCCCACTTGCCCTTGGCCTTGGTGAACTCGGTGAACGCGAAGTACCAGGCCACGCCCTCGAAGACCACCGCCAGGGCGATCACCACGTAGTTGACCGCCGGCCGCTCGATCGGCGTGGGATGCAGGAGGTGATGGATCCCCTCGTAAAGCGACACGCCCGCCCCGACCGCGAAGATCATGATCGCGACCACGAAGCTCCAGAAGTACACCTCCTTGCCGTGCCCGAAGGGGAAGCGCTCGTCCGGCGGCTTCTTTGCGCACTTCAATCCCCACAGCAGCAGGACCTGGTTGCCCGTGTCCACCACGGAGTGAATCCCCTCCGACAGCATGGCCGAGCTGCCCGTCACCGCCGCGGCGATGAACTTCGTGATCGCGATCAGGCCGTTGCCGATGAGGGCGGCGAAAATGACTTTGCGTGAAGATCCCGCCACCTGAAGCCTCCTTTTCCCGGCGCGACCACGCCTCTCTTCGTGCTGTACGGTACGGTGCGAATCCGCGTGTTATACCGGGGCTGTGTCTCGCGGCGGTATGATAACTCGGCCAGTGCGAGTTCCGGGGATGCCGCCTACTGGGGCGGCTTCCGGGGGCGGCCCGTTTCGGAGCGTCACACGGCAATGCCCGAACCGAACAGCATCAACTCGCCCGATCGTGCGCCGAATCCCCTGGATGCCGTGCGGGCGCCCCTCGACTGGCTGGCCCGTTCGCCGCTGCGGGCCTTCATCATCATCTTCCTTCTTTCCTTTGCGGTTCAGTGCTTCTTTCTGACCAAGGCTTCTGAGCGGTGGGTGCGCCCCAACACCCGCTGGGAGATGCCGGCCATCGCCTACAACCTCGCCGACCGCGGCGAGTTCGCCGATCCTTACGTCATCCCCACAGGCCCCACCGCGCATCTCCCGCCGGTCGCCCCGGGCATGGTCGCCCTGATCTACCGCATCTTCGGTCTGACCCTCACCGCCGGCTACATCGCCCTGCTCATCAGGATCGTGTTCCACTCGACTCTGTACGCGATGCTGCCCTGGGTCGCGGGCAGGCTGGGGGTGGGAAGGCAGCCGGGGGTCATCGCCGGTCTGGCCTGGGCGTTCGTGGCGGACTGGCCCGGGCACGGCGAGATACTCACCGCCATCATGCTCGCTTTGCTTCTCATCGCCTGCGTGCGTCGCTGGCACGCCCCGCGTCTCTCGGCGATGGGGTCGTTCCTGCTGGGAATGGGTTGGGCGGCGGTGTTTCACGTTCAGCCGGCACTTCTGCCCACCATGCTCACCTGCATGGCATTCGAGCTCTTCTGGAGCAAGGACCGCCGGCGATTCGGCTTCGCCCTGATCATCCTTCTCGGCGCGGCTCTCACCTGCGTGCCTTGGGCGGTGCGCAACTACGCCGCGTTCGGCGAGGTCTTCTTCATCCGCTCCAACTTCGGGCTCGAGCTGCGCATGGGCAATCATGACGGGGCGGCTGCGGACATCGACGTGATGGTTGCCCGGCAGAAAGTACGCCATCCCCGCATAGACGAGGACGAGGCCAACCTGATCCGGGAGGTTGGCGAGATCGAGTACATGCGCCGGGCGCGGATCGAGGCGATCGAGTGGATCAAGGCAAACCCCGGCGAGTTCACCCGCCTCACCGCATCGCGGATCGCTCACTTCTGGTGCGGGCCGCTGCACCAGCCGATCACCGTGGCGGGCGTAAGCGCCCTGACGATTCTGGCCGCGCTCGGCCTGTGGTATACGCGCGAGAAGGCGACGATTCCGCAGCTTGCGGCCCTGGTGATTCCGCTCCTGACCTTCCCGCTGGTCTATTACATCGTGGCCTACATGTTCCGTTACCGTCTGCCGGTGCATTGGCTGATTCTCATTCTGGCGGCCGCGGCGCTGTGGCACTGGATCGGCCCATCACGAATCACGCACACGTTGTCCGGCGAGACGTCAGGCGGCGCACCTTCCGGGGGAGGTCCTTCCGGTGGCAGCTGACTTCGGAGCGTCACATGGAAATGCCCGAACCGACCACCA
>CP070772.1:928495-935971 GCA_020345805.1 Phycisphaerales bacterium | reverse complement strand
GAGCATGGCCTTGCGGCGGTCGCCGTAGCCGGGGGCCTTGACGGCCGCGACCTGAAGCACGCCGCGGAGCTTGTTGATGACGAGGGTGGACAGCGCTTCGCCGGTGACATCCTCGGCGATGATCAGCAGCGGCTTCTTGGCGTCCATGACCTTCTCCAGAAGCGGAACGATCTTCTGGACGGAGTCGATTTTGTCCTCGTGAATCAGCACGAGTGGCTTTTCGAGCTCGACGGTCATTTCCTCGGCGTTGGTGACGAAGTTCGGGCTGAGATAGCCGCGATCGAACTGCATGCCTTCGACCACGTCGACATAGGTGTCCAGGCCCTTGCCTTCCTCAACGGTGATCACGCCATCCTTGCCGACCTTCTCGAAGGCTTCGGCCATGATCTTGCCGATCTCCTGATCGTTATTGGCGCTGATGGCGGCGACATCGGCGATCTTGTCCGCGACGGGCTGGGACATACCCTCGATCTCGGCGACCACCGCGGACACGCCCTTGTGCATGCCGCGGACCAGGGCGTTGGCGTCGGCTCCGGCGGCCACCTGCCTCAGACCGGCCCGGAAAAGGGCCTCGGCGAAGACGGTGGCGGTGGTGGTGCCGTCACCGGCATCATCGGAGGTTTTGCTGGCGGCTTCCTTCACGAGCTGGGCCCCCATGTTCTCGACCTTGTCGCGCAGCTCGATCTCCTCGGCCACGGTCACCCCGTCCTTGGTGACGGTGGGCCCGCCCCAGGACTTGTCGAGCACGGCGTTGCGGCCGCGCGGGCCAAGGGTGCTCTTGACCGCGGCAGCGAGCTTCTCCACGCCCTTCAGAAGGGCCTTGCGAGCGTCGTTGTCGAAGGCCAGGTCTTTTACGGCCATGATGCAATATCTCCAAAGTGTTTGTTGGCAACGAGTTCGGGGAATCCTCCGGTCCACGGAAGCGATCGAAACCACCGGCAACGACCGCCTGACCGGGCGGACCGACCAGATCTTCCTTCAAAGGCCGCGCCAAACCCCTCCGGGACCCGAGAGGGCCCTAAGTGCATCAATAACAACGACTTGGGCCTCAACGGCATCCGCGGCCGACCTGGTCGCTTATGACAGCAGATGCCCCGCAGGGGAAACGGGCTGCCAAGGTGGCAGGCTGCGAAATTCCCCCTCCTCAGCACCCCCCCGCCATCGGCGCGTGACGATCGGGTGGTTCGGGGGGCAGAAGCACATCCTCCAGGGCCGGCGGAGGCTTCCGCAGCGACGACCGAATCCACCAGGCATTGACCACCAGATAGGCCATGCCGATAACCAGCATCAGCGTGGAGATCGCCACGAGCATCTGCGCGATCCCTGGCAGCAGGGGCAGCCCGTCGGCAATCGTGCGATCCAACAATTGCAGAAACTGGCCGGCGGCCAGAGTACAGACGGCCGCGATCATCGCCCGCATCCCCTGTCTTGCCCCCCGGGCATTGCGGTACTCGCGGCTCCGCAATCCGATGGCCAGAAGCACGCCCCGCATACCCATCAGACCGATCACGGCGCCGATATCCGAAGCCAGCCCCAGGGCCGGCCAGACCGCATCGGAGAATGACGGAATCAAACCCTGCTGATTGATGACGGCTCCCACCAGGAGCACCAATGCCCAGACGGTCAATCCCAGAGCCATCAATCTGAGATCTCTTCGCACCGCTCCCGTGGGATCGGGCCCTTGAGGATACGCAAGCCCCCACACGCCGAGCAGACTTGCGAAAGCCGCCGCCGCCGCCGCCAGCGGCAGCTCCCTTTGGGTAAGAAAGCCCGGCAATGGCGACCGAATGGACGGACGGGTCTCCTCCAGCCAGATCGCAAGGGCAAACACGGTCAGCAGCAGTCCGGCCAGGAACAGGCAACCCATAAGCCATAGCAGCGATGTCCCCACCCGATTCGGATTGACGAGCTTGGGCAGACGGCTGGCGGCCGGGTCGACGGTGTGCAGCACGCTCTGCCAGATCTCGGACCCACATTCCGGGCATCGTCCCCCGGCGGCCAGTCCGCGCAGGTTGTAACCGCAGCTCCGGCAGTGCACCGAATCACGGATCACGGCGTGGGCCAGGGTTGGCAGGACAGAGCTCTGGCTCAACGAGAATGCCTTTCCGCAGGTTTCCGAAAACGCGGCCAGACGGCCGGCGCTCCATCATATCTCCCTCGGCCGGTCTCCCGGACTGATATACTGACTGTATTGCCCTCGGGGCAGTCGATCCTCGGCCGAGCCAGGCCTTCCGCCGCACCGCGGTCGGCAGGCAGATCCGCCATTTCGGAGTCTTCCCGGAACCATGCACAGCGAGCAGATTGAGCGCCTGCGCGACAACATCACCAGCGTCTATATGGGCAATACCGCGGCCGTGGAGCGCATTATCGTGTGCCTGCTGGCCCGGGGACACGTTCTCATCGAGGATGTCCCGGGCGTGGGGAAGACGGTTCTGGCCCAGGCTCTGGCCCGGAGCATCGAATGCTCTTTCGCCCGCATCCAGTGCACCCCGGACCTGCTGCCCAGCGACATCATCGGGGTGACGGTCTATGACCGGCAGTCCAGCAGCTTCCAGTTCAAGCCCGGGCCGGTCTTCAACAACATCATCCTCGCCGACGAGATCAACCGCACCACGCCCCGCACTCAGTCGGCCCTGCTGGAGGCGATGAGCGAGCCGGCGGTCTCGGTGGAGGGGGCGGTTCACCCGCTTCCGCAGCCGTTCATCGTGGTGGCCACGCAAAACCCTTACGAGTTCGAAGGAACCTATTTTCTTCCCGAGAACCAGCTCGACCGCTTCCTCATGCGCGTCAGCCTCGGATATCCGGCTCCCGACGATGAATCGCGAATCATCACCAAACAACCGGCCCGCACCACGCTGACCCGTCTGGAGCCGGTGATGACCGTGGAGGAGGTCCTTGAGCTTCAGCGGCAGGTCGAAGCGGTGAAGGTGGATCAGGCGCTGGTGGACTACATAATCGCTCTGGCCTCGGCGACCCGGGATCACGATGATCTGCAGGTAGGGGTCAGTCCCCGCGGGGCGCTGGCCATCACCCAGGCCGCCCAAGCCACCGCCGCACTGCACGGCCGGGATTACTGCGTACCCGAGGACATCGTCTCCAACGTGCAGACGGTCTGTGCCCATCGGGTGATCAGCAAGACATACATGCACGCCGGCGACACCGCCTCCACACGCCGCATCATCCAGCAGGTTCTCGAGACCGTTCCCAGCCCCGCCTGAATCTCAGCCGCCTGCGATTTCCCGGCCTCCCCGGCGACCGGGTGCTTCGGCATCATTCCGGGCCGGCCGATAGTACTTGAGGTACCGTCCCGAAACGCAAATGGCCCTCCGGCTCTGCGTATCCAGTGAACCCGACGTATGACCCGCGCCGATATGAGAGACGGTTACGGGCGAAAATGCTTTTCAGATTCCTTCCTGCCGAATGACCCACCTTGTTCGCAAGACAACCCGGCCGCCCGCTCCCCGCACCAGACTGCTGGTGGTACGTCAGCCGGCCAAGAGCGTCCGGCACAAGGACCAGCCTGACCGCACCCCGCTGCGCCTGACCATCGGCATCATCGTCACTCTCGGGGTGGTGGGGCTGGTGTGGCTGATGGGATACCTGGGATACCGGCTCGGCTACGCCCCGATGGTGGGCGTGCCCGACCTGGTGGGAGGGCCGGGCGGGAGCCTCGCCACCGGGACCATGATGCTCATCCGGATTCCCATGGTGATTCTCCAGGCGGGCATGGCCGAGCCGGAATGGCTGATGCTCTGCTTCGCTCTGATCGCGATTCCCGCCGCCGGGCTCAGCGCCGCGGCCCCGGCCACGCCGGGCGGGCCGCGGCCCAATCAGGCGGTGGTCGTGTTCTCCGTCGCCGGCGCCATAACCGCGGCCCTGAACGGCGCGGCCCTGATCTGGTGGACGGTCTCCCCCTTCCGCACCGGGCTGATGCAACCCATGCCCCAGATGCCCGCCCTGGCCGAGAGTTGGCACTCCAACCTCCAGATCGCGGCGGGCCTGGACGTTCTGATGGTGATCACCGCGGCCCTGTGGGTGGTGCTGGTTCTGCGGCTGGCCATCCCGGTCTGGCTGCGGGCGCTGTCGGCCAGCGTCAGCTTCTTCGCCCTGGTGGTAATAGTGGTGGCGATGAGCCTGTCCAGCGCCGCCGCCGCCCAGCTTGCCACTCCCCGGTCATTGTGCCTCCTGCCGGATGCCCAGGATGACTGGCAGCTCCTGCTGGGATCGACACCTCATCACATTGCCGCCCTCGCGGTCCGCGACGATCACACGACCGTGCAGCTCCGGAATCGTCGCGACATGATCGTGGTCCAGGGCACGCGCTCGGTGATCGAGTACCTCAACGAACGGGCGCCTGAGGAAGAATAGCCGGCGAGACACGACGACAATCCACCGCCGCGACAGCCCCAAACCGCGCCGACGGTGCGCTGACCGGCGCACGCGCAGGAGTGCTTACGGGCACGGTCCCCATTCACCGAGCACCGCGAAGAGGTCATCGATATCCACCATGCCGTCGTTGTTGACGTCGGCCGGTCCGCCCGACTCACCCCAGTGACCGAGCACCTCGAAGACATCGTCGATATCCACGGTGTCGTCGTGGTTGACATCGGCGGGGCAGTCGTCCTCCACCGCCGTCTCGATGATAAGTCTGGGGAAGCCGTCGCCCTCTTCCATCATCAGTCCGCCGAAAGTCTCGGCCCGCACGGTAAGGCCGACCCAAGTCTCCTGGGCATCGACAAGATCGGTAACGAACGACGTCACGTCGAAGCTCAGCACCTGTCCGACATACGGATCCGGCGTGGGAACTGAATCCAGGAGATTGCCGTCGGCGATCTGGAAATCACTTATCTCCTCGATCCCGTCGCCCACGTATCCATCGGCGGCCAGGCTTTCGGGAGTCTCGCCATCCACACCCAGCCCGAACACGTGAATATCCGTGAGCTTCACCTCGAAAGTGGCGACGCTGATGTACTCGTCCGGCGGAACGGTGAACGGCGAGATGTCGAACTCGGCCATCGAGCGGGCCTCGCCGAAGCTTCCCAGCACCGCATCGTTGAAGGTGGCGAACGGCCCGAAGTCGCCGATGCCGTCGAAGTAGTACTGGCCGCTGCCGTCATCCGCGTCTATGACCTCGAAGTCCACGGGCGGATCCTCGATGGTGAACACCGAATCCGCTTCCGCCGCAGGGCACCCCGGGAAGGCCGTGAGCAGCAGACAACCGGCTGCGTACCTCAATAAGCGCTTCATGGTGTAATCCTCCTGCAGAATGAGTTGATTCTAACCCACACAGGTATTAATCCCAGCGGAAACAATCCCCTTCCGGCGGGTAATTTCACCTTGCGTCCCGGGCCCAAGCGCCGGATGAAACGGCGCGCACCGGCGCGCTACAATGCGCCTCCGGGTGCCGCCGGTGACGGTCTGGAGGAGATCAGCCGATGGATGGATCGCCGCCTCGTGTTTCTCTGAGAATCGCCTGCATCGGTGCCGCCCTCCTTGTGTCGTCTCCGGCGCTGTGGGCGGGTGAAGAGCCGGCAGGCAGGCCGAACATCGTGTTCATACTCGCCGACGATCTGGGTTATGGGGATCTCCGATGCCTGAACGGCGAATCGAAGATCCCCACGCCCAACATGGACCGGCTCTTTGCCGAGGGAATCCACTTCACGGATGCGCATTCTCCGTCGGCGGTCTGCACGCCTACCCGCTACGGCCTCCTAACCGGCCGATATGCCTGGCGCACTCAATTGAAGCAGGGCGTGCTGATGGGATACGACGGGCCGTTGATCGAGCCGGACCGCGTGACCGTCGCATCGTTGTTGAAGGAGAGCGGCTACCGAACCGCCTGCATCGGCAAGTGGCATCTGGGACTGGGCTGGGCCACCAAAGACGGCGCCCCGCGAAAGTGGGTTGGCAATGACGGATCCAATACGGACTTTACGATGCCGATCGACGGCGGGCCGTGCGATCTCGGCTTCGATTATTTCTTCGGCATCTCCGCCTCGCTGGACATGGCGCCGTATTGCTACATCGAGAACGATCGCGTGACACAGATTCCCTCCGGGCAAATCGATGCTTCGAAGATGCCTGCCTACTGGCGGGCCGGGCCGATTGCGCCGGACTTCACGCACGAAGATGTTCTGCCGGCACTGACGCAGAAAGCACTTGAGTGGATCGATCAGGCGGGGACATCCGAATCGCGGCGCCCGTTCTTCCTTTATTTACCGTTGACCGCGCCACATACGCCGTGGCTGCCGGTCGAGGAGTTCCGCGGCTCAAGTGAAGCCGGCCCCTACGGCGACTTCACGGCGCAGGTGGACTGGACCGTCGGCAAAGTGCTGAAAGCCCTGGACAGAAACGGACTCGCGGCAAGCACCTTGATCATCATGACCAGCGACAACGGCGCGTACTGGTCGCAACGGCAGATCGAACAGTACGACCATCGCGCGAACCATACCTTCCGGGGGCAGAAGGCGGACATCTGGGAGGGCGGCCATCGAATACCGTTCATCGCGCGATGGCCGGGACGGATTGAGCCCGGCGCGAAGTGCGAAGACACGATCTGTCTGGTTGATCTGCTAGCGACGTTCGCCGCGATTGCGGGCCAGGTACTGCCGGAGGGTGCGGGTGGGGACAGTTACAGCATCCTGCCGCGACTGCTCGGAGATGAATCCCCCGAGCCGATTCGTGAGGCGACGGTGCATCACTCGATCAGCGGGGTATTCGCCATCCGCCAGGGGCCGTGGAAGCTCATCCTGGGACGCGGTTCGGGAGGATTTACGCAGCCGAAGAAGATCGATCCGAAGGAAGGCGAGCCGATCGGCCAACTCTACAACCTGCAAGACGATCCGGCGGAAACGACTAATCTGTACCTGCAGCGCCCGGAAGTGGTGGAGCGCCTGACGGAGTTGCTGAACAAGTACAGGGAACAGGGACACAGCCGGCAGGAGGTGAACAATGGGATTGCCGATTGATCGTCGCGGCTTTCTGAAGGCATCGGGAATCGGCGCCGTGTCAGTGGCGCTGACGGGATGCGCGGCCGTTTCTTCAAGAGGGCCCACCATCGGGCCAGCGGAGCAACCGAACATCCTCGTTCTGTTCACCGATGATCAGCGGTTCGACACCGTTCATGCGCTGGGGAATGACGAGATAATCACGCCCAACCTGGATCGGCTCGTCGCCGGCGGCACCGCGTTCACCAACACTTACATCACGGGCTCGCATCACGGCGCGGTGTGCATGCCCAGCCGCGCTATGCTGCTCACCGGACGCCATTACTTCAACCTGCCCAAGTCCGTGACCCAGAGCTGGGCGGTTCCCGCCGGGCAAAGAGGTGATTGCCCGTTCGTCACATTCCCCGAGCAGTTTCGGCAAGCCGGTTACGACACCTTCGGCACCGGCAAATGGCATAATGGCCGCTCTCTGTTCGCGCGGTGCTTCACCACAGGCGACGCGATCTTCTTTGGCGGGATGTGCAACCAC
>CP070772.1:920906-928395 GCA_020345805.1 Phycisphaerales bacterium | reverse complement strand
TGAACCGGTTCATCGAATCGAGTCCGGGCAGCGGGCTCATTGCCTCGGCCAGCCTGCTGTGCGGCGAAGCGCTGTACCGTACCGGCGCGCATCAGCAGGCGGCAACGCATCTGCGGCGGGTGGTGGATGAACATGGCGACGACGGCGCGTGCGACCCGGCGCTGCTCAGGCTCGGTGAGTGCCTGGCCGCGCTGCAACTGTGGCCCGGAAGCGAAGCCGCATTCGCCGAGTACTTGCGGAGATTCGGCGACTCGGAGCTGTGGTTCCAGGCGCAGTTCGGCGTGGGTTGGGCGATGGAGAACCAGGGTCGCTTCGATGAAGCGATTGCGGAGTACCGCAAGGTCATCGATCGCCACTCCGGTCCCACGGCCGCCCGGGCGCAGTTCCAGATCGGCGAATGCCTGTATGCGGGCCGGCAGTTCGAGGATGCGGCCCGCGAGTTGTTGAAGGTTGACATTCTCTACGCCTGCCCCGAATGGAGCGCGGCGGCGCTGTACGAGGCCGGCCGGTGCTTCGAGGAGCTGGGCCGGCCGCACGAGGCGGCGGCCCAGTACGAGCGCCTGCAGGAAGAGCACGGCAAGACGCGCTGGGCGGAGCTGGCCGGCGAGCGACTGCTCAGTCTGCAACCGGCGCCGCTGCCGGGGCGGGCGGACGGATGAGTCGATTCCCCACTGATCACTCTCACTCATAAGGACGGTTGAACGTGTCTGTCTGGATTCAACACATCGGCTGGATGGTGATGTCGCAAGCGGGCGAGCCTGCGGCCGAAGCGCTGGAGGCGGCGTCGGCGACCGAAGTGCAATCCGTGTGGGACTTCGTGCTCAAGGGCGGGGTGATGATGATCCCCATCGGGCTCTGCTCGCTGGTTGCCCTGGCGGTATTCGTGGAGCGGCTGATCAGCCTCCGGAGAAAGAAGGTCGTCCCCCCGGGGTTCCTGCCCGGACTGATGAAAGAGCTCAACGGTGATCAGTCCAATCCAAAGAAAGCGCTGGATTACTGCCGGAAAAACGGCTCGCCGGTCGCATCCGTATTCGCCGCGGGTCTCAAGCACCTGAACGGCTCGATCGAGTTTGTGGAGCGCCAGATCAGCGAGACGGGGCGGCGCGAGGCGGTAAAGCTCCGCAAGCACCTGCGGGTGCTGTCCGTCATCGCGGCGATCGCTCCGCTGATGGGCCTGCTGGGGACCATCCTGGGAATGATCACCGCGTTCCAGACGGTCGCCACTTCCGCCGATGCGCTGGGGCGCACCGAACTGCTCGCCGAAGGCATCTACCAGGCGATGATCACCACCGCGGCGGGTCTGGCGGTCGCCATCCCCTCTCTGATTTTCTATCACTGGCTGTCGGCGAAGGTGCAGAAGCTGATCATGGACATCGACCAGATGACGGTCGAGTTCGTGGAAGAGATCGCCAACGGTGCCGGCGCCGCGGGACACGAGGCCCGCCCCGCCCTCGCCCGCGGCGAGAGCGACGGGGTGATCGCAACCATCTGAATTAAACGGGAGACCGGTCAATGATACAGGTCGACGAAAACGACGCCGGGCCCCTGATCGAGTTGACGCCGATCATCGACATGGTGTTCCTGCTGCTGATCTTCTTCCTGATCGCCACCACGTTTCATCAGACGGAGCGCGAGATGCAGATCGCCCTGCCGGTGTCCGCATCGGCCGGCCCCATCAGCACCTCCCTGCGCGAAATCGTGATCAACGTGGACAACGAAGGCAAGATCATCGTCGGCGGCAGACCCATGACCCCCGAGGACCTGCGGGCCCTGGTCACCGAAGCGGTGGCAGCAAACCCGCAGCAGAAGGTTACGGTGCGCGGCGACAGAACGACCGCCTACGCCAACATCGTGAGAGTGCTGGATATCTGCAAGGGCAGCGGAATCCAGGAGCCGTATCTGGACACGGTACCGTTCGGTTCTGGCCCAAGTCCCCCGATCTCATCCGGATGACGTGGTGAGCGTGATGATCCGTTCCGCCGTTCGCATCGCATGCATCCTGATCGCGCTTCTGCTGGTGGTGGCAGTGGCGGGGATCCTGTGGCACACGCGACCGCAGCGGACCGGCTGGTTCACCGACGGGGACGAGATCAAGAGCGACGCGGCGCTGATCACGCCCCGCGATGTCCTGTGGCTTCCCCCGGAGGCGATGGACGAGCGATTCAATACCGCGAAGGACGAGTACGAGCCGCGCCTCGCTGCCGAAGGAGCGATGATTTTCTTTGTGAGGGGAAGGGCCGGCGAGAACGCCGACATCTACTTCTCAACCCGCACCGTCGACGGCTGGAGTGAACCGGCTCCGCTGGATGCGATCAACACCGAGCATGAGGAACTCGGCCCCGAGCCGAGCCCCGATGGCCGATCGCTGTATTTCTACAGTGATCGGCCCGGCGGAGAAGGCGGATACGACCTATGGGTGGCGCAGTACCGCGACGGCGCGTGGCAGGAACCGGTCAACCTGGGGACTCAAGTCAACACAAGCTGCAACGAGTACGGGCCGGCACTGGATCCTGAAGGCGACCTTCTCTATTTCTCCTCCAATCGTCCCCGGCCGGAGGACATGGAAGAGCCGGATCCGGATGCGTGGCCGGCCACGGTGCGGGAAGACCTCTACCAGCGGGACTACGACATCTACGCTTCGACGATCAGCGATCGCGGTGTCGGTCCGGCGCGGCCGATTGCTGAACTCAATACACGATTCAACGACGGGGCGCCCGCGGTCAGCCCGGTGGGCGACTTCCTTTACTTCACCTCCGACCGGCCCGGGGGCGAAGGCGGTTTCGACGTCTATCGCTGCCGCCGGCTGGACGGCGCGTGCCTCGAAGTGGAGAACATCGGGCCCGAGGTCAACACCAAAGCCAACGAGATGGATCCCGGCCTGGCCCTGCGCGGTTTCCGACTTTACTTCAGCTCCGATCGCCCGGTCGCGGCCGGCGAGACGGAGGCCCAGAACGGCTACGACCTGTACTGGACGACGTCGCGCGAGGTCTTTCTGGAGACGCAAACATATCGTGCCTCCATCGACTGGCGGGAGCTGGTGGCGTATCTGCCCTGGGCGCTGCTGGCGCTGCTGCTTCTTCTGCTGCTTCTTCTGCTGAGACAACTGGCCCTTTCTCCCCGGTATGGCGCGCTGAATCTGCTGACGAGATGCCTGCTGGCGTCGGCGGCGGTGCACGTCCTGCTCATGATCCTGCTGGGCTTCTGGGGTGTGGGTACGTCGCTTTCGAACTGGATCCGGGACGGCGGAGGCACTCAGGTTGCCCTGGTGTCAACATCGGCGGTGGACGATCTTGCCGCTCAATTGCGCGGCGGCCTGACGGATCATCGTTTCGAACCGGCGGTCGAGAGCAGCGAGCAGTGGGAAGTGGCTCCGGCGGCGTCCGAAGCGGAAACGCCGGAAGCGCAACTGCCCGTCGATCGCGCGGAGACGGAGCCGGAGGAGCGTACGGAATGGACCGCTGCGGCCGACGATGCGCCGCCCACTCCACCGTCAGCCCCCTCATCAAACGACGAACTTAACGATGAGGAGACGCCGGTCGAGCTTCTGCTGCCTGAGCAGGCCGTACCAACTGCGGAGGCCGAAGCGATTGCCGATCCCAGAGCCGCGGTAAACGAGGGAATCGCATCCGCGCGCGCGGTGGAGCTGCCGTCTTCAAACATGGTCGATGCAACTGCGATCGAGGAGCGGCTACAGCCGGTGCGGGTTGTCGATGATGCCGCCGCTGCATCCCTGGTGCGCGAGGTTCCACAGGAAGCCGAATCGTCGCTCGTGCCGGATCACCGGCGTGCGAGTGCAATTGAGATGGAGGAACTTCCTTCGCCGATCGGGCCGGCACTCCCGCCGGTTCCCGAATCTCCCCGCCGGCAGGCGGATGAGGCCGAGCGAACGCTCGACGGTCTGCCCGCACAATCATCGCGGCTGACCACCGCCACAGGCATCCAGCCGATGCCCGAGCCGGCGATGCGGCTCGATCCGTCCGCCACGGAGTCGGTGCCGGAAGTGAGCGTGGCGGTGATGGGCGAAGCGGCCGCCGACACCTCCGGTACGCAACTCACTCCCGTCACGCTGCCTTCGGCCGAGCCGGTGATACTGGATCGCCCGCAGACCATCGCGCTGGAGCTGCGCTCGGTGCCGGAAGGGGGCGGCGAGCAATCGGTGGAAGGCGAACTGGTGGTGGTGGCGTCGGCGGAACATGCCGCGCGATCCGAGAACGAAATCTCGGTCCAGTCGGGCGGACCGGTTCAATCGATAATCGCGACACCCAGCAACCCGGTCGAGGCGGCAATCGAGGACTCCCCACTCGCTGACTGGCGGCCGACGGACCTTGCCGAAGCCGGAGGAGTCGCCGCGAACGCGACCGAACCGGCGGCATTCACCCTCGATTCGCTCGATGAACTCTCGCTGCCTCCGGCGGCGGGGAATGCACCGCAGGAGGATGCCGAGGAATCGATCGTGGTCCGCGCGACATCGGGGCAGCCGGGCACGAGGGTTCGCGAAGTTGTCTCGCGACCGGAACCTCTCTCGCCCGGATCCGTGGCGGTGAATCCGCTTGACCCGGTCCAGCAGGCCGAAGCGACCGCCGCTCCACTCCCCAACGCGGCCGCCGTCGAAAGTGATGCCGTCGAAGTTCCCATCGCCCGGCCGAGTGCGGCGGGACTGTCCGTGCCCGAATTGACCATCGATGTCCCGCCGCTTAACGAAACCGGCGAGCCGGTGGCGGTATCGGAAGCGGTCCTGCGTCAACCGGTCGATGTGCCCGAGTTGCGGCAGGCGTCAAGCGAGAGCGCCCCGTCAGTGAGGCGAATCGGAACCATCGAGATGGATCCCATTCAAAGTGAAAGCGAACGCCAGGCGCATCCGGAAGATCCGGACTGCATGATTGAGCCGGCTGAAGCGATGGACGAAACACCCGCGCCGCGCCGTGTGGTCGATCTGCCGGAGGAGCCGGCGGAGGGGCTGGCGCTGTTGCCGATCGAACTGGAGGTTGCCACGCCGGTCTTGACCGGGCCGCCCCTGGACATCGATGAGAATGCGGCGAGGATGGGTGGATTGATTCGAGGCATGGTGACCAACGCCCGCACCGGCGAGCCGCTGCCCGGCGCGACCGTCAGACTGGATCTGCCCGACGGCGATCCGATCACCGCGACAACGAACGAGCAGGGGGGGTATGCCATGGCGACTCCGGAGGTGCCCGAGTTCATGGCCATCTCCGCATCGCTGGATGGCTTCACGCCTCAGTCGCTGGGCATCTCCGCCGAGGAGCTCCAGCGCCGGGTGGTCGAACGCGATTTCGAGCTCATGCCGCGGACGCCGGATCTCATCGTCATCGAGGCCGATCCGGAGGTGCATCATCTCGGCGACAACCAGTTCACCGGCCGCATCAACAGCCAGTTCCAGAAGCGAAGCGAAGGGCGGCGATTCCGGGCCAGCTTCGAGATTCCCCAAGGGCTGACATTCGATCGCGATGAGGAAGTTCTGATCATGCTCTTCGCCCGCGGCACGCAGCGGGACAACCAGATTCGCATCAACTCGCGCCGCGTATCCGACGGACTGAACCACGCGCCGCGTGACGGCTCCTTCGGCGAGTTTGAAGCGACCTTCCCCGGATCGTGGCTGAAGGAAGGCCGCAACACCATCGAGATCAGAAGCGTTTACAGCGACTCGACCCGCTCCGACCTTGACGATTTCGAGTTTGTGAATATCCGGCTGTACTTGCCGGGGCATACGGCTACGCCAGCTCTGCCACAACCGGAATATCGGGACCGCTGAACGGCCGGGGGGTTGATCTGATTACATCAAGCGACACGTCTGCCCGCGGACTGGTAGACATGAGTCGGGCAGGGTATCTTGCCCCTGCAACATGTGCGAAGCGGACGCGGCGGCGCGGAATCTGTATCGTGGGCGGTCCGGATACTGCCGGAGGAGAACAACCTGATGAGACGAAACCGACGACTGCCTCTGTCATTGCTGGCGATGGCCGTCATCCTCCTGCTGACCGGCCGATCCCACGCAGCGCCGCCGAGCATCCCGCTGACGCATTATCTTGACTATGCCCGCTCCTCCGCGGACTGGACCTGGGATCATCACGACGAGCTGATCGCCGGATGGCGGAGCGGCTTCGATCCGGACAGCGTCTTCGGGTACCGCCCGCCGGGCCGGCTGCTGGAGATGGCCGTCATCTACGCCTGGCTCTACGAGAAGGAAGGCCGCCCGTTACACGCTGATCGGGCCAGGCGGGTGCTGCTCGATTACGGCGACTATCGCGAGGCCTACCCGGAATATGCGGCCCGCAGGCGTTCGGATTACGAGGAGGGGGTGCCCGCGCTGCCGGACTTCTTCACCGTGATGCGCTACGTGCGGGCGTTCGATACTCTCAATCGTCTCGGCGCGTTATCACCGGAGGAAGTTGAGAGGATCGAGCAACTCATTGCTCACAGCATGGACTACCTCCTGCGGACCGCCGAATGGGGGACGATGAACCGCACGATGCTGAGGGCCGAGTCGCTGGCCTGGGCGGTGCGGGCCCTGCCCGAGCATCCGCGGGGCGAAGTGTGGGATATGCAGCGCAAGGCCCTGGGCGATGACAACTGGGGCAACTGGGAGATCGAGGACGCCACGATCTATCACGGCGTGTGGCTCTACTCGCTGCTGGGATACGCGGACTGCCGGGGCGAGATGGAAGCGCTGTTCCGCACTCCGGAGATGTATTACTACGCCCAGTATTTCCTGAATCTCATGTGCCCGGCGGGGGTGGTTCCCGATTTCGGCGATGCCAACTGGCTGTCCAACTGGATGCATTACATGGTTTTCTTCCATGCCTCGGCGGCACAGTATGGCGACGGGCGGATGAAGTGGGCCGCCGACACCATCGCCTCGAAGTTCGTGAACTTCGACCGCCCGGAGAACGTGGGCCTGGGGTACTTCCTGCTGGACTGCTACCGGTGGGGAAGTGACGAGGTCGGGCCTCAAGTGCCGGTCGGTCTCTCGCGGGAGGTGATGGAGGATGTGCAGGGCAAGAAGATCGTTTACCGGGACGGCTGGGAGGCGGATTCGACCTACATGCTCCTGAACTACCGCGATGAGGGCGACGGGGGGCTCAACTTCCGCGACTACCTTCGCGACACGATCCCCGTGGAAGAGGAGAAGATGACGCACGGCCACGCGGACGAGAACAGCATCGTGCTGCTGATGGCCGGCGAGTCGATCCTGCTGCATGACGGGGGCTACCGCGACTATATGCCCAGCGGGCCGTTCGGAGCCTACCGCCAGGACTACTTCCACAACCGTCTCTGCGTGCGCCCGGAGAAGATCTGGATGGGGCAGGAGCAGGGACAGCATCGCTACAGCGTGCGCGATGCGATTTCCGGACAGCCGGTCCTCCAGTTCCTGCGCAACGCGGGCTCATACCGCCCGGTAAGGACGCGGAAGGTGGACTTCATCAGCCTGCCGGATTTCGACTACAGCCGCACGCGACTGATCGATGACACC
>CP070772.1:913191-920806 GCA_020345805.1 Phycisphaerales bacterium | reverse complement strand
CTAACGCTGCTGGCGTGGTTCCTGCCCGTGACGATGCTGGCGGCGGGCCTGATCGTGGCCCGGTTCAGGCTCAACCGTCGGCTTCGGGAGTTGGGGGAGCGCCAGGAGGCGGAGGCCCATCAACCGGCCACGGAGCCCATAGGAGGCATGGCATGACCGGCATCCAGTATCTCATACTCGCTTACGTCGTCGGTTTCGGTCTGCTGTTGGGTTATGCCGCGAAGATGTGGCTGGACCACCTCGCTCTGAGAAAGACGGACCGCGACGACGCCGAATAATCGATGCGCATCGCTGATCGCGGCGCGCTCAATTTCTGAAGAGAATCCCCATGAGAAGCACAATCATCCTGATCCTCGGCGTGTCGCTGCTGGTCTGGCTGCTCGGGATGCAGGAGGCCGACCAGCCCCCGCTGCCCCAGGGACATCCCCCGGTGGCGATGCCGGAGGAGCCGGCCCCGCCGTCGGAGGCCGATCCCGCCGACGTCGCCTCCATCGAGGCGATCGTCACCGCTTACTACGACGTCATCTCCGGCGATGCCGGCCAGACGAGGAACTGGGACCGGTTCCGTTCCCTCTTCGCCAAGGACGCCCGCTTCATCACCGTCAAGTCAATGGGCGCAAAGGCCTCGCCCGTCTCACTTGCGCCCGAGCAGTACGTCGAGCTGAACCGGAAGTACTTCGAGCGCGGCGGTTATCACGAGCGCGAAATCCATCAGCGCGTCGATTCCTACGGCAAAGTGGCGCATGTCTTCAGCACCTACGAGTCCAGGCGCAAGGGAGACGCGCCCGATCCCTACTCGCGCGGCATCAACAGCATCCAGCTCATCAGCAACGGACAGCGCTGGTGGATCGCGTCGATAATGTGGGACTACGAACGGGGCGACGAAAACCCCATTCCCGAGGACTATCTGCCGGATTCCTGATCTTCCCGGAGCGAGCCCGGTCGCGCTTCCTCCCCGGCCGGGCAGGTGCCGGACAATCTGAATATCCCGGCGGAGTGCGATCTGATGTTCCGGGTCGGGCTTACTCCTCAGGCGCGCGCCGGCCGGGCCAGTGCGGCGGACAGGTGATGTCGGGGTGGCAACGGTCGCAGGAAGCCGGCGCCCCCAGATCCCCGCCGCGGTGGCAGCGCTCGCATTCGAAGTGGGCGTGGCTCCCGGCCAGAGGTATTCCCGTCACGGAGTGATCGAACGTGCCACCCTGGAGATTGCTGTGGCAGGACTGGCAGTTCGTCGACGGCACCCGGTAGGACTCGGCCGTTCCGTGACAATCCGCACAGCTCACCGCGGCGTGATACTGCCCCAGAGGCCAGCCCGTCGCGGTACCGTGATCGAATGACGGCCGCTCCGAATCGGCGTGACAGAACGAGCAGTTCTTCTCCTCGTGGCAGTTGCAGCAGGTTCTGACGTGATCCACCTGCGTCTGCCGGGTGGTGGCGTCATGGCAGCGGCCGCAGGAGTCGCCGCGGTGGCAGTCGACACAGCGCAGGCCGTATTTCTCCACGTGATCGTCATGATGGAAGGTGACCACGGACCCCGGCACGTGGCTGGTTCGGTAGACATGCGTCGGCTCCGCCTCAACCACCGGAGCAGTCCGATCGCCGACAATCCCCGGGCTTGGCCCGGCATTCGCGCTGGAGTGACTCCCGTTGCCGTTCTTCGGCGAGTGGCACATGTTGCACGCCGTATCATGGGTCCACTCGCGATGGCAGCGCATGCATTGCCGGTGGTAGGCGCCCTTGAGACCCGGCATTCTCACACTGTCCCCGTTCCCGTTTCCATTGCCGTTCCCGTTGCGGTGTTGTTCGTGACAACTGCGGCACTCGGGGTGCTCCTGCCCGGCCGGCGTGTAGTGATGGCACGCTGCGCAACCGGTGGTCATCGTCGCCATGTCCGCGTGCACCGCATGATCAAACAGCACCGGTCCGTACAGGTCCTCCAGATCATCAAGGATGATCATCTTCGGCACTGAGCTCTCCGAGCCTTCGGCCGCCGCCGCCGGCGTTGCCGGGGTCCGCGGGCAGGGGCGCAGATACGGCTTCTCCGGCGTGGGGTTGTTGCGGGTGTGACACGGGAAGCACGACAACTCTTCGTGCGGATTCTCCGGCGCCTGTTTCTTCACCTGCAGTGAGACATTCTCCACCCGGCGGCCCGGCTCCTCCGCCCGGAGTGAAGAATCCCCCGCCCGCAGTGTAATGCCGGCGAGGCCGCCCAACACCACCGCCGCACCCGAAACCAACACAACATATTTCGTCAGCGATCTGGACATTGGTCGCACCTCCGCATCCGCGCGGCCATAACTTACTTACGTTCAACCCGAACAAACCGCCAGAATACAATGAATGTCGCAAGGAAGATCACGGCCAGGATGTACTCCGTGGCCTTGGTCTCCATCATGTATTCGTGCAAGGTCTGCATCCCGGCATCTCCGATGCGCTTAATGATCTTCAATCTGATAATCCGCATGATCGCTCAACACGGGCATGCGATTGACAATCCACCGGAAGGTAAGTAATCCCACGGTTACAATCGTGATCGTCACCGCAATCTCCATCCAGTGCGGGAAATAACGATTCGACTGATCCCACCGGAACGTTATGAGCGATACGTTAAGTCGATTCAAACAAATGCCAAGAACCGTGACCACGCTGGCGACCCGCACCAGCGTCACGCTCTGGATCCTGACCGCCCGGGCATAGAGCAGGCACGGCAGCAGCACAAAGCCGAACACTTCCACCAGCCACCACAGGCCGTACTTGGTAAGCAGAAGATTCCAGTGCTGCCCGTGCGCCAGGGCGATCCACTTAAGACCGAAGTAGGTGAGGAGCACGATTGACGCGCCTTTGCCCAACCCCAGCAGCACCCGATCGAGCTGGGCCGGGTCGTGATCCCCGGTCCGGGATTTGAATATCCGGTGCGAGAGCATGCTCTCGAAGATGACCATGGACATGCCCGCGGCCACCGCCGAGGTGAAAAACAGCACGGGGATATAAGGTGAATACCACAGGGGGTGGACCTTGCCGGGCGCCAGAAGGAACAGCGCCCCCAGCGCCGACTGATGGAGCGTGGAGAGAATGACGCCGAAGACCGTCGCCCCGATCGTGATCCAGGCCACCCACTTTCGGAGCTTGTTCCAGTGAAGCCACTCGAAGACGGCCGGGCAGAACTCCAGGAACTGCACGGTCAGATAGAGGGCCACGTGCCATCCGACCAGGAACATGACGGAAGTCACGCCGTAGGAAACGAGCATCGGGTAGGGGAGGCGCCAGGGCCGGCCGAGGTCGAAGCACAGTCCGACCACCACGAAGAAATAGCCGAGGAACCCGGTAAGGATGGCCGGGCGCACGAGGGGCCGGTAGTCCTTGAGACCGAAAAGGTGCACGGCGGAAGCAAGGACGAAACCTCCCGCCGCAAGGGCCACTCCGCAAAGCACATCGAACCCGATCCACAATCCCCAGGGCGCGTCGTTGCTCAGGTTGGTGGTCGCTTCCAGCCCCTGGGTGAAGCGGATGAACGCGATCGGCAATCCGACACAGAGAATCACCGCCGCAACGATATTGAACGGCGTGATGAGGCTCTTCAGATAGACGCCGAAAGACTGGCCGAAAAACAGCTCTCTTCGGACCCACTGCTTTAGTGAGATAGCTTCAGCGTGATTAGCCATGGATTCCTTCCTCGGAGGTCGTCGTCGAGTTCGCGGCCTGCTCGTCTTCAGCATGGGCGAGCTGCTCACGATGCTTCGTGAACGCGTATGCGCCCATGAGAAGAGCCGGCCATACGGTCAGAACAAGCGGCACTGCGGAAAGGAAGCCTTTGGTGAGTTCCGGATACGGTGTGGTCCCGACATCGGTGCGGAAGCCGAGATCCCCGAACGGCTTGCCCGCGACATACATCCAACAGGTGCCCCCGGCCTCCTTTTCCCCGTAAATGTGATCTATATATTTGTCCGGCTCGCTTTCTATCTTGCTTCGGGCAAGTGCGAGAAGATCGCTGCGCTTTCCGAACGTGATCGCCTCGAGCGGGCATATCTCCGCACACGCGGGCATGCCTCCTTCCTTGGAGATGCGCTCAAAGCACATCGTGCATTTCTTTACCGCCGGGGAGAACGGATCGTCGTAGGTATAAGCCGGCATGCCGAACGGGCACGCCATCATGCAGTACCGGCAGCCGATGCACACCGACTCGTCATAAAGAACCGGGCCTTCGGGAGTCTTTCGGAACGCCGCGACAAGACAGGCCGACGCACATGCCGGCTCGAAACAATGCATGCATTGGATCTTGACGTTGGTCGGATTCTCACCGGGGCGTTCCGAGGCAAATCGATTCACCACCGTGAAGTTCTCGGCATCCGGCCTGCGTCTCTGCTCGAACACCGACTTGTCGTCGTAATCGTCGATCGGCTGATCGTGTGTCAGGCCGTTCGCCCCCCTGCACGCCCACTCGCACTTGCGACATCCCTCGCAGAGGGTGAGGTCGGTCAACATGCCCATCCAATCATCGGAGACCCTGTTCGTGGGGGCAGCACGCGCCGACGATGCCTGCGCCGCGCCGGCAATCCCCGCTGCACCCGCCAGTTTCAGGAAATCACGTCGATTGACCGTCATTGGCTTGTCCTCACGTTCAACTGCGGCATCCGGTTCAAGCGGTGCCTCCATTACTGCCGAACTCGCGTCGGTCTGAATTCAACCGGGGAACCTGGACCTCACAGCAGGCGAGGGGCGCGCTACACCCGGCGATCTCCGGGCCGGATAGTCGGTGATGCCCCGCCGGGAATGGCCGGGGCCGCCGATTCGGTCGGTCGGCTCTCAGCGAAGGACGTCGCGCGATCATCGGTCTTCATCTCCTTCGGCCAGGGCTTCTCTCTGCAAGCAGACGCTCAGGGGGCGGGCGGTGGATCCGGATTCTGCGGTGCCGACACCGCCGCCCTCAGCCGGCCCCATGCCGAATCATCTATGCGGCGGTAGAGATGCCCGATCGCATCCTCGCCCCCGGGGTTTGATCGAGGCGAGTTCGGCTTCCTGGAGAAACCGTCGAGTACGCGATCCACTTCGCGGCGGAACCAGGCCCGGGCCCTTCTGCCCCGCAAAAGCAGTCGCCCATCCGTTCGGAGATCATCACCGCGGAGCCGAACAACCCAGCCTCTGCCAAACGGCTCCTGGTTGATCAGTTCAGGGTGGAGCTGCAGGGCTTCGTTGCTCTCCAGGACCGTACCGGAAACGGGGGCTCGGACATCGAGGCTTCGGTCGGCTCGCCACAGTCGAAAGAGCCGATCACCGCGCTGGACCCGCCGTCCCCTCGGGGGCGCCTCAACTCCTTCCACCGGCCCCAAGGCCGCTTGCACGAGATCATCCGCTCCCACGACCACCGTGGAGTACATGCGTGCCCAACTGTGGCCCGGGTGCAGCACGATGTCTCGAGCCAACCGCAGGCCCCGATACCGGATTTCCGGCTCGATCGCCGCCGCCAGCCATTTGCGGAATCGTCCGCTGAATGCGCAGAGCAGGCACCCGATCAGGAAGGCGGCAACCGCCACGCCGATCACCACCGGACGAAGGGTAAAGACCAGGATCCCCAAGAGCGGCAAAGTTGCGGCCGCCGCCAGCGAGAATCCCGCCGCGGTTACGAAGTCCTTCACTTGCTCTCGGGTCAAGACATGTTCCATGACGACCTCCACACCAAACCGGGGTTCGGGAACCGAGAGGCCTTATGCAAGTAGCGCACCACGCAAGAGGGAACAGTCTCCACTGTTCATAAAGTCTTTATAGAACAGGAGATACGGACAGCAGCGGCCTGAAGTGAAGCAGCCCCAGTCCCGCAATTCGATGAAAAAAACAACACTGGCATTGAGTTCTTCATCGCTTCCGGGGCAGCTGCCGGCAAAGCTGCGACGGAAACACCGCCGCCAACACCTCACCGGAAATCGGTGGGTGGTTTCAGTCACCTCTTGGCGTCAATCCGGACTCACCGTTGCTTCCCGGCGAGCAAAGAAAGTGAGACGGCGAAGACGGCGCTCGCCCATCAGGGCGGGCCGCTTCCGCAGGAGCGGGCCGTTCGGGTTGCACGTCACCGACAGCCTGATTTCAGCTATCCGACCTTACACAGTTGGGGCGGCCGCGAACGCCGAGGATCACCTCTGAGACCGCGGCTCACCGGCCTACCCGGGCGTCGACCGGAAGGCTGACAGGCAGCTCACCAGGAAGGCAACACCCGCAATCAGGACCGCGACCGGGCGAATCGTGAAGATGAGGATGGCCAGAAGCGGCATGGTCGCAGTAGCCACCAGCGAGAACCCCGCCGCGGTGAGGAAGTCTTTCACACGCTTTCTGGTCAGGAGACGTTTCATGGCAACCTCCACTGAAGGGCCGGAGTGCGGGACCGACAAGCTCCAAGCAAGGTGCGCACCATGAGCAGGGAGTATCTCACCGTCTTATAAGATCCTTGTCTCAAAGCAGATACGAGCGATAACCGCCCGAGGCGGGCGTGAATGGCCCGGCTTCTTGATGAATAACGCAACAGTGGAATCGAGTTCTTCAGCGCTTCTAGTGGAGCAGCTCACGGAGCAGGGCCAGGAAGCCCAGCCCACCGAGAAGCTGCCGAAGATCAGTGAGCGGCTTTCCGTCACCCGTCGGCATGGCACCGAGTTCATCGTCGTTGGCCAGAAGATTGAGGGCGACGAGGCGGCGAAAGCGGCGGGAATCCATCCGAGCCTGCCTCCGGGCAGCTTCCGGCATGAGCAGACCGTTCAGGTCGCTTCCCGCTACCGGCACCAGTTCTGCAATCCAGCCGTTCTCGTATGGGGCGGTGACCAGGGCCGAAGGATCATCCTCCAGCGCGCGGTTCCACCGGATCACCCGTGCATCGACCGGAGTGCCGACCGACACGTCACCCACGTCGAACGCGATATCGCAGAGCTTCTCACACCGCCTTACCGGACGTGACTGCGACATCAACCGAACGTGGCTCGGCCGAGGCAGGAAGCTGGCCACAAAGCTATCTACACCGAGTCGTATCAAGCCGTTCCGTCCGTCAAGCGGCTGGAGCCAGGTGTGGCCCCGCGAGTAGAGCCGATCATCCGGGAACGTCGCCGCCCGGCGCTCAAGATCCACACAACCGTCGTGCCCGAAAGCCATGGGACTGGGCACGCCGCGCAAGGCGGCGTCGAGCGGGCATCGCTCACAATCGAACTTCCGATCGCAGAGCTTGTACGTGAGCAGGCCCGCGCTCATCCAGACACATAATGGTGCCGTTTGGGGGACGGCCCGATTGATCATGACTCTCTCCGTCCGCCCTTGCGCCTCTGCCATCCTGCCCCATCACAGGCGCCAGCCCGCCTCGAAGGCACGGCAGAAGACAACTGGGAACCGCTATCTGCCTTGCAAACCAGACGCCAACCGACATTCAGGACCGAGAACCCCGCCACATCAGCGAATAAGGGGCATCAGCACCGCAGGAGGGATCCGCCATCGATCTCCGGCCGTTGAGAATCTCAACGGAGTGTATGGATCGTTAGCGCGCCACGCGCTATAGTTGGAGCACACCGGGGTCTTCCCTCCGCCGCTTGCCAGGGCAGACCATATGAGCAGAGGTTTCAAAGCCTTCTTCCGGTCTCTCGAGATT
>CP070772.1:905312-913091 GCA_020345805.1 Phycisphaerales bacterium | reverse complement strand
GTGCACGTCGCCCTCTGACGTCGCGGAAGTGATGACCAGGTCGCTGCCGTCGGCGGCGGGCTCGGTGTCGATCCACTCCAGGTAGTCCTGGCGGAAGATCACGGGCACTTCGCCGGATTCGAAGAGAAGCTCGCCGCGCTCGAAGGTGTGAATTCCGCCCGCCCAGATGATTGCCTCGATCTCCGGATCATCGCGCAGTGAAAGCGGCACATGATAGACCGGCCCGGCGGGCTTCCAGTTGAATCGCCCGCGGACCTCGCCGTGGTAGATGCGATAGCGTCGCCCCGGGGCGTCGATGTAGCCGCGGATGGTGGCCAGCCGCTGGTCCATGCACTCCTGCTGGCGGGCGAGAATCTGCTCGTATCCGAAGCGCTCCTTCGCCTTCTCCAGCAGCGCATCATCACCGTCGGCAAGCTCGGGGAACTGGCGCAGAAACAGCGCATAAGGCGAGAGATTCGTTTCTCGCAGCTCGCGTTTCCAGCCCGGCCGGATCCGATCCAGTGCGAGCCCCATCGCCATGCCGTGGTTGTACTGGCTGTGGAAGAAGGTGATGAGGTCATCCTGCGGCGGGCGGATGCCATCGACCATCTCGCGATACTTCTCCCCGGCGTCGGCGAAATACTCGTAGTGTGGATCGTCCAGATCGGCCAGCGGTTCAAGGCCGCCGCGATCCTGCATCAGTTGATACAACCGAGCCTGGGCGTAGGTCGGCGTCCCCTCCATGTATTCCTGCTCATTCTCGGTGAATGCGATGTCCGATCCCAAATCGCGCCTGCGCTCCTGTCGGACCGCGACGAACATGCGTGCCAGTTCGTTGGCCGCGTCGTTATCCTTCTCATTGACGAGGGCGTAGAGCACTTCGCTTTCCAGGCCGAGCATGGCCGAGTACGTCACATCGTCCTGCGGCAGGTCCGCCCAGGCTTTGATGTCCCGCTGGCGATACCAGCGCTGAAAGACATGGAAGCACTCATGCAGTAGCAGCGAGAGGTATTGCTCGGTGGTCTGATCGGGCTGGAGGGTGCAGATGTAGGCGGCGTGCTCGCCCCCCAGATCGATCGCCCATCCACCGCCGCGCGGCCCGTAGCGGGTGCAGCCGTCGCGGATCATCACGGGTTTGCCGTTGAGGACATGGTCATCAAACGGATGAAACTCGCGCGGGGGAAAGCGATGGCCAGTGAGAATCTCCTGACGATCGTCATGGTTGACGGCAATGGGGATGATGCGGGTGTCAAATCCGGGCCACAGCTCATCGCCCAGCGTGTCAGTGATGCGGAACAGCTCGCGGATACGGGCAATGTCCAGCGCGCCGATGGAACGTCCAACCGCCTCGTCGGTGGTTTCCGTCGCGGAAGGCGGTTCATCAGCGGAGATCGCTGCGATGTTCTGGGATAGCCGGAGTGCAGCCGCGTGTGCGGAAGGGAGAGTCAGAGCTGCGACTGCGGCGAATGCACTGATCGTTATTGCATGATTTCGTAGGTTCATTTCGGCATTGTATCGACATCCTGCGCTGTGGCATGGCCGACTGCGCGGACAATCGACCTATCGCATCACCTGGCGGATAGCCCGGTCACCTCGGGGATGAAGAAGATCGCATCCGCCTGCCGCTTGATCATCCCGGAGGCCGTCGAGCCATTCTGGAGGAAGTTGCGCGGCTCATCGAGGTAGGCACTTCCCGCGCCGACGCCGTTGAGAGGCAGCATGCACGGGCCGTCGCAAGCGCGGGCGAGCAGCGACTCGAACCGCGCGGGATTGCTCGGCACATCCTCGAAACCCTCGGGCAGAGTGATGTTGCCATGCCGGCCGTGATCGTAGGTGAACCAGATCGAGTAGACCTCGCCCGGCAGCTTCCGCTGAAGCTGCGTGCCGATGGACAGCCACATTCCGGGGTAACCGGATCCGACGGGACCCAGACACACGGTGTCGCTGTCTTTACAGAGGTGAAGGATGTGACCAATCATGATGATCTTCTCGCCCTTGAGCGTGTCGTCGAGAAGGTCGGACATGAGCCGGCCCATTGACTCCTCTCGCCTGCTCAGGGCGGGCAGCCATTTCGGTGACCCACCCCCGGCGACAGCGGCATCCAGGAACTCATAGCTGTCCGCGAGGTTGCTGACGACGCGCTTGAGCTCCCTCGTGTCGGCTGAGCCCAGAATACCTTTCAACCTGCCCTCGTTTTCGCTCACGAAGCCCGCGGCGTCGTGGAGGCGCTGTGCCTCCCCGAGCCTCGTTTCACCATCACAAAGCTCGAGCCGCTTCAGCAACTCTGCGATGAGTGGATCCGACTCGTGGCCCTCAAGCAGACCGGTTACATCTTGATAACCGCACCAGGGAAACGACGTCACGTCGAAGCCAAACCAGCGAACACGCGGTTCTCCCGGCGGCAGCTCATCGTTGATGATCCTCAACTGATCGAGCAACCACCTCATCTCGCCCTGGAAAAGGGAGATAAACTCCTCATTCTCCGCGGCACTGAACATGGTTATGCGATCATCGCGGTCCGCCCGCCCGCATGCCGCCAGCGCCTTCCATCCGACGTCGGCGAGACGGGACTCATCACCCGTCTCGATGTATCGGTTTATCTTCTTGCAGTCGCCGTAGCCCATCTCCATGCCGATGGTCCGCCACCCGTGCTCGACCAGGTAGCGGATGAGGATCATCTGGTAATCCCACTTCTCGTGTACGTAGTGGTCCGCCTCGCCGAGGTAGACGATCCTCTTGCCTTCAAGCGCCTCATCGAGGAATGACAGGTTGTCCAAGTCGAGCTCGCGCCAGTCGAGGGTTCCGAGCTCGACGGCATTCCCGCTCGCCCATTTGACAAACTCCTCTTCGGTTGCGCTTTCGGCCTGGCCACGCGCGGCAGCCGATGCGGACAGCATCAGCCCCGCGCAGATGGCGAGCGCAAGGCGGGATGCGGATCTTGAGAAGTTCGGGCTGTCTCCCAGCATTAGATTGCTCCTTGAATGTCGCCCGGCCGGCTCGGCTTCTCAGTCGTCGCGCAAGACCACCAGCGCCGATCGGCGTCGGGTGGCCTCCCGGGGTGGCAGAATACGCGAGCGATCACCGTCCGCGACATTATCCAAAAAGACCCCATAAAACCCTCGGCCGGGTCCATCACCCGGCCGATCGAGCACAAACATAACATGCCGCCTCGAGTTGCGGACCCCGGCGGCGTAAAAGCATCCGGGAGCCGGACCGATAGACCAGTACGCAATTCGGGATAACGGGGTCGCTGAAACCCGCCTCGGAGTCTCCCCACCGGCGCCGCACGCGGACACCGTCACACGCTCCGGCACTCACCGCAAATCAGCCCCTCCGGAGCCGCATGGTCACCGATCGACCGCCCGCGGATTCTGGACGCCTCCTCCTCGGGGCTTCTGCCTGCTCGGCCGACTGCGAGCGAGAATCACCGCCGCGGTCAGTACCCCCCCCGGCAGCCAGACCCAGACAAGTTCGCTCTTCAGCGTCTCCCCTCCGCCGTATCTCAGGAAACCGACGAGGCCGATGGCGGAGACTTCGATCGGAGTCCAGGGCATGAAGTAGCGCTCGTTGCTGAAGGGTGCGAAGAAGGCGATGCCGAGGCCGCCGTTGGTGAAGGCGTCGAGGAAACCGTGGGAGGCGGTGAGGAGGAAGAAGAAGGCAAGCAACCTCCACCACCCGCGACCGAACCACTGCGCTTCGCGCCTGAAGGCCCAGGACACCACGATCACGCTCAACAGCAGGGCGAAAGCGAGGGAGTGCAGGAACCCGCGGTGGCCGAGGAACGCATCGTAGGGCACGCCCCAAGCCATCAGGCCCGAATCGAGGTCCGGGGCCGAGGAGCAGAAGACCGCCAAGGCCCAGAACTTCACGGGCATCTTCCTGATAAAGCAGGCCTTGCCTGCGGCGAGGGCGACGAAGGTGTGCGTAAGGACCGTGCACATTAAAGGGAAGTGTAGCCTCCAAGCTGCAAATCCCGCGGTGAGCGCGCTGCAACGCAGCCTGGACCGTTTCGGCAGCAGGTTCTACCTACCCCTTGCCCTCCCTGGCGGGGAGATGAAAAGCGTCTTTCTGATCTGAGGGC
Organism: Phycisphaerales bacterium; assembly: GCA_020345805.1. Classification (GTDB taxonomy): domain Bacteria; phylum Planctomycetota; class Phycisphaerae; order Phycisphaerales; family SM1A02. Next base: position 909,031 of record CP070772.1, on the reverse strand, counting down.
GTTTTCGCAGTCGGCCGGTGCGAGCAGACATTTCTGCCCGGTTTTGGTTTATCGCTTCGTCGACCGCGTAGAAGGCACGGCGAAAGGGTGATGCGTCATTCCAGGCGATTGTCTCTGCTCTCTGTCAGGCTATGCAGAGGAGTGAAGACCATGTGCCGGACAGACCACAAACTCGCGTCCAACCTCATCTGTTTCGCGGCCGTGTTTGCCATCAGCGCCGTCGGGCATGCTCAATGGTCTGATGATCCCTCGGTCAACCTGACGGTCGATGACCGGGAAGGGATGCAGACGGAGCCGCAGATCTGCCCGACCTCCGACGGCGGGTGCTACGCAAGCTGGTTTGATGATGTCGAAAGCGGGTACGACGTATACCTTCAGAGGCTGGATGCGGCCGGCTATGCGCAATGGGCGCACAACGGAATTCGCATCGCCGAACGGTCCAACACCTGGTGCGCGAATCACGGCATGGCAGTCGATGCTGAGGACCACGCGGTGATCATCTTCCGTGACATCCGCGATGGTTTCGACCAGATCGTGGCGATGCGCATCAGCCCCGAGGGCGAACTCGTGTGGGGCGCCGGAGGCGTGCAGTTGACGAACAACGATCTGGACTGGCCGTTCGTGGGCACGCCCCGGGTTGATGTTGCCTCCGACGGCTCGATCCTGGTGGGCTGGACGCTGGAGCCGAATGTGTATCTGCACCGGCTCGATCACGCAGGAAACGCGGTATGGGAGGAGGCGGTGGTCATCAGCGATGATCAGGACCGAGTCATCAACCTGTGCGAGATCCACGCCTCGGATGCCGGCTCGGTCATCGCATCGTGGACCACGATGGACTGTCCGCGTCATCTGTTTGCGCAGAAGATCGATACCGATGGTAATGCGCTGTGGGTGGAGGACAGGGAAGGCCGCCGACGGGGCGGAGTGGTGGTCTACGACGGCGGGGCGCTGCCGATGGGGTACTTCCCGCCGTTTGTTACCGACGGCATGGGCGGGGCGGTATTCGCGTGGTACGGCACGTCGCCGGCCCTTCAGTGCTATGCTCAGCATGTGATGGCCGATGGCCGCGAGAGGTTCCCCCACAACGGCGTGGAGGTCTCGACGAACATGTACCGGACGCGCGTCACGCCGGCCGTTTCATTCGACGCTCTCACGCGGGAGACGTACGTATTCTGGCGCGAGCAGGCGTTCCAGCCGACGCGATACGGGCTGTACGGCCAGAAACTGAGCGAAGACGGAACCCGACAGTGGACGGATGAGGGCCGGGCGATTCTGCCGCTGGGGGACACGGATGTCTCGCAGATCCGGACGTTGCCAACTCAGGACGGCGCTATGGTGTTCTTCTGCGCAGCGCCGCCGTCAGACGAGTACAGCGTGCAAGCGGTGCGCGTGGACGGCGAAGGTCAGATCGCATGGGACGACGGATTCGTGATGCTCGCCGATCGCGCCAGCCACCGGCTGCGCGCGGTCATGAGCGCATATGACATCGCCCTGCTGGCGTGGGCGGGCGCAGTGACGGGCGATCAGGACATCATCGCCCAGAACGTGCATGGCGACGGGACGCTGGGTCTGCGCTACGCGGATGTCAACGCCGATGGCGTGGTCGATATTGACGACGTGTTTGCGGTGCTCGGAGACTGGGGGCCGTGCCCGGATCCGCCGGCGGCGTGTCCGGCGGATGTCGATGAGAGCGGCGTGGTCGACATTGATGACCTGTTCGAGGTGCTGGCGAACTGGAGTTGAACAACGGAGCGGCTCAGGCCGCCGTCTCAGCCGGGCGCTCCGCAGGACCCGCCGTGCTTGGCGTGGTAGTCCTGGTGGTATTCCTCGGCGGGCCAGAAGGTGCGGGCGGGCTCGATGATGGTGACGATCGGCCGGCCGTTGAAGGCTTTCTTCTTCGTCAGCTCCTCCACCACGGCCCTGGCAATCTCCGCCTGCTCTTCCGAAGCGGTAAAGATGGCCGAGCGATACTGCGTGCCGACGTCCGGTCCCTGTCGATTGAGCAGGGTGGGATTGTGGGAGTCGAGGAATATGCGCACGAGGTCTTCGTAGGAGGTGTAACGGGGATCGAAAACGACCTTGACGGTCTCGGCGTGACCGGTCGCGCCGCTGCAGACTTCCTTGTAGGTGGGGTTTTCGGTTGTGCCGTTCTGATAGCCGGACTCGGCGTCGACCACGCCGGGTACTTTGGCGAAGCGATCTTCGATTCCCCAGAAGCATCCGCCGGCGAAGTAAGCTGTTTCGGTTGCCACCGGCCGCGACTCGACGGGCAGTTCCTGCCCCTGCGGGATGAACTTCAGAGCCGCGGAGTTGAGGCAGTATCGCAGGCCGGTCGGGGGCGGACCGTCATCGAACACGTGCCCCAGATGTGCACCGCTGCGGGCATCGAGAATCTCCGTGCGGACCATTCCGTGACTGCGATCTACGCGCTCGATGATGTGATCGGGGTCGAAGGGGGCGAAAAAGCTGGCCCAGCCGGACCCGGACTTGAACTTGTGCTCGGACCGGAACAGGGGCAGGCCGCCCACCACGGAGACGTATATCCCCGGCTGGTCGTTGTCGGTCAGATTGCCGCAGAACGGCGGTTCGGTGCCCGCATGCTGGGTGATCTTGATCTGCTCGGGAGTGAGCGTCCTGCAGATCTCGTCAATCTGCTCCTGGGTGAGCGGAGTGAGGTCGTAGCCGGAGCGGGAGTATCTGGGCCTGCAGGTCTTCGTCACGGCATTTACATCCTGTGTGGCTCGGGATCCTCCGATGCCGCCCGAGGCCTGATCACAGCCGGCGACACCCGCAAGGCAGATCAGAAGCCCAAGGCCCACCGGCACGGCGAGCCGAATTCCGTCTGCGGCACCGATTCCAGCACTGCGGCTGCGCATGTCGTGTCTCCTCACGGAATCTTCAGATGGGCGACGTCCGGAGTAGGAAATCATACACACGGGGGCGTTATTCCAGCCCCCTACCCCCGGATCGCTCCCGGCGTACTCACCAGCCACGCCGCCCGGTCCGTTGTGACCGCCAAAGGGGGCCCTGTGGACGCGGGGGCGAGCTTCGGTAGTATGTGCCCCCGGAATTGCCGCCATCGATTGGATATGGGACATGCCCGAGCCGGGAAGCGCTGCCGCTGGCAACTCAATGAACCCGGAGTTCTGGCTGGAAGAGCACGGCGACTGCCTGTTCGCCTACGCCGCGGCCCGGGTGCGCGATGAGAGCACGGCGGAGGACCTGGTTCAGGAAACGCTGCTGGCGGCCCTGGAAAGCTGGGCAACTTTCGCGGGCAAATCGTCAGTGCGGACCTGGCTGGTGGGGATTCTGAAAAACAAGATCCTTCAGCACTACCGCAAAGATGCCCGGCAGGGGGGCGAGATCCCCGAGGATCTGGATCCGGCGGTGGTCGAGGAGCAGTTCAACAGGTTGGGCAAATGGAAGAAGAGCCCGGCCGGGTGGGGTCGAGACCCGGAAAAGCTGCCCGAAAGTGATGAATTCCGCAGGGTGCTCCGAGATTGCCTGGCCAGGCTGCCCGGCCGGGTCTCGGAGGCGTTCGTGCTCGCCGAGCAGCATTGCCTGAGCACGGAGAAACTGTGTCAGATCCTCAAGGCTTCTGCGACCAATATTTACGCGATGTTGTACCGGGCCCGAACTGCGCTGCGGACCTGCCTGGAGCACAACTGGTTCCGGGGAAAAGCCGGGAAGGAATGTTGAGGTCCCCATGCATTGCCTCA
>CP070772.1:897022-905212 GCA_020345805.1 Phycisphaerales bacterium | reverse complement strand
GCCTTCAGCCACTCGGCCACCTGTCCGGTGAGCATCAGATGATCGCACCGCGCCCGTGGTCCGTCAACTGATCGCATCAGATTCCGCACCGGCCCATCAGCAGGCCGGATCGCCCACTTGCGAGGCGGAGGCCGCAGTCCGGGTGAGCATCGCCACCGTCGCCCGGGCCTGCCGGGGGGCACTTCTCCCGGCAAAAACAGGAAAAAAAGAGCGCGGGATTGCAAAAATCCCCTTTTTTATAGGGCCAAAGTGGTTGTCGGCCGATAATCCGGGCAGTACAGTCTCGCGCAGACAGCGCCACGTCGGCCTGCCATTCATCGAAAGGAATCCGTAATGGCAAAGAAGAAAGCCAAGACCAAGAAGAGGGTCGCGAAGTCAGCCGCTCCGAAGGCTCGCACCAAGAGCCAGATCTTTGGTGAGATCGCAGACAATACGGACCTCACCCGTAAGGACGTCGCCGCGGTGTTCGACGCCATGTCCGGCCTGATCAAGAAGGACATCGGCCGCCGCGGACCCGGCGTGTTCACCGTACCCGGCCTCATGAAAATCAAGAAGGTTTACAAGCCGAAACGGCCCGCGCGTAAGGGCATCAACCCCTTCACCGGCGAAGAGATGATGTTCAAGGCCAAACCAGCCCACAACGTGGTCAAGGTTCAGCCGCTCAAGAACCTCAAGGAAATGGCCAAGTAGCACCGTCGCGCCGGTCGATCCGACAAGGCCGGCAGACCGCTTAAACAGACACCGCCGATCCCTGCCCGGGCTCGGCGGTGTGTCATTGGGCGATCGTCATTTCGCGGCCGTCTGCGCCGGCGCTTCGTCCGGTTGGATGACCACCGGTTGCTCGATGAGATGCTTGTGCAGGAATTTCCATCGAGCTTGCGTGGCGTGCCGGCCCAGCCCGTGTCCGCGATTGGCGTAGAGCATGATCTCGAACGGCCTGCCCGCTTCCTGCAAGGCGTCCACGAGTTGCCAGGCATTGTTGGGATGCACGTTGTCATCGACCATGCCGTGCAGGATCAGGAGCTTGCCCTTCAACTGATCGACGTACTTCAGGCACGAGCCGCCCTCGTATCCGTCCGGGTTCTCCTGGGGGGTGCGCATGTAGCGCTCCGTGTAGATGGTGTCGTAGTTCCCCCAGTGGGCAAGCCCCGCCCCCGCGGCCGCAACCTGAAACACATCCGGGTACTTCAGCACCGCCAGTTGCGACATATACCCGCCGTATGAATGGCCGAAGATCCCCACGCGGTTGCCGTCGACGTACGGCCTCTGCCGCAGGAATCGCACCCCGTCGGCCTGATCCTGAATATCCACGATTCCCAGTTTCTGGTACACCTCGCCCATGAAGGCCTTCCCGCGGCCGTTGGTGCCGCGGTTGTCGAACTTGGCCACGAGGAATCCCATGTCGCAGATGGCGTTCCCCACGCGATAACGGTTATACACGCCCCGCGAATCGGGCCCGCCGTAAACATCCACCAGCAGCGGATACGAATGGTTCGGGTCGAATCCCTGCGGCTTGTACAGCCAGCCGTAGATATCCGTCACCCCGTCCTCGGCCTTGAACGAGAACAGTTCCGGCTCGGGGTAACCGAGCTCGGCGATGCGCTCCGGATCGCTCTCGGCCAGCGTGGCGATGCGGTTGCCCTCCGCGTCGTACAGCGCCGTGGTGGGCGGCTGCTCAATCGTCTCATAGCGCGTGATGAACCACTTGCCGTCCGGCGAGAAGCTCACGGAGTGATTCGCCGCCTCCTTCGTCAGCCGCCGCTGATCGGTCCCGTCGAGGTTGACCCGGTTCAGGTGGGCGTTGAGCGGATGGTCGCCGCTGGAGGCGGTGTAGTACATCACGCCGGCTTCCTCGTCGACCCGCTGCACGGAGATCGCCGGGTAGTCACCGCGGGTGAGCGTATTCAGCAATCGTCCGTCAAGATGACGCAGCTCAAACTGCCGGTAGCCGGTCTTCTCCGTTTCCCAGATGAAGCGCTCGCCGTCGGCGAGGAACCGGATGGAGGGGCTGTTCTCCTGCCAGGTCGCCTGCGTCTCCGTCACCACGATCCGCGACTCGCCCGTCTCCGGATTCGCCGCCACCACGTGCAGCACGTTCTGATGGCGGTTGGTTCGGTTGAAGAGGATCTCCGAACCGTCCGGAGTGAATCTCACGTTGTAGATGTACCACTCATCATCCTCGCCGCCGTCCGTCTGCACTCGCGTCGTATCGCCGGACTCCAGGTCATAGACGAGCAGGCCTACCTTGGGATTCGCTTCGCCGGCCTTGGAGTAGCCCTCGCGCAACAGGCCGTTGCGAAGTTCGGTCAGACCGCTGAGGAGGTAGAAATCCGGCACCTCGCGCTCGTCGAACTCGTAGAAGACCAGCCTGCGGGAATCGGGCGACCACCACATGGCGGTCGTCTGGAAAAGCTCCTCGCCGTAGACCCAGTTGGCCTTGCCGTAGCGGAATTTGCGATGACCATCGAGCGTGACCTGGATGGATTCCTCCTTTGCCGACTGCCCCTCCGCCTCGTCCGCTACCTCTTCGCCCTCGGTCTCCTCGGATTCACCGTTGGGCTCGATGGCCACGTTCCAGTCCCGGCAGACGGCCACCCATCGACCGTCCGGCGATTCCTGCTCGGCATACTGCCGGCCGCGCCCGGGGCCTCGCCGCCGAGACCATCTGTCGCCTCTTCGACCGTCGCCTCGTCGATCCGCTTGCTCGTCCTGCGTTTCGACCTCGGCCAGCGTGTGCTCGGCCAGGTCGAATGCGTACCGCTTCCCCAGCCGGATGAACTGAAGCGATCCGCCATCTTCGCTCCATTCAACGCGACTGATCCTCCCCCCCGGATCAAAGCGGGCAAGCTGCTGCGACGTCTCGCGGTACGCATCGTAATCGAGCCTGGCCGGCTCAACCCGCACCTGTTCGACTTGCCGCGTGGCACAGCCCGCGTGCAGAATGACTACCGCTGCGACCAGAAACGCATTGAACGGAACTCGACGCATGATTGACCTCTTCCTTTCCGACTGCGAGGGACGGATTATCATAAAACAGCGCCGCTCAGTCGGGAGCCGCGCCGGGGTGGGGATTTCGCCACTTCTTCACCGGACTTACCCGCGATCACGAGCTTCGGTTGCATCAGCCGACCCTCGCCGCGCCCCGGAACTCGGCCATCCGCCGGTCTATGTCCGCCCGCTTCAGGCTCGCCAGTCGGTCCAGGCTGAACGATTCCAGCGTGAAGCTGGCGGTCACCGTGCCCCAGGCGAGGGCGGACTGGATGGTGGGCAGGTCGGCCCGGCCCGCCACGGCGATGTGACCCATCATTCCGCCCGCGAAGCTGTCGCCCGCCCCCGTCGGGTCGATCACGTGATGGGCTTCGGCCGGAAACGCCGGCAGAACCGCAACCCCGCTCTCGTGGGCCAGCACGCAACCGTGCTCGCCTTTCTTCACCACCACGAAAGTTGGCCCCATTTCCAGGATTTTCCTCGCCGCCGTCACCGCGTTGCGCACTTCCGTCAACTGCAGAGCTTCCGAGTCATTGAGCACCAATCCGTCAACCTGCTCCAGCAGCATCACCAGCTCATCGCGGGCGATGTTGATCCACAGGTCCATGGTGTCGGCGACGGCGAGCTTGCGATCGGGAAGTTGATCCAGAAACGCCAGCTGGACTTCCGGGTGAGTGTTGGCCAGGAAAACATACTCGCTGTCCCGATACGCCTCCGGGACCATCGGGGCCGGCTCCTCCACCACGCCCAGCTCGGTGAACAATGTCTCCCGCTCGTTCATGTTGGCGAAGTACTTCCCGCCCCAGGCGAAGGTCCGCGATCCGGCCCTCACCTCCAGTCCGTCCAGCGAGATGTTGTCAAACCCCTCCAGCACCTTCCGGTGATCATCCGGCCAGTCACCCCCCACCGCCGCGACCACCCTCACGGGCGAATGGAATGAAGCGGCGGCCGCGAAATAGGCGCAGGAACCGCCCAGCACACCTTCCGCCGATCCCGTCGGGGCGTGTACCGTGTCGATCCCGATGGTTCCGGTTACCAGTAATGACATGGCTTGGAGTATATATCATGGGCCGGACAACCGCAGTGGTCGTTTACGGAGCGATCGCCCTGTCATGGAAGAGATGATCCGATTCATCCAGACCCGCTTCCGCCGGCATGCCGATCCGGCCCGGGCCCAGTGGACGAAGGCGTACCTGAAGACCGACATGCCGGCCTACGGCCTGAGGAAGGAACACCGGGAAGTCATTCACCGCGAGTTCCAGGAGCGATTCGAAATCACCAGCCGTGCTCAGTATCGCCGGGCCATCGAGACATTCTGGTCCATGTCGCACCGAGAGCACAAGCATTTCGCCATCTGGCTGGCCTGCACCTGGGACAAGTACATCACCATCGCTTCCGTGCCGCTGTACGAGCGGATGATCCGGCAGGGCGCGTGGTGGGACCTGGTGGACGGGCTGGCCATCGACGCCGTCGGCCTAGTCGTGCTCAACGAGCCGGAGAAGATGAACGCGAAAACGGAGAGGTGGATCGACGATCCGCACCTGTGGATTCGCCGCACCGCCATCATCTGCCGCATCGGGCATAAGGACCGGACCGACCGGAGAATACTGTTCAATCACTGCCTCCGCCGGGCGCACGAGAAGGAGTTCTTCATTCGCAAGGCGATCGGCTGGGCGTTGCGGGCAGACGCCAAGACCGCGCCGGATGCGGTACGCAAGTTCCTGATCGCCAACCGTGACAAGCTCTCCGGCCTGAGCTTACGCGAGGCCGGTAAACACCTGGATATCAAGTAGCTTCCCGCGGCCGAAACTGACGGCACGACCGAATGTCCATCCACCGGACCGATCCACACCAGAGGCCCGATCACGAGTTCGAACCCGCAACTTTGGGCCATCTCGTCGTCGGCACCGAAGGCCGGCTGCTCGATGCACGCCGGACGCCGGTCCGGCTGGTGGACTTGTGCGACCGCACGGGCCAGTTCACCGTAGAGATTCTGGCCTTCGAGGATGTCGGCGCGAGGTGGACTCGTCCCTACGAGGATGTGGGAAGATTTCAGTTCGAGAAGCGGAGCCGGTTGAACTCAGCATCGAAAGTGCGGGAGATCGCGGCAATCGTCGAGCGTCTTGATCGGCGGATGACGATCCCGTGCGATCCCCACGCCCGGGCCGAAACCCGGGAACATCTTGAAGAAGAAACTGCACAGGTCCGCTCATGGTTGCGCGGGAATTCCATATTCATCGCCGAGGGCGCGGTGTTGCCGGATCCGGAACTTCGCCAAGCCGATCCGCGGCTTCTGGATGATTTCGCGCGGTTCATGGATCAGCTTGACCTGCAGGACGTGGATGACCGCTTTTCGAGGATCTTCGTCAGCGCACCGTTCGGTGAGTTGATTAAAGGACATCGCATCGTCATCGCCGAAATGGGCCTTGTGCCATATGAAGGCAAGGTGATCCGCGATGAGAGGATCTTCGACGATCCGTGGAGCAAGGAGCGGCGTGCTTTCCACATAGTCTCTCGCTTGGCGTTCGTTCGCGCCCTGGCCGCGGAACTTGGCATCGAGTCATTCACCCTCTTCCGCGGCATCTCCTCCCCCGGCCCGCTCCAGCCCCAGCGTAACGAGACGTTCGTCTCCGCGACATTCAGCCGCACCGTCGCCGAGAGCCTGTCCACCGCCCACGGACCGGATGGCGCGGCCGCGCTGATGTCTCAGACGGTCCCCATCGATCGCCTGTTCATGACGTATCTTGAGACTGCGGCGATGAACCGCCAGTACAAGGAGGCCGAGGCGGTTCTCCTTTTCAACGAGGAGAACCCGGTATTCTGATTGCAGGGAGACCGAAGCTTGAACCAGACCGATCCGACATCGCACGAACCGTTGGTCTTTCCCGTTCGGCTGCCGCCGGACAGGTTGCCCATACTCGCCGCGTGGCCGGGGCGTGGTGTCTCTGACCATCGTGGAAGGACGGGACGTGTCCGTTGACCCCGGCGACATCCCCTTTGGTCCGGATCGTGAGGAACCCAGGTGGCCCTGGGACGATGACTACGTTCAGGTGCGCCTTCGCAACCGGGACACGCCCATTTTCGTAGCCCTGGCGGTTTCGGGCATCCCAGGTTCAGGCTTCCCTTTGTACAGCGTACTGATCCTGGGCGGTCCAAAGGCCGCGCTTATCGTCGGATTGCCCCTCCTGTTCATCGGCCTTGCCTCCCTCCTGGTGGTGCGCAAGCGCATGATCCGGCGCCTGGCCCAGCGAAAACTGCTGAAACAGGTCCGCCTTGAGAACACGCTTATCGAAGACCGCAGGTACCGCAGGAAGGTGGTGCAGGCCCTGGTTGACTGCGGCCGGCTGGAGCGAGGCGTGCCGGTGGCCAGCGCGTGGCGCTGGAATTATCCCCGATTCCTGGAAGCGTGCGAATCGCACCACATCCGCCCGCCGCGATGCATAGTCGACGCCCGGCTCACGCGCGGCTTGCGTCGCATAGAACGGATGCCGGACCTGCTGGAATGCGAAGTGATTGGCGATGCGCCTACCCCGGCGGGCATTCTGACCGGCGTGGTGATCACCGCCATCGGCGGACTCATCCTGGCCTCCATGGTTTCGATCTCCGCCTGCGCCGCGGTCGCGGGAGGCTTCATCGCCTTCGTGGGTCTGTCCACCATCTTCCACCAGATTCGGCAGGCGACAGTCTTCGCCACATCGGGATTGAAGCGTCAGATCGTCGGAAGCGGCGCCCTGATGTCGTCCGGCCGGTTCATGGTCCCCGACGAATGCCTCACCGTGGTTCGTCGCGGTCAGCATGGCGTTCACGTGGACCTGGCCGACCGAGAGCGGCGAATCACATTGAGCTTTGAGGGGATCTGGTCGGCGGGCTTCGTCAGCTTCTGGCAACGCTGGATGCACCCGCACCCCAGGCCGGAATTGGTCCGCCAGTTCGTGGCCGATAGCCGGGTCGGGTAATACCATTGGGCCACTCCGCATACCGCAAAAAAAGCGAAAGCATCATGAGCAGCCAGACTCTTATCGAGAAGATTGCCACCGCCCATGTCGCCCCCTCGGTCGAGGCCGCACCCGAGCTGGTCTTTGCGGGCGACATTGTCAACATCCGCCCCAAACACCTCATGACCCACGACAACACCTCTGCGGTCATGGGCAAGTTCAAATCGATCACTTCCGGGGGCGAAGCGCGTTCCTTCTTCAATCCCCGCCAGCCAGTGTTCGCCATCGATCACGATATCCAGAACACTTCGCCGGAGAACCTCGGCAAGTACGCGAAGATCGAGGCCTTCGCCCGCGAGCACGGCATCGACTTCTACCCGGCCGGGACCGGCATCTCACACCAGGTGATGATCGAGGAAGGCTACGTCACCCCCGGCAGCATGTGCGTGGGAAGTGATTCGCACTCGAACATGTACGGGGCGATCGCCGCCCTCGGCACGCCGGTCGTGCGCACCGACGCCGCGGCGATCTGGGCGACCGGCCAGACCTGGTGGCAGTGCCCCCAAGTGGCGCGCGTAAGTCTCACGGGACGATTACTTCCGGGGGTGGTCGGCAAGGATGTGATCATCACCCTCTGCGGCCTGTTCAACAACGATGAAGTCCTCAACATGGCCGTCGAGTTCCAGGGCGATGGGGTCGGCTGGCTGTCGATGGAGGACCGCATGTCCATCGCCAACATGTCCACGGAATGGGGCGCGCTGGCGGGCGTGTTCCCGTTTGATGAAGTGCTGCGCGGCTATCTGAAATGCCGGGCCGAATACTTCGCCCAGCGCTACGGCTCCCGCGCCCGCTACACGCAGGTGGATATCGATGAGTGGTTCGCGAACCGCATCAGCGCAGATGATGATGCGCACTACGCGGTGGAGATGACGCTGGATCTCTCCACGGTGATTCCACACGTCTCCGGCCCCGATCATGTGAAAGTGATGCAGTCCCTTCCGGGGGTTGAGAAGGAAGGCGTGAAGATCAACAAGGCGTACTTGCTGAGTTGCGTCAACGCGCGCCTGGAGGATCTCGCCGCGGCGGCGGAGGCGATTGACGGGCTGATGGTGGCCGAGGGTGTGGAGTTCTATGTCGCGGCGGCTTCGGCGAACATCCAGAACCAGGCCGAGGAGCAGGGAACGTGGCAGACGCTGCTGGACGCCGGGGCGATTCCGCTCCCGCCGGGTTGCGGCACCTGCATCGGCCTGGGCGCGGGGACGCTGGA
>CP070772.1:888708-896922 GCA_020345805.1 Phycisphaerales bacterium | reverse complement strand
ACGAGGTTCTTGCCGATGTCGTGCACGTCGCCCGCCACGGTGGCGAGGACGATCTTGGCCCGGGGTTTGACACCGGTGCCGATCTTGTACATGTGCGGCTCGAGATAGGCGACCGCCTTCTTCATCACCTCCGCCGATTGCAGAACGAACGGAAGCTGCATCTGCCCCGAGCCGAAGAGCTCGCCCACCACCTTCATCCCGGCCAGGAGATGATCGTTGATGATCTCGACGGGCTTGTAATGCTGCATCGCCTCGTCGAGATCCTCCGCGAGGCGGGCATCGTCGCCGTCGATGATGTGGCGTTGAAGCCGCTCTTCGAGGGGCAGCGATTCAACCGGCCGCGCTTCCGCCGGCTCTTCACCTTCCGGAAACAGGTTGATGAAGTGCAGAAGAGGATCAAAGTCCTCGGCCATCCCCTCCGGCCGATCTGAGCCGCGGCGATCGAAGATCAGCCATTGTGCGGCGTTCCACTTCACATCCTCGATCCTGTTGCGGGGCAGGATCTTGCCCGCATCCACGATGGCCGCGGTCAGACCGCGTTGCAGGGCCTCGTGCAGAAAGACGGAACTCAGCACCACCCGGGCCGCGGGGCGAAGGCCGAAGCTGACATTTGAGATCCCCAGGAGGATGCCGCAGTGCGGGAAAACTCCGTGAATCTGCGCGATCGCCTCCAGGGTCTCCAGGGCGAGGCGGCGGTCCGGCTCGTTGCCCGTGGCGATGGTGAAGGTCAGCGGATCGATCAGCAGGTCGCGCTCATCGAGCCCCCACTTGTTCACGTACAGATCGTGGATGCGTCGGGCGATCTCGATCTTGCGATCGGCGGTCCGGGCCATTCCCGCCTCGGGATCTTCATCAATGGTCAATGCGACACAGGCCGCCCCGTAGCGCTTCAGCAGCGGGCAGACATCATCGAACCGTTTCTCGCCGTCCTCCAGGTTGATGGAGTTGACGATGCACTTGCCGCCGGCGAGCTTGAGCGCCTCTTCGATCACCGGCGCTTCCGTGGAGTCGATCATCAGGGGGGCGTTGACCTGGCGGACAAAGCGCGGGACGACTTCGCCGATGTCTCTCACCCCGTCACGGCCCACGTAATCCACGCAGACATCGAGAAGATGTGCGCCGTGGCGGACCTCGTCCTTCGCCATTGTCACCAGAGCGTCATAATCCTCTTCGTTGAGCAGGCGCTTGAACTTGCGGGAACCGTTGGCGTTGGTGCGTTCTGCGATGATGAGGAATGAAGCCTCCTGCCGATACTCGACGGCGCTGTAGAGGCTCGAGCAGCCCGCCCGGGGCGCCTGCACCTCGCGCGGCAGTTGCGTGCGCCCCGCGACCATCTCCGCCAGTAGCCGGATATGTTCCGGAGTCGTGCCGCAGCACCCGCCGACGATGTTCACGCCCGATTGCTCGACGAACCGCCGCATATCTTCGGCGAAGGATTCCGGATCAAGCGGATACTTCGCACGTCCGTCAACCATCACCGGCAGGCCCGCATTGGGAATGACGGAAGTCGGCCGCTCCCAGTGGCGCCCGAGCCAGGCGACGTGTTCGGCCATCTCGATCGGGCCGGTGGCGCAGTTGAGGCCCAGGCAGGCGACAGGGAACATCGCCAGGGCGTTGACGGCGGCGGCGATCTCCGTGCCCAGCAGCATCGTGCCCGTGGCTTCGATGGTGACGCTGACGAGAATCGGAATGTCCTCCACCGATCGGCCTCGCTCCGTCAGCGCGTCGAGGCAGGCGTTGACGGCGCATTTGATCTGAAGGAGGTCCTGGCAGGTTTCGATGATGAAGGCGTCCACGCCACCGTCGATCAGGCCGAGAGCCTGTTCGGTGTAGCTGGCGAGCATCGTCTCCCAGGTGGTATGGCCGAGGGTGAGCAGCTTCGTGCCCGGGCCCATGGAACCGATGACGAAGCGCGGCCGATCCGGAGTGCTGAACTTTTCACAGGCGGCCCGGGCAATCTCCGCGGCCCGGCGGTTGAGTTCGCCCGCCCAGCCGGCGATCTCCTCGTCGAATTCGCCGAGCACGAGCCGGTTGGCCCCGAAGGTGTCGGTCTCGACGGCATCGGCCCCCGCCTCCAGGAACGACTCGTGGATCCCCCGGATCAGCTCCGGGCGAGTTCGGATCAGGATCTCCGAGCAGTTCTCCCGGCCCAGATAGTCATCCTCCAGGGACAGCTCAACCGACTGGATGGAGGTGCCCATTGCCCCGTCAAGAACGAGGACGCGGCGATCAAGTTCATTGAGAAAGCGAGAGGGCATGGCGAGATCATACCTCCTGGTCCGCCCCTGTCCACCCGTTCATCCGGATGAACGGATGAAATAGCCTCCGGTGCTCATCTTTCGCTGTTCGGCCAACTTGGGCCGACCTCATGCAGTTGTGACCGGTATGATCCCGAGCCGGCCTGCAACGAACGCAATCGGCGCCCTCACCGCGGGAGGCATGGAGCCTCCCGGGGGACCGGGTTTCGCTTGGGAGGCGATTCCACCTGCCGCCGCGGGAAGCCGCAAGCGCAGAGGCCGTTTCCCGAACCTTTAAACGATCGTCTGTTGTCTGCCCGAACCTGATGAAAGGCCCAGATCGATGAACCTGACTTCCACCGTGTCTCGCCATGGATGCCGCCTACTCGCCGCGGCGATGGCGCTCAACGTCGCTGCCGGCGCCTTCGCTCAGGCGACCCCTCCCCCAACGGCCGAACCCGCCCCCCAGACCGAACTGCCCGAGGCCAGGCAGATCCTCCAGGACGCGATCAAGGCCATGGGCGGGAAGGACGCGGTCGACCGCCTGGAATCGAGCAAGATGAAGCTCGAGATGGGGCCCGTCGGGGGCAGTGCCGTGTCCAACGCCACCCTTTACTGGGCCAAGTCCGACCAGTTCTTCATCAAGGGAGTTCAGCAGGGGCGCGTCCAGACCATCGGCTTCGACGGCAAGATCGGCTGGGCCTCCAATCCGAATACGGGCGGCTACGATTTGCTCAACGCCGAGCAGATCGCGTGGGCAAGGGATCAGGTCGAGATCCAGATGCAGGCCAGGATCCTGGAGAAGGACTTCCAGAAGATTGAAACGGTCGACCTGTCGGATTTCGACGGCCAGAAGTGCTACAAGATTCATCTGGTCCAGGAAGTCGAGGGCATGCCCGGAAACCAGTCGGATCACCCCCTGCCGCAGCAGCATGCGTTCTTCAACGCCAAGACCGGGCTCATGGAGGGCAAGCAGGTCTCGGTCCAGACCCCCATGGGCCCCATGACCGTCACCCTCAAGTTCAAGGACTGGAAGCAGATCGATGAGATCATGTTCTTCCGCCGCATGACCGTCGAACAGACGGGCAGGCCGCCGCAGGAAATGCGATTCACCGAGATCGAGCTGAACAATGTCGATCCGTCGGTGTTCGAGGCGCCCGAGGCCGTGAAGAAACTGGCCGAGGAGCGGCAGAAGGCCCGGGATCCGGAGAAGGAAGACAAGTCCGGTGACGAGAAGCCGGACGCTCCGGGCACGGACAAGAATTAGTACCGGCACAACGACCGCGTTGATCTTGGCGCCGCGCGGCGACGCCGGATCGGGCATTGACAGGCCAATTACCGCCGAACGGTTCAGGACATGGCAGAAATCGCCATCAGCATCCAGAAAGTCAACAAGCACTTCGGCGACACCCACGCCGTATGCGATCTGGATCTCGACGTGCCGCGGGGCAGTCTGTGCGGCTTCCTCGGGCCCAACGGCGCGGGCAAGAGCACCACGATCCGCATGATCATGTCGATAATCTACCCCGACACCGGGTCGATACAGGTGCTCGACTCCAGCGCGCTGAAGAACAAGGACCGCATCGGCTACCTGCCCGAGGAGCGGGGGCTGTATCGCAAGATGCGGGTGGGTGAGTTCCTGGAGTACGTCGCGAAACTGAAGGGCATGCAGATCAGCGAACTGCCCGCCCACGTGCGGGAATGGCTGAATCGCATCGATCTGCCGGATGTCTATCGCAAGCGCTGCCAGGAGCTGTCCAAGGGCATGCAGCAGAAGGTGCAGTTCCTGGCCGCCGTCATCCACGAACCGGAGCTGATCATTCTGGATGAGCCGTTTTCGGGTTTGGATCCGGTCAACGCGCAGTTGATGACGGAGTTGATCCGGAAGATGAATGACAACGGCGCAACCATCATCTTCTCCACGCACATCCTCCACCAGGCCGAGCAGCTCTGCGATCGCATCTTCCTCATCAACAAGGGGATCAAACTGCTGGACGCCACCCTGGAGCAGATACGCGAGCAGTTCGACCCCAGGACTCTTCTGGCCGAGCCGTTGGACGGAGATATCAATCTGCACGGCATCGAGGGGGTGCGCGACGTGCGGCAGATGCACGATTCACCGGCAATGGAGATAGAGTTGAGCGAAGGAGCCGATCCGCAGGAAGTAATGGGTAAGATCCTCGCTGCCGGCCCCATGCGATCCGTCGAGCTGAGGCGGCTGACGCTCGATGAGGTGTTCATCCGGCAGGTGGCCGCGGGCGTGGGCGAGCAGGCCGCGGAAGTGGCCCGCGAGGAGCTGAGCCATGTCTAAGACCATCACCGTGGCCTGGCGGGAGTTCAAGCAGACGGTGCTGAGGCCGGTGTTCATCATCGCCGTGCTGGGGATCCCATTGCTGATTGTCGGCGTGATGATCATCGCCATCGTGCTGACGGTTCAGAACAAGCAGCCGCCGCTGGTGGGGACGATCGCGATTGTGGATCCGAGCGGCGAAGTCTCCGCAGCGGCCGGGATCGAGTTCGGGCGCGATCAGCTCGATCGCGATCAGACCGAACAGATAGAAGAGGCCCAGAGGCGCGCACAGGAGCGGTTCGAAGGCGGGCCGGAAGCCGTGCCCAGCATCGTTGATGCCGAAGAGCCCGCGATACGGATCGTCCGGGGCGTGGTCAGGATCGATATCGAATCGGTCTCCGAGGCCGATCAGGCCACGATCAGCTCCCTCACCGAGCGCGTCCGCAACGGGACGCTCATCGCCACCGCCGTGATCCCGCCCGAGGTGATCGAGCTGCCCGATCCCGCTCAGCGCGAACGCCCGAAGTTCACGCTGCACGTCGCCGAAGGCGTTGACAGCGATCACATCAGCCTGATCGAGCGCCGCATCGGGCAGGCGGTCGTCCGCGTCCGGGCCGCCCGTGCCGATCTTGACCCTGAGCAGGCCATGGCCATGCTCCGCCGCCCCGAGGCCCAGACCTCCCGGGCCCTGAAAAGCGGCGAGGATGCCAGGGAAGGTGAAGGCACGCGGGTCATCAAGCAACTTCTCCCGGCGGTCTTCATGATCCTCCTGTGGGTGTCCACCTTCACCACCGGCCAGCATCTTCTCATGTCCACCATCGAGGAGAAATCCAACCGGGTGATGGAGGTGCTGCTCAGCGCGGTCAGTCCGCTTCAGTTGATGGCGGGCAAGATCATCGGGCACTGCGGCGTCGGGCTGCTTATCGCCCTGCTCTATTCCTCGGCATTCGTGGTGGCGATGATCGTGGGAGCAAGCCTGGACGAATCACTTCGCCGGGTGCTGGTCCCCATGGATCTGGTGTATCTGGCCATATTCTTCTTCATGGCCTACTTCATGGTGGCTTCGCTGATGGCCGCGGTGGGCAGCGCGGTGAGCGACATCCGGGAGGCCAACACGCTGGTCACGCCGGTGATGCTGGTGATGATGATCCCCTGGATGCTGTGGATGCCCATCAGCCAGGCGCCCAACGGCTCCCTGGCCACCCTCTTCAGCTTCATCCCGCCCGCCAGCCCGTTTGCCCTGATCATCCGCCGAGCGGCGGAGGAGCCCATCCCCGCCTGGCAAATGCCCCTGGCCATTGCCTGGGGTTACCTCTGCGTCGTGGCCATGGTGTGGATGGCGGCCAAGATCTTCCGCGTGGGAGTGCTGATGTACGGCAAGCCGCCCACCCCGATCGAGCTGCTCAAGTGGATTCGATATTCCTAGGCGATCAGTACACGCACTCTCGACCGGCTTCGGCAAACAACCGCAGCTTCTCCGGAGCGGTGTCGAAGAAATGATCGCTGAGCGAGCAGACGTAGCCGCCGTTCGGCCCGACCTTCTCGAACAGTTCGCGCACCGTGCGGCGTATGCCTTCGGCCGTGCCGCAGTCGCAGATGTTGAACTGATCCACCCCGCCGATCAGCGCCAGCCTGCCTCGTACTTTCGCGGCGAACTCCCACGGTTCCTGGTTCGAGCCGATGCTCTTGGGAGCGAGCGTTTCCGATACGTCGCAGTCGTTGGCGACGATAAGCTCCTCGATGCCCAGCGTCCCGCCGCAGGTGTGATAGGTCACCCTGAAACCGAGATCGTGCAGGGCATCGTGCATTTGCCGGTCGTACGGCAGGCAGAACTCCTCGTGCAGGGCCGGCGAGATGACCGTGGATGAACCCGCCCCGCCTCCGGTCTCGATGAGATCGAACCTCGCCCCTTTCAGCGATTCGATGTATTGCAGCTTCTTCTCCAGCAGCACCTCCAGCAGGGCGTGCACCCAGGCCGGGTCATCGAAGCAGCGCAGGATCAGGTCGACCGTCTCCATGAGGCAGCAGGCGTGCTGCCAGCATCCGGCCTGATCGCCCCACACCGTCCCCCGGAGGATGCCCCGATCGCCGATCGCATCCGCCATCGCGCTGACCGGCGCCGGATCCAGCGGATGGACGGGCATGTACTTGCGGATCAGTTCGACATCCTCATCCCGCCTGATGAGCCGCTCCGTGATCCAGGTCGTCTTTCGATTCCCGCACGTCCGGTAGGTGAGCGTCCCCTCGGGCGTGACGATGGAGTGATGAATCTCCCGGTTGTCCGGGTCGTCATCCACGACGGTAGTCTCATCCCGCCACTGCGGCGTGTTCTGCTTCCTGCATTCTTCGACGGACAGGAACGACGGGCCGGTGGATTGCGGGTACTGGATCTGGGCATCCATCCCGAAGTGCGCGAAGGCCTCCAGATCGCTCATGCCTCCCAGGTAGGTGTCCAGGTGATACTGTTGCCATTGATGCGCGGAGATCGGCAGGCGATCCGGCCTGCCGCCGTCGATCGCGCATAGCAGTCGCTCGCGGCTGGTCATCGCCGAATCGATGTGTCGGTCGGCCTTCATTCGAGCATCCTACCGGCAATTCGCTCGATGTAATCCGGATCGATATACGGCTCATCATCCATGTGCCGCCGCATGAGGGCGATCCGCTTCACCAGCAATTCCCTGAGGTTTTCCCCGTGTATCAGGGGCGTCTCACCCTGATCCGTCATCGCCATGAACTCCGTGCCGCTGTCCAGCAGCCGCGACAGCTCACGCGAGTTATCGATCTCCTCTTCCATCATGTCCCGCAGCAGCCTGCGGCACGATGCTCGCTCACCGGAATCCTGGGCTTGCAGGTATCCGTGCACGCCCGCGACCCACGCCGCCACGCTGCGCTGCGTGACAAACCAGCAGCGCAGGGCCTTCAGTCGCACAAACTGATCCTCGATCACGTTGTCCGCACCCAGCGCCTCACGTGCCTCGGCCCGGGCCGCCTCCAGAATCCGAATCGCCTCGTCCACAGGCCCCCACAGGTTCTCATCCATCCTCGCCAGGTCTCTTGCGCACTGCTCGGCGCCGGCAAGCCGAAACAGCACATCGCGGCTCAGGTCGACGTTGTTCGGATTATGAGGCATGGTGCACATGAAATCTTCGTAGTACGCCCTCTCCTCGCGTCCAATCGCCTCGATGTTCGGCACCAGCGGCCGCGCCCACAACCGATACCACACGAATCCGAACCCCGAATACAGCGGCACGACGTTGGGAAACGCGAGGATCGCCTCCTCCGTCTTCTTCCAGGCGGCGATGAGCACTTCCGCCAGGTGCGGGCCGGCCCAGCGTTCCGCGATGCGCTGAACGGCCCGATCGACATCCAGATCACGCTGAAACTGCATCGCCCGCGTGATCTCGTGGTTCACATTGAACGGAACCTGCTCGGGCGGGCAGCTACCGCCCAGGTGCGCAAGATGACTCACTCCGCCGTCCGCGAGCATCTTCAGACGCCGCGCGGTCAGATACGGATAAGGAACCCCCAGCAGCGGGGCGAACATTGCCTGCGGCCCGGCGGCGAAATAGAAATGCGCGTGCGATGACTTCGTTTCCAGCTCAGATGCAAGCTCCGTCTCATTATCATCGAACGCAAGCTGATAAACGGACCCGTGGTTGACCGCCTTCGAATCCTCATAACTCGGAT
>CP070772.1:879925-888608 GCA_020345805.1 Phycisphaerales bacterium | reverse complement strand
CGTGCCGGTCTCGGTATCGGGGTCGAACGCAAGACCCGTCTCCACACACTGCCGGAAGTACGAGCACGCGGCATCCGTTCTGCCCGCTAGCAGGCTCACCTCCCCGGCGTAGTAGTAGGCTTCGCACAGTGACTCGAGGGATTTCCGGACCTTGGCCGCGGCCACCAGTTCGTCCGGTGAAATTTGACCGTCCAGACAGCGGAACACCTGCCGGAGCCAATCTTCCCTGACGTCGCGCAGCGCAGCGGCAAGAACTTCCTGCGCTTCCTGATTTTGTTTTTCGTGGCGAAGGATCAGGTACTGGCGGGCATCGGAGAAGTGCGGCCGGCCGAGGCCCCTCCGCACCGCCCGGCAGTCTTCCAGGGCCTTTTCCGTTCGGCCGACGATCCAGAGCGGCGTGGCGCGCTGGAGGTAGTGCCATTCGACCTGATGATCATGCTCAGGCGTCCACTGGATTAATCCAGTGTAGTCGGCAATTGCAGCGTCGTAATCCCCAAGACGCCGGTACGCGGCAGCGCGAATCTTCAGGAATCCTTGATCCCCCCGGGTAATCAGCAGCGTGCAGAACTCGACGGCCTCCTCATAGCGCCCCTCACGGATGAGAACCCGTCCTTTGAAAGCATTCCAGGCCGTAGCGTTCCAGCCCCCGACGGATTCTCCAAGGGCGATCAGCCTGTCTGCGGCTTCGAGTGCCGCATCGGCCTCGCCCGCCAGCAGATACAGACGGGCCAGTCGATGCCAGGCCAGAGCGTGTGAAGGATCCCTTGCGACCGCCTCCTCCACGTATCGGGTGGCGAGTGACGTGTCGAGCGTAGCGAATGAGCGCACAAACCAGTCGTCAGCGGTATCCGGAATCGGCTCCGGAAGCCGGCTCGTCAGCTCCTCGGCCCGGTCATCATCGCCCATGGCCCGGTAGATCTCCGAGAGCAGCAGGCGGCAGCACCACTGGTCCGGATCCACCCGCAACGATGCCTCGAGACCGGCGGTCGCTTCCTCCTGGCTATTGCTGTGGTAGAGGGCTTGCGACAGGACCAGCTTGAATACGCTCTCCTGCGGATACCGAACGGTGCGTGCTTGCACCTGACCGATCACTCGCTCGGCGGCTCCACTTTCGATGACCGCCTGCCCTGACACCGTCGCATGAAGGTGCCCGTTCAGTGTCCGATGCTGTTTCCGGAACTCAATCACGGCCAGCGGTGCTGCGATCGCCGCCGCGAGAACGATCGCGGCGACACCGATCGCGATGACCGGGTGTTTGCGCACCCTCTTTCGCAGCACGTAAAGCGTGCTCGGACGCCGGGCGAGGATCGGCTCTCCCTCCAGGTATCGCCGCAGGTCTTCGGCCAGTTCCCTGGCGGACTGATACCTGCGATCCTTCTCCTTCTCCAGGGCCTTGAGGAGAATCGTGGTCAGCTCACCATCGTGCCAGCCGGGACACGACGAGGGCGACTTGGGCGGCTGCTCCAGAATGCGGCGGATCACTTCGGACGGCCGGCCGGTCAGATCGTATGGCGGCGAGCCGATCAGCGCCTCGTACAGCATCACGCCCAGTGAATAGACATCCGTCCGGGCGTCCACATCCTCCGGCACGCCCGCTACCTGCTCGGGGGAGACATAGGGAAGCGTTCCCATGATCTGGCCCGGAACCGATACGCGAGTCACGAACGTCGCTTCCTTTCCCGCTTCGTCGATTGCTTTGGCCAGACCAAAGTCGAGAACTCGCGGCGCGCCCTTTTCATCAATCAGCACGTTGGCCGGCTTCAGGTCGCGGTGAATCACACCCTTCTCGTGTGCGTACTCCACCGCTTCGCAGATCTTGATGAAGATCTGCAGGATCGCCTCGCGATCCGGTTCGGTTTTCGACAGATACTCATCAAGCGGCACGCCCTCCACGTAGTCCATCGCGTAGTACTGCTGCCGCTCAGCCCGCCCGCTTTCCAGCACCCGCGCAATGTTGGGATGCTGCAGACGCGCAGCCAGTTCGACCTCCCGCTGAAAACGATGCCGGGCGGGCTGAAGGGCAAACGGGCCGGCCAACATCACCTTGATCGCCACAATGCGCTTGGTGGCAATCTGCATGGCCTTGTACACCACCCCCATGCCCCCGCTGCCGATCTCGTCCCGCACCTCGTAACCGGCGATGCTCGGGTACGCCGGATCCTCACCTGAAGATTCGGCCCCGATCTCAGGGCCATCCTGCCCGGTGTCCATCTTGTGCAGAATCGACAGCCCGACCAGGTATGGCCCGAGCTCCTCGGCCAGATCCTCGTGCTCGGCCGCGAAGGACTCGGGAGTGATGTCCTCGCCCGCCTGTTTGCGGTCGAAGTACTCCTCGACGAGCGCATCAATCCGCTCGTCCGGATCAGAGCGGGATTCCCGGGGCGAGGGATCCATATGCCAACCCCAACAGTCCGCCATCTGCTCCGCCAGATGGACAACCGGATGCCATCATAACGCCCCGGCGATGGAAATATGTCAAGAAATCCACCGGCGCTGGTATCATGAACCCCGATCACGGATGACGCACGCACACGCCCGGGTGACCCATGGCTGAATCCAATCGCGTAGATGCCTGGCTGACAGGGGCTCGAGAGGGCGATCCTCTGGCCGTGTCAAAGCTGCTGACCAAGTATTGCCCGGTCCTGCGGGCGCATCTCGAAACACGCATGGATCCGCAGCTCAGAGCCCGCTGCGAGCCGGAAGACATCCTCCAGCAGGCTTATCTCGCCGCGTTCCGCTCCATCGGCGGCTTCGAGGATCGCGGCCCCAACTCGTTCCTCAACTGGATGCTGACCATCGTTGACCACAAGCTCGCCGATGCCCGCAGGGCTCTGCATCAGAAGATGCGCGACGTGGCGCGCGAACAACCGGCACAAGCCGTGACGACCTCCCAGTCGTGCATCAACCTGCTCGACCAGCTCTACGCTCACTCCAACACGCCGAGCCGCGTCATCCGTCAGGACGAAGCCGTCGGCGCGGTTTTGGCCTGTATCCCCGGTCTTCCCGACATACATCGCCGAGTGATTGAAATGCGATTTCTGGAGGGGCGATCGGTCGGGGACGTGGCCCGTGAGCTGGGCAAGTCAGAGACCGCGGTGAAGAAGCTGACCGCGCGGGCTCTCGCGGAACTGCGCAATCTCATGGACGGCCTCGGCGAATTCACGAGAGTATCGTAACTGGCGAAAGAAGAACCGCCGATCCGAAACGCGCCGGCGGGCTGCCGCCAGACAGATTCCGGCGCCGTCTGCGGGCACGGGCCCCGGTTGGCGAGGGCGGCGAAGAGGTCGTCGATGTCCGCCTCGCCCTTGGGGGCGGGCGATCCCCCGTGGTACCCGGCACCTGCGACCGAAAGTCGGCACCGGCGTCAATGAATCTGGTGCAACGGTGCGGAAGGGGCGGAGAGATCACGATTCTCCGAGGCCCTGTATTTCGAACCGGTAGCCGATATCCGGGATAGTCTGGATAAAGCTCGGACGTCGAGGATCCGGCTCGATCTTGCTGCGCAGTGTGGTGACACATCGGTCAACGCTGCGCGCTGTGACCACTACACTGCTGCCCCATACTCTTTGCAGAATGTCGTCGCGGGTCAGTGCCCGTCCCGCCCGTCGAACGAAGTACTCCAGCAGACGGAATTCCTTGGGCGTAAGAGGCACCTCAACCCCCGCTCTGAGCAGCCGGTGTGCCACAAGATCGAGTTCGCAATCTCCGA
The DNA here is from genome assembly GCA_020345805.1 of Phycisphaerales bacterium. Taxonomy (GTDB): domain Bacteria; phylum Planctomycetota; class Phycisphaerae; order Phycisphaerales; family SM1A02. Next base: position 884,899 of record CP070772.1, on the reverse strand, counting down.
ACTTTAAGGCATCAGGCACCTCCTCCAGCGAGCGGCGCAGGAAGGCGGCGGCACGGGCAAGGAGTTCCTTGATACTGAAGGGTTTGGTGACGTAGTCGTCGGCCCCGAGGTTCAGCCCGCGGATTATGTCCTCCTCCTGCCCCTTGGCGGTCAGCATGATGATCGGCATGTTCAACCCGTGCCGGCGAACCTCCTGGCAAATCTCATAACCATTCATCTTCGGAAGCATGATGTCGAGGATGACCAGGTGTGGGCTGCCGTCAAGCACCGCCGCCAGTCCCTCTTCGCCGTCGCAGGCCGTCTGCGTGCGATAGCCTTCGGCCTGGAACCTGTCCTTCAGGCCGCGAAGCAGCGTGGGATCGTCTTCAATGATCAGGACCGTCTTCTCAGTCATGCGGATCCAGCCTTCTCACGACAGCGATGACGCCACGGGTATTTGAACCACAAACGTGCTGCCCCGCCCGAGTTCACTGTCCACGCTGATCGAGCCGCCATGCGCGTTCACCACGAATTGAACGATGCTCAGGCCCAGACCGCAACCCCCGCCCGCCCGGGACAACCGATCATCGACCTGAAAGAACCGGTCAAAGACGCGTTTCGCGTTCCGAGGCGAGAGACCCATGCCGTTGTCCTGCACCTCAAAGCAGATGCTACCGTTCTTCGGGTAGGCTCGCAGCGCGATACATTTGGGGTCTTCCGTATATTTGTGCGCATTGTCGAGCAGGTTCAGGATAACGGTGACGATCGCATCCGCGTCCGCGTTGATCATCGGCAGGTCCGGGGCGATTTCCACGTCAAGTCGGCACGCCGGCGAACTGAACTTGTCGCCCAGCGCGTCCACGGCCATCGTCACGATTTCCGCCGGCCGAGTCTCCGCGATTCTGAACACCTGCCTGCCCCGCTGCATCCGGGAGAAGGTCAGGAAATTGTCGATGAGGTGGCTCAGCCGGGTATTCTCCCTGGCGATGAGCTGCAGGTATTCCCTCACTTGCGGCTCGTCGGCCTTCTCGTCATCCAGGAGGGAATCGACAAGCAGGCGCATGGAAGCCAAGGGGGTCTTCAGCTCGTGGGAGACAGTGGCAACTAGATCGTTCTTCAGTCGCGCGAGCTTCATCTGGCCTCGCAGGGACCCGGCAATCAGCAGCGTGAGAATCGCCACCACGACCACGGCAAGCAGGCCCGTCCAGAGATACACGGCGATCTGTCGGTCGGCGGCGGTATCCAGGAACCGCGCGTCCTCGACATGCAGCATCAATCGCCAGCCGGCGAGGCTGCCCCCAACCGGAAGTGATTCCAGCGCAGATGCACGCGACGGCGGAGCGCCCGGAGGTACCACCTCCACCGTGACATCCGCAGGCAACCCCTGACTGGCGGTCAGCATCCGGATGTCGTTGACGACCGTCTCGCGGGTGAAGATCGCCGCTATTCGCCCGGTTGGCGCAGCCAGGTGCCAGACGTCCGGCAGTCCGCAGGGCAGAAGGGTGGTATTCCCGGGCGCCGGTACCTCGGCATCGACATACCGGGCGGTGAGCCGCTCCGCTTCAAGCGTCGGGAAGATTAACTCGTCCGGCGAGAGCGACTGCAGCAGCGCCATCAGAAATCGACGCTGGCCGGCAGGAAGTGCGGGATCGCGATAATCCGAAAGTCGCGATCGGAGCGATTCGGCAATCAGGCGGAATTGCGCGTCCTGCGCGTCCCTGATCACCTGCAGGGCCAACCCTTGTACGTCGGGGACGATGAACCGGCCTTTGGCATTGGTCGCCCGACGAAACTCATCCACCATGAGTTCGTCGGTCAGTACCGTGATTCCCGTCTGGCTGTCGCCTGCTTTGACCAGGCAGCGAATCTGAGCCTGCCGGGCCAGTGCGACGGAATCGACGCCGGACGACTCGCCCGCAATCCGCGCGTATGCCCCGGCGGCGGCGGCGTAATCGGCTCGCTCGAACTCCAGTTCCCGGGCGTGTCGCCAGTCGGCTGAATCGGGCGGAAGAATCGCCGGGCGTGGCGGTAATCGGCTTGGATACGCCGGCTGCCCGGATGCGTCGAAGACAACGACGCCGTCTGCGACCTTCTCGTTCACCAGGCCGGCGAAGATCTCCGGCGCCGAACGCTGGAGATCCACCGCCGCCAGAGCCTCCAGCTTCTCTCTCCAGAACTCCCGCACCCGCTGCTCCAGAGCAACGAGCTGGCCGTGATACACCTCCTTGAGTCTCTGCCGGACCGCCAGCCGCTCGTTTCGCATAGCTTCGGTCATGAACCACAGCACGCACGCCGTCGGCACGATGACGGCAAGAAGCAGCAGCATGAGGACCGGCCAGAGCCTCTGGTCTCGCCTCACACCAGTTTTCAGTGCTCTGCCAGCCATTGCGTTGCGGTGCCTCGACAGCCCCGGACTACGGTGTGGTTTCCGGTTCCGGCAGGAAGTTCTCTAGCGCCCAGATTTCGGCTTTTGCATCTCCGATGGTGATGGAGATTCGCTGTCCGTCCGGATGCAGGGCAACATTCGTTACCTTGACTCCCAGGTTCACCTTACTGATCTCGCCCTCTCCCGAAACCGGGATGAACCACAGTTCGTCCGGCTTGTCTGGACCCTCGGGTCCTCCCACGACGACATGACGGCCGTCAGGGGTCCACGACACTCCGACATTCGGGGCCAGTCGTACGCCTTCCTCGAGAACGTAGAGTACGCGGGACGTCCCTCCTGCTGCCGGCATGACCTTGACGACCTTGGGGCGCACCGCATCCGGCGTCTCAAGGAATACTATCTGCTGGTTATCGGGCGACCCGGCCAGCATGTAGACATAGTCGTCGGTTTCGTACAGTACGGTTTCCTCACGGGTCTTCACGTCAAGTGCCACGATCGAGTGGTCGCCACGGATGTAGTAGATACTCTTGCCGTCAGCGGAGAAGCTCGGCTCGCGCGGCCTGGAGTCGCCCGGCTCACCCCAATTCCGCACGATGGTGCTGTACCCTCCGGTTTCGACGTCAACCAGACAGAGATCGAATTGCCTTGGTGATCCGGCCGTGACGAGGATCGATCTCCCATCGGGAGACCATCGCGGCACCCAGAAAGCGTGTGCGCCGATCATTGTCAGGTCCTCCGGTGAGATGTCCTTCTCTTCACCGGTCGCGTCGGAGCGAATCACCAGGTCGTACCCCCTTTCTCCATCTTCAGTCCGGCCCGAGGCATAGACCAGGTACTTGCCGTCCGGCGACCAGGACGGCGCGAAGTTCGATCCCTCGTAGCGCAACGACACCTTCGTGGGAGCATCCCGAAGCGCGCCCGCCGCGAAGTCGAGTGTCGCAGCATGGATGTCAAGGGTGGATGCATCGAAGATGTAATGAAGCGCCCCAGCCGAGGTGAGCCCCATCGACTTCTGAAGGGATCCAAACTCTTTGATCGGCCGGGGCGTGCCCTGCGGCTTCCCTTCCGGTACGTCCAGCATCCACAGGGCGTCGGAGCCGGACCGGTCGCTGAGAAAGACGATTCGCTGTCCGCCGGGTGTCCAGTAGGGTGCCGTGTCATTGGCCGGGTGTTCGACGAGGACGGTCTCCTCGTCCTCCACCGTGTCGATGAGGTGGATGTCGTAGGTCCCGGAGCCTACGTCGGTCTCCAGGTCGAAGATCACGTAGCGATCGTCCGGTGAGAAATCCATATTGCGGCATCGACGGTCGCCCTGGTTCTTCAGAACGCGGATGCTTCCGTCCGCAACCGAGGCCAGAACCACCTTGTCGATGTGCGCCGACTCCCCGGCCGCACCCTTGTTGCAGTAGATAGCCAGGATCTGACTGCCGTCGTGGGACCATGCTCGTGGCCAGACATAGCCCGACTCGGGATCACAATGAACAACGCGTGGTTGCCCGCCGTCCAGTCCGACAATACGAAGGCTCGCACCGTTGCCGATGTCCAGCCAGCAGTAGGCTACCTGCCGGCTGTCGGGAGACCAGATCGAAACATCGCAGAACTTCGCCGGCTCCTCCCAGGTCCCCTCATCGGTGAGATCCCGGTTTTCCCCGGTCCTGCAATCGTGCACGGCCAGATTTCCCCTGCTCCAGTTCACGTAGCTGATGTACCGACCGTTCGGCGAGATCATGCCCATCGAATCCAGGGCGGGCGCCCATACCTGTCGGGTCATGGGGCCCGATGCCGCCGCTACCTTCGGCTTAGGGATGAAATCCTCCATGACCCAGAGCTGACGGGTGGTGATATCGCTCGACCAAGCCATGGTCTTTCCGTCCCGACTCCAGACGGGCAGGCTGCTGTGCTCCCGGAAGAGTCGGACATCACCGGATTCGGCGTCATAGACGAATACCTTCCACTCGCCCCCGGCGGACCCGCTGAAGTAGAACCGGCGACCGTCGGCAGTCCATTCGCCGATGTAGTCCCAGGAGTCAGGATGGTCGAGGAAGAGGCTCGGAGGTCGCCCGTCGAGAAAGGCCTGATAGGTCTCGCTATGACTCTTGGAGAGGTGATACATGATGCGCTCACCGTCGGGATGCCACGCCAGGCCCTCCTTGTAGATGCCGTCAAGCGGGGTCAGGCGTCGGGGCTCGCCGCCCGATGCCGGGACGACGAAGATCGAGTTCTCCTTCTCCGATTCGCCGAACCCGAAGGCGGCCACGTGCTGGCCGTCCGGTGACCACCGCACCGACCACGGTTCCCACTTCGCCAGTTGGGCGATTCTGGTGGGAGTTTGGTCGCCGCTGGCCCGAACAACGTAGAGGCCGTCGTCGTGCGCGTAGGCAAGCCGTTCGCCATCCGGCGACCAGCGCGGCGTGTGTCCGCTCCCGCTGTCGCTGGAGGCCAGGAGACGAGGCTCGCCTCCCTGCACGGACACTGTAAAGAAAGCAACCTTCTCGTCGACGAGCTCGGCATAGGCGATCGTCCGGCCGTCGGGGGAGAGGTCGAATCTGCCGTGCAACTCTCGTCCAGGAGTGACACAGCGGAGTAGGTCGCCCTGCCGGTTCACAGCG
>CP070772.1:871092-879825 GCA_020345805.1 Phycisphaerales bacterium | reverse complement strand
CGGCTGGAACCGCCCGGAGAATCACGATGAGTTCGTGAAAGAGTCCGAGCGCCTGCTGCCGCTCATCAAGGAAGCGGGCGTGCCGTCCATGATCGTCTTCTCCGGCAATCGCGGCGGGATCTCCGATTCGGAGGGGATCCGCAACTGCGTCACCGGCCTGAAGCGCATCATGCCGCTCGCCGAGCGGCTTGGCGTCAACGTCTGCATGGAGCTGCTCAACAGCAAGGTGGATCACAAGGACTATCAGTGCGATCACACCGCCTGGGGCGTAGAGGTGGTTCGGGGCGTGGGCTCCGATCGGTTCAAGCTGCTCTACGACATTTACCACATGCAGATCATGGAAGGCGATGTGATCCGCACCATCCGCGACAACATCGACCACATCGGCCACTTCCACACCGGCGGGGTGCCCGGCCGGCGGGAAATTGATGACAGCCAGGAGCTCAACTACTCGGCGATCTGCAAGGCGATTGTCGAGGCCGGTTACGAAGGCTTCCTCGGGCAGGAGTTCATCCCCAGCCGCGACCCGCTGACCTCGCTGCGCGAAGCGGTGGCGATATGTGACGTGTGAGGCAACCGCCGCGGGCGACGGTGTTGTGTTTCCGCAAGGCGTTGCGGAACAGACAGCTTCGATCTGAAGTGATTCAGGATCCCGGAACTCCGGGATCTTTTTCCTTGAGCTTGAACTGGCCGGGGCGCGACGTGAGCACTCTCCGCAGCCAGTCATCGGGGTAGCCTACTTCCCGCGGCCGGCCGGGCTCGTCCTGGACGTAACCGTCGTTGTATTTCGTCAACAAATGCTCGCCGAGTTGGCGCCAGCGCTTCACCACGAGCTCGGCGTGGGTGACGCAGTAGTCGGTGAGGTAGCGGGTCATGAGCTCGCGATCGGAATCGATGAGCTGAAGGGCGGTGTTATCGACGGCGGGCTGGAGGGCGATGAACGTCCGTTCGAGATCCCGCTGCACGGCCTGAATGTCCTGGACCATGTCCGAATAGCGCAGGTTGGCGTAGTTCGCCACGAAATTGAAGACCCACCATGCCGAATCCCAGGAGAAGCTCCGGAGGCTGCCGACGGTGAAGGATTCTGGTATGGCGTTGATGCCGCAATAAAGCGGAAAGTAGCAGGTGGTGTAGGTGTCATCGACGCCGTGCCAGTAGACGCCTCCGATCGGATCGGGAAGCCAGGCACGGGATTGTGAGACGAAGGAGTAGCCGGTGTGCTGGGAGGAGATCGGGCGCTCCCAGGCGTACTTTGCATCATCGACCGACCAGTTGAGTGGGCGCCAGCGAACGGGTCCGCCGTGGGGGCCGGCGTCGATACCATTGGTCATGTCGTAGTCGGTTCCCTCATAGTGGTCGCGCATGAGATCAAAGACGTCGTTGAGCGACAGCTTCTCATCGGGCTTGATCCACAGCGGATAGGGCTTGGCGTCGGCGACCGCGCGGTGAAAATCGGGCGAGAGGTTCAGGGAAGGGGCGGCCCGCCGGAAGACGCTCCATACCCGCGTGGACGCGTAGCGTCGACTCTCCGGCGTGGCGGGGCAGTACGCCTCGCAGAAGCGGAAGGGCACGCCCGATCCCGGGTCGTAGTAGCCCTTCTCGATCGCAAACGAGATGACGTTCTCAGAGTAGAGGCAATTGTCCGGATCATCGAGGGGGAACGTCGAGATGCGTGCCTTGTTGGCGTGGCATGAGATGTATCCGTCGGGCACCCTCACCGCCACCCAATGCGCGCCCTCGCCGCCGGGCCCGGGACCAATAATCTCCAGAATCCACGCCTCCTCGGTGTCGGCGATGGAGATCGATTCGCCGCCCGATCGGTAGCCGTATTCCGCGACGAGGCCGGTCATCACCGTGATCGCCTCGCGGGCGGTTCTGGCCCGCTGGAGGGCATACTGCATCAGGTCGCCGTAGTGAAGGAGGCCGTCGGGGTTCACAAGCTCCTCCCGCCCGCCGAAGGTGGTTTCGCTGATGGCGAGCTGGTGTTCGTTCATCAGGCCGATCACCGCGTAGGTGTGCGGCACCTGTCTGATCTCGCCCCGCACGTTGCCCGACCAGTCGGTGACCTTGACGGTCGCACCGGGTTCGTGGTCCGCGGCGGGGATGTACCGGAGGTGGGGATGGAACACCCCGTCGCAGGTGTAGGTGATCATCACGGAGCCGTCCGCGGACGCTCCCCGGGTCACCAACAGATTGGTGCAGGCCGATACCTGGGGGGATGCGGCGAGGAGCGATGCGCCGAGGCACAGCCACGCGGGGAAGAGGTGGTTTCTCATATATCCGGTCCTTTGTTTTTGCCTGATTTACCGCCGGGCCGAGCGGCGGATTCACCGCCGCAGTGTAGCAGCCGCCGCCGTTGGCGCGGAGCATTTGACGGCGGGAGGCGGCTGATGGAGGATGGTGTATCGCGCTCCGGGCAGACTCTGCCCCCCGGCGGGCGATGGAAGGGCCGGGAGTGCGTCCGGTTTTCTAGCGGGAGTCATAAACCATGGCCAGGCCGTCGAAACTGACTCGTCGACAATTCGTCAAGGGCACCGCGGCGAGCGCGATCGCCGCTCCCTATGTGATTCCTTCGCTCGCTCTGGGGGGGGCGGCCCGGCCCTCACCGAGCGAGCGGATCACCATGGGTTTGATCGGCTGCGGCGGGATGGGCCGAGCGAATCTGAACGGTTTCCTCCAGCAGCCGGAGATACAGGTGCTGGCGGTATGCGATCCGGACAAGGTGCAGCGCGACGCCGCCCGGCAGCAGGTCGAGCAGCACTATGCCCGGCAGGCCGCCGACGGGACCTATGAAGGTTGCGATGAATACAACGACTTCCGCGACCTGCTGGCCCGAAACGACATCGACACCATCATCCAGGCCACGCCCGATCACTGGCATGCCCTGGTCGTGGTGAGCGCGGCGAAAGCAGGCAAGGACATCTACGGTGAGAAGCCCCTCAGCCTGACCATCGCCCAGGGCCGCGCGATGAGCGACACCGTCGCCCGTTACGGCCGAGTGTTCCAGACCGGCAGCCAGCAGCGCAGCGACAACCGGTTCCGCTTTGCCTGCGAACTGGTGCGGAACGGTCGGATCGGCAAGGTGCACCGCGTAACCTGCGGCCTACCCACCACGCCCACCACGGGCAACCATCCCCCCATTCCGGTTCCCGACGGCTTTGATTACAACCTCTGGCTCGGGCCGGCCCCGTGGGCTCCGTACTGCGACAACCGGACCCACTGGAACTTCCGGTGGATCCTCGATTACTCCGGCGGGCAGGTCACCGACTGGGGCGCTCACCACATCGACATCGCCCACTGGGGGCTGGGGCTCCAGAACACCGGACCGGTGGAAGTGGGGGGCGTGGGTGAGTTTCCGTCCGACGGCCTGTGGGATGCGGCCACGAACTACCGCTTCCTGTGCAAATACGAAACCGGGGTCGAGATCACCGTGACCAACCGTTTCGAGAACGGGGTGAAGTGGGAGGGAACTGACGGATGGGTGTTCGTGAACCGGGGCCGGATCGACGCTCATCCCAAGTCGCTGCTGGAAGAGAAGATCGGCCCGGGCGAGGTCAACCTGCTGCGGTCGCCGGGGCACCGCCGCAACTTCCTGGACTGCGTGCGGACCCGGGAAGAGCCGATCGCCCCCATCGAGCAGGCCCATCGGACGATCACGGTCGCGCACCTAGGCAACATTGCCATGCGGTTGGGGCGGAAAGTCAGATGGAATCCCGATACGGAGCAGTTCGTGAATGATCAGGAGGCCCAGCGCATGCGCGACCGGGCGATGCGCGAACCCTGGCAGCTTTAGTGGATCACAGACAGGTTTGAATGATCAATTGCACCACCCGGCGGTGAAAAGGAAAGAGCGATGAACGCGGCGTGCTTGCGAAGAACATGGGTTGTGATCTCTCTGGTGAGTCTGTTGACCACCCTCGGCCCGCCCGCGGCGGTAGCGGACCTGCCGCCGGATCTGGTCGAGAAGATCGAGGCCGCCCTGCCGGCGAAAGCCACGGCCGTCCCCCAACGCGATCGGACGGTCCTGATCTTCTCGTTTTGCAAGGGATTCCAGCACGGCGCCATCCCCTGCGCCGCACACACTCTCAAGCGGCTGGGGGAGAAGACCGGCGCCTACGAGCCCGTGGTCAGTGACGACGTGACGATGTTCCGGCCCGAGAACCTCACGCGGTTCGACGCGGTCATCTTCAACAACACCACCGGCACGCTCTTTGACGATCCGACCCTCAAGGACAGCCTGCTTCAGTTTGTGCGCAACGGCAAGGGGATCGTCGGCGTTCACGCCGCCACCGACTGCTTCTATGACTGGGCTGAGTTCGGCGAGATGATGGGCGGTTATTTCGACGGCCATCCCTGGAACGAGGAAGTCACGGTCAAGGTGGATGATCCGGGGCACCCGGTGGTGGCGGCGTTCGGCGGAGAATCGTTCGTGGTCGCCGACGAGATCTACCAGTTCAAAGCCCCGTATTCGCGCGACAAGCTGCGGGTGCTGCTCAGCATTGATCCCACCGCCACCGACATGTCGAAGTCCGGCATCAAGCGGTCGGATTACGATTTTGCGGTCAGTTGGGTGCGCGGTTACGGCAAGGGACGCGTGTTCTACTGCTCGTTGGGCCATCGCAACGAGATCTTCTGGAATCCCGCGGTGCTCCGGCATTATCTGGACGGCATCCAGTTCGCGACCGGCGATCTGGACGCGGACACCATGCCCAGCACCGAGCTGGCCCAAGCGCGCGGCGAGACCATGCCGCTGGCCGATGCTCTGGTTGCGGCGAGGAAATACGAGCACGGCGCCAGCCGTCTGCCTCTGTCGGTGATCGCCGAGCATGTTCGCGCGGCGCTGGAAGATGCCTTCCGTCGGGAGGAGATGACCACCCACCTGGTGAGGCTGGTGGAATCGGATAACGCGACGGTTGCGGGCAGGGCGTTCGCCTGCCGTCAGCTCGCCCTCATCGGCGGGCCGGACTGCGTGCCCGCGCTGGCTGAATTGCTCATCGATCCGGAGCTTTCGCACATGGCGCGCTACGCGCTGGAGCGCATTCCCGGTCAGGCCGCCACCGCCGCCCTGCGGGACGCGATGACGAAGCTCGACGGCGAATTGCGCATCGGCGTGATCAACTCGATCGGTCGTCGCGGTGATCTGGGAGCGGTCATTCAGATGCGGCAGATTGCCGAGGGCGCCGACGATGCCACGCTGCTGGCGGCGGTGGACGCGGCCGGGAAGATCGGCGGGCTCAACTCCGAACGGATGCTCTTCCGCGTCGCCGTTGTCGCCGCGGAAAGACGCGACGATCGCCTCAAGGCGGCGGTGCTGGACGCCCTCATCCGAATGGCCGAGCAGCACGTGGCCGACGGAGAAATGGCCAAGGCCCGCGCGATGTACATGCGGCTGTATGGTGAAACCAATCCCGAGGCGGTACGAGTGGCCGGCCTGCGAGGGCTGGCGTTCGTCGATCCGGTCGGGTCCGTCACTCTCATCCTCGACCTGCTCAGTGAAGAGGATCCGTTGTGGGCGGGGACCGCGGCCCGGCTGATTGTCGATCTGCCCGGGGACCAGATCACCCGCGAGTTCGCCGCGGCCCTGGCGGAGGTTCCCGAAGAGGCGAAGGTGCCATTGATCGATGCTCTGGCGGAGCGAGGCGATCCCGCGGCGGGGTCGGCGGTGACCGCGCTGATCGGCCGATCGGCTGAGGAGGTGGAGGCCGCCGCCATCCGCGCCTTGGCAACGGTCGGCGATGCATCAAGCGTTCCTCTGCTGGCCGGACTTGCGGCCGGGAAGGATGAATCGGCACAGAACAGCCTTGACTTGCTCCGCGGTGAAGACGTCGACGCGGCGATGGCGGCGGAGATGGAAGAGGCTACGCCGCCGATCCGGCGGGAACTGGCCCGATCGCTCGGGGCACGCAACGCGGTCGCGCAGATACCGGCGCTGCTCCGGCACGCTGAGTTCGATCGCGATCGTCTCGTTCGCGGTGAAGTGTTCCGGTCGCTCGGAAAACTCGCCGGCCGGGAGCAGATGAGCGACATCTTACGGGTTCTGGTGAACGCGCAAACGGATGACGACCGCGAAGCGGCCGAAGAGTGTCTGGTTACGGTCTGCACGCGAGCAGGGGGCCGCGAAGATTGTGCCCGGCTGGCGGCCGGGGCGCTGGCGGACATCGATCGGGAGCCGGTCCAATGCTCCATGTTGCGGGTACTGGGACGGATTGGAGGCGGAACGGCGTTCGAGGCGGTGCGCCGGGCCGCGGAAGGAGGCAGCCCGGCCGCGGAGACGACCGCACTGGCCGCCTTGCAGGACTGGCCCGATCCCGACGCGGCCGGCGACCTGCTCCGGATCGCACAGGTGACGGCGGATCCCAGGCTGCGCGCGGCCGCCTTCGGCGGCTTCGTCCAAACCGCGGGGTTGCCCAGCGAGCGGCCGGCGGTGGAAACCGTGGACATGTACGGTCAGGCGCTGGGGGCGGCCGCCGACGATTATGAGATCCGCCTCGTTCTCGACGGCCTGGCGAAGATCGGCCATCTGGACGCGGTGAAACTGGCGGAGCGCTACGTGTCGGATGGGGCAGTCGGGCGGGATGCGGCGGCGGCGGTGCTTGCCGCGGCCTCCGCGGTGAGCGGGGAGCATCCGGATGAGGCGCTTGCCGCGGCCGAGCGCATTCTTGAATCATTCACAGATGACGCGGAGCTTCTCGCTGCGGCCGGCCGGGCCGTGGATCAAATCCAGAGGAACCAGGACTTCATCACGCAATGGGAATTCGCCGGGCCTTACACGAAGGAGAAGCACGGCGGAGGTGAGCTGTTTGATGTTGCCTTTGCGCCCGAATCTGCTGGCGCGGTTCAGTGGAAGGGCATTCCCGCCGATGCGGTGGTCGCGCCCGGAATCATCGATTTTCTGAAGATGGGCGGAGGCAGCAACTGTTGCTGTTATCTCGTCGCGGAGATCGTTTCGTCCGGGCGCCAGGACATCCGGCTGGAAATGGGCAGTGATGACGGTCTGAAGGTTTGGCTCAACGGCGAGGTGATACACGCCAACAACGCCATGCGCGGGCTAACCGTCGGTTCGGATGTGGTCCGGGCCAGTTTGAAGGCGGGATCAAACATCCTGCTGCTGAAGATCACCCAGGGCGGCGGCGATTGGCGAGTGTGCTGCCGCATCCGCTCTGCCGACGGCTTCCACCTGGAGGATATTGAATTCAGATTGCCGGAGTAGTCTGCATGCAACAGAAACGGGACAGGTCCATTTTCTACCGACCTGAAAATGGACCTGTCCCGTTTTCACTTCGTTTTCACTGCCTTCGAGCCTTCAGGACGTCAGGTCATGGCGAAATCCGCGTTGTTCGTGTGGGGCGGCTGGGAAGGGCATGAGCCGCGGCAGTGCGTGGAAGCGGTCGCGCCGCTGATCGAGTCGGCGGGGTTGCAGGTTGATATCTCCGATTCACTCGCGTCGTTTGATAATGCCGAGGCGCTGAAGCGGTTCGACGTCATCGTGCCGTGCTGGACGATGGGCGAGATCACTACTCAGCAGGAGGCGTCGCTGGTTGAAGCCGTCCGTGCCGGCTGCGGGCTCGCCGGCTGGCATGGCGGCATGGGCGATGCCTTCCGATCCGCCAGCGACTATCAGTTCATGGTCGGTGGCCAATTCGTCGCCCACCCCGGCGGCATCATCGACTACACCGTGCAGATCATGGACTACGACCATCCGATCACGCAGGGGCTTGATGATTTCGAGGTGCATTCCGAGCAGTACTACATGCACGTCGATCCGAGCAACGAGGTGCTGGCCACGACCACCTTCAGCGGCGAGCACGCCCCCTGGATCGCCCACTGCGTTATGCCGGTGGTGTGGACGCGGCCGTTCGGGAATGGCCGCGTGTCCTACTGCTCGCTGGGGCACGTCGCCGAGGAGTTTCGGATCCCCCAGGTGAGCCGGATCGTTGAGCGCGGCATCCTCTGGGCGGCAGGTGCTCTGGAATAGGATTGGTACGGAGTGATGAGCGACCCTATGAACGTCGGTGTCGTGGGCTGCGGGAGTATCAGCAACACATATCTCAGTAACCTGAACGCCTTTCAGCGCGTGCGTACGGTGGCCTGCGCGGATCTGAACGCGGATCGGGCGCGCGCAAGCGCCAATGAATTCAGTATTCCCCGCGCCGTCTCGACTGAGGAGCTTCTCGCCGATCCCGAAATTGATATTGTCCTCAACCTGACCACGCCCGACGCACATGCGTCGGTGGCGCTGGCTGCAGTTCGTGCCGGCAAGCACATTTATAACGAAAAGCCTCTCACGATCGAACTGAGCGACGCGAGGCAGCTCCTTGCGGAGGCCGCGAGTCGCAACCTCCGTGTGGGCTGCGCGCCGGACACCTTTCTCGGAGCGGGTATCGCTACCTGCGCCGACGTTCTCGACAGCGGTGTGATAGGCGAAGCGGTAGGGGGGGCGGCGTTCTTTGCCTGCCCCGGCCATGAGAGCTGGCACCCCGATCCGGAGTTCTACTACCAGCGCGGCGGCGGGCCGCTCTTTGACATGGGGCCGTATTACCTCACCGCTCTCGTCACGTTGCTGGGGCCGGTGAAGCGGGTGACCGGCTCCGCTCGCCGTTCGTTCGCCACTCGCACCATCACCAGCGAGTCCAAGCGCGGGCAGGTGATTAAGGTGGAAGTGCCGACCCACGTGGTTGCGGTGCTGGATTTCGCCTCCGGCCCCATCGTCTCGCTGATGGTCAGCTTCGATGT
>CP070772.1:862216-870992 GCA_020345805.1 Phycisphaerales bacterium | reverse complement strand
ATCGCCTTGGTGGCCGCCATGTGGTGGGCCATGGGGCAGACCCCGCAGATCCGGGAGGTGATCTGGGCGGCGTCCTCGGCCGGCCGGCCGACGAGGAACTTCTCGAAGCCGCGCAGCTCGGGCACCTGGAAATAGGCCCGGTCCACGCCCCCCTTCTCATCCATGATGATGTCGATCTTTCCGTGACCTTCCAGGCGGGTGATGGGATCGATGGTGATATGGCGGGCCATGATCAGGACTCTCCGTTGCCGGCGGTGATGCCGCATCTGGCATAGAGCGTGGAGTGGGGGATTCCGTAGCGGTAGAAAGTGCCGGCGGGATCGGGAATGCCGTCCAGGGCCTTGTCGATCTCGTCCGGATCGTCGTGGTTGAGCAGGGATCCCAGAGCGGAGATGATCGCCGCGCCCTGATCGCGGACGCGGCTGACCGGCCCCATGCACCCGCTGCAGGGCATGTTGCCGTCGATGCAGGCGTGGTCACAGCCTCCACGGGTGGCGGGTCCCAGGCAGAGCAGTCCCTGGGCGAGCAGGCATTTCTCGTGATCGATCTGGATCTGCCACGGCCGCTTGAACTCCGTGATCAGCGGCTCGGCGGGCTTGGTGTCGATGCGCGGGCAGTCATCGCATAACGCCGTATCCGGGGCGATAACGGAGCCCTTGGGCGGCATGTCGCCGGACAACAACGCTTCCACCGCGGCCTTCAGCAGTGCCGTGGGCGGGGCGCAGCCGGGGATGTAGTAGTCCACCTCCACCACCTGGTCGAGACTCTTGACCTCCTTGTCCAGCGACGGCAGTTCCAGTTCGCCCTCGGGGGCGTCGAACCTCACCTGGGGTCGGGTTCCCTGGGGGTTGTCCGTGCTCGGGCTGTCGTGATAGACGAACTTGAAGATCTCTTCGCGAGAGCAGAGGTTCGCCAGTCCCGGGATGCCTCCCTGGTAGGAGCAGCTTCCGTAGGCGATGAGCACCTGCGATTTCCTGCGGAGAAGCTCGGCCATCTCTCGCTGTTCGCTGGAGCGGATCGCACCGTTGATGAAGCAGACGGTCATCTCGCCGTCTTCCATCGCCTCCACGTCTTCGCGTTTGAAGTCCATGGCCACGGGGAAGAAGACGAAGTCAATCGCCTCGACAACTCCCAGGATGTCTTCGGCGAGATCGACGACTGATTCCTCGCAGCCGCCGCACGATGCGCACCAGTAGAAGCCGGCCTTGGGCTTGCTCATATCATACCTCCCGCCCCGACCTGTTCCAGATCGTGTGTCTCAGCCGCCGGTTCAGTCTCGGGCCGGGGGATCTGCTCGAGCCTGCAGTGGCCGAGTTTCCTGATCTGTTCGACCATTTCGTTGGTGACTTTCTGCACCCGGTCTCCTTCCGAGGCGGCGATCCACTCCAGCCGCACCCGCTCGTTCTCCACGCCCATCTGCGCCAGGTACCGCTTGAGCAGTTTGAAGCGGCGGAGGCACTTGTAGTTGCCCGACTGATAGTGGCAGTCTCCCGGCCGACATCCGCCCAGCAGGACGCCGTCGGCGCCCTCCCGCAGGGTCTGAAGGACAAACCGGGGGTCGATCCGGCCCGAGCACATCACGCGGATCACCCGTGTGTTGGGCGCGTACTGCATCCGTGAAGTTCCCGCCAGGTCACTGGCCGTGTACGTGCACCAGTTGCAGAAGAACGCCACGATCCGCGGCTCGAAACCCTCGGCAGACGGCAGCGGAGTATCTTTAGACATATGCGAGTACCCCTTCGATTTCCTCGTAGATCTGCTCGTCGGTGAACATGTTCTGCTGGGCGGCGCCGGACGGGCAGGCGGCGACGCAGGTGCCGCACCCCTTGCACATCGCATCGTTGACCACCGCGATCGCTTTTTCCTCGTCGCGGGTGATTGCGTTGAACGGACACAGCGGGATACAGGTCTTGCAGCCGCTGCACGCTTCTTCCTCGATCCAGGCGGTGTTGGGCTCGATGTCCACGTGGCCGCGATCGACCAGAGCCAGGGCCTCGGCCGCGGCCGCCCCGGCCTGAGCCACGACCTCGGGAATGTCCTTGGGGCCCTGGCAGGCGCCGGCCAGGAAGATCCCGTCGGTGAACGTCGATACCGGAGCGAGCTTGGGATGCCGCTCCAGGAAGAAACCTTCCTGGGAGCAGGAGATGTTGAACCGGCGCTGCATCTCCGCGGTGTCGACCTGAGGCTCCAGTCCCACGGCCAAGATGACCATGTCTACCGGCACTCGCCTCGCCACGCCGATCAAGGTGTCCTCCACCCGGATTACCAGCTTGCCCTCCTCCTCGGGAGTCATCGCCCAGTCCGTCACTTCGGCGACGCGCCCGCGGATGAACTGCACGCCCTCGGACAGCACCTGGTCGTAAAACTCCTCGTAACCTTTGGATGGTGTCCGCATGTCGACATAGAAGTCGAACACTTCCGCGCCGGTGCGCTCCTTGACCAGATGGGCCATTTTCAGCGCAGCCATGCAGCACACTTTGGAGCAATACGCGTTGTGCCGCCGGTCGCGCGAGCCCACGCAGTGGATGACCCCCACCGTCTTCGGAACCGTGCCGTCGCGAAGGACAACCTCGCCACCCGTCGGACCCGACGCGTTGACCAGTCGCTCGACCTCCAGGGTGGTATAGACGTGATCGAACCGGCCGTAGCCGTATTCGGGAATCCGCTTGGCATCGAACGGCCTGAATCCGGTCGCCATGACGATCGCGCCGACGTCGATCTCGACGATCTCATCCGTCTGATCGAAATCGACCGCCGCCCGCTCACACGCGTCAACGCAGGTTTGGGCGCATTTGCCCTTCATCAACTGGAGGCACTGCTTCGGGTCGATGACCATGCAGGCCGGGGTGGCCTGCGGGAAGGGCATATAGACCGCCTTGCGCTTCGACAGGCCGACGTTGAATTCATCGGGGACCTGCACCTTTTCCTTCTTCATCACGCAGGCGTCGACGCAGTCGCCGCAGCCCACGCACAACTCCTCCTTGATGTAACGTGCCTTGCGCCGCACCTTCACCTTGAAGTTGCCAGTGAAGCCGGACACCTCATCCACTTCCGAATACGTCCACATCGTAATGTTGGGATGGTTCTTAACATCCGACATTTTCGGAGTGAGGATGCATGCGGAGCAGTCCATGGTGGGGAAGGTCTTGTCGAGCTGGGCCATGTGGCCGCCGATGGTCGGCTCCCGCTCGACGAGAAAGACTTTCTTGCCCGCGTTGGCCAGAGTGAGAGCCGAATGGATGCCGGCGATGCCGCCCCCCACCACCAGCACCTCGGGACGCACGGGCACCTGCCTCAGGGCCAGAGCCTCGGCCCGGGCCACTCGCCGTACCGCTGCGGCTACGAGCGCTCGCGCTTTCGTTGTCGCCGCTCCCGGATCCACCGTCACCCAGCTTACATGCTCCCGGATGTTCGCCATCTGGAAGAAGAACGGGCTCAGGCCCGCGTCGGCGCAGGTGCGGCGGAAGGTCCTCTCGTGAAGCTGCGGTGAGCAGGACGCCACCACTATCCGGTTGAGGTCATGTTCCCTGATGTCCTTCTGGATCAGTTCCTGGCCCGGGTCGGAGCACGCGAACTTGTAGTCCCGTGAAACCACCACGCCCGGCAGAGAAGCGGCGAAGTCTCGCACATGCTCCACGTCCACCTTCGCCGCGATGTTCACCCCGCAGTGGCAGACATAAACGCCGATACGTGGCTGGTCCTCCGGTGACTTCCTGTGCATGATCATCCTGGTATCCTTCACCCAACCGCCGCGGCGGCGGTCAACGGAACGAAGTGACGTTGTAGTCCGAGCGAGCGATCGTCGATTCCCAGCGCCTGGCCGAGTAGCTGCGAGTAATAGACGATGGGCATATCAAGGTCTTCGCCGTACTCGCGCCCCATCTGGGACTGGTAGCATTCAAGATTGAACTGGCACAACGGGCAGGCGGTGGCCACCACGTTCGCGCCGCGGTCGATGGCCTCCCTGAGGATGATGTAACTGAGTCTCAGGCCCACGGTGGGAATGGTGCCCGTCAGTGTTCCCCCGCAGCACCGGGCCTTCAACGGCCAATCCACGGGTTCGGCACCGATGGATCTCATCAGGTGGTCCATCGACATCGGGTTGTACTCGTCGTCGAAGGGGGCGAACGGCCGGACGGCCTGGCAGCCGTAGTAGCAAGCGACCTTCCACTGACCGAGCGGGTGATTAATCTTCTCGGCAAGGAGGTCCAGCCCCACGTCGTTGAGCAGGACATCCAGGGATTGCCGCACCCGCACGCCGCCGCGGTATGACAGGTCGGCGCTGGCCAGCGCGTCGGAGATGGTCCGGCCGACCTCGTCATACTCCGCCATGTACTTCTGCACCTTCATGAGGGCCAGATAGCAGGCGTTGCAGGGGGCGACCAGGGTGACCGGTTCCCCGTCACCGTACCGCTCGGCGAGGGCCAGATTACGGGCCGCCAGCGCGAAGGCCTTCATCTCGTCAACCGCCATATATGCGGTCGCCCCGCAGCAGTTCCAGTCCGGCAACTCATGCATCTCAACCCCCAGCTTTTTGAAGCTGGCAAGCAGCGATTCCTCATAGGACCGGCCGGAGCCCTTCAGCGAGCAGCCTGGGTAGTAAAGGTATTTCATTTTTGAAGCCTCACTCGGCGTTGGCGGTGGCGATCACCCGGGGCTGTGACCCGTATCGGAGTTGTGTACGGAATCCAGTATCTTCCGAAGCTGATCGACACTCCCGGTCATCCGCTCACTCTTCATGGACATGCGCCCGCGGGCCATGAGCCTCAGCCCCAGCCCCATGTTGGCCAGAAGCTTCAGCGGCCTCGTCTTCAGCCACACCTTCGCCACCGTTCGCCCTTCGTTGGCTCGACCGGTGCGAAGAACCGACGCGAAGAACTCCTTGGCCAGCACGGGAATCGGAAGTCCGCGCGGCCAGACCTTCTCTTCGATCGCCTTGCGCTTCAGCGCGTACATGACGTCGGTGATCTTTATTTTCTTCGGACAGTCCACGGTGCACGAATAGCAGGAAGCACACAGCCAGATGGTGGCGCTGCTCAGCACCTCGTCCTTGAACCCCGCACGCGTCATCGCGATGATCTTCCGCGGCGTGTGGTCCATGTAGATGCTCAGAGGGCAGGTGCTGCTGCACGTGCCGCACTGAATGCACCGCAAGAGGTCCTCGGCTCCCGGTATCGAGGTCATCACCTTTCCAAAACCGAGGTCCAGCTCGTTCTGGTACTTGATACGTCGCGTGATGTGCAGATTGCTCATCCTGGGGGTCCGCTGAGCCATGTTTCATCCTACGCCTGGAAACTGCATAAGTGCAGTCAATCCGGGACTCATCAGGGATATTATTCCCGGACATTACCCGAGCAGTAACCAGACGTTCCGAACATCGAACCGGCGCGGGTGCACCCGCAAAACCGCCCGATATGGCTGGCATCGGCGTTGCAACACCCCAGCATTAACGATTGCGCTTATTCGTAAGCTCACGACCGCCGTCGTACTGTCCGAGAACCTGCAATGCCTGCAAAAAACGGACTTGCGCGCCAAACTCCGCGCCCTAAGCTTCCCCGGATTGCCCAGCTGAACCTGCGCCGACGCCGGCTCCGCTTACTTTGTTTACAATCGACAGGCCCGTCTTTATTGGACTTGCCGGACTGCCGTTCGCATTCAATTTCATCTATTTAGCGGCCGCCCGCATCCCACCCGGGCGTAGCTGTTGAACTTATCATCATTGTTCATATTCTGTTCACGACAGCATTCAGGAGCGATCACATGGTGGAACGCGCCGGCAGTTTCTCGCGACGGAAGTTTCTTCAGGCGGCCTCTTTGCTTGCCGCACCCTGCCTTATTCCCTCGACGGCTTGGGGAAGAGGTCGGTCCGCCGCCCCCGGCCGGCGCATCACCATAGCCCTGATCGGCTGCGGCGGTATGGGGCGCGCAAACCTGAACGGTTTCCTCAACAAGCCTCAGGTCCAGGTGCTTGCGGTGTGCGATCCTGACCGGTCACGCCGCGAGAGCGCGCGAGGGGAGGTCGAGAAACACTATGCCCAGCGTGCGGCCAGCGGATCTTATCGCGGTTGTGAAAACTACAACGATTTCCGCGACCTGCTGGCGCGGGATGACCTCGATGCGGTAATCATCGCCTCCCCGGATCACTGGCACGGCCTGCACGCGGTGGCGGCCGCACGAGCCGGCAAGGACATCTATGGGGAGAAACCGCTGTGCCTGACCATCCGGCAGGGCCGCGCGATGTGCGAGGCGATTCGGCGCTACCGCCGGGTCTTTCAGACCGGCAGCCAACAGCGCAGCGACCGCCGGTTCCGCCAGGTCTGCGAACTGGTGCGAAACGGTCGGATCGGAAGGGTCCGCAGAATCATCTGCGGCCTGCCCCCGGGATCGACCACCGGCAATCACCCTCCCATTCCCGTTCCCGATGGGTTCGATTACGACCTGTGGCTCGGCCCCGCGCCTTGGGCTCCGTATTGCCAGAATCGCACTCACTACAACTTCCGGCACAATCTCGATTACTCCGGCGGCAAGCTCACCGACTGGGGCGCGCATCACATCGACATAGCGCAATGGGCGCTGGGCACCATGAACACGGGGCCGACCCTGGTGCAGGGAGTGGGTGAGTTCCCGCGAGACGGATTGTGGAACGCCGCGATCAACTACCGGTTGAACTGCCGCTACGACAACGGCGTGCATCTGATCGTCTCCAGCCGGCATGAGAACGGCGTGAAGTTTGAAGGCGATGAAGGCTGGATCTTCATAAGCCGCGGCCGCATCGAGGCCGCGCCCGAAAGCCTGCTGGCGGAAGAGATCGGGCCTGACGAACACCGCTTGTATGTGTCGACCGATCACCGGCAGAACTTCCTGGATTGCGTGAGGTCCCGCCGCGAACCGGTTGCCCCAATCGAGCATGCTCACCGATCGATTTCAATTGCGCACCTGGGCAACATCGCCATGCTGCTGGGTCGGTCGATTAAGTGGGATCCGCAGCGCGAGCGCATTGTGGGAGACGACACCGCCTCACGCATGCTGGATCGCGCGATGCGCGAACCCTGGCGGCTGTGAGCCGGCCCGACTTGGAGGTCGCAAAGACGACGCCCGCACCGGGTGAGGCGCGGGCGTTCGCTTGTGATACGCGCGATCCTCGGTCGGCTCAAAAAGCAATGCTCGCAGATGCGCCCACGATGAATGCCGCATCGTAGTTCTCTTCCGTAATCGGCGTACCGACATTGCTGTCGAGATTCAGCTCGCCGGTGCCGACGAAGCCGCCCATGAAGTTGAGCCTGAAGTTGTCATCGGTGCCGTAGGTGAGCCGTACCCAGAAGGGAATGGACGTGTCCTGTCCCACGCCCTCCGGGGCCTGACCGTCATCATCGAGCCGGAAACGGTGGAACTCGTAACCCCCGCCGAGCGCCGTTTCCCAGCCGCCGCCAAGGTCATAGACCAGTTCCATTCCGATGGTTCGACCGGCCATGGCCGGCACCGAGGAGCTCAGCCGCACATCGTTGGTGATCTGCCACTCGACGACAATCACCGGGAACACTCGCAGGCTGTCCTCGAGGCGGGTGGTCATTCCGAACCCGCCGCCGAGCACCAGATCGGGACCGGCGACGAAGGAGGCACCGACGAGCCCGCCGCCGGTGAAGCTGTCACCGAAGTCGGCGCCGGATTCCCGCGAGAAGCCGAAGATTGGCCCGCCGAAGATCGTCCAATCATCCGACACGCCCCAGTTGAATATGGCGGAGAGATCCAGAGTCTGAACACTGGTCCACGGATCGGGTCCGCCCAGGGCGGTGTCTCCGGAGAAGTTGTACTCGCTCCAGAGGAACGAAGCGCCCAGGTTCAACTCCAGATCGCGCTCGATCTGAGACTTGGCATTGATTCCGAGGGAGAACCTCGAAACCTCCACGTCACCTCCCGAGTCGATGTTCGTCTCGAACATGTGCATCCCGCCGCCGCTGACCTTGAACTCGACGTTCTTCTTCGCCTGAGGCACCGGCTCGTCATTGAGCTGCGGATCCTCCTGGGCAACGGCGACCGAACCAAGGAAAGCAGCGCCGACGGCGCTGAGTACTGCTGTGCCTCGTGACCATGTCATCGTTTTTCTGCTCCTCAAAGAAACAAGCATGGCGAGTAGGGTAGGCTCTTTTGCCGGTTCGGCAATCCAACCGAGCAACCCCGTCCGGTTTTCCACCGCCGGCTTCCCGCTGCTCAACCCCGTCTCAGCGGGCGATCCGTCGGCAATACAGCAGCCATTCCGCCATCAGAAGCAGAAGGCCCGCGGCCGCCAGATACGGCCACAGCTCGAGGGGGGCGGTCGCCCCCACGGATCCGGCGGACGCAGCCTCGGCGTTCACCACCACGTTGCGGCGCGGCCGGATATCCGTTTCCTCATCGCTGAGCACGCTGAGGGCCAGTTGATCCATCGGCTCGGCCGCCCCTTTCACCACATATAAACCCGCCCGCCGCAGCACCGGCAGCACCGTCGCGCGTCCCGCCTCCGCCGGTGCCGACGCCTCCTGAGAGCCTTCGATCACCAGCTCCTCCACGCCCGGCAGGGCCCGCGCCGTGATCGGCTCACCGGGCCGGGAGACCAGCCCCAGCTGCCCCAACGCGTGCGGGGCCGGATCGTCCGCCTCCTCCGCTCCGCCGGCCCCTGAAAAGCCGCCCAGCGTGAGATAGTCCAGCACGTTCTTTACGAAAACCACGAAGCTGATCTGCATCGGCCAGTCGCTCTGAGGCAGGGCGAAGCCCACCATCACGTGCCTTGCCCCGCGGG
>CP070772.1:852610-862116 GCA_020345805.1 Phycisphaerales bacterium | reverse complement strand
TCTTTTCCATCAAGTCACTGCTGGTCCGGTCGCCGATGACCCGGCGGAGATTCGTGGGATTGACCACATTGGCCCGGTCATCGACATAGACCACCGTGGTGACATCCGGCAATTCGTACTGTGCCTCGATGGTGCCGGGACCTTCGATGAGGTAGGCCACGGGGCCGATGATATTGCACGCGGGCAGGAATGCCGCCGCCAGTGTCACGGCGGCCAAGGCCGGGATCGCTCGTGCTCGGAACATCCTCATGATCCCGCCTCAAGCTCGGGACGATACTTGTCCGGGTACTTCGGCTCTTCGTGGGTGTAGAACAGCCACGCGACGTGCTTGGTGAACTCCGTCAGCAATCCCCGCTCGATCCGGCTCGCATCGGCTGCCTCCCTGGTCACTCCGGTGATTCGCGGGAACTCCGCAGTGACGTTGAAGCTGTCGGCGAACACATCCGGATCAATCCCGTCCCGTTCGATCACTCCCACGTTGGCCGCGCACACGCCCTCCCACAGCCACGAGTTGCCCGGCGGATGGAGGCGGTACTCGTAGATGTCGACGTACACCACACGATCGACGTTGAGCTTCTCAGTCAGGTCGCCGAACGGCAGCGCATCCCACTGCGGCGTGCGGTACTGCCACTCCACGATCGCGTCCGGATGCACGATCTTCACGCCCGGCACATCCTTGCCGATGCGGAGAGTGACTCCGCCGGTGACCGCCCGCACCAGGTCCGGATGCTCGTAGAGCGTGGCCAGATCGGCGACGACCACGACGGCCACCATCTGGTTGTCCAGGCCCTCATACTTGGGCAGAACCTCGATCAACTTCTGGTACTCGGCGTTTTGCGCCGCCCCGCCGATGAGCTGCCCGAGCTGGCAGCCGGAGAGGAGCCAAGCTCCCGCTGCCAGCAGCAGTGCCGCGGCGCCGATGTTCAGTCGGACCGTCATGACAGCGTCCCCCTGTAAATCACGATCTTGTACACCCAGGAAAGCAGCAGCAATGCTCCGAGCAGCCAGGCCGTCCTGCTTCCCCACAGCCGCCCCAGCACACCGGCGACGCGTGAACCGGTGAAGGCCACGTACCCGCCCACGATCAACGCGATCGCCACGCCGATCGCCAGCAACCCCCCGAACGGCTGGGCGCAGAGGGACGCGACGATGTCGCCATTGGCTGCGTGGGCGAAGGCGGTGGTCATTCCGCAGGTGGGGCAGGGGATGCCGAACATAACGATCCAGCCGCACTCGGGCAGCCCGACGCGGCTGTGCGTACCGAGACCCTCGGGCGCGGGCTCCAGAACGACCGCGACGGTGAGGATGCCGGCGGCGCAGAGAGCGATGACCAGACCCAGAATGCGACGTTTCCGCCGTGGCCAGGCCTCCTCTCCGGCGCGATGGATCGGGGCGTTGCTTGGCGTGGATGCATTGCTCATCGGACATACCCTAGCCGTCCGCCCGGGGGGCGGCAATCACGGAGCCGTCTTATCACCGGACGTGATTGAGTATAGGTACCATCGCCTTTTCGCCGCTTTTCGGCTCGCCCCGGCCCGGGCGTGCCGCTGAACGTAGATGGTCGCCCTCTGGCCGGTGTTCAGGAGCACCTGGAAGGTCTGACGCCTCAGGTATCGCTCGCCGTCGGCGGTATGCCCTTCCCGGGCCGACTGCTTCTGATGGTCGAGACACTCGACGATCTCGTACCGGTCGCCGCGCCAGGTGAAGGCCGCCGGCAGCGAGGCCAGCCCCCGGCTCATCAGGTCCGTGCGGAACGCCCCCGGCTCGGGGGTGATCGGCTCGGAGACGAACTGCTCGCTTTCGGAGTCGGGGGCGGCCATCGATGGTCATTGTCCGCGGTTGTTCAGGTCTTCTCAATCCCCGCATCGCCGGCGGCCATCGGTTAGTCTGGTCCCATGCACTGGATAGACGGACATCTGGATCTGGCGTACCTGGCCATCTGCGGCCGGGATCTCACCAAGCCGGTTGATGACCCGAACATCGGGTGCATCAGTCTACCCGCCATGCGGGAGGCGCAGATCAGTCTCGCCTTCGGCACCATCTTCACCGATCCGGATCCGAGCCACCCGGCCAGCTACGCGGGTTCGGAGGATGTCGCGGGCGCGGAGGCGGCGGGGCGGGTACAGATCGCGGTCTATAAGCATTTGGATGAAGCGGGGGAGATCAGATTGGTTCGCGGCGCCGATGAACTCGATCTTCCGGGGGCGGAGCCGAAGATCATCATTCTCATGGAGGGTGCCGATCCGATTGGAACGCCGGATGATCTGCCGTCGTGGCATGAAGCGGGCGTGCGAATGATCGGCCTGGCCTGGGCTGCGGGCTCGCGCTACGCAGGCGGCAACAACAGCGAAGGCGGCCTGACTGTGGCGGGGCGCGATCTGGTCCGCGCGATGGATGAACTCGGCGTCATCCACGATGCGTCACATCTCAACGACGCTTCGTTTGATGACCTGATGGAAAGTGCGCGGGGGCGGATCGTCGCCACGCATTCAAACTGCCGGGCGTTGACGAAGGACAGTCAGCGTATGCTGCGCGATGATCAGATCAAGGCCATCGCCGACCGCGATGGAATCGTCGGCTTGAATCTCTACGGCCCCCAGCTTGTCGATGATCGAAGGGCGACCATCGCCGACTGTGTCGCGCATGTCGAGCGGGTGTGCGAACTGATGGGTCACAAGAGAGGCACAGCACTGGGTTCGGACATGGACGGCGGCTTCGGCCCTCCACAATTGCCACAAGGGCTCGAGCATCCTTCAAGGCTGATCGCCCTGGCCGAAGCCCTTCGCGATGCGGGCTGGTCGGATGGCGAGGTCGAAGGTTTCTGTCACGCCAACTGGATGCGCTTCCTGCGCGGGGCCATGCCAGGCCATCAATAAAGCGATCATCGCCAAATGCACACGGTGCAGAAGCACCTACCACTGGCACCTCGCCGACGTCCGGCGCCTCAAGCGCCTCCGGAAGCCGAAGAAGCATCCCCAGCCATCCTGGTTCGATCCGTTCTAAGGCAACTCCCTTGAATCGCAATCCGTGGGTCCTTCTCTTTACGGATCACAACCCGCGGGTCCAGAGGCAACAGGTTCATTCATCCCAACGTTGCCCTTGCCGCACCTCATCCGCCCACTTACGAACCGCGGACCAGACCAGCGGCGACCAGCCGACCGCATCGTGTATCCGCGCCTCTCGACCCGCCAGAAGACCGCCCAATCGATACCCGTGATCTGAACCGGCGATGACCTCGATCCGCCATACGTTGGTAGGCGCTCGCTCCAGCGCCCGCCGCCAGCGAGGTTCGTTGTCCTGAAGCGTCACGTTCGAATCGGCACCCGCCAGTACCACCAGTACCGGACAACTCAATTGCTCTATAACCGGGACAGGGTCGTACCGCCGGTTCAGTCGGCTCCACGCCCACTCCGGATCGTACCGATCGTCGGACCCGCCCAAGACATCGAGCCACCCTCTCTCGTCCACCGCAAGACGAAGCTCGGCATAGCGCTCCCAGTTGTCTCCTGAAGCGGCGTAATCAGAGAGTGCCTCAAGATACCGTCGAGCCAACTCCCGATCGCCCGCGCTTTCCAATTCATCGGCCAGTTCATTCAGGCGTCGCGTCGTCTCCTGCTCCTCCGGCGATACCGCCGGGGCAACGAAACCGATCACGAAGCTGATATCCTCGTCAATGACCGCCGCCAGCGGTGCCGTCCACCCGCCGCGACTGATTCCCGCGACTCCCACCGCATCATCTCGAACGTCCGGCCGACTTCGCACCGCCGCCGCCATCACCGCGGCGTCTCGAGCTGTCTGCACGAACCACTCAAGTCGATCACCTTCCGATTCACCATAGCCGGCTTTGTCATATACCAGGGCCGCGATCCCCATCGCCGCGAACTGCTTCGCCCAATGCCGCCATTCATCGCCCGTCTGCCATTCGGAGCCGCCGATGATGATCACTGCGGGGAACGGTCCTGCACCACCGGGCATAATCAGATTCCCATGCAGCACGCCGCCGTCGCCCTCACCGGTGATTTCATGTTCCGGGAACTTCACGGGCCGGCCGTGAAAGTCGATCTCCTCGCCGGTAAGGTGCAGGGCGGTAATATCACCTGCGGAACTTCGTTCAATCGCTCCCGTTGCCGTGACCTCGTTGATCGCGTACAGAGCCGGCCCGAGAACGAACGTGTCCGGAGACGTCCAGAACGCGGTGCGCCCGACCGAATCGTGCTCGATTATCACCTCACCCCAGCTCCGGTTGTGCACGACAATCAAGTCTCCGTTCTTGCCGACATAATCACCCTCCGGTATCAGCGGCGCCGCATCATCGACAGGCTCGTATTCAAGACTCACCGCTGCCGGCAACAGCTCGAAGGTGAAACTCAGCGATCCGTTGATGCTTCCGCTGCCGACGAGCCAACGATCAATCAGCCGGACATTCAGTTCGTAGGTCCCGCCTTTTGCGGTCTCTCCGAGCACAACCCAGCCGGCACCGGTCCCGTCTATCTCAGTCGGCGCCTGCAACATCGCTGCGGCCACCGGAGTGAAGAACCGCACCGCATCATCCCCATCGACGTTCAGCCTCAGGGGGAAGTCCATACCCTCTCCGTAGGCCCAGCCCGCCCAGTGACCGCGCCATGAATCCGGCGCGCGAACATCCGCGGACGTCGCCTCCACCAACGACAGAACTAAGACGAAAAAAGTCATCTTCTGAGCAATGTTCCGCTTCATCTGTTTGCCTCTGTAAGATCGATTGTCGACGTTCGCCCGGGATTCCCCAGATAGGCTCCTGCCCGCGACCATCACGGGCCTCTCTGATGAGTCTACCCTGTCTCCAGCCCCTGCCAATGCAGCTTTGGGCTCCTGGGGGCTCCATCTCTCTCCCATCGAGCGGTGATTCTGCGGGAAACAGCGCTCGGTCGGGCCATCGGGCAAGGTTTGCCCGGAATGACAGCGAGGTTCCCTCGGCGTTCGTTCGATGGCAGACGGAACGCAGCCGTCATGTCGGTGATGCCCTCGGCAAGATCGCCGCGAAGCGGCGAATCCGGTCCGGGATGGCCCGAAAGAGTCATCTCGGCGCGGCCACTTCCGCCAGTTGGAGCGTGACGTAGCGTGCGTGATACACCACCTTCGCTCCGATATAGATCAGCTTCTCCCGCAGCCTGGTCAGCGATCAATGCCTCACCGCCCTCGGTAACGCCGTCAGCGTCGCGAGATTGTCCGGATGCGCGAGTACCTGGGTCTCGATCCGGCCGACCTGACTGGTCGAGGCGGCGCTGCGCGTGATGGCTCGGCCGCCGACCACCTGACGCATCACCGGGCCAACGCTGAGGCGGTCGGCGTCGTTGACATCCTCATACCGCGCGAGGCAGCCGTAGACCGACTGACGCAACAACGCGGTCATGCTGTGCTGGATGTCGTGGCCAGTGCGGAAGTCGAGGAGTTCGGCCGCGGCCGGTTCCGTCAACTCCACCGCATCGGCGAGCTCGCGATAGGGGAACAAACCAGCGTCTGAACTGACGGTCGCTCCGTGGAATTGGAGCTTGACTGTGCGGTCGAAAGCCACCCGCAAGGCGTCCTTGCCCGCTTCACCCACCGGATGCTCCTTGATCTGCGGGGCCGTCGTCAGGAAAAGCCTGCACTTGCAGGTCCAAACGAGTGGTCAGTATACCGCCACATAAAATCCATCTTGGAAATCCGGGATAAACCTACCTGCCCCGTTTTCAGGGCCGAAGCAATGCGGGGCCGGGGATGAATAGACGTGGACCGATTTCCGGGCCGGCCGCGCATGTGTCTGACGGAAGTCAGCCGACGCTGATGATGGAGGCCACTTGGCAAAGCCGAGCGAAGTTACTCGTCTTAGTCGAGGAACTCCGGGCAATAAGAGGGCGCCACGCGCGGTTTGGAACAGGGCGGCCCGCATCCGGTGCGGGGCCGCCGATTATCGATCAACCTCACACGGGCGGACGGATTACGCTGATGAGCAGATCAGACTGGGTCGGACAGCTGTTGAAGACCATCGACAACATGGATGCGGAGGCCTTCGCGGCCTTCCTTGCCAAGGACGTTTCGTTCAGGTTCGGCAACGCCGAGCCGGTGGCCGGGAAGGCGGCGGTGCGCGAAGCGGTTGAGGGCTTCTTCGGCAGCATTAAGGGGATGCGGCACGAGGTCGCCAGCGTCTTGGCGGACGATGATGCGGTGTCGTTTCACGGCACCGTGACCTACACGCGACACGATTCCAGCTCCCTTACCGTGCCGTTCGCCGATTTTCTCAGCGTTCGAGGCGAGCTGATCACGGAATACCTGATCTTCATGGATGCGTCGCAGCTGCACGAATGAGTTCGGAGGAGGCGGCGGTGCCGCGGAGGTGACGGATCGGGCAGTGGAATTCGACGGAATGTGCTTATGCGCTATTTGAAGCCCGACCCACCCTCTTGCCTCCTCCCTGCGAGGGGGGGAATGATCCTTCGGTGTTGGTTGAAGTGTGGCGAGGTCTATCGGTGCGGCTTGTTCAGCGCCGCGGCGTACCAGCCGCGCTTGCCTTCCACATCCACCGGGGCCAGCACGTGCAGGCGCAGGTCCGTGCCGTGCAGGTCCGCCACCGATGCGGGCGAATCGGTGAAGACGTGGCAGATGGTCCTGCCCGCCGGATCGATGTTATGTTCGCGGCAGGCCATGGTTATTAACTCACGGTGCGCGTGGGCCCAGGTTTCCACGAAGCGCATCTCGCGCAACGCGTCCTCCCGGCCCAGAAGGTGCATCACCCCCTGGCGGTCCAGGGCGATCTCGATGCGCTCATGCCCCGGGCAGCGCACGGGCAGGGCGGTCAGACCGGCAACGTATTCCGCCAGCGCGACGGGCAGACCGTCCTTATCCGGCTCACCCGGCTGCGCGGGCGTCTTCGGCTCCACAGCGACGTGGGGAGTGGGGATGAGCTTGATCCGGCCCGCGGGCTTCGTGTCGGGAATCGGCGCCTCCGGTTCGCCGCTCGCGGGCTCGGCCTGGGGGATCTCCGGCTCGACCTGTTTCGCCCGGCCCGCCAGCAGCTTTTCGATCCGATCGAGTTCCTCCAGCGCTTCCTCAACAGGCGACGGCGCTTCCGTATGGGGATCCTGAGGCGGCTCCCGGGGAAACTCCGGTGCCTGCGGCGGCTCGGGTGGTTCGGCCGGCTTCGCCGCCCCCGGAATACCGTGCGCGGGAAGGCCGGGCACTCTCGGCATCATCCGTTGCGGCCGGATGCCGCGCTCGCGCTGCGGGGCGATCATCTCGTCGTTCTCGATCGCTTCCGCCTGCTCATCGCTTGCCGCCTGCGCCGCGGAGACCTCCTCTTCCTCCCCCTCATCGCCGATCGGTCGGCGGTCGATCCACTGCACCACGTCCGCGAGAATCGGGGCGGGTCGGCCGGCGAAGCGCATGTATCCGGCGGACCGAATGCCCGCATCCATCCTGGTCAGGCACATGACCAGGGCCACATCCACGCCCAGGCACTGCAGCGTGGTGCGGCGGAGCCGGTCCAGCACGGACGCGGCGCTGGCCGAATCGGCCCCGAGCACGGCAAGGGCGATCTCGGGCAACGGATGCTGAATCCTCTCCGCCGCGTCGGCGAGGTTCTTCACCAGTTGATAGGCCGCGACCACCGCCGCCTCATCGGCGCTGCTGAGGATGGTGATGCGATCGGCTTCGGCCCGGACCATGTCCTCCGGCCCGCAATCCGTGGGAGGGCGCAGAACCCACGTGCTCACCGCCGGCCCCAGATTCCGGACCGTCTCCGGAAGTGTCGGCTGGGGCTGCTTCTTCACCAGCGGCGACAGAACATCCGACTCGCCGCGGAGAAGCTGCAGGCTCGTTTCTTCACCGTCCATTCGCAACAGGACGGTGGGGCCGACCTCGCGGGCCACGGCGTCGGCGTAGGGGGTCAGCCACAGGCCGCCCCGCACGGGGAGATGACCGACCGCCAACAACTCAATCGTCACCGTCTGTTGCCCCCTCCCGCGCACCTGATCGGCGGCGTCCGGTTCGGTGAGGAACATCGCCGCCAGCTCATCGAATGGATCGGGCGGTTGGGTCATATCGCCACCGACATCTCCTTCACGGTCACCACGCTGTTGGGTTCGTTGAACTGGTTTATCTGCTGAGGTTCGTCATTGTACCAGTCCGGCTGCCAGCGGCCGTCCACCACGAGCCGGTACTGGTAGCGCCCGGGTGGCAGCTTGACGAAGGCTTCGAATACTCCCAGCCGCTCGTTGTAGCGCATGGGAGCGGAGGTGGCGGACCAGTTGTTGAACTCGCCGGCAATGAACACTGATCGACCGAGGTCGCCGGGCTGGATGAAGATCACCCCGGCGGTGGTGCGCTGAATTCCGTAAAGGTCCACCATACGGCGTTGCGATTCCTCGGTGCTCTCCGGATCCTTCACCTCCACCAACACATTCCTCGGCGCGGCGGGGGGGGCGGGCCTCTTTGTCGGCGGCCCCACCTCCGGGACCGGGGCGGCGGTCGCGGCGACGGCCAGGCCCGCGCCGGGGCGTTCTTCCGGCGTCGGTGTCTCGGTGATCGTCCGAACCTTCTCGGCCAGTTCCTTCTCCCGCTGGGCGTTGCGCCGGGCCAGCTCCTGCACCCGCCTGACAAGTTCAGCGGCCCGGCCCCGACCCGCGGGAGCCGCCGGTTCACTGCTCGCCGCCGCGGTCCCCGGCGCTCCGGGAACCATCGGCCGGACCCGCGGCATCGGCGCGCCGTGTCTCGGATCGGGTGCCGGTGACAGCTCTTCGCTCCCGGGCAACACCTCGATCTGCGGAGTGGGTGAGACGGCGTGCTCGATCAGCCAGTCCGCCAGCGCCTCGAAGTCACGATGCGCCTCGGATCCGGGTGAGTATTCCATCACCGGCTGGCCGAAGCTCGCCGCCTCCCGCAGTTCCTCGTGCACGCGGATCACCGTGGGCAGGATGTGACCGGCGAACTGGCGTCGCAGCGCCGAGAGGATATCGCAGGCGATGGGAGATTTCGGATCGTGGAGCGTGGCCAGAAGGTGGCAGGCTATGGGCTTGCCGATGTGCTGGATCAATCGATGTATTGTCTCCCACTGCTTCTCCGCTCCCCGCAGGGCGAAGAAACCCATCTCCACGGGGATCAGGGCCTCCCTTGCCGCCCGCAGGGCATTGAATGTCAGCAGTCCCACGGTGGGCGGGCAGTCGATCAGGCAGCGGTCGTAGCGGTCCGAGAGCAACTGGAGGAAGCTTTCCAGCCGGCGGTCCTTGTCCGGTCTGCGGTGCAGCCCGCCGTCGGGCGCTTCCAGCGCCGCCAGGCGCATGGTGCTGGGAGCCAGATCCAGGTTCCGCCCCACCTCCCACAGCAGTTCCGCAGGATCGAAAGGCCCGCGGTGATCGGCCAGCAGGGCTTCGCTGATACCGTGATCAATGCGTTCTTCCGGCACCCCCAAGCCGATGGCGCAATGTGCCTGAGGGTCCATGTCCACCAGAAGGGTGCGGTAGCCTCGCTTTGCGAAGATCGCCGCGAGGTTGATC
>CP070772.1:842932-852510 GCA_020345805.1 Phycisphaerales bacterium | reverse complement strand
CCTTCACCAGCGAGTCCAAGGAGGCGATCGCCGACTACGACGAGATCCGCAAGGAGATGAAGCTGGCCCTGCAGGAATGCGGGCGCAAGCTGGGCATCTACCTCCGACGGCGCAAGCGCATGCGCCGCGAGGCGGAGAGGCGCAGCACGTTCGAGCGCTATATCGGCGAGATCGCCAAGAGTTGCGAGGCAATCACCGGCACCGACGGCGACAAGATCTACAAGGCCCTGCTCATTCAGGCCAAGCGCAAGACCGAGGAGGCGGATTTCGAGCTCGACGAGGACGGCAACGTCATCGACGACGGCGGGCGCCTGTCCGACGATCAGAGCGTCATGATCGTGGAAGAGAACCAGGCCTACATCAACGGCAACGGCGGGGAACCGAATTCCCTCGACGACGACGAGACACTCTTCGGGTCAGATGGCTCGGCAAAAACGAAAACCAAGAAAAAGCGCACGACCAAACGCAAGCGCAACGGCCGAAGAAAGTGACCGCATCCATCGCGGGAAGCAGATCATGGCTGCGAAGAAGAAGATACTGGTGAAGAAGAAGGTGAGAAGGAAAGTGAAGAAGAAAGTCGCCGACAAGCCGGCGGCGAAGAAGAGCGCTCCCGACCGACGCGGAAAGACCGCCAGGAGCCCCAGGTCAGGTTCACCCGTCGGCAGCAAACGCGACAAGGTGACCCTTACCAAGATCGGGGCGATGGGGCAGGCCGTGGTCAAGTCGAGCCTCGCCCAGCGCGACCCGCATGTCGACATCCCCATCCGCGCGGTGAGCAACACCCGCTTCAACAAGCAGAAGCGCATGCTGGAGATGGGCTCCAACAAGCAGCGCCGCAATCTCTTCAAGCTGGGACAGGCCCGGAAATTCATGCAAACGGTGCTGCTGGCCAAGGGCTGCAAGGAGCTGATCGAAGCCGACAAGACACTCTCCCTTCGTGGTATGTATTACAAGGGCCTGCACACCATCGCCGGCACGAAGGAGAAAACCTTCAACGACCAGGAGGAATCCGACGGCATCCTGGAGGACCTGGAGGTCTCGCTGGACGGTCTGCGGGAGGAGCTGCATGTCTTCGCCAAGAAGCGCGGCACGATGGTGGGCAACATCACCATCGTGGACAACGGCGACGAGATCAACTGCCGGCGGATGGGAACGGGCGGCTACGCGGTCCCCAGCATCTGCGAGCCCAACGTGATCCAGTTCAAGGACCACAACGCGGACTTCGTCCTCCATGTCGAGAAGGACACCGTCTGGAGCCGGTTCAACGAGGACCGGTTCTGGGAGAAGCACAATTGCATCCTCACCGAGGGGTCCGGCCAACCCCCGCGGGGGGTGAGGCGGCTCCTGCAGCGGCTGAACACGGAGCTGGGCCTGCCCGTCTATTGCCTGCTGGATTGCGACCCCTGGGGCCATTACATCTACAGCGTCATCAAGCAGGGATCCATTGCCCTAGCCTTCGAGAGCCAGAGGATGGCGGTGCCCGACGCCCGGTTCATCGGGATCCGGGCCCAGGACTACGAGCGGTGCGAGCTGTCCGACGACGTGAGAATCGATCTCAACGACCGGGACAAGACCCGGGCCAAGCAGATCGCCAACTACCCTTGGTTCAAAGACAAGCGTCCCTGGCAGCGGGAGATCAAGCGGATGCTGGCCAACGGGTTCAAAATGGAGGTTGAATCCCTGATCACCAAGGACATCTCCTACGTAACGGAGACCTACGTGCCGGAGAGGCTGGCGGCGGGGGATTTTCTGGATTAGGCGTTTTCCGCCTCGGATATTCCACTACTCAGAATTTCGCCTTAGAATAGCCGGTTAGACATTGGTCAATAGCTCAGTATGTGGTATTCCGAACCGGGCGGTTCGGGATTTGCCCTGCACCGGGGGGAAGGAGAGGCCATGACCACGTCGCCGAGTGAAACCAGCAACGCCGCGAGCGACCCGTCCGAAGTACCCCTTCCCACTGAACAGGCTCTGCCGGTCCTGCCCCGTCGTCTCCTGATTGCCGATGACGAGCACCTCGTCGCCGCCGGGCTGGCCGCCAACCTCGATGAGCTGGGTTATTCCGTCATCGGACCCGCCGCCAACGGCGATGAAGCGATCGAGTTGTGCCGAACCGAGAAGCCGGACATGGCGCTGTTGGACATCCGCATGCCCAAGAAGGATGGACTGGCCGCGGCCGAGATCATCTACAAGCGCATGCGCATCCCCGTGGTAATCTTCTCCGCCTACTCCGATCCGGAATACGTCGATGCGGGCAACCGGATCGGCGTGTTCGGCTACATCCTCAAGCCCGTCACTCAGGATCAGTTGCGGGTCGGGATTTCCGTGGCCTGGTCCCGGTTCCTGGATTCGATCAGCCAGAGCACGGAGATCCGTGGCCTCAAGGAGCGACTCGAGCACCGCAAGATCATCGAGCAGGCCAAGTGGGTCATCGTCAAGCGCAAGGAGGTTCCCGAGCCGGAGGCGATGAAACTGCTCCAGCGGCAAGCCCGCAACAACCGACGCACCCTGGTGGACGTCGCTCGATCCGTGTTGGAGAACGAGGCCCTGTTCTCGGAGGCGTAGCCGGGTCCCCTGCGGCCTTTGAGTATCTTGCGCCGGGCCGCCCCGTGTGACTGCCGATCGATTCGCCGGACCTCAGGCGAACGGGGCTTGCTGTTCGTTTGGGACCGACTTGACGCCGTCGCGCAGACGGAGCACCGCCCGGGCCTTGCCCGCAGACTTGGCCGCATACAGCGCCTCATCGGCGTGGTTGATCAGTTGGTTGGCATCGACCGGCCGACTCAGGTCGATCTGGGAAATGCCGAGGGACAGGCTGACATTCGGCTCGTTTTTCGGCAAGCGGCCGACCGCGATTTCGAATTCCCGGAGGACGCGCTGTGCCACCTTCACCGCTTCCGCGGCCTCGGTGTGCGGCATGAGAACGCAGAACTCGTCGCCGCCGTAGCGTGCGGTAATATCCACGGTCCGGCAGTTGGCCTGAATCACCGTGCCCGCAAGGTGGAGGATCTCATCACCCCGCTGATGGCCAAACCGGTCATTGAACCGCTTCAGGCCGTCCAGATCGATCATCATGCAGGCCAGAGGAAGATCGTTGCGGCACGCCTCCGCCCAATGGCCTTCCAGCATCAGGTTCAACCATCGACGATTGGCCAGGCCGGTCAGATCGTCGGTACGGGTCATCAGCTCGAGCTGGCGGATCACGGACTGGAGTTGGTGGTTCTTCAAGGCAAGGTCGGCCGCCGAGCGGCTCAGTTCGGCCTGAAGACGTTCGTTTTCCTTCTTGATGCGCTGGTGGGCCAGACACTTATCCACCGCCAGCCGCAGGGTTCGCAGGTCCAGGTCCGCGGTGACCAGGAAATCGGCCGCTCCGGCGCGGATCGCCTCCACGGCCAGCTCCGCATCACCGGGAAGGCCCGTGACCACCACCGACAGGTCCGGCCGAATCCCCCGAACATATGCCAGCGCATCCAGGCCCGATCCGTCCGGGAGGTTCGCCGAACAGATCACCGTGTCGGGCAGGGACATGTCGAATTTGTGAAGCTGCCGCAGCGAATGCAGCAGATAGCAGCACGACACGCCGTCCTGCCGGGACCGGCATGCTCCGGCCGCGGCCATCCCCCCTTGGCTGCAGTCGCGTGCCGGATCGACGGCTTGATCGCGGCACGGTCCCAGAACCTCGACCATCTGCCGGCCGAAGGCTTCGTCCTGCTCGACGATGAGGAGTCGCGTGCTGTGTTTTTGCATTCTCATCTTGGATACTGGACTGCCCCGTTCAGTCGCTTCCTTGCCCGGCGACGAGGCCGGTGCTCCACGCCCCCCGTGTTGCGGGCTGCCTCCATGGCATCCCTCAATCAGACCGTCCAATACGCCTGCGCCTCGCACAAGCGATCATCTCACCCGGCGCGTGGTTGGAATGGCCCAAACGGAACAGACTGTTCATCTTCACGCGGGATGGTCGATCCGGGGTCTGTGCGGCCTGGTCGAGCCGGTGTCTGATAACGCGGGCGGCCGAATCGTGGAAGCCCCCGGCGATAAGCCTCGGCATCCTCAATCGGTGGCCGGGGAAGCGCCCGGCTCTGTGATCATGGTGATGCCGCCACCGTCCCGATCTCCTCCACCGCCGCGGAGATGAGCCGGTTCAGGCGCCGGTGCACCTTCGCCTCCGCGTCCCTTGCCCGCCCCGCCGCCACATGCAGCCCCGTGAGCAGATCGGCCAGTTCTGCCAGAGTGTTCTCCGACACCGCCGCAAGGTCCGGCACCTGAATCTCCAGTAGATCGCGGGGCTCAAACTTCCGCAGGCCGCCGCCGTAGACCCGATGATGGCGTCGCGCAAGCTCCTGTACGAAGTCGCTGTTCAGACACGCAATCAGGGCGGGTGTGAGATTCGGCCGCTCCAGCGTGGGATATATGCAGTGAAACGTCGTCAGGTTCAGAATCCCGGCGGCATTCCAGATGAAGCGCAGTTGCCCGCGGCCGAAGACCGCCGCCCAGATCGGGGCCGGCCGGCGCTCTTCCATCGAATACCACGGCGAGCGACCTGCCAGCAGGTAGCGCTCGGGAAGTCCCTCACGTTCGCCCATCCGAAGATATGACCGGTCACGTTCCGAAAGGTCTCCGGCAAAGACCATCAGATGGCAACGCTGCCCGGATTCCACCAATCGCTCAAAATCCTTGCCCTCAAAGATGAAACCACGTACGGAAGCGGCCCGCCCGATGCACGGCCGGCGGTGCCGCGGGCTCAGGCCATGTTCGCGGAAATCCTCGTCAGAAAGGTGAAAGAACCGGTTGGCGCCGGTGGCGATGCCGCGGCACGAACCCGCCAGGGCGCTTAGCGGCACGAATCCCGGCAACCTCTCATCCTCACCGTGCTCCAGAAGGTGATTCCACTTCGCCTCCCGGCGCAGGACGTCCATCGCGATGGTGCGCTCGATCACCTTGCCATCGCGAATCATCTTGCCTTCCAATGCAGGTCTCAGCACGCCGGGGGAAACATCCCCATCGACAAACACGGTGCGGAGCTTGTCTGGCGCCGTCTTGCCCGGACTCTTCTCGATAAACAGCAGGCAGGCGGTGGTCAGGGCGTCCTCAAACACGATGGATGCGTGGGAGTAATAAACAAGTAGGCGCAGCAGTCCGTTTTCCAGCAGGAATCCCTTCAGGGGCATGCCGAAGTTGGCGTTCAGCCATTCACCGGGGATGATCACCGACGCCCGCCCGCCCGGCGAAAGGCGACGACAGGTCTCCAGCAGAAACAGGCCATATGCATTTGTAAGTCGCGAAAGCCTGACGCCATTCCGCCGGCCGATCTCCCGGAAAATGTCGAGGTCGTAGAGCATGTCGTGATGGCGCAGGTACGGCGGGTTGGCCAGGATTGCGTCGAACTGCGCATCGCTTGACCAGGTGAGAAAGTCTTCCCGCAGGAGGGTGATTGGCCCGGAGCTTCCAATTGCACGCCGGCACGCCTCCAGGGCGGTCTCGTCAACGTCGATCGCCGTCAACCGGCACTTGTCGGTCCGGCGCCGGAATGCCCGCAGAAAGATGCCCGGTCCCACGGCCGGATCGAGCAGCGTTTTCGGCCCCTTCGCCGCAACCCACCGGCACATGAGGTCCGCGATCGCCGGCGGGGTGAAGAACTGCCCCCAGCGCCGGCGGTGCTCGAAGGGCACCGCCCGCCGGTACGACTCCTCCGGCGCGTCGGCGTCGAACTCTGAAAGAGCAAGGGACGGTGGGTCGCCATCGGGCCGTTCCGCCCCGGACGTCAATCCCCCGATTCCCGCCCCCGCCAGTCTCGCCGCTTTCTTGCCTGCTCTACCCATGATTTGTCGTGGATTGTACGGGCGATATGACGCCGCCTGCCCGAGCGGCAAGATCGGTGGGCGCTTGAAATCGCGAAATGCTGGGAATCCGCGCTCAATCCCGGGCAAGGGGCAAATGGATCACGAAGTCACTTCCGCGCCCGCGTTCGGAATGCGCTTCCAGTCGCCCGCCGTGCTCTTCGATGATCCTCCGGGCGGTGGGAAGGCCCAGTCCCGTGCCGCCGGACTTGTGGGAAACATACGGGTGGAAGATCTCGGCGATCTTCTCCGGCTCGATGCCGGACCCGGTGTCGATGACGTGGATGCGGGCTTCCTCCCCGTCGCCCTCCACGCGGAGAATCAGCTCCCCCTTCCCGGCAGGGTTGTCCGTCACTTCGCCCGGCGGGCGCCCGGTGTCGGCCATCGCGTGGGTGGCGTTGATCATCAGATTCAGCACCGCCTGCTTGAGCAGGGTCTCATCCACCGGGGCGACGATGCTGCGGTCAGGCAGGTCGGTCCGCAGAACGATCCCCGCCTGGTCGCACTGGGGGTGATAGAAGTCGCTCAGCTCATCGACGAGCCGGACCACATCACGCGGCTGGGGATCGAGTTTCACCCGGCCGGCGAACTGGAGGAAATCGGTCAGGATCCCGCCCAGCCTCTCGACTTCGCGTTTGAGCGATTCAAGCCGCCGCAGGAGGCGGCTGCGCTGATCGTCGGGCAGATCGGCCTCTTCGAGGCCCTCGTGCAGGAGCTGGGCGTTGAGTCCGACGGTGGAGAGGGGATTCTTGATTTCATGGGCCAGACCGCTGGTCATCGAGCCCAGCTCGGCCAGCCGCTCGGCCCCGCGGGCCCTACGCTCGGCTTGGCGGGCCCTCAGTTCGGCCCGGCGCAGCATCCACCTCACCAGCGGTCCCATGATGATCACGCCGCCGGCCAGCCCCAACAGGATGCCCCAGATCAGGTCCACTGTTGCTCCTCGCCCGAGCCGGGCCATCCCCGGCCAGGCTCCAGTTTATACCACCAGTGGCCCGAGAGCTGGGGAGCCACTTTCCGGATAGCCCACAGCATCTAACGAAAAGCCGCGGGAGCTTCACCCGCGGCCGTATTCAGGGTCCTCATACAGCAAGCAACCTCGCCTGTCGACCCTACTCATCACTCATCGCGCATCGCTCATCACTGCTGTTCAACACGGTCCCCAGTCGGCGAGGACGGCGAAGATATCGTCGATGTCCACGACGCCGCTGTCGTCGATGTCTTCGGGACAGTCATCGCACAACCCCCAGGCGCCGAGTACCTGGAACAGGTCATCGATGTCCACAGTCTCGTCGCAGTTCACATCCGCCGGGCAGTCGTTGCCGGGCAGCTCGAAGATGTATGCGGCGCCGGCATAGGTCGCCAACTCGCAATCTTGAGAATCGCCGACCAAGGCCCTGTACCCGTGGATCGCGACGCTTGCGCCGAAGCTATGAGGTTCAGGGCCGCTCGGAAGCAGCTTGATTCTCAGCGACCACCCGTAGGTCTGCGGGTCAAAATCATAGACATAGGCCGCCCCGTCGGGACCGTTGTCACGCGATCCTACGATTATCGTGCGGCCATTCAGATCAATGTTGGACCCGAAATTGTCACCGATACCGCCGTCATAAGGCGTGATCATCGCCACCTCTTCCCAGGAATCGCGGGATGGCACGAAGACATATACCGCCTCCGGCTCGTCGGGCATGATGTCAGGATCAGGGGCGCCCACCGCAATGAAGTCATCCTCCACCCTCACGGACATTCCGAATCGGTCGTACTCCGCGGCGTCCGATGCATCAAGCTTGGACGTCTGAACCCATAGCGAGGTTTCCGGATCGTATTCGAATACCACAGCAGTCCCTGTATTGGAGTCGTACCAACAATACCCCACAACGGCACGGTCGCCCTCGATGTCGACGGCGTAGACGGCGTGGTAATCATCGTCCGGAACCAGCTGTTGCTCGCGGATCCAGGCTGAAGCATCCGGGTCATAGCGAAAGACGAATGCACCGCCGGGTCCGTCGGTGATGATCGTATCACCGCTGATACTCACGCAACCACCGAAGCTCCCGGGCGGGTCACCCTCAAGGATCTGTTCGTTGGTCCAGCTAGACGAGTCAGGGTCATAGCGGAAGACAAACACTCTGCCTTCTTCGTCCGCCCATGCCCACGAACCCACCGCGATAATCTCGCCATCGATATCCAGTGCAGAGCCGAACAACACACCGTCATCCGGGCCCCAAGGGTCCAACTGAGTCTCCAAGGCCCAAACACCTTCGTCGGCATCGTACCGATAGACATATGCCGTGCCCGGACCGGAAGGCCAGATGTCACCTATTTCCGACTCGCCGATCACCGCCACGCCACCATCGATCGCGACATCCCCGCCGTACCGTTCATATTCGCCCCCATCCGGGGAGAAGATCTTGACAACCGATTCCCGTCCCAAGGTCTGCGGATTGCCCGCAGCTGCGACTGCCGCAAGCAGGGCTGTGATGAGCATCACCCTCGCCGCACGGCCGACGATGTCCCCCGGCAATCCCGGTTCAATGTGGAGTTCCATCGGATTGCCCGTTTCGTATTGTTTTGCCTCCCGATCCGCTCCCCGCCGCGTTGAGCGAGGCCCACAGACCGGGTCTGTACCCCACTTATAACCTGAAACGCACCCTGCACAAGCCCTTTTCCTCTGCCTGCGACGGAATCACGTCGTCGCTGCGGGCCT
This sequence comes from Phycisphaerales bacterium, assembly GCA_020345805.1. GTDB lineage: Bacteria > Planctomycetota > Phycisphaerae > Phycisphaerales > SM1A02. The sequence goes on along the minus strand of CP070772.1, from coordinate 843,972 downwards.
CTGGGCGGCACTCTGCCGATGGGCAGGCCTCGCCGCGGAACCGCTATCGAACCGACGATGGCCCGCACCTGCCCGATTCCTCGCATGAAAACAACCTAAAATTGGACCTGTCCCGTTTCTTAATTGGACCTGTCCCGTTTTCGGTTCGTTTTCGTTGCGGCAAAACGAGAGCTCGGGGAGTTGGGTCCCCGAGCTTCGGCGGATGTTCTAATATCGCGCGGCTGCTGTCTGCGATGAGGCGCTTAGTGGTGCTTGGGGCCGCCGGCACTGACGGGATCGGACTTGTCGCCGCCGCGTCGTTTGCCGCGACCTCTGCGCCTGCGTCCCTTGCCGCCACCATCTTCGCGATCGCCATGATCCGAGGAATGGTCGGCGCTTTCCGGCACGCCGGAGGCTCCGTCCTCGCCGCCTTCCTCCCGCAGGGCGGCGCGTCGGGAGAGCTTGATGCGGCCGTTCTCATCCACGTTGATGACCTTGACCTTCACCACGTCTCCGAGCTGCACGATATCGGTGACGGACTTGACGAAGCCGTCGGCAAGTTCGGAGATGTGGCACATGCCGTCGGTTTCCGGAGCGATCTCGATGAACGCGCCGAAGTCCTTGGTGGAGACGACCTTTCCTTCGTAGATGGTCCCGACCTTGATCTCGGCGGCCAGCGCCTCGACCTCGGCCCGGGCACGCTCGCCCGCGTCGCCGTCGGTGGCGGCGATGAACACCGTACCGTCGTTCTCCACGTCGATGGTCGCCCCCGTTCGCTCCTGGATGCCGCGGATGGTCTTGCCACCGGGACCGATGAGCTTGCCGATCTTGTCCGGATCGATCATGACGGTGATGATGCGCGGAGCGTACTGGGAAAGCTCGGCCCGCGGCTCGGGGATGACCGCCTCGATGGCCTCGATGATCTCCAGCCGTCCCTGTTTGGCCTGGGCGAAGATCTCCTCGATCTCCTCGAACCACAGGCCCCGAGCCTTGAGGTCGAGCTGGATGCCGGTGATCCCGTCGCGGGTGCCGGAGACCTTGAAGTCCATCTCGCCGAAGAA
>CP070772.1:833219-842832 GCA_020345805.1 Phycisphaerales bacterium | reverse complement strand
AGACCCCGTGGCGCGGGCCATACTGACCGGTCAGCAGGCAGGCCCGGCTCGGCGCGCAATTGGGAGCGTTGGCGTAAGCGCTGGTGAACAGCACGCCTTCGGCGGCCAGCCGGTCGATGTTGGGCGTCTCGTAGTACCCGCTGCCCGTGCACGACAGGTCCGTCCACCCCAGATCATCGACGAGCATCAGGATGATGTTGGGCGGCTGAGGCGGCGGATCCTCAGCGCCGAGGCCGCGGGCCGTCACGATCATGGCCGGGGCCAGCATGAGCGAACAGAGGAAACCCCTTCGGCGCATTTCCGTCCTCCCTGGGCCGGTTCGAGCGTCCCGACCGCCGCATTGTACCGGCCGGTGCTGCCGGCGGGCATGCCGCCCCGTCCGACATGACATCTGATTCGGCATCTCGTCAGACCACGGGGATTCGGCTAATCTGGTGCAGTCGGTGCGCCTCGAGGTTGCGGCGGCCGGCTAATCCGCTTTGGGACATCACATCATGATGATCAGGAACGACATGCTCGGATATCGCTCGATGGTGTGGGCTGCTCTCTCTCTGACCGCGGTCGCCTTCCCGGCCGCCGCCGAGATCGGGTTGCCCGCGGTCTTCGGCAACCACATGGTCCTGCAGCAGCAGACGGACGCCCCCATCTGGGGATGGGGCGATCCCGGCGAGCGGATCAGCATCAGCGCCGGCTGGCTCGATCGGCCCGTCTCCTGCACCGTCGATGACGAGGGTCGGTGGATGACATCGCTTCCCACGCCACGAGCCGGCGGGCCATACTCGGTTACCGTGGCCGGCAGCAGCTCCATCGCTTTCACCGATGTGATGATCGGCGAGGTGTGGATCTGCTCGGGCCAGTCGAACATGGAGATGCCCGTTGACTACGTCGGTCCCGGTTACTGGGGCGTGATCGATTACGAGAAGGAGATCGCCGCCGCGGACTATCCGAATCTCCGCCTGTTCACCGTCCAGCGGACCGTCTCCACCGAGCCGCGCGAAGACTGCACCGGCCAGTGGCGGCAGTGCAGCCCGGAGACCGTCGGCTCCTTCAGCGCCGTGGGCTATTTCTTCGGGCGTGATCTTCATGAGGATCTCAGTGTCCCGATCGGAATGATCTGCACCGCATGGGGCGGCACGCCGGCCCAGGCGTGGACGGACTACGAGGCGATGAAGACTCTGCCCAACTGGGCCGGCCGGTTGCGCGATGTAGACCGGTTTCGGGCCGATCCCAACGCGTTTGAAAACGAGTATCGCGTCGCGGTGACGAAGTGGCAGGAGGCCTGCCGGGCGGTTGATGCCGGCCTGAAGGGCGGCTGGATGAGGCCGGACACCGATGATTCGGCGTGGAAGACCATGGATCTGCCCAAGGCCTGGGAGAACGACAAGCTGGGCAACTTCGACGGCGTGGTGTGGTTTCGCACCACCGTCGACGTGCCGGATGAATGGGTGGATCTGAAACTCGTCCTCGAACTGGGGCCGATCGACGACTGGGACGTCACTTGGTTCAACGGCCTGAAGATCGGCGCGCATGACAGCGGCAACGTCTGGCAGGTCGATCGCAGTTACACGATTCCCTCCGGGGTTGTGCGCGCCGGATCCAACTCCATCACCGTTCGCGTCATCGATACCGGCGGCGGGGGGGGGATCTACGGCCGGCCCGAGCAGCTCAGGCTCCGCCGCGGTGACAGCAAGGACAGCCAGGTGATCGCGCTGGCCGGCGAATGGCGCTTCGCGGTCGGTGCGGCGTTAAGCGACCTGCCGCCCCGCCCCCGGCAGAAGAGATTCAACGCCGGAACGCCCACCTCCCTTTACAACGGCATGATCGTTCCGCTCGTTCCTTACGCGATCAAGGGCGCGATCTGGTATCAGGGCGAAGCCAACCGGTCCGATCCGGCCGACTACCGCACGCTGTTCCCGACCATGATCGGCTGCTGGCGCAGGGCGTGGGATCGCGGGGATTTCCCCTTCTACTTCGTGCAGATCGCCCCGTTCAACTACACGCTGCACGGCAATCAGCCTTCCAATCTCACCGCCGAACTGCGCGAAGCGCAGTTCATGACGCTTCGTGTTGCCAACACCGGCATGGCGGTGACCATGGACATCGGCAACCCGCGCGACATCCACCCCCGCGACAAGAGACCGATCGGCGAACGGCTGGCCCGGTGGGCGAAGGCGAAAACCTACGGCGCGGATGACCTGGTCTGTTCCGGCCCGCTGTACCGCGAGATGAAGATCGAAGGCGACCGTGCGCGCCTCTTCTTCGATCACGTCGGCTCGGGCCTTGTGGCCCGCGACGGCGAGCTGACCCACTTCACCATCGCGGGCACGAATGGCGAGTTCGTCCCCGCCGAAGCTGTCATTGATGGCGATACGGTTCTTGTCTGGAGTGACAAGGTCAAAAAACCAGCAGCCGTTCGCTACGCCTGGAGTGACGCCCCCGACCCCAATCTCTTCAACGCCGAGGGTCTGCCCGCCTCCTCGTTCAGAACGGACATGCCGATGGAATGACCGTGGTAAGGGGCGCGGACCGTTTCGATCAACGCCCGATCACCGGTGAATCAGCTCCAGTGGCTCAGTACGAGGAAGAGGTCGTCGATGTCCACCACACCGTTGGCGTCGAGATCCTCCGGGCAGTCCGCGGGGGGATCGTCACACGGTCCCCATGCGCTGAGAACCGCAAACACGTCGTCGATGTCCACGTGACCGTCGGCGTTGACGTCGCCCATGGTGGTCGCGGTGATTCCCACGGCGTACAAGTCATAGCCGCCCGCCCCGAAGGAGTTGGTCGTTCCCGCCAGCGTGTACCGGCCGGGGGCATTTTCGTAAACCGCGGTGCACCATTCCCACATCGGGCCGCCCACGGTCTGCTCCCACTCAGCCAGGCCCAGGTCATCGGTTTTCACGACAAACATCTCGTACGCCCCGTCACCGCCACGATAGGAAATGCCTCCGAGGAGATAACCGCCGTCGGCGGTCTGTCGGACATCCATCGCTTCGCCGGTGTTGTCGCCCCCATAAACCCGCTCCCAGACGGGATTGCCCGCCGTGTTCGTCTTCCAGAGGGCCATTCTGCTCTGGCTCAGGCCGGCCATGACGAATCCCTCATCGCCGATCCGCCGGACGGTGTGGCCCCGGTCGTCCACGCCCGCGTCAAAGGTGCGCTGCCATATTAAGTCGCCAGTCAGATCGGTGCGCAGGAGCAGGGCGTCGAACTCCGGGAAGATGCTGCCGTCGCCGGCGTATCCCGCGATTACGAAGCCCTGCTCGGGGATCGTGTCGATGGACGTCCCGTTATCGTCATCAACATCAAATGTGCGCTGCCATTCCATGTTGCCCTGATCGTCGGTCTTGATCAGGTAGATGTCGAAGCCTCCGGATCCGAAGGAACTCGTTTCGCCGACCAGGATGAAACCGCCGTCGTCGGTCTGTTGGACATCGTGGATCATGTCGGTGCCCGTCCCGCCGTGGGTGCGCTGCCAGATGACCTGCCCGTCCTCATCGGTTCTGGCCAGCATCGCGTCGAAGGAAACGGGTTGGATGCCGGTGTATCCGGCCACGATGAAGCCTCCGTCGGTCGTCGGCTGAACGGCCTCGGCGTAATCCTGGGCCGCGGTGCCGATCGTGCGCTCCCATATCACCTCGCCTTCCCCATCGAGGCGGATCAGGTAAGCGTCCTCGAAGCCGGCCCTGAAGGAGGTGGTGGTACCTGCCACCACCATTCCGTTTGAAGAGGCCGCTGCGATCGAGCGGCCGAACCCCAGGCCCTCGCCGCCCGCCGCGACGGACCACTCCACCTCGATCTGAACGGCTGCCTCGGCACTGGAAGTCTGTGAGACCGCCTCTGCCGCCATGAGGAGAAAGGTCGAGCCGGCGATTGCTGCGACGTTGCGCATCATGGGGCTGGTCCTCGTCTGCCGTGTTTCGGAAAGGGAATGGCCTCGCCATCTCGTCGACTGGTCAACCAACGGGCGCGGTATCGATATTCCAGGGCGTGCGGTATCTTGCCTCCGGGACGGGGACCCCACGGAGAGTCCTCCCGCTCCTGCCGCGGCCGGCATCGGCTATGATGGAGCGGCAAGCCCCGACAGCTCAGGTGGATAGAGCAGCGGCCTTCAGTCGCGATGATAGACCCCTAATACTGCCGTCACCGGGGCTTTTTGTGTTCTTGCCCACCTGAGACCAACAAGCACGGCTCGGACGCTCCGGTGTCGCGCTTTCACCTGTAACCGTCGTCACCGAGACTTGTTCACTGGATCTTCCGGCAATCGGAATGCGTCTCGTACAAACAGCGTTCAATCGCTCTTGGCGACGCTCCTGCTCTTTGATGTCGCGGATGGGCGGACGGCGGGTCGCCGATTCGCCCTGGACGACATGAGATCCTCGATGAGGGCATACACGGCCGGGATCACGAACAGCGTGAGCAATGTCGATGTCGCGAGGCCGAACACGACCACGGTTGCCAGCGGCCGTTGCACCTCCGAGCCGATGCCGGTTGAGAGCAGCAGCGGCAGCAGTCCGAGGATGGTTGTGACGGCGGTCATGAGCACGGGGCGCAGTCGCAGCATCGCACCGCGCTGGACCGCCTCGGTCACGGGGACGCCCTGGGCGACAAGCTGGTTGAAGTATGTGACGAGCACCATCCCGTTCTGTACCGCGATGCCGAAGAGCGCGATGAATCCGACGGAAGCGGGAACGGAGAGGTATTCCCGCATCAGCAGGAGACCGGCGACTCCGCCGATGAGCGCCAGGGGCACGTTGACGATGATCATCAGCGCGTGTCGCGCGGTGCCGAAGGTCAGGCCAAGCAGAGTCAGGATGACGGCAAGGACGATGGGCACGATGGTGGCCATCCGCGCCATGGCGCGCTGCTGATTCTCGAACTGACCGCCGTACTCCAGGAAGTAGCCCGGCGGAAGCTTAACGCGCTGTGCGACGCGCTTCCGGATGTCGGAGACGACACTGCCGAGATCCCGATCGCGGACGTTGCCCTGCACGATCCACCGGCGCTGGTTTTTCTCGCGGTTCACCTGGATCGGGCCGGAGGTTTTCCTGACTGCGGCGATCTGGGCCAGCGGTATCGTGGATCCGTCCTCCGTCGGCACGAGCAGGTTCTCGATGGCCTCGATCGTGTCGCGGTACGGCTCGTGGTATCGGAGGTGTATTCCGAAGCGTCGCGTTCCGAGATAGATCGTGTCGATCACCTCGCCGCCCACGGCAAGTTCGACAAGTTCCAGCACTTGATCCACGTTGAGGCCGAAGCGCGCGCAGGCGGTCCGATCGGGCACGACCTGGATTTGCGGCTGGCCGAAGCTCTGCTCGACGGACAGGTCGACCAGGCCGGGCACGTCTGAGATCGCGGTTCTGATCTCCTCGGTCTTGTCCCGGAGTATGTCGAGATCCTCGCCGTAGAGCTTGATGGCCAATTCGGCGCGCACTCCGGAGAGCAATTCGTCGAAGGCATTCTGGATAGGCTGGGTGAAGTTGAGCTGCACGCCGGGGAAGCTCCCCAGATCCGCGGAGAGGGCTTCGACAAGCTCGGCTTTGCTGCCGAAGCGGACCCACTGTTGCGGCGGATGCAGCTCGATGTGGATCTCCGCGTAGTTGACCGGGTGCGGGTGGCTGCCGGCCTCGGGTCGGCCGACTCTGGAGACCACCTCGCGGACCTGAGGGTAGGCCATGATGGCCTGTTCCATTCGCAGAATGGTTTGCGTGCCCTTCTCCAGCGACGTTGACGGAGCCATGGTCACGCCTATGAATATGCTGCCTTCTTCAAGGGTGGGCACAAACTCCGTGCCGAGAAAAGGCACCGCGGACATCGTGGCGAGGAAGGCGGCAAGGGCAACGCCGATCGTTGCCTTGCGAAAGCGCAGCGCCAGCGCCAGTGCCGGCCGATATGCCGTCTTGAGCCCGCGCAAAAGAAAGAATTCCCTGCGTGCGCCGTGCCGCAGGAGGTAGTAGGCCAGCGCAGGCGCCACCAGCAACGCCGCGATAATGGACCCTGCAAGCGCGAAGGTGATGGTGAACGCCATGGGGGAGAACATCTTCCCCTCCACGCCTTGAAGCGTGAATATGGGTACGAACACCATGACGATGATGGCAATCGAGAACATGATCGGTCGCGCCACCTCACGTGCGGCCTCGAAGATGATCGCGTCTCTGGGCGCATCTCGATTCCGGCGTTCGCCCAAGTGACGATAGATGTTCTCAACCATCACGATGGCGCCATCACCGAGCATGCCGATACCGATGGCGATGCCGCCAAGCGACATGAGATTGGCACTGATGCCCTGCCAGCCCATGACGATGACCGCGATGAGCGAGCAGAAGGGCAGGGCGAGGGCCACGATGAACGCGGTTCGAAGGTTCCCGAGAAATGCGGTGAGGGTGATCACCACCAGCAGCGCGCCGATGAGCAGGGCGCGCTTAACCGTGCCCGTGGCGTTCTCGACCAGTTCGGCCTGTTCATAATAGGGCGAGAGATGGACTCCTTCGGGCAAGGCCGCCCGGACCTCATTCACCTTCGCGTGAAGTTCTTCGATAACCTCGGAGGTGTTTGCTCCGTAGAGCTTCATCACGATCCCGGAGACAACTTCCCCCTCGCCGTTGCGCAAGACCACCCCGCGGCGGATCTCCCTGCCGTAGTCGACGTCCGCGACGTCCGCCACGGTGACCGGCACACCACTCACCGTTCTGAGCTTGACCGCGCGAATCTCATCGAGGGCATCGAGAAGTCCCAGGCCGCGCACGAGATACTCCTCGGCTCCCATCACGAGAAACTGGCCGCCGACATTGCGGTTGTTGGCGCGCACCGCCTCGACGATCGTGTCCAGATCCACGTCGTACTTGACCATCTTCTGAGGGTCGACACGGATCTGGAATTGAAGGACGTGACCGCCCATGGACAGCACGTCGGTGACGCCGGGCACGGTCTGGAGTTGGAACTTAACGACCCAGTCATTCACCTCGCGCAGATAGGTGTCGGCGGGTTTCCCGTGCGTGTCAGCGTTCGGATCAAGGGAGAGGTGGTACAGGAAGACCTGACCAAGACCGGTGGAGATCGGGCCCAGAGTAGGCGGGTCGTGCATCTCAGGCAGGTCATTCATGGCGGAGGCGAGACGCTCCGCCACGAGTTGGCGGGCGAAGTGGATGTCAACGTCATCCTCGAAGTACACATATATCACCGCCATGCCAAAAGCTGACGTCGATTTGATCTGCGTGACGTCCGGCAGGCCGTTCATCGATGCTTCGATCGGGTAGGTGATGAGGCGCTCAATCTCCTCCGGCGCCATGCCATGAGCTTCGGCGAAGACCGGGACCATGATCGGTGAGATGTCGGGAAAGGCGTCCAGGGGCATCTTCTGGTAGCAGTGAATGCCGTAGGCCACCACGGCCAGGAAGGCCAGCACCACCAGAAGGCGGTAGCGGACGCCGCACTGAATGAGTCTGTCAAGCATTACGCTCTCCGGGGTCGGGCGGTCAGTGCCCGTGTCCTGCGTGGGGATCGATCCCGCTGGTCACAATCTGGGCCTTCAACTCGAACGCTCCGTGTTCCACGTAGCGCTGGCCCGGCTGGAGTCCGGCCAGCACCGCCACGCGATCTCGATCCGCCCGCCCCAAGCGCACGGGGACGGGAATGAAGCCGTCACCGTCCTCGATGAACACGATGTCTTCCCCGTCCAGCACCTGCACCGCGTTCTTCCGGATGACAACGGGCGCCCGGACAGGCTCGACGATCACCTTCACCGTGGCATAAAGACCGGGTCGAAGCGCTCCGGTGGGGTTGGCGAGCACGATGCGTGCCGGGGCGGTCCTGGTCTTCGGATCCACGATCGGGGCCACGTAGCTGACGGTTCCCGAAGTGCCGGGAAACGATTCGCCGACTTTCACCTGCACCTCTTGGCCGACCTGCACGAAGTTCAGATCCTTCTGGAAGACGCTGAAGCGCACCCATACCGAGGAGGTATCGGCGATGGTGATGAGACTTTCATCGTCGCCGATCTTCTCGCCAAGGGTCAGATGCTTTTCGGTGATGAACCCCGCGAAGGGGGCCCGCAGCGCGTACCAGCCGAGGCGCTGCTCCCGGCCGAGCGTGTCCAGCACGGAAGGCATCTGGCATTCCCTGCAATTCGGATCGTCGCAGAGGCAGGGCTCGGACCCCGCCGCTTGCGGCACCAGCGCCAGCAGCCCGGACAAGACATCGTCGCCGACGCCTTTCAGCCGAAGCCGCTGCTCCGCGGCCACGGCTTCAAACTCGGCGACCTGTTGCCGGCGTGCGGCTTCGCTGTACCCGATCAGCACCTGATATCGTGCGGTGTCCCTGGCGGCGGCGAACTCAGCCTGCGCCTTCTTGAGCGCGGCGTCGGCCTCGATGAACTCGCTCTCGCTGGAGACCCTCTTTTCAAAAAGGCGTTGTTCGCGCTCGAATGCCTTCCTTGCCGCCTGGTACTCGGAATAAGCCGCGAGAAGCCGGCCTCGGTAATCGCCCATCTCCAGATCATCCAGCTTTCTCAACTCGGCCGCGGTCGGCTCCTCCTCCAGCAGGGCGAGCAGGCGGTTGGTGTTCTCGAAGATCTCCTTCGCGCGGGGAAGCTCCACCTTGCAGCAGCCGACTTCGGCATATTTGGAGTAGAAGGCGAGCTTCGCCTCGGCCAACACATCGCTCTCAATCCAGGCCAGGATCTCGCCCTCTTCCACGTGATCGCCCAGGGTCTTCTCAACCTCGCGGACGATTCCCGCCGCCGGCGGCACAATATGCACCATGCGTTCGGCATTGAGGATGATCTCGCCGGGAAAGGAGGCGGTCACGGCGATCGTGCCCGGGCCCACGGTCGCTAATTCCAGTGCGATGCGCTCACGCTGCTCTTGTGAGAGCTCTACGTGATTGGACTCATCTTCACGGTGATCGTGCCCGTCGTCCTCGGCCGCCGGCTTCGTCTGCTCGGCAGTCGCTTCATGGTCGTGGTCATCGTGGTCGTCGGACGCACCCCGATCAGGACTATCAGTTTCGTGGCCTACCTCCGAGGCGCCGGCCCGGCCGGTGCCATCCAGATACCCGATATCGCAGCCGCCGATAAGCAGCGCGGCAAGCGAGAGTGAAATCATCAGTCGAATTGAGCTGATCATTGAGAGTCTCCTGTGATCGGATCGTCATCGTGCAGCGGGGCGCCGATGAGGCGCTCAACCGCGATCACGGCGTGGTGGTAGCGAGCAAGGGCATCAGTGTGCTGCCGGCGCACCTTGAAGAGCGTGCGCTCGGAATCCAGCAGGTTCAGTGCGTCGAGTTTGCCGAGCCGGAATGCTGTCTCCGCAGCGTCAAGTGCCGCCTCAGCGCCGGGGATGATCTCGTTCTCAAGGGTTCGGACTTCGCGGCATGCCGCATCCAGCGTCTGGTGTGCCGCGATAAGATCCGTCTGGACCCGCATCCGAGCCGCACGGCGCAATGCCTCGCCCTGCCCCGATCGAAGCCTCGCGGCGAGGATGTTGCCCTGGTTGCGATCGACCAGCGGCAAGGGCACGCTGACGCCGGCCGCGAATGCGGTTTCCTCGGCGCCATCCAGCAGCTTCACGCCGCCCGTTAACGTGACATCGGGTACGGCCTCGGCCCGGGCCAGCAG
>CP070772.1:823149-833119 GCA_020345805.1 Phycisphaerales bacterium | reverse complement strand
TCCCGATCTTTTCGGCGCCATTATCATCCAGGACTCATACACAGGAGCGTGGTCTCCTTTCGACTATTTCGAGGCAGTGGGCACATATGCACACCTCAACCGGCATTCTCCAATGATTGTCATGCTGCTGCTGCCGCGAGATTCCGAGTCGGTCCTCACGGCAGCGCAGCTGAGATTGGGATCACTTGTGGAGATGTTGTCAGGTGAAGTAGTGCCATCTGATGGTGATCCGTGGATTAGATGCGACTTGAGTGAACGTCAGCTTGAATCGGTACGGACGGGCGGATTACCACCATCACTGATTGAGGCGATGATCAATGAAGCGGAGCGAGCCAAGTGGCGCCAGGCATATCCCGGCGAGGCATCATCCAAGCAGATGATCACGGTGAATGCCGACGAACACTTTCGTGGCGGGGACGGATAAGTCGGGATAATTCAGGACAGCCACTTATCTCACCATTCCTAGAACAGGAGATTGTCCCAAATATCGGAATTGGCACGGGGCGCTGGATTCTCGGTCGAGACGACGGCGGCAGGCAGTGTTACCTTAGCTACCGGCCCTGCGATCGAGTGGTCACCTTTTTGCTGCCGTGCCCGCCGGGCTTTAGGATCGCGAAGTAACCGCCGTCGGAGTAAGTTTGTGGCGCGGCGCCGGGCAGGGACGCAGGGAGACGCGAGCGGGCGGTGTCGATCTGCATGCGGTGCCAGCGGGCGATCCACGCCGCCTGGTCCTCGTTCTCCGCCGGCTCGATGGAGCAGGTGGAATACAGAATCCGGCCGTCGTCGGCCAGCAAAGCGAACGCGTCGGCGACAATCTGACGCTGCACGTTCACCAGCTTCGCCAGCGATTCGGCGCTGTATCGATACTTCGCCTCCACGCGCCTCGCCAGCACACCGGTGTTGGAGCAGGGGACATCGAGCAGCAGCAGATCGGCCCGGCCGACGTGGGAGCGGATCTCCCTTGGCCCGACCACGCGCACGCGATCGTGTCCCTTGAACATCGCCCGCAGCGTAGCGAGTCGGGCCGCATCCACATCGGTGGCGATGATCTCGGCACTCGGGTGCAGCGCGGCGAGCTGCTGCGTCTTCGTTCCCTTCCCCGCACAATAATCGACGATGCAGTGCAGCCTCAGCGACCTCGTGGCCATCACCGCCGCGGCCGCCCCGGGATCCTGAACTCTCGCGCCGGGGTGAGCGGCGAGAAATCCACTCAGCGCATCATGCGGCCCGACAAAGATCGCAAAACCGTCTTCATCATGCGGCTTGAGGTTCTCATCATCGGCGGGCTGCTCATCGGTCGTGCCGGCGATGATGATCGGCGGATGGATGAGGCTGTGCAGGGCCAGACGCATCGCGACTTCATCGCTGTACTTCTCCTGCCATTGCCGGATCAGATGTTCGGGATGGGAAGTCTGCTGCGCGAGCCTGTGCAGTGGATTTTCATCAAACACCGGCTCGGCGAGCCGCCACGCCCGACCGTCATGCAGAGGCAGCACATCGCGCGGCAGTGGCGACAGGGGAGAAGCAAGCTCGATTTCCGCGATCCGCTCGGCCCGCAGGGCGGCGACCTTCCGCAGCACGGCGTTGACCAGCCCCCCCGCCTTCGGCCTGACGTTGTCCTTCGCCCACTGCACGGCCTCGTTGATGACGGCGTGATCGGGCAGGCGGTCCATGAACAGAAGCTGCGCCACCCCCACCAGAAGAGCGGCCTGGAGCTTGAACTCCAGATCATCCCATGACCGGCTCAGATGGCTCTCCGCAACCGCCACCAGCGTCAGCCAGTGTCGATTGACCGCATGATCGATCGCGATCGCCAGTGCGGCGTCCTGGGTCGACAGGCCACTCACGTCCGGCGCGGCGATATCCAGCTCCGGAAACAATCGAGCCTGTCGGGCGATTCGTCTGGTGATCAGGTCGCGTGGCGTGGTCATGTGGGCAACTGTATCGCGTGCGACTGCGATTGTCTGCCGTGCAGGGCGCATCTGCGCATGCCCGTTTCCGCCATGTCATTGCCGCGCCGGTGGCGACTTCTTCCGATCCGCAGCCGGCTGTTCCGGCGGTTCATCGTCATGGAGGATGCGGGCTCCCGGCGTGTCCAGGTCGTCGAACTGCCCGCTGCGCACGGCCCAGATGTAGGCGATCACCGCGGCGATGGCGATGAGCAGGGCCAGCGGGAAGACGATGTAGATGACGGACATGGCTCAGGGACCGAAAGTGCGGGATCGGTAGGAAAGGACCACGACGGTGAGGGAGCTGATGGGCATGAGAATCGCCGCGATCAGGGGATTGATCAGGCCGGCCATGGCCAGGGAGGCGGTGAGAACATTGTAGAGCAGCGAGATGCCCAGGTTCCGCGTGATCACGCCGACGGTGCGGCGGGCGCCCCGCAGCAACTCCACCACGGGCGCCAGGCCCGGCCGGCCGAGAAAGACATCTGCGGCGGCCAGGGACGCTTCCGCTCCGCCGTGGACCGCGATTCCCACGCTCGCGGCGGAGAGGGCCGCGGCATCGTTCACCCCGTCGCCCACCATCACCACCCGCCGGTTGCCCGATAGCGCTTCGGTGACCACCTCCGCCTTGCGCTCCGGGGAAGCGCCGCCTTCGCAGCGCTCCACGTCGATCCCGATCTGCCTGGCCACAGCATCGACGACGACGGGATGGTCGCCGGAGAGGATTCCCACGGTCCACCCGCTTCTGCGCAGTCGGCCGATGGACGCGGCGGCGTCCTGAAGAACCGGATCGCCCAGGCCGGCCACGCCCGTGTATTCGCCATCCACGGCGATGAGGATGACGGTGAGCGCCTGATCGAGCAGTTCGCGTTCGGCCTGCTTCGCCCAGTCCGGCGGGGGTCCGACCTTCTCCCGGACAAACGCGGGCGAGCCGACTATGAGCTTGCGCCCTTCCGCTTCACCGATCACTCCGCTGCCGGTCACCTGCCGGGCGGCAGCCGGCGGAAGATCGGCCCCCTCCCCGGCCAGGGCTGCCACTAGGGCGCGGGCGATGGGGTGAGAGACCTGCGCTTCCACCGCGGCGATGAGCGGCCGGATCTCCTCGTCACCGACATACTCAACCAGCCTCATGGCCCCCTGGGTCAGCGTGCCGGTCTTGTCCAGGAGGATCAGGCCGGGCGCGGCGAGCTGTTCGAGGGCTTCGCCGCCCTTGATGAGAATGCCCTCGCGGGCAGCCCGGCCGATTGCAGCAACCACCGCTAGGGGCGTGGCCAGCCCCAGGGCGCAGGGGCAGGTCACGATGAGCAGGGCGATGGCGTTGTCGACCGCATCCGCCGGCTCCAGCCAGAGCCAGGCGGCGGCGGTGATGGTGGCCAGCAACAGCACCACCATGACGAAGTAATGAGCGACGCGATCGGCCAGGCGGACCAGTCGCGGCCGGCTGCGGGCGAACTGCTCGACCAGGGCCATCAGCCGCCCGATGCGGGTATCCGCTCCCGTGGACTGGACCTCGATCACCACCCGCGAGCCGAGGTTGGTGGTGCCCGCGTGCACGTGCTCGCCGGGCCCGATGTTCGCAGGCCGGGATTCGCCGGTGAGCAGGGACAGGTCGAACTGCGAGCTTCCTTCGGCGATCACGCCGTCGGCGGGGATCGAGTCACCGGCCCGGACCTCCACGGCCGAGCCGATTTCCAGCGCTTCGACCGGCACTTCGCGCACCGTGCCGTCGGATTCGATGAGACGGGCGGTGGAGGGCGTGAGCGAATAAAGCAGCTCCACCGCATCGTGGGCCGCCCGCTGCTGGCGGTGCTGGATCCATCTTCCGACCAGCAACAGGAAGATCACCGCGGTGAGTGATTCGAAATAAACGTCGCCCCCCCCGTCGCGGACGGTGACCACCGCGCCCCAGATGGTGCCGATGGTCAGGGCCAATGCTACCGGAATGTCCATGTGCATGCTGCGGGTGCGCAGGGAAGAGAGCGCGCCGACGAGAAACACCCGGCCGGGGAAGATGAGGGCGATGAGGGTGATGGCGAGGCTCGTCCAGTGGAAGAGCGTTCGATACTGCTGCTCCATCCCGCCGGCCATCCCGCCGTAGAGCGCAAAGGCCATGAGCATCACGTTGCCCGCGCAGGCCCCGGCCACGCCGATGCGGATGAGGTGCTTGCGCTGCTCGATCCGCCACAGGTCGTGCGTCTTGGCGCCTCGGTAGGGATGGCAGGGATAACCGAAGGAATCGAGCGTGCGGGCAATGTGGGAAAGGGCGATGCGATCGGGATCCCAGATGATGCGTGCCACCTGCCGGCGGATGTCCAGGCGCGATTCGACCACGCCCTCAAGGACGTGCGGGAGCTTCTCGACCAGCCACACGCAGGCGGCGCAATGCACGCCTTCGAGATAGAGATCGATTC
The DNA here is from genome assembly GCA_020345805.1 of Phycisphaerales bacterium. GTDB lineage: Bacteria > Planctomycetota > Phycisphaerae > Phycisphaerales > SM1A02. The sequence goes on along the minus strand of CP070772.1, from coordinate 828,759 downwards.
CTTTTAGACCATCGCCGTCGGTGAACACGTGCGCCCGATAAAAGGAATCGTGATCGAAGGACTCGTATCCTTCGCCGGTGGTGCGGGCGGGCTCGGTGGCGTCAAACTCATCCTTCAGTTCGTAAAAGCGTCCCAGGCCGCAGCCGTGGATGGCCTCCCAGACCATCCGGCATCCGCCGCAGCAGAACTGGCGCTCGGCGGCGGGGTCGATCAGACCCGACGGAACGGGCAGCTTGCAGTGGTCGCAGATGACATCGGCCATGAGAGGCGGTTCCTGGGCCGCGCAGTCGGGTCAGGCGCTTGTGGGATCAGTCCGGTTTCCCATCCTCGGCCGGCAAGTCGGTGGCCGCTTCGTGCTCGCAGCAGGGAGGTACGTACGGTTCCTCCTCATCCTCGGTCTGCCTCACCCGTTCCAGGGCGGCCTGAACGGACAGTTCACCGTCTCCCACCGTCGGCAGCGCGCCGTGCGCATCCACGTCAAAGCCTCTGGCGATAACCGCCGCGCCGATGAACAGCAGCAGGCAGGCCATGGCCGCGGGAAGGTGCTTTCTCAGCGGGCCGAACAGGGACTGAACTCCGATCCCGACCGCGACGAGGATGGGCACGGTACCGAGCCAGAAGGCCAGCATCACCGCCGCCCCGATCAGCGGCGAGCCGGTGCCCGCGGCCCAGATGACGAACAGGTACAGCCAGCCGCAGGGAAGGAAGATGGCCAGAACCCCGATGATCAGCGCGCGGACGATCGGGTGCCGGTTCTGCGCGAACGCCTGTCCCTTCATGAAGAGGTTCATCACCGGCCCGGGCACGCCGAGCTTGGCGATGCGCACGCCGAGGACGCGCAGGAGCGTGATGAGGCCGAAGGCGAGCATGAACGCCCCGGCGGCGACCATGGCCGCCTTCTGGAGCCCCAGCACTTCGCCGCCCCAGTTCGCCGCTGCCCCGAGGGAACCGGCGATCACCCCCAGCAGGAGATAGCTGAACAGCCTTCCTCCGTGATAGGCGCACTGCACGGCGGCGTGCCGGGAGGGGCTCTGTTTCTCGGTGCCCACGCAGAATGCGATGAACGGCCCGCACATCCCCGCACAATGCGGGGAGCCGACGAGGCTCACCGCCAGAATCGCCCACACCAGCGCCAGGAATGCAGGATCGGTCATGGCGCGCTCACCTTCCCACCGTCACTTTCAGCGTCTTGCGTATCGTCTTGGTGAACACATCGCCGCGGTGATTCGCCGTCAGTCGGAATTCCCAAATGCCCGACCGTCTTATCGGCATGGCCGCGGTGTACTGGCCCTCACCGGCATGATCCAGCCTCGCCCGGTAGATCTGGCTGGCCCGGGCGTTGTGAAACGCGTCAAGCTCGACGATCGCTCCGTCAATCGGCGCATCATCACGATCGTGCAGCGTGACGCGAACGATGATCTCGCCGCGTTTGGGACCGGCCTCGACATTGATCGTTGCGGACCAGGCCAGAGCCCTGTTGATCGCCTGCTGGCGCTGGATCGTATCCCAATCGGCGGCCTTCTTCTCATAATCCGGCTCGATGGCGAAGGATGGGTCGGTGACGGTGATTACGATCGCGATGCCGTAGATGACGACGGACATCCCCAGCAGGCCGACAATGATGCCGATCCAGGTGATCTTTGCTTTCATTGGTCAGCCTCCTGAGGTGAGGTCGGAGTCGAGGATGCGTCGCCCCCGAACAGCGGCCCCAGCACCTGGTGGGAGAATTCCCGCTCGTAACCCGTATCATCGCCGACCAGGAACTTCACCTCCGCCCGCCCGCCCTCGAAACGATCGCGAGGCACGGTGACATGAAGCACGAGCGAGGCGGAATCGCCCGGCCCGATGCGCAGCGGAAGATCGGAGCAGGTCATGGCCACCCCTTCCTGAATCACGCTCACATTATACGAGCGGTCCCGGGGGGCTCGATTCGTGAGCTTGAGATGGACCTTGTTCTCCACCGAACCGGAATCCAGAACGTGGAAGACCGAGCCGCGGTTGCGCAGGAAGGAAACATCCACCGGCGACCGGCCGGCCAGGGCGAGCCCGAACAGGGAAACCACGACCATTAGCAGAAGCGGATAGAGCACCACGCGCGGGCGGATGAGTTGGCGGCGGCCGCCTTCAATCGCCTCCTGCGAGCTGTAGCGGATCAGCCCCCGCGGCCGGTTGAGACGATCCATCACCGAATCGCAGGCGTCGATGCACTGGGTGCAGTTGATGCACTCCATCTGGAGGCCTCCGCGGATGTCGATGCCGGTGGGACAGGTGAGTACGCAGAGGCGGCAATCGACGCAGTCACCGGCTTCCTCGCCGCGGCGCCGCTTGCCCCGTGGCTCGCCGCGCTTCTCGTCATAACTCACGATCAGCGACTGCCGGTCCAGCAGCACCGACTGGAACCGGCCGTAGGGGCACATCAGCGTGCAGACCTGCTCGCGGAACAGACAGAAGTCCAGCATCATCAGAGTCGTCACCACGGCCACGATGATGAACGCCGTGGGATGCTCCAGCGGTGACCGCGTCATCCACCGCGCCAGTGTCTCGGAGCTTACGAAGTAGGCCAGGAAAGTATGCGCCAGGACCAGGGAGACTACGAAGAACACCGCGTATTTGCCCGCCCTGCGCATGGGGTGCACCGGCGTGCGCCCGCCGTCGCGATAGCTCCGCCCATCGAACAGCCGCTCGATCGGCCGGTACACAAGCTCCATGTACACCGTCTGCGGGCAGCCCCAGCCGCACCAGATCCGCCCGAAGAGGGCGGTTATCAGGAAGATGCCGATGAAGAAGGACAGGAACAGCAGGGCCAGCAGCAGAGTGTCGGTGGGAAGGAAGGTCGCGCCGAAGAACGTGAACTGCCGGTTGGGCAGGTCCAGCAGTATCGGCGGCTTGCCGTTGATCCGCAGATGGGGCAGGGCGACGAAGATGACGATCAGGCAGTAGCCGACGATGCGCCTCCACTTGAGGAAGCGGCCCTTTGAGAGGCGAGGGCGCAACCAGCGCCGGGTGCCGTCGGCGTTGAGCGTCGAGAGAACGCCTTCATCAAGGACGGGGATGCCTTTTTCTGCGGCGGACGACGAGTTCATGGCAGCCGCTCATCCGTCCCGGACTCTGGCTCCTCCTCGTCAACGACAATCTCTATCGTGGTCTGCGGCCAGGGCTCGACGAATTCCCCCTGCGGCGCCTTGCCGCCGGCCACGGGATTGTCTCGCAACTGCGCGACGTAAGCCGAGAGGAGGACGATCTGGGTCTGAGTCAGTTGCCGGTCCCAGGCGGGCATTCCCTTGGCCACCACCCCCTGCGTAAGTACCGTGGCGATGTCCGTGACGTCGCGGACGTTGATCCAGTAGTCATCGGTGAGATTCGGCCCCACGTCTCCGGATCCATCCGCGACGTGGCACTGGGCGCATTTGCCCTTGAACAGGCCCGCCATTCCGGCCATGGCCGCCTGATCGGACCGAAGGTCGAGGATAGTCGGGGCATCCGGCTGCAGATCGCCGTAGATCGCCAGAAGCTGCGCCCCGTACGCCTCGACCTCGGCATCCAGGTTGTCCTGTATCGACGGTCCGGCCCCGAGGTGATACCACATCACGTAAGGGATGGCGAAGATGATGGTGAGAGTGAACAGCCACACCCACCAGCCGGGGAGGGGATTGTCATACTCTTCGATCCCGTCGTAGTCGTGACCCGTGAGCCGGTCACGGTCGGGATGTTGTTGAGATTGCTGCTCTTGCTCAGTCATGTCGGGAAGATCCGGATTGATGATCACCCCGGTCGCCCGAGGCATCCGCCGCTTCGGAGACGACTTCATCCTCGAGCGGCAGGCGCGCGGCCCGCTGGAACTTCGTGGAACTGGAGACCGCCAGCCACAACACGATGGACACGAAGATCGCGAAGCACATCACCAGCGCTATGGACTTCAGGAGCCCCCCGTCAATCCCGAAGATGATTCCTTCCGATGCAAGCAAGTCTCGCTCCGATCACTCGTCGTCCGTGGCGGGTTCAGATTCCTCGTTTTCCTCCAGCGGCACCGGCTTGGTGATGTCCGTGCCGAGCCGGAGAAGGTAGGCGACTACGGCCATGATCTTCTTGTTCTCCAGCCCGCTGCCGGCGTAGCTGGGATCGCTCTCAACCAGAGCATCGAAGATTTCGCGGGCCTGGGTTCGGGCCATCTCCTCGGAGTTCTGCAGCTCCGCATCGTAGGGCACGCCCAGTTCGGCCATCGCTTTCACTTTGCCCGGAATGGCGCTGAAGTCCAGATCCTCGGAAAGCAGCCAGGGATAGGCGGGCATGATGGAGCCGGGGCTGGTGTCGGTGGGCCGGTTCATGTGCCGCACGTGCCATTCCACCGAGGGATTCAGAATGCCCTCGCGATGCAGATCCGGGCCTATCCGCCGCGATCCCCACTGGAACGGCCGGTCGTAGATGTATTCGCCCGGCTTGGAATATTCGCCGTAGCGCTCCGTCTCGTGCCGCATGGGGCGCACGCCCTGCGAATGGCAGTTGTAGCAGCCCTCCGCGATATAGATGTCCCGCCCGGCCAGCTCCAGTGGCGTGTAGGGCTGCACCGAGGCGATGGTGGGCACGTTGCTCTTGATGAGAAAGGTTGGGACGATTTCAAAAAGGGATGCGACGATCACTGCAACGGCCACCCAGATCGAGAACGTCAGGGGCAGCCTTTCCCAGCGCCGGTGCCACCTGGCCTGAGCGAAGATGTCGATCAGATGGGCGATGCCGACCACGTTCTTGAGACGCGAAGGCGGAATGGGCTCATCGGTGTAACTCTTGCTCAAGGCCGCCGCCCGCTGAACGGGCTCGTCGTACTTCGCCGGCCGCGCCTTCCACGTCATCACCAGGTTCACCAGGCACATGATCGTCCCCAGCAGGAACAGCGAACCACCGATGATCCGGATCTTGTAGAACCACTTGAGCTGGATCACCGTCTCCAGGAAGTCCGTGTACTGCAGCAGGCCGTTGGAATCGAACGCCCGCCACATCAGGCCCTGGGTCAGGCCCGCGGCGTAGATGGGGATGATGTAAAGGAGTATCCCGACCGAGGCGATCCAGAAATGCGCGCTCATCATCTTCCGGCTCCAGAGGGGGGCCTGGAAGATCCGCGGGAAAAGCCAGTAGGCCATGCCGAAGGTCATCATCCCGTTCCACCCCAGGGCGCCGGAGTGGACGTGGGCGATGGTCCAGTCGGTGTAATGGCTCAGGGAGTTGACGGTCTTGATCGATAGCATGGGGCCTTCGAAAGTGGCCATGCCGTAGAACGTGACGCCCACCACCAGGAACTTGAGGATGGGGTCCTCGGCCACCTTGTTCCACGCCCCGCGGAGCGTGAGCAGGCCGTTGAGCATCCCGCCCCAGGACGGCATCCACAGCATCAGCGAGAAGAGCATCCCCAGCGTGGACAGCCATGCGGGAATGGGCAGGTAATGCAGATGGTGGGGGCCGGCCCAGATGTAGATGAACACGATCGACCAGAAGTGCAGGATCGACAGCTTGTAGCTGAACACCGGGCGGTTGGCGGCCTTGGGCAGAAAGTAATACATCAGGCCCAGGTAGGGGGTGGTGAGGAAGAAGGCCACCGCGTTGTGGCCGTACCACCAC
>CP070772.1:813039-823049 GCA_020345805.1 Phycisphaerales bacterium | reverse complement strand
CGAGAATAGCCGAGAGCGCGGCCATCATCTTGTTATCATGTGAACGCCCGTGTCGAATCCGGCTTGGCACGGGCCTCGTGGGGGAATCCCTACGGTCCGGCAATCTGCGGTTTCAGCAGCGGAGAAAGCGTCAGTGAGCTGGGGAATCCGTCTTCTGGTCTACGGCCTGTTCCTGGTTTCCGGCGCCACGGCACTGGTGTACCAGGTTGCCTGGACCCGGAACCTTTCGCTCATCTTCGGCGCCAGCTTCGAGGCCATCAGCATTGTCCTCGGATCGTTCATGGCGGGTCTGGCTCTGGGCGGTGTCTATTTCGGGAGAAAGACCAATCGCATTCGGCGACCGCTGCGGCTGTACGGCCTTCTGGAGATCGGCGTCGCCGTCTTCGCCCTCGCGCTTCCTTTGCTGCTGTCGTTGATGAACAGCATCTATGTCGGGCTCGCCCTGCGCAGCGAGGAAGTGAACTGGGGAATCACGCTGGCTCGCGTGGTGATGGCCTTCGGCGTGCTGGTGCTGCCGACGTTCTTCATGGGCGGGACGCTGCCGGTCCTCGTGCGCTTCCTGGTTCATCGGTATGGTGAACTCAGCGGGCGCCTGTCTTGGCTGTATGCGATCAACACCTTGGGGGCGGTGATCGGCGCGGTGACTGCGGGCTTCGTACTTCTGCCTGAACTCGGGGTCTGGCGGGCCCAGCTTGTGGCCATCATCGGCAACGTCGTGGTTGGCCTGATCGCCATTCTGGCCGATCGCAGAATCAGCACGGCCGATGAGGTCGGCACCGCTCCGTCGGCCGCTCCAACGCGGCCCGTCGCTACGGCACGTGAACCCGCCGTCACCGCTCGCCCGGCGTACCTCTGGGCCCTGCGCCTGGCCTTCTGGGGCACCGCGGTCAGCGGGATGTGCGCCTTGGCGCTGGAGGTCATGTGGGCGAGGGGCATATCCATCGCCACCGGCTCCACGACCTACAGCTTCACGATCATGCTCGCGGCGTTCCTCATCGGCATCGCCCTGGGCAGTTGGATCCACGCCTTCGCGCCCCTGCGCCGAGTGCAGGAGAGCGTGCAGTTCGGAACGGCGCTGGTGCTGATCGGAATTTCGAGTCTCATCGTTTCGCAGTGGATACCGCGGCTCCCGGAATACGCGGTCAGATTGAACATGAAGTTCTACGGCGGGTTGGTTGGCGTTCGAGCGGGTACCACTCTTCTCCTCAGCTTTCTCGTGATGCTCGTCCCCTGCGTGTTCATGGGGATCGCCTTTCCCCTCGCAGGACAAGCCCGGGCGAGAATCAAGGAACGCTTCGGGGAGTCGATCGGCGATCTCGTCGGCTTCAACACGGTGGGGGCCATCGCCGGGTCGCTGCTGGCCGGATTCGTGGTGATCCCGTTCATCGGGCTGCAGCGCGGCATGGTTCTGGCCTCGTCGATCTACCTCGGGTACGGCCTGCTCGTACTCTGTGTGATGCTCGGCTCGCATCGAACGTCATGGCGCCTCCCGAGCGCGGTCGCGGCCATCGCATCCGTCGCCCTGGCCTGCGTCACGCCGCTGCTCGTTCCGCGCTGGAACATGCGCCTGTTCGCCGCCTTTCAGAACAACAACATGAGCTTCTTTGTCGATCCCGACGGCCAAATCGACATGAATCGCCTGTTGGACAGGACCAGCGTGCTGTACTACCGCGAAGGGCGCGGCTCGACGGTATCCGTCATCGAGACTGCCGGTCAGCGAGCACTGCTCATCAACGGCAAGAGCGTGGCGACGGACGGGATATCCGACATGCAGCATGAGTACCTGCTCGGTCACCTTCCCACGCTGCTGCATCCCGATCCGAAGACGGCCGTGGTCATCGGACTGGGCGCGGGGCTGACGCTGGGCGGTGTTGCCGCGGAGGAATCTCTGGAGCGCATCGTGGTGGTCGAGATCGAGCCCGCCGTCTTCGACGCCGCCATGCAGTTTGCCGATCTCCACGATGACGCCCTTCATGATTCCCGCGTGGAGATCGTGTATCAGGACGGGCGCAACTACCTGCTCACCACGCCCGAGAAGTTCGATGTCATCACCGCCGATCCCATCCACCCCTGGGCGCAGGGCGCGGCCTATCTCTATACCACCGAGTATTACGGGATGATCGCCGATCACCTGGCCGACGGCGGCGTCATGTGCCAGTGGCTGCCGCTGTACGAGCTCAACGAAGAGCACCTCAAATGTGTGGTTGCGTCGTTCGCCGAGAACTTCGCCCACACCACGCTCTGGCAGGCAACGGGCGATGCCGTCCTCATCGGCAGCAACTCGCCCGTCGGGGTCGATCTGGCCAATCTGGCCGCGCGGATGGAGCAGCCGGGGGCGGCCCGACAGCTCGCCCGCACCGGCCTGGCGGACCCCCTGTCCTTCCTGGCCGAATTCACGATGGATCAGGAGGGAATCGAGCGTTTCGCGCGGGACGCCATCATCAACACCGATGACAACCTCTATCTGGAGTTCTCCAGTCCGCTCACGATCGGCACCGGTATCAGCGGTGAGAACACTCTGGTGATCGATTCGTATCGGTCCAATCCCGCTGCGATGGTTGGGAACGTGCAGCCGCTGTTCGGCACCCGCGCAGAAGCCGAGGCAAGGCTCGATCAGTACCGCCGGGCCAAGTCGGGAACGATTCATGCCACGTTGGATTGGGGAAAGGCAGCCGGTACCGACTCGATCGAAGTATGGACATCGGTGATCGATCGGTTCCGGAGCATCGCTGAAGCGGTGCCCGAGTACGGCCGGGCCACCCATTTGCTTTCAGAATGCCTCTCTCAGTTCGGCCTGATGCGACTGCGCCTCAATGACGCGTGGCATGCAATGGCGCTCTTCCGAGAGGCGCTTCAGGTCGACGCCGGCAATGCGACCGCCAACTATTATCTGGCCAACGACCTCATTCGCAGCGGCGAGGCCGAGCAGGCAGTTGCCCACTACCGGGCTGCGCTTCAGCGCCGACCGCACTTCCCCGAAGCGGCGCAGAACCTGGGCATGGTGCTGGCGCGTCTGACACGCTTCGAACAGGCAGTGACCATTTTGACCGAGGCGGCCCGGCAGAATCCGGACAGTCCCGAAGTCCATCACACGCTGGGCTTCTGCCTCATCAGGCTGGGGCGGCTGGACGAAGCCCTCCTGCACTACCGCGCGGCCCATGACCTCAATCCGGACGATCTCCGGGTACTTGAGGAATACACGGACGCACTCTACTCGGCCCGGCGCCACCGGGACGCGTGCCTCGCCCTGCGCGCGGGGCTTGAGCGAAATCCCGGCCAAGCCGATCTGTCCCTGCGGCTGGCCTGGGTGCTGGCCACCAGCCCCGACGATACGGTTCGTGACGGCTCCCGGGCGGTGGACCTGGCTCGATCCGCGACCGAGGGCAGCACCGATCCCCGGGGGCTGGACATCCTCGCCGCGGCCCTTGCCGAGGCCGGCCGCTTTGAGGAAGCTGTGGAGGTCGCAGAGCGGGCCGCAACCTTGGCGGTGAACCGGCGGGATGCGACGCTGGCCCAGGAAATCCGGCGGCGTCAGTCGCTGTATGAGCAGAGGCGGCCCTACCGCCCGTGACATGCGTCACCGGTCCGCCGTCTGCTCGCCCGCGTGATCTTCTGCGACAGCGAAACGCCGTCGGCGCATCTCATCGATTGCCCGAACCTTGCCCGCACTTCGGGCGTTTTGTTGAATACGATGCCCGCATCGGACCCGGCTCCCGAGGCCGGCCCGGGGGATTTGAACATTTCGGAGCAGATTAATGACCACCACCCAGCTTGATGTGAAGCAGATCGGCCAAAGGGTCGAGGCGGCCAGCGAGCCGTTCCGGCAGCTTCTGGACCAGATGCACCGGGTCATTGTGGGCCAGGAGGACCTTCTGCACGGCATGCTGATCGGCCTGCTGGCCAACGGGCATATCCTCATCGAGGGCGTGCCGGGCCTGGCCAAGACCACCGCCGTCTCCTGCCTCGCCGCGGGGATCAACACCGGTTTCCAGCGCCTCCAGTTCACCCCCGACCTGCTCCCGGCCGACCTCATCGGGACCCTGGTCTATCAGCCCAACAGCGGGACCTTCACGGTCCAGAAAGGGCCGATCTTCTCCAACATCATTCTCGCCGATGAGATCAACCGCGCCCCGGCCAAGGTGCAGAGCGCGCTGCTGGAGGCGATGCAGGAGCGGCAGGTCACCATCGGCCGGGAAACCTACCGCCTCGACGAGCCGTTCCTGGTGCTGGCCACCCAGAACCCGATCGAGCAGGAGGGCACATATCCGCTGCCCGAGGCCCAGATCGACCGGTTCATGCTCAAGCTCATCGTGGGCTATCCCGACCGGGCCGGGGAGCGCGAGATTCTCCAGCGCATGTCCAGGACCGCCCCGGTTCACACCATCGAGCCGGTGATGGAGCCGGGTGCCATCGCCGATGCCCGGTCGCTGGTGGATGAGATCTACATCGATGACAAGATCAAGGACTACATTGTGGATCTGGTTCTCGCCACGCGGGAGCCGGCCTCTTTCAATCTGCCGCTTGACGATCTGATTCAGTACGGGGCATCTCCCCGGGCGACGATTTATCTCACCCTCACCGCCAAGGCCAGCGCGTTCCTGGACGGCCGAGGCTACGTCGTGCCGCAGGATGTGAAGGACGTCGCCATGGACGTCCTCCGCCATCGCGTGATTATCACTTACGAGGCGGAGGCGGAAGAGAAAACACCAGTGGATATAGTGCAAACGATCCTGGATCACATTCCGGTACCGTGATGATACCGAAGGATCTCCTCAAGAAGATTCGCCGCATTGAGATACGGACCTCGCATCTGGTCAACGATGCGCTGGCCGGGCAGTATCACTCCGCCTTCAAGGGGCGCGGGATGGAGTTCCAGGAGGTGCGGCAGTACCAGGTCGGCGACGACGTGCGGACCATCGACTGGAACGTCAGCGCCCGGTACGGGGAGCCGTTTGTCAAGCTCTTCCGCGAGGAGCGGGAGCTGACGGTGATGTTGCTGGTGGACATGAGCCGGTCGCAGCAGTTCGGCACCAACGAGCAGCTCAAGCGGGAGCTGATCGCGGAGTTGTGCGCGACCCTGGCGTTCTCGGCAATCAAGAACAACGACAAGGTGGGGCTGATGTGCTTCGCGAATGAAGTCGAGAAGTACGTGCCCGCGAGCAAGGGCACCAGCCATGTCCTGCGGGTCATCCGCGAATTGCTGGCGTTCCAGCCCGCCGGAACGGGCACCAGCATCTCCGCGGCCCTGGAGCACTTCAACCGCGTCTCCCGCCGCCGGGCAGTGGTGTTCCTCGTCAGCGATTTCCAGGATCGCGGCTACGAGAACGCCCTCCGCATCGCGAAGCGCCGCAACGACATGATCCTCATCAAGGTGTCCGATCGGCGCGAGCTGGCCCTGCCCCGCGCGGGGCTCGTGGAGCTGCTCGACGCGGAATCCGGTCACACCATGATCGCGGACACCGCCAGCCCGCGATGGCGCAGCGCTTATGCCCGGCTGGCCGAAGATGCGGCCGCCGAGCAGGACCGGCTGTTCAGGTCCATGAACGTCGATTGTGTCCGCGTGCAGACCGGCGAGTCGTTCGTCGAGCCGCTGGTGACGTTCTTCCGCAAGCGGGAACTGCGAATGGGCAGATGATGAGAGTGCCGCCCGCCAACCCGGTAGGAGTGTTCTACCGCAGAGCGATCGCGATTGCCGTCCTGGTCCTGGCCTGCGTGGGATTTTCGGCCGGCTGCGAGAGCCGGACGCAGCCTTCATCCGCCGGCGGCGACGGCGCAGTGGAGCGCACCGCCGAGCGAGGTCCGGTGCGCATGTCCGTTCGTGCGGATCGAAGCGAGGTCTCCGTCGGTGATGCGATCGAAATGCTTGTCGAGGTCGTCGCCGAACCCGGTGTGGATGTGGAGATGCCGGTCCTCGAAGACACCCTGAGCCCGTTCGAGGTACGCGACCGACGAACCCCGCCGGACATTCCGGATGGCGACAAGCGCCGCTGGACGCATCAGTACACTCTCTGTACCTTCGATTCCGGCGATCTGGAGATTCCCCCGCTCACCGTCCGCTTCACGGACCGCCGCGTGCGATCCGACGATGAAGAATCGCAGGGAGAGCCTGTATCCAGCGACCTGGTCTCGGAACCGGTGAGAATCCACGTGGATTCGGCGCTCGCGGCGGAATTCGATCCCGCCGCCTATCGAGATATCAAGGATGCGGTGGATGTCCCGGTGGATCGCCAGTTCCCCTATACGTGGGCGATCGTCATTGGCGCCGCGTTGATCATTCTAATCATCCTGACGCTCATTCTCCTGAGGCGGCGGAAGACTGCCGAAGCGGCACCGGTGGCACTTCCGGCGCATGTGTGGGCGCTGGGGCAACTGGACGGACTGGCCGATGAGAGGCTTCTTCAGCGTGGCTCGATTCAGGAGTTCTACTTCCGGCTGAGCAGCATCGTTCGGCAATACATCGAGCGCCGTTTCGCCCTGATGGCGCCGGAGCGCACCACCGATGAGTTTTTGCGGGAGGCGGGGCGCAGCCAGGCGCTTCGCGGCGAGCACAAGAACATGCTCGCCGGGTTCCTGCGTGCCGCGGATATGGTGAAGTTCGCGCTTCACATGCCGCCGGTTGAGGAAGGTGATTCGGCGATGGTCGCCGCCCGATCGTTCATCGAGCAGACCGCGATGCCCGAGGAGCGGCTGCCTTCGAACGGCGAGGCGAGTCGGACTGACCAAGTGGGGGGTGCGGCATGATGTTTCATCATCCGTCAATCTGGTTCCTTCTTCTGCTGCTTCTGCTGCCCGGTCTGTACTGGCGCCTCGCCCGCAATTGGCGCAGGAGCGCAGTCGCGTTCTCGTCGATCGAGACCGCTTCGCGCGCGCCGCGCACCTGGGCGATCCGGTTGCGATGGATCGTGCCGACCCTTCGAATCCTCGCCCTCGTGCTGCTGATCATCTGCATGGCCCGGCCGCGGAAGGCCGACGAGCAGACCCGGATCCACACCGAGGGCATTGCGATTCAACTGGTGGTGGACCGATCCGGAAGCATGCGGGCGATGGACTTTACCATTGACGGCAAGCCCGCTGATCGGCTGGCCGCGGTGAGGAAGGTCGTGGAGGAGTTCGTCATCGGCAGCGGTGATCTGCCCGGGCGGCCCGACGATCTGGTCGGGCTCATCACGTTCGCCACCTTCTGCGACAGCATCTCGCCTCCCACGCTCGATCACGATTACCTCATCGAATCGATCAGGCAGACCACCGTCGCGGGCGAGGAGGAAGGCGCCAGCACCGCGATCGGCGACGCCCTGGCCCTGGGCGTAGAGCGCCTGCGCTCACTGGTTGAGCGAGCCGACCTCACCGCCCGGCCGGCCATCAAGAGCAAGGTGATGATCCTGCTCAGCGACGGCGAGGACAATTCCGGCGAGATTGATCCGATTACCGCGGCCGAGATGGCCGCCGCTTTCGACATCAAGGTCTACACAATCGGGGCCGGTTCTAGGAATTCGACGGTGGAGGTGCCGTTTACCGATCCGTTCACCGGGCGCGAGGTGATGCGAAGGGTCCCGGTCAGCATAGATGAGGAAACGCTGCGCAAGATCGCCCAGACCACCGGCGGCGAATACTTTCGCGCCACCGACACCGATTCGCTGACCGAGATCTACTCCCGGATAGACGAACTGGAACGGACGGATATCGAGCAGCGGCGCTACACGCGCTACGGCGAGCTGGCGGTCGAACCTCTGCGCATCGGATCGGCGACTCTTCCGCCGCTGTTGATAATCGTGTTCGCGCTCATTTCCCTGGAGCTCCTCCTCTCCAACACCCGATTCCGCACCCTCTGATCTTTAGACACATCGATATTACGTCGTTCTTATGGATCTTCGCTTCAACCATCTCGAGCAGCTTCACTGGCTATGGGCCGTCGTCTTGCTGGCGGGCCTCATGATCTGGGGCCTTGCCGCCCGTCACCGCGCGATGCTTCGTTTCGCTTCGCACAACCTGATTGGACATCTGGTGGGCAGTTCGGGAACAGGACGGGCGTGGTTCAAGGGCGTCCTGCTGATCCTGGCCCTGATTTCGCTGGTGGCGGCACTGCTCGATCCCCGCTGGGGCGTCCGTTACGAGGATGTTCAGCAACGGGGAATCGATATTGTCATCGCCCTGGATGCCTCACGCTCCATGCTCGGCGAGGATGTCACCCCCAACCGGCTTGAGCGGGCGAAGCAGTTCGCCGGGGATCTTGTGGCACAGCTTCATGGCGATCGCGTGGGTCTGATCACCTTTGCGGGCACCGCCTCGATCAAGTGCCCGCTGACCGTCGACTATGGCGCGTTCCGTCTGTCCCTGGCGGAGGTGGGGCCGCAGTCCGCGGCCCGGGGAGGGTCGCTGCTGGGGGATGCCATTCGCAAGGCGGCGGACGCCTTCACCGATGAGATCCCCGACTACAAGGCCCTGGTCATTCTCACCGACGGAGAAGACCATGACAGTTATCCGGTGGAAGCCGCCCGACAGCTCCTGGAGCAGCGCGGCGTGAAGATCTATACCGTCGGCATCGGCGACTCGTCGCAGGGAGCAAGAATCCCCATCGAGCAGGACGGGAGACGGATCTATCTTACCTACGATGACCAGGAGGTCTGGTCGAAGATGGACATCAACCTGCTGCGGGAAGTCGCGCTGGCCGGCGGCGGAGCGTTCATCCCCGTGGGAACCCGCAGTGTCGACCTCGGCCAGATCTATGAAGAGAGGATTGCCCCCGCGGCCAAGCGCGAGTTCGAAACCTCTCGCATCCGTCTTTATAACGCCCAGTATCAGTGGTTCGCCGGGCTCGCTCTGGCTCTGCTCATGCTGGAGATGATCATCGGCAGCCGGAGGTCCCGTCCCGATCTGCCTTCGAATCGAAAGGCGGTGATGATTCGATGATGCGCAGTGTCCTCCCTTTGTGCCTGGTTCTCGCATCCGCACTGAGCATGCTCGGCGCCGGCCCGGCCGTAACGGCCGGCGAAGCGTCGTCGGCGTCTGCCCTGCGAGATTCAGCACGTATCGCCATGGAGGAGGGCCGGTACGACGAGGCATTCCGGGACTATTCGCGCCTGCGCGAGATCATGCCCGACGCGGCGCAGATCCCCTACAACATGGCGGTCGCCCAGTACCGCAAAGGCGACTATGCCCGGGCGGCGGAGCTGTTCGATCAGGCCCTGGCGCTGGCCAGGCAGGATGAACTGCGCAACCGTGCGACGTACAACCTGGGCAACACCGCTTATGCCCAGTCGCTGGAGGCGCTTCAGGGGCAGGGCGATCCGCAGCAGGCCGCAGCCGGGCTGGACAACGCCACGGGCAAGCTTGAAGAGGCGCTGAAGCAGTTCAAGCGGGCCCTGGCTGCCGACCCCAAGGATGAGGATGCCCGGGTAAACGCCGAGCTGGCGCACCGTCTGCTCCGACAGTTGCAGCAGCTCCAGCAGCAGATGCAAGAGCAGCAGGATCAGAATCAGCAGTCGGAAGACCGGCAGCAGAACGAGCAACAGCAGCAGCAGCAGCAACAGCAACAGCAACAGCAACAACAGCAGCAGCAAAGCGACGAACAGCAGCAACAGCAATCGCAACAACAGCAGGATGACACCTCGGATCAGCAGCAATCCCAGCAGCAGCAGGCCCAGCAGCAGCAACAGAGCGAGCAAACTGAAGCTGAGCAGCAGGAGCGGGAGCAGCAGCAGGCCGAGGCGGCGGAAGAGCAACAGGAAGAAGGTCAGCAGCAGAGACAGATGACCCGTGAAGAAGCCGAGCGGCTTCTCCAGAGAGTCCGGGACAAGGAGCGCCAGCGCCGCGAGGAGCTGGCCAGAAGACAGCGCGGCCGATACAAAGCCGCGGAGAAGGACTGGTGATCGTGCGACCGACCGGCTCGAATCTGCGCTCCATGTCATCCACGCTGCTGATTGCGTGTCTGGTTGCTGTCCTGGCAACTTCCCCGGCCCGGGCCGCAGAGGTCAGTATCGACATTTCTTCGCGCGAGGTCTGGGTGGGGATGC
>CP070772.1:802928-812939 GCA_020345805.1 Phycisphaerales bacterium | reverse complement strand
TTGGCCAGCATGCGGAAGGCGAAGTGGATGTCTTGAAGCATCGAATGCACGGCTGGTTCCCGTTGTCAGCCACAAATCCGAACCGGTGTCGAACGCCGCGGCACGAGGTCGGCAACGTCAAACCGCGGCCGACGACACATCGCTCGCCGAGGCCGCTTCGGAGGATTTCGCTGCAGCGAGTTCATCATCCACCACCCGCCCGTCGAAGAGATGCACCATTCGTTGTGCGTTTCGGGCGAAGCGCTCATCGTGAGTGACCATACAGATGGTGGAGCCGCTCTCGTGAAGCTCGCCTAGCAGCTCCATCACCGCGTCGCCGTTCTTTGAGTCGAGGTTGCCGGTGGGTTCGTCGGCCAGGAGGATGAGAGGGTCGCCGACAAGGGCCCGGGCCACCGCGACGCGCTGTTGCTGCCCGCCGGAAAGTTGGGCCGGATAATGCTTGGAGCGGGGCGACATCCCGACGCGCTCCAGCGCCCGACGCACGCGGTCCTTGCGATCCGCGCCGGCCATTCGCCGGTACGTTAGCGGCAACTCTACGTTCTCATACACCGTGAGGTCGCCGATGAGGTTGAAGCTCTGGAAGATGAAACCGATTTCGCGGTTGCGGATTCTCGCCCGCTCGGCCAGGGACAGCCGGTCGACTTCCGTTCCGTCCAGCAGGTACTTGCCTTCGGTCGGGGTATCCAGAAGCCCAAGCAGCGAAAGCAACGTGGACTTGCCGCAACCGGATTGGCCGGCGATGGCGACGTACTCGCCGCGCTCGACCTGAAGGTGAACTTGAGAGAGGGCGTGGGTCTCGATCTCGTCGGTGTAGAAGATCTTGGTGATGCCTTCCATGCGAAGGAGCGGATCGGTGGCTGTGCTCATGGCGGGTTCTTCTGATGCAGTTGAGTGAGTGCGATTTAGTGAGGCACGATGTCGACGGCTTGTTGAAGTCATTCCTTCAGCCGAATGCGATCGACATCGTCGTACCTGGAGGTGTCGGAAAGGATGACCTGATCTCCGACTTCAAGACCGGAAACAATCTCGACGGTGGTCACGGAGGTGGCGCCCAGTTGCACCGGAACGCGGACCGCGGTGTTCTCGTCCGGATCGAGCCGGAAGAGGCTGATGAGGCTGTTGGCGGCCGCGAACACCGGCCGCCCCACGTGGATCGCATCGTCGAGCCGGTTGAGTTCGATTCTCCCGTCCACGGTGATGTCGGGTCGGGCGCCTCTCGGCAGCTCGCCGAGAAGTCGTACGTCCACGGTGACCGTTCCGTCCTGGACGGCCGGATCTATGCGCGAGACCACTCCTTCAATAACGCTGTTGCGGGTGTCGACGGAGGCGCGCTGCCCGATCTGCACGTCGCGGGCCTGGGTCTCGGGAATTCGCAGCACCGCTTTGAGCTGGCGCTCGTTGATGACTCGGGCCAGGGTGGTGCCGGGCATGACGTGCTGCCCGACCTCCACCGCGACCTGATCGAGCACCCCGTCAAAGCCCGCGGTTACCTGCAAGGACTCCACCTGGATTCGCCGCAACTGAAGCAGGGCTCGATCCTGCTCGACGATCGCCGCCTGTTTTGCCATCTCGGTCACCGCGGATTCGCGATGGACCGCCAGTCGCCGCTTCTGGATGGCCAGAAGTCTGGTCTGTTGCTCGATCCTCGCCTTGGAGAACTCCCACTGCAGACGTGAGACATCACCCGATTGATGCAGTTCCTCGTCGACTTCGCCCTGGAGATTGGCTTCGTGCAGGTTTGCCTCGATCGTGGCGATGATCGCCTCAATATCAAGCAGCCGGCTCTCAAGCCGTTTCTCCAGGGCCGCGGCTTCCGCCTCCGATGACTTGAGCCGATATTCCGCCTCGACCGCGGATTGCTCCAGCTCCGGGTTGCTGAGCACCATGAGCACGGTATCGTGGTTCACGGGCGTGCCGGGCAGAACGTCGATGCGCTCCACTCGCCCCTCGCGCGACGCCGTCACCCACCAGAACCGCTCAGGCACCAGGCTCCCCGGACCTCGCACCTCGATGACCATCTCGCCTCGCTGGACCGTGCCCACCCATACCGAGGCGCGTTCGACGCTCGGGGCGCCCGGCTCCAGGCGCGACAGGCCGAAGGTAATCGCGATCAACGCCGCCACGATCACGACCGCCACGACCCATCGGCGGATGATCCGGAAGCGTACGACTTTACTGGATCGTTGGATATCCAAAGCTGTGCCCTGTCACTCACCTCGTATTCGCAAAACCCGGACCAGCATTTCGAGGTAATGAGGATTGGAAGCTTCATTACTCATTCGACACACATAATGCGCATTCCGACGAGGCGCAACCGGTCGTGATCGCGCTTGAGGTGTTCGATATCGGGACAGCGGGTCCCAAAACCGGACACGATCGCGGAGCGCAGGATGACCGAGATAACGCGGCACGCCAACATCCCACCGACTGCTCGATGACGGTTATGTGGCGCGGTCACTGACCGGCAGATGAAGACACGCCCGACACCCCCGCTCCGCCGGTCGGTTCTGAAGGGTGAGTCGCCCGCCGTGGGCCTCGGCGATCTGCCGGCTCAGCGCCAGACCTATGCCCGACCCCTCGGGCTTGGTCGTAAAGAAAGGAACGAAGAGGTTGTCCGTATCGGCCAGCCCGGGCCCTTCATCTTCGACCCAGACTTCCAGCCAGGGCACGCGCCCCGAGGTAAGCGTCCATCCGACATGCACCCCGCCTCCCGTCTCCGCCGCGGCATCGGAGGCGTTGCGGACCAGGTTGATGAGCAGTTGATCGAGCTGGTCGCGGTCGGCGTGAATCGTCGCAGCCGGCCCCGACATCACGGTGATGCGCACACGCGATTCGAGCCCGGAGACCTGCCTCACCCAGCTCTCCACGTCAACCGGTCCCGGCTTCGGCTTCGGCAGGCGGGTCAACTTGCTGTAGGCGGTCATGAACCGGTTGAGCGCATTGGATCGCTGGGAGATCACGTCCAACCCTTCGCGCATGTCCATCTCCCAATCCGCCGGGCGAGGATCACGGGCAAGCAGCGCGGCGAGACTTCCCGCAAGCGAATCGATGGGGGCGAGCGAGTTGTTGATTTCGTGACGGAGCACCTGTATCAGTCGCTGCCACGCCTGACGTTCCTGCTCGCGCAGAGCACGAGTCAGATCCGAGAGCAAGACCAGGCGGTGCGGCACACCGCCCACGCGGAAAGTGCTCTGTCTCATTTCCCACCGACCTGCGCCGCCCGGGAAAGTCGTCTCCAGAATCCGGGACTCCTCATCGAGCAGGCAGGAGGCAAGCCCCAGCTCCTCTGCGCTGCGGCCCAGCAGCCTCTCGGCGCTCTGGGCCAGGAGATGTTCTCCCCGCTGGTTGACGAACTGCAGCCTCTGATCGGCATCGAAGGTGAACACCGCCACGTCGATTCCCGCCATCACTTTGCGCAGCAGCGAGGTGGCCTCCAGTGCTCCGAGACGCTGCTCCCGCAGCATGTCACCAAGTTCGTTGACCTCGCCCATAACCTGGCCGAGGGCGTCCCCGACGCGCGGCCTCCTCGCCCGCATCGAGAAATCTCCCTCGCCAAGCGCAACCAGCATATTGGAGACGGTCCGGAGCGGATACACCACTTCCCGCTGCAGCGCCGCGATGAGCCCATAGCCGGCCACGACAATCAACAACGTCAAGGTCCATTGGGCCTTGGGCGTAAGATCGCTCGTCCAGATCATGGTCAGGGCAACCAGCGAGCCGGGAAGGCCGGCCAATACGGCCAGCATCAGTATGCGATGCTGGTGATTCAATCGTCGCCGCCGCCGGGTTCGTACGGGCCGCGCTGTTAGCGGGTCGGCATCGCGAACCTCGGGCGAGCGCTCATTCATCCTGCAGCAGTCCGTACTTGGCCAGGCGACGATAGAGACCGCTGCGGCTCAGGCCGAGCGCTTCGGCGGCCTGCTTTACGTTCCCCTCAAAGCGAGAGAGAGCCTTTCTGATCAGCACTTCTTCCACTTCATCGAGCGTCAAGTCCTCGAGTTGCTGCACGCCTTCGCGGGCCGGCCGCAGAGCCAGATCGCCCGCCTCGACCACCTCTCCGTCCGCCATCAGGACTGCTCGCTCGACCATGTGATCCAGTTCGCGCACGTTGCCCGCCCATTGATAGCTCAGAATCGCCCGGGTGGCCCCGGCATCGAAGGCCGTCAGGCGCTTTCGATACCGCTGGGCGTGCCCGGCAAGGAAGTGCGTGGCCAGAGGCAGAATGTCCTCCCGCCGCTCCCGAAGAGGCGGGATCTCAATCTCCACAGTGTTCAGGCGATACAGAAGGTCCTGGCGAAAACGACCGGCTTCCACTTCCCCATATATGTCGGCGTTCGTCGCCGACAGGATGCGGACGTCCACCCGCTGGGTCCTGGATGAGCCGACGCGCTCGAACTCGCCGGTCTCCAGGACCCGCAGCAGCTTTGGCTGGAGATTCACGGGGAGGTTGGAGATCTCATCCAGGAAAAGAGCCCCGCCGTCAGCGGCCTCGAATCGACCGATGCGCTCGGACTTCGCATCGGTGAACGCGCCGCGGACGTGACCGAACAGCTCGCTCTCGATGACGCCTTCGGACAGGCCGGCGGCGTTGACGGTGATCATCGACTTGGAAGCGCGGGGGGAGGCCCGATGCAGAGCCCCGGCGATCAGGCTCTTGCCCGTCCCGTTTTCGCCGGTGATGAGCACGTTTGCATCGGACGCCCCGAAGTTGGCGATCATCCTCAGGACCCGCTGCATCGGTTCGGATTCGGCGATCAGCGGCGGCCGATCCTCATCGCGGAGCAGGCGGTTCTCCGCCTCCAGGCGCCGGCCCCTGCGCACCGCGCGGACCAGCTCGGTCTGAGTGCGAAGTATGGTGAGAAGACGCTCGTTGTCCCAGGGCTTCTCGATGAAGTCGCTGGCGCCTTGCCGCATCGCTTCGACCGCGATCTCCACGCTCCCGTAGGCCGTCATCACGACTATGGGAAGCGCCCCGTCCAGCTCCTTCACCCGCGGAAGCAGATCCAGCCCTTCCCGGCCGGAGGTGGTGTCCCGGGTGTAATTCAAATCCATGAGCAGCACGTCGAACTCGCGCTCGGCAAGCTCCGCAATCACCCCGGCCGGGGAGATCGTCTCCGTGACCTGACAGCCCCCGGGTTTCAGAAGCATACGCAGAGCCTTGAGCACGTCAGCCTGATCATCGGCGATCAAGATCCGCGGCGAACTTGGATCGGTCTGTTGCATGGCACATCACCAGACGGAATGACTGCATCGTGGCAAAGATAGCAACAAGCGTGCCACGACGCGGTCCGCCCCGCCCTTCCGGCGAACGAGCCGGCCTCCGGAAGCCTGATCTGCTTCACGCTGTTTCAAGCAGACCGCCTCCTGATGACCCCCGCGTCCCTCAAGGAAACACACCTGCCGGCGGACAGAACACCTACCGGGGACGACTCGGCGGGAAACTCAAACACCGCTGCCGACATCGCGGTGCGAACTTGACTCGCTCGCAAGCCCGCAATCAGCCCGCCTGTCAACGGGGCACTCTGTCCTACCCGATCGGCCCGGACGCCTGCCTCCCCCCCGGAGCATGGCGAGGAATCGATCAGGTGGCCATCCCTCCATTGCCCGCGCTGATCGGGCCCTTACTCATCGCCACCCAAGCCGTTTCGCGAACCCGACTGCCCTCACGCGACATTTCTTGAACGGAGAAGAGGCGACCCGAATCACCCCCACGCCAAAGAAAGAATACCTAACAAAATACGATCAATTGCTTGACCCCCATGGTTTGTTCGGTGATATTTGGGATATGTTCGGATCGGACCACTCCGGCAGCGATCCGCTTGGCGGTGGCAGCGACCAGCTGATCCCCAGCCGGGGCATTCTGGCAAGTCGGCCCTATCGGTCACGTCCCGCCCTGCCGTTCCGGCCGGAGCGGATCGTTCTGGCCAAGGGTGCGTTGGAGTGCCCCTCCGGGCAGGAATTGGTTCACTCGATCTGTACCGCCTACCCCCGGGCGGTGGTCAGTGAGCGATTCGACGCGCCACACAACAGGATCGACCTGGGAGCGTGCGATCCGCTTGAACTGCACGATCGAGGCAAGAAGACACTCGTGATCGGCGTGCACCACAGCGCTGTCAGGCAAAGCAGTGAAGCCGGCAACACCTGCCCGAACTACTGGCACTTTTCACCATACGGCTTCTGCCCGTACCGGTGTCATTACTGCTATCTCGCCGGGACGCGTGGTGTCCGGTTCTCGCCAACCGTGAAGATCTTCGTGAACCTGGATGAGATTCTCGCGGAGATCGATCGCGTCGCCCGGCGTCTGAATCGGCCGACCGCGTTCTACCTTGGCAAGCTCCAGGACGGCCTGGCCCTGGATCCGCTGACCGGCTACTCGCGGCGGATGATACCGTTCTTTGCCGCCCATCCGTTCGCCCGCCTGGCGCTTCTCACCAAGAGCGCCGACGTCGCAAACCTGCTCGACGTGGAACATCGCAATCGCACGATCCTGTCCTGGACCCTCACGCCCGACGCCATTGCGAGGCGGTTCGCGCCGGGGTCCGGACTTCTCTGCGCGTGGATCCCATCA
The DNA here is from genome assembly GCA_020345805.1 of Phycisphaerales bacterium. Taxonomy (GTDB): domain Bacteria; phylum Planctomycetota; class Phycisphaerae; order Phycisphaerales; family SM1A02. Next base: position 806,371 of record CP070772.1, on the reverse strand, counting down.
TCCACGGCGTCACCGATTCCGATCAGCAGCTGGACCGTCTCTTCTCGGCCACACGAAATTGCGGCGTCAGCAGCGTTTCAGCAAGCTTCCTGTTCCTGAGGCCAGCCGTTCTCGCCAGCCTGAGGCGCAGGCTTGAGGGCAACAGTCTCCTAACGCGCATCCTGCGTCCCTTTGACGAGGCTGATCGACAGGGCTTCCGAGGAGGGGTCTGTCGCGGCCTCACCCTTCCGGCCGACACTCGCCGGCTCGCCTTCGCGCGCATCGGCGACCTCGCCAAGCGGTATGGGCTCGAGTTGCGGATGTGCGGCTGCAAGAACAGTGACCTGACAAGAACCCGCTGCGGTCTCGTACATGAGATGGCACCGCTCGACCTGACGAGCGTGCCAGCCGGCGATGAGATCCTGCCCTGGCCGACGGCCGCTGCCGGTCTCCGCTGAACAAAGCGCGTGGCTCAGGACCGGCGCTCACTTTGGCCGATCAACCAGCCGTGTCCTCCTCCCCTTTGCCGGTTCACGCCAGCCGACGGCGATTGAACGGATTCGGCCGAGGCGGCGGTCCGGCGACTGGATCATGAAACTCACGAATGCGGATTGTGCGGGAACGCTGCGCCGATGAAGGCACACCGACGACTACCGTCGTCTCAACCTCCGGGACGGGCTGCCTCTTCAACCGTCCCGCCTGCGCGGTTCTCTCAGGTGAGATGCTCCCGGACGAACATGCCCAGTTCAGAGATCGCCCGCCGCGCCTCCGGAACGACGCTCGCGCTGGCGTGGAATCCATGCCACAGTCCATCCCATACCTTGAAGGTAACGTTGACCCCGGCCTCGTGAGCACCATCGGCCAGGCGCGTCGCGTCACTGAGGAGGATTTCGCGGTCACCGGCGTGAATCAGCATAGGCGGGAGACCGCTGAGGTTCATATGAGCCGGTGAAAGCAGAGGAGTGGATGGATCATTCTGGCCGACATAGCAAGACGCGGTGAACCTGCACGTGCTCAGTGTCATGAGCGGGTCCTTCCTCGCCCGGGTTTTGAAGGACTCGCCGTCGAATCGGATCCAGTCGGTTTGCGGTGACAGGAAGAACGCCGCCCGCGGCAAGGGGGTCCCGGCATCGCGCAGTGAAATCAATGTCTGGAGGGTCAGGCCACCCCCGGAAGAATCGCCGCCGATCACGATGTGGTTGGAGGACAGGCCTTCTTCCATCAGTGATCGGTACGCCTTCATCGCATCTTCCACCGCGGCGGGGAACGGATGTTCCGGCGCAAGCCGATAGTCGATGACAAGTACACGGGCAGCACCGGCCAATGCAACGTGCGAAGCAAGCTCGCGGTGCGTAGCGGGAGAGCCCATGATGCAGGCTCCGCCGTGCAGAAAAAGAACGACTCGATCTTCAGCGGCGTCCGGGCCCGCGACCCATTCGCCGGCGACCACTCCCACCGTGGTCGACTGCACGTCGATGCCGGATGGGATCTTCTGGTATTTGGCGAGTTTCGCAAATACCTTCCTGAGCTCCGCGACGGACTCCCCCGCCTTTCTGAACCTGGGGGCAATGGCGAATCTCAAGAAGAGGCGAAAGATGTGACTCCGCAGGCTCGGCATCGAGTTTACCCTGCACTCCGACAAGCGTTCATTGGCGCGGCGGCCCAACGAGGCCTTGCCATGCAGACGAGCTGTTCATCCGGCGGTACTGTGTGTGATACTTGATCCACTGCTCTTTACGACGGCCCAACCCATCGTACACGGAATCGCTATTCCCAACAGCGGTAGGTATTCATGACCCGGCAGCACGAACTCCGGCACGGCCATCTGTACTACGGCAAGGACAATAAACGGTACGATCGCGACGGCCAGGCCGAGGGGGATCAGGTAGATTCCCGAATCTCGCCTTTCGCTTCGAGTCCCGCTGAAACAACTGTGAATCAGGGCAGCGAGAGCAAGACACATGTACAGCAGATCCGTTACTGGTCCCACTACGGCGTATCCGGGAGGGGTCGTTGGATACAAGAATCCCCTGGCCAAACCGAAGATGAAGAAGACAAGAAACGGCACGTACGCCACGCATACGTTGACTCTTCTACGGAACACTCCCTTCGGTCGTGGGAAGATCATAAGGAAGTGGAATAGCAGGGCCGTGTAGAAGAGGCTCAGGTTACTTCGTGCGAACTCCACTACACACTCCGGGAGGCCGAAGTACGGCCCCTTGAGGTTGGTGACTCCAAATGAGACGCCGAATATCGCCAGGACAAGTGCGCCGGAGGCCTGAGTCGAAGCCAGAGGCCACAGACAGAAGCCGACGAAGGCCAATGCCAAGACGCCGTCTAGAATGTTGGCCCGAACCGCATCCCTGGGGGGCGATACCCACACAATCTCAACGGAGCTCCTCTCGCCTCCGCGCTCCACTCCCAGCAACCGGGTTCCCCCAACTTCGACATCCCGCAGAGATGGCCTCGTCCACAAACTCTCGATCGGAGTCCCATCTACGCTGACGATTCTGTCGCCAGCCTCCAATCCGGATACGGCAGCCGGGCTGCTTTCCTCGACATGAGTTACCACGGCGTCCCAGCTCGCCGCATATCCACTCCAACCGCTTTGGGTGGACTGGACCAGGCCGACAACGCCCCAAATGGCAACGCACGTTCCTGCAATCAGAAGGAGCATCCTGTATCGGACCGACCCTTGATCGTGCACGAGATACCCTCCAATGAAGAACCATATCCGCTCACCCGGCCAATCACCTCCGCCCGCAGGAAGAAGTCGCCTGCCCCCGACGCAGACCAACATCGAGCGGGCCCCGTTCCAGTAGATAGATCGGCAGCGCGGCGCCCGACCCATGATGTTGGCATGTATGTGATTGTCCTTGGGAATGCTGGTAGATGGCTTTCGGCAACAATCGTCATCGATCTCCGGAACGGGGCATATCGGCGAGATCAGCTCTCCTGTCGAGCTGACACAAGGCCAACCCATCCCTTACCGGCCCAGAAACCAGGCCGAGGCCAGCCCTGCCTTACCCCCCGGGGGGGCCTGCCAAACCGACGGCGTCGGAATCCAAGAGGGTGCCCCGGACCAGGAGAGCAAACCCCCTCATGATCTCGCGCCCGAGCCGGGCCGAAAGCGCGATCACCTCGACCCGCAAGTGCTTGATCTGCAGCATGTTGCGTTGATTCGGCCACGGGTTGAACCACATCCGGAGGGGGCTGGCTCACGATTGGCACGTTGGACCGGCCACAGAGGCACGAATCGCGGCGACCAAGACCGTTCTCGCCCAAATCGGCGCCTCGTCCGGCGACATTGCGGCGCGCGGCTTGACATACGGGGAATCGCGGACAATGCCCTCGACCATCCTCCGAATAGTACGGTAGGCAGACGTGCTGCTGACAGATGCGAGACGAACACGAACACCGACAATTGGAGATCTCGAGCATGTTACGCGAGCTACGTTCATCAC
>CP070772.1:792664-802828 GCA_020345805.1 Phycisphaerales bacterium | reverse complement strand
TTCTTGGCGAAGAACTCGCTGACGGAGATCTCCCGCTGCTGCCTGGCCATCGACTCGGCGGTGGCGCGGTTCCTGACCGCCGCTTTTTTCTTCCTTTTTGCCGGCGATGCGGTCTTCCTGGGCATGTGCTCGGTGATCTTGGCTCGAGGTGGACTGGCAAGAACGGACATGAACAACGCCTTCCGTGGCTGGCAGAACGGCTCTCCGTGCCGTGGAGAGATCAGTTGTTGCGGCTATGCAAGTCGCGGTTTGATCCACCAGGGCCCGGCTTTCCGGGCCCGGATCACGATATACCATCGGCCGGGCACGGTAAATCGGGCGAGAATCCGCCCCGTTGGCATAATCCTCCGCACGCTCTGCCTTCAGGCACCGGTTCCTCTCACCGCCCGGTCTTCGATGGCCGCCGTTCGGTCGAGCCGCAACAGCGGCAGCCCCAGGATCGTGGCGGCCAGCAGCACCGCTCCGCCCCCCGTCAGCGTGGCCGCCAGCCCCCAACGCTCCGCGACCGGCTGCAGCGCAACCGGAGAAACGAACTGCCCTAGGAACAAAAACATGTTCATCACCCCCAGGGCCCGCCCGCGCGATCCCCCAGGAGCAACCGCGGTCACCCACACGTTCATGTTCGGCAACATCAGGCCGAGGCCCACGCTGCTTACCAGCAGTCCCAGATAGACCGGCACATACCCACGCGCCGGGCCCATCAGCAGCATTCCCACTCCCATCAGGGCCAGACAGAGCAGCCCGATCGCCGCGTGCCCCATCCGCTTCCGAAACTGCGCATACACCATCGACACGGTCGCGCTGATCAGCGAGCCGAAGGCCAGGGCCAGACCCGTCTGCGCGCCGGTTGCGCCGTTGATCTGCTCGAGGTGGAAGGGCAACTGCACGGGAACGATCATGTACATGACCATGGTGAAGAACACCAGGCCGCAGATCACCGCCATCGCTCCCCGGGCGCTTGGTGGCAGCGGTTCCTTCACCCTCGGCCGCCTGAGGCGCTTCAAATCTCTCAGGCTGACCATCGCCGGGGCCAAAACGAGTAGCCCGCTGAGATACATCAGGAACGGCATGCGCCACTCGATGTCCGCAAGCACCCCGCCCATGAGCAGGAACGCCACCGCCCCGTATCCCATGACCCCGGCCTGAGCGCCCATGAACCTCGTGCGGCGATCGCCGCGGAAATAATCCGCCGCCAGGGCCGTCGCGCTGGTGGCGATCCCCGCCACCGCCAGGCCGTGCACCACGCGGATGGCGATGATGGCCGTCAGCGACGTCATCACGAATCCCGAAGCGCCGGCGATTGACGCAACCAACAGCGACAGTATCAGCACGCCCTTGCGTCCCCAGATATCGACGATGATCCCGATGACCGGCGCGCCCAGGGCGATGGCCAGTGAGGGCGTGGTCAGGACGAGCTTCACCGGCAGGTCGATCTCCGCCGGATCCCGTCCGGATGCGAAATGCGCGCGAATCGCCGGCAGCGCGGCAGTCACCGCCGTGCCGCACATCACGATCAGGCAGCTTGCCGCCAGTAGCGTGGGGGCGATCAAGCGTGAGGATGTGCGGTTGTTCTTCATCAGGGTCGGCGGGATTGGATCGTCGCATATCAATGGGATGATCAATCCGGACCGACAGCATAGCTGCGCGACCGTCGAGGGGGACGGCGATCTGGCCGGCAACACGACGCGAATTGTCCGGCGGAGAACCGGACCCGCAGTGACGATTACCGTCCGGGATTGACGTCTTGGGGCTTCTCGTCTGCTACCCTTCAGAGCTTTCCCGCCCGCTCCTGATCGAGATGGAGAACCGCTTGCCCGCACCGACCACAACCATGATCCTCCTCGCCGGCGTCACGGCGCTTGGCACTGCCTGCGCGGCCGCGGCCCAGACCGCCGAACCCCCGCCGGTCGGCGACAGCGCCCCGGCCGCGGAGACCGTCGTCTCCCGCGACGTGCCGATGCAACAGATCGTCCGCACGGATGTGCCTCCCACAATTGACGGCGTGCTGGACGATGAAGCCTGGGCCGCCGCCACCGTCATCAACGGCTTCCGACAGGTCGAACCGACTGAAGGCGGCGAGCCGAGCGAAGCGACCGAGGTTCGCCTCACCTACGACGAGGATTACCTCTACGTGGCATTTCGCTGTCACGACCGCGCGCCGGAGGAGATCATCGCAACGCAGATGCGGCGTGACGGTTCGATGGGATCCGACGATCACATCAGCTTCGTTATCGACACCTTCTTCGATCGGCGAAACGGCTACTACTTCGAGATGAACCCCGCCGGGGCCCGCCGCGATGCCCTCGTCGAGAACAACAGCGGTTTTCGGGACGACTGGGACGGCATCTGGAAGGGCAAGGCGTCGATCGATGAACAGGGGTGGGTGGCGGAGATCGCCGTCCCCTTCAAGACGCTTTCTTTTGATCCCAACACCACGCGCTGGAGCTTCAACGCCTCCCGGTTCATCCGCCGGCGCAACGAATCCCTGCGCTGGGCCACGCCTTCTCAGAACACGGAATTCGAGTCCATCGCCGATGCCGGCATCATCGAAGGCATCACCGACATAAAGCAGGGGCTGGGCCTGGACATCAAGCCTTACAGCCTGCTTCGGCTGAAGCGCGATCATGATGCTGACGCTGACGGGGTGGATTTCGATGCCGGGCTGGACGTGTTTTACAAGTTCACGCCTTCACTTACGCTCGCTCTGACCTTCAACACCGATTTTGCGGAGACTGAGGTTGACGAGCGCCGTGTGAATCTGACCCGCTTCCCGTTGTTCTTCCCGGAGAAGCGCGATTTCTTTCTGCAGGACGCGGGGATCTTTGCCTTTGGCGGCATACGCAGCAATCCGCTGCCGTTCCATTCACGCCGCATCGGACTGGGGCCGGGCGGCGTGCCGCTGGACATCCTCGCCGGGGCCAAGCTCACCGGCCGGGTGGGAGGCGTCAACCTCGGCCTGCTCGACGTGCAGATGAAGCACGACAACGACCTGGGCGACAAGAACCTCTTCGTCGGCCGCGCCTCGGTCAATGTGCTGGAGGAATCCACCGTCGGCGCGATCTTCACTCACGGCGATCCCCGCACCACCGGCGACAACTCCGTAGGCGGCTTCGACTTCAATTACCGCAACTCCACGTTCAACGGCGATCGCACCATCGAAGGCCATCTCTGGGGCCTCGCCAGCGATTCGTCCGACATCGACGGCCTGCAGTCGTCCTGGGGGTTCAAGCTCGACTACCCCAACGACCGCGTCAACTGGGGGATCGGCTTCTCCCAGATCGACGACAATTTCAACGCCGCCCTTGGATTCGTCCCCCGCCCCGGCATCCGCGAATACTTCGGCGACTGGCGCTACCGCTGGCGGCCGGACAGTGACTTAATAAGAACCATCGACTCCGGCGCACGCATCTACCGGATCACCGATCTCGCCGACGACATCGAGTCGGAGACCTACGATTTCGAGCTGCTCGAAATCGAGACCCAGGCCGGCGATGAGTTCGGAATCGAATTAACGCGGAACCGCGAGGTCATCACCGACGATTTCGAGATCAGCGACGGCATCATCATCCCGGCCGCCGACTACACCTTCGATCGATATTCGATCGGATTCTCCACCTCGCACGGCCGGCCGGTCAGCGCGGGTGTCCGCTACACCGGGGGCGAGTTTTATACCGGCACCCGCGATGACTACTCTCTGGACCTGCAATGGAGGGTCTCTCCCAATCTCTTCCTCGGCGGCGAGTTCGAGATCAACGATGTCGATCTGGATGAGGGCAGCTTCATCAGCCGCATCGTCCGCAGCCGCGTCAACGTCTATTTCACCCCCGACCTGTCGTGGATGACTTACCTCCAGTACGACAACGACTCCGATTCGGTGGGCGTCAACAGCCGCATCCGCTGGATCGTCGAGCCGGGCAGCGAAATCTATTTCGTGCTCAACCAGTCCATCGACCGCGACGACAACAGCTTCCGCGTGACCCAGACGGACCTGACCACCAAGGTGGGATGGACGTTCAGGTTCTGAGGCAGACGTGGAAAATCGCTAAGCCGCAAGCGGGTCCTCGCGCGAGGTCTTGTTCCATCTTACTTGCCCCTCGATTCTCGCCCCTCACCACTCATCCGACCTCCGGCTCGTTGCGGATGCCGGGGCGGGTCATGGCGAAATCCCAGCGCAGGGGATCGGCCGGCCTCAGGCGGCGTAGACGCTCGGTCACCTCCAGGGCCGTACGGCCGTCGGCGGATTTGCGCTTGGTCCAGCGGCGGGCGAGGGCGATGCGATGGACGTGGGTGTCCAGGGGCACGATGAGCTTGCTCGGATCGACGCCCTCCCACGGGCCGGGGTCGATGCGGTCCCGCCGCACCATCCACCTGAGGAACAGGTGCAGCCGCTTGCACGCGCTGCCCCGGGCCGGGTGGGGAAGGAGGTGTTCGAGACTCACTCCGGCACCGGCAGCAATCGCATCAACGAACCGGCCCAGAGCGGCCAGTAGCGTCTCATCCTTGGCCCGGTCGTGCCGGGTGAAACAGGCATGAAGGCTGCCGCACTTGCGGATCTGGTCGCGGGCACCCAGAAGCATGCCCACGAGCTGCCGGTCGGAGGTGAATCGGTGTTTGAACCCGGCCAGCCGCCCCCGCAGGTGCCGTGGGGGAGTGTCGCGGAGGAAGGCCGCCGGGTGGGGGCCCAGCGCCGTCAGAACCCGCTCGACGGAGGCAAGAATGGTCTTCACGTTGCCGTAGGCCAGCGATGATGCGATCAGCCCCGCCACCTCCTGATCATCCGGCCGGTCGAACCGCAGGACGAACTGGAGCGGGTCCGGCTCCACATAGCGTCGGTGGTGGTATCGCCGGTAGAGGCTCTCCAGCCAGTCCTGGTCCGCGGTGTCATTCATGGTCGAGAATATTGGCAAGCGTGAAATTGTGAGAAGAAAGGCAGAATAGGAAGCTATCAGCGTGGATTGGCCATTCTGCGGTGGAAGAAGCCGGCCGTTCAAGCGCCGCGGGGGCTATTTCCGATAGACGGACATAGAATCTGAAGAAAAATAGGGCCAAGGGGGTGGCTTTTTGTGCGAAATTCGGTATATTGGGGGCCGCGCTCGGGGGATCGCAAGTGGATGAGGGAAAATATCTTAGACTGTTCTGTTTAGAGCGATTCGCAAAACGCTGTAAGAGATGATGCAGACCACGCTGATAATCCTGAAGCCCGATGCGGTCCAGCGCGGCCTGATGGGACGGATCATCAGCCGGTTTGAGGACAAGGGGCTGCAGATTATCGGGGCGAAGATGATGCTCATCAGTCCCGAATTGGCGACCCGGCACTACGAGGTCCATCGCGGTAAACCTTTTTATGACAAGCTGTTGCGGTTCATGACCTGCTGCCCCGTCCTCGTGTTGGCCATCCAGGGAGTGGGGGCGATCGAGATCAGCCGCAAGCTGATGGGGGCGACGTTTGGCTCCCAGGCCGAACCGGGCACTATCCGGGGCGATTTTGGCGTCTCCAACGGTTTCAATTTGATCCACGGCTCTGACAGTCCGGAATCGGCGGAGCGGGAGATCTCGCTCTTCTTCACCGAGCAGGAGCTTTTGCCTTACGACCGTGCCTGCGAGGGCTGGATCTACGATATTTCCGGCGGGAAACCGGAGTAATCACTGAAATTACTGCAACCGTCCGCTAAGTTCTTCGTCATATACAGGAGCATCGAATCAACAGGGTTGGGAAACGGGCTGCCGGCTCTTCGGACATCTGCCGGATGGCGACTGGCGCCTGATTTGGAATGTTTCTAATTCTCTGAACCCGATTATCGGGTTATCCGTAAGAGAAAAGGGGCGGCAGGCAGACGGGGTGGCCCAACCCAAACCAACGGACGGTGCTACGTCCCGGCCAGGAATGCCGGATTCACACCGAGGGCCATGAGGGCCCGCCAGAGTCAAGTCAATGTTCCGCGGATACGAACAATGCTACAGGGCATAATCGGTACCAACTCTCCGCTCGATCGTGTGCGGCAGCGTCAGGGCGTCTTCGGCGTCCAGCGCAGCGACAGCGGTCGCCGACGGACCAGCCTCTCCTCCGAGGAGGAGCGCCTGGTGCGCCTCATCCTCTCCGAGCCGATGGACTTCATCGACTCCCGGTCCTTCTACGAGCCGGATGCCGAGTTCCAGATCTACGAAGAGGCCCCGGTGATCGAGCGGCCCGACGTGGCGTGGTATCGCCCCCTCATGGACGATCTCACTCCCAGCAAGCACAGCACCACCAAAGAGAGCGGCACGATCCTGCTCACCGCCGAGCAAGAGCGGATCCTCTTCCGCCAGTACAACTTCGCCCGCTACCGCGTGGCCAGGCTCCAGAAGGAGATCGGCAGCCAGGAGCCGACCGACGAGGAGATCCAGGAGTTGCTCCGGTGGTATCGCACCGCCCGCAGGTATCGCGAGCAGATTGCCGAGACCAACCTCGCACTCGTTCTGGCCATGGCCAAGCGTACCCGCATGAGCGAGGTGGATTTTGCCGACCTCGTCAGCGAAGGCAACATGGCCCTGCTCCGATCCGTGGACAAGTTCGACTGCGACCGCGGATTCAAGTTCTCCACCTATGCCTGCCGGGCGATTCTCAAGGCCTTCAGCCGACAGGGCGTGAAGCTGAGCAAGTACCGCCAGCGGTTCCCCACGGATTTTGACCCGGCTCTGGAGAAGTCCAATCACTTGGAGACCGTGCGGCGAACCCACGAAGAGGAATGCGCCGCCGAGGTCAAGCACATCGTCCAGTCCAACGCCGCCGAGCTCACGGACGTGGAGAAGACCGTCATCCACCATCGGTTCGGCATCGACAAGGAAAAGGACGCCTCGCCCCTGACTCTTGAGCAGGTCGGCCAGATCATCGGCGTCACCAAGGAGCGCGTCCGTCAGATCCAGAACAAGGCCCTGGAGAAGATTCGCGACGTGCTGGAAGAGACCATCGCTGATCCGGCGATGCTCGAGGAGCAGAACCTCCAGGCCACCCGCAACTGATCGGCTGCCCAGGCCGGCACTTGTTTGCGACCCCTCGCCCCGCTTCTTCAGGAAGCGGGTTTTTCACGCGCGGATCGAACGGTTCGCAATGCCCGTGCCTTCGCGCCGCCGAACCTCCGGCCCTTCAAGCCTTCGCCTTCTCCGCGCTTGCGAACAGGCCGTAGAGTCCCTCGGCCGTCTCGGCAGCGTAGGCGGCCTCGCGGAAGGCCGGGTCCGCCATCAGCCGGCTGATCTTGCCCAGGGCCTGGATGTGATCGGCGGTCTTGTCCGGGGGCGAGGCGAGCAGGACGATCAGCTTGACCGGCCTCTTGTCCACGGAGTTGAAGTCGATGGGCTCGGCCGGCTTGCCGATCGCCATCACCAGTTCGGTCGAGCAGCTCGATTTGCCGTGCGGGATCGCCAGGCCCTCGCCGATGCCCGTCGTCCTCTGCTGTTCGCGCTCCCAGACCGCCTCCTTCAGACCGTTGGTGTTGGCGATCAGTCCCGCATCACCCAACAGGTCCACCAGTTCATGGATGGCCGCCTGCTTTTCCGTGGCGGCCAGCGGCACCTTGATGGACTTCGGAGAGAGAATGTCTAGAACGTTCATGGCGGTTCGAGCCTTTGGCGGGCCTCTTCCGGTAGCCCTCCGGAGAATGTCCGGCTCTTCCGGGTCCTTCCGTCACCTTCCGGGGGTGCGCGGAATCACGGATTCTAGCAGACACATTCGAGAGGAAAAGGGCCAAGCCGATGAGGTCACTGCCGGCGCTGAGGAACATCGTCTCCGTGCTCTGCGCGGCATAAAATAAGGGTTATCGATTCTTCAGGAGACTGGGGATGTTTGCATCGGCCTTCGAAGCGCTGAAGTACATCGCCGACCACGAGATCGATATGGTCGATCTGAAGGTGGCGGGGGTCGGCGGGCAATGGCTGCACATCACGATCCCCGCCGGCGGCTTCAACGAGGCCCATTTCCGGGACGGAGTGGGCTACGACGGTTCGGCCGGCTCGGGGTTCGGCCGGGTGGAGAGCGGCGACGTGGCGGCCCGCCCGGAGCCGGATACCGCCTTCATTGACCCCTTCTGCCAGCATCCCACCATAGGCTTCATCTGCGAGACGGTCACCGCCGACACCAAGGAGCCGATCGCCTACGACCCACGCACCATTGCCCGCAAGGCGGTGCAGCGCATGCGGGATTCCGGCATCGCCGACCAGGCATGGATGGCACCGGAGTACGAGTTCCACATCTTCGATCGCGTGGAGCTGACGGATTCGCCTTACGAAACATCTGTCCGCATCCATTGCTCCGAGATTGATTCCCGGGAGGCGCCGGCGATTCCGGTCCGGGAGGGTTATCTGCGGGTGCCGCCCTCCGACCGGTTGCAGGACCTCAGGTCGGAGATCGCCCTGACTCTCGGCCGGCTGAACATTCCCGTGCGGTACCATCATCACGAAGTCGGTGCGCCGGGGCAGTGTGAGATCGAGGTCGACCTGAACCCGCTCCTCCTCGCCGCCGATCAGGCGATGATCATCAAGTATGTGATCAAGAACATCGCCCGGCGGCACGGCAAGGTCGCCACCTTCATGCCCAAGCCGATCCATGGCGAGGCGGGCAACGGTATGCACGTCCACCAGCGACTCACCAAGGACGGCGAACCGCTGTTCTACGATCAGAGCGGCGAGAGCTACGCGGGGCTCAGCCCGCTCGCCCGGCAGTACATCGGCGGGCTGCTCATGCATGGCCGGGCCCTCACCGGACTCACCAATCCCTCCACCAACTCCTTCAAGCGACTCGTGGGCGGCTACGAGGCTCCCGTCAACCTCTTCTATTCGCTGGCGAATCGATCCGCGGCGATCCGGGTCCCCCGATACACCGTCGCCCCGGATGACAAGCGCATCGAATATCGCCCGCCGGACGCCACCGCCAACGTCTATATGCTGCTCGCCGCCATGCTCATGGCGGGCCTGGACGGCATCGAGTCGAAGGTCGACCCGGCCGAGCACGACTTCGGCCCTTTCGACGTGGACATTGCCCGTCAGGATTCAGAGTTCCGCCGGCGGATTGTCGCTCTGCCGCGCTCGCTGCATGACGCCCTGGACGCGCTGGAGGAGGATTTCGAATTCCTCACGCGGGACGGGGTCTTCCCCGAATCGTTCATCCGGGCCTGGATCGCGGCAAAGCGGAAGTCCGACCACCGCGAGGTGGCCTCGCGCCCGCATCCCCACGAGTACTACTTGTACCTGGACGCCTGAGTGATTGTGTAGTCGTTGAGGCGGGTAGGATTGCCCCGGCCGCGTGAGTGGACGGCGGTCGAGGGCGGCAGGTTGGGCAAGCAATGGTGAGGATCGCCCCGGCCCAGATCGCCGCCAGGCGGCCCTGGCGGCGCTCACCGGTTCGGGCGTTTTCAGGCTCTTCGGAACGCCGGAGCGCGGCCCGAACAATCGTTGACGGGCACCCCGCATTTCCATACGATCTTCCGTCTATTTCGTCCCGAAGATCCTTCGTCTTTTTATAACTGGAACTGCCACCATGACCACACAGACTGCAGACAAGACGGCCGACCTGGCCGGTCCCGGGATTGGAACCTACGAGGAAGTGGATGCGGGCCTGCCCACCGATTACGACCCGCTGCTCGATGCCAAGGAGACCCAGCGGGCGATCGCCGAGGCCAAGAAGATGATCGAGGAGGGCCTCTGCCGCGAGCTGAACCTCTTCCGCATCGAGTGTCCGCTTATCGTCGAAACCGCCAGCGGCATGAACGACTACCTCGACCGCGACGGCTCGCGGACCCCCATCGACTTCCAGTGCGGGCTCGGCCTTGACAAACGCATGGACGCCCAGGTCGTGCAGGCCGCCACCAAGTGGAAACGGTTCGCGCTCAAGCAGTTCCTGTGTGATGTGGGAGAAGGCATCTACACCGACATGCGCGCCGTGCGGAAGGATTACTTCCTCGACCACGATCACAGCTCTTATGTCGATCAGTGGGACTGGGAGAAGGTCATCAATCCCTCCGACCGCAACCTCGACTATCTCAAGGACACCGTCAAGCGGCTCTGGAAGGTCTTGAAGCAGACCGATGAGCATCTGCGCAAGGAATTTCCCAAGCTCAACAAGGGCAAGCATCCCGAGCTTCCCGATGAATTGGTCTTCCTCCATGCCGAGGAAATCCTCGATGAGTTCCCCGA
>CP070772.1:781343-792564 GCA_020345805.1 Phycisphaerales bacterium | reverse complement strand
AAGCCAAAGACCTTGAAGTGCGAATCGGCTCCCTTGATGTGTACGGTGTGATCGTCGGTTTCGATGGTGAGCGTAGGGTCTTCGCTGGTACGGACGATCTGAGTGAGCTTGTCGGCCGGAACCAACGCTTCGCCGTCGTCTTCCACCTCAACCTGTTCCACGCCGAGACGGAGGCCGATCTCCAAGTCGGTGGCCGCGAGCGTGAGCACGCCGTCAGACGCCGAGAGCTTGACACACTGCAGGACGGGGGTCGGCGTCCGGGAAGCCACCACACTGCCGACTGCGGTGACCGCATCCAGAAGCGCCGCTCGATCACAGATGACTTTCATCGTTTCCAGATCCTTGCCAAGGTCCGGGTCGCCGCCCGGTTCAGAAGCCAAGAGTTTAGCAGCGCGACGGCCGTACGCGAATCGCCGGGGGCCGGCCGCCGCGTTGAAGCCCCGCCTCCGGGCTCAATCAGCCGGCCTGAGGGGCCAAAGCAGCCTTCGGGACCGCACCGGCGGACCTCCAGGGGCGTATTTGCCTAGCTTGCCGGTCCGTGAGATACTGCCGGGCTATATCCAACCCGGGCATTTCCGGATAATCGTCGGCGCGACCCGTCGAGAAAGGCAGCCAATGTCATTTGAAGCCGCTGTTCACGCCAAGGCCATCCAGCTTGATCATCTGTGCCTGGAGATGTGTGCGGGGGCCGGCAGCGGTCATCCCAGCAGTGCCATGAGTTTGGGCCACCTGGTCACGGTGTTGATGTATCACACCATGCGATGGCTGCCGGATCATCCCAAATACGCCACTTCCGACCGGCTGGTGCTGTCGGAGGGCCACGCCGTTCCAATCGTATATGCGGCCATGGCCGATCTGCGCGGGGCGGTGGGGCGGGGCACCGAGCGGGAGCCGCTCTCGCTGGAGGACCTTGGCACGCTGCGGGAAAACGACTCGCCGCTGGACGGCCATCCCAACCCCATGGAAGGCTTTCCGTTTTTCGACGCCGCTACCGGCTCGCTGGGGCAGGGGCTATCAGTGGCTGCCGGCCTCGGTCTCGCCGCCCGGCACGACGAACTGGAAAAACGCATCTACTGCCTTATCGGTGACGGCGAGGCCCGGGAGGGCCAGGTCTGGGAGGCGATCGACTTCCTCATTGACTACGAGCTCAACAACGTCCTGCCCATCTTCAACTGCAATGGCTACGGCCAAGCCGACCGGGTAAGCAATCAGCAGTCGCCGGAGGTGCTGGCCGCCAAGCTCCAGGCCGCCGGCCTGGAAGCGGTGGTGATCGACGGGCACAGCCCGGAGGTGATCCGCGATGCCTTCGAGGCGTACCGCAGCCGAAGCGAGGATGAGAAGCCCATGGCGGTGGTGGCGAAAACCGTCAAGGGCTGGGGCGCTCCTTGTCTCCAGGGCGGCGGATGGCACGGCAAGCCGCCCCTCGACGAGAAGCTTGCGGAGGCCCAGGATGAGCTGAAGGCCACGGGTGTGGGGCTGACCTCCACCCTGGCCGGGGACGAGCTTCGCATCTATCCCCCCGCCGAGTATGCCGCTCCGGAGCGGACCGAGTCCGAACCCATGACCTTCAACCAGGCCATGGAGGCTCGAGACATGGGCCTCATCCTCAGGTCGGGCAAGTTCGCGACCCGCAAAGCCTATGGACTGGCCCTGCGATCTCTCGGCCACGCCGACCCCAACGTCTTCGCCCTTGACGGCGATGTCCGCAACTCGACCTTCTCCGAGTGGTTCGCCAACGATAAGGATCTGGCGGAGCGGTTCGTCGAGTGCAAGATCGCCGAACAGAACATGATCTCGGTGGCGGCGGGGTTGTCCGCGGCGGGCAAGATCCCGTTCTGCTCGAGCTTCGCCAAATTCATCACCCGCGGCTACGACCAGCTGGAAATGGCCATCAACTCCGGGGCGAACCTGAAGATCGTGGGGAGCCACGCGGGAATCTCCCTCGCCGCGGACGGCCCCAGCCAGATGGGCCTGCCCGACGTGGCCTGGTTCCGGGCATTCACCACGATCAGGGACCACTACGACAATCCGGGCTGCTATCTCCTGCAGCCCGCCGATGCCTATGCCGCCTATGCCCTCACCCTGGCCATGGCCGACTACAACGGCGTCTGCTACATGCGGACGATCCGGCCGGACGTAGAGTTCATCTACGACAACACGACCGTTTTCGATCTGGGCGGTCTGGAGGTGCTTACCGAGGGCCGCGACCTGCTCATCGTAACTGCAGGCTACATGGTCCACGAGTGCAACATGGCGCTGGACGCCCTGGACAAGCTGGGCATCGATGCGTCGCTGGTCGATCTGTACTCCATCCCGTTCAGAAGCGAGCAACTGCTGGACCTGGCCAACGCGAACAACGGAGCGATCCTCACCGTGGAGGACAACTACGGGGCGGGAATCGGCTCGGCCGTCGCCGACGCCTGCACCGAATCCGGCGACGCGTTCACCATCGAGCAGATGTTCGTGAAGCGCATTCCCAAGAGTGCTCGGACGGGCGAGGAGATCCTCAAACAATGCGGCCTGCACCATACGGACATCACGAAGAAGGCCGCGAGGATGGTGGGCGTGGCCACCGTGTAACGCCGCTGGTTCAACCACCCGCTGCCGTATCTATTTACCCACGCAGAACGTGGCAAAGATCCGCCCCAGAACCTCGTCGGCGGTGATGTCGCCCGCCAGGCTTGCCAGATCATCCAAAGCGCTGCGCATTGCGGCGGCGACCAGTTCCGGCTCGGGCAGATCGTGCGCCTCGCGCACCGGCTCAACCACCTGAAGGGCACGCGAGAGATTCTCCCTCGCCGCACGCAGGTTCGCCTCGTGGCGGGGCTGAAGCGCGACCGCATCGGCGGCCAGACTTACGGCTCGATCCGCAAGATGACGGGCAATGGTGTCACGAAGGTCATCCATCCCCCATCCGCTGTGCGCGCTGACGTACAACGCTTCGCGTTCGCTTGCGGAGAGCAGAGGAGTCCGATTAACGAGATCGGCCTTGCTGCGAACCACCACGACTTTCCCCGCGGGGAATTCAGACTCGTCCGGTTCATTCGCGGGAAGACAATGCACCAGCAGCTCCGCCCTCTCGGTCGCATCCTTCGCGACCGCCTGCATTTGTTCACCCAGCGCAGACTCAGCGCGCTCCGCCCCGGCCAGGTCCACCAGCATCACCTCGGCGGGGCCGTGGTCGGTGCGGATGGTCAGCGGCTCGGCCAGAACGTCGCGGGTGGTGCCGGGCCGGTGGGAGACGACCGCCCTCTCGCGACCGAGCAGGACGTTGAAGAGCGTGGACTTGCCTGCATTGGCCCGGCCGGTGAGCACGACCCAGGGAATGGCCCTGAGCTGTTCCATGCCCACACACCGACGGAGGCGCTCATCGACCCGCTCCAACAGTCCATGAAGGCGCCGAGATAACTCCGCGGGGGCGATGGCCACCACATCCTCCTCATCCGTGAAGTCGATGCCCGCTTCCACCAGGGCCAGGGTCGAGGCCAGATCGTCAGCCAGGGACTGGGCAAACGAGCCAAGACCGCCACGCAGCAGGAGTTGAGCGGCCCGCAGCTCCGCATCGGAGCAGGCGGCCACCGTCGCGGCAACACCTTCGGCCTGGGTCAGCGTCATTCTCTCGTTGAAGAACGCCCGGGCGGTGAACTCGCCCGGCTCGGCACGGCGGGCTTGGACGTCGCGGGCTGACCCCGAGTCGATCAGGCCGTCGATGATACGCTCAAGAAGAACCGGATTACCCGGCAGTTGCAGCTCCACGGCGTCCTCGCCCGTGTAGGAATTCGGCCCGGGGAACATGAGAGCGACGACCGGGATCTGCAGATTGCCCGATTGCAGCTGTGTCCGGAAGGAACCTCTTCGCCGGTCCGGCTCCGGCGGCGTGAGGCTCAAATGTGGCTGAAGCAGGGCGAAGGTCCGGCGACCGCTGATGCGGATGATCCCTCGCGCCGAATGACCCGGCGGGGAAGCGATCGCGAGAATGACGTCGCCCGTACGCATCGCAGTTTCTTATACGTGCCGCAGTCGAAGTGCATGCGTCAGACCGGAAACAGACGGTTTCCCCCTCCCTTCCAGGGAGGGGGCGAGGGGGTGGGTTGACGACTTTGAAGGTTGTTGTGTGCCGGCTTGCCGCTTGCATCCGTTCATGCGATCCACCCTCACGCTGACCCTCTCCCTCAAGGGAGAGGGGAACGCCTGCGCGAGATTCGAAAGCGATTCGTATTGTATTGAATCAACCGTCGCGGAACATGACGGCGTCGGTCACTTGCGTTTCTTGTATTTCTTGGGCGGGCCGGCGAGCTTCTGACGCCGCTTCTCCTTGGCCGCCTCCAGCGAGGCCGCGAACGCCCGGCCCTGGGCATCGCGGGGCTTGACCTTCTTCTTCTTCTTGGGCGGGTTGAGGTCCATCTCCTTGATGTGAGCCCGGATGTACTTGCTCTCAAGGATGCCGATGGAGCTGGAGGTAAGGATGTAGAGCGTGAGACCCGAGGGGGCGCTGTAGAGCATTATGGGGAACATGACCACCATCATGATCTTCATCATCTTCTGCTGGGTGATCTGCTCCTTGCTCATCGACGCGCTGGGCGGGGGCGACATGTACTTCTGCTGGAAGAAGAATACCGCTCCCATGATCAACGGCAGCACGTTTATCGCGCTGTAATCGAACATCCAGAAGCGGCCCTGGAAGGGCAGGGTGATGAACTGGTCCGCCGCGGACAGGTCGCCCAGGAAGGGCCAGTCCCAGAAGAGCTGGAAAACACCGAAGAACGCAGGCTCCTGGCGGAGATCAAAGACGAAGTACAGCATCGCGTACAACGCGATCCAGATCGGCGTCTGCAGGAACATGGGCAGGAAGCCGAGGCACCCGAAGGGGCTCACGCCGTGCTCCTTCCAGAGCCGCATCTGCTCCTGCTGCATGCGCTTGGGATCGTCGCCGTACTTCTTCTTCAGCTTCTCCAGCTCCGGCTGCAGGGCCGCGGTCTTCTTCGTGAAACGCTGCATGCTGATCTGCGATCTCTTGGTCAGCGGGTGCAGGATCGCGCGGACCACGATGACCAGGCCGATGATGGCCAGCCCCCAGTCGAAGAGCACGTAGCCGTGCAGCACGGACAGGAAGGCCAGGAGCAACTCGGCCAGCCACTGGAACGTGCAGAACGCGCAGCATGAGGACATCTGGTAGAGGATCAGGCCGTGCATCGCCAGACTGACGTAGGGCTGTTCCTTGTCCAGAATGTGACGGTCGAGCGGGCCTGCATATACGCCCAGGTCGAACACCGCATCGTCCGCTTCGCTCTGCGGATCGTTCGCCGCCAGAGACTGGGTGGCGCTGAAGAGGTAGGTGAAGACGGTCTGGTCGATGGGATCGCCGACGCCCGTGGTGTTGAATCGGATCTCCCCGATGAAGTCGCCGAGGAAGAGGTTCCCCGCGCCGCGATCGTCGAGCGCGGGGTGAACGGCGAGGGCGAAATAACGGTTGGTCGAGCCGAACCATGACAGGTCGTAGTCGTGATCGCGGCTCGTGGCGTTGGGCCAGAGAGTCAGCAGCTCCCGCTGTTCCTGCGGAGTGCTCTGCGGATCTGCCGCTTTTTCGGCATTCTTGATGAGCTTGTTGTGCTCATAGAGCAGCTTGTTGTCCTTGGAGAGGATGAGATCGGGGAACATCGCGCGATCGGGGGCGTAGCCGAAGCGGAAACGGCGCCGGTCCATGTACCGATCGCGAGCCACCCGCAGGGACGGCGGACCGTACTGGCACAACTGCACCTGAAGCGGGCCGTCGGAAAGATTCGTAACGGTTTGGCGGACCGTCAGGTCATAGCCCCGTCGTGCGTTCGGGTCCTTCCGATCGTTCGGATCAATATCACGCCGGGGCAGGACGAAGCGCCGTTCGATGCGCAGCACCGGTTCGCCATTCCCGTCGCGCACCTCACTTACGAAGTGGCCCGAAGCAATCTCGGACCATACTTCCCCGAACAGGGAAACCCGCTCATCACCGATCTTCACGGAGTGGACCGCCAACACGGGAATGGTCGTCCGGCCAGACGGCTCTGCAGTTCTGAGGACATAACGGTCCGCCGCGGGCAGATCGGCGATGGTCTTGTTGCCGGCGACGATTTCCTTCTTGATCTGCTCGACCTGCCGTCGAATCCCGGCGGTCTCCCACAGGTCGGAGAATGTGATGCGTTGGATCCCCGCACCGTGGGGAGTGAACTCGACCAACATGCGATGAGTGCGCCAGTCGAAGGACCCCATCGACGCCGGCGGCGTGGCGGCGCTGAGGGAACCGGAGGGAGCGACGGCGTGGAGGCCGGCAGGCGGTTCGACGGGGGCGGCGACTTCCTCCGGTTCCGGCTGGACTGCTTCGGCTCCTCCGCCGGGAGGTGGCGCGTCCTCCGGCTGCTCCTGAGCGGCCTGATCGCCGCCATCGTCCTCGGCGGTCGGGCCATCGTCAGCTGCATCGGGGGTCGTGGTGGTCGCGGGTTTGCCGCCGCCGGGCCCAGCGCCGCCGCCGGAGGGCGGCTTGGTGGGCCAGACTATGGGCAGAATGATGATGACCGCGAAGGCGATCACCAGCAGCGTTATCAGGATGCGTCGGGCACGAGGGTCCATGATCAGATCAGTCTGTCCTGGCGCGCGTTCGGCGGGCGGGGCGCTCCTCGCCGGGGGAAAGTCCCAACAACGGCGCTACCGGCCTTCCTTGAGCCGCTCGCCCAGCCAGTCGCTGAGCTCGGGAACGGCCTGGATCTTGTCGAAGACGGCGTCAATGTCGTAGGGAAGCCGAAAGAACTCCACGCCCTTCTTGTCCTCGTCGAGGATTGCATAGCTTGCCCGCGGATCCAGATCGCGGGGTTGTCCGACCGAGCCGGGGTTGATGATTGCCTTCTCGTCGTCGTTGAGTTGATACGAGCCGTTCAGATCGTCGGGGGGATAGAAGTCCGGCTCATCCGTGAACACGCCGGGCACGTGAGTGTGGCCGACCAGGCAGTACTTCTCGACGCGGTCGAAGACCTGCTGCATTTTCACGGGGGAGTTGATGGCGTCCTCGGGGAACAGGTATTCGTTGATGGGCCGGCGTGGGGTGCCGTGCACGCAGATGAAGTCGCCGTAGGCGATGCGCACCCTCAGCGACCCGAGGAACTCCCAGCGTCGGGCGGCCTTGTCCGGATCGCCCTCGGCCTCGAACTGGGCCCGCGTCCAGTAGGCGGCCTGCTCGGCCACCGCGTTGAAGTTCGTCGGCTCGTAGAGCGCGCCAAAGTCGTGATTGCCCATGAGGGCGAAGTGGCATTTCTCGATCACCAGATCCACACACTCCACGGGATTGGGGCCGTATCCGAGGATATCGCCCAGGCAGATGACCCGATCCACGTTCTGTGAGGTCATGTGCTCAAGAACGACGGAGAGGGCTTCGAGGTTTCCGTGGATGTCGCTGATGATGGCCGTGCGCACGGGCGGCTCCTGAGACAGTAAGATCGCTGATGCTAAGTGCGGTTCGGGGCCTCGTCAACGTGGCGAGGATGCCGAGCGAGACCCGCAAATCCGCCCGGGCGGAGGCGGAAACCCGGGAGGTCCCCGGCGCGCCGCATGGCTGCGGTGCGGTCTGCATCAGGACCCGTAAGCCCCGCACCGAGGCCTTGTTGGTCAACCCGGCTTTACGGTTTCAGAAGTCGTCAAGGGCCGGCCGCAAAGGACCAGGTCGGAATGGCCGGGGATCGCGGTCACGGGATCCTGCTTTCGTGGCTCATGTTGGCCGGGAATTGACTTTTTGCCCGGTTGGCCACCCCGGTCTGGCGGCTTGACTGCTCGAGAGCCCGCAGCCGCTCCTCCGGCGCGCTGATCTTGTCGTTGAAGGTCTCGCCAGGTTCCCAGCGTAGCAGATTGTTTTCCGACCTCACGGCGGGGCATTCCGTTTGCCGTCAGCTCATCATTTCTTCGTTTCATGTCGTGCTCGACGGAAGTCCGCTCGGAGACCTCTCGCTGCAACTTCCAATCGGTCTCCGCCGGTTCGGCGGTGCGGGCGGCCACCCGCCGTTCCAGCGGGGCGTGAGCGGATGGCAGCTTCTCCCCCAGCCGAGAAACTGGCTGCGAGCACGCCGATCTCATCACCGCTGCGGACGCTGGGGGGCTCTACGACAGCCATGGTCCTGGATTGACCGTCGGCCACACGAATCAGCTTCGCCCTCGCCGCGTCGGGAGACAGTAGGATCCTCACCCACGGGAAGGCATCAGGGTTCCGGTCGGATGGGTCACGGTGTGGTTTGATCCAACAAGTGCCGTACACCACTGGAGTTACGACCAGTCAGGGGCTGCGAACCGCCGCGGGAATCGGTCAAAAAACCGCCGTGTTCTCCCGACCGGCCCATCAGGTTACTCCGGGTAAGGCCCTATTATTCGGCCCGTCCGCGGCCGCACCGGCGGCGGGCTCCATTCGCCCTCCCATCCTCGGAAGAACAGGGAATGAGCAGACCATTGAGCTACGCCCACTGTGGCTCGCCCAAGCCGCTGCTGGGCGAGACGATCGGCCAGTGCCTCGATCGCATTACCCGGACATACCCTGACAACGAAGCGATGGTGAGCCTCCATCAGGGGGCCCGCTTCACCTATCGGCAGTTCAGCGAAATCGTCGATCGGGCGGCCAGAGCGTACCTCAGGCTCGGCATCCGGCGCGGTGACCGCGTGGCGATATGGTCCACCAACAACTACGAATGGGCCGTCACTCAGTACGCCACCGCCAGGATCGGTGCGATCCTGGTGAACATAAACCCCGCTTATCAGACACACGAGGTCAAGTACGTCCTCGAGCAGTCCCGCTGTCGCATCCTGCTGCTCATCGAGTCTTTCAAAAGCTCCAATTACGTGGCCATGTTCCATGATGCGTGCCCGGAGGTCTCCGAGGTTGAGGACGCGGTGAACGGGCGGATTGAATGCCCGAAGTACCCGCACCTAGAGCACGTGATCTTCATGGGCGAAGACGGTCCGGCGGGCATGATCGCCTGGCCGGACTTCATGAGCCTGGCCGAGGATGTCTCGGATTCCGAACTCACCGAGCGCGAAGACGACCTGGACATCGACGACCACATCAACATCCAGTACACCTCGGGCACCACCGGATTCCCCAAGGGCGTCACCCTCACCCATAACAACATTCTCAACAACGGATTCGTGATCGGTGAGTACATGCAGTTCACCGATCAGGACCGCCTGTGCATACCCGTTCCGTTTTATCACTGCTTCGGGATGGTGGTGGGTAACCTTGCGGCGATGACCCACGGGGCGGCGGTGATCATCCCCGCCGCATCGTTCGATCCGCTGGCAACCCTGCAGGCGGTGCAGGATGAGAAGTGCACGGCCCTGCATTCGGTGCCCACGATGTTCATGGCGATGCTGGAGCATCCCGATTTCGATAGGTATGACGTCACCACCCTGCGCACCGGAATCACCGGGGCGGCCCCCTGCCCGATCGAGCTGATGAAGAAGGTGACGACGACCATGCACATTCCCCAGATCGTCACCGCCTACGGGCAGACGGAGGCCTCACCCCTGACCACCATGACCGCCCCGGACGATCCCGTGGAGCGACGGGTGGACAGCGTGGGGAAGGTGGTTCATCACCAGGAACTGAAGATCATCGATCCGGCCACGGGCAAGACCGTGCCCCGCGGCGAGCAGGGCGAGATCTGCTTCCGCGGCTACAACATCATGGCCGGTTACGACAACAACCCCGAGGCCACCGCGGAGGCCATCGACGAGCAGGGCTGGCTGCACTCGGGCGACCTCGGCACCATGGACGAGGAAGGCTACGTCCGGATCACCGGCCGGCTCAAGGAGATGGTCATCCGCGGCGGGGAGAACATCTATCCCCGCGAGATCGAGGAATACCTTCACACGCTGGACATCATCTACGACGCCGCGGTGGTCGGCGTGCCGGACGATCGCTTCGGGGAAGAGGTGCTGGCATGCGTGAAGCTCCAGCCGGGGATACCGGAGCCGACCGAAGAGGAGTTCCGAGCCCTGTGCAAGGGTAAGATCGCCCACTACAAGATCCCCCGGTACTGGTGGGTGGTGGATGAGTTCCCCATGACCGTCACCGGCAAGACACAGAAATTCAAGATTCGTGACATGGCGATCGAGAAGCTGGGCCTCCAGGCCGCGGCCGTTTCATGATCGCCACCGCGGGAAGACCGCGTTCAACATCGAAAGTGATCCCATTCTGCCTGCCACAAAGACGCCGGTCGGCCCCCGGCCTCAAGCTGTAGAAGGACCAATCGAAATGCCTCGCCTCAGTTACGACAGTTGCGGGTCCCCCAGTCCTCTCCTCGGGGAGACGATCGGGCAGTGCCTCGATCGCATTTCCGAGACTTATCCCGACAACGACGCGCTGATCAGCATCCACCAGAACCGCCGGTTCACCTACCGCGAGTTCAACGGGGTGGTCAACCGTGCCGCCAAGGCCCTGCTCATGCTCGGCATCCAGCGCGGCGAGCGGGTGGCGATCTGGTCCACCAACAACTACGAGTGGGTGGTCGCCCAGTATGCGACCGCCAAGATCGGCGCAATCCTGGTCAACGTCAATCCCGCTTACCGGCTGCACGAACTGGAATACGTGCTCCGCGAGTCGCGATGCCGCGTGCTGATCCTGATCGAGTCGTTCAAGAGTTCCAACTACGTGGAGATGTTCTACGAGGCGTGCCCGGAGGCGAAGAACGCCGAACCGGGTTACATCGACTCGTGGCGCTTCCCGCACCTGAAGAACGTGGTGTTCATCGGCAGGAAGCAATACCCGGGCATGTTCACGCGGCGAGCGTTCGACGAGCTGGCCGACGAACTGCCCGACAGCGTCCTCAAGACCCGCCGGAACCTGCTCAACCTCGACGATGACATCAACATTCAATACACCTCGGGCACCACGGGCTTTCCCAAGGGCGTCACTCTCACCCACCGCAACATACTCAACAACGCCGCCTCGGTCGCCCAGATCATGAGGATGACCAGCGAGGACCGGCTGTGCGTGCCCGTGCCCTTCTATCACTGCTTCGGGATGGTGCTGTCCAACCTTGCGGCGATGACCGCGGGGGCGGCGGTGGTAATCCCCTCCGCCGCGTTCGATCCGGCCGAAACGCTCCGGGCCGTCGAGCAGGAGAATTGCACCGCACTGCACGGCGTGCCGACGATGTTCATCGCCGAGCTGCAGGAAGAGGACTTCGGCAAGTTCGACCTCTCCAGTCTCCGC
>CP070772.1:769966-781243 GCA_020345805.1 Phycisphaerales bacterium | reverse complement strand
AGAGTTCGCCCACGTCCAGGGCCGAGGCCCCGATGCAGAGCAGGTGATCCTGCATCCGCCCCAGCTCACCCAGGATCGTGCGGATGACCTTGCAGCGGGGGGTGATCTCGATGTCCAGCAGCCGTTCCACCGCATGATGCCAGGCGATGTCGTTGACGATCGGGCAGATGTAGTTCATGCGGCTGACGGTGCAGACGTACTGGTTGTAGTCGTGGGACTCGCCCAGCTTCTCGAAGCCGGAATGGAGGTAGCCGATGTGCGGGGTGGCCCGGGCGATGCGTTCGCCGTCGAGCTCCAGCACCACTCGGAGCGTGGTGTGCATGGCGGGGTGCTGGGGCCCCAGGTTGAGCACCCAGCGGTCCGGGGCGTCCACGTGGTCCTTGAGATAATCGACGGACTCGACGTCAACATCGAATTCCAGGTCCGGTTCAAGGCTGTAGGGCATGGCGGGTCAGCTATAGGCAGGGTGGGAAAGAGCGATCGATCGACAAGCCGGGCCATCGTGGCCCGGGCGGCATCCGGCCGACCCGCAGGGTCCGTCCGTGCTCGGGTTGCGGGTATCGGGAAGTATAAGGCACCACCGCCCCCGCGTCAGGAGTCCGGCAGAAGTCGGCCAGCCGGGCTTAGCCCTCCTTGGCTTGCCCGGTCCCGATGGCGGACAGCACTTTCGGGGGTCCTCACACCCGGAAGATCGCGCCCATCTTCTTGCCCATCATCAGCGAGGCCCCGATCAGCGTGACCGCCAGCAGGGCCATCCCCCACACCCCCATCGCGCTTGCGATGTATTGTCCATCACCCAGCCGCTCGAAGAGAACATAGATCGCCTTGGTTATCGGGAAGTGCTCGCCCCGCTGGGCGAGGATGAGCGAATCGGACACCTCCAGCATGGCGAAGCTGAAAGCGAGTAAGCCGCCGGCGATGAGATTCGCCATGATCAGCGGAATGATGATGGTCCGAACCGCGCGGACTCTGCCCGCCCCGAGGTTCAACGCCGCTTCCTCCAGCTCGCCGGAGGTCTGCTCAAGGCCGGCCACGGTGGCCCGCACGACATAAGGCATCCGCCGAACCGCGTAGGCGATGATGAGCAGGGGGACCGGGTTGGGCTCGGCCCCCAGCACGTTGACCACGCCTTCCAGCGGATGGCCCTCGCCGAACGGCCAGCGCAGGCTCATGGCCACGAAACCGAACGCCATCACCAGGCCCGGCACCGCCAGCGGAAGCATGGAAAGCGCATCCAGCAGTCCCCGGCCGAACAGACGCGTGCGGACCACCACGTATCCCACCAGGATTCCGATGGCCAGGTCCAGCAGGACCGCCATCGAAGCGTAGAACAGGCTGTTCTTGATCGCCCCTATAGCCAGGGGATGGCTCAACGCATCAACGTAATGATCCGTGGTGAACACCCTCGGCAGGATGCTCTCATACCACTGGCCGTTGGTGGTGAAACTGGTGAGGACCACGCCGATATGGGGCAGCACCGCCAGGGCGATGACCAGGGCGAAGCCCGCCGCGGCCAGGATGCCGGCGACGGGTCCGAGCCTTACCGTCGAGGCCTGGATCGACGCCTTGGAATACATCGCGTAGGCCTTGCCCCCGAACACCAGCTTTCCCAGGACGTAGAACGAGACCGCCGCGAACAGCATCACCGCCGTCAGCGCGTACGGCTCGCGGGATATGTCCATCTCCTTCAGGCCGTTGAAGATCTGCACCGAGGTGAGAACCTGGTAATCGAACATCAGCGGCGTGCCCAGCTCGGTGAACGACCAGATGAACACGATCGTCCCCCCGGCGAACAGGCCGGGACGTATCAGCGGAAGGACGATCTGAAAGAACCTGCGGAAGCGCGATGCCCCCAGGTTCTCCGCCGCCTCCTCCAGCGTCGGGTCGAGGTTCGCCAGCGCGGCGGTCGCGTTCAGATAGAGGATGGGATAGAGGTACAGCGCTTCGACGACCACGATCGCCCACATTCCCCCCCGGCCGATGAAGTCGATTCCCTGGTCGATCAGGCCCAGATCGATGAGGAGCGTGTTGAGCGCCCCGGACCGGCCCAGGATCTGGTGCAGGCCGATCGCCCCCACGAAGGGGGGAAGGATCATCGGCAGCAGGATGAGCGTGGAAAGCGCCGTCTTCCCCGGGAAGTCGAACTTGGCGTTGAGGGTCGCCAGGGGCAGGGCGATGATCGTGCAGAGGCACGTTGTGCATACTGCGATTGCGAATGCGTGCATGAGGCCGGCCCGCAGGGATGGATTGGCGAACACCGCGCCCACGTGGTACAGCGTGAAACCATCGTCGGTAGCCTCGAAACCCCCGCTGACGGTCAGCCAGATCGGGTAGATCAGGAACACGGCGAAGGCCGCCAGGAGCAGGACCATCAACATCAGTTGGGGGATCTTGGCCGCTCGCATCCGGGCATCGGAACGCCAAAACGCCGAAACGTCAAAACTCCGGATGCCCGGACCGCCGAGGACGGCCGGGGAACCGGATCATCACTGGTCGGCGAGAGGTTGCTCGGCCGGCGCTTCAGCCTCAGGATCGGCCGGTTCCGGTGTGGGCCCGCTTGCGGGTGAGTCCTTTCCGGCCAGGGCGGCCACGCGCTTTCGCAGATCGCCCACGTAGGTCACCCGCACGCCGAAGTGCTCGCCGACCTTGACCGCCGTTCCCAGCCCGATGGGCTTGTTGTTGATCAGTATCTCCAGCTCCTCCTCGGCGTTCTTCGGAAGCTCCATAATCGCTCCGGGCCCCAGAGCCAGCACGTCCTCGGCCGGCATCATGCGGTCCGCGATCTGCACGATCAACGGCACCTCCAGCTTCAGGACGGATTGAACCTCGCCGGGCATGACCCTGTTATCGGCTCGTTGACACCGCTCGGTTGAGGGCTCAGTTTCTGCTTTGGGCACCGATGCCTCTCGCGGAGCGGCGGATCGTGCAATCGCCGCAGAAACGGTACACTGACCGGTCATGTTGGGCCGGTCCGCACATTTCCCCCCTTGCCGCCGCGCCTTGCCGACAGCGCTGGCGCTGATAATGCTCGCCGCGGGAGGCTGCGCATCCTCGAGCGGGCCGGCATATTTGACCATCGGGGCCGATCAATATCACCGGGTGTTCGATGCCGCGGTCGAAGCGGCCAGGGACCGGGGCATGCAGGCGATCCTGCGCGATCGAAGATCCGGCGTGATCGAGACCTCCCCGGTCGATGCGGGCTCGGCTCTCGAGCCGTGGAAGGGCGACAGCGCCACGTTTGGGCAGGGCCTGGAGAACACTCTGGCCCACCAGCGGCGTCGTGCCCGGTTCGAGTTCGCTCCCGCCGGCTTCCACTCTTCCCGCCCGACCCGGGATATCACCTTGACCGGGCCGGACCTCCTGGCGACCGGGCATGAGGAAGCCGACCTCACGGGGTTTGTAGGCGATCTGGAGCTGCGGGTCTGGGTCTACGTGGAGCGCGCTCACACTCCGGGAGTGCGCCGGGGGACCTGGAGCCGCGCTCTCACCACCCGGACGGTGATCATCGATCCAGACTCCGGGGGCCGGGCGCTGCCCGGGCGTTACTGGACGCCGGTGGCGCGTGATACGGCTCTGGAGCGGCGGCTGCTGGCCGCCATCGACAAGCAGCTTGCCGCCGGCATGCCCAACGACTGATCCTGTCCCAGTTCAGAACAGAACGCACAAGCCTCGGTTCGGGACGCGGCGGACACGCCGTTCGGGCTCTGTGCGGCTTCTCCGGATGTCCCGCGGCCGGTTTCCGGCTTTTGAATTGCCACTCCGCGTGCCGGTGGTAGCTTGTAAGCAGCGGACGCCCCGGACCCGCGAGGTGGTTATCGGTGTTGCTTCTGCGGAGCGGTGAAATGAAGACGTGGAAAAGAAGCCTTGGAATCGGTCACTCGGTGGCGCTCGCGACCGGGATCCTGCTCATCGCCTCGACGGCCCGGGCCTCGGTAAGCGCCGAGGTCGGCCTGGATGACCTGATCGAACGCATCGGGGCGGAGAATGTCCCGACCGGGATAGGGGTCGTGGTCGGCCAGGTTGAAGCCGGACAGGTCGGGGCATACGGGCCCAACCAAGGCAACCCCGAGTTTGCCGGCAAAACCTTCATCCCCATGAGCGGCGACCCGGGTGCGTTCTACCACGCCACCGTCGTGGGTAAGAACTACTACGGCCTGGTAACCAGCATCTCGCCCGGGATCGACACCATCCACCTCTACACCGTCGCCTCCGGGACCACCGGCTGGCTTACCTACGATTACCTGCGGACCAACTTCGGCTCGACCGTCCAGCCCTTGCCCACGCCCGAGGGTCTGAAGATTTTCAACAACAGTTGGGTGGGCACCTTCCAGAATACTTCGCTGGACAACCAGGCCCTGCGCCGCGCCGACTTCGTCATCAACCGCGACGATCTGCTGATTGTCAACGGCGTGAACAACGGCGGGACGAACTATCCGCTGATGAGCCACATGTACAACGGCCTCTCCGTGGGAATCATGAGCGGCGGTCACACCACCGGCGATACGGGTGCCGCTTACGACGGCCCGGGCCGGCAGAAACCG
Organism: Phycisphaerales bacterium; assembly: GCA_020345805.1. Taxonomy (GTDB): domain Bacteria; phylum Planctomycetota; class Phycisphaerae; order Phycisphaerales; family SM1A02. The sequence goes on along the minus strand of CP070772.1, from coordinate 776,702 downwards.
GAGATCGTCTCCTCCGGCGATCCGGATGATGTCACCAGCTTCACCACGCCGGTGGTTTCCGCGGCTTGCGCCATGATGGTGGAAACCGCCCGCACCGAGCCGCCGCTCGCCGCCAACCCCAACGCCGAACGATCCGTGGTCATCAAGGCGGTCATTCTCGGCGGAGCCCGGCATCGCGACGGCTGGACCAACAACCCCGACACCACCGGCCCGAATCGCGGCGTGACCGATCGGCCGCTCGATGACATCTACGGCGTGGATGTGGTCAACGTCAATCGAAGCCACCTCATCCTCACCGGCGCCGAGCAGGACGGCGCCGCCGACGTGCCCGCTTCCTCAAACGCCGATTGGCGCGGGTGGGACTTTGCCAATGTCGACCGGTACGAGAGCCGCTACTGGCGGTTTGACGTGACCGATCCGGCCGATGAGGTCGCCGTTCTCGCAACCTGGCACCGGTACATTAACAACGGGGATTTCGTGATCCAGGGTGCTTCGGCGGACTTCGATCTCATCCTCTGGCGGGTAAACGAGCAGAACGAAATCGTCACGCTGGTGGGCGACGAGGGACTGCCCTACTTCGCGGGCGGCAACGTGGTCAGCCAGAGCGACGTCAACAACCTCGAGCATCTCTACATAACCGGTCTGGAGGCGGGCAATTACGTGCTCGAGCTGCGCAGACAGGACGACTACAACACCGACTGGGACGTTGCGGTCACCTGGCTGCTGCCGGAGCCTTCCTGCGGCTATGCCGACGTCAACTGCGACGGCACGGTCAACATCGACGACCTGTTCGCGGTGCTCGCGGCCTGGGGCGCGTGCGATGCCTGCCCCGAAGACATCAACGAAGACGGCGTGGTGAATATCGACGACATCTTCGAAGTGCTAGGCAACTGGGGTTGAGTCGCAGGTACCGGGCAAGTAGCGCCGTACCTCGCTCCTGTTATGTCTGCGGTGCCCGCCGTGCGACAGATCAGAAATCCGTCTCGACGGTGTCCTCATTCCCGACCACGGGGGGGGCGGTCTGGGCGGGGTTTTCCAGAAGCTCGCCGATCAGTTGCAGGCGGTTGGCCACCACCTCCATCGAATCCGGCCGGTCCGCGGGATTGAGCTGCACGCAATCGAGGATCTGCTTGGACAGCAGCGGATGTATGCGGGGGTTCTTCTCATGCGGCGGGACGGGCGGCTCGACCATCTCCGCATCGAGGGCCCCGGAGAAGAGGCTGCCGGCGTCGTCCTTGGGAGGCAGGGCGGTGGGGATCACCTCGCCGATCAGCACCCAGTACATGGTCGCCCCGAAGTTGTAGATGTCGGTCTGAGGGGTGATGGCCTGCCGGTGCGCCTGCTCCGGGGCCATGTACCCGGGCGTGCCCTGGATGCGCTTCTTGACCGTGCCGATGGGGCAGCCCTGGCCCAGATCGATGATCTTCACCACGTTGTCATCGGTGAGCATGACATTGTTGGGCTTCATGTCCGCGTGGACGTAGCCCCGGCCGTGCATGTGTGCGAGGCCCTCGGCGATCTGGGTGAAGATCGCGACCGCCTCGCGGTCGTTCTTGGGCAGATCCTGATCCAGGGTGTGAGCGTCCACCAGCTCCATGAGGAGGGAGACGGCGCGGACCTTGAACATCTTCCGGTGCCGGGTCAGCCGGTGCACGCCCCGGATGTTGCGGTGGTCGAGCTTGGAGCCGACGGCGTACTCGTTTTCGACCTGCTCGATGAAGCGCTGGTCCTTGTCCGAGTGCTTGGTGACATGCTTGAGGGCCCAGACCTGCTTGGTCCTGGGATCCTGCACCGCATAGAGGTCCGAGGCGGCGCCTTGGCCGATCTTCGCCAGGATGGTGTAGCCGGCAATCTGTTGAGGATGGCTCATGGCGAGATCGTGCCCAAGACGGAGGCGGGCCGGAGAGGCTGAAGCGATAACGGGCGGCCGATTCACGGCAGGGCTTCGTAGTTATTATCGACCGCTTCGGCCGCGCCGATCACCTTGGGTTGGTGCCCAACAAGTGTTCGGGTTACGTTCGGAGTATCGGAACGAACGCCGGGTAGGGTAATCACTGTGCGGGGGCCGATCAACGCCTCACTTCGCGCAGCTGCTCACGGAATTGGCCTTCGCGGAAAAAACCGCCCGGACCGGAGGCGGTCGAGACCAGGTCGCGATGCATGCGGACGGCGGTGTCGGGGATGTTCAGCTCCCGCTGGAGGCGCTGCGTCAGGCTCACCAGGCTGGCCATCTGACGCTCGGTGAAAGACCGGCGATCGCCGTTACCGATCAGGCAGATGGCGATGGAGTGGTTGTTGTGATGGATGCCGGCCGGTCCGCCCACGTGAGCGCCGGCGAGCTGCTGATTCCAGCGATATCCCACCTCCACCGCCCCGTCCCCGAGGCCGTTGCCGTTGCCGATGATGAAGTGATAGCCCAAGCCGTCAAAGCCCCGGGCCAGGTGCCGGCGATGGATGGTCTGGGCGTTCCCCGCCGGTTCCCCCAGATGATGAATGACGATGCCCGTCCAGCGCTGGCGATCCAGCGGGGCCTGGATCTGGAAGAGCGGATCCTGGGCGATGCGTTCGGCGGACGTGCCGGGGTTGACGGCAATGAGCAGGCCGCCTTGATCATCGCTGGGGCTGCCCCAGAACAGCAAACCGGCCACGATCGTCATGGCCGCGCCGAAGCTGGCCCAGACGATGCCGGTGCGTCGGGACGGATGGGAGAGCCGGGATGTCCGCGCGCGTGCCGCTGTCACGTGTGAATTGCCTAATCGGGCTATTTCACACTATCGGACGACAGTGGCCTCAAACCTTCAGCTTCCGCAAGGAATTCCACAGCGCCGAGCAATCGGCGCTCAGATTGCAGGCTGGGGCGAGCCGGATCAGTAGTCCGGTGAGAGCCTGGCCCGCAGCGCCGGCTGCGGATTGCCGAATACGTCCGGCTCTTCAAGCGGCTGGTATCGACGCCGCATCAGGTCGTAGGTCTCAAACTGTGTCCGCGGCGCGTTCCGCGGGAACAGCGGCTTTTGGCAGCCGCCCAGAAGCAGCGCGATAGCCAGCATGAGCGTCGATATCGCAACGCGGCGTCGCATGATGCGGCAGTATACAGTCTCCGGACCTTCGAGGGCCCTCAGCGGCCACGGTGCAGAGGCACGCTGCGCTCGGCGGTGTGATGCTGGCCCATCAGGCCGTCCTCGAAGGTGGCGCACACCAGGCACGGCAGATCGAGATCGCCGCGGGAGAGGGCGGAAACGTCGATCGGCACCGTCACGCTGTAGTGGGTGCCCATGAAGCCGTTGCGGTAGGCGTCACGCAGCTCCGCCGGGTTCAGCGTAATGCTGCCGACAGTCACGGCAGGGGCCTTGCCGTGAGCAACGGTGGCGGTGACCACCAGTTCGCCCACGAGCTGGACGAAGCGCTCCCGCCCGTCCCGGGACGTGATATAGACCAGGATAGTCTCCGGCATGCCATCCTCATCTTCGTCCCTGGCGTGGCTGAGCCGGTCAATCTCGATGCCGGCAACGCGGGGAGTGGCCTGTCGGACCGCATCTGGCAGAGAACCCGGTGCAGTTGAAGCCTGGGACAGTTCCGCGATCAGCTCCCGGTTGCGCGCCTTCAGGCCGGTGACCTGGTCGGTCAGGTCCATGACCTCCTCGCGCAGGCGATCATTCTCCGCCTCCAGGTTGGCCCAGCGGCAGCCCGCTCCCGCCGCCGAGAGCAGCAGCGCCAAGCTCAGGCAGATGGACCGGCCGAGAGGGGACATGAAAACAGTGTACGAAAAGCACCGGTTCGGCGCCGGCCGTCGCCGGCGCAAAAAGTGCGCGGCCCCGGGACCTGGATCCCGCCCCGGCGTCTGCGCATCAATCCCCTTGCGGGCCGCGGTGACGGAACGCGGAAGGCCTCGCGCTCCGCGCAAGCCCGACCCGGCAGGCCAGACCGATCGCCGGAAGCGCGCCAGCCTTATCTGGAGTGTGACAGTCCCAATGTTCCGGTGGTGTGCTACGCGCCCTTCTTTCTGAGCATCACAAACAATACGATGAGCACGATGATCGCGACAATCAGAACCCAATGCCACCATGCCATAGCTGTAAGACCTCCTGTGCAAGGCCCGGTTACGGACGAGCAGCAAACTCCGCGTCCGCAAGCGGCCGACCTGCCGAGAGCCGGTCGTCTACGGAAGGCTGTACGAATGGCGGCAGGCTACCATCGGCCGCGTGAGCCGGTCAACCGGGACCAGTGCCCGGCCGAGCGGAACAGAGGCCTTGCGGGGGATTGGAGAGAAGCGGGGCACATCCGTCGGCCAGGGCATGGGCCCTGTCGATTCCACGCCGGCGGGGTTGCCTGAAGTTTGTCGGCGTGCGACTAATCGCCGTCGGCGGGCTTCGTCTCCGGCAGGCGCTCGAGGATCTGGTCCGCCAAGCCGTAGGCCACCATCTCCTCGGCGCTGAGCCAGTTGTTGCGGTCGCAGTCCTCGCTGATCTTGTCCTTGGGCTGGCCGGTCTTGTCCGCGTAGATGTCGTAAATGATCTCGCGGAGACGGAGCATCTCCCGGGCCTCGATCTCCAGGTCCGAGGCCTGGCCCTCCAGCACGCCAGCCAGCATCGGCTGGTGCATCAGGTTTTTGGCGTGGGGCAGGGTGAACCGCTTGCCCTTGGCCCCGCTGGCGGCGATAAGCGAGCCCATCGAGGCGGCTTGGCCGATGATGTAGGTCGCCACATCCGAGGGCACGAAGTTCATGGTGTCGATGATGCCCAGACCGGCGGTTACCGATCCGCCCGGGCTGTTGATATAGAGGCTGATGTCGGTCTTGGCGTCCTCGTTGGCCAGGAACAGAAGCTGGGCCACCACCAGGTTTGACACCTCGTCATCCACGCCCCCGCCAAGGAAGATGATGCGATCGTTGAGAAGTCGGGAGTAGATGTCATAGGACCGCTCGCCGCGGCTGGTCTTCTCGATCACGATGGGAACAAGCGTTGACATGGCTTTGTGCACCTGGTTCAGTCGCCGTCGGCGGCGGGGGGTTCTCAGTCGTCCTTCTTCTTCTCATCGGCGGTGAACACTTCGTCCACCAGCCCGTACTCCTTGGCCTCCTGGGCGGTGAAGAACTTGTCGCGCTCCCCGTCCTTGGCCACCTGTTCGACGGTCTGCCCGGAGTGCCGGGCGATGATCTCGTTGAGCGTCTGCTTGGCCTTGATGATCTGCTCGGCCTGGATCTGCACGTCGGTGGTCTGGCCGGTGACGCCGCCGTAGGGCTGGTGGATCATCACCTTGGCGTGGGGGAGGATGTGGCGCTTGCCCGGCGTTCCCGCCGCCAGCAGCACCGCCCCGCCGGAATACGCCCGCCCGATGCAGTAGGTGGAGACATCCGAGCTGATGAACTGCATGGTGTCGTAGATTGCCAGCGTGTCGTCCACCGAGCCGCCGGGGGAGTTGATGTAGAGGTTGATCTCCTGCCCGCGCTTCTGGTCTTCCAGATAGAGCATCTGCATCATCACGCGGGCCGCGGCCACGTAGCTGATCTCGCCCACCAGGAAGATCACCCGGTTCTCGAGCATCAGCTCGTCGATGGTCATCTCCCTCGTGCGCTGGATCTGGATCGCCAGTCGGGGGTCCGGCAGGGGCAGCCCACCCGTCGGTGAGCCCATCCAGGAGCCGGGGTCGAGCGTTCTGGGATCGGATTGGTCCGGGTTTTTCATGGTTGTCTGTCGCCTGATTGGGGATGCACGCATGATATGCCCCCCCGGCCTATCGGCAAATTGGCGGCCCCACTGGCTCAGGCATCGCCCGCAACCGCGAAAACGCCCGGATTCTCCGCGCCCCGCACTATCGCAGAGGCGGGAAGTTCCAGCCCGGCTGATTCGGATCGATCGTATCGCCGCTTCTTTCGATCCATTCCTCCAGCAACCGCGTCATCTCCTCCACCCGGTCGGCCGCCTCCGAGTTATCGGCGAGGTTCTTCACCTCCCAGGGATCGTCCCGCAGGTCGAACAGTTGTCTGGTGATCGTTTCGCCGCAGTTGGAGAGGATGAGCTTCCACGACCCGCGCCGCACGCCGCGCAGCACGCCCGGCTCCTGCTGGAAGCCGTCGATGAGCGCATCTGCGGTGGTGGAATAAGCCAGGTATACCGAATCACGCACCGCCGCCTTCTGATTCCTGATCAGCGGTGCCAGGCTGAGGCTCTGGACCGAATCCGGGATCGGCAGGCCGGTCAACTCGCAGATCGTCGGGAACACATCGTGCAGGTAACACAGCGCCTCGCATCGCTTCCCGCGGGGGATGCCCGGCCCGCTGATGATCAGCGGCACTCGCGCGCTGTGTTCGTAGATGTTCTGCTTGCCCAGCAGCCCGTGTTGGCCGACCGCCAGGCCGTTGTCGCCGGCCAGGATGACGATGGTGTTCTCCGCCTCCCCGCTCGCCTCCAGCGCATCCAAGACCCGGCCGATCTGAGCATCCAGATGAGTGATCATCGCGTAGTACGCGGCGATGTGCTTGCGGACTACTTCAGGCGTTCTAGGAAACGGGGCAAGACGCTCGTCGCGGACCCTCAGATCGCCGATCGGAAACGGATGCTCCGGCATGAAGTTCGGTGGCAGTGCGATGTCCTCCGGCCGATACATCGCGGCATACTCATCCGGGGCCATTCGCGGATCATGAGGCGCCGTGTACGACACGTACATCAGAAACGGATCATCATCGCGCTCGCGATTGTTGAGGAACTCTATCGCCGCCTCGCTGAACAGTTCGCTGGAG
>CP070772.1:758493-769866 GCA_020345805.1 Phycisphaerales bacterium | reverse complement strand
ACGATAAAGGGCATTCCCGTCGCGCCCGGTGTGGTCATCGGACGAGCGTTTGTGCTGGAGGAAGTGCTCCGGCGGGTGCCCTATCACACGGTCAAGCCGGAAGACGTGGACAACGAGGTGTGGCGGCTGTCCACCTCCATCGAGCTGGCCACGGCGGAGCTGGAGGCGGACCGGGACCGGGCTGCGGAGAAGCTGGGCCCGGAACCGGCCAAGATCTTCGAGTTCCACATCGGCCTTCTCCAGGACCAGTCGCTGGTTGATCCGATTCGGGAGCGGATCGAGAAGGAGCACGTCACGGCCGCCTACGCGGTGGCGGAGGCCTTCCGCTACCTGGCGGACCGCTTCAGGGCCATGGGCACCGAGGTGTTCCGCCACAAGGCCAACGACGTGATGGACTTGGATCAGCGGGTCCTCGCCAAGCTGGTGGGGCAGAGCCGGGACCGCCTGGCCAAGGTGACCGAGCCGGTCATCGTTATCAGCCACGAAATGACCCCCGCCCAGGCGGCCTCGCTGGACACCACCAAGGTGCTGGGCTGCGCCACCGACGCGGGCGGGCGCACCGGTCACACCTCCATCGTGGCCGCCGCTCTGGGGATCCCGGTGGTGGTGGGCTGTCAGCGGGTCAGCGCAGCGGTGGAGGATGGGGACACGGTCATCATCGACGGGGGAGCCGGCCTGCTCATCGTCGATCCCGACGATGAAACCCTGGACCGGTACCGGCGGGACATCGAGCGCCGGGCCCGGATCGACGCCGATCTCCGCGATCTGGTGACCCTGGAGCCGGTGACTCTCGACGGCGTGCGGATCGAGCTGTTGGGCAACATCGAGTTCGCGCACGAAATAGAGGCCCTGCTGAAGAACGGCGGAGACGGGGTGGGGCTCTTCCGGACGGAATTCCTCTATCTGACCCGCGGCCATCCCCCGAGCGAGGAGGAGCACTTCGAGGAGTACCGCCAGGCCGTGGTGGCGGTGGGGGGGCGGCCGCTGACCATCCGCACCATGGACCTGGGTGCGGACAAGTACACCCAGGAGCAGGCCGAGGAGCCGGAGCGGAACCCCATGCTCGGCCTGCGGAGCATCCGCTACTGCCTGCAGAACCTCTCGATGTTCCGGACGCAGTTGCGGGCCCTGCTGCGGGCGTCGGCCTTCGGGCCGGTGAAGATCATGTTCCCGCTCATCTCCACCGCGATGGAAGTGCGTCAGACGAAGATGATCGTGCAGGACGTGATGGAGGAGCTTCAGGAGGAGGGGATCGATTTTGACCGGAACGTGGAGCTGGGGATCATGGTCGAAGTGCCCAGCGCGGCGTTGATGGCCACGGTTTTCGCCCGCGAGGTGTCTTTTTTCTCAATCGGCACCAACGATCTGATCCAGTACACGCTGGCGGTCGATAGAGGCAATGAGCGGGTGGCCAATCTGTACACCGCGGCAAACCCCGCGGTGCTGCAACTGGTCAAGGCCGTGATCCGGACGAGCAAGCGATTCAACATCGAGACCAGTCTTTGCGGCGAGATTGCGGGGGAGACGCTTTACACGATGTTGCTGATCGGCCTGGGGCTGCGTACGCTATCATTGGTCCCGGCGCAGATCCCTCCGGTGAAGCGGGTGATCCGGGCCGTGAATATCCCCCAATGCGAGCGGCTGGCCCGCAAGGTCGGTTCGTTCGATTCCGAGCGTCAGGTGCTCAACTGCCTGCGCGAGGAGCTACATAAGATCCTTCCCGAAGCCGACGGCGGTTGGTCCGCCGGCTGACGTTTCGGGTTCACAACCGATATTGGGCCGGCGCCCGGCATTGATCCCGCGTACACCGCGATGGTGGCGGGGAGGACCGGAGCCGGCCACCGACGAACGCAACGCGTGGTCCCGAGTTATCCCAACGGCGCCGAAACAAGGAGGAACTTCGCTCCCTTCACCCACCCGCTGACCGAAACAGCATGCTGAATCGGCGCACGTGCGCGAAGGGCGCCAGCCGGCCGGGACCGGCGCGGCAGGTTCGCCGGGTTGAAAACACCGGAGAACTGCCCAATTGGCCAGGAAAAAAGCAGAGCCGACCGAAGTGATGGTGGTCAACGATTCGCCCGGCGAGGAATGCCGGATCGCGATTCTGGAGGACCGGCATCTGGAGGAGTTGTACGCCGAACGGACCGCCACCGCGACGAATGTGGGCAACATCTACAAGGGCCGAGTACTCAACGTTGAGTCGGCCATTCAGGCGGCGTTTATCGACTACGGGCAGGGAGCCAACGGTTTCCTGCACATCTCCGATCTGCACCCGCGGTATTTCCCGGGTCGCGAACGCACCGAGCGGGTGGGGAAGAAGATCCCCCGTCGGGAGCGCCCGCCCATCCACGAAGCCCTGAGGCGGGGCGATGAAGTATTGGTGCAGGTGCTCAAGGAGGGCATCGGCACCAAGGGCCCCACTCTCACCAGCTACCTTTCCATCCCCGGACGGCTGCTCGTGCTCATGCCCGAAATGGGACGGGTGGGGGTGTCCAGAAAGGTCGAGGATGAAGAGCAGCGCCGGGAGATGCGCAAGGTCCTTGATTCCCTCACCCTGCCCGAAGGATTCGGCTTCATTCTCCGCACCGCCGGTCTCGGCCGCACCAAGACCGATCTGAAGCGGGACGTGGCCTACCTCATGCGCCTGTGGAAGGTCATGGAGCAGCGGATCAAGAGCGTGGCCGCCCCCTGCGAGCTCTACACCGAGTCGGATCTGCTGATCCGCACCATCCGCGACGTGCTCCGGCCTTCGATCAAGGCGATCATTGCGGATTCGGAATCGGCCTATGAGCGGGCCAATACGTTCCTCAGCGTGGTTGCCCCGCGATCGGCCCCAAAGGTCGTTCGCTATCGCGGCGGGGTCCCGATCTTCCACGCCTTCGACATCGAGAGGCAGATAGAGCTCATCCACAGCCGCGAGGTTCCCCTTCTCTCGGGAGGCCGCCTCGTCATCGATCAGACCGAGGCCCTGGTCGCGGTCGATGTCAACAGCGGCAAGAGCCGCAGCGCCCGGGACAGCGAAACGAATGCGTACGAAACCAACTGCGAGGCGGTGGACGAGATCTGCCGCCAGCTTCGGCTTCGCGACCTGGGCGGCCTGATCGTCAACGACCTGATTGACATGCGCCTGCCCCAGCATCGACGAAAGATCGAGGAGCGGTTCCGCGACAACCTCAAGCGCGACCGGGCCAAGACCACCACGGTCCGGATCAGCCGCCTGGGCCTGCTGGAGATGACCCGTCAGCGCATGAGGCCGAGCCTGCGCAAGAGCCATTTCATCTCCTGCCCTCAATGCGACGGTCACGGCGAGATCCAGTCCCCGGAGTCCGTCGCCGCCGACGTGGTACGTCAGATCGGTTACCTCCTCCAGTTCGACCGGGTTCACCGCCTGGAGTTGGCGTGCTCGCCGAGGGTGGCCTCCGTGCTGCTCAGCGGCAAACGCCGCCAGCTTGTGGGGCTGGAAGGCACCTCGGGGAAGGTGATCGACGTGCGGGTGAGCGATGCGATCCCTGTCGATCGAGTCGATTACTACGCCTATGACGGCCGGAACGCGGACATCAGCATCTCTCAGCTTCCCGAGCTGAAGGCCCCCACGCTGGAGGAGTTGGAGAAGGCCGAGCGGCGGCCGGAGGAAGAGGAAGCCGCTCCCAAGCGGGCCCCGTCACGGCGGCGGCGGCCACGAAAGGGCGGCCCCGCCGACGCGTCGAAAGTCGCCCTCGCCGGTGGCTTTGACACCGGAGAGGAAGAACCGGTCGGCGCCGCGGAGGCGGAGGCCCGGCCGGATGAGGAGGCCGAGGAGAAAGCCGCTCGACCCCGCCGGCGAAGGCGACGCGTGGCGACCGTGGTGGCCGAGAAGACCGGGGAGGAGGAGGCCCCGGGAGCCGAGGAGGGCGCCGAAGGGCGGTCCCGTCGCAAACGACGAAGAAGAAGGCCCAGGAAGGCCCCCGCCGAAGCGCCCGGGGCATCGGAGGCCGCGGAGACGGCTCCACCTCTGCGGGATGCGCCGGTGCGCGTGCACGTGCTGGCCAAGGAACTGGGCGTCAGATCGCGCGAAATCCTGGAGTTGTGCAGCGAACCGGGGACGCCGGAGATCAACACCCACATGTCGTCTCTCACTCCCAAGGAGGCGGCCCTGATTGAAGACCGGTTGTCCGAAACCGCGGAAACCGATCAGGCATCCACGGATGCGAAGGATGGGGAAGAGTCCAAGAAGCGTCCTTCGCGGCGACGGCGGGGCCGGCGCGGGGGCCGCACGCGCCGATCCGCCAAGGAGACCGCGGTCAAGGCCGCCGCAGAGGCGAAGCCTGCGGTGGAAAGCGCCGCCGGGCAGGATGCGGCCGCGGATAAGGAGCCCTCCGCCGGCACGAAGAAAAAGAGCAAACGGTCCCGGCGCAAGAAGCGCAGCTCCAAATCCGCCGCGGCGGAGGAGCCGGCGCCCCGGACCACGGGCAAGAGGGCGGCCACCAGCCGGCCGGCCAGGAAACGCCCGCGGAAGCCTTCCACCGAACCAAAGACCCCCAAGACCGCGCCTCGGCCGAAAGCCGAGGACGCGCCGGCCGCAAAACCGTCCGCTTCTCTGGTGGCCGGCACGGTTGATGGGGGCGCTTCCAAGCCCAAGCCGCGCCGATCGCTGTACCGCAGCCGGTCCAAGGTGACAAAAGCCGCGCGGGAGGCGGCGGCAGAGGTGAACGAGGAATGACCGCAAGCGCCAAGGCGAAGCCTCGCCGGCTCATCCTGCTCGGCTCCACCGGCTCCATCGGCGTGAGCACCCTGGAGGTGATCGAGCATCTGCGCGATCGGGCGTTCCCCACCTTTGAGGTGGTGGGGTTGGCGGCCGGCGCACGGTCCGGCCTGCTGGCTGAACAAGTTGGGCGAGTCGGAGCCCGCCACGCCGCGGTCGCCGATCCGGCCCAGGCCGAACCGCTCAACGGCATCGAGCATGTCTATGCGGGGCCGCAGGCGGCGACGCACCTGGTGGAGGCCGCCGCCGAGCCCGGCGATCTGGTGGTGGCGGCCATGGTGGGATCGGCGGGCTTGGAGCCGGTCCTGACCGCGATCGATCGCGGCTGCGACGTCGCCCTGGCCAACAAGGAGACCCTCGTCGCCGCGGGTAGTCTTGTGGTGCCGGCGGCACGCGAGAAGGGTGTGGCCCTGCTCCCCATCGATTCGGAGCACAGCGCCATCTTTCAGTGCCTGCGCAGCGGGCGGTCGGCAGATGAGATCGGGCGCATCATCCTCACCGCTTCCGGCGGGCCGTTCCGCGGCTGGACGAAACAGCAACTCGACCGCGCCACGGTCGATCAGGCCCTGAACCATCCCACTTGGGACATGGGGCCGAAGATCACCATCGACTCGGCGACACTGATGAACAAGGCCCTGGAGATCATCGAAGCCCACTGGCTCTTCGACCTGCCCGCGGAGAAGATCGAGGTCCTGGTCCATCCCCAGTCGCTGATCCACGGGATGGTGGAGTTTGTGGACGGTTCGGTCGTCGCTCAGCTCGGCCCTCCGGACATGCGCACGCCCATCCAGTTCGCCCTGACCTGGCCCAATCGGCTGGAGGGATGCTCGCGGACCATGAACTGGCAGGAGCTGGGAAGTATGGATTTCGAGCCGGTGGATGAGGAATGCTTCGGGGCCCTGGCCCTGGCCCGCCGGGTAATCGAGGTCCAGGGCACCGCCGGGGCGATTCTCAACGCGGCCAACGAGGCGGCGGTGGCGGCGTTTCTGGACCGTCGCATCGCGTTTCCGGATATCACCAATCTGGTCCGGGAAGCCATGGACGCGATCGCCCCCGCCCCCATCCGGTCGCTCCAGGACATGCGCCAGGCGGATCGGGCGGCCCGCGGGTTCGTTGCCGAGCGTATCATGAGTCGTTCCGCCTCCGGTCCTGTAGATCGCGTGGCGGGGCGGACCTCGCCCTGAACCGGCGGCGTCTGTCGGTCGATCATTGTCACTGACGACCCGCAAGCCTCTCAGCCTCCCCACTTCCGACCCGCCGCCGCTGAAGACGACACATGGAATACCTCTCCTCGCTGTACAACCTGTTCCTGATCATCTTCGGCTTCGGCGTGCTCATCTTCGTGCACGAGCTGGGGCATTTCCTCGCCGCGAAGTGGGCGGGGATTCGCACCGAGGCCTTCGCCGTCGGGATGGGGCCGGTCTGCGTGGCGTGGCGGAAGGGCGTGGGCTTCGCCGCAGGCACCACCGCGGGGAAGGTGAAGGAGAAAACCGGAAAGTTGCCCGCGGATCTGAAGGAACAGGAGCTGGCCCGCCACGGGATCGGCGAGACCGAATACTCCCTCCGCTGGCTCCCCATCGGTGGGTTCGTCAAGATGCTGGGGCAGGAAGACGCCAAGCCCAGCGCGGTGTCCGACGATCCGCGAAGCTACAACATGTGTCCCGTGGGCCGGCGGATGATCGTGGTTTCGGCCGGCGTGATCATGAACGTGCTCACCGCGCTGGTGATGTTCATCGTCGCCTTCCAGGTGGGCGTGCGGTTCGAGGCACCGGTGGTGGGGGAGGCCTCGGCGATGCTCGCCGCCGGCACCACCATGCCCGACAACGCAACGGAGCTCGGCATCGCCAGCGTCGGCCTCCTGCCCGGCGACGAGGTGACCCACATCAACGGCGTCAAGGCCCGGACCTTCGCCGACGTGCGGATCGCCTCGGCCATGAGCAAGGAGAACGAGCCGGTCCTCCTGACCGTGCGCCGCGCCGGTTACGACCGGCCTCTGCGCTTCAATCTGAAGCCCGCCATCGATCCCCGCACCGGTCTGCTGGGGATCGGCATCGATCCGGGCTCCTCCAATACCCTGCTCGCCAAGGACGATTCGGAGGGCAGCCTGCAGAGCCTGCTGGAAACGACCGGGCTGGCCGCGGCGGGCGTCAGGCCGGGAATGCAGCTTGTCGAAGCCGACGGGCAGCCGGTCAGCACCTTCCAGCAACTGGAAAAGATCATCGCCGGGCGCGACGGCACTCCGGTGCAGACGTTCTGGCGATCCGTGGATGAGAACGGCGAGCCGACCGGCGGGCTGGTCGCCGCGGAAGTGCCCGTTACGCCCGAGTATCAGATCATTCGCTATCCGCAGCTTGCCGCCGACGGCAAGCGCGAGTTCGAGAGCGGTCTTCTGGGAATGACCCCGCTCATCACCGTGGGCAGGATGGGGCGGGGCGGCGCAAACCGCGACCTCCTTCGCGAAGGTGATGTGATCCTGAGCGTGGTACTGCTGCACGGCCCCCGAATCCTCGACCTCAGGACCGAACTCAAGAGCTACGCGGGGCGCCCGGTCCCGCTGACACTGCTCCGTGACGGTGAGGAGCTGAAGGTCATGGCGGAGGTGAACCGCAAGGGTGAGCTGGGCATATATCCCGGCTATGCCTGGGACCTGCCCTACATCGCCCAGCCGTTCGGCACGATCGCCCGTCCCACCCCGGACGGGCGCAGCACGGAGCGGGTTGCCGCGCCCGTGGCCGCGCTTGAGCTGGGGCCGCGCACGCGGATCGACGCGGTCAACGACACCCCGGTGAAAGACTGGGTGAGCCTGCGCGAAGCTCTGCGACTGCACACCATGGATGCGGCTTCGCAGTCCGCCGGCGCGACGGTGCAACTGGCCGTCACTCATCCCACGCCGGGCCATCCGGTCGAAGTCTTGACCATGGCGCTGACGCCGGAGGACGTGGCGGGACTGCATGAACTGGCCTGGCGCAGCGACCTGCCGCCGGCGGCCTTCGAGCCGGTCTATACCACCCTCTCATCGCAGGGCAATCCCGTCACCGCCATCAGCATGGGGTTCCGCGAAACGCACAAGCTCATCGTGCTCACCTACATGACCATCGATCGCCTGGTTCGTGGCACGGTGGGCGTGGAGCAGTTGCGGGGGCCCGTGGGGATCATGCACATCGGCACCAAGGTCGCCGATCGCGGCTTCACCTATCTCATCTTCTTCTTGGCCATGATCAGCGTGAACCTGGCGGTGATCAATTTCCTGCCCCTGCCGATCGTGGACGGCGGGCTGTTCCTGTTCCTGATCTACGAGCGGTTCAAGGGCCGGCCGCCATCGGTTGCTTTCCAGAACGTCGCGACCGTGGTGGGGATATTCCTGATCGCCGGCCTCTTTATCGTCGTCACCTATAACGACATCGTGCGACTCTTCAACTGACCGGCAGATGTCGCCGGATGATCTGCGGTGTCAACTCGCCCAGGGAATGGACGGCGAGGCGGGCTTCGTTCAGTTCCTCGATGGCGCGGCCGGTGGAGGCGAAGCCGATGCTGAGCATCCCCGCTCTGTTCGCCGCGGCCACGCCCGCCGGGGCGTCCTCCACCACCGCGCAACACTCCGGCGGAACGCCGAGGCGCTCGGCCGCAAGTTGAAATACCTGCGGATCCGGCTTGCCGCGCGTGACATCGACGCCCGTGACCATGGCGCTGAACATCTCGCGCCGATCGAGGCTGTCGAGGACGAGTTCCACGTTGGCGGGCGGGCCGGATGAACCCACCGCGAGATTGAAGCCGTCGTCGTGCAGCGCTTCGATCAGCTCCACCGCCCCGTCCATGTGAGGGAAGTCGTCGGCGATTATCCGCCGGTACTCCGCCTCCTTGCGATCATCAAGCTCGGCGATGCGCTCATCGGACATGTTCGCCTTCTCGCCCCAGAGCTGTTTGATGATGTCGCGGCTGGTGCGGCCGAAGGTGGCGGCAAACTGCTGTTCCGTGAACGTCACGCCGACCTCCGCCGCCACCACGTGCCAGCTTTCAAAATGCGCGCGGTAAGAATCCACCAGCACGCCATCCACATCGAAGATCACCGCGTAGGTCACGATGGAGCCCATCATAGCCGCCGTCGAAGTCCGCCGCGAGATCGTCACTTCCTCGTCGGCGATCCGTGGGGCAGAACAGGATTCGAAGAGGCTGCGACCCCGAATGCAACCGTCGAGGGCGCGGGACTCGATCAATCAATAAGCCTCACGATGTCGAAAGGACCCGAGGCGGGCAAGCTCAAGGAAGTGTCGCGCCGGCGGCCCGGTCACCTCTTCGGCACGTTTCGCGCTGAAAGTGCTCGAGAAGGTGTTCGACGAGTTGACGCCGGATGGTCCGTGACCACCGCTGCCCTGCAGGTCAATACACGTACGGAACCAGCCGGTTGGCGCGCTTCGCGTATTCGGCGAACTCCTCGCCGTACCGGTCGGCGAGGTATTTGTCGTGCGCCGGAATCACCCAGGTCGCGAATGAAATGAGCATTATCAGTGGCGCGATGAGCGACCACGGGTATTGCGTGATCAGGGCAAAACCGGTGAACAGAACGATGTCCGCGGCGTAGTTGATGTGCCGGCATCGCGCGAACAGGAGGAGAAAAGGGGTCGGGAGTCTTTAAAAAAGACTCCCGACCCCTTTTTTTTGTTTTTGGGATCCGGAGGGGGTCATGGTGTGCGGAAGGTGGTTTCGGCGAGGTCGATCGCCCGGCCGAGGGCGGCGGCCTTGTTGACGGTTTCCTCGTATTCCCGCGCGGGGATCGAGTCGGCGACAATCCCCGCCCCGGCCTGGAGATGAACCGTCCATTCATTGTCTTTGTGCATCGCGGTGGGGATCACCATGGTGCGCAAGGCGATGGCGATATCCATCTCGCCCGTGAAGCCCACGCCTCCGATCCCTCCGGCATAAGGGCCGCGCCGCGTCGGCTCCAGCTCGTCGATGATCTGCATCGCCCGCACCTTCGGCGCCCCGCTCACCGTGCCCACCGGGAGCGTCTGCTGCAGAGCGTCCCAGCAATCCAGATCGTCGCTCAGCCGCCCGGTCACCGTCGATGAAAGATGCATCACGTGGCTGTATCGCTCCACGTTCATGATCTTGTCGAGCTTGATGGATGCCAGATCGCAGACGCGTCCCAGATCGTTGCGTCCGAGGTCCACCAGCATCACGTGCTCAGCCCGCTCCTTTTCGTCGGCGCGCAGTTCTTCCTCCAGGGCGAGATCTTCCTCGGGCGTCTCGCCGCGCTTGCGGGTCCCCGCCAGTGGCCGGCTCGTTACAACCCCCTTCTGCACCCGGCAGAGGATCTCGGGACTCGAAGCCACGAGGATCGAGCCTAGCGCCTGGAGGTAGATCATGTACGGGCTGGGGTTGACGATGCGCAACGCGCGATAAATCTCGAACGGATCGGCGGCGGTCCGTCGCCGGAAGCGCTGGCTTATCACGATCTGGAATGCATCGCCCGCGGCGATGTATTCCTTGATTCTCTCCACCGCCTTCTCGAAATCGCCGCGGGTGAAGTTGGATTCCAGCTCGTCGTGCGGGCGGCGGGCAAGATCAAGTGAGACCGACCCTGCGGGGAGGGGAACGGCGTGCGTCTCCAGGCGGTCGACGAATTCCGCCAGCTCGGCGCAACCCGCGTCATATGCCGCATCCACCGAATCATGCTCATCCAGCAGGACGTGATGGATTGCGTAGAGAACCTTCTCGACGTGATCGAAGACCGCGATCTGGCGATACAGGCAGAAGTGCATGTCCGGCAGGTCGCGATCATCGGGGGGAGCGGATGAGAACGGCAGCTTCTCCGGCTCGAGATACCGAGCCGCGTCGTAGGCCGCGTAGCCGATCCATCCCCCGCCGGTGAAATCGGCGGGCGTGCCGCCGGCGGTGGGGATGGCGGTGACCGGTTTCCAGTCGGCGGTCAGTCGCCGCGGCACGCTGAGAGGATTGGGGTCGGTGGTGGTCGCGGTGACGGGCGGGCTGCCGTTCCTGCCGCCCGGCCGATGGTCGATGATCGTGACTTCATGACCACGGGCGATGACCTCCATCGCCGGCTGAGCGCCGAGGAACGAATGCCGGCCGACGGCTGAGCCGCCCTCGACGGACTCGAAGAGGAAGCTGGGGGCGGTGCGCTCATCGGGGCGGACCAGCCGCCGGTAGGCGAGCACGGGCGTGAGCTGATCGCTCATCAGTCGCCTGGTGAGGGTGATGAGATTGCCGCGGGAGGCGAGCGTTCGGAATGTCTCACGGTCGGGGGTCATGACGGTTCGTGATGCGGAAGCGGCTGTCCCATTCCGAGGGGGGCCGGGGGATTCCGGGGGCGGGGAGCCAGTGTAGCGACGCAGCCGGGCGATGGGTGGCCGGTACGAACTCCTCAGCGCCGCTACAATACTCGGCCATATCAGGTTCGCTCATGATCAAGACCAGCCCGCCATCCAGTCCGTCCGAAGCCTCGAACTCCACGGTCGCAGACCTGCGGGGCATCAGCAAGACGTACTTCAAGCCGGACGGCTCGGTGCTGGTGGAGGCCCTGCGGTCGATCGATCTGCGGATCGATACGGGCCAGTACATGGCGATCATGGGGGCCTCGGGCTCGGGCAAGAGCACAATCCTGCGCCACATGATCG
>CP070772.1:746744-758393 GCA_020345805.1 Phycisphaerales bacterium | reverse complement strand
CCGGCAGTGCCCTGCGGGTGTAGCTCAGTTGGTAGAGCGTCAGCTTCCCAAGCTGAATGTCGCGGGTTCGAGTCCCGTCACCCGCTTTACACGGACAGCCCGTGGTCGTGCCGGATGGAGGATCGCCCGGAGCGGTCTGGGCGCGTCGATGGCGGGCCTGTTGACCGGACATTCGAAACAACCGACTCGCATGGCGCATTTCCCCTAAACCTCAGGGCCGGCGTGTTCGATATCCACGATGAGGGCGATCCCCGGTGGCCTGATCGCCCTGAGGCCAGCCCTGCCAAGGACATACGGGCGGAGCTGTGCCGACCTGTTTCCGGCCCTGCGACTTCCGACGATCGCGGCCAAGGGGGGTGTTTTCGTTCTCGAGAACGCCACGGGGGTATTTCCTCGCCGCCTCAACCTCACCGCTTCGCTCGCGATTCGATTCATCCGGTGCCCCTGTCATTCTGTTCATCTCCTGTTTTCCAACGCGTTTCCACCACTGCCCCGACGCGAACGATGGACCGAGGATAGAGATTCGGCATGCCCCTCGAACCCACGCCCCACAAAGATGCTCTCTCTCCGACTCAGAAGGAACCGCCACGGTATGCGCGGCGCGATTTCCTGACCCGAGTCGCCACGCGGGCGGCCTATGTCGCACCGGCCGTGATCGCCCTTTCGTCCCACCAGGGCATGGCATCGCTAAAGCCCTGTATGGAGGAAGGCTCACCGTGCACGGATGATATTGACTGCTGCCCGGGTCTCTTCTGCAAGGATCCAAGCGGCAACCCGGTGATGGGAACGATGGGCACCTGTCAGCCATGAGATGCGGGCAGCACCGCTTCCGGCCGCCGTAAAGCGGCTCATTAGGAGAAACCGATTCAGATGTCGGAATTTCCCTAAACCCCGCGGTCCGAACGTTCGATAACTCGGCGCGAACGGTCCTTAACGACCCGATACTCCTCACGCCGCCGCTACCGGGCACGCGGTGGCTCCACCAAGCCCTGTCATTTCCGGCCCGGGGATCTTGAACGACGGAGGCACCGACTCTCCTCCACGTCGGCCATGGTTGCCACGTCATCACCCTTCGCTCACCGATTCCCGTCACCGCGCCCACCCGGATGACGGGGCGAGACAGCAACTCGACATGAACCGCGAACTCCCGCTGCACGCAGACGACGCCCGCCCGCCGGATCAGGAACGATCCTCGCGGTGCGCGCGGCGCGACTTCCTGGCCCGAGTGGCTGCGCGGGCGGCCTATGTCGCGCCGGCCGTGATCGCCCTTTCATCCAGCAAGGGCATGGCTTACCTCCAGCCCTGTCAACAGCAGGGCTCACCCTGTACGGCTGATGCCGACTGCTGCGGCGGGCTGTTCTGCACGGACACCATGGGCGACCCGGTGATGCAGGGCGGAATGGGAACCTGCCAGCCGTAAGAGGTGGACGAACACCTTTTTTCGGCACAAACTCGCAACAGTCCTGGGCCAACACTCAGGTGGCCGGCGGCTTGCGACAACCGGCTCACATGACAGGATCCCCCTAAATCTCACGCTTTGATCTTACGATAATGGGAACGAGGGGAGTCCCTGATCGTCCGACGACCCTCGAGCCAGCCCCGCATGTTTAATGCTGGCCATACTGCCCACATCGTTTCCGGGCAGGAGAACTTCATCGACCAAGGTTCTGACGCGTGTCCATGCCGCCGCGGGCACGACGGGGGCGATCGCCGCGCTGCGTCGCATTCCCCACGCGGCCGGCGCAATGTCGATGAATCGCCGTCATGAAATCCAGTCCAACGCCGCAAACAGATGCTTGTCCTCCGGGTCAGGAGCTGTCGTCGCGGCACGCGCGCCGGGACTTTCTGGTCCGGGTCGCCGCGCGGGCGGCCTATGTCGCACCGGTCGTCGCAGCACTTTCATCCAGCAAGGGCATGGCCCACCGCATGCCATGTGCCGAGGAGGGCTCGCCATGCTCGGAGGATGCCGACTGTTGCGCAGGCCTCTTCTGTAACGACGAACAGGGCGACCCCGTGATGCAGGGCGGGATGGGCACCTGCCAGCCGCCGTAAGAACCGGAGGAGCAATGCCACGCGAGCGCTGACGCGTCGGCGATGCCACCGCTATTCTCTCGATTGACCATCGGAACGTGCACACATCGCGTTCGCGCGATCAGTGTCCCGTGCCGGCGGCGGCAACCTGACTATCCCCGTTCGGCGAATTGTTCCTTCACCCGCTCCAGCCAGTCCTCATCGGGCAGGGCGTAGGGGCGGAACTTTTCGAGCGTGCCGAGCTCCTCGGAGCAGAACAGGGCCCGGCGGAGACCGAGCTTGGCGGCCATCGGCGTGTCGATCAGGTTGCTGGAATCGGTCGCCCCCATCTGGAAGAGCACGCGCAACTCGAACTCCCGCAACACCTGCCGCTCGAAGGTGCGCTCCAGGTTGGCCGCGGTATCGCACCAGGTGAGGACGTGCATCCCGAGGGCCGGCCCTTCCCGCAGGAGCGAGGCGATCTGTTTGTCCGGGGCGGGCGGTTTGCCTTCCTCGTCCATCGAGAAGCTGAAGTCCTCCACGAACCTTAGCATTCGATATCGCTGCAGGCTGTAGATGAGGACATATACGGCCGGGGCGTCGGTCTGGTCCTTGTCCTGGCGGCGTTGAAGCTCGACGATGAGTTCGTTCATCGCCTCGGGAACGTGGCGGTAGTCGATGATGTGTGTCTCGTGCGGCAGCGTCTCGGCGAGGTCGTTGATATAACCTGCGTTTGTTGAATCGACGGGGCTGCCGTCGAGGACGTAGAAGCTCGCGTCACCGGGCTGGTGCTGAAGGGCGAGGCTGAAGAGTGATGAGCAGAGCATCGCAAGGGCGGATTCCTCGCGCTGGCCGATGATGAGGAGATTCGTGCCGCTCTGCCGGCGGAGTACGGCCGCGGTGGGATCCTTGATCGCGATGGCTTCGCCCAGCCAGGCGTGCGGGGCCGCGGTCGGCTCGGGCCAGTCGCCGGCGGAGATGAGCGAGTTGAGCATCTGATTGCGATTGAGGTCGGCGGGCACGTTGCCTTCGAAGACGATCTGCGGTTCGGGGCGCCGGTATTCCTGCTCCGCGGCAAGTTCCGCGACGCGCTGGAGGGATTCCTCGCGATCATCTTCCGGCAGCCAGCAGATCTGGAAGGGACTGTTGCCCTCGACCGTTCCGTTGGCATCGTTATATATTGCTTCGCCGGGTCTGGCGAGCAAGCGGGCGGCGGCGTTGTCATCGCTGAGGATGAGATAAGAATCGGCCTCGCTGCATTGCAGGGCGATGCGGACGGCCATCTGCTCCAGCGTGCTGCGTGCGAGGCTGTAGGCCCCACCTAACGTCTGCGAGCCGAGCAGGACGTGGATGCCAAACGCGCGACCCTGGCGCACCAGCCGGTCCAGCAGCAGAGCAGCGTCCTGGCCGATCTTGTCGTCCTCGACGAACAGCTCCTGGAACTCGTCGATGATGAGCAGCGTGCGGGGCATGGGTTCGACATCGGGGAGGCGGCGATAGGCGGCGAGATCCTGCACTCCAAGCTCGCGGAAGCGGTTGCCGCGGCCCTTCAGCTCCCGATCGATGCGCTGGAGGACGCTGAGCCCGAACTCCCGATCACTTTCAATCGCGACGGCTCGGGCATGGGGAAGCTCGTGGTTGGCATAGGTCTTGAACTCCACGCCCTTCTTGAAGTCGACGAGATAGAACTCTACCTGCCGCGGGCTGTACCACAGGGAGAGATTGGTGACAAGCACGTGCAATAGAGTCGATTTGCCCGAGCCGGTCTTACCGGCGATGAGCGCGTGTTGCGCCGTGCCGTGGCCGAGCGTCAGACGCTGGAGCTTGGTTGCCCCGGCCCGGCCGAGGGGAACCGATACATCCTGACTGGTATCGCCGGCCCATTGTCGCTTCCGCGGGGGAGTTATTACCCGGAAGGGAACCTCCACGCGGGAGGAGTCCTTGGCGGACTGTCCGACGATCTGGAGCGTGTGAGTAAGGAAATCCTCCGCGGGCGGTGAATCCAGCATGAGGGGCAGATCATTGAAATCATCATCCTGCCAGACAAAGCGATCTTTCTGGTGGACGAGGGTGGCGCTGTTCTGCCTGAGGTCCTTGACCTGTATTCCCTGCGGCAGACTCTGACGAGTGTCCATGGCGATGAGGGTATAGACGCCGCAGCGCATGCCGCTGTTGACAATGGATGCCAGTCGTCGGGCGGCGGTGTCGCTGAAGTTGACGGGAAAATCGGCGATGACCAGGAAGCGGAACGGCTCGGCGATCTCCCCCGCCTCCTCGTTGTATTGGCCGATCGTTTCGTACTCGTTGCGCAGGTACTTCTGGATCACGTTCTCCATGTGCTCGGTGAGATCGGCGAGGCGCTGCTCGATGTGCCGGGTCTCGGTCCAGATCTTGCCGCCCACCAGCGATTCCATATGGTCGGCCAGGTGCATGAAACCGGCGAAGCTCTGCCCCAACCCCACGGGATCGATGATGGTGAAGCGCACCTTGCCCGGGGGCAGGGTGGTGAGCAGGCGTAACATCACGAGCTGAAGCGTCTGCACCGCCTGGCCGCGGCCTTCGGCGCCGGATTCCAACAGAAGCGAGCACTGATCCGGAAAGGCGAGCATGGCAGGGAGCGGGAAATTGGTGGGCTCATCCAGCAGAAGGCGCTCATCCTGCGGAACACCTCCGGGGATCCGGGCCATGTTCACCTGGAGTTGGCCGAAGCGGATCGCCGGGGCGAAAGTGGTCGGGGGAGTCCAGCGGTCCCAGAGAGGCGCGTTCCAGTCGGGAAAGAGTTCTTCGCATTTGCCGTTAATCTCGTGAATCACGGCATAAGCGTCGGACATCCCCTCCTTCCAATCGGCCTCCAGCTTGCTCCACTGCTCATCGTGTCGCGACTGGCTGTCAGCCATAGCGCCGTCGTATTCCTTCTTCGCCTGTCGGGAATCCGTTTCGTGTTCTTTGGTGGCCGCGGCGAGCCGGTCGCGATAGCGCTGCTCGCACTGCCGCAGGTCATCTTCGCGGCGCTGCTTCAATTCCACGAGCAGGCGGGGATACTTCTCGTTGATCCGCTTCAGCTCCTCGTCCCTGCGCTGGGCGATCTCGCCCAGCATGGGGGTGTACTTTTCGTCCGCCTCGCGTATGTCCAGGTCCCGCCGGGCAATGAGTTCGGCCTGCTGGCGATCGCGCTCCGCCTCGGCATTTGCCTGGCACTCCTCCAGCGCGGCCCGCGCCCCGCGAACGGAGTTATGCAGCATGCGACAGACGACCCGGACTCTGCGGCGTGCAACCGCGTGCAGCGACACGACCACGACCGCCTCAAGAAGCAGCGTGGCGCCGGCAGCGCCGACCATGTAAGTCCACTCCGTCCAGCCGGCAAACCAGCCAGCCGCCGCCGCGGCCAGGATCAGAAGCGCCAGCGCCGCCAGGATCAGCCACGGCCCGCGGAAGAGGCGGGCCGTCGGCACCTGTTCCAGAACCGCCAGACAGCGCTGGGCCTCGGCCTGTCGATCGGCGAGATCCCGGCCCGGGTTCCGCCGGTCCACGGCGGGCAGGTCCCCCTGATCGGCCTCGGGAGATGGCGGCCGCTGCCGGTACCTCTTCAGCAGCTTTGCCGCCTGTTCTTCAAGATCGGTCAGATCCTGCTCCGCCGTTTCCAGCAGTTCCCGAGCCTGATCCAGGTGAAGCTGCGGCTGGTTCTCCTTGGCCTCATAGACCGTCTCCGCAATCCACTGGGCTTCCTCCAGCCGCCTCCTGACTTCGCGATCGCTGTGCTCGGCCTGTTCGGTTATCCGAGACCGGGATGAATCGAAGGTGAGCTGTGTGCGGTTGTACTCGTAATGAAACTCCTCCTCGATGGTGCCGGAGGTCTGCCGGTAGTCTGATTCCGCCTCGCTCTTCTCGCGGTCGTAGCGGGTGTCGATGCGCTCGCTGGCTTCATCGAACGTCTGCTGGGCTTCCTGACGGGCGGCACGGTATTCGTCTTCGGTCTGCTTCTCGGCTTCCTCGCGCTGGGCCGAAAGTCGGATGAGATCGCGCAGCACTTTTCGTAATCGGCCGGAGAAAAGATCTTCACTGATCAATCGGACCTCCCGCCGCCACCGCGGCCACAGGTCGATCCAAAGAAGATGCGAGTTGGTTCATTCGTTCCGTTCATCCGCATTCCCGCTGGGCCTTGGCGAGGATCTCGCTCATCTGCTCCATGGCGGTCACCGCCGCCCGCATCTTCCGTTCCAGGGGTGCCAGGTGGTTCTTCTCCAACTCGCGGCTCATGGGGTCGTTCCAGTCCGATTTCGTCGCCTCCCATTTCACCTGGAGATCCTTCATCATACCCAGCAGCTTGGTTCGACTGGCTCGGACGCTCATGGTTTCAACCCGCTGTGGTCCGGTATCGCCCGGCTTGAAGCGACACCTTCCTCCAATGATCGGCCCTTACGGCCCCTGTTTCCAAAGATCTTCATCCCGCGCGTTCAGGACCGCCATCAGCGCATCGCCGCCGAAGACCGCCAGATAGCCGGCGGGCAGTGCGAGCACGTCGCGCAGAGCCGGCCGGTGCTGCAGCATCTCCGACACCGTCATTGCCACGCAGGCCTGGTCCTGATCCGCCTCCGCCTCATCCGGAACGGTCCCCACGAACCAGCCGGAGTCCCCCGGGCTGGTGTCGGCCGTGCGCTCCAGGTAGATGCGCCGCCCCTCCAGGGCATTCTCGGCAACCACGACCTTGTCGCTCAGGCTTACGAAATTCCCCTCCAGATCCAGGCGCCTCAGCACGTTCGGATCCGACGGCTCGACCAGTCGGTCCTCTTCCTCGGTGATCGGAGGTCCGGCCGGTCGCAGCCCGTCGCGCACCGCTTTGTCCGGTGTAAACCGGCGAAGCGATGCATACTCGCTCACCCCCCCCACCTCTTCCCCCACCTCCTCCTCCCCCACATCCCTCTCCTCCACCGGCCGGGCCATCGAAGGTGCCGGCTCTTCCTCGGCCCCGGCAATGCCCGTAACTTCCGTGGTGGGCGGGGCGATGTCCACGTAGGCCTGGAGGTTCTCGATCATCCGCTCCATCTTGGCCACGGCCCGGGGCAGATCGGCGGTGAGCATCGAAGAGAGCGGCTGGGTCTGCCCGCGATACATCAACTGCTCGCGGTCCAGCACGCGGGCCCAGTGTTTGGAGCGCTTCAGCTTGGTCTCCGCCTCGTCCAGCGCCGCCTCGGCCCGGGCCAGCAGTTTGCGCTCCTCCACGCAGGACGGCCGGCTGCCGTCGGAAGTGGGTGCCATCTGGGCCCGGTACAGCTCGCTCTTGGCCTGGGCGACCTTCTCTGATCGCTTGCGGATCTGCTGCTGCCAGTTGCGCACCTGGTCGTTCTGGAGCCACCACAGAGTGCGCTGCACTTCGGATTGGGCTTCGCTCAGCGAGACTGATGCTTCCTCAATGAACGTGCACAGCGCAGCGCGGAATCGGCGGATGACGTCGATCGATCTGACGCGTGCGCCCTTGGCCATGGCCTGCTCCCCTACCGCTGCTGGAGATACTCATCGACCCGCTCGGCCTTGCGTAGGAGGAACGGGATGTGCCGTACGGCCGCGTCGTTGAACTTGGCCAGCACCCTGAGGGTCTGCTCGAACTCCTCGGCGAACTTGGTGTGCTCCTGATCGCGCCAGGTCTGGCCCAGCGCCACCAGCCGGCCGTGCAGCGCCCCCATCTGGTTGTGTAGTTCGTTGGTGAACCGCTTGAGGTCCTGTGCGAACCGCCTGAGTTCTTCCGGATCGACAACGGCCTTGGCCATGACTCGGTCCTCCGCAGAGATTCGGGGACGGCATCAGGCCGCCCTGCGTCCCATCATACCCGCCGATGCGGCGGCAGCGACGCCGAATCCGCCTTTGAATGCCGGCGAGTTTCGATCCGCACTCGGCGCAGCCGCCGGGGCCCGATCCTGAAGTCATTCTGTGGTCCAAGATCCTCCCCACCGGCACTCGACAAATGCCTCCACGGTGCGGCGTGCATTACATGTCGGCGTCCCGCCGGGCGGATACGAACACATACATCCGCAGCTCGGCGGGCGAGGTGATCTGTCCCCCGGCGGCCCGAAGCTCCGCCCCCTCTATCCGATCCTGCTCGACGAACAAGCGCTCACTCATGAATCTGATTCCGGGACTGCGGAATCGAAGATCCTCGAAACGGTTGTCGCGTTCGTCGCCGTCGAAGCGCAATTCGACATCGACCAACACCCTGCCGGAGGTCCGCTCGTTCGCTCCGAGGGACAGGGACATCGTGGACCGATCGCCGCTTTGCATCCTGATGGTGGCGGCCGCGCCGCTGCGGACGGTGATGGCCGGCTGAGCGAGCACGTTGACCGCGCCCATGTCCCGCAGGGAACCGACGAGTGCCGTAATGTCGTTCCAGGATCGCGCCCAGCGTCGCCCCTCCGGTGAGATTTCCACACCGGCATATTCCCGCAGATGCCGGTACTTCTGCGTCTCGCCCGCGCGTTTTGCGTCAATGCCCACGACCAGCACGGTAACCTCGATCCGCGGTCGAATCGCGGCCGCGCTTGCCGCGCCGTCACTCTGCTGTGGCGCGCTCCGCTCCGGCCCGGAGCATCCCGTGGCCGAGGCCAGTGTGGCAATCATCAATACCCCGGCCAGCCTGCGAATGCCGGAACCGACCCGCGGCGGTAGCCCCTCACCTTCACCTCGCATTGCGAGACCTTTCATCGCGCCCAGGCCTCCGTCCGTGGGGTTGCTCATTCGTACTTCTCCGCACGACCATCATTCGGCCTTTCGCCGACGGCGTGGATCATGATGTGATCGGCTACCCCCACCGCCCCGAGAGGCTCGCCGGCAACGATGAGACAGGATTCACCGTTCTTGATCCCATGCGCATGGCGCAGATGCTCGTCGATCGCCGCTTCGAATTCGTCGAAGGTCGGCGGCGGGTCCATGCGCAGAGGTATCACGCCACGCAGAAGCTGCATCTGCCGGGCGATGCGCTCATCACTGGTGACGGCGACGATGGGGACGAGGAAGTTGTTCTGGCTCAGATAGCGAGCGCCATCACCACCCTGCGACCAGACGACGACGCATTTTGCGGTGATGTCCTGGCAGATCGTCCACACGCCGTGGGCCAGTCCCGGGCCGTGATAGCGCGAAGCAATGAGCCTCTCGGGCGGCGAAGGGTCGGCGGGCAGCGTCGCGAGATACGCCTCGGTGAAACGGGCGATGCGGGTGATGTTATGAACCGCCAGCACGGGATACTTCCCCACCGCCGTCTCTCCGGACAGCATCACCGCATCGGCCCGGTCGAACATCGCCCCGGCCACATCGTTGGCTTCGGCCCGCGTCGGCACCGGCTCGGTGATCATCGACTGAAGCATCTGGGTGGCCACGATGCAGGGCTTGCCGAAATCGCTCGCGATGGCCATGAGGCGCTTCTGAATCACCGGCACCTGCGCGAGATCCATCTCCACGCCCAGATCACCCCGGGCCACCATCACCGCATCGGCCTGCTCGACAATCGACTCGATCTCCTCCAGGGCCTTGCGGATCTCGATCTTGGCGATGATGGGAAGACGAAACGAGCTTCGCTCCAATTCGGCCGCGATGCGCTGAATGCCCGCGGCGAGTTCGCGCACATCATCATCGCTGCGCACGAAGCTGAGGGCGAGAAAGTCCAGATCGTTCTCGATCGCCCAGCGCACATGGCGCCAGTCACGTTCGCCCAGCGGCCCCAGAGAAAGGTCGGTGTCGGGCAGGTTGATACCTTTGCCGGAGGTGACGAGCCCGCCGTGAGTGACGGTACAGGTCAGTTCATCGTCGGTCTTGGCAATGATAAGCAGGCGCACCGCGCCGTCGTTGATTAGCAGTCGCTGGCCCGATTCGGGATCGTCGATGACTTCCTCGCAGGTGGCGCTGAAGCGCTGTACTCCGCCGTCTGCGGCGGGGCGAGCGACGATCGGTTCGCGCTGGAAGACGACGGTTGCGCCCTCGGCCAGCTCAACCCCCGGCTCGGCCACCTCGCCGACGCGGATCTTCGGGCCCTGGAGATCGCCGAGGACAGCGGTGGATTGCCCGAGTGCGGCGGCAACCTTCCTCACCAGCTTCAGGATGCGCTGGTGCTCTTCGAGCCGGCCGTGGCTGAAGTTGAGACGAAACACTGATACCCCGGCCCGGATCAGGTCGCCGATGGTATCCTCGGTGGACGAGGCCGGGCCGAGCGTGGCGATGATCTTCGTCAGCGGCGGAGCGGATGGGATCGGGCGGGCCGTACCGTTCATGGCGGGCATGGTACCGGCACGGACAAATAGATGGCTACCCTGTCCCGTGACCGCAATCCAACAGCTGTATGATGCGGTAATGACCGACAGCCGCGAGCCACCCAGCCAGGCTGCAGGTAGTGACGGCGGGATCAGGGCGAATATCCGCTGCCACAAATGCGGCTACAACCTGCGCGGCCTGCGCACGGACGACAAGTGCCCGGAGTGCGGTTTCGACATCAGGGAAACGATCACAGCCCTCAACACATCCTGGCGACGGGATGGACTGTTGCGACTGCGGGCAGTGGTTCTGATCGCCTTGGCACCACCGGCGATGTTTGTGGTTTTCGCTTTCTTCGCTGCGGTTGGGATTCGCGCCGCAGAAAACCTAATGGAATGGCTGGCGCCTGCCCTAAGGCCAGTGGCATACCTGTCAATCACAGTGGCCGTTGTGGCAGTTGTGGCTGTCCTTGTGAAGATCGGCAGTGTGTACCACAGAAGTAGGCGGCAGAGAGTGACACTGGGCATAGTTGTCATCGGCTATGCGGCCTGCTGGCTTCTCACGGTGATCCTGTTGGTCTTCGTGGCCATACGCGCAGGGTCCAGAGAATGAAAGACGTGCCGCCCCGGTCAGCTGAGAGCGAATCACCGCAACTTGCGTTCTCTCGGATGTGAGAAGGACCGCCTGTTGTCAGGCGGTCCTTTGTGTGCTTTCTGAGGTCCGATTCATGACGCGCGGTGAGGCGCCGTGACGACCGATTCATCGAGCTTACTTCAGCAGATGGATGCCGTGCTTGCCGCAGACGTCGTGAAGCTGCTTGGGCCAGACGGTGACGGAGCACTCGCCGAGGGCGGCCTTGCCGAGCAGGTAGCCGTACACGCGGGACTGGCCGATGCCGCCGCCGATGGACTGCGGGATCTCGTCGTTGAGGATCATCTGGTGATAGGGAAGCTTGAGGAAGTCTTCCTGGCCGGTCATCTTGAGCTGTTCCTTGAGGGTGTCCTTGGTGACGCGGATACCCATGGATGAAAGCTCGTGGCGGCGCTTGGTGATGTGGTTCCAGACGAGGATGTCGCCGTTGATGCCGTGCATCATCTTGCCGTTCTTCTCGATGGTGGGGGTTACCCAATCGTCGTAGTCGGCGGCCCGCATCTCGTGGGGGTAGCCGTCCTCGAGCGTCCAGCCGATGCCGATGATGAAGACCGCCGGGTGCTTCTGGAGGATGGCGGTCTCGCGCTGCTTGCGGGGCAGATCGGGGAACTCATCGAGGATTTCCTCGGCATGAAGGAACACCAGCTCGTCGGGAAGTTCCGGATGCTTGCCCTTGTTGAGCTTGGGGAATTCCTTGCGCAGGTGCACATCCGTTTCCTTGAGGACCTTCCAGAGCCGCTTGACGGTGTCCTTGAG
>CP070772.1:734418-746644 GCA_020345805.1 Phycisphaerales bacterium | reverse complement strand
ATGATCGCCGCGATGTTCCTCACCAAGGACCTGTTCATCGACTGGCGGTGGGGCGAGCGGCATTTCATGCGCTACCTGATCGACGGCGACCTGGCCTCCAACAACGGCGGCTGGCAGTGGTCCGCCTCCACCGGCACCGACGCCGCCCCGTACTTCCGCATCTTCAATCCGTACAACCAGAGCCGTAAATTCGATCCGGAAGGCGAGTTCATCCGGCGCTATGTCCCCGAGCTGCGAGATCTCGACAGCCGCGCCATTCACGATCCGAGCGAGCTTCCCCCGCTGATTCGCACCAAGCTCGACTATCCCGAGCCGGTTGTCGATCACGGCGAAGCCCGCCGGTGCGCGATTGAAGCGTTCAAGGCCATTCGGGTCGCAGAATGAGCCGGAGAGGTCCGGGTGTGCAATCTACCGTCACGCAGCGGCTGGGCAGCGCTGTTTTCCACGCCGTTGCGAGTCGAGCCACACGATTCAGCGCATCGTCATTCCCTGAAATGTACGCCGCCGGATAACGAAGAAGGTCGTGTCTCAACGCCGGGGCTGGGCGTGATCGCTATGTACTTCTAATACTTCGACTCGGTAATCGTGGAAAGGGAAGACATTGACAGCACGGCTTATCTCACATCGGTTCGCGCTGAGCATCGTCCTCGCCGGCGTGCTTCTCCTGATCTCCTGCTCGTCAGATCGTGACGAGACCTCGGAGGCGATGGTTAGTGTCGGAACTTATCGGTTGCACATGCGTCGGCAGGGCGGCGGATCGCCGGCCGTGATAATCGACACCGGCCTCGGTGATCGGGCGGAGAACTGGGCGCCGATTCAGGAGCGCATTGCCTCGAAGACAACAGTCTGCGTCTATGATCGGGCGGGGTACGGGCAGAGCGAGCCCGGCTCTTTTCCCCGGGACAGCGGCCGGATTGCTCGCGAACTGAAGGATCTGCTGGAGGGTGCACAGATTCCCGGGCCCTATGTATTGGTGGGTCACTCAATCGGCGGGCTGAACATGCAGGTGTTTGCGGGCGAGTTCCGCGACGATGTCGCGGGAGTAGTGCTACTGGATCCCCCGCCTCTGTCCTGGATCCGCGGGGAGTGCTACCAGGGCCTGCACTCGATGGCCGATGAGATGACAGCTCGATGGCGGGATGAGGCCGATGCGTACTCGGAATCAACCGACCCGGGTGAACGCTCTCGCGCTGCGTTCCTTCGCACGCTCGCATCTGAACATGAGGAGGTGTTCAACACGAGCTCCGCGCTGGCCGGTCGCATCGCGACGTTCGGGGACATACCGCTGATAGTCATCGGCTCGGGTAGGCCAAACCCGATGTTCGGCGAATTGGCGGAGGAGTATCAAAAGTATTGGGTCGAGCAGAGTCGTCTTCTGGCGGAGAAGTCGGAGAACGGCCGGTTCGTGCTGGCGGAAGGCAGCTCGCACAATCTTTATGCGGACGAGCCGGAATTGGTCGTGCAGAGTATTCTGTCGGTCGTGTCTGAAGTCCGCGACGAGTAGGGGAATCACTGCTTCAAATACAGTAGGGGCCGGTAAACCGTAATGACGCCAACTCAGGTCGCGGCGACTTCCTCTTTCGTTCCGCGCTTCTGGCGCTTGCCGGTGTTGCGCTTCTCGAAGATCGCGGTGGCCTGGCCCACCGCGGCGCCTTTGCGGACCATGCCGACGTTGATGATGCGCTCCCAGGCGCTGGCGGCGTGCGTCTTGCCGTATTCGACTCCGATCGAGCGCCGGCCGTAAGCGCGGGCGACCGTTGAAGTCGTGCCGCTTCCCAGAAACGGATCCAGCACGAGATCGCCTTCGTTGGAGCAGGAAAGAATGATGCGCTCGAGGTACGCCTCGGGGATCTGGTTGTGGTGCTGGTCGCGCCGCTCCTGGTTGTTACCCTGGATGCGGCCCCAGTACCTGCCGTACCAGACATCCATGGGCACGCGCATTCCCTTGTTGGTCTCCTTGGCCATGGTGCGGGGATCGGCGTAGATGCTCGCGCGGTCGGACGGTTCCATCACCGCATCGGGATTCCAGGTGCGGTTGTCGGGGTCCTTGGCGAAGTACAGCACGTGAACCTTGCTCATGATGAACGAGCTGCTGCGGTTCTGACCGAAACGGAAGTGCCAGACACACCAGTTGATCATGGTCAGGCCGCGGCGCTTCACGTGCAGCACCGCCTCGGCGGCGGTGTCGTCGGGAATGTTGATCCACAGGCTCCCGGTGGGGGAGAGCACGTCGATGCAGGCGTCGAGCCAGTCGAAGGTGAACCGCTCGTATTCCTCGCGCGGCATGCCGTCCTTCCACTCGTCATAGGGCACATCCCAGTTGAAGGGCGGGTCGGCGAAGACCAGGTCCACCTTGCCGCGGTCGGGCAGACCGGGCAGGACATCGCGGCAGTCGCCCACATAGACGCGGGTGTCCGGTTTGGAAGCGATATGTGCAGGCTTGAGCTTGGGCAGCGATTCGGACTTGTAAGGGGGGACGGAATCACCGAAGAGGTGGATGTCGGCGTTGGCCACTTTCTCCGCGGCCTTGCGGTGGGTCAAAGTCGCCCCCCTGGGCATGGCGTACCCGCCCGGACGATCGAAATCGGTGTTTTTCTTCTCAGCCACGTGTGACCTCCGCAGCGCTTTATAGCAGATCGCGACGGATGGCGCGACCGGACTGACCAGGCTGCGGTCAGAACGGCGAATCGGGGAAGGACAGTCCGAACGGTCGGCCGGTCTCATGGGCATCGAGTTGGAGCAGCCACAGGCCGATGCCCGCAGCGCCCTGCATGTAGCCGGTCTGAGCCTGTAGAAGGTCCGGCTGGATGCGATGCTCGGCGTGGATCCATTTGAGCGCGATCCGGCCGTCCTCCAACTCGACGCGCGTTGCGCGGGACATGATGTCGCCGTTCATCTTCCGCGCAAAGTCGAGGTACTCCGGCCGGCCGGTCGTCTCATGGAGGGACAGGAAGAAGGAAGCCACGCCCGCCGAGCCGCAGCACGCGCCGGCATTGTTCCAGAAACCGTCCGTGCGCGTTTCCGGAATGCCGCTCGTCATGATGGTGGAGGCACCACGATGCACCCATTCCATCCAACTCTCTTCTCCTGTCACCTGCGCCAGACGATGAAACAGGCGCGAAGTGCCGACCGGGCCGTGACACCAGCCGAGATAGAAAAGACCTTCATCGCCCGGCTCATGATGAAAGATCAGGCACCGGCCCTCTGACTGATCGGCGATCGACAGCAGGTAGCGAGCGCCGGCGAGGGCGGCGTTGAGAAACCGATCCTGATCGCCCGTTGGCGATCGGTCCTCAAGGTCGGGTTGAACCTGATGCAGGCAAGTCAGGAAATAGCACACGCCGGCCGTCCCGTGCGAGAAGTTGGGGAACAGCTTCGGATAGTCCCGGTCCATGAACCACTTCAGGCCCGGCTCGGCGTCATCGAGCGGCACGGGCAGGGCCATCTGGATCAACCGGTCGCCGGCGCGAAAGGCGAGTTGCAGAGATTCGGCGTCATCCATCTCCGCCGCCGCATAGAGCAGGAACAGGCCGATGCCGGCGGAGCCGGAGATGATGTCGGTCGTTTCATTCCACGCGATTCCTTCCTTCTGCGGCGAAGTCTGTGCATGTTGCCTGATCAGATCGACACATCGTTGTGCACCTGCGAGATACCGCTCATTCCGCGTGGTCTTGAAGACCTCGTGCAACGTGAAGCCGCATCCCGCCAGGCCGGTATGCAGGCCGAAATCGCCGATTCTGTCCTGCGATTCGAGCCATCCCAGCAGATCGTCCGCGCCGAGCTTCGCCTCTTCGAGATACAACGGCTCGCCGGTCGCACGATGCAATTCCAGCAGGAACAGGATCACCCCCGGAGTGCCGCTGTAGAAGTTGCGTTCGATCGTTTCAACCGAGTCCGGCGCAACCGGCCAGGCGATGCCGTGTTCAGTTTTCACCTGCACGGATTCGAGCCAGCGCGCCGCTTGGGTCGCGGCCTCCAGATGCGGCCGATCGCCCCAGGGGTTTGCGCCATTCACGCGGCCGGCGCAGACGAGTGCGAGGATGAAGAGCAGCCCAAGTGCATGGACGGACGATCCGGGTGAACTGATCATGGCGCGGCCTCTGGTTCTTCGCAGCAGGATCGGGAGCAAGCAGATCAGGCGTGCCAGCCTATTCATCGGAGGCGAAGGCGGGCTTGAGGCCGAGGGCCCGGCGGAGGGTGGCGAGCTGGCCCGCGTGCCAGCCTTCGTGCCAGGCTTCCTTCTGCATCGCCTCCAGTGCCGTCTCCGCGAAACCCTCGCCACCTTCGAACCTCTCCCTGAGCTTCGCGTCGTTTATTCCTTCCAGATACTCCAACAGACGGGCGCGGGCCTGCTCAAATTGCCGCTTCACTTCTGCCGCCGGCGGATAGGCGTCGACCGATGCGCTCACCGTGGACTCGTAGCCGAACGGCTTGCTGAATTCCTCCGGCAGAGGGTTGGGCTTGCCGGTGAGCATGGCGAGGATCCATTCGTCGGAAACCGCCATATGGCCCAGGGTCCAGAGGAGGTGATTGTCCGCGGCAGTGGCCTGGAAGGTGATGCGGTCCTCCGGCCAGTCCTTGATCACATCGTGCAGGCAGTGCCGCGCCCAGTTCAATGCCCAGGTCAGATGATCGCGCAGGGGGTTCATGAGGAGGGCTCCTTTCTTCCGGTTCGCCGGCGTAGGGGAGCGCAGCGTACCACGCGGCCAGAGCCGGAGGTGTATGTTCGGCTAATCCGGGTTTGAGGACTCGATTCGGGCCGCTCAGGCGTGGATTGCCCGGCCTTCGGTGGCGAGGGCGGCTTCGTGAATCGCCTCGTGCATCGTCGGATGGGCATGCATGGTGGCGATGATGTCCCCGGCGGTGGCCTCCACGTGCTTGGCGAGGCTGAGCTCGGCGATGAGTTCCGAAGCGTCCTCGCCAATGATGTGGCCTCCGAGAATCTCGCCGTCGGGTTTGGAGACGATGAGCTTGACTATCCCATCGGTCGCACCCACCGCGATCGCCTTGCCGTGGGCCTTGAGCTGGAAGGTGCCGACGGTGTAGTCGAGGCCCTTTTCCCTGGCGGCCTGCTCGGTGAGGCCGACCGAGGCGATCTGGGGCTTGGTGTAGGTGCATCCGGGGATGGAGTCGTAGTCGACGCCCGGGGTCTCGTGGCCGGCCATTCTCTCCACCGCGGTGACCGCCTCCTCGCCGGCCACGTGGGCCAGCCAGGGCGGGCCGATCACATCGCCGATGGCGTGGACGCCCTCGACAGATGTCTGGTATGTCGGCCTGGCCGCTTCGCGGCAGTCGGTCCAGATGTGATCGTTCTCGATCCTCACGCCCAGGCGGTCGTCGAACAGGCCGTCGAAGCGCCCCTTGACCCCCACGGCCACGAGCACGACCTCCGCCTCAACGATCTGCGACTTCGATTCGTCTTTGACATCAACGACCGTCGCTTTCACACCCACGGCGGTCTTTTCGATTGCGCTGACGGTTGCCCCGACGTGGAACTTCATTCCCTGTTTCTTGAACGCGCGCAGAGCGAGTTTCGAGATCTCTTCATCCTCGACGGGGAGGATGCGGTCGATCATCTCCACCACGGTCACCTCTGTGCCGAAGGCGTTGTAGATCCAGGCGAACTCCATGCCGATGGCGCCGGAGCCGACCACGAGCATCGACTCGGGCCGTTTGTTGAGCGTCATGGCATGTGACGAAGAGAGGATCTTCTCGCCGTCGAACGGCGCGAAGGGCAGTTCGCGCGGTGCGGCCCCGGTGGCGATGAGGACGCGATCGGCCGTCAGTGTCGCTTTCACCTCGCCCAAGCCGGTGCCGCCGTAATAGTCGTCCGTGGCGGCCCGGAGCTCGATCCGGCAGGGTCCGGCTTCGGTCTTCCCCGCGAGGATCTTCGCATGACCCTCGTGGTGATCGATGTTGTTCTTCTTGAACAGGAACGCAACGCCCTTGTTCAGCTGTTCGGTGATCTTGCGGCTGCGGGCGATAACCTGTTCCCAGTTGATGGAGACCGTTTCAGGTGCAACCTCGATGCCCCACGCCCGACCGCCGGTGATGGCTTCGCGGTAGAGCTCGGCGTTGTGCAGCAACGCTTTGGTGGGGATGCAACCCCAGTTCAGGCACACGCCGCCCAGCTTGTTGCGCTCGACACAGGCGGTCTTTAGGCCCAGTTGGGCGGCCCGGATCGCACCGATGTACCCGCCGGGGCCACTGCCGATGACGATGAGGTCGTAGTGTTCTGATTCAGGCATCTGCGCCGTCCTTGCCTGGTGTCCGCGGACCGGTGAGCGGGAGATTGTACCGGGGCAGGCGGGTCGGTAGGGATACTCAGGTGACGGCGAACCGCGGTTGAGTCAATCGGCAGTTCAACTCAAGCGGCCGATTTGAGCTGACGACGGACTTTTCAGGGTCTCGTTTGACCCCTTTTCGAGGTCAGGGCGTGGCCACCGCGAGCCCGCCGGGACGGTCGTTGTTATCGCTCCCGGCAGCGAGGGGCCGCGGCCCCGGGGAGACAGGAACAGACACCAGACACCCACACGGTGCTTCCCTCACGATCCCGCGGCAGCGGCCGCGTTCTGCCGGCAATGGATGTTCGAATCCATGTTTTCACCCGCCCCGAAGGCGCCAATCCGAGAATCTGCCGAGTCCCGCATTCTGCCGGCGGCCGCCCGCCGGCGATTCCGGCCCGCTCCCTCAGGCTACCCCCGGGGGACCGACCGCGGCATTCCACTGCGAGACTCGCAATGAAGATTTCCGGGAAGCTGATCATCGGATCGGTCTCGCTTGCGGCCATGATCTGGGCGGTCGGCTTCTACTCGGTCGCGGCGAGCCGGCAGTCACTGCGCCAATCCATCGAACACAGCTCAACCCTGCTGGCCGAACAGTACATGACCAGCATTGATCGCTTTATCCACGATTCGCTTGACGAATGGCGCGTTTACTCGACCAGCCCGCTGCTTCAGCAGACGCTTCAGGAATCCAACCGGCAGTTCGATAGCCAGCCTGACTCGCAGGCCTACATCGACGAGCAGGATCACATTTGGCGCGACCTGCCCAAGGGGCAGGTCAATGAGCATATCCAGAGCATCCTGGACAACGACCTTTCCGTTGACCTCCACACGAGAATGAAAACCCTTGCCCTGACTCACAAGCACGCGGTTGTCGGTGAGGTTTTTGTAACCAACCGATACGGCGTCAACGTGGCCCAGACCGGGAAGACCTCCGACTATCGGCAGAGTGACGAGGCGTGGTGGCAGAAGGCCAGGAGCGAAGGCTTGTGGGTTGCGGATCTGGATTATGACGAGAGCTCCGGGGCATACTCCACCGATCTGTGCTTACGGATCGACGACGAGACCGGGGCGTTCCTGGGGGTCCTTAAAGTCGGCCTGCACGCGGAGGCCATCGCCGCGTACTTGCGTTCACCAAGGCACGATTCGCACGACGCGAGTGACAGTCATCAAAGCTATGAGGTGACTCTGCTGACTTGCGATCAAGTCGTCATTTACACCTCCCGCGACCCGGCGATCAGCCTGAGTGACGGGGCGCAATATCCCCACGAACTCCGGCGCCGGGCGGGCGCGCCGTGCCTGACATTCCAGAGAGCCGGCGTGAATGGTGAGGAGATCATCGGCACCTGTGTATTCTCGCGCGGTTACAAGGAATACAAAGGCCTCGGCTGGATCCTGGTCGTCGAGCATCGCGCCGAGGACATCTTCGCGCCGGTCACGGCGCTTCAGACCAACATCCATCTGATCTCCATCGGCATCACGATCGTCGGACTGCTGTTGGGCGTCGGCTTCTCCATTCCCCTGTCCAGGCGACTGGCTCGCCTGCAGGAGGCGGCCGTGGCGCTCGGGAGTGGCGATCTTGATAAGCGTATCAACGATGATTCCTCGGACGAGATCGGTCAGCTTGCCGCGTGCTTTAACGAGATGGCTTCCGATCTCAATCGCAACACCGCCATGCTCGAAGAGCAGGCGGAAATGCTCGAAAACAATAATATTGAGATGAAGCAACAGATCGAGGAGCGGAGCCGTGCCGAGGAGGCGCTACTGCTCAACGAGTCTCGTCTCGAAGCGCTGCTGGCGCTGAACCGGATGACCGAAGCGTCGATGCAGGACATCACCGACTTCGCGCTCGAGGAGGCGGTCGAACTCACCGGAAGCGACATCGGCTACCTCGCGTTCACCAACGAGGATGAGACGGTTCTCACCATGCATTCCTGGTCCAGGAACGCGCTGGCGCGCGGCGCCGTGACCAGCAAACACATCAGCTATCCGGTGGAGAGAACGGGTCTGTGGGCGGAGGCGCTGCGGCAGCGAGGGCCGGTCATTGCCAACGACTGCTCCGCCTCCAAACCTGACCAGGAGGGCGACCCGCTGGCCCATGTGACCATGAAGCGCCACATGGTTATTCCCGTGTTCGACCGGGAACGAATCGTTGCGGTCGCCGGCGTGGGAAACAAGAGGCAGGGATATGACGAGACGGACGTACGGCAGCTTACGCTCTTGATGGAGGGGATGTGGAAGATCATCGAGCGCAGGCAGGCCGAACAGGCGTTGCGGGAGAGCGAAGAGAAGTTTCGACAAATCAATGAATCGGCCCTTGACGCCATCGTGATGATGGATGCAGACGGCGAGATTTCCTCGTGGAACGGCGCTGCCGAGACGATTTTCGGATACTCGTCCGATGAGGCGCTCGGGCGCAATCTGCACACTCTTCTGGCCCCCGAGCGTTATCACTCCGACTGTTTCGAGGCCTTCCCGCACTTCCAGCGAACCGGCCGGGGACCCGCCCTCGGAAAGACGCAGGAATTGACGGCGGTCCGAAAGGACGGGACGGAGTTTCCCGTCGAACTGGCGGTCTCGCCTTTGCGCATGGGGGAGCGGTGGCATGCGGTCGGCATCATGCGCGACATCAGCGAACGCAAGAAGGCCGAACAAGCTCTGAAGGAAAGCGAAGCACGGCACGAACTCATCCTTCATTCGCTCCCGATGGCGTTCTACATCGCACAGCCGTTCGGCCAGTACGGCGGCACCTGGGTAAGTGAACAGATTCACCAGATCACGGGATTCACCTCCGAGGATTTCATCGCCAACAGCCGCCTATGGGCCCTGCGGCTCCATCCGGATGATCGCCCCCGCGCGCTGGCCGCGTTCGATAGCCTGATCGAGCAGGACCGCATCGCCGTCGAATACCGGTGGCAGACGGCCGACGGCAGCTATCGATGGTTCCTCGACCAGGCCACGTTGGTCCGCGGCGTGGACGGCGAGCCGGAGAAGATCATCGGTACCTGGCTGGACATTACCGATCGCAAGCGGGCGGAGAAGAAGCTGCGAAGGTACGCGGAGAAACTCGAGGAGCGCAAAACTCAGCTTCAGGAGCGAACCAGGCAACTTCAGCAGCGAAGCAGCGAACTGGAGCTGGCGAAGGTTCGAGCCGAAACCGCCAACCGGGCCAAGAGCGAGTTTCTCGCCAACACCAGTCATGAGATTCGCACGCCCATGACGGCGATCCTCGGATACGCCGATCTCCTGCTTGACCAGACACTGCCCGGGGACGAGCGAGCCGAGCACATTCAGACCATACAGCGCAACGGTGAACATCTGCTGAACATAATCAACGACATCCTCGACATCTCCAAGATCGAAGCGGGCAGGATGACGCTCGAAAGCACCCTCTGCTCTCCCGTGGAGATCGTCAGCGACGTCGCCTCGGGCCTGCACGTGCGCGCCGCCGAAAAAGACCTGAGTCTCGAGGTGGAATACGCCTTCCCCATGCCCGAGAAGATTCGGTCGGACCGGCTGCGGCTGCGGCAGATCCTCGTCAACCTCGTGGGCAACGCCATCAAGTTCACCGAGACCGGCGGAGTGCGCATCATCGCGCGATGCGACGGCCCGGAGGCCGAGACACCGCGTATCAGTTTTGAGGTCGTCGACACCGGCATCGGCATGACGCCGCAGCAGATCGAAAGGCTGTTCATGCCGTTCAGCCAGGCCGACGCTTCCACCACCCGCAAGTTCGGCGGGACGGGCCTGGGGCTGGTTATTTCCAGGCATCTTGCGCGGCTTCTGGGCGGAGACATCACGGTCACCAGCACGCCCGGCGAGGGCAGTTCGTTTGTTCTCACGGTCGGGACCGGACCGCTGGGGGGGGTGGAGATGCTTGACAGCATTCACCAAGGAGAGACCCACCTGGAGGTTGTGCAGGAGCGGGCTCCGGTGACCATCCAGCTCAGCGGCAAAGTCCTGCTGGCGGAGGATGGGCCCGACAATCAACGGCTGCTCAGGTACTATCTGGAGAGAGCCGGTTTATGCGTGGAGGTGGCGGAGAACGGGCGCATCGCCCACCACATGGCAATGAAGGCCTGGCGCTCCGGCGATCCCTACGACCTGATCCTGATGGACATACAGATGCCGGAGATGGACGGCTACGAAGCCACCGCGAAGCTGCGCGGGGAAGGATACCGCGGCCCGATCATCGCACTGACCGCGCATGCCATGGCCGGCGACCGGGACAAGTGTTTCGCGGCCGGATGCGACGACTATGCCACCAAACCTATCGAACGCGGCAGGCTGCTCGAAATCATCGCCCTCCATCTCACCGGCGAGAGTGCCGAGGCTTCGAGCTGATAACATCGACAATGCGCCCGAACCTCGTACGTTTCGGCCAGTATGCGACGTGATGCTTCCTGTAATCTGCGGTGATATGGCGAGCCGTGTTTTTCTCGGACTCTCGCGCACGATCGTGAAACCGGCCCCGCCGGGGGCTTCCCTCACCTCGCGACCGCTGGATCCAACTGGGTAATGTGACGATGTGATTCCAGTGAGCAACTGGCTGAAAAGAGTGCGAAACGCTGTCTCCGGCTCCTGGGGTAACGTGACCGAGGTCCGCCGACAACTGCAGATGGCCCGGCAGAGCCGGGTCGAGGTAAGGCTGGATCCGCCTGCGTCGGCCGGTGGTCCTGCCGGTACCCTCATCGCGAGAATCCAGGATGTCCAAACCGACGGCTTCGTGATCACCCAGCCCGTCACCGGCGGAGCGGTACGATTCCTGAAGCAGTTTGCGAGATTCCGCGTCAGCTTCCAGACACCACGGGGAGTGGTGGCCGGTGAGACCAAGGTGCTCGGTCGGGTCCGAATCTCCCTTGAAGGCGGGGGGCACGCCAACGGCTACCGACTTGCCTTACCCGACTCACTGCTCGCAGAGGAAACCGCCACCGATCTGAAAATGCTTCTGGGCGGCAATCTGGCGGTTGAGGCGGAATTGCACATTATCAGTCGCAAGGGACCGGTGATGGGGATCGTGACGGATCTCAACCCGGCCGGGGCCCATCTGCGCTGCCGCAACGCCGTGGAAGACTTGCATCAGGGGCAGAAGGCCCAGTTCCGCCTGGACCTGCCCGAGCCGGTCGGCAGGATCCGGGAATGGGTAAGCATCGCGGGCGCGGAAACGGATCCCGACACCGGCGACTTCACCGTTCGCGTGGCGTTCGAGAAGCGCAACGAAGCCATCGCCGAGGCAATGCACGGCTCTCGAGTCCGACGGTCAGCCTGAACGCCGCCGCCTATCTCGATTCCCTGGCCACGACGCTGGGAGGCAGGTCGAAGGAAAAGTGATACGCGCCGTCCTGCAGAATGCTCTGCACCGGTCCCAGGGCGCATTTGTGGAACAGGTTGATCATTCCCACGTTGTCGACCATCACTTCGGCCACGAAGGTGGTGACCCCCCGGTTGCGGGCGATCTCGATCAGCTGCCGGAACAGGTGCGTGCCGATTCCCTTCCGCTGCCAGTCGTCGCGCATGGAAAACGCCACTTCGGCCGCCCCGGTGGCCGGCTGGATGTGATACCGTCCCACGGCGACGATCATCTCGCCGGCCCCCTGCGGCGCGATTGCCACCAGGATCATGTCCTTGGAATAGTCCACCTCGATGAGTTTCTGCAGGTCCTCGTGCGGCATGGCGGGGACGTGGCGGAAGAAGCGGTGCAGCACCGTTTCCTCCGAATAGCTGTAGAAAAGGTCGCGAATCATGTCCTCGTCCGCCGGACTGATCGGGCGGAAATGAAGCACGGTGTCATCTGCCAGAGTCAGCGTGCTTTCCATCTCCTCCAGTTCCGGCGCGCCGAATCCGACGGAGACGATCTGGTCCTTATAGACGAAATTACGGGCCCGGGCCTGCTCCATCAGCTCTTCCCGGAACTTCGGATGCGCGATGTGAATAAGAGCCAG
>CP070772.1:722068-734318 GCA_020345805.1 Phycisphaerales bacterium | reverse complement strand
CCCCCTCCCTGCCAGGGAGGGGGGAACGGTTTGCTGCTGATACGGCCCGCAACGACCGAGTGGGACGGCTTCCCCGTACACTACCGGCATGCCCGAAGCCCGGCCGCCTCTCATTCTTCCCCGCGGGCTCATCATGCTCGCGGCGATCTGGCTCATCGTCTCCTGGCTGCTGGCCCTCGGTCTGCACATGCCCATCCAGCCCTCCGCGGCCGCCTTCACCCCCGGCGTGCGGCTGATGCTCCTGTCCATGGCGGTGGGGCTGATGATCGGCTGGCCGCTGCTGCGCCTCAGCCAGCAGCCGACCGCGTACCCCGGCCGGCAGACGATGCTCGACCTGTTCGCCCTGCTGGCCCTGGTGCAGATCGTGGTCTGGCCCATGCGGCTGATCACCGCCTGGCCGCCGGTTCGCACCGCGGCGATCGACGCCACGATTATCGGCTGGGCACTTCTTGCCGGGGCGATGATCGCCGCCTCCACAGGCGTGCCCCGCCGCGGCCCGCGGACCCTGGCCATGCTCGCCTGCCTGGCCATGTGCTTCCTCGGACCGGTCTTGGCCTGGGTCGGCGTGTTCACCGGCGGCCACTGGATGGACCTCATGGACCTCGGCCCCCTCATGGCCATCAACACCCTTGGCAGAGGAGGCGGAGCCCCGCCCAGCGCCGAGCAGTGGCGCTGGATCACCCTCCTGCTGGCCGCGGCAGTCATCGCGTGGATTGCCCTTGGCGTGGTGGGCATGTTCGGGAAAGGGGTGAGGAGTGATGTGGAGCGGTGATGCGGAGAGTGAAGCGCGGAGAGCCGCAGAGATGGAACAGGGTGGAAGTGTGAGCAGGCGCACTCCCTCTCCCGTTCGGGAGGGGAATACGGCCTCTGCCAGTTCAACCCTCAATCCTCACATCTGCAAGCCTGCAAGCCCCCTTCCCACCTTTTCAAAACGAATCGAGATCCCTTCCGCTGCGGACCTCGCCGTCGTATATCTCGCGGATCTCGGCCAGGAGTTCTTCCTCGGCGGTTCCCCACAGCAGCTGGTGGGTCAGGACAAGAAGTCCGGGCCTGACCTGTCTGGCGATCTCGGCGAGCTGATGGGAAGAGGTGTGGGCATTTGCGTGGTACTTCTGCCACTTCGGCGATCGGTCGGCGAATGCCGCCGTCGAATAGACCTCGTGCACGAGGATGTCGCAGCCCCTGGCCTGTTCAACAAGCTCAGGGCAGGGAGTCGTGTCGCCCGAGATGACGATGATCCGATCGGGGGTCTCGAATCTGAAGCCGAAGGCGTGTTCCCAACCGGCGTGCGGGACGGGGAACGCGATGACCTTGACGTTGCCATCTTCGTAAATGACGCCGGGCTCGAACTCATGGACGTTGACCTTGTACGCCTCGGGGTTGCCTTCCTCGAAGCCGTCGACACGTCGGCGGATGTCTTCGTCATAGGCGGCAAGGAGGTGATCGGTCATCTTCGCCAGGCCCGGCGGGCCGTACGCTTCGAGCGGGCCCGGCCGGCCGAGCACCGCGGGCGTGAGGATCAGATCGGGGTAGCCGATGGTGTGATCCGAGTGGAGGTGCGTGATGAACACGCGGTCCAGCTTCGCAACCGCAAGCCCCTCCACACCATTGCGGTGCGCGGCCGCGGCGCGCCGGACGATGCCCGGGCCGCAGTCGACAAGATAAGGCGTGCCGTTCACCACGATCGCGAAGGCAGGACCGGAGCGGTCCGGGTCTGCGTTGGGCGTGCCGGTTCCAAGAAGGACCAGTTGCGTGGTGGTGGAAGTGATATCCGGTATCGGTGGCTTGTCCGCCATGGGTCTATCCCTGCGCATTGCGCACGAAGCCGCGGAGCCAAGCACAAGAACAGCTATTACGAGGCACCAAGTGCGGCATGGCATGATCCACGACCTCCGAACGAGCGGCAACCCAATCGTGACACGATACCGTAACCCAGGACGGTAGGTATCGCTCCCGCCCCCCCACTCGATTCACCGTCTCATTCACGCGGCATCCATAGGTGCCTCGGCTGAATTGCGGGCCGTGCGCCGCGTGCGGTAGGATGGCCGGCGGAAGCGGATTGGGGCGCACGAGGAGCAGGGCGATGGCCGAGGAAAAACGGGGTGTGAGCAGGCGGGATGCGCTGACGGCAATGGGCGCGTGGAGCGCCGCGGCCGCGATGGCGGGAGATGCGGA
Organism: Phycisphaerales bacterium; assembly: GCA_020345805.1. GTDB lineage: Bacteria > Planctomycetota > Phycisphaerae > Phycisphaerales > SM1A02. Next base: position 732,143 of record CP070772.1, on the reverse strand, counting down.
GGCGGCCGGGCAGGATCAGGGCAAAGCCGGCCGGGCGGTCGCGGCGAAGGCGGCGGCAGGCACGCACGATGAGTTCCTGCGCGAGCTGGCGGCTCTGGTGAACAGCACGCCGATGGTGGATACCCACGAGCACCTGCCGGAGGAGGATGTGAGGCTGCGCGGCGAGTGGGTCCCCTGTGATGACTGGGGCGTGCTGTTCAGCCATTACCTGAACTCCGACCTCATCGCCGCGGGCATGCCGGATGAGGAACTGGCCCGGCTGCTATCGCGGGAGGTGGAGCCGGCGGGCAAGTGGAAGATCCTCGCCCCCTACTGGCCGGCGGTCAAGAACACGGGATTCGCGCGAGCCACCCGGATCGCGATCAGGGAGCTGTACGGAATCGACGAGTTGAACGTGCAGACCGTCCGGCGCTTGCAGGCGGGTTATGAGTCTCTGCGCAAGCCGGGCCTTTACCGGCGCGTGTTGACGGAGGTGGGGGGAATCGAGTCCTGCCAAGTGGACGGCTTCGGCCCGTACCGGGAATCGCGTCAGCCTCAACTGATGATGCAGGACATGAATGTGAACGGCCTGCATATCGGGCCGGATGTGGAGAATCTCGCCGGGCCGACGGGCATCAGCGTGGGCGAGTTGGCCGATTGGCACACGGTGATCCGGTGGTGGTTCGACAAGTACGGCCGGTACGCGACGGCGATCAAGAGCCCCGCCGCCTACGGGCGGGGGCTGGATTACCAGAAGGTGGAGGCGGAGCAGGTCGAGGACGTGTTCAGGCGGGTGCTGGAGGAGGGGCAGGTGTCCGCGGAGGAGCGCAAGCGGCTGGGGGATCACCTGTTCTGGTACGTGGTGGAGCAGGCGGTTAAGCACAACCTGCCGGTGAAGCTGCACACGGGCTACTACTACGGCAACGGCTACATGCCGCTGGAGCGGGTGGCGGGGAACCCGGCGCAGGCGGCGGGGCTGTGCCGGCTCGGGCCGGATGTGCAATGGGTGTTCATGCACATCGCGTATCCCTACTGGCACGATCTGCTGGCGGTGGCCAAGCATTACCGCAACGCCCACATCGACATGTGCTGGGCTTGGATCATCGACCCAGTCGCTTCGACGCAGTTCCTCAAGAGCCACCTGGTGACGGCCCCGGCGAACAAGGTCTTCGTGTTCGGCGGGGATTACATTCCCGTGGAGTGCATCGTGGGTCATGCGCGGATGGCGCGGAAGGGCGTGACCCGCGCTCTGGGGGAGCTGGTGGATGAGGATTACATCAGCCGCAGCGATGCCCTGGGGCTGGTGGAGCCACTGCTGCGCGGCAACGCTCATGAGCTTTACAATCTGAAGGTCAAGAGCGAGCGGCTCCGCGGTGCGCCCTGGGCGTGATTGGAGGCAAGTCGCCGGTGATCCGGCAATCCCGACTTGGGGGGCTACGGCACTGCCGCCAGGCCATAGTGCAGAGCCTGTTTGTTCTTTACCTCGCCTATCTCCTGCCGGACGTAGTAGATGAGGATGATGTAAAGGATGAAGGCCACCAGCGGGCCCAGGCCCATGCACAGTGCGCCGACGGTCACCAGCAGCGGCCCCAGCCACATGAGTCGTCCGGCGTTGTCAACCACTCTCTGACTGGGAATGCGCCGACCGATCCAGCGGATGTAGATCATGGATGCGAAGAAGCTGATGGCCCAGGCCAGCATGGCGATGACCGCGAATGCGATGGCCAGCAACGCCAGCGGCGATCCGGGCCTTACGGTCGCCAAATCGCCGGCGGAGTTCATCAGGCCGGCTACCGCAGTGATGATCACGGTCGCCCGCACGAACTTCCGGGCCAGGTCGCCCTTGTTGATGCCGGTGATTGACGGGTCGGGCACGCTGAACCACCACCAGCCGATCACCAGCGCCACGCTGAGAACCGCGTCGATCACCACGGTCACCGCCACGAACCACGCTCCGGGATCCATGAGGGTGGGGTTGATGGTCACGGCGAGAGTCACGCCACCGACGATGGCGACGAACATGAACACGATCTCAAGGATGAGGACGACGAAGATGAGCCGAATGCCGCGGCAGAGGGAATCGAGGTATGCGGCCGAGCTGTAGAGGAGATCATCGCCGTGAAGGGATCGCTCGATCTCCAGGCCGCATTCCGGACACCGGCCGTCCGGCTTCAGGCCGCGCAGGTTATAGCCGCACCCGACGCAGGGGACGTCCTGGGTGGAAAGATCGGGAGCCTTGTCTCTGACCAGGAGATGAATGGGCGGCGGCGGGGGCGGAGTGGGCTCGGCCGGCTCCAGGGGGATCGGGTTGGAATCGTCCGCCATGACTCGGCCCTTCCCGCACAGTCATATGTCGGTGAGGCGCGGTTACCGGTTCCCCCACAATACACGATATGACCTCGGCACAGATCGAGTGGAAAAGCGAGGGTTCGGGATGGACTCGGCCGGCCAAGATCGTCGGGGCGCGGCGGGATCAGGGAGGGCGGTTTGCAATCGCAGCGACTCTGGTCAAACTGTGGGCCTATGGGCAGCGTGTGGCCGGTTACCGCCGTTGTTTTGGAGTTCGTCATCAAGCTGGGGTTCGTGGCGGCAATCCTCCTGCGCCGGCGGCCCAAGTCCGCTTCCACCCTGGCCTGGATCGTGGTCATCCTGGCCGTGCCGCTGGTGGGGATCTGCGCGTACCTGCTGGTGGGCGAGGTGAAGCTGGGCCGGCGTCGGAGCGTCCGGCACCTCCAGATCACGCGTCGGATCGACGCAGCGGGGCGGCGCAGGTCAGCCCCGCCGCCCGGAACGAAGGCGGAAGTTCCCGCCGATTACCGGCACATCGCCACCCTCGCCGAGGCCGTGGGCGACAACGAGCCGCGGGGTGGAAACCGTCTGAACCTGGTCAGCGACACCGACCTGTTCATCCAGTCCCTCGTGGAGGACATCGATAAGGCAAAGGACCACTGCCACCTGCTGTTCTACATCTTCCTTGATGATCACAGCGGCCGACGGGCGGGCGAAGCGCTGATGAGGGCGGCCAAGCGCGGGGTGGCCTGCCGGGTGCTGGTCGATGCGGTGGGATCGAAGCAGTTTCTCGAATCGCCGCTGAGGGAGCAGATGGAGAAAGCCGGCGTGCGGGTGGTGGAGGCGATGCCGGTGAATTTCGTTCGCATGCTCTTTGCCCGGATCGATGTGCGCAATCACCGGAAGATGGCGGTGATCGACGGTGCGGTGGGGTACGTGGGGTCGCACAACGTGGCGGATGCGGAGTTCGCCATCAAGCCGAAGTATGCGCCGTGGGTCGATGCGGCGGTGCGGGTGGATGGCCCGGCGGTGCGGGATCTGCAGAGGCTGTTCCTCGCGGACTGGTATCTGGACACGGATGAATCGCTGGAGGAGGTACTGCAGATCGAGCCGTCGGTGGTGGAGCAGGGGATGACGGGGCAGGTGATGGGGACGGGGCCGAACGCGTACAACGAGGCGATGCGGCAGCTGGCGCTGGCCACGTTCCACGTGGCGCGGGAGGAGCTGATCCTGACCACGCCGTACTTCGTGCCGGACGAGGCGACGGTGACCGCGTTGTGCGCGGCGGCGCGGCGCGGGGTGGAGACGCGGCTGGTGGTGCCGGGCCGGAACGACTCGCCGATCGTGGCCGCGGCCAGCCGCAGCCATTACGAGACTCTGCTGGAGGCGGGGGTGACGATACACGAATTTCAGGATGGGCTGCTGCACGCCAAGACCATGACCATCGATCGGAAGCTGGCCCTGATCACCACCTCGAACCTCGACCGGCGAAGCTTCGAGCTGAACTTCGAGGTGAGCATGCTGGTTTATGACAGCGACTTCGCCAGCCAGATGCGGTTTCTGCAGACGGCGTATGTGGGGCGGTCGCGGGCGGTTGATGGCGAGGCGTGGGCCAGGCGGGGCTGGCCGCGACGGTTGGTGCAAAACGCGGCGGGGACGCTGGGGCCGCTGTTGTGAGGGGAATTGAAACACGGAGGGCCACGGAGGACCACGGAGGGAGAAGAGGGCTGAAGCCGCGTGAGCGACAGCCGCAGGCTGACCGCCTGCGGAAGCGGCGCGCGGAATGACGAAGGCATCGAGGCAATCGAAAATCGAAAATCGAAAATTCTCTCCCCCGGCCGGGCGGCGGAAAGTGGTATTCTCTTCTCAAGGCCGGCGAGGGCCGGCGGTCAGGCTGCATGGGCGAGGAGCACAATGGAGCACGATGATCGAGACCTGCTGGCGGAGGAGGCGCTGCGGCGCTTCTCGGAGCTGGTGGAGAGCACGGGGGTGAAGCGCTTCGCGGCCTCGATGCATCTTTCGACGCGGCAGATCAATCGCATTCTCTCGGGAGTGCAGCCGAACCCGGTGGAGCGGCTGATTCGGTCGCTGCAGAGCGCCGAGCCGGCGGTGGGCGATCGGGTGCTGGACTATGTCTGCCAGGAGATGGGCGGTCATTTCGTGCGGCACGAAGCCCTGGATGAGGCGACGGTCAACGCGGTCAAGGAATGCGCCGAGGCGATCGCGGCGATCAGCGACGGGGAGATTTCCGACCTGGATGTGTGTGAGATTCGCGAGGCGATCAGTGCGCTGTCTTCGCTGATCATGTCGCTGCGCGATTCGCGCGGCTCGCGCCCACAACCGCCGGAAGCTGACCAGCAATGACCTGACGGGGTTCAAGGTCGGGCCATGACGGCACGCATGACAGAATCCTCGCAATCCGCAGCCGCGGCGATCCCCCTCGACCGGGTCATCTGCGCCGACTGTCTTGAACTGCTTGCGTCATGGTCGGGGGAGGCGGTGGACCTGGCCTATCTCGACCCGCCGTTCTGCACGGGCCAGAAGCAGGCGGCGGATGAGGGCGAGTACGACGATCAATGGGAGAGCGCGGAGGCGTATCTCCAGTTCATGCGGCCGCGCCTGGAACAGGTGCAGCGCGTACTGAAACCGAACGGCTCGATCCTCCTGCACTGCGATTGGCGCACGAGCCATCGCCTCCGGCTGATGCTGGATGAACTGTTCGGCCCGGACAGGTTCGTCAACCACCTGATCTGGGCGTACGGCCTGGGGGGCTCATCGCCGCGGCGCTTCGCCCGCAAGCACGATGACATTCTGTTCTACGCGAAGGGAGATGATTACTACTTCGAGCCGCCGATGGTGCCATCCACCAGCAACCGGATGAAGGGGCAGCTCAAGAAGGCCACGGACGTGATCGACATTCCGTCGATCAACAACATGGCCTCCGAGCGTGTGGGCTGGCCGACGCAGAAGCCGCTTGCCCTGCTGGAGCTGCTGATCGGGGCGTGCTGCCCTGAAGGCGGCCTGGTACTCGATCCCTTCTGCGGCAGTGGAACAACACTCAAAGCCGCAGCCAACCTCGGCCGACATTACATCGGCATCGACATCAGCAGTGACGCCATCGAAATCGCACGCCGGCGGCTGGGCGTCGCGGATTCGACTCCGTCGTAGTGCGGGCTGACTCCGGCACACGTAGACCCGAATGGTTGCCCGTGCGACGTATTGGAGGTACGCGAGCCGTGCAGAGATAGGTGAATGTCACGGGCTGCCCGCGGGTCATCCTCGCGCTCCGCGATTCGGCGAGGTCTGTCCCGAAGTTAATCTCAAGGGCGGATTCCTGGCAGCGCGCGGCATGCGGGTAAGGGGTTGGGTGGGTCGAGAGCGGGGCTTGAGTAGTTCCCCGGGGCACGACAACGGCCCCGCTGGGGGGCGGGGCCGCTGGGGCGTTTGCGTCGATGTCAATAGAGATGGCGGTGTTTCACGGACAAGGCCCCCACTCGCCGAGCACGGCGAAGAGGTCGTCGATGTCGACCACCCCGTCGTCATTTAGGTCCTCGGGGCAGTCGTCGCAGGTTCCCCAGGCTCCCAGCACGGCGAAGAGGTCGTCGATGTCAACGACGTCGTCGTCGTTGAGATCCGCGGGGCAGGACTCTTCGGGCGTCAGGAGGTAGGCGCTCCAGCCCGTGCTGGTCAGAGCAACGGCGATGATGTCCCCGTTGTCGTTGATCCCCATCGCGTCCCACAGGTAGCCGTCAAAATCGGCGGGCAGGAAGTCGTTGAGGTCGTGGAGTACCGCGCCGTCGTACAGGATCGCGTGGCAGATCTCGACCGGAAAATACATCATGGCGAATCCCACCGCGTGATTGGAATTGTTGACGGAGAAGAGCTGGCCGTCATCGTAGCCCGGCAGCGTGCCGAGATTGATCGGCTCGGTAGGATTCTCCGGCAGCCACATCGCCGCGGTACAGAGGCCTTCGGGAAAGTTGCAGAGGCCGACGACTACGTTGTTTTCGTTGATGTCCCAGGCCTCGGCGTTCTGCAGGTCCGAGTCGGTCCCGCCGATGACGGTCCAGTGGCTGCCGTCAAACATGAAGGCATCGTTGGCGCCCATCATCGGCGTGTATTCCCAGCCCACCGTGATGCCGGCGTCGTTGATGCCGTAGGCTCGCTGGTACTGTTGCGTGGAATGTTGTCCAATCTCGACGATGTTGCCGGAATCCCAGATTACCGCCTGTTCCTTGAAATATGTGTTTTCGGCCATGCCGGCGATGATGCCGCTGCTGTTGATAGCGGCGGCCCTGGCCCAGTTGCCGCCGAGGCCGGGCAGGGCGGTCATATGGTCGTTGGAATAGACGAACGCGGTGGTGATCATGTAGCCGCCGCCGGCATCGTACTCGGAGATCCCCACGATCACTCCATCGTTGTTGATGGCCAGGGCGGTGCTCTGTTCGTCACCGTCCAGGATGCCGAGGTCTCTCATCACCCCATCCTCCCAAAGGAAGGCATGAGGGAACATGCTGCCGGGCACCAAGGCCCAGCCGACGACCTGCCGGTTGTCGTTAAGCCCGAAGGCGACCGCCTGGGATCCGCCGAGCGTTCCCAGCTCCGTGAAGGTGAAGGAATGATCATCGGCCACGGCGGCTCCGGCCGTGGCGAGCAGGGCGCAGGCGGCCCAGGCGAATGGGATTTGAGTGGGGCGATACATGGGTGAGGCTCCAGTGGTATGGGTTGGTCATTAGACACCGGGTAACAGCCCGGATGCCGGGCTGAGGCCATACAGCCAATCATACGCCGGGGCAGGGGGACTGATGCCAAATTTTGCGTTAATTTTGTGCAAATTTTGTGACGTGCCCCGCTTGCGGATTACCCCCGCCACGGTAGAATCAATGCAGATGAACAGGCTTTCCACAGTGCAGCAGGACGCGGCCGCCGGCGACGATCCGGCCCAGGCGTCAACCGCGATCGCCGAGCGGATCCGCCAGGTGGGCCACGACCTTCGCCGGACCCTGCGGGCGGTCCTCGCGATTCTGCCCGGCAGCCCCCACCGACCCGCGGATCTGGTGCAGCTTCTGGGGCTGAATCGCGACATCTCCAGCCGGATCCTCAAGGCCACGGGCAGCTCCGATCCCCTGGAAGTGGTGCACGTGATTCCCGGTCCCGAGCCGCTGCGAAGCGTCCTGCGGGCGGCATCCCGCAAATCCGTAGAGCCGCAACTCATCACCGAGGCCGAGGACGCGGTCCGGAGGTTCGACCTGCTCATCCGCCACGAGGCGGGCACCCGCCGGGCCCTGGATGCCATCATCAGCGCCAGCCTTCCCAACGCCCGGGAGAGGTTCGAGCTGGCCAGCCGGCAGGCGATCTTCAAGGGAGTGAGCCAACTCAGGGGAGCCCAGGCGGAAACCTGGCTCAGCTCCACGCTCATCCACCCCTCCGCCGAAGACCCGGCACATCACGACGTGGCCCTGCTGCACGGTGCCCTGGGAATGCAGCGCCTGCGCCCCGGCGTCACCGTCAAGTTCACCTACCGCGAACTCGTCGTGCCGGAAGACGGGGAAGATGAGTCAGCCGAAGAGGAGGCGCCGCTGCTGGGTTCGCTGAAGGTGGACCAGTTCTTCATCAATCCGCCGGCCCGGCTCGATGCCCACCAGGCCGGCAAGGTGATGAACTACACCCTCGCCGAGGATTGCCTCGGGCCGCGCTCGGTCGCCGACATGCTGGTGGTGGATCATCATCCGGCGGTCCTGGACCGCTACGTTCTGCCGGGCCCGCGCCGCAAGAAGGGCACGTTCGTTGCGCCGGACATCCCGGTCAAGACGCTCATCTTCGATGCGCTTCTTCATGAGGACGCCTATCCGGGCTCTGAGGCGGAGCTGGTGGTCTTCGAGATGGGCTCGGAGGGCATGGCCCAGGTCAACGATCCCACCCGCGACATCGATCGCGTGGACGTGCGGGAATCGATCGAGTTCCTCGGTCGCGATCTCCGCCGCTTCTACGCCAACGAGCTCGCCACCTACACGGAGATGCTCCTTCACATCTGCCGGCGCTACGGCTGGGATCCGGCGAGCTTCCGCGGATATCGGTGTCGCATCCAGTACCCTCCGGCGAGCTGGCAAGTATGCATGTCGTTTGAACCGCCCATGCCGCCGGACGCGAGCTGACGGCCCCGGTCCGCCGACGAAGGGCGCTGGTGCCGCGGAGACCTCCACCTGATTCTGCAGATCCTTAACTGCCCACCGCCTCCCCTCCTGCGCATTGCGCGCCGGGGGGAGGCGGTGGGTGAGGGTTGTTGAATGTTGGCCGGGCGATGCCGGTCAGATTCTGATCATTCGTACTCGCGATGTGGCGTGGGAGGGGCGGGAGGCGCCGGGGTCGCGGGGGGTGCGGGATGGTGAGGCACGCCGGGCGCGGTCGGCTGCCTGCTCATGGCGTTAACGCGACGCTGCAGGCGGTGGACGATTTCGCGCAGCTCGGCGACCTCGGCGCGCAGCCCCTCGATCTGCTCCATGATCATGGGAAGCGCCCCTTCCAGATGCGGCAGGTCGCGGCCCGCACGCTCCTGGTGGAACTGTTGTTGCATCTGCTCAGCGTGACGCAGCAGATTCTCGGCCTGCTCGTGCATGCCGGCCCCGTGCAGGTTCTCGGCGGCCGCATGCATGTGCTGGACCCTGCGCTCGAAATCGGCCGTGGCGGCCTCGAAGTGGTCGCGTCTGGCGGCTTCCTCGCGCGCCCTCATGCGCTCCTGCAACTCGCGCTCAACCACCTCGGCCTCTTCGAGATGGCCGGTCTCGCGCAGCTCCTGGAGGTGACGATGAAGCTGCTCCATTTCGATTTGCATCTGGTGCTCGTGCAGCGCCTGCTCGCGGTGTTGCAGCGCTTCCTCGTGGCGCACCATGGCTTCCTGGAAGAGCTGTTCGGCCTGCCGGGCCATGTCCGGCCGGTCGGACTGGTGCAGGTGAGCGATGAACCGCTCCATGATCTGAGGCGTGCGGGGATTGTCGATGTGGGCTTGAAGAGCCGAGGCGAGCAGATCGCGGGCCTCCTCGACATGACCGTTATCGTGCAGGCTGATGCATTCCCGGAAGAGCTGCTCGGCCGCCTCCATCATTCCGCGTTCCGGCTGCGGGTCGCCCAGAAGCTGCATTCCCAGAGACTGGTGGAGCCGCTCCAGATGCTCGCGGGCGGCCATCTCCAGATGCTCGGCCTCTTCGTGCCGGCCGTCCTCATGCAGTGCGTTTATCTCACGATGCACTTCGGCGGTGCGCGCCCTGATGGCGGCCGCCATGCGCTCATGCAAGGCGCCAAGCTCGGCTTCAAGCGCCTCAATCCGTTCCGGCGGTGGCGGAGCTGGCGCCGGGGGCGGGGCTGGGCCGGCGGCCAGAGCGCTGATCAGGCCGATCCCCAACGCAGTTCCCAGCAAAGTGTGTTTCAACATCAGGTTCTCTCCTGTCAGAAGTCAATGGTCGTATCTGATGGCTCGACCGGGCGCCTCGGGGGCCCAATATCCGCGGTGGAGGCGAGGTCGGCCGATTCGTAACGTTCAAGTTCGGTCAGGCTTCTCAGCAGGTCGCGTCGCCCGCCAAGGTTTCGCAGTTGCAGATCAAGCCGGCGGATGAGTTCGGCCAGCTCATCGTCCGGCGTAAGGCCGTTCATTGATCTGTGGAGTTGCGAGGTCTCGACAGTCAGGGCGAGGATTTCCTCATCGAGCGCGGCGAGGCTTTCCGTGAGAGAGCCCCACGCAGGACGCGGCGCATCATGCCCGCCGTAGGAATCAACATGAGGCGCAGTCGTGATCGGCACCGAATACGCAGCG
>CP070772.1:709608-721968 GCA_020345805.1 Phycisphaerales bacterium | reverse complement strand
TGAAGGCTTGGGGCTTGGAGGGGTGGTGGGCGGAAGTCTGCGGGGAGAATCGGCAAGGATAGGCGGCGAGAGGCGGAAATGCCCGGCAAAGGGCCTGCACCGGACAAGAAACGCTAAGTATGCCGACGGGAGACGGGATGGCAAGCGGCACCCGGATTCGGCAAGCTCGTAAACTGGAGCGAAAGTTCCGGCCCGAAGTCAACGATGGTGAACGCAATCCTCATCTTCGACCTTGACGGCACGCTGTTTCGCACGGAGACGATCACCGTGCCGGCGGTGCGGGGAGGGTTTGAGAAGTACGGCCTGACGCCGCCGACGCCGGCGGAGATCTTCTCGTACTTCGGCCGGCCGGTGGAGGAGTATCGACAGTGGTTGGGCAGCCTGTGTCCGGGTGACCTCGCTCGACGCATCGAAGACCACTCGTTGCGACGAGAGCTGGAGCTGGTGCCGGAGACTGGTGAGCTCTATCCGGGAGTGCGGGAGGCGCTGGACGAGTTGCGCCCCAAGATCAAGCTGATGGCCATCTGCTCCAACGGCCCCCGGAATTATGTCGAGGCGATGGTGGACGGGATGGGGCTGAGTTCGTATTTCGATGCCGTGCGATTTCGCCGGGAGGACGATTGCGACAAGTCGCAGATGCTGCACGACCTGCTGGTCGAGCTGGCCGCGTCGGGTCTTCCGGGGGTCGTGATCGGCGACCGCTACGACGACATCGAGGCCGCCCACGCCAACGGCCTGCTCGCCCTCGGAGCGGCCTACGGCTACGGCGAGGAAGCCGAACTCGACGAGGCGGACGCAATCATCGGAGACCCCGCCCGGCTTGCGGAGACGATCCGCCGGCTTGTCCCGACCGTCGCCTGAACCGCTCAATCGGTGCGGCGGAAGAGAGGAACCCGTCGGTTCCCGGCCGATTCCGGTGTATATTGAATTTGTCGGCCACCGGCCATGTCTCGGGGAGTACGCCATGCCACGCCGCGTAGGGCGCAGCCTCATACTGGTGACCCTGATTCTGCTGATCCTGGTCGCCCTGATCGGCGTGATCGGGACCTTGATTCTCCGCGGGCCGGGCCTAGCGGGCTATGCATCATCCGAGACATCCGACACTTCCGTCAGGTACGGCCCCTTCCAAGCCGCGGACAACGCGGATGACTGGGGCCTTGGCGCGCTTGCCACTTACACCCGCCAGATTTCCGAAAACCCCGATCAGCCGGGACCGTACCTGTCACGGGCGAAGCTGCTTATGAGCATCGGGGAACGGGAAAGGGCGGAGCAGGACTTCACCGCGGCCCTCCAGCGCGGGGCCGAGGGTCGGGAGATTTATCGCGACCGGGCCAGGTGCTACGTGACGATGGGCAGGGTGCAGGCGGCCATCAACGACTACACGCGGGCCATCGAGCTGGAGCCGGACGATCCGCTTCTGCGGCGGGCCCGCGGCGAGCTGCGCTACCAGATGGGCGAGGCCGCCGGGGCGGTGGAGGACCTCACGATGGCCGCGGATCGCTTTCCGGATCAGGTGCAGATCCGCCGCCGGCTCGCCTGGTCACAGTGGATGACGGGCGATGTGGATGCGGCGCTGGAGTCGTTCGATCGGATGATCGAGCTGGGGCTGAACGACCTGCATGCCTACATGTCCCGCGGCGCGGTGCACCTTCATCGGCGCGAGCTGGCGGAGGCGGAATCGGACCTGGAACAGGCCATCCGCGCCTTCGACGCCGATCCCTCCTACGCCTATTTCTACCTGTGGTTGACGAAGGTGCGGCTCGGTGAGCGCGAAGCAGCCGACGAGGCGGTGCGAACCCACTTCGCCCGGACCGATCGGATGAGACGGAGCGCGTGGACGCCGAGGATCGCCTCGTTCCTGCTGGGCGATATGACGGAAGAGGAGTTCCTGGTCGAGGCGGAGTCGGGCGCCTGGCAGCCCGCAGCCGAGCAGATGTGCGAAGCGTACTTCTACGCCGGCTCAGTGCGCCTTATCGACGGTGATGCCGAAACCGCCCGGGCCTATTTCCAGCGGTCGGTGGATACGAACACCTACCTTTTCTACGAATACTGCAGCGCACAGTCGGAGTTGAAGAGGCTTGAGGACGGCTGACTCCAAATCTGCCGGGAGCAATACCGGCGGGGGATCGAGGCTAGGGGAGAAGGCGAAAAGACGGGATCCGGAGGGATCGCTATCACTCTGACGTGCCTGAGAAACGGAGCCGACAGATGAAGATTCTGATCAAGCTTGTCGTGGCGCTGATCGCGATCGTGGTCATTGTGATCGTGGCCGCCTTCTATTTCATCGACCACATCGCAAAGGCGGGGATCGAAGGGGGAGCCACCTACGCGCTGGGGGTTGAAACCACGCTCGACGAAGCGGACGTGGGCGTTTTCTCCGCGGAGTTCTCGATGGCCGGGCTGAATGTCTCCAACCCGGAGGGGTTCGACACTTCGCACTTTTTCAACCTCTCCAGCGGCGGCACGAAAGTCGACCTCAACACTCTGCGCAGCGACACCGTGAAACTGCCCCATCTCACCTTAGCCGGGCTCGACATGAACCTGGAGAAGAAGGGGGGCAAGAGCAATTACGACGTCATCCTCGACAACCTCAAGCGCCTGGAGTCGGGCGAGAAACCGGAGGCCGAATCCGGCGAAGGCAAGGACTTCGTGATCGAGGAGGTGATCATCACCGACGTCAATGTGCACGTGGACATGCTCCCGGTAGGCGGGGAGATCTCCAGGGTGGTGGTGCCCATCGATGAGATTCGGTTAACGAACGTGGGCACGGGCGAGGACGGCGGGGTGAAGTTCTCCGAGCTGTTCGGCGTGCTGTTGAAGGCCGTGCTGATGGCGGTGGTGCAGAACGGGGCCGATCTTCCCGGCGAGATCGTGGGCGAGTTGCAGAACGGCCTGGCCGGCCTGAGGCCGCTGGGCGATATGGGCGTGGGCGTGGTTACGGAGATCGGAGGCCAATTGCAGGACATCACCGGCCAGTTTGAAGGCGTAGTCGAAGGCGCCGGTGACATCGGCGAGGGTTTGGGCGAAGTCGGCGAAGAGGTCGAGGGTGCGCTGAAGGGGCTCGGAGATCTCTTCGGCGGCGATAAAAAGGACAAAGACGAGAACGACTGACCCCTCATCCCCTCGCATGGTGAGGGAACATCGCAGGGATACCGACAGGAAAAGGCCGCGGCACCTGGCCACGGCCTTTTCATTCGTTGTGATCCGAACGAAGTCCATGCGTTCGGCTCTGATACGGATCAGATCAGCGACGTCGTCGCGCGGGCAACAGCCCCAGACCGAGCAGCGCAAGCGCGCCCGGTGCGGGTACCCATACCAACTGCATGAACGGCATCACGAAGTTGCTCGTATGGCCACCCAACGTACCGTCGATCAGGGTCACGGCCCCGATGTTCACCGGATCATGACCGAAGTAGTCCGGGTCGAAATTGAAGAACCAGTTTTCCTCGGCCGCTTCGCCATACCCGACCTGGAGCAGATAGGACTGACCAGGAATCAGCGTATAGTCATCACAGTGGCCATCATGGAACCCGAGATCGCCCTGAAGGACCGCGTTGAAGTCGCGGACCAGCGTCGCACCTGCGTACACATCGCCATATGTGTACATGGTTTCCCAGAGCCTGAAGTTGGCGTTCAGGCCTCCGGTGGACTTGGTGTACAGGCCGGCCCCGGTGATCACGATCGCCTCGTTGGCCACGAAGACCACACCGCGATACGACGAATAGCCGTCGTTGCTGTTCGACGAGTAGTGGATGAAGTCCGTGCCCGGATCAAGCGGCAGGAAATCCGCCTGCGCGGCGACAACCGGCAGGGCCAGAACGGCCGCTGCCACTAGCAGTTTTGTTCTCATGCTTCGTTCCTCCTTTGTCTGCATGCATGTCAGATAGAGAGAGTCAAAGTGATAGCACTTGGGTGCGCTTCCCAAGCCTTCCCGGATAATCTACGCGAAATGCGACAGACGGCAAGACTTTTCTGCTTGCTACACCTCCAGCGGCCGGTGATTGCGGCGCGGCACGCACCGCCGCGATGCACGCCCGTTCACCGCGGAGCGGCCCGGCGACGTAATCTCTTGCTCGACAATAAGTTATGTCTATCCGCCGGACCAGCCCCCACCGCTCGTCGGCGACCGCGAAAACCCCCAGCCTGCCCAGCTTACGGTACCCACCTGAGAAGAGCCGTGTTCCGCAGCCGGCGCAGCATTCTCCGCCAATGATCCTAACCCTCTTCATACAAAGGAATTGCGCGCCAAGGTGATCGGCCTGATCGACCTGCGCTTGAATCTCAGAAACTTTTCTTCTCACGGTTTCTCGCCGCCATGGGCACGCGGTCTGAACAGCGATAACTGCGAATCGGGAGTCTACGCTCCGCCCCACCTCCCACCGCGACCGAACCGCCCTCACCGCCGCACAAAACGACCTGAGCCCTGTTCCACCGGTCGCGGCGGACATTCGCGGAGCCGGGGAGACTTCCCGGGCAGGTAGAACTCGCTTGTTGTCTTCCCGCACCATGACCGGACCGGCGGGGCCGTAGAATCTCTTCTTCTTTCCCGCCAGGAGGATCACAGTGCCGTCATCTGCATCGCGTAACTCGCTTACCAGCCGTCGCGCATTGGCGCTGCAAATCCTGATCGTACTTTCGCTGATGTTGCTCGCCGCCGAAACCACTCCGACGGCAACGGGCGGCGATGAGGCCCGCACCGTGCGCATCGCCATCTGCCAGACGTTCTGCATCGACAGCGACATCGAGGGTAATCTGAAGCGGATCGAATATGCGGTCGAAGACGCCGCGAAGCAGCGGGCGGATATCGCCTGCTTTCCCGAAACGGCGGTCATCGGGTGGGTCAATCCCAGGGCCCACGAGATCGCCGCCCCGATTCCGGGAATTCTGTCCGATCGCATCGCGGCGCTGGCGAAGAAGCACGACATCATGATCGCCATCGGCCTGTGTGAGAAGAACGGCGAGGCGCTGCACGACAGCGTCATTCTCATCGGCTCCGACGGCGAAATCCTTCTCAAGCATCGCAAGATCTACACGCTCGACGAGTTGATGGACCCGCCATATACGCGCGGCTCAATCGAGGACATTCAGGCTGTTGACACGCCGATCGGTCGCGTGGGGATGCTCATCTGCGCCGACACGTTCAAGGATGAATACCTCGACGCCGCCGCGGCGAAGAAGCCCGAGTTGATGATCATCCCCTATGGATGGGCCGCGGGGATGGACCAGTGGCCCGGCCACGCAAAGCAACTGGAGGCGGTGGTAAAGCACGCCGCGGATCGCATCGGCTGCCCCGTCATCGGCACCGACCTGGTGGGGGTGATCTCCTCCGGCCCGTGGAAGGGCCTGACCTACGGCGGGCAGAGCATCGCCGTCGATGCCGAGGGAAATGTCCTTGGCATACTGCGCGATCGGGATTCCGAGGTGAAGGTCATTAGCGTGACGATCGACAGGAAATGACTCGATGACAGCCATCAGCGTGACAGCGTAAGCCGCGGTATCGATCTGGAGGATCTGTGCCATGACGCAGGATGAGGAACTGATCCGGACTGCCCGTGAGCTCATCGCCGCGCGGTACAGGGAAGATCATCACCACATCGCCGCGGCGCTGCGGACGAAGTCGGGCAAGGTGTTCACTGGAGTCCATGTCGAGGCGTATGTCGGCCGCATCACCATCTGTGGCGAGGCGGTGGCCATCGGGGCCGCGGCCACCGCGGGGGATACCGAGATCGATACGATCGTCGCGGTGAATGAACTGGGGCAGATCGTCTCCCCCTGCGGGATGTGCCGGGAGCTGATCTCCGACTACGGCCCGGATGCGAAGGTGATCATCGGCCGCGATGGAAAGGCGGTTGCGGTACCCATCGGCGAACTGCTGCCGGAGAAGTATTCGAGAGAGGAGCACGTGGAATCCGAATAAGACGACGGACTCTGGCGGAGTGCGGCACGATGTGGCAGCGAGTTGTTCTGATTCTGGTTTGCGTTCTGATTCTCGCGGCCGTTGGGGTGGTACTGCAGAAGGTGCTGAGCGGGCAGCACGGCATCAAGACGATGGATGAAGTCGCTGGCGACATGAACGCACTGAAGGCGGAGGCCGAGGCGATGGAGCGTGAGGCGATCGCGGATCGCCTGGAGGGCGAGCTCGCCGCGGCCCGGGGCGATGAGTACACCCGGTTCCTGGAGAGCATGCTCATCTCCGCCGACGGGCAGCCGCCGTCGGCTGCGGAGATGATATACCTCACCAAGGTCCATCTGGCGGAGCATCCGGACCTCGATCCGGAGGTGATCGCCCGCTTCGGGGAGTTGATCGCGAAGCTGCAGGCAGAGTTGGAGGCGAATCCCGGGCCGGTCTGCTTGCGAGGCGCTATCACGCGGCCCGGCGCTTATATGCTACCGATTGACGGCGTGATGACTTTGTCGCAGTTGCTGGAAGCCGCAGGTGGGGCTGAGGTGAACGAGGGCGAGGAATTGTCGATTCGAGTGTTTCGTACACCACACGACCCCGACAAGCCCGTGTTCTTCGTGGTGGTGAGCGGCGTCGACGATCTAGCGATAAACGATTTCGCCCTGGCACCGAACGATGTGATCATCGTTGAGCGCTGAAAAGAGGCCCACGTTCAATACACGTAGGCTTCGTGAGGCGTCAATACGCGGGTTTTCAGTGCCTCGATGCCTTGGTGCCTTCCTTACTTGTCGTCCTTCACTTCGTACTCGGCATCGATCACGTCATCCCCGTCCCCCCCACTTTCGTCACCGCCCGCGTCGCCGCCCGCGTCGCCGCCCGGGGCGGCACCCGCGGCCTGCTGCTGGGCGGTGGCCTCATAGACGGCCTTGCCCAGCTCCATGGAGGCATCTGAGAGTTGCTTCATCGCGGCTTCGATCGCGGTTTTGTCATCGCCCTTGATTTTCTCCTCCAGGTTACTCATGGCGGACTCGATGTTGCCGCGGGTCTCGGATGAAACCTTCTCGCCGTGCTCCTCCAGCGACTTCTTGGTGGCGTGAATGATCTGCTCGCACTGGTTCTTGAGGTCGATCAACTCGCGGCGGGACTTGTCTTCAGCCGCGTGCTCCTCGGCCTCGCGCTTCATCTTCTCGATCTCGTCCTTGCTCAGGCCGGAGGAGCCTGTGATCTCGATCTTCTGGCTCTTGCCCGTGGCCTTGTCGGTGGCCGAGACGTTCAGGATGCCGTTGGCGTCGATGGCGAACTCGACCTCGATCTGCGGCATACCCCGCGGGGCGGGCGGGATCTCGGAAAGATCGAACCGGCCCAGCGTGCGGTTGTCGCCGGCGAACTCGCGCTCGCCCTGGAGAACGTGAATGGTCACCGATGTCTGGTTGTCGGCGGCGGTGGAGAAGACCTCCTTCTTGGAGGTCGGGATGGTGGTGTTCTTTTCGATGAGCCGGGTCATCACGCCGCCCAAGGTCTCCACGCCCAGCGAGAGCGGCGTGACGTCCAGCAGCAGCACGTCCTTGACATCGCCCTGGAGCACACCGCCCTGGATAGCCGCGCCGATGGCCACGACCTCATCCGGGTTGATCGACTTGTTCAGTTCGGCGGTCTGGAAGATCTCCTTGGTGATCTCCTGGACCTTGGGGATGCGGATCGAGCCACCGACGAGAATGACCTCGTCAATCTTGCTCGGATCGATCTTCGCATCGGCCAGCGCGGTCTGGCAGGGGCCGCGCAGGCGGTTGAAAAGGTCCTCGCAGAGAGATTCGAACTTCGCCCGGCTGACGGTCTCCTGCAGGTGCTTGGGGCCGGACTGATCGGCGGTGATGAAGGGCAGGTTGATGGCGGTTTCCATCTGAGTGGAGAGTTCGCACTTGGCTTTCTCCGCCGCTTCCTTGAGACGCTGGAGGGCCATGGCATCCTCGCGGATGTCGATGCCTTCCTTCTTGCGGAACTCCTCCGCCACGTAATCGATGATGCGCTGATCGAAGTCATCGCCGCCGAGGTGGCCGTCGCCGTTGGAGGCGAGCACTTCGAAGACGCCGTCGCCGACGTCGAGCAGCGAGATATCGAAAGTCCCGCCGCCTAGGTCAAAGACCGCGATGCGGGCGTTAGCCTTCTTTTCCAGGCCGTAGGCCAATGCCGCGGCGGTGGGCTCGTTGATGATGCGCTCGACCTTGAGGCCGGCAATTTCGCCGGCATCCTTGGTGGCCTGGCGCTGCGAATCGTTGAAGTAGGCGGGGACGGTGATCACTGCCCGGTCGACCTTCTCGCCCAGGTAGTCCTCGGCGGTCTTCTTCAGATCCTGGAGGATCATGGCGGAGATCTCGGGCGGGGTGTAGTCCTTGTCGCGCACCCGGACCGTGACCAGCTCGTTCTCGTCGCCGACGATCGGGTAGGGAACGATCTTCTCCTCGCTGTGGACCTCGTTGTGGCGGCGACCCATGAACCGCTTGATGGAGAAGACGGTGTGCTTGGGGTTGGTGACCTGCTGGTGACGGGCGGGCTGGCCCACCAGGCGCTCGCCCTTGTCGGTGAACCCCACCACGGAGGGGGTGGTGCGGTTCCCGGTGGCGTTGATGAGCACCTTGGGCTGATCACCTTCCATCACGGCGACCACGGAGTTGGTCGTGCCCAGATCGATTCCGATGATCTTTGACATTTCGCTGCTCCTCTCGACTGAGGGGGTTATCCGGTTGGTGAGGGCGGCCGCGCGGGGGTCCGCCCGGTTGGACCTGGCAAGGGGGATGCCAAAGAAAACCGCCCTGACGGGGTCGTCAGGGCGTTTTTGGCCGTCTATTCCGGCACTCTGAGCAGGGCGATCTGCCAGATTGGCACGCCCCGGGCCGGTCAGCCTCCGCCACCGCCATCCGGCTCCTCGGGCGGGGCCAGCTCCTCCCGCTCCCCTCGGGAATCCGAAGAGGAGTCTTCGCCTTGGCCGGAGAAGGTGATGGTGACCCCATCCGGGTGCTGGCGCTGGAACTCCTCGATCTTCTTGTCAAGGTCCCTGAACGCATTCTTCCAGGCCTCGTCCAGCCTGGTGAGGTGAACGTCATCCTCGGTTCCGAACCGGCCGTCGCGGCCGGAGGAGATGAGATCGAAGCCCGGCTCCTCCTCGATCAGCAGATAACGATACTCACTGCCCCAGGGATCCTGTCGGATCAGGGGCTCCAGATCCAGCAGATCAAGGTCCGCGGGAAGAACGCCGTTATCCTCCCGGTACTTGACGACGGCGATGGCGGTCTTGGCCATCTCCGTGGTGATCTCCATTTTCTCAGGCTCGAAGAAGACAATGGTTCCGGCCATGGCGGCCAGCCCTGCGACGAACGCCGCCACGCCGATTAATAATGCGGCGATGAGCAGGCCGCCGAGGCCGCAGGTGCCGATCAGGCCCACGATCACGCCCGCGGCGGCGAAGCCGCGCGGCCGCCTGCCCAGAGCGATGAGGCTGATCAACAGACCGATCGGGCAGAGCAGCCCGCCGGTGACCAGCAGACCGACCAGCGAGCAGATGAAGCCGGCCAGCCCCAGCCCGTTCTTCTCTTCGACGGGAGCCGCAATCGGGTCATACGGGTACTGACTCATGGTCGAGCGTCCTTATGTTGGCGTGGAGATGCACGGCCGCCGACGGACCCCATGGTCGCCGCTCACATCAACATCGGCAGAATAGTCGATACTGCTCCGGATTGCCCATCACGCAATGACCGCGCGTCAATCGTCGTCGCACTTCTGGTCCGAATCCGGCATGGAGGACATGATCAACTGCATGGTCTCTTCATCGCCGAGTTGGATCAGATACCCGCGCTCCGCCGCCTGCTCGTAAGTCTCGGCATAGTTCCACGGCCCGCAGCAGCCTGACTGCCAGCGCTGGCCCTGGTTGATGTTCTCCATCTTCCTGCCGAGCATTTCCATCTTCTCGCCGAAGGTCTCGAACGCGTGCTCCCACATCCGGTCGAGGCGGCTCAGGCGAATGTCGTCATCGGTGTCGAACTCGCAGTCGGCCCCGCTGCTGACAACATCGAAGCCGGGCTCCTTGTCAATGAGCTTGAACTTATAGGGGCTGCCCCAGGGATCGGTTAGCGCGGCCACGCCCAGTTCAAGAGAATCCAGATCATCGGGCATCTCATCGTGTCGCTGTGCGTGGTCCTGCACCGCGATGGCGATGTTGACCATATCCGTGGTGGTCTCGACGACCTCCGGCTGGGTGAGCATGAACGCTCCCACCATGCCCGCCCCGGCTCCGATCATTCCGACCAGGGCCAGAGCGGCCACCGCCAGCACGATTACCAGCCAGAAGGCCGCTCCCAGCAGGCCGAGGATCACCGCGAAAGTAGCGAATCCCCGCGGGGCTCGGCCGATGGCGACCAGACCGAGGACCAGGCCCAACAGGGACACGATTCCCGTGGGAATGAACAGCCCGATCAGGGCCACGAAGAAGGCGAAGACGCCCAGACCGTTGCCTTGACGCGGCTGCGGCATCGCGATCGGCACGGCCATCACTTGCCCCGGCATGAACGGTTGTGGCTGCTGCTGGCTCATCGCCCTTTTCCTCTCTGATTGGCCCCTTGCGGAGGCTGCCTGAGGTGTCCGCGGGCCGCGCCGCCGGACTCAAACACCTCGTCCTCTTGTTTGGATTCTGAACGCCTCGCTTCCAGCAATCAGGGCGATTCGGCCCGAATTGCAAAAACCCGTAAATTAACCAAACAAACCTCTGGACAACCGGCCATTTACCGCCCACAATATACCCTAACATGTGTTTGGGTATGCAGGGAGGCCGGCGACATGATCAGCAGACGACAGATTGAGCGGATGGCCCGGTCCCGGTCCTGGGGTGTGCTCGCGGAGCGGATCCTGGCCAACGGTCGTTGCCTGGGCGAGAAGGGCAGAGAGCGTCTGTGTCGGCCTGCGGGGGCCTCCGCGGCCGGCCTCGGACTGGCCCTTCAGAGGCTGGCGGAGCTGACTTACGGCCCGGACCCGCTGGGGGATGTGCTGATGGAACGCCTGTGTGCCGAGCAGCGCGACGACGGGTTGTTCGGAGCCGGTTATCAGCCCTCGCCGGCCGCCTCGGCCGCCGCCCTGAAGGGGCTGATGGTCTGGGCCGACCGGCAGGCCGAGAACGGTCGGGCCTGCGGGGGACGGACCATCGAATCTATCCACCGTGGCCTGGCTGAGTTATCTACTCGTCTGGACCGGATGGCGGATGCGTTCATCGACGAGGTGGACCTGGCGGTAATCCTCTGGCAACTCGCTGACCGCCCCGCCTTCAGAAGGGCCGTCAACCTCGAGGCACTGATCAATCGGCTGCACTGTCCGAACGGCGCCATGTCGGAGACGGATGACGAACTGGCTCGCTGCGCCCGGGCCATGGCGGCGTAAGAACGGGCCGGATATCTCAATCGGGCGCAGACCCGTGGGGCGGACTGGTCTCCACGAGAATCGGAATCTCTCGAATGAATATCCGCTGGTATTTCAGGGCGCGGCGGTGAGACCCGACCGAAGACGGACCTGTTGTTGACATAACACCGTTGGGGGTGGTTCCGTGCGAGGTCGGTTTGAGGTATGCTTGGCGCATGTACGGGCGGGATTCCGGGCAGGGACGCTGGGGCGATGCACGCTACAGAACCACCGTGGATGAGCAACGTGATGGCAGTCACTCTTGAAACTGCTCACAGTGTGCTTGGGACATCGATAACTTCGCGGCCGATGCCACCATCAATCGCTCCGGATCGGCCGGTGAGCCGGATGCGACGCGCTTGTTCATGATTGTCCGAGGCGATGACTTAGAAGGAGAATCGACATGCTTTGGAAACTCGGCAGAACCGCTCTTCTCATGATTCCGATCTACCTCACGGGGTGTTCGACCATTCCGCCCGAGGCCATCCTGGTCACTCGACAGGTGGAAGCCAATCTGGAGATCATAGAGGCGAACAACCTGGCGGTGCTGGACGAATGGCACGCGCTGTCCGTGGATTACTGGACAGAGAAAGTCGCCCGGGACGGGGCCGACATTATTCTGCAGAAGGCCCGGGAGCAGGGGATAGAAATCGATCTGAACGAGGACTATCGCGATCTGACGGCCCAAGTGCTTCGCGAATACCGGATGCAGTTCCTCGACCCCCTCAATCAAGCCTACGCGGAGTACCGACAACAGATCTGGGCCGATTACGCCCTCACCAAAGATGCGGTGCAACACATCGGCGATCTGCTGGAGGCTAATGTCAGACTCCAGCAGCAGCAGAAGGCGCTGATCGATGATGCCGTGCCCAACGTTTCGAACATGACTCCGAGGATCATGCAGTTCATGGAGGGCCTGGACATCATGTGGAAGAGCATGGCGGGCGACGCGACGAACCCGACATCCTCCACGGATGCGGGATAGCGCTTCGGCGGTTTTCAGCATCCCCCCGCAATCG
>CP070772.1:697117-709508 GCA_020345805.1 Phycisphaerales bacterium | reverse complement strand
GATACGGCTACATACCCCACCAGGCCATGATCGAGATCGCGGTATTCCTCGAACTGCAGCCGGCCGACGTGTTGGACACGGCTTCGTTCTACGAGGAGTTCCATACCGAGCCGGTGGGCAAGCACATCATCGCGGTGTGTCAGTCGGTGGCGTGCGAGATCTGCGGCCATGAGGTGCTCCTGGACCACCTGCGCCGCCGGTTGGGGATCGAGCCGCACCAGACCACCGACGACGGAAAGTTCACCCTGCTCGCCCTGGAGTGCCTCGGGGCCTGCGACGGCGCGCCATGCGCGCTGATCGACGACGACCGCTACGACAATCTCACCATTCCCCGCCTCGACGAGATACTGGACGGGCTCTCCAAGTGACCATCATCGTTCATGGCTGAATCAGCAAACAAGCCGCTCATGAGAAGCCTTGGCGAGTTCTTCGGCCACATCGTCAGGGCGATAAGGACAGACCCGGCCGCGAAACGATCCGTCATCCGCAAGGAAGTGGAAGAAGAAGACCGAGGCGACATCGTTCTCCGACGCACCACGATCGAGGAAATCGAAGTAAAGAAGACCAAAGCCGAAGAGAACCATCAGCCGTAACCGGAGCGAGCCCGATCGTCTCCAAACCCAAAGCCCGCACCGCAGAATAAAAAGACCGATCATCGAGACCGCCTGCCATGCCCATCACCGAACCCGTCCTGACCCGGCGCATCCCGACGCCTCCCTGGGGAGACCCCAAAGACCGTCACCTCGTCTCCTACGAGGAATACGTCAAGACCGGCGGCTACCAGATGCTGGAGAAGGCGCTGGACATGGAGCCGGCCCGGATCGTCGACACGGTCAAGGACTCCCAGCTTCGCGGTCGCGGCGGCGCGGGCTTCCCCTGCGGGCTGAAATGGACTTTCCTGCCCCCGCCGGACGGCGGGCGGCGCTACCTGACCGTGAACTGCGATGAGGCCGAACCCTGCACCTTCAAGGACCGCCTCCTCGTAGATTTCGATCCCCATCTCATCCTGGAAGGCGTGGCCATCACCTGCTACGCCTGTCAGCTTGATACGGCCTACTTCTTCATCCGCGGCGAGTACCGGGAGCAGGCCAAGACGATGAATGCCGCCATCCAGGAGGCATATGACAACGGGATCTTCGGTCCCCAGGGGCTGATGAAAGGCAAAAGCGACTTCAAGGTCGACTGCTTCCTCCATCGCGGAGCCGGTGCTTACGTCTGCGGCGAGGAAACCGGTCTGTTGGAGGCGGTGGAGGGGAAGCGCGGCTGGCCGCGGGTCAAGCCCCCGTTCCCCGCGGTGGAAGGGCTCTTCCGCCGGCCCACGATCGTGAACAACGTCGAGACCATCGCCTGCGTCGGGCCGATCGTCGCCAACGGCGCCGATTGGTTCAAGAACATGGGCTGCGAGTCGAGCGTGGGCGGACCTCCCAGCTACGGCCCCAAGCTCATGGGAGTATCCGGGCACGTCAATAATCCCGGGGTCTTCGAACTCGATCTGGGCATCCCCCTGAGCCGGCTGGTCAACGAGCACGCCGGGGGAATGCGCAGCGGCAAGGCCTTCAAGGGGTCGATCGCCGGCGGGGTGAGCATGGGCGTGCTGGGACCGGACCAGTTCGACGCCGAGCTGGATTTCGACATCGGGACGAAGTACGACATGCTCGGCCTGGGCACCGCCTGCCCCACGATCCTCGACGAGGACACGGACATGGTGGCGGTGGCCCGCAACATCGTGCGGTTCTTCAAGAACGAATCCTGCGGCCAGTGCACGCCGTGCCGCGAGGGATCACAGTGGGCCTACAAGCTGCTGTGCCGAATCGAAAAGGGCGAGGCCACCACCAGGCATCTGGACCTGCTGCTGGAGGTCGGCAGCTCGATGGGCATCATGCCCGGCACCACGATCTGCGGCCTGGCCGACGGCACCAACTGGGCCATCAAGACCATTGTTAACAAGTTCCGGGCCGACTTTGAAGTCCGCGTCAAACCCCACTTCGTGCCGGTGACGGTCACGAGCTGAGAAAGACCACTGCGAAAGACAAACGCCATGGAATTCAATCAACAGAGACCCGACCAGCCCCTTGAACCGCCCCTTCCCGAAGGCTTGCCTCACCAGATGCCGCCCGGCCAGCCTGATCGGCGGGGTCTTGCGATCACCGGCATGGTGCTCGGCATCGTCAGTTGCGTAGCGTGGCTGTTCGCACTCTGCGGCGTCGTCGTCGCCATCCCCGGGCTCATCCTCAGCATCCTCGGCTTGAAGTCCTCGGCTCGCGGGATGGCGCTGGCCGGGGTCGTGACCTCGTCCATCGGCCTGGTTCTGTCGATCGGGAACATGATCCTCGGCGTGATTCTCGCCCTCTCCGGAGAGTCGATCTTCGACTGAGACGGGCGGCTTGGATCGGGATCGAATTCTCCCGGGCGCTGCGCTGCCCCGCGGCGTTTGGATGTTGTATGGACGGTTAAGCCGCTCGCCGACCAGCCTGGCCGGCGAATACCCGGCAAGCCGCGCATCCGCATCGGAATCTGTTGTATAGATGGCCGCGAATCTCAGTTGCCGTCCCGCGGGGGGGGGTCGTATCCTATCTGGCGGAAGGACTCGTATCCCGGCGCCTTCCCCGCCGGTGGCTGACCGCGATTCATGAGCCAGAGCATCACATCAAGTTCGGAAACCGCTGAGGGCTCTGCTGACCCCGATGAGCCCGGCTCCTCCCCGGAACCCGAACCGGAGCCGGAAGCGGGACCGCCATCCCGCCCGCACGCACGGTCCTGCCCCAGCTCTCAGGCCCGATCGCGCCGAGCCGACGATCCCGATCGAGCCGGCAGTAATACACCATCTCTCGATGCCCCCGCGGAGGTCGAGATTATCGACTCCCACGGCTCCTCCCTGGACATCCCGTGGATTCGCGACCGTCTGATCGAGGCGCTGCCGCTCATCTCCCGACCGGTTGCCCGCGTCTGCGTGATGCTGGTCGATGATGAAGGGATGTCCGACCTGCATCGGGATCACTGCGGCGTCGAGGAAACGACCGATGTGCTGGCCTTCCCCGGCGGCGAAGAGGGCGAACCGATCGACGTCGACATCGCGGCGTGTGTCGACGAAGCCCGGCGCCGGGCGCCGGAACTGGGACACCCCCTGGAGCATGAACTTCTGCTTTATGCTCTGCACGGCCTGCTGCACGCCGCCGGTTTTGACGATCACGACGAAGCGGACTACCACGCCATACATGCAGAGGAGGACCGAATACTCTGCGCGATCGGCGTGGGGCCGGCCTTCAGGAGCGACTCGCCGGGACACGACGACGACCGCTCCCAACTTCCCCGTGTCCCGCGGACCCCGACGTGAACCTGCTTCTTCTGCTGACCATTCTCGTTCTCGTTCTGGCCGCCGGCTTTTCCGCCCTGGGCGTGTCCCTGCTGACCTTTAGCCGAGCTTCCGTGGAGCGGCGATTGGCCGAGCGAAACAGGCTCCGCGCCGGCCGGTGGCTGCTCGATCATCTCTCCGAGGCAATCCAGACGGTCGGCCTTCTGCGGATCACCTCTCGCCTGGCGTTCTTCATCCTTGTGCTCATCGCGTCCGCCGGGTTCGGCGAAAACGCCGCGTTCACCGTCGGGAACATCCTTCTGGCCGGGGTGATATCGCTGCTGTGCTTGTGGGTCTTCACCTCCGTGCTGGCGGCGGCGCTGGCCCGATACGCGGACGTGAATCTGATCATGATTTCCCTGCCCATCATCAAGCCTCTGACACTGATCTTCCTTCCCCTGACCAAAGTGCTCTCGTTCATCGACGAGATCGTCAGGCGCCTCTCCGGCGCCAACGTTCGCGAATCGGAGGCCGCGGAAGAGGACCTGCTGCGCACCATCGAGGAAACGCAGCTTGAAGGGGGCCTGGACGAGGAAGCCGCGACCATGCTGGAGAACGTGGTGGAGTTCAGCACCACGGACGTGGCCGAGGTCATGACGCCGCGCACCGACATCGAAGGCATTGAACTGACCGACGATCTGGCGGCCATACGCGCATTCATTGTCGAGGCCGGTCACTCGCGCATTCCCGTATACACCGACAGCCTCGATCGCATCATCGGCATTCTGTACGTGAAAGACCTCATGCCCTATCTGGGCGAGGATGCGTCGGACTTCAGGCTCAAGCCGATCCTGCGCCAGCCCATCATCGTGCCCGAGACGAAACAGGTAAGGGAGCTGCTGGCCGATTTCCAGCGCAGTGAAGTGCACATGGCCATCGTCGTCGACGAATACGGTGGAACCGAAGGCCTGGTCACGATCGAGGACGTGCTGGAGGAAATCGTGGGCGAGATCCACGATGAGCACGAACCGGAAGACGAGGAAGAGCCGTCCCTGAGGCGGGTGGACAAGACCCACGCGGAGGCCGACGGCCGCTACCACATCGACGACCTGAATGAAGAACTCGGCCTGGCCCTGCCGGAGGACGAGGAGTACGACACGATTGGCGGGTTCGTCCTTGCCCAACTCGGCCGCGTGCCCGAGACCGGCGAGGCCTTCGACGCACACAACGCCCGTTTCACCACGCTCGCCGCCACTCCCACCCACGTCCAGCGCATCGGAATCGAGCTTCTCACGGCGACACCCGCGGGCGGGAGCGGGCGCGGCAACGGAGCGAAGGCGGCCAAGGACTGAGGCGCGCGGAACTCGGCAATTGGTGCTCCGGCGGCAAACGCACACGCCCCTGTCCCCCTCCACCGGGGCAGCTGCGGCGCCCGGCCGCCCTGGCTCCCCCGCAGCTCGGATCTCTGAGCGCACCTGCGGAAATGCCCCGCATCCGACTTGACGGGAATCCTGGAATTCAGGCGATTATCTTCGGGCCCGGTTCGGTCTGTAACGGTCGTGAGGCCTCTGTGATTTACGAAGGTCGAACAAGACAACAATGTTTTCGAAGTGCGGGCAAGGCGGGCAATGGATCGCAATCGAGCGGACGATGGATCGTTTTGAATACCTACCGAAAAGAGCGTCTCGATCATGCGATTGTCAACAAGGAGATCCGTCATGCGTTCATCCGCGATTGCCTCACTGGGCGGCGTCTGCCTGCTGCTCGCGGCCGCGGCCGCCTTTGGCGCCACGACAAACCACGCGCCCTCGCAGGACAAGACGAGCGGCAAGACTCCCCCAACCGCCACCAAAACGACCCAAACCGCGTCCAACTGCGGCAACCAGGTTTACCGGAAGTACGACACTCAAGGTGACAAGTCGCAGCAGGCCCGGTTCGCCGATCATCCCACCGACGATCACCACAGAGCCTACGGGCTCCGGCATTCTGATGACCATGGTCCGGGCTCTTACTTCTATTATGAGAAGTCCGGCCAGCAGTCCGTGCAGCGATATGACTTTGAGGCCAATTACCTCACCTACGGCATCACCAGCTATCACGGCGCATGGTATGAGAAGAACCGCGAAAGCCAGCCACAGTTTCAGCCTGAGGAGCGCCGGAGAGTCCTGCACGCGCTGATGCGACTCAGTGAAACCGAGCGCGAACAGTTAATCCGGCAGCTCAGCACGCTCAACCGTGAGCAACGGCAGCAGATGCGCCGGCTGTTCGGAATCGACGATGAGCCCGCGTCGTTCCCCGTCCACTCGGACTACCGGCAGACCGGACACGGTTTCGACAACAGACAGAAAGTCCAAAGTCCGCACTTCGAGCCCACGGACAACAGCCCTGCCCAGCGACGACCCGTGGCCGACAGCAGAGCCTTCCGTACGCATGCCGGCAACGCCCGGTTCCAGCAGGATGAGGACCGCTTCCTGCACCAGATTGCTCAGGCCCTCCAGTACCAGGCGGTGGACAGCCTCACCGCCGTCGAGCAGGCCCGCGAGCATCTTACGCCCCAGCAGCGCATCGCGGTGTTCGAGCCTCTGCTGGATGACCCCAGCGGATCGCGGCAGGCACGCAATGCCGCTTATCTGATCCTGATCGAGACCTACCGCGACATGAACGATGTGGAGAAGTCCATGCAACTGGTTCAGGCGATGATCGCCGAGAATCAGGGGTTCGATTTCGACTATTGATCCAAACTCGCATCGATCATACTGCAGACCACGCGCCCCCGGCTTGAAGCCGGGGGCGCTTGCGTTTGGTCCAACTTCGATTCCCTCCGAATCGATCGGCAGCGGTCGGCTCCGGCGGAACAGGCCGGGACGATCGGCCCGTCCCGCCCGGCTCTTCTCCGCCGATGGCTTTACCCGCCCGATTGATAGGCGTTGTTCATGCGGGTGATGAGCTGATCGGTGATGTTGACGGCGCTGTCGGCGTAGAGAATGCGGCGGGAGGTCATCTGCTGGGTAACCTGGGCCTCGCGCGAGAGCTGCGCGTTCGGGTTGCTGCGCAGTTCGCCCAGTGAGTCATCCACCAGGACCACCTCCCAGCCGTCGGCGGCGGCGAGAGCGGCGACGGCCTGCCTGATACTGCGATCGAGATCCTGCCAGGACAGCGACTTCTCGATGTCCAGCTTCTCGGCGTTGAGTCTCAGCCAGGCCTGATTGTTGAGGTTCTCAAGCATGATCTGATCGCCCTTGGCCCGCCTCGCCTCGGCGTCGCTCTCCGGGATCTCGTCGTACTCCTTCTGCAGCCCTTCCACGAAGGTCGCGCGGCGCTCGCCTTCGGCCCTGATCTCCTCCTCCATCCTGCCGATTCGTATCTCCGCATCGCTGCGCTGGTTCAGCCCGTCAAGGAGAACCCGCAGGTTCACCACCGCCACCGCGGTGGGGCGGGCGGCCATGTTGCGCGAGGCCGAGGCCCGATAGGCGATGACCGAGCAGAGAAGGCAAAAGACCACAACGGCCCCGACGCCGATCACTTTCCTGTTGATATGCATGATTCTGTGTCCGTAACTGATAAACGCGGCCCGCCGAGGGGCGGGTTTGAACCGCTCGCTCCGCGACTGGACGGAGGAGTAAAGGGGCCGATCACCGACCGCCCGCCGGCGCACGCGGTCTCGACCCGGTCAGAAGGATACCCCATGCAGCCCTCCGGCTCCTCCGGAAGGCGGCCGAATGCGGCTATCCACGTCAGAACGGCAGTTCCGCGGTGAAGCTGAACACCTGCGTGTCGTCGGAATCCTCTTTCGCCAGCGGATAGGCAAAGTCGAAGGCCATGGGAATAGGGCCGAACTGGGGGATATACAAGCGCAGCCCCGCGCCGATGGCCGCGCGGTATTCATCCAGCCCCACGTCGTCGGTCACCGTGCCGGAATCGAGGAACACCGCCAGCGTGAGGGATTCCTCAAACAGCGGGATTTCGTACTGGGCCCCGGCGAAGAACATCCATTCGCCGCCCACCGAATCGTTGCTCGGCTCGCCGGTGTCGGCCTGAATGCCCTTGGGGCTGACGGTGCGGAACTCGAAGCCCCGCAGCGATCGGCCGCCCAGATAGTACCGCTCGTAGGTCGGCACTCTTCCCCCGCCGAAGATATAGCCCGTCCCCGACCTGAGCCGGAGAATCGACTTTCGGCCGAGGAAGTCCTCATCAACCGTCAGGAACACCGTGTATTCAGCGCTGGCCCGGTTGAAATCGAAATCGCCCCCCAGAGCCCCGACGCGGTCATATGCCAGCTCCAGGCGACTGCCCCGCCCCGGCCGGGTGAGGGTCCCCACCGTTGTTCGCACCAGGCTCACGCCCAGGGAAGTGACGTTGTCCGGTCCGGCGTCCTCGAAGATCTCCGTGGGGGCGAAGGAGTCGATGTCGGAAAGCTCCACGCGGTCAATCCGGGTGTTGATGCCCAACTCCCACACGTCGCCCAGTCGCCTTCTCAGGCTCAGGTTGCCGCTGATACGTTCCTCGTCATAGCGGTCGTAACTGCGCTGCCGAAACGACCCGGCCCCACTCAGGGAGTAGTCGGTCTCCAGGAAGTGCGGCTCGGTCAGGGAGACGGAATACTGGAAGAATTCGCTGCCCGGCCGGAAGGTCATGGCGAACCGCTGCCCCGCCCCCCTGAATGCGCGGCCCTTGAACAGCTCCTCGAGCGACCGGGGGAAATCAAGCGGATCGAAATTCTCCTGCCTCAAAGAGAACTCGCCGAACACGCCGGAATCGCTGCCCGCGGCGATGCCGAAATTGAACGACCCCGTGTTCCGCTCCTTCACCTCCACCAGCACGTCCCGATACTCAGCTTCGTCACTCTCCGGCTCCTGGACCGTGATGCGAACGTCGTTGAACAGACGCGTTCGCTCGATCCGCCGCTGGGACTCCTCTATCTCCGTGGCGTCGAACGGCCGACCGGGCCTGAGCCGGACCAGCCGGCGGATCACTTTCTCCTTGGTCAGGAAGTTCCCGCCCACCGATACCAGCCCCACCCGGTACCGCCGCCCTTCACCGATCATCAGGTGCAGATCAACCACCGGCTCCTCGCCGCGGCGGATCTCCACCGGCCGCACCACCACATCCAGGTAGCCCATCACGCCATAGGCATCTTGAATGGCCCTGATCGATTTCCGCAGCAGATCCTGGCGGTAAACGTCGCCGGTCTTGACTTCCAGCAGGGCGGCGATCTGTTCAGGCGCGAAGACCTTCAGCGGCCGGCCCGGGGCGTCAAGATTCTCGGTAGTGACCGACGCCAGCGAGTACCGGGCGCCTTCCGACAGCAGGAACGTCACCTTCGCTTCGATGTTGTCCGGGCTTAGTTCGATCTTCCGATCGACGCGGACATCGAGGTGACCACGGTCCTTGTAGAACCGGTCCAGCGCCGCGACGTCGTCGGCCAGCACGTCCTCGTCAAGCTGCCCTTTCCGAAGAAGCCAGATCGCCTTGTTCGTCTCGACCTGGGCGTTGAGCAGCTTGTCGCTGAAGGCCTCGTTGCCCTCAAACTCGATGGCCCGGATCCTCACCCGCGGCCCCTCGATAACCCGGAAGATCAGGATGCCGTTTTCCTCCAGCTGCGATTCATCCACAGTGACCGCCGCCAGGTAGTGCCCGCGATCACGATACAGCGCTTCTATCGAGTGCTTGGCCCTCTCGATGAGGTAATCATCACGCATCTTGCCCTCAATCAAGAGAACCTCATCGAGCAGATCCTGGTCGGAAATGAGCTTGTTGCCCACCACTTGCACTACGCTGATGAGCTCCTGTTCGACGAGACGGTAGGTCAGCGCCACCGAGCCGTCGGTTTGGAGTTCGGCGATCACATCCACGTATCTGAATTCCGCCAGGCGCGTGAGGCGGCGTACGTCATCAACGACCGTCTGCGGATCGTACGGATCGCCCGCGGCGGCGCGGATGTTGTTCATGACGGTCTGCCGGGAAACCCGCTTCAAGCCCTCGAACTGAATCTGCGAGATCGGCCGGTCCAGCAGGTCGTACCCGCGCTCCGTCAGCACCTCCTGTGCCCCGGCTGCAGTGGCGATCAACAGCATCAGGCATAGAATGACCGAGCGGGGTAATGTGAAAGGGCGCGGGGCGGGAGGCATATTGCCGCGGAGCATACCGGCCCGATCCCCCGCCAACAAGGCGATCTCGCTCTTCGCACACCTCGCCGACCTGCGGGATTGACCGCCAAGGGGCATCGAGCTAGCTTGCGCTGCCCGCATCACCATGCCCATGACGCTGCAACAACTCGCTCAGCGCATCGACGCCACCCTGGACGGCGACGGGTCAATCACCGTCACCGGCTGCGCACCGATCGACCGGGCCGGTCCCGGGGAGGTCGCCTTCCTTGCCAACCAGAAATACGCTCGCTTCCTGCCCACCACGCGGGCGGCGGCGGTGGTCGTATCACCGGACGTCACTTGCCCCCCGCAGCTCGCCCGCCTGATTTGCGACGATCCCTACTACGGCTTCCGAAATGCCGTCGTCGCTCTGCACGGGTTCCGCCCCCATTCCAAACCGCTGGATAAGCCGACCGGTTCGGACTGTCTCATCAGCCCGGCCGCCAGCGTGCATCCCCAGGCCACCATCGCCGAAGGCGCCATCCTTCATCCCCACGCCGTGGTGGAGGCGCACGCTTCCGTCGGCCGCGACAGTATCCTCTACCCCGGCGCATACGTCGGCCCCCATGCCCGGGTAGGTGAGTCATGCATCCTCTACCCCAACGCCGTCGTTTATGACCGATGCGTGCTGGGCAATCGGGTGACTCTGCACGCCAACACCGTTGTCGGCCATGACGGCTTCGGCTACGCCACCCATGAGGGCATTCACCACAAGATCCCTCAGACGGGGATCGTGGTAATCGAGGATGACGTGGAGCTCGGTGCCGGCTGCGCCGTGGAGCGGGCCGCCATCGGCGAAACGCGAGTCGGTCAGGGAACCAAGTTCGCCGACCTCATCTCCATCGGCCACGGCACCACCATCGGCCGCGGATGTCTCTTTGTCTCGCTGGTGGGAGTCTCCGGGTCCGTTGAAGTGGGCGACTATGTGGTGCTCGGCGGGCAGGTCGGCGTGACCGGCCACATCAAGATCGGCGACGGCGTGCAGGCCGCGGGCAAGACCGCCATCGCTTCGGACATCGAACCGGGGAGGAAGGTGGCCGGTCAGCCCGCCGTCGATCTCGATCAGGCCAAGCGCAACGCCCTGGCCGGACGAGATCTGTACGACCTCGTCAAGCGCGTCCGGCAGCTCGAGCGCGAGCTGAGGCACCTGCGCGAGCAGTCTGCGACGGATGATGCCACATCCGCGTGATCCGCCCGCGCAGACCGTTCATCACGATTCCAAATCGATATCCGTGGCCGCCGCGTCGGCGATGACTGCATCGGCCTGCCTGGCATTGCCGTTGACGCTTCCGGACTTATCGGGTGCAAGACCCGCCCCCACCAGCATCCCCAATGCCACCGCCGCGATGATCACGCGCAACGGAACCTCCACCGGCTCGTTCCGATCGGTCGCCTTGATCCCGCCGATCCGCTTCAGCCAAGTCAACATCGTTCGCCTCCTGCCCCGGAAAGTACCCTGTGCTTCCGCAGATAAGGTCCAATTGTGCCGCAAAATGTGCAAACAGGGGCCGGCGGCAAATTGCTGAAGAGCGAAAAACGCCGCCGTTTGTTCCGATTGCGCAGATTGTACTGGCGCCGGTCGCGCGCCGAAACAGCCCGGTCAATCGCACCTCCGGTCTGTGCGGATTATCCGCCCTGCACCGTCTGTGCGGCCTGAAACGCCGCTTCTCGCCTTGTCGCCACCGCCGCGCCGCTTTCAGCGCCGGCGGCGAGTGGACACCAGGCCACCCAGACCCAGCAGGGCCAGGACAGCGGGAGCCGGGATCGCTTCGAACGTGATCCGGAACTGGGCGTCGTTGTAGTCGAAGTCCGATTCGTAGAACGGCAGGTCTTCAACCACGAAATCCCCGGTCTCGAAATCCCAGGCTAAATGCAGGTAGCCCTCGTCCCGGTCGTCCGTCCGATAGGTCGCAATCCCGTCCGGCGGATCGGTGACCTCGGTGACGTTGTAGGCGAAATGCAGAACGTCGCCGGCGGAGAACGTGCCTTCCAGCAACATCGTGTCGCCGATGTCGGAGTTGTGGTTATTGGCCAGCCACTGCCCCAGACCGGTATTGTCGGTGCTGGTGGCCCACTCGATAACCGCGATCTCCTCGCCCCACCCCAGGAAGTACAGATCGCCGGTGTAGTCGGCCTCCTCGCCCAGGTACTCGATCGTGGCCAGGGCGCCGTCGAACGGCACGATCACGGGGTCGCCCGCCACAATCTCCGCACGGGCAACCCCCGCGGCGATCAGCACGACGGCCATCGCGCCGGAAAACTGGTGCATGTGACTCATGAATTTCTCCCACATCCTGGATGTCGTGTCGTGCCCACACGACCGGCTCGCTGCGATTCGGCAGCGAGACCCTGGTTACTGATCTGATGTGGCTGT
The DNA here is from genome assembly GCA_020345805.1 of Phycisphaerales bacterium. GTDB lineage: Bacteria > Planctomycetota > Phycisphaerae > Phycisphaerales > SM1A02. The sequence goes on along the minus strand of CP070772.1, from coordinate 697,696 downwards.
TCGCTCCCTCTCTTCGACAGCGTCCAGCCGGATGACTGAAAAGCAGTGCTGCTTACGTTGCAGCAACGCCCGCCGCTTCCAACGCGGCCACAAAATCAACATATCACGCCTCCGCCCGAGTGAGAGCCGAAAACCCCAGATTCCACATTCCCGGGCCCGTACAGGCCGCAATTCGCGACCCCGGACGGTTATCGGACGACAGACCGGCGGCCCGGGAGCGTATAAGATGACTTTTCGGTCCTCGTCGACCGCTCGCACCCCAGCCCGATAACGCCCCGCCATGACCGACAACCACGACCTCCTCAAAACCCCCTTCCACCAGTTCCACCTCGACCACCACGCCATGATGGTGGACTTCACCGGCTGGCACATGCCCCTGCACTACGGCTCCATCATCGCCGAGCACAAGCAGGTACGCACCAGCGGCGGACTCTTCGACGTCTCCCACATGGGACGCTTCACCTTCACCGGCCGCGATGCCCGCAGATTCCTCGACCACGTCTGCACCCGCCAGATCTGGGGCATGAAGGACGGGCAGGTGCGCTACTCCATGGTCTGCAACGAACGCGGCGGAGTGCG
>CP070772.1:683907-697017 GCA_020345805.1 Phycisphaerales bacterium | reverse complement strand
GAGCTGCTGGTGGTGGTGTCGATCATCGCCCTGCTGATCGGCATTCTCTTGCCCGCCATCGGCAAAGCCCGGGAGCAGGCCAAGCTCACCGCCTCACAGGCCAATCTGCGCAACCTGGCCGCAGCGCATGCCACGTACGCCAGCGAGTGGAACGATCGCCAGATCACCTTCTGCGATGACAACCTCTCCCGCTACGGGACCAGCGAATCCAACGCCTACACCACCTACACTGAGACCAACGGCCTGGACCATCCGCCCATGCTCCTGGGTTGGCGCGGGGATCCCGACGGCGGCGGTCACCAGGGCGGAGGCAGCAACCGGCTGTGGGGTTACTGGATGGACTGGCCCGGAAACTGGGGCCTCTGTCAGCCCATCGTCTTCCCCGGCGGTCCCAGCCACCTTGTAGGCTTCGGCTCCTTCCGCATGGCCAACTGCAAGCAGTTCGGCCAGTATGTCAGCGGGCGATACTACGATGCGGTCTGGTACGCCCCCAAGGACAAGGCGCCGTGGGCGGCCATCGAGGGCTGCCTGGATGATCCCGGTGAGTTCTGCCTCGCCGCCGGCACCTCCGACACCTACTGGACCAGCTACTGCCTGTCTCCGGCGTCAATGTTCAGCCCGGACGTGATGGCCAACTACGTCGACTCCGACGGGTGGAAGAACCCCTGGGATCTGCCCGGCGGATTCCGCTCCCCGTCCATGAGCCAGATTCTCTACACCGATCTCAAGACCCACATGACCGAGCACCACTGGCTCCAGAACTCGCGCCTGGACTGCAATCCCGGATTCCAGGGCGGCACCTACGAGGGCTGTGAGCCTTACTACTTCAACCACGGCTGGGAGTCGGTTCCCGTGGCGCTGTTCTACGACGGCCACATCGAGGGTCTGGGCGTCCGCGAGGCTGAGATGGCCTCCAGCCGCAACAACAACCAGACCGGCTACCACCTCTGGCACGACCAGATCCCCGGCTGGGGCTGGGACGGATACTTCAGCGAGTTGGCCTACGATTGGTCCAATACCAGCTATCACGTACTGACCACCGACGGGGCCCGCGGCCGGGACAAGCTGGGCGACTGACGCCCATTCCCGACCGCCGCCGGCCTTCATGCCGAGATTCTGCGAGGCTGCGCATCCCCAAGCGCAGCCTCGCTTTACGCGCCCCCTTGCCGTCGCCGCCAGAACCGCGGGGTGAAAAACGGACACCCGAGGTTGTATCCCGATCGGATGGCTTTAGACTGTAGCTGCGGTCGCTCGGGGTACCTGCCCCGGAAGCAGGCCCCGAGTTCTCGGGAGCGGGTTGCCGACCGTCACGTCTCAGCGCCCGCGACAAGCTCTGCGGGTCGGTGTCAATGGCCTGACGTGAGCGGGATGTGCGGACCGGCCGGACGCCAGGCCGCAGCCTCTCGCTTCAGCGCCGAGAACCCGATCACGGCCCGCGGCAACACGGCGTGCAATTCGCCGAAGCAAAAGGAGTCACATTCATGAGGCCAACTCCAACACGAGGCTTCACCATCATCGAGCTGCTGGTGGTGGTGTCGATCATCGCCTTGTTGATCGGCATTCTGCTGCCCGCCATCGGCAAGGCCCGCGAGCAGGCCAAGCTCACCAAGTCGCAGGCCAATCTCCGCAACCTGGGCGCGGCCCACGCCACTTACTCCAGCGAGTGGAACGACCGGCAGATCACCTTCTGCGATGATAACCTCTCCCGCTACGGCACCACAGAGTCCAACGCCTACACCAACTACAACGCGCAGAACAGCCGCGATCACCCGCCGATGATCCTGGGTTGGGCCGATGGCGGCCTGTGGGGCTACTGGATGGACTGGCCCGGAAACTGGGGCCTCTGCCAGCCGATCGTCTTTCCCGGCGGACCCGGCCACCTCGTCGGCTTCGGTTCCTTCCGCATGGCCAACTGCCAGCAGTTCAACCGGTACGTTGTCGGGCGCTTCTATGACCCGGTCTGGTTTGCCCCCAAGGACAAAGCGGTGATCGCGATCGTCGAGACCGGTTACGATTTCCCCGGCGAATACGTGCCCAGCGACTTCTTCGGAGGCAACGGCACCGCTTGCTGGTCGAGCTACTGCCTCTCGCCGGCGGCGATGTTCAGCCCGGACGTGATGGCCAACCACATCGAGTATGACGGCTGGCAGGATCCCTGGACCCTGCCCGGCGGTTTCCGTTCACCCGCCATGAGCCGATGCCTGTATCCCGATCTCAAGACCCATATGGCCGAGCATCACTGGCTCCAGAACTCTCGCCTGGACTGCAACCCTGGTTTTCAGGGCGGCACCTACAACGACTGCGAGCCGTTCTATTTCAACCACGGATGGGAATCGGTGCCGGTCACTCTGTTCTATGACGGCCATATCGAAGGCTTGGGCGTCCGCGAGGCCGAGATGGCCTCCAGCCGCAACGAGGCACAGACCGGATACAACCTCTGGCACGACCAGATCCCGGGATGGATGAATGACGGCTACTTCTGCGATCTGGCCTACGACTGGTCCAACACCGGCTACCACGTCCTGACCACCGACGGCATTCGTGGTCGCGACAAGCTGGGCGACTGATTCACCGAATCCGCCCGGCCGACCCAATCCAGTGGCACAATCATCAACAGGCTGCGCCGAAACGGCGCGGCCTTTTCCATTGGCCGCCCCGTTTCGCCCCACGAGCGCCAGGGTGGAAAGAAGACATGCCCCCCTGATATAACCCGAACATTTGCCGGCCGCTGATAGCATCGGCAAGATCCGGGATCCGGCTTGGTGAGGCAGGTGCGGAGAGCGTGTGAAAATAGGCTTTCCACGGTTGCATTCGTGCGGTCCTGATTTACACTTTTATTGCGGTCGATCGGGGTCTCGCGCGATGTAGCGGGCCTCCGAGGCGTTCACGCGGGTTCACGGCCGTCATTTCTCCGGACCCGCACAGCCTCTGCGGGCTGCAAAGTTCGGCTCCCACGTGTGGTCGGTACAGAATTCTGCCACTGGATGCCGGCATGACCGCGCATGCGATCGGACTTGTGCCAACCTGCAGAAAGGGCGGCGTGCAATGCGCCGCAGTAAGGAGCGAGTGCCATGAAAAGGTCTCGAACAAAAGGTTTCACCATCATTGAGCTGCTGGTGGTGGTGTCGATCATCGCACTGTTGATCGGCATTCTGCTGCCCGCCATCGGCAAGGCCCGAGAGCAGGCCAAGCTAACCCAGTCGCAGGCGAACCTGCGCAACCTCGCCGCGGCTCACGCCACGTATTCCAGCGAGTGGAACGACCGCCAGATCACGTTCTGCGATGACAACCTCTCCCGCTACGGGACCAACGAGCAGAATGCCTACACCAACTACAACACGCAGAACGGCATGGATCACCCGCCGATGATTCTCGGCTGGTCCGGCGGCGGCCTGTGGGGCTACTGGATGAGCTGGCCCGGCAACTGGGGGCTGTGTCAACCCATCGTCTTCCCCAACAGTCCCATGGGCTACATCATCGGCTTCGGTTCGTTCCGCATGGCCAACTGCCGCCAGTTCAACCAGTACGTGAGCGGTCGTTACTACGACCAGGTCTGGTACGCGCCCAAGGACAAGGCGCCGTGGGCGGCCATCGAAGGATGCTTCGACGATCCGGGCGAGTTCTGCACCGCCGCCGGAACCACCGACACCTACTGGACCAGCTACTGCCTCTCTCCCGCGGCCATGTTCAGCCCGGACGTGATGGGCAATACTGAGGACACCATCGGCTGGCAGGACCCCTGGAACCTGCCCGGCGGGTTCCGATCGCCGTCCATGAGCCAGGTACTCTTCGCCGACCTCAAGACCCACATGACCGAGCACCACTGGCTCCAGAACTCACGCCTGGACTGCAACCCCGGCTTCCAAGGCGGCACCTACCAGGATTGCGAGCCGTTCTACTTCAACCACGGCTGGGAGTCCGTGCCCGTCACTCTGTTCTATGACGGCCACATCGAGGGTCTGGGTGTCCGCGAGGCTGAAATGGCCTCCAGTCGCAACGAGGCCCAGGCCGGGTACCGGCTCTGGCAGAACGAGATCCCCGGCTGGATGGAGAACGGATACTTCAGTGATCTGGCCTACGACTGGTCCAACACCAGCTACCACGTCCTGACCAGCGACGGCATCCGCGGCCGGGACAAGCTGGGCGACTGATTCACCGATTCGGATCGCTCATGGCAATCCGAGTGCACGACCCCCGACAGGCTGCGCCGAAACGGCGCAGCCTTTTCCGTGGCGCCTCTCGCTTCGCCCCCCTATTGGCGTGGCCGAGACGGAACATGGGTACCCTAACGCCACGCGAACAATCCGCCACGAGCGTGGTTTTTGCCAAGGTCCAAGATCCATACTGACGAGTTAGAGACAGAGTGATCGCGAAAAAGGGCCCTCAACGGTTGCAATTGCCCCGCGCTCACCTACACTTCTGTTGCGGTCGATTGGGGCCTCGCGGAGACGGAGCGGGCCTCAAAGTGTCCATATGCGGGTTCCCGACCGTCATTTCTTCGAACCCGCACAGCCTCTGCGGGCTGCATAGTCCGACTCCTGCGCGTTGTCGGTCCGTGTACGGCACCTTTGTATGCCAGCGTGACCGCACCCATGTGATCGGAACCGTGCCAACCCGCAGAAAGAGCGGCGCGCAACGCGCCGCAGTAAGGAGTGAGTCGTCATGAAAAGATCCACAGCCAAAGGATTCACCATCATCGAGCTGCTGGTGGTGGTGTCGATCATCGCCCTGCTGATCGGCATTCTGCTGCCCGCGATCGGCAAGGCCCGAGAGCAAGCCAAGCTAACCCAGTCGCAGGCGAACCTGCGCAATCTCGCCGCGGCCCACGCCACTTACTCCAGTGAGTGGAACGACCGCCAGATCACCTTCTGCGATGACAACCTCTCCCGCTACGGGACGAGCGAGTCCAACGCCTACACCAACTACAACACGCAGAACGGCCGCGACCACCCGCCGATGATCCTCGGCTGGGCCGGTGGCGGTCTGTGGGGCTACTGGATGGACTGGCCCGGCAACTGGGGCCTCTGCCAGCCGATCTGCTTCCCCGGCGGGCCCGGCCACCTCGTGGGCTTCGGCTCGTTCCGCATGGCCAACTGTCGGCAGTTCAACCAGTACGTCAGCGGCCGTTACTACGACCAGGTCTGGTATGCACCGAAGGACAAGGCGCCATGGGCGGCCATCGAGGGATGCTTCGACGATCCCGGCGAGTTCTGCACCGCTGCCGGCACCTCCGACACCTACTGGACCAGCTACTGCCTGTCACCTGCGGCCATGTTCAGCCCGGACGTGATGGCGAATCACATCGATTCCACCGGCTGGCAGGATCCCTGGACCCTCCCCGCCGGCTTCCGCTCGCCGGCCATGAGTCAGGTTCTCTACTCCGACCTCAAGACGCAGATGACCGAGCACCACTGGCTGCAGAACTCACGCCTGGACTGCAACCCCGGCTTCCAGGGCGGCACTTACCAGGACTGCGAGCCTTACTACTTCAACCACGGCTGGGAGTCGGTGCCCGTGGCCCTGTTCTATGACGGCCACATCGAGGGGCTGGGCGTCCGCGAGGCCGAAATGGCCTCCAGCCGCAACGAGGCCCAAGCCGGTTACAACCTCTGGCACGACCAGATCCCCGGCTGGATGGAGAACGGCTACTTCTGCGATCTGGCCTACGACTGGTCCAACACCGGATACCACGTCCTGACCACCGACGGCATTCGTGGACGGGACAAGCTGGGCGACTGATTCTCCGAATCCGTCCGGCTGACGAAATCCGACTGCACAAACCCCAACAGGCTGCGCCACTACGGCGCAGCCTTTTCCGTTGCCCTCCCCCCCGGTATCTTGCGGTCATGAGCCCAATCACACTCGACTACGCCAAATGTCTGACCGATCGGGTGGGCAAACACGGCATCGCGGTGCGGGACCTGGACGCCGCGGTCCCGGAACTTGCCTCCCTGACCGAGTCGTTGAATCGCACCAGAGGGACCGGCTGGCAACGCTGGCGCGATCTGCCGTTTGACCCGGCCCGCCGCGAGCATGTCGGCAAGGTAAGGGCGCTGGTCGAGAAGCTCGGGCCGGATGTGGAGAACCTGGTGGTCCTGGGCATCGGCGGCAGCGCCCTCGGCAACATTGCCCTCCAGGCCGCCCTAAAGCCGGCGACCTACAACCTCCTGCCCCGCGACCTTCGCGACGGGCCCCGACTCTTCGTCCTCGACAACGTGGACCCGCACGCAATCGGCCAGACTCTGACCTTCATCGGTAACGACGATCCGGAGTTCAGGCGCACCGTCGTCAACGTGATCAGCAAGTCGGGTGAAACCGCCGAGACCGCCGCTCAGTTCATCCTGCTTCGCTCGATGCTGAAGAGGATGCTCGGGGACGGTTTCGCGGATCATGTTGTCGCCATCACCGATCCGGCCCGAGGCACGATGCGGGCGATCTGCGACGCGGAGGGCTACGCCACCCTGCCCGTGCCCGAGGGGGTGGGCGGGCGGTTCAGCGTGCTTTCGCCGGTGGGCCTGTTCAGCGCCGCGATGTGCGGCATCGACATCGATGCCCTGCTCGACGGCGCCGCGGAGATGGATAAGCGCTGCAGCAGCAACGACGTCCTGAAGAACCCCGCGGCGATCCTCGCCTGGCTGCTCATGCAATTCACCAAACGCGGCAAGCCCAATCACGTGCTCATGCCCTACTGTAACGCCCTGTACATGCTCGCGGACTGGTACCGCCAGCTCTGGGCCGAATCTCTGGGCAAGCGCGTCGATCTCAGCGGCAAGGAAGTGTTCGCCGGGGCCACGCCCATCAAGGCCCTCGGCACCACCGATCAGCACTCCCAGGTCCAGCTTTACCGCGAAGGCCCCAACGACAAGGTCATCGGTTTCCTCGAGGTCGAGTCATTCGAGGAAGACATCACCATCCCTCACGGCCTCGATGCAGAGAATCTCAACTACCTTCAGGGGCAAACGCTCTCGACCCTGCTGAATGCGGAGAAACGCGCAACGGAATACGCGCTCGTTGAGAGCGAGCGCCCGAACTTCACGATTCGCTTCCCCAGACTCGATGCCCATGCGGTCGGCCAGTTCATCCAGTTGTGGGAGATCACCACCGCCTGCGCCGGGCTGATCCTGAACATCGACGCTTATGACCAGCCGGCGGTGGAGACGGGCAAGAAGGCGACCTTCGGCCTAATGGGACGCCCCGGCTATGAACAATGGAAGATGAAAGTCGACGCCGCGCTGGACTCGAGCGTGCAGACCGTCTGATCGGCGGGATCATCTTGACCGCGACCACAGACGCTGCTGCTCGTCCTTGTCCACCTGGACCAGCCCTTCGTCGACCATGCCGGCTGTGCGCATTACCTCATCGTATTCCGGCTTGTCGCGGGCCAGGACGTACACTGCCGCCGCCGGGTCATCCAGGTACGCGCCCAGCGTATCGGGCGTGACGTGAGTAATCCTGCGCCCGAAATAGAACCTGAACTCCTCGTTCAGCTTGTATTTCAGCTTCTCTTTCTCCGTGAGGCGCAATGAACGCACGGGGGCATCGCCGAGGCGATCGGCAAACGCCTCCGCGGGGGCGCGGATCGGATGCACGGCCGACGGCGCTCCGGCGTAGCAGTGCCAGAACACGCCCAGAAGCACCAGCGACCATACCGCGCTGAGAATCCCCGCCCGCATCGGCTTCCACTGCAGGTGCCAGATCCCCCCCCACACCGCCAGGGCCGTCAGCAGAAGCGTGATGAGCATCCCCCACCACGGGCCCGGCGAGCCGATCACCCGGTCGCGCGGCAGGTCATCCCCGCAGGCCCATTTCAGCAGGAAGCCGGCTTCGGTGCCCTGCTCGGCGAGACGCTGCCTCCAGGCATCCTGCCAGGCGGCGATGTGCGAGACGATCGAATCCTGCATCGCGATGAACAGCCCGAAGCCAATCGAGGCAATCAGCAGCACTATCCAGTGCGTCCGTATGAGGTGTATCGCGTACTTGTCACGCTCGCCGCCCCGGGCCAGCTCATGCTGGTCGCGCCACACGTTGCCGATCATCAGGCCTGCCGCGGGAATGATCGGCAGCATGTATCGCTGCTGCTTGGCGTCGGGTATTGAAAACAGCACGAAAAGCAGGACAAACCACAGCCAGGGCAAGAGGACAGACCGACGCCGGCCGCGGGCCGCCCGCGTGAACGGATGAACCAGCGAAGCCACGAGGAAAACCGTCCACGGCATCACCAGCAGAAGCAGGCAGAGGTAGTAGTAGAACGGGGCGGCATCCGGCTCACGTCGCGGCTGGCGGAACTCGTTGCGCAGCGTGCGAAACGCATCCTCCCATTCAATGAGCGCATACAGGTACCAGGGAGTGACGATGATCGCGGCGATCAGCACCGCCGCGACCAGACCGACGAGCGCCCGGCCTCGCTTCACGGGCAGTACCATCATCGCGCTGCCGATCAGCAGAACGGACAGGCCCAGGGGCAGGGGGTTCTTGCTCATCACCGACGCCGCCATGGACAGGCCCGCGAGAATCCATCCCGTGAGATAGCGCGATCGCGAGGGCGCTTCCCCGCCGGGCTTCATCGCCCACAGCGCCGACGCCACGGCAAGGGTTACCCAGGCCACGAAGTGAATGTCATAGGAGGCGGTCCGCGCCTGACGCTGCAGGAACATGATCGAGCCCGCCACCAGCGCGCTGATGATGGCCGTCCGTAAGTCACCGACGGAGCAGCCGAGCCAGAACACCGCGATCAGAAGAATGGTTCCCATCGCCACCGCCACCAGCCGGGCGCGGAACACGAGCTGCGACGGCTCCGCACTCTCCGGGCCGAGATCGGACCAGGCCAGGAAGTTGAGCCACGCCAGCATCGGGGGCTTCTCCACACGCGGAGCGGTGTCGTTGGTGGTCATCAGCCAGGCTCCCCGCTCCCCGGCGTGGCAGCGCAGCCAGGTCTCCTGGCTGGTTACCAGGGCCACGTTCTCCATGGTGTGGGTGCTGTCACGCCCGCCCAGCTCGATCAGGAGAGGCGGCAGGCAAAGCAGCAGCACGGCCAGCAGCGCCGGCAGCGTCCAGGGCGATCTGATCGTCCAGTCCGGCTGATCGGACCAGAGGTTTGCCTCCGTCAGCCTATCGTTCTGTTCCTGATCAACGTGATCCAATGTCCGGCCCGGTTTTGCGGTATCAACTGAGCAGGCGGCAACATACCAGTTTATGCCCCACGCGACGGAATCCATGACCGCTGGCGCGACTCCAAGCCATCGGGCCAGCTACTATTCACCGCCGAGCTTACGGAGCCCCCCCCATGCCCCTCTACGAGTACCGCTGCGAACAGGACGGTGCGACGATCACGCTGTTGCGGCCCATGGCCGACGCGGACAAAGCGGTGGAAGACCCTCAGGGGAGGGGGCGCACGTTCATTCGCGTTCTCAGTTCCTTCAGCGTCGGCTCCGCCCTGCCCTGCGAGAAGGGCTCGGGGATCGAAGGCTGCCCGAGTTGCCGCCTGGACGGCTCCTGCGGCCTCTGAATCACCGTCCTGCGCACGCCGGGAAACAGCGCACGCTCTCATTTCATGCGCCCGGGCCATCGGCGAAGTGAGTGTTCGAACGGCCAATAATCAGGACGTTGGGAGGTGATCACACGGCAAGTCCGGCCTCAGGTGTGAGGTCCGGGAACGCGCAGATCGAAGACGCATTCTCGGTCGATCGTCTTCATGTCACTCCGCCGCGACGGCTTGCCCGAGCATCAATCAATGACAGGCGGCGGCCCGATGGGCCGCCGCCTGGAGTGGTATCGGAGGTATTGCGATTCCTTACGCGAGCAGAGCAAGGACGTTCTGCGGCATGGCGTTGGCGATGGCCAGCGACTGAGTTGCCGCCTGTGCCATGATCTGCTGGCGGGTGAGATTCGCCGTCTCGTTGGCGAAGTCGGTATCGCGGATGGTGGACTCAGCGGCCGCGGAGTTCTCAAGAGAGATGCCGAGGCTGTTGACGGTGGCAACAATGGTGTTTTTCTGGAAAGCACCCAGCCTGCCCCGGAGACTGGAGACCTGCTTGATCGCCTCGTCGACGATTTTCTGGGCCTTGGTGAGGTCGCCGTTGATGACGTTGGCCGTACCGCCGGATTTCAGAGCGGTGAGGTAGCCGTCCACGGAGTTGCCCAGGTTGCCGCCGGTCACCGTCTCGATGCCCAGCGAGACCTTGCCCGCCAGATTGACCTTGGGGGCGAGATTGAAGTCGGCCCCGCCGCCGGTGATCTGGAAGGTGGTGCTGGCGCCATCCGTGTTCAAGGCGCTGGTGCCGTCCAGAGTGACGGATACGTCGAAGCCGCTGGTGGCGATGCGGGCCTTCAGACCACTGGCGGTGGCCTGGTTGCCGTTGATGAGGACGACGGCGTCCACGCCCAGATCCTTGAGATCGGCGGTGCTCGTGACGGCGGTCTCGGTGGTGGCGATCAGGAAGTCGGTCGTGCCCTCCAGCGTCTTGAGCCGGACGAAATTGGCACTGCCGAATTCCGTGGAGTGGATCTCCACGCGGGCGGTGTCCGCCGTGTTCTGGATCGCGGAGACACCAAGGGCCTCGGAGAAGGTGTTGATCGCGGAGATGATGCTGGCCTGCGCCGTGCCGGATGCGAACGTGAACTGCTGTACGCCGTCGGCTCCGGTAAGCTCGAAAGTGATCGAGCCGTTGCCGCCGTTTTCGAGCGTTGCTCCGGTGGAGAGGTAGATCTGCCCGGTCTGGGCCGAGGTGAGCACGTCGACGGTGATGTCCATGTACGCGCCGGCTTCGTCGCTGAGCTTGGCGGAGTTGATGGTCACGTCGTTCAGGTTGGTGGAGACACCGGAGGTGGTGTAATCAAAGTTGCCGTTGAGCAGCTTGATACCCTGGAAGCTGGTGGCCCCGGCCACGCGATCGATGGTCTGAAGGATCGAATCGATCTGGAGCTGATTCGCATCCTTCTCTTCCACGGATACTCCGGCATCATTGGCGCTGGAACCGACGAGGGATTGGAGCTCCAGCAGGAGCGAGTTGATCTCCTGCAGGCCACCTTCGGCTACGTTCACCACCTGCTCGGCCCGCTGGGCGTTGCCGATGGCGGCGGAAATCGCCGCTTTCTCCGAACGCAGGTTCTCGCTGGCGATCAAACCTGCCGGGTCGTCAGCCCCGCGATTGATCCGCAGACCGGTGCTCAGCCGTTCAAGGCTCTTGACCAGTCCCTTGTTCTGCTTCGCCAGCACGCGCTGCGCCAGCATGGACGGGACATTTGTTTGGATTCGACTCATTGCGTCCTCCGTGAACACTCGTTCACAACGCTCTGGTGTGGCAGGTGCAATCCGTTGTGCAACTTCAGATTCCGATCATCGTTGCTCGCCCGATAGGCGGAGCCGATTCAGAGCATTTGTAACGCTATTATCGTCACCTCATCCGGCCACTTCAGTTTTCCTGCACAGTCGGAACGATTCTTCTTTCCCGGAATACCCACACCCCTTTTCCAACCCTCAGGACCCGTGTCTCCAGGGTGAACCCACCGCCGCGCAGATATTGCCGTACCGGAGCTTGGGAGGAGAGTCTCCACCGGTGCGGCAGGCGACGTTAGTCAATCACTGACAGCATGTTGCAGAGTGGCAGGTGCAGCCCGATCCGTTGCGGGCCATCGGCCGATAACACGCAGCGGAGAACGCGCGCCACCGCCGCGAGGACTCTTGCCCTCGCCGGAAACCCCGCTGCATGGCGAAGACCAACGATGTTCGTCCCGCCTTGCTACGCTCAATGAAGAAGCATTAAAATGAAAGCGGCGGCCGGGAGGGCCGCCGCCGGGGGTAGCGAAGGGGGGGTTCAGACTTGGTCAGGAGATCAGGGCCAGCACCGCCTGCGGCTGAGCGTTGGCGATGGCCAGCGCCTGGGTCGCCGCCTGTGCCATGATCTGCTGGCGGGTGAGGTTCGCCGTTTCGTTGGCGAAGTCCGTGTCGCGGATGGTGGACTCGGCGGCCGCGGTGTTCTCCAGCGAGATCGAGAGACTGTTGATCGTCGATCCGATGGTGTTCTTCTGGAAGGCACCGAGGCGGCCACGCAGGCTGGAAACCTGCTTGATGGCGTTGTCGATGATCTTCTGAGCGGTGGTCAGGTCGCCGTTGACGACGTTGGCCGTCCCGCCCGATTTCAGGGCCGTCAGGTAACCGTCCACCGCATCACCGAGGTTACCGGCAGTGGCGGTCTCAATACCGATGGAGACCTTGCCCGCCAGGTTGACCTTGGGCGAGAGGTTGAAGTCGGCCCCGCCGCCGGTGACGTAGAACGAGGTGCTGGCGGCATCCTTGTTCAATGCGCTGGTGCCGTCCAGGGTCACCGAGACATCGAAGGCTCCGGTCGCGACTCGGGCGGTCAGGCCGGTGGCCGTTGCCTGGTTACCGTTGATCAGAACCACGGCGTCCACGCCGAGATCCTTCAGATCGGTGGTGCTGGTGGCGGCGGTTGCGTTGGTGGCGAGCAGGTTGCTGCTCGTGCCCTCCAGGGTCTTCATCCGCACGAACTCGCTGGTTCCGTAGCCGGTGGACCTGAGCTCCACACGGGCGGTGTCCGTGGTGTTCTGAATGGCGGAAACCCCCAGGGCATCGGAGAAGGTGTTGACCGCGGAGATGATGTTGGCCTGCGAGGTGCCGGATGCGAAGGTGAACTGCTGCACGCCTTCGTTGCCGGTGACCTCGAAGGTGATCGAACCGTTGCCGCCGTTGTCGAGCGTCGCTCCGGTGGAGAGGTAGACCTGCCCGGTCTGGGCCGAGGTCAGCGTGTCGACGGTAATGGTCATGTAGGCGCCGGCTTCGTCGCTGAGCTTGGCAGCGTTGATGGTGACGTCGTCCAGGTTGGTGGAGACCCCGGAGGTGGTGTAGTCGAAGTTGCCGTTGAGCAGCTTGATACCCTGGAAGCTCGTGGCTCCGGCGATACGATCGATGGTTTGCAGGATCGAATCGATCTGGAGCTGATTCGCTTCCTTTTCCTCGGCGGACACGCCGGCGTCATTGGCGGTCGAACCGACCAGCGACTGCATTTCCAGAAGCAGGCTGTTGATTTCCTGCAGGCCACCCTCGGCGACGTTCACCACCTGCTCGGCCCGCTGGGCGTTGCCGATGGCGGC
>CP070772.1:670690-683807 GCA_020345805.1 Phycisphaerales bacterium | reverse complement strand
TGGGGCGTGCAGCAGGTGTTCCTCTGGTACGGCATCGCGTTTGCGGCCTTCGTGACCCTCGGCGCCCTGGTGATGATCAACCCGCCGGATGGTTGGCTTCCCGCCGGATGGACGCCGCCTCCGGCCACGCAGGCCTCCTCCGGGGCGACGAACTACACCATGGGCCAAATGGTGCAGCGACCGCAGTACTGGGGCCTCTTTTTCACCTTCGTTTTCGGCGCCACCGCCGGACTGATGGTGATAGGAATCATCAAGCAGTACGGAACGGATGCGTACATTGCCGGCGACGCGGCGGTCACCCGCATACTCGAGACTTACCCGCTGGAGGAACCGCAGCAGGTGTCGGATGGTCTGCTTCGCGAGTTCGGGAAGGTGGAGAACGATAGTGGGGAGCAGACGTGGGATCGCGGCCGCGCGTGGACAGAATACGAAGAACTGGTGCGTGCATGCCGGGAGGGCGCGGGAACGGAGGCGGGAGCCGCCGCCGTGCAAAAGCTCTTCGAAAAGCACAAGTTGACTGAGCAGCCCTTTGTGCTCCAGAAGGTCAACGAGTTCGATGATGCCCGTTGGGCGGGCAACACGGCCGAACAGCAACGCATCCTGGGCGAACTGGCTTCCATTGATATCCTGGCACTGCCTCCGAATCCGGCTGCAGGTCCCCTGACCGAAACCCTGGATGACGGATCGGAGCGTGAGCTTCCCACCCCGCGATCCGGTTGGAAGCGCGTCGCGGCGGATGATCCGGAGCTTGAAGCCGTCCGCTCTACCGACATGATCAACACCGATGTGCCGCAGTTGATGAGCCGTGAGCACCACCGGACGGTGTTCTCGGTAATCACGGACATCGGTGAAATCACTCTCACCGCCATGGGACTCTTCTACGCCCTGTTCAACGGCCTAGGTCGCATCATCTGGGGCATGATCTCCGACTTCACCGGCCGCAAGAATGCCATAATTCTCATGTCGCTGGCCCAGGGCGTGATGATGATACTCTTCTACTTCATTGGCGGTTCCGAGTGGGGGCTCTACATCGGGGCCGCGATAATCGGGTTCAACTTCGGCGGGAACTTCGCCCTCTTCCCGGCGGCGACGGCTGACTTCTTCGGTAACAAGAACGTCGGCAGCAACTACCCGCTGGTGTTCCTGGCTTACGGCGTGGGCGGCATCGTCGGCCCGATCCTCGGTGGCGGAATGGGTGACGTGGCAGCCTGGCAAATGGCGTTCATACCCGCTGGCATCGCCTGTCTCGTCGGCGCGCTCATCATGATCGTGATGCGTCCGCCCAAGGCGCTGCTTCAGACCGCAACGGAATAAGAACGAAACCCACACTGCCTTCGACGGTCATCATAATAAACATACGCCCTGCGATAAGATGCGGGCCTTTCTTTCACTGAGGATGCATGTCGACGCGGCGAGTGGCCGTGGCAGGTGACGGCGCAGATTGTTCAGATCAGTTGTGCGCACCTGCCTGCGGGCTGCGCGGAGTCCTCGTCATCACGCGGACTTGGCCGCGTGCTTTCGCCCGCGACGGGGAAGACGAATGCGCTCATCGCAGTGGTTGTTGTTCTCGTCGGTGTCTTCAGCGGCCATCACCCGCTGGAGCATGGGGATCATCTTGTTCTCCAGCACCTGGTCCCAGCCGAGCTTGTGGACGATGGCCTGACCGGATTGAAGCAGCGCATCGCGCCCCGCGGCGTCGGTGGGAAGGCGGCGCATGATCTCCTCGGCAACCTCTGCACACACGCGATGTTCGATCCGGTCTCGTTCCGCCTGACCCATGTGCGTCAACTGTTCGATAGTGCGCGGCCCGTCCAGGCGGGTGAAGTCGGTGACAATCACGTTATCGATGCCTTCGCCTCTCGTGACATACTCCACGAAACCTTCACAGCCACACACGGTGCTGATGATGCAAAGCGCCCCGCTGGCCAGCGGCTCCAGCGGACTTATGCCGAACGGTTCGTAAGTCGCCATTCCGAACTCGATGTCGGTGGCGAAGCGGAAGTCGGCGAAGTCCATCAACGGGGGCAGGCGAACGCCGATTCGCCGGCGGGACCAGCCGAATTGATTCACAAGCACCGCCTGGATGTGTTCATGATCGGCGTTGAACGCCTCGACCATGCGATTCAGCTCGATCTCCGGCCCGACCAGGTCGGGGTATCCTTCGCGATGCTGACAGGGCCAGCCGTACTCGGCCTCCATGGAGCGCACATCCTGGGGCCGGCGGGTTCCGCCTCCGGTGGTGAGCAGGTAGAGCACGCCCTTCAGTCCGCGCTTTTCGAAGTGCCGGTCGAGTTCGTGGCAGACGCGGATGTCGCGCCACATACCTTTGCTGATCACCGGGCGGGTCACGTGCGTCATCAGCACGTCGGGGACATAACCCATCAGCGTGTTGCTGTAGTCGACGAGCATCGAGCGGCTGGCGTCCTTCTCCTCGGTCGTCACCTCCATCGCCGGCACGCCGTTATAGACCAGGTCGATCTGGTGATGATCGAAGCACGGGCCGAGGAAGTGCATCTCTTCGGCGGTGTGATCGCCCACCGCGATGACCCCATCGCAGAGGTGAGCGCGACTGATGAGGGCATGACGGAAGGCGTCGGACTGGTCGCCGAACACGTCATCCACGTAGCGCCCCTGCTCGCGGGCCTGGTGAAGGATGTTGTAGAAGCGCGTGTCGTGACCGGGGTGGTTCTCCACCAGCCGGCGGGCGGTGGCGCATTCATGGGCATGAAAGACCGTGCGGAATTGCGCCTCACCGTCGAGGATGGCCTTGAACGCCGCGGGCAGACCCATGAACTCGTGACTGAACAGCAGACACGGGAGCTGGTCGCGCTTCAGCAGGACCAGAAGCGCGTGATAGGCCGGCACGGCCAGCCGCACGTATTCCTCATAATCCCAGGCTGCGTCGTACCGGCTGGAGTCGATGCCCAGCGTCTCCCACAGTCGAAGCTTGAACTGGTTGAGACGATCCTGATTGATACGGAACACGTCGATGAGCAGGATTTCGGCTTCGCCGGTACGGTCCTCGTCGCCGTGCACGAAGAACTGCCGCTTGCCGTAGATGATCTTGACGTCGAAGGCCCACTCGATGGGTTGCAGCCGGCCCTTGAGGTCCAACTCGTCGATGCCGTCGATGCTGCTGTACAGGACGGTGGAGTCGGAGCCCAACCGCTCCGCCGGATTCACCTGCACGTGCTCGGCGAATGGGCCGACGAGGATCGATCGCTCGAAGTGCTCCTGATAGACGGGCGAGGTGAGGATGCCTTCCAGAACGGTCCCGATGCCGCCGATCTTCTCGGCGGCTTCGTGGGTCACGTGAGCGGCGGTGAGCTTCTTCATATCCGTAATCCGGCCGGGGAGGTGATGGGGGGTCGCAGCGCACATATACCGCGCCGCAGCGTTCTGCAATGTTATCGACATCGACCGACCGAACACGTCCGGACCAGCAAAACAGGCGTACGGGAGGCGAAAGGAGTCCGATCGCGGCATGGGGATCGCTTTGTGTCGGCAGCGACGGCCACCTACCATCTCACGCCATGTTCGGTTCGCACCTGTCAATCGCCGGGGGAATGGTCAACGCACTGGAGAAAGCGCAGCAGTTCAAGATGGACTGTGTGCAGGTGTTCACGAAGAACCAGCGGCAGTGGGGGGTCAGGCCGCTGGATCCGGCCGAGCGAGCCGACTGGCTGAGCAAGCTGAAGGAGCTGACCTGGCATCGCAAGCGCGGGCCGAGGCGGGTGGTGAGCCACAACAGCTACCTGATCAACCTCGCCTCGCCCGATTCGGAGGTCTGGGTGAAGTCGCTGGCTCTGCAGCGGGTGGAGATTGAGCGCTGCGAAGAACTGAGCATTCCCCTCTGCGTGGGGCATCCCGGGGCACATCTGGGAAGGGCGCCCAAAGCGGGATCTCCCCATCAGCTCGGCGGTGAGCCCGGCCGGGACGAACTGGAGGGGTTGAAACGCATCGCCCGGGCGCTGGATCAGATACATCGCGATCTGCCCGGTTACCGGACAATCACCTGCCTGGAGACCACGGCAGGCTCGGGCAGCAATCTCGGCTACGACTTCCGGCACCTGGCCTGGCTGCGGGCCAATATCGCACAACCGGAGCGGGTCGGATTCTGTTTTGACACATGTCACGTGACCGCAGCCGGTTACGACATGACCACCGATATGAAGGCCGATGCGGTCCTCGGGGAATGGGATGAGATCTGCGGCCTCGGCAACCTGCTGGCTTTCCACCTCAACGATTCCATGGGTGAAGTAGGCTCGCGGAAGGATCGGCACGCCCACATCGGGGATGGCAATTGCGGCCGGCCGTGCTTCCGCGCGATCGTGAACCGACAGGCATTCAAGAACGTACCGAAGATCCTGGAGACACCCAAGGGGGTGGATGACAGGGGCCTGGAGTGGGATTTGGTCAACCTCAGGCGTCTGAAACGACTGGCCCGACCCCGGACGGGAAGCCGATAGAACCACGGGCCCGGCCGATCGGGGCTCTGATCGAAGGCGGAACCATGAAACGAACCCTGTGCTGGCGGATTATGGGGGCGTCGCTGCTGACCGCGGCAACGCTCAGCGGCTGCCAAACCCAGCAGGAAGCAGAGCCCGCGCAGGCGGCGATCATCACCCTGCCGCGGCAGGCCGGTCCGACCGAGTTGCAGGCCCAGCGGTTGGAGGGAGCTCGCAGAGCCCTGGACGACGGCGATTACGATCTCGCCCTGACCATGTTCCGGGACATCCTCGCCGAGAATCCCACCATCACCACCGCTTACGTGGGCATCGGCGACATCCACCTGGTCAGGAAGGATTACGACAAGGCAGAACCCGCCTTCGCCCGGGCCTGCCGCATCGAGCCGCGCAACTTCGACGCCCAGTACGGCCACGGCGTCTCACTCCAGATGCTCGAGCGGTTCCTGGAGGCGATCAAAGCCTATCTGCGTGCCCTGTCGATCAAGCCCGAGTCGATGATGGCGAACCTCCATATCGCCACCACCTATCTTCAGATCGATGAAGCCCATAACGCCGTGGAGTATGCGGAGAAGGCGGTCGAGGCCGACCCCGCCAGCGGCCCGGCCCGCGCCAACCTCGGAGCGGTCTATGAGAAGGTGGGTCGTAACGCCGAGGCCATCGAGCAATACCTCATCGCTTCGGAGCTTATGGAAGCCAGCCCCCAGTTGACGATGAACCTCGTCAACACGCTGGCCAAAGAGAAGCGGTACCGCGAAACGGTCAACGCCGCGGAGAACCTCATCAAGGTTGAGCCGTCGGTGAACGCCTACGAGCGCCTGGGCTGGGCACACTTCCGTCTGGGCGAATACGCCGAGTCTCTGGAGGCGTATCGTGCCGCCGTGGCGATGGACCCGGCGCACTGGCCTTCGCTCAACGGCGTGGGGGTCAACGCCCTCAACAAGTGGTTGCTGAGCAAGAAGACCGACCACCAGGCTGCCCTGGAAGCCCGTGACGCCTTCCGCCGGTCACTGAGGGCGAATCCCGAGCAGCCGAAGGTCGTAAGGATGCTTCTGAAGTACAATCTGTAAGTCCGATCGGGAGACGTGCCGCGTCAGTCGGTCGTGTTTGCGCGAACCGCGTGTGTATCGCTGTGGCGAGGCGTGTTTTGCGATCTTGTTTCTACTTTGAAAGATCCGGTCATGCCCGATCCCTCGCTGCTGGAGACGTTCCCCACGCCCGCGGAAGAGCCGTTCGTCATCGAGCACGTGAACGAGGAGTTCACCTCGCTCTGCCCCAACACCGGCCATCCCGATTTCGGGCGGGTCGTCCTCCGATACTGCCCCGGCGAAACCTGTGTGGAGCTGAAGAGCCTCAAGCTCTATTACCAGTCGTTCCGCAATGAGGGGATCTTCTACGAAGCGGTGACCAACCGAATCCGCGATGACCTTGCGGAGCTTCTCAAGCCGCAGTGGCTGGAAGTGATCACAGAATGGAAAGGAAGAGGCGGCATCTCCAGCCGGATCATCGCCCGGCTTGGGGAGGAGCCGGGTAAGAGCTAATAGTGGCTGGCCACCCGGCGAACGTCAGGACGAACCGCTCTTGCGCACATTGCCAAAGGCCATGTATGGCATTTTGGACGAAGAGGCTCGGACTGGCTTCATATTATGGTAAGCGGGCGTTAACCCATCAGGGCGCGCTATGGACGCCATCCACAATTTTGTCTGGCTCCCGCTTGCGCTTTTCATGCTCGGCGCGCTGCTCGCGGCTCTTGGGCGGCGGCGATTATCTGGTGAACTGCGTTGTCCGCGATGTGGCTATGACATGCGAGCCCATCCCGACGGTACGGCGCGCTGCCCCGAGTGTGGAGCCGTCGTGCGGAAAGGCGGCCGCGCGGCACCGGTCATGGTCACCAACCACCTTGTGTTCCAGTCCGGTGTAGCCTTGGCTATCCTTGGTCCGATAGGTGCAATATTGTGGCTGGTCTGGATCTTGGCGTTATGGCGACCGTGAGCATCGCCGTTTCGCGATATGCTGCGAGCGCATGCAACTCCTCTTCGCAACCTCCAACCCGCACAAGGTCGAGGAAGTCAGGGCAATCCTCGCCCCGGCGGGCTTTGACGTGGTCGGTCTGGATTCGCTTGAGGTGCAGCCGCCGGAGCCGGTCGAGGACGGGGCGACCTTCGCGGACAACGCACGCATCAAGGCGGTCTTTTACGCGAAGGCGGCCGGCCGATTGTGCCTGGCCGACGATTCGGGCCTTGAAGTTGATGCTCTCGACGGCGGGCCGGGTGTTCTCTCGGCCCGCTACGCCGGGACCGGCGAGACACGCTCGGAGCAGACTGCAGCGAACAATGCCCGCCTCCTGAGGGAACTGGAGAACGTGCCCGACGATCGGCGGGCCGGGCGGTTTGTCTGTGCGATGTGCCTGGCCGATGCGGAGGGCCGTATCCTGGCCGAAACACGGGGGACTTTTCCGGGGGTCATCGCCCGATCGCCCCGCGGAACAAGCGGCTTCGGCTACGACCCGCTGGTCTACCTGCCGGCAATGGACAGGACGGTCGCCGAATTGACGGCGGAGGAAAAGAATGCCCGCTCCCACCGCGGTGAGGCGATGAGAAGGATGGCGGAAAGCCTGACCGCGATGAGCCGGAACTAGGTCAGAATCGCAGTCAGGCGTTGGCGCCGGTGGTCAGCTCCGGCTGCTCCATGCGGGGGAAGAGGGCGACCTTGATGACGGTAATACCCGGCTGAATGCCGCCCCAGGCGGCCAGCTCGTTCAGCCCTCCGTCATCGGGATCGATTTGAAGGCCCAGGGCCTGCCACAGCTCAGCCATCTTTCTCGGCATCACCGGCCAGAGCAGCAGCGAGGCAATGCGAACCGCCTCCAGACACTGATAGAGAATCGCCCCCAGCTCGGCGGACTTCGGCTCGTCCTTGGCCAGCTTGAACGGTTCGGTCCGGTTGATGAAGCCATCCACCTTTCGGATCAGGCCCAGCGCGGTGGCGACTGCCCCGGCCAAGTCGAAGCGGTCCATGGCCGCGCCGACCTGTCCTACGGTCCGCCGGGCAATCTCTGGCCAGTCGTGATCCGCTATCCGGAGGCGGTTATCGGCCGTGGACTCGCTGGGGACAGCTCCGCCGTAATACTTGTTAATCATTGCCGTTACACGACTTGCGCAATTGCCGACCGTGTTGACGAGATCCGTCGAATAGATGTCATGGAAGTGGTTGGCGGAAAAGTCGGCGTCCGTGGCCCCAAGCGGCCCCTGCGTAGTAAGGAAGTAGCGGCAGGAATCGAGACCGTAGGCGGCAATATAGCGATCGATCGCCGCAAGATCGATGAAATTGCCCAGAGACTTGGACATCTTCTGCCCTTCGGAGATCCAGAAGCTGTGGGCATAGATGCACTTCGGCAGGGGAAGCTCCAGCGTCATGAGCACGGCGGGCCAGATGACCGCGTGGAACCAGAGAATCTCCTTGCCGATCACATGGAAGGTGGCCGGCCAGTACTGTGCCCGCTGGGAGTACCGCTCGCCGCCGATCTCGCCCAGTCCCAGGGCGGTGGCGTAGTTCATGAGGGCCTCGATCCAGACGTAGATCACGTGTTCCGGATCGTTGGGCATGGGGATGCCCCAGGTGAAGTTGGTGCGGCTCATGGGGACATCCGCCAGCCCCTCGCGGAGGCGGCCAAGAACCTCGTTCCGCCGGGCCTCGGGCCGGACGAAATCCGGCTGTTCCTCAAACAGCTTCTCCATGCGATCCTGGTAGGCGCTGAGCCGGAAGTAGTAGTTCTTCTCCTTTGCAATGACCAGGGGCCTGCCGCTCACCGGCGAGGTGTAGTCCAGCTCCCGGGCCTTGGTCTCGGTGTAGTACTCTTCCTGGCCTTCGTCGTACCAGCCCTCGAAATCGCCCAGATATACCGCTTCGGACTCCAGCAGCTTCCGGACGAACTCCTGCACCTGCCGGTGGTGATAATCGGCGGTGGTGCGGATGAAATCGTCGTTGGTCAGGTCGAAGTCCCCGAGGACGCGCTGGAACTCGGCGGCATTCTCGTCGGCGAGGGCCTGGGGGCTGATTCCGCGTTCCTTGGCGGACTTCTCCACCTTAATGCCGTGCTCGTCGGTGCCGGTGAGGAAGAAAACGTCTTTCCCGGCGAAGCGCATGAACCGGGCCCAGACATCGCAGATGGTGGTCGTATAGACGTGCCCGATGTGGGGCTTGTCGTTGACGTAGTAGATGGGAGTGGTGATGTACGCGGTGCTCTGGTCAGCCATGGCAGGCAATTGTAACGGGGTAGCCCACGGGGGGGCGACGCAGGCGGGAGCCCCCCAGGCAACGGTTGCAATAATGCGTTTCTGACCCCATCATGCTGGCCGCATTCGGCAGCGGTACCGGAAAGGGACGCCGGTCTTCGGAAGGGGTCCATGGATCGAACGGCATTCGACAACCTGGCCCTGGAGCACATCGACAGCGTCTATCGCATGGCGATGCAACTTGCGCGGCATCCGGACGAGGCATCGGACCTGGTTCAGGAGACCTACCTCAAGGCCCTGAGAGTAGCCGAGCGGTTCGAGGAGAAAGGGGGGGGAATCCGGCCCTGGCTGTTCAAGATCCTTCACAACGTCTTCTACAGCCGGGTGGGGCGGCAGAAGCGACATCCGGTGCTGGCCGAGGAGCTGCCCGAGGCGACCGCCGACGGTCCGGCCCCCGACGAGCCGGTGCCGGCCTGGGATCTGGAGAGCCTGGACTGGGACCATGTTGACGAGCGGCTGAAGCTGGCGATCGAGTCGCTGAGGCCTGAGTACCGCAGCGTCCTGTTGTTATGGGGCGTGGAGGGGATGAAGTACCGGGAGATCGCCGACATTCAGGATATTCCGATCGGGACGGTCATGAGCCGCCTGCATCGGGCCCGAGCCATGTTGGCCGAACAACTGACGGAATTCGCGGAAGAGAAAGGACTGACAGACGGTTAGATCGGTAAAGAGAATGGGATGATTGAACCGCCCGTGTGACGGATCGGCCGCCACACAACCCTATTGGAGCGGGGCCAGGACGCCCCCTTGGTAAGCAGTGACTGAACGAATCTCTTCAAGTCTGATACGAAGGTACGTTGACGGGGAGCTTAATCCGGAGGAAGCCTCGGCCATGGAGGCACGCCTCGCGGACAGCCCCGAGGCACGGGCACAGGTCGAATTCGAGCGGGGGCTTCGAGCCCGCGTCTCGGAGGTCATGAAGTCCTCCGCCCCGGCCGCTCCCGAAGAGCTGGCGGACCTCATTCGAAGCGCGTTGAACCAGGCAGAGGACGAACAGGTGGCGGAGCCGCCCGTGCCGGTGGTTGCGGGCCGGATCGATCCGACAGCGCAGACCCGGCCGGCCGCAGCCACCCCGCGGTGGCGGTGGGTTCTGCCTCAGCGGGCAAACGCGGTAGCCATCGCGGCCACGCTGGTGATCATCGCCGGCGTGATCATCGTCAGCATCTTACTCCCCCCGATCGGGCCATCGCCGCAAGATCAGACGCCCCAGATAGCGGTCAGCCTGATTGGCAAGGCGGTGGAATACGTCGCCGAGCACCACGGCAAATGTGCTCATGATGAAGAGTACCTGAATCGGGAGGGGCCGTATCAGTCACCGGCGGAAGCAAAAGAGAAGCTGAGCACGTACCTCGGCCACGAGGTGACCATCTTTGACTTCAGCGACCTTGCGGATGCCTCCTACAGGTTCGCAGGCGGCGGAGAATGCGCCGTGCCTGGCGCCGAACCCTCCTGTCACCTCATCTACCGACGCGATCCGTCTGAGCGTGACGAGCGAACGGCCCCGTATATCGCCAGCGTGTTCATCGAACGAAACCGGGGCCAGTTCGACCTCACCGAACGTGCCTTCGAGTATGGCAGCAAGGCGTGCGGTCCGGAGGGCAAGCACGAGGTGCGATACTTCCCCGCCGGTGACCTGGTGTATTTCATCATCGCCTGCGATGTTGAGGATATGCCGGCGATTACCGAATCGGCCATACGGCAGCTTCAGGCGGCCGGATCGGCCCGCTAGGATGGCTCGAACTGCAGAATCATCCGCGGAACAGGGGGGAATGGCGGTTTTTGTGGATCTCGAACCGCCCGGCGGCCGAGCGGGTAGTACAGTTACAATGTGACGAGCCGGCCGGTCGGCGCAGGGGAGGTCTCCCCTCACGATCACCGGCCGGGGTTGCCACGTAACTTCGACCGCCGGAGCACTGATTATGGGACGCGCAACCTGTATGGTGACGTTGCTGGGCGTAAGTGCGATTCTCGCCGCCTCTCCCGCAGCCGCCCAGGATGCTCTCGGGGCCGGCGATGTGCTGGATGCCGGTCTCAGTAGAACCGGCGGGCGGCGCAACCTGCCGATTCAGCGCGTTGACTACCGGGCTCGAAACCTGCTGGTGACGGGCAACGTGGCCGGAGGACGGGGATTCCGCGAATCGGTTGGCTATGCCGCCGCAGGAGATTTCCTCGGTCAACTGGGGTCTGACGAACTCTACGGCTTCCGGGCCGGCAGCGCCTTCTCCGCCCTCCCGTACATCAGTTTGGGCAACACCTACGAACGGCTGCGTTTCGGCCGCGAAATGAGCCTGGTGGAGTATCCACGAGCGGGATACGGGTCAACCATCCGCGATGTCGAGATGCCCCGATTCACCATCAGCGAAGTCCAGGACATCCAGCTGAGGCTCGATCGTTTGAGCCGGGCCAGCAGCATCGGGAGCCTCGCCGAACGCGACGCACAGGCTTCAGCCGCCGGAACGGCGGCGATCGTCGATGAGTCCGGGCAACAGACGGGGCTGCTCTTCCTGAACCTCTCCAGTCTGCGCGGGGTCGTCCCCACCGAAAGCAGGCAGCAAGTGCAGTTGCTGGGCCTGACGGAATACGACAAGGCTCAGATGTTCGCTGACCTCGACCCCGATCGTCCCCTACGCCCTATGGGTGTGGAGTTTGAGGCCCGGGCCATCGACTTGGCCCAGCAGAGCGAAAGGGTCGAGGCTGAGATGACCCAAGCCCGGATCGATCTGGAGCAGACGCCGGACTACAAGCAGATCCTCGAGCGGGTTGCGGCCCGCTACGCCCAAACCGACCAGTTCGACCTGCAGATTGAGGAGAGCCTGCTGGCGGAGCTGGACCTCGATCTTGAGAAGCTGCGGCGTGAGCTGATCGGGTTGGAAACGGAGCCGGGGAGCGAAACTACCGGACAACCGCCCCAGGATGAGGCTACTCCAGCCGATCGGACCGGTCTGCCGGACATCGTCGCCAGCCCGCCGGGGCGACGGGAGAGGACCGGGGATGGAGACGAGACCGGGCCGCCGAGCGTGGAGCGGTTGAGCATGGCCCTGCGTCACGGGGAGATCATCCGCAAGCTGACCGCCTCCGAGGAAGATCGCCTCGCCCGGCTCCTTGCCTCCGGGGAGCAGTATCTGCGCGAAGGCGAGTATTTCTGGGCCGAGCGACGGTTTGAGCGTGCTTCGCAGTTCGCGCCGGGCCATCCCCTGGCCACGGCGGGGATGGCTCATTCCCAGCTCGGGGCCGGGCTCTATCTGTCGGCCTCGCTCACCTTGCGGAAGCTACTGACCGGTCATCCGGAGATGATCGACACGCGCTACGAGGAGGGCCTGCTCCCGAGCCGCGAGCATCTGCTGAAAGCGGTGGACAAGATCAGGCAACGCAGGGACACCGAGGCGTCGGCACGTGGCTCCAACGGTTTCCTTCTCGCCTACATCGGCCACCACCTCGATGACCGCGCCTTGATCGAGGAGGGCTTGTCGCTAATGGCCGATGCTCTGCCCGGCGATCCCCTCCGACTGCTGCTGGAGAAGGTCTGGCTCGCGGAGCCGGAAGGCGAGCCGGAGCTCGAACAGGCCGAGCCGGCTATCGAGCCTGAGAAGTAGGCTCCTGCCGGCGTTCCGGTTCGTTTCGCGCCTCACAATTCAGATCACGATCGAGTTCGGTCGATATTTCTGAGGTGAGCGTAGTCGGCTCCCCTATCGAGACCTCACTGCTGCAGGCCGCTCAGGCTCAGCAGACCGCGAGCAAGGCCCGCGATAAGGAACGGGCCGTCGCCGACACCGCGCGCCGGTTCAAGGACCTGGTGGAGTTGCGGGTCGCCGGCGTGGAGTCGGCCGAAGCCGTCCGCCAGGTGCCCCAGAACGAATCGCAGGAAGCCGGCTCCGAGAACCAGTCGAATCGCCCCGGTCTCGACGAAGAGCGGCCGCGCGTGGACGTGACGGCGTAACCCCGGAATCGACCCTGGCCTTCAGTTCATTTCCGGCACCAAAGGCGCTTGGCGGCTGTTTCCCGCTGTCGGGGGCATCACGATCTGATCCACGCCGAGAAACGCTGCCAGCCGGTGCAGCGAGTCGTCCAGGTCAGCGAACAGCCTTCTGGTCACCTTCACTTGCGGCTCCCACCACAAAGCTTTGATCTCCAACTCGCCGTGATCGCGGTGGAGCTTGGGATCCAGTCGCCCCACAAAGCGGTCGCCCTGAAGGATCGGGAGCGCGTAATAGCCCCACCTTCGCTTCGCCGCCGGGACGAATCCTTCGAAACGATAATCAAAGCTGAACAGGCGCATGGCGCGCTTGCGATCACGCACGGCCGGGTCGAAAGGGCTGAGCAGGCGAACGCGCTGCGGCGGCGAAGCGAAGGTGGGGC
>CP070772.1:657172-670590 GCA_020345805.1 Phycisphaerales bacterium | reverse complement strand
CTATCCCTGGGCGTACAAGTCCGGCCCCTGCGATGACGACGGGATGCATGAGGAGGTGGGCCAGGTAATGCAGGGTCTCATCGCGGCGGTCCACGGCCACAACTACATGGTCGGGTCGGTTTACGACGACCTCTACCCGGCGGCCGGCGGGAGTGTTGACTGGATGTGGGGCGATCAGGGGGTCCTTGCCTACACCTTCGAATTGCGGGGGCCGGACTTCGTGATCCCGCCCACCGAGATCATCCCCAACAGCGAGGAGATTCTGCCGGCGGCTTTGTATCTGGCGGACTGGAGTTCCTCGCCGGTGAAGTTTGCGTTTCCCGATGGCCTGCCCACTCAACTCGAGGCCGGGGTGGAGACGGTAATCGCCGTAACCATCAGCGTCTTCGGGGGGTCTCCGGTAGAGCCGGGAACCGAGAAGCTGTTCTATCGCGTGGGAACCGACGGCCCGTTCACCGAGCAACTCCTGACGCCTCTGGGCGGCGAGGACTACGAGGCAACCCTGCCGGCACTGGAGGTGGGCCAGACCGTGCAGTTCTACTTCCAGGCCGAAACGACGGACAACGTGGCCTACACCTCGCCCACCGGCGCGCCCGATGTGGTGTATGAAGCGGGCGTGGTCGAGGTTTACTATCGCTGGGATCTCGAGGCAGATCCCGGCTGGAGCACCCAGGGCGAGTGGGCGTTCGGCCAGCCCACCGGCCAGGGCGGCGGTTCCTGGGGTTATCCCGATCCGACCAGCGGATACACCGGTGACTATGTGTTCGGCTACAACCTCAACGGCGATTACTCGACCAACGAGGGAGGCCCGTACCATCTCACCACGGGCGCCATCGACTGCTCCGAACTGACGCACGTCACGCTGCGCTTCCACCGGTGGCTGAACTGTGACTATCAGCCTTATGTGATCGAAACGATCGAGGTGTCCAACGACGGCTCGATCTGGACGGAAATCTGGGACAACGGCACCGATGAAATCACCGAGAACTCATGGTCCGAGCAGGAATACGACATCAGCGCGCTCGCCGACGAGCAACCCGCCGTCTTCATCCGCTGGGGCCACGAGATCGGATCGTCGGGGGCGTGGGCCTACAGCGGGTGGAACATCGACGACATCGAAATCCGCGGCATCGGGGCCGGCCCCTGCCACGGTGACGTGAACGATGACGGCGCGGTTGACATCGACGATGTATTTGCGGTGCTGGCCCACTGGGGCGAAGGGGCCGGCACGTACGATGTGAACGACGACGGGATCGTGGATATTGACGATCTGTTTGAGATTCTGGGCAATTGGGGGCCGTGCTGAGGGGCTTCGGACCCTTCGGCGTCCTCTCCCGGACGGTTGATCAACAGCCCTGCCTGTGAAGGCGGGGCTGTTTTGCCTCTCCACATGCTCTCCAGCCGCCTCTGGTTGTCCACGGACTGCCCGGGCAGGCCCTTCTGCGGTGCCCGTTGGTCCGCATCCGGCGTTTTTTCTTGCCGCGGGCCACAACGATCCGGTAAACTGGGGGCTTGACCGTACCTAATCGAGCCCCCTATCGATCGGTCCGGGAGGTGGGGTGAGATGCAAGCCAAAGGAGAATGAGGTCATGAAATGCGATCTGCGGAAAGTGGGATTCGCCGCCTCGCTGACGCTGGCCGCCGTGTTCACGGTGGTTTTGGCCGCCCAGTCAGCCCAGGCCGCGGATCGGAAGGTAATGATGGAGAACTTCACCGCGACGTGGTGACCGGGTTGCCCTTATGTCGGGCGTGACCTGACAGATCTGATCCTGGCCTATCCGGACACCATCGTGGCGATCCAGCAGCATCTCTCGGACGCCTACGAATGTCAGTGGAACTGGGATCGCTGGAACTACTATGACGGCTACTACATCCCCCGAGTGCAGGTCGACGGCCTGTACGGCCTGGTGGGATGGGACGAGGCCAACTACGACAGTCTTGAAGAGGATATGAATGAGCGTTTGCTCGTGCCTACCGACGTCACGATCGAACTGTATGGTGAGGTGCTGCGCGACCAGGCGTACAAAGTAACCGTGGTGCTTGGCGTGGAGGATGGCGGCGAGGCCAAAACCGTTCGTCTTCACCTCTTCAACGTATTGTGGGATTATCCGGCCGCCACGGACGGCCGCTACAACAACTGTGTGAGGGAGGGTTGGGAACTCGGCGACTTCGGTCTCACACCGGGTGGGACGGTTACCGTCGAGCATACGTTCAACTTTGACAATGTGAGTTGGAACAGACAGGAAGACATCCGAATCGGCGCGTACGTGCACGATCCGGTGACTCCTCCGCCGTACTCCGCCGAGGTATTCCAGGCCGAGATGGTGGCCTGGCCTCTCGACCCGCCGGGCTGCAAGGGAGATGTCAACGCTGATGAGTGGGTCGATATTGACGACATCTTCGACGTGCTGGCCCACTGGGGTGAGGGCGCTGGTCAGTACGATGTGAATAACGACGGAATGGTGGATATCGACGACGTGTTCGACATCCTCTACAACTGGGGCCCGTGCTGAGTCACCTCCGCCGCAGCCTCATCCACTCGTTTGGGGCCGGCCGAGAACTTAGCAACAACAAGAAAAGCACCGGGCGGCGTCGGCCGCCCGGTTGTCATATGCGGTGCAACCGGATCCGGGCATCGTGTTCGATTCTGTGCGGCTGGAAGCGTTGGGAAGGTCTTCCGGTACGACCCCTCGCCGCGCGAATCACCCTCCGGTCCAGCGACGGCGGTACCCGTCGAGTCCGCGGCCCTGGACGCTGCCGGCTGCACGGTCCGCCCTGATG
Organism: Phycisphaerales bacterium; assembly: GCA_020345805.1. Taxonomy (GTDB): domain Bacteria; phylum Planctomycetota; class Phycisphaerae; order Phycisphaerales; family SM1A02. The sequence continues at coordinate 667,809 of CP070772.1, read as the reverse complement.
ATCTGCTCCACCATCTCCGCGGTCAGGCGCATGGGGTGTCCCTGCCAGCGCACGACCCAGTCGCTGCTCACGACGATCGCGTGGGGAATGGCGGTGATGCCGATCTGCTGCTTCGTGCGGGTGGAACGATCCAGAGCCAGAGCGTAGCGGAAATCACGTACCTTCAGATTGTGCTTTTCCAGACCTTCCTCGAACTTCCGCGGCGTTTCGTCACTGAGTCCGACGAAGCACACCTGACTCCCGTAGCGGTCCGCCAAATCGTTCAGGTGCGGGATCGAAGAGCGGCAGAAGCTGCACCAGGTCGCCCAGAAGTCGATCACCACGACCTTGCCTCTCAGGTCGACCTGCGGAGTTATCCACTTCTCGACAAAAAGATTCGGCGCCCGCTGACCTCGAATGTCCCGGGCTTTGTCCACCTTGCCGGTGACCGGCGGAAACTCGGCCCCGGTCGGATCTTCCGGGACCGGTCGGCCAGGGGGAGAAACCTTCGGATCGAACTCCTCTTCCACCAGAGAGGCAACCGCGGCGAGAAGGCCCCGGCTGTTCAGCCCGGCGTATCGCACCGCACCCTGGCGGTCGATGATGATGTTCACCGGCTTCTTGTAAACTCCCAGGGCATCGCAGAAGCCGCCCACAGGATCCACGATCACGGGCATTTCCATCGGCCTTCTGGTCAGGATCGTCTCGGCCTTGTCGGCGTTCTCCGGAGTGTGCAGCGCGAGGATCCGCACGTCCCCGCTCTCGTAGTCCTTCAGCGCTTTTGCCGTGCGCGCCGGCCATCGGCTCGCAGTGCGGGACTTGCTCGTCCAGGACTGCACGATGACCACCGTTCCCCGGAGCTTGTCCCAGGTGAGCGGGTCGCTGCCGATCCACTTCAGGTCTTCGGTGAACGGGGGCGGAGCATAGCCGATCAACTCATCAAGCAGAGCCCGGTCCAGCCGCTCCAGTTTCTCCAACCACTTCGGATTCACCGGCGGCGGTTTCGGCTGAGCCGGCTCCTCGGCCGGCGGGATTGTGGGCGGTCCGGCCGGCTCTTCTGCAGCCATCGTCGGTGAGCCGGTGGCGAGGACTGCGGCGGCGAACATTGCGAGGCGGGCGGGGCGAAGTCGCTTGTTCATGAGAAGGTTCTCCATCCGGTTCCCGCAGAAAGATCGAGGGGAGACCGCCGAAGCGGTGTCTCGTCCCAGCCGGGCGCCACAATGTTATTCCGTCGCTTCTCTTGGTGATGCGATAAGGCCCGACTTGGGCCTCGGGCCGGAGGTTGGCGGCCGATTCTCCCTCATCCCCGGGGCGGATCGGGCCATTTAACCATCGTCCGGCAGCAGGCGTGATGAGGGTAAAAAACTGCGTTTGCCGCGGGTTTCTCCGCCACGGAGGATTGAGTATCGGGTATATCGCTTACCAGGCGGGGCCGCCCGGCGAGCCCCGCCTCTTCTTTTCCTCGAGACCGCCGCCGGGTGAGGCGGCGAACGAGCAGGAGGCTTTGCATGATCTTCCTCCTCAACCCAGCCTTCTGAGGCGAACCCGCGGCAGCACACCATCGCTCCGCTCCGCCAGGCGCGAGTTCAAGTGCCGGCGCGTGGTTCTGCCTCCACTCGTGGTCAAGAATCGACATTCCGCCCTTTTCCGATCCCAGGTCATATGGTCATGAGCGACCAGGTTCGTCCATCTCAGTCTGAAGCGACTCTCGGGCAGATGCACCCCCTGCGGGAGGTGTGGTCCATCGCCTGGCCCACCATCCTGACCATGACCAGCTACACGGTCATGCAATTCGTGGACGGATTGATGGTCGGTCAGGTCGGGCCGCTGGAGCTGACGGCTCAGAGCAACGGCGGGATCTGGGCCTTCACTCCTCTGGCCTGGATCATGGGCGCCCTGACGGTGGTCAACACCTACGTCTCGCAGAACCTCGGGGCCAAGCGCCCGGAGAACGGCCCGAAATACGCCTGGGCCGCGATCTGGCTGAGCGTGGTCACCTGGGTCTTCGTGATGATCCCCATGGCCTTGTGCATGCCGCTGCTCTTCGGGCTCATGGAGGACCACAGCCCGGAACTGCAGAGGATGGAAACGGGCTACGCACAGATCCTGCTGGGCGGGTCGGTGGTGCTGCTCTGTGCGCGGGGCATCAGTCACTACTTCTTCGGCATGCACCGGCCGAAGGTGATCACCGTCGCCACCATCTCCGGCAACATCACCAACGTCCTCTTCAACTACATCCTGATATTCGGCGAGGCGGGTCTGACCATCCGTTTCGGCGATGGTGGGTCGTTGAACCTGCCCGGCATCCCCGGCACGCCCGCTCTCGGGGTGTATGGAGCGGCGATCGGCACGCTGATCGGCACCGCCGTGGAGTTCGGAGTACCGATCGCAATCTTTCTCAGTCCGAAGATGAATCGGGAATTCCGGACGCGGCGAGCCTGGCGGATCACCCCGAAAACACTGTGGGAAGTGATCAAACTCGGCTGGCCGTGCTCCATCCAGTGGGGCAACGAGATCGTCTGCTGGTCGCTGTTTCTCAGCGTGATCGTGGGCAGATTCGGCGAGGATCACATGGCGGCGGGCTGGATCGCCCTGAAGTACATGCACCTTGGGTTCATGCCCACGGTCGGGATTTCCGTGGCCGTCAACAGCCTCGTGGGCAAGTACATCGGGGCGGGCAAGCCGGATACCGCCGTCGCCCGTGCCCGACTCGGCCTGGGCATGGCGGTGGGCTACATGACGCTGTGCGGACTGATGTTCTTCGTCTTTCGGCACCCGATGGTTTCGTTCTTCATCGGAGGGGATCTGGACCCGCAGGCCAAGGCCAACATCGTCCAGATCGGGGGCCGGATCATGATCTGCGCCGCGGTTTTTCAGACCTTCGACGCCTTTGGAATCGTCTATACCGGTGCTCTCCGGGGTGCCGGCGACACCCTCTGGCCCAGTGCCGCGACGATTATCTACAGCTGGATGTTCATTGTCGTCGGCGGGCTGATGCTGGCGGTCCATGCACCGGGTCTGGAGTCCGTGGGCCCCTGGATCGGGGCCGCGACGTTCATCATCTGCTACGGCATCACCATGTCCCTGCGGTTCGAGTCCGGTCGCTGGAGGTCGATCAGGCTGCTGGAGACACCTGCGGAAGAGGCCGCGGAACTCGCCCCCCTTGGCCCCTCGCCTCCCGCCTCCACCCCGGACGCGAGTATTCGGGACCTGGCGGATGCCGCACCTCAGTCGGTGGCCGTCGGCGACGGACGCTGATAACCGCCAGAAGAGCCGATCTTCGGGGCGTCTTGTCGATGTACCTCTGCCCCGATAAACTTATGGGTTGCACTAATCTGCCCGCTCGAAGGTCAAAACGGAGGCTCAGACGTGAGTCAGGATGTTCTGGACACCATCATCGGCGCCGGTGAGGGATCGGCCGATCCCCAGGCGGCCGCCGCTCGTTATCAGGCCGGCCTGGATGCGGAGGCCGCCGGTGATCGCGAGCTCGCCATCGAGGAGTTCCGCAAGGCCAGCCATCTGGACAACAGCGCCCAGTATCTGTTTCAACTGGCGTACATGCTCGATCTGGTGGGCGAGGAGGACGAGGCGATCGCCCTCTATGAGCAGGTTTGTTCCCGCCAGCAGCCTCACATGAACGCCCTGATCAATCTCGCGGTGCTCTACGAGGATCGGGGCGAGGTCGCCAAGGCCGAGAAGTGCCTCAAGCAGATCCTGGATACGGACCCGAACCACCAGCGGGCCCGGTTGTTCATGAAGGATGTCGAGGCCTCGCGCGACATGTACTACGACGAGGAGAAGGCCCGCGACCTCGCCAAGCGCAGCGCGTTGCTGGATACCCCCGTCACTGATTTCGAGCTTTCCGTGCGGGCTCGCAACTGCCTCAAGAAGATGCAGATCCGTACGCTTGGCGATCTGCTGAGGATTACCGAGGCGGAGCTGCTCAGCTACAAGAACTTCGGCGAAACCTCTCTCGTCGAAATCAAGCACATGCTCACCACCAAGGGCCTGCGCCTGGGACAGGGCCTGGAGGGCGAGCACAGCCAGATGCGCCGGGAGATCTACGAGCACCTGAGAGGCCAGGCCTCCGAGACCGTGCTCAACAAGCCCGTATCCGTGCTGGACCTTTCCGTTCGATCCCGCAAGGCCCTGCAGTTGCTCAACATCCAGACCCTCGGTGACCTGGCTACCCGCACCGAAGCCGAGCTTATGGGCGTGAAGAACTTCGGAGCCACCAGCCTGGATGAGATCAAGGAAAAGCTCACGAAATACAATCTGACCCTCCGCACGCTGGAGTAGCGCTTCCCGCCGAGGGCCCCGGATCTCCTCCGCCGATACACTGCCCGTTATCGCCGCTGATTTGGAACAACAAGACCTCCGCTCCCGCCGCAGGTTCCTCGCGCACCTGGCGGCAATCGGCGTCACACCGGCTCTCCTGGCCGGCTGTGACAAGCGCCGGCCGTCCGAGCCGAAGGAGTCCGCAGAGCGGGAGAGCGAGATGACCGTTGACTCCGACCCAAGGCCGCCCCTCCCCCCGGCTGAGCCGGTGGTTCGTGTCCGCGTGCTGCGCCTGAGCGCGGCAGAGGAAGGCGGCGAGCCGATCCGCCTGGAGACTGAAGACGATTGGATCCAACTGAGCTGTCCGAAGGCCCGGCCCGGCGATCCCCCGGAGAGCCTGAACCTCACCCCGGGCCAGCCCGATCCGGGAACCCTCTGGAATCCGGCGGTGGCGGACGATGAAACGGTCACTCTCAGATCGCCCATTCTGATCGAATTGTGCGCCGACCGCTGGCGGGTCGTGGACGGTTGGGGCGGTCGGGCGGAGGTTGATCCTTCACTTCCGGTCGAGTTCTCGCCCGCGGTTTCTCCCGAGAGCGGCATCCGGGTGTGGAACCGGGGCTTCCCGGGCGCGCTTCGCATCCATGCGCTGGGCGACGCGGATGAGCGCACTATCGAAGTGATCAATCACGTGGCGATGGAGTCCTACCTCCCCGGCGTGCTGGCCGGGGAGCTTTATTCACATTGGCGTCTTCAGACGCACGTGGCTCAAGCGGTCGCGGCCCGCAGCTTCGCCTGCTGCGAGCAGGCTTACTTCGCTTCACGCCGGCATTACGACGTCACCGACACCGCGCGATCGCAAATGTATCGAGGCGCGGAAGTATCGGACCGGGCGGTGGAAGCGGTGCAGATGACCCGAGGCCAGGTGCTGGTGTGGCAAGACAGGCTTGTACCCGGCTATTACTCGAGCTGCTGCGGCGGGACGGCCGCCCGGGCCGTGGATGTCATCGGGCCGAACCCCGTCAACGACATCCCGCCCCTGTACGGGCGCTCCGGCAGCGACATCTGCTCCGCCGCTCCCCGCTATCGCTGGGAGGTTAGCCGTCCGATCAGGCTGCTCACACAGCGCTTAGTTGCATACGGTGAACAACGCGGAATCAAGGATCTCACCGCGCTGGCCAGGGTTACATCAATCGAGGTGGCGGAGCAGAACGAGCATGGCCGTCCGATCAGCTATGCAATCACGGATCGGCGTGATCATCGTGCCGAGATTCCGGCCAGGACTTTGCGCTTCGCCGCCAACTTCGGTGATGAGGATCTCGACCGGCCGGAGAAGCCGCTTCATTCATCGCACGTTGAGGTTACGATCATCGGTCGAACCGCGACGTTCGACGGCCGGGGGCACGGCCACGGCGCGGGTCTCTGCCAGTACGGCGCACAAGCGCTGGCCGCTCAGGGCGGAGAATATGAATCCATCCTGCGGTGGTATTACCCGGAGGTGGAGATAGAGCAGGCATACGTGTGAAGATCTCCCCATACCAGCAGCCCCGCGAGGTGGCGAACAGGGGGATTTGGGAGACTTTCTGACGGCTTTATGGTTTTTTCGTTGACGCCCCCCTCCCCCCCCTCATGTTGTATAGTTGATGTGAGACCCGGGGATTTCCTCCGGGTATTTGCCGTGGGAGGCGGTCTGATGAAGAGAGCATTAAGGACATCGGTAGGGATGGCGGTTGGCGTGGCGTTTCTGGCCGCGCCGTGCATCGCCGAGGTGATCGAGTTCAGGGACAAGGATGAGTGGATCGCCGCGGTGGGCGATTACACCACCATTGATTTCACGGGGTACTCGCAGGGGCAGCAGGTGACAGATCAGTACGCCGATCTGGGCGTCCTGTTCACGGACTGTTGCGTGACTTATGACTTCTCCTACAACCTATATCCTAACGACTTCTGGGGCGTGGACGGCAACTGGGGTATTCACCTGGAGTTTGACCAGCCGCAGTTGTGGATCGCGACGGATTTTCCTGGCGCCCTCGGGTTCAAACTGTTCAGCGGGGGCAATCTGGTGTACGCCAGCGTCTTAATGTTTCCGCGTCCGTTTGGCGGGCTGATATCTGACACACCGTTTGATGAAGTCATTATCTGGGACGATTTCGACGACAACGTGCATGTCGATGATCTTCACTTCGGCGTCCCTGCGCCGGCCGCATTGCCTCTGATTTCGATGGTGTTTCTTTTCATTAGGCGTCGTCGCGTCTGATTCCGGAATCTGTCTTCTCCTGGGTATCACGGGCGGTTAAGCAACAGAATAACTTCAGGGAGGTGCATGATGGTATCACTGCGCGCCGGGTCTGTAGTTGCGCAACGGGCTCAGGGGATTGTCGCTGGCAGCCCGGGCCGGACACAGGCGGCCTCGCGACGATTCACCAGATACCCTGGAACCAGCTTGCGAGGCGGACTCCGAAGACATCCCAGACGAAGAAGAACACGCCCTTCGGTGTCGGGGGATCCACCGCGCCTTCGATCATCGCGGTGCTCATGGCCACGTGCAGCGTATAGGCCGCCAGAGGCAGGGCGGTTACCCGCAGCCACAGGGGCAGGGCCATCACGCCGACCGCGGCAAGCAGGCACAGGGCGGGCATCGCCGGGGCCAGATAGCGCAGTTGGAAGCCCATCCCCATCATGCCGATCAACGTGAGGATCAGAACGAAGCTCAGCGCCCAAGTGACGGGCATCCAGAGATTGGCCTGCCGTCCGGCCCGGGCGATGCCGAGGAAACTGAAGGCGAGAATCGGGGATGCAAACATGAGGCCCACGAAGTAAAACATCGGCGAGCGGTTCACCACCCGCTCCACGTAGGGATAGCGCTCCATCATCCAATCGGTTGGGAATCCCGCGGGCAGGAACGAGCCGCAACTTATCTTGCAGATGATCAGCCAGACCAGAACGGGCAGCCCGCAGGCCGCCGCGTAGAGAGAGCAGTGGGCAAGACTCGGCCGCCGCGGGGCGGTCAACCATAGAACGACCACCGCAGGTACGGCCGCACCGGCGGGAAACTTGGTCAGACCCGCCAGACCCAGGCATGCCCCGGCCAGCAGAAACCGAACCGCGCCGCCTTTTTGCACGCTCCATGCCGCGGCGAGCATCGAGCCGGCCACCGTCATCTGAAGCATCGCGTCTATCCAGATCCGCTGGCCGCAGATGTAGCTGACCGCCTCCACACTCAGGAAGCCGGCCGCGATGAGCCCCGCAATATCCCCGGCCAGCATCCGGCCCAGCAGCGCGATGAGCAGAACGGCCAGGAGATGGCAGGCCGCCGACAACAACACCGCCCGCTCGATCCGGAAAACGGACTGGAATCCGGCCAGCGCATACGGGTAAACCGGCGGGTGGAAGAAGATCGCCTGTCCGTAGAGATCCGGATCATAGCGCGGATGTTGGACACCGTTTTCATCCGCCGGGTAGACCAACACTTCGGCGGTGGGGAGGTCGGAGAACTTCTCGCCCCAAAGTGGCACGCTGATGGACTTGTGAAACAGACGGGCCGCTTCACCTTCCAGAGAGCCGTTGAGGTGGTAAGCCCCGGGTGATTCCGCCAGGCGCAGGGCGAGGAAGGTGAAGATCGCTTCGTCGCCCTCGGCGTGCGGCACGCGAATCCCGTTGAAATGAACCAGGAGCAGGCACAGCTCGATGATCAGCAGAGCCAGCCAGAACTGGTGCCGTGATGCCGGCCTTGACAGCGGCACCTCGGCCTGTCCCGGTGACTTGATGGGGGATTCGGAATCGGGCATGTCGGAATCCCCCGTTTGAGTTTTCTCCGCTGCCGAGGATCTCACCGTCACGTTCACGGGCGGGAAATCGGTTTCCGAGACGGATCCCAATCCATGACGCGCTCAGTCGATATGCGCGTCTTCGGCCAGCTTGCTCAGCGGGTTGTTCGGATCATCGCGCTTCTGGCGCATGCGGGCCAGGACCAGAGGCGGAACGATGTCCTTGAGTCGATCGAGCGAACCGCCCAGAGCCACGACCTGACGGATGAGGCTGGAGCTGGTGTAGGCGAACTGCTCGCCGGTGACGATGAAGACCGTCTCGATGTTCGCGACCTGGCGGTTGGTGATGGCGATCTGGGTCTCGGTGGCCAGGTCGGTGATGTTGCGGATACCCCGCACGATGGCGGCCGCCCCGATCTTCCGGGCGAAATCGACGGTCAGCCCCTGGTAGCGCTCCACGCGTATGGGGGTGGCGTCCGGCTCCTCCCGGAGCATCTCCTCGACGAGCTCCCGGGCCATCTCCGTCCGCTCTTCGAAGCTGAAGAGGGCGATCTTGTCCGGATTGTGGCCGAGTCCGAGAACCAGCTCATCGAACATGTGCCGGGCCCGGCGCAGGACATCCAGATGGCCATAGGTGATGGGATCGAATGATCCGGCGTAGAGGGCGAGGTGATGGGTACGGGAGCCTTTACCGCGCGTCATGTGCGTGATTGTAGAGGCCGCCGGCGGTTCCTGCTTTGGAAGCGGCCGCGTGAAAAGTGCCGGGGCGGGTCCGGGATGGATCCCGTTCGCCCGCATCCTGCCCAATCGGACCAGACCTAACCTCGGCGGGGTTTACCCCTTGGTGCGGTTTGCCCTATCCCCGTGCGAATGGGACTCTTGCCTTGATCGGGTGGTAACGAGCCCCTGGATCGGCCCCGCCTGGTTTGCCTCCCCAGTCGGGGCCCTTTTACTGACACTTCGCTTATTCTCCATGTGATGACAGCGGCCCCCCTGAGGAAGGGGCCGCTGTGGCTTTTGCCGGGTGGCGAAGCGGATGGACGGACCTGTCAGACGGAGGCGGGGACGGGGAAATCCACCTCGGTTTCGTTCACGTGGTTGTAGAGATTGGTGAAGGTCATGGCGGCGATCTGTCCGATGACCTCGATCACCGCCGCATCGTCGAAGCCGGCGGCCCGGAAGGACTCAAGCTGGTCGTCACTGATGAAGCCGTCCGAATCCAGGATCGCGGTGGTGAAGCCGATCAGGGCCCGATGCCTGGGATCGTCGCTCGTCCCCTGGCGGATCCTCAGGGCCTGCTCTTCATCGATCCCCGCACCCCTGGCAATCTGGGTGTGGGCGGCGAGGCAGTAGTGGCAGTTGCGCTCCTGGGAGGTGGTCAGCGCGACCACCTCATGCTCCGCGTCGCTGAGGGCTCCCCCCTTGATCCCGCCGGAGAAGCCGAGAAACGCCTTCAGGGCGCCGGGGTTCACGGCGAGTCCCTTGAAAATATTGATCTGCTTGTTCTTCAGCGGGCCGTTGAGCATCTCGGCGCCGGGGCCGGTGTCAGTGGTCGGATCGATGGTCTGCAAGCGCGGCATTCGGCTCAGTTCCTTCTTCTGCGTAGGGGACTGGGTATCAACGACCGGCGCGACACCCGCGCGGCGGGGTCGCTTCGGACGAGTTCATCTGAGAACCCGCAATCCCCTGGTTTTGTTTCATTCCCCGGCCAGATTCCCCAGGCCCGCGGTGCGGAGGACCGTGCGGAAGTTATCGGAGAAGACGAAATTCTCCTCCGGGAACTGCAGGCCGGAGAGGTTCTGATCAATGTGGCTGAACATCAGGTCAATCCGCCCGATCCGCTCCCACCCCCCCCACGATTCGCAGGTGTTTTCGCCCCGTTTGTCGCCGCTTGCGGTGCCGAGTTCGTACGTGCGGCGCTCGACGATACCGGTAGTGGAGGCGCCCGCGGCCTGGATGGCCTCCAGCCTTGCGTCGTAGCGGATCGTCTGCCCCGGGAAGACGTCCTTTTCGATCTCCGCCCTCACGATTTTGGCGAGGATGACCTTCTCCTTGAAGCCGGTGACGGAGCCGACGAGGATGCCGGCGGTCTGGGCCATGCCCTCGATCATCAGCGAAGCCGGCATGATGGGCAGCGCGTCATGGCCGCCCGCCGCCGGGAAGTGATCGTGCAGGTGCTCCTCGGCGAGCGAGACGTTCTTGATCGCCACGAGCCGCGCCTCGGGCTCGAAGCCGACGATGCGATCGATCCACATCCAGCGCATGGGTGACGGGCCGAGGTCGGGCGGCTGCGCCTCAGGCGGCGAGCTTGCGGTCGATGAAGTCCACGATGGACTTCACGGTGATCGTCTCCGCGACCTTGTTGACGTCGCGATCGTCGCGGAACTTGCTGAAGTCCACGTGCGGCATGCGCTCCTCGAGCATCTTCATGCCGGAGTCAGTGAACCTGCCGTTCTCCACCCACTCCGGGTTCTCCATGAGATTCTCGGGGAACAGCTCGCCCTGCGAGATCTTGAACGGCTTCTCCGGCGTGCTGAAGGCCTTCTCCAGGCGGAACACGATGTCGAGGAAGTCGATGGACTCCGCCTCGAGGTCCCGCGTGAGCGAGGCCTC
>CP070772.1:643582-657072 GCA_020345805.1 Phycisphaerales bacterium | reverse complement strand
GGTCTCGGACCACTCATCGGAACCAGGACGTGGGGGGGCGTGGTGGGGATCCGCGGTGACAAGCCGTTCGTCGATATGGGCCTCTCCACGCAGCCGGAGTTCGCGCTGTGGGATGAGCGCGGCTGGCCGATCGAGAACGTCGGCGTGGAGCCGGATATCGAGGTTGATCTCACCCCAGCCGATTACGCCGCCGGCCGCGACAGCCAGCTTGACAAGGCGATCGAGGTGCTGCTGAAGAAGCTCGAAGAGGATCCGAAGGAAATCCCCTCAACGCCGGCATTTCCCGTCCGCTCGCGGTGAAGGCGGGAAGAATCGAAACGATCGGATGACTAGGGCAAACTCGTTTGCACTGGTTGTCCCTCGACCGCCAACTGCCGCGCCGAGATCAGTTCCTGTTCTGATGTGTGGCCTTCTTCCTCGCGACAAAATATGTCTTGATACACCAGAATGTCAGTGCAATTGAATACAGCCCCACGATCGCCCCCATATGTTGAGGTCCAATCGAGAACCACCTTGCGATCGCCAGCGCACAGAAAACCACCATCGCCAAGAGAAGGCCAAGCGTCACGGCGCTTCTATACCGCCAGAGTAGAACGAGAAAACAGGCCAGAGGCAGAAGATCGCCTGCCAGATCGACCACCATATATCTCAGGGGAATCGTGCCCACCATGGCGCCTGCTCCCGTACTGCTAGAATGAGCTTTCGTAGTCGGACTGTTCTGTTAATTCGCATAATTCGGGTATAAAGAACTCAATAATCCAGCACAGTCACCTGTTGCAGACCTCGTACCTTTCGAGATAGTGACTGTCCGGATTTGTGAATCTCGCCATCGTTATGTCTCTCTACGGCATCGGCTCACGGCGCAGGGCGATGGAATCCTTCGCCCCGAGGTTGCGGTAGATCTCCCTGGTCGCGTCCGACTGGTTTAGCGTATAGAAGTGAATGCCCTTCACGCCTTGATCGATGAGGTCGCGGCATTGCTCGGTCGCCCAGTGGATGCCGACGCGCTTGACGGCCTCGGGATCATCCTGGCAGCGATAGACCGATTTCAGGAGCGGCGTGGGGAACCGCGTGCCCGCGGCGAGATCGGCCATGCGCTTCATGTTGGCAATCGACGTGATGGGCATGATGCCCGCGAGCAGCGGGATTCTGATCCCCGCCAGCCGGCAGTGATCGCGCCAGTCGTAGAAGGCATGGTTGTCGAAGAACATCTGGGAGATCAGGCAATCGACGCCGGCATCGACCTTGGCCTTGAGATGATCCATCTGGACCAGGCGGTTGGGGGTTTCGGGATGACCTTCGGGAAAGCCCGCGGCGATGATGCCGAACCCGCGCGGGTCGGGATGAAGGCCCGCATCGTTGAACTGACGAATGAACCGGACCAGCTCGACGGCGTGGGTGAAGTCGCCCGCATCCTGCTGGGCCTGGGCCAACTCCTCCGGCCGGTCGCCGCGGATGGCGAGAACGTTGGGCACCCCGCCGCCGGCGTACTGCAGGAGAATCTCCTTGATGGTCGCCCGGCCGTGGCCGGTGCAGGTGAGATGAGGGACGGCGTCGAGGCCGGTCCGCTGGCGGAGCTTGACGACCAGCTCATGGGTGTGTCGTCGAGTGCTTCCGTCCGTGCCGTAGGTCACGGAAACGAAGGAAGGGGCCAGCGTCTCGAAATCCCGGATCCGATCGAACAGCCGATCCCAGCCCTTGTCGGTCTGGGGCGGGAAGAACTCGAAGCTGAAGGTGATCGAATCGCGCTGGAGGATGTCGTTGATGTGCATGGGCCACCATGGTAATCGCCGCCGGTGGGCAATCCCAGCCATGCGGCGCGCGGCGAGTCCGCTCTCCGGGGGCGAATGGGGCGAGGAAGATCCGCGACAGGCGGTCACAACCGCCCGGTCACAACGTACACTGGCACGCATCATGCATCGGCGTTGGCGTCTCAGACTGGCTGCGTATTTCCTGTTGCTGATCGTGGTTGGGGTGGTGGTGGCGTGGCAATGGACGCGGATGGATCCGTCCTGGTACCGCCCGCCGGATCCCGGGCAGGTGCAGGTCCAGAACTCGGCACAGGGAATGGAAATGCGCCTCATGGAGGAGGCCCACCAGATCCGTCCGGTGGAGGAGGATTGGACCGAGGAAGTGGAGGAGGCGGAGGCCAACGCGTGGCTGGCGGCCCGGCTGGGGGACTGGCTGGCCAATCGCGGCCGGCGGTGGCCGGATGAGCTGGGCCTGCCGCAAGTGAAGTTCGAAGAGAACCTGATCAGTGTGGCCCTCGATGCGGGCCCGCACACCGGCGGGCGGGTCATCACGGCCCGGGTCCAGCCGGAAATGGTGGAGGGGCGGCTGAGATTTCAACTGGACGGGGTGGGGATCGGCCGCGTCCCGGTCCCGGGTGATCCCGCCGAGAAGCTGCTGGAGCTGGCCCGCCGGTTCGGGCCGGATGATTCGGAGGGGATGGAGGCGATCTCGGAGATCATGGATGTGCTGACCGGGCGGACCTCAGTCGATCCGGTGTTCGAACTTGCCGACGGGAGGCGTGTGCGGCTCCGCGATCTCAGGAGCAGCGATGGCCGGGTCGGCCTGACGAGCCGGACTCTGGGACGGGCCGATGACGAGCCGGATGGTTGATTCGACACAGACCCGAGTGATCACGCAGGCTTTGGGGGCGGACGCGCGGATGGGAGGTCAAGAGGGGGCGAGGATTCGAGTGCAATGGCGGCGAGCTTCATGAACTCGGTCTGGCCGGACTATGTCGACGGCGCTCTGCCGCTCGATCGGAAGCAGCGCAAAGTGATTCACAAAGCGGCGTGGAAGCTGTGGGGCCGGAACGGTTCGAATATCGTTCTTTACCTGGCGCTGCCGGCGGGGTATCTGGTGATGCTCTACCTGGCGAGGCAGGCGGTGGACCTGATGGTGGGGGGGGTGATGGGGCCGCTGCCGCGAGTGCTGCGGATTGCGTTGCTGATCGTGGTTCCGGTTCTGTGCTTCATCGCAGGAGGTGCGATCCTGCAGCGGTATCGTTTTGCCCCGTGCGTGTATCGGGCGATCCGCGACAGGGGCTTCGACGTCTGCCTCAAGTGCGGCTACTGGCTGCGCGGGCTGGGAGATGAGGTGAAACTCTGCCCCGAATGCGGTGCGGAGCGGGAGCTACCGCCGGATCCCCCGGATCTCCCGGATGCGTCGAACAAAAAGCCCTCTCCCGAAGGAGAGGGCTTGAGCAGCGGTTCGAGGGGTTAAGCGGCGGGCAACCCCGTCTCAAATTCAATCCCCGATCAGCACGGCCCCCATGCGGCGAGGATGGCGAATACATCGTCTATATCGACCATGCCGTCATCGTTGACGTCGTACGGGCCGGCCCCCTCGCCCCAGTGGGCCAGAACGTCGAAGATGTCGTCGATGTCCACCATTCCGGTGCCATTGACATCTTCGGGGCAGTCCGGCTCATCGCATACGAAGGCGGTGAGGCGCACGTCGTCGATGTTCCAGCCGCAGTACATCCAGCCGACGTCGGTCGTGCCCATGGTCCAGCGCAGATAGACGGTGGGCTGATCGTCGGCGACGGCGGAGATGTCGAGGTCCATCTCGACCCAATCGTAGTCGGTGATCTCGCTGCCGTTCTCCCAGACGGTGGTCCAACTGGTTCCGTTGGTGCTCACGCGTATATAGGCATGGTCGTAGGTGGGCTGCTCAACGCCGAGCCACCGCCAGAACTTGAGGTGCACGCCTTCCATTCCGGAGCAGTCGAAGGCGCCGCTGGTCAGGTGCCGTTCGGGCAGGTTATTCTGGTAGTCGCCGTAGAGGTTATAGCCGTAGACGTTGGGGCCGGTGTACCCGCTAGTGGGATCCGGGCCGCCGTATTCACCGCCCTGTCCGGTCGGCTGGCCGAACGCCCACTGGTCTTCGGTCGTCCAGCCGGGGTCTGAGTCGAACATCTCTTCATACATGATCTCGATGCCGCTGTAGGCCAGCGCGTTGTAAGTCGCCTCCGGGGCGGTGTAGGGGTTGTAGATAATCTCGTTATCCACGGTTTCGGCGCTGAAGTAATAATAGACGGTGGCGCCGCAGTCGAAGGCGGGGAAGACGGCGTCGTAGACATTGGGTTCTACCTCGTCCATGGCGACCTGGGTGAAATCGCCACCCGTGCCGTAGTAGAGCTTCCCCGTGCCGGGCAGCGGCTCTACCGCTTGGCCGGAAACGATCACGCGGATGGTTGTCCCGCCGTTGGGATCGATCAGGTCCGGCCGGCCGTCGGGGAACTCGAACATCAACGAAGTGCTGCTGAGGGCCAGGAGCACGGCTTCATAAGCGTCGATCATTCCCCAGCCGTAGTCGTTGTCCTCGCCGGGATCGCCCAGATCGTAAGCGGTGTCGTAGATGATCTGCTTGGCCTGCTCCATAGAGAGGTCGGGGTTGGCCTGCCGGATGAGGGCGACCACGCCGTTGACGTGCGGCGAAGCCATGGACGTGCCGCTCATGGTGGTGTACCCGCCGCCGGGATAGGCCGAGCGAACATCCACGCCGGGAGCGGCGATATCGGGCTTGGTTGCCCACGTGCCGTCGGGAGTGCAGTTGGTCGGGCCGCGGGACGAGAAGTCCGCGATCGGCCAGGACGGATTGTTGGCGTTCACCGCGGCCACCGCGAGCGTGCGGTAGTCGTCGGTGGCGCGGTCGGCGGGACGGCGAAGACCGCTGTAGGCCTCGTTGCCCGCGGAGAAGACGATCATGCATCCGGCCGCCTCGCACTGATCAAGATAGACCCAGAACGTCTCGTCGCAGGGCGGAATGCCCCACCATTCGTTAAGGCCCCAGGAGTTGGAGCAGCAGGTGGGAACATCCCAGCTCGTCGAGGGATCGCCATCGGGATCGGAGAACCACTGGAAGGCGCCGATGACTTCGGCGATGAACTCGTCGTCCACACCCTGATTGATGGTGTTGCCCGCGATCCAGTAAGCGCCGGGGGCCACGCCCACTTCGTCGCCGGGTGCGCCGCCGCAGACCGATCCCATGGTGTGGGTGCCGTGTCCGTGGGTATCTGACGGGAAATTCGAATTGCCCAGATCGTCGCGCCAGGCCCATTCGGGATGGCCGGCGTAGCGGGGATCGGCCACGCCCGCCCAGCGGCTGGCCAGGGCCGGGTGGTTGCCGTCCACGCCGGTGTCGAGGTTCGCCACCAGCATTCCTTCGCCGGTGAAGCCCATCGCCCAGACTTCCGGAGCGCGAACCGCCACGATGCCGGTCTCCGGCGCGCGGACCCCGCCCGGATCGATCTTCGACCCGATAAAAGCCGGCTCGATCAGCTCGACCTTGTAGTTGAGATATACGGTCGCCACATCATCGCGCTTGGCCAGAGACCGGATCACGTCGGGCGTGGCGTCCACGCGGACGATGTTGCCGATCCAGAAGGCCTCGAAATCCTGCACGCCGCCTCGGCCCTGCAATGCGTTCAGCTCCGCGACCAACTCGTTCTGGGTCTCGCGGGCGAGGTCCTGCAGAGCCCGAATGATGGCCTCATGGCGCTGCCCCGGGGTGGCCTTTTCCGCTCTCAGCCGAGCCGTGAGGCCGTCGGTATCGACCTGCCGGCTCATGTAGACCAAGCTGGAGACGATTTCGTCGGGAGTCGCCTGCTCCAGGAACGCCTCCAGCCCTGCATCGACGTGGCCGGCCCGAGCCGTGCCGCAGGCCAGCAGCAGGGCCGCGCCGCAAACAATAGATAACCGCTTCATCAAACCGCTCCTTGTGGTATCTGACTGTGATCGAAGATCTTCCAGTTCCTCACGGCCCCTCAGGCCGGGCCCGGTCCACCCCCCCACATTCTCCACCCACGCTTGCAGGGGCGTTTCCTCGCTTCCCACAATCTAGAGCAGGGGGGACCCGATCGCAACGAGTTTTCATGAACTACGCGTGAAACCGGCGCTCATTATGGGAACCGAGGCAATGCGGATGCGGCTGCGCGGCCGCCACGCGGCAACAGAAAACGGCCCCGCCGGGGAGCGGGGCCGCTGTATGAACATATGTCTGGTGCGGCAGTAGCTTCCTGCCCACAGGTGATCACTCACACGGTCCCCACTGGGCGAGAACCTCGAACAGATCGTCGATGTCCACCGTGCCGTCACCGTTGAGGTCGGCCGGGCATTCCGGCGCGCACTTATTCATCAGCACTGAGACGTTTGAGGAGCAGCCGTTCGCTACTGCCAGATCCAGGTCGAGGTCACCGTCGAGGTCGCCCACCGCCGCAGAAACCGCGCACGCGCCGGCTGCGTAGGACGCCTGCGCGGCAAACGTGCCGCCGCCTTGGTTCAGCAGCACCGAAACGTTGTTGGTGTTCCAGTTCGCCACGACCAGGTCCAGGTCGCAGTCGTCATCCAGATTGCCCATCGTCACGCAACGCGGCCCATCGCCCACGCCGTAGGTCACCTGGTCCGCGAACGTACCATCGCCGTTGTTCAACAACACCGAGACGCTGTCGCCTTGGTGGTTCGCGACCGCCAGATCCAGGCCGAGGTCGCCATCGAGGTTGCCTACGGCTACGGAAATCGGCTGGAGGCCCACGCCGCAGGTCGCATGGTCCGCAAACGTGCCGTCGCCGTTGTTCAGCAGCACCGACACGTTATTGTCGTTGATGTTCGACACGGCAAGGTCCAGATCGAGGTCGCCGTCCAAGTCGCCCATCCCTACCGAATTGGACCCATCGCCCGCGTCATAGATCACATGCGCTGCGAACGTACCGTCGCCGTTGTTCAGCAGCACCGACACGTTGTTGCCGAAGAAGTTCGCCACCGCCAGGTCCAGGTCGAGGTCGCCATCCAGGTCGCCCACCCCGACCGAGCTCGGCGCATCGCCCGTGCCGTAGGAGACCTGCGCTGCGAAGGTGCCGTCGCCGTTGTTCAACAGCACCGAGACATTGTTGGCGTACACGTTCACCACGACCAGATCCAGATCGAGGTCGCCGTCCAGGTCGCCCACAGCCACGGCCGTCGAGCCAGTGCCCGCAGCGTAGATCACAGGCGCAGCGAACGTGCCGTCGCTGTTGTTCATCAGCACCGAAACGTTGGCGCCATCCCAGTTCGCCACGGCCAGGTCCAGATCGAGGTCACCGTCCAGGTCGCCCACAGCCACGGAATGCGGCGAAGCGCCTGCGCTATAGCTCACCTGATCGGGAAAGGTCCCGCATTGACCATTCGCGATCGTGGCAGCGCAGCCCAGAATCAAGACAGATACTCCCATTCTTCCTCGCATCATTCATCTCCCAAAGCATGTAGGTTCAACCGGCCGCTGCCACGGGGCCGGCGTCCGGCTGGCCGATCGTGCCGGCAAGCGCATAGCTGCCGCCACGTCGTCGGCCTACACATTCACATTGATTGTTCATCTGGTGGCTGCGTCGCGGCTCCAATACCGGAAAGTGAGGAGGTCGCGCCCGGAAGATGGCTACCGATCACGACGTCGTGGTCACGGATCGCCTCGACCCCCTTCGCGGCGCGGCCGGAAGTGGATCACCTGCAAGCTATCGAGTATCGGCGAATTGTCAAGGCTTGATTAAGCGGGCGGGCGCCGATGGATGCGGGGCTGACGCTGGCGGACGGGGCGTGCAGCGGATTGGCCGTCCTTATCGGAAGTCGTCGGGCTGCCCCCAAGAAAACAGCCCCGCTTAACAGGCGGGGCTGGCATATACATTTCTGGCCGAAGCGACATTAGTCCTGCCTTTATAAGCAATTACGGGCACGGGCCCCATACGTACAGGGCGTCGAAGATGTCGTCGATGTTGACCGTGCCGTCGTCGTTGACATCCTCGGGGCATTCATCGCAATCGCCCCATGCGCTAAGGATGTCGAAGATGTCGTCGATGTTGACTTCGCCGGAGAAATTCACATCCGCGCCGCGGCAATTGGCGAAACCGGCGGCGAAGGTCGCGGAATGATCTACATTGGCCCAGGCGAATCCAGTCTGTGTATCGGGATTCCAGTAAACCCCGAAGTCACCGAGTTCATCGCTCAGATCGGGAACGGTGGTGTCCACGACCGCGAAGCGATCGCCCACCGGCCCGTCGTGGCCGGGGCTGTCGGCGGTGTTGCCGCGCACCGACAGGAACCAACGTTCCTCGGCGGCATCGTAATACGCCAGGTCGATGTCCATCGGATCGCCACCGTTCAGATCGGCCGCGCTGAAGGGGATCATCACCTGCATGAAGAATCCGCCGTCACCGAGTAAGGTGGAGCTGACCAGGGAGATGTCCAGCACTTCATAGTACCGATCGGCATCGGGGTGCAGATCATCGTGCGATTCGGTGATGACGATCCAGGCATCGTTCGTCCCCGATTCGTTGGTGAACTCGACCAGCGGTTCGAGAGTGGGATCATCGGTGCCGCCGCCGGGATTGAGAAGAACCGTCTCGCCGTCATCTACATCTTCATCGACGGCGACCTGTCCGGCGATGATGTCGTAGGCCCAGTCGATCAGGTCCGGACCACCGGTCCGATGGGTGGTGTCACCGATGAACGTTCCGGCCAGAGGCGCTGCGCCGGCCATTCCCTCGGGCAGAATCGCCACATACGGCTCGCCGGGATCCATGGTCCGGAGGGTGATCCGCGCGATGGTGTGCGGGATGCCCTCGGCCTGCTCGAACGGCGGCTTGTAATACCAGGTGGTGAGCAGCTCATGGTCGTGCTCGATCCACGGCTCGATGTCCAGCATGCCCTCTCCCGTGCCCGCCTCGCCCGGCCCGATCACCGTCGGATGGCACCAGTAGCTGTCGAACTCCAGCGACGGGAAGTAGTCGAAGAGGTAGGAATCGGGCGGAGCGCCGTTGCCGTACTGCGAGTAGTGCTGGAAGAAATACACGCGCTCGTCGGTCAGAACGGAGTGCGCCCAGGAGGTGGTCCAGGCGTTTTCGGGGTTCGTTGTGGTCGCCATCAGGTCGAAGGTGTGGTGAGTGAGGCCGCCTTCGAAATAGCCCGGCTCCTGGCAGTAGCTGTTGTCGATGGCCGCGACGGAATGCGCGATCGTGCCGTAGTCCGGCCGGTAGCAGTCGCCCCATGCGGCGAGGAGAATCGCCAGATCGCGGCGCCCAACGAGACCGTCGCCCTCCAGGTCCGCGGGGCAATCGTCAGGATCCGGGCACTCACCCCAGGCGACGAGGAGCTCGAAGAGGTCGAGGATGTCCACCACGCCGTCCTGGTTAATGTCCTCGGGGCATTCGGCGCGGGCCGGGGTCGAAAGCAACGAGGCGATGAACAGCCCCCCGGCGATGATCGCAATCGGGCGGAGACGCCGCTCGGATTTGTTTCTGCTGATTGACATCGTGATGACTCCTTTATGGCAAGGCCGGTTGGCGTGTCGCGTTCTTCTTCGCCGGCCGGCGCCGGCACTGCATGTTCAGTTGCGGCAGGGCGAGGCAGGTAACGCGATTTCTCAAAAAAACGCGGCGCGGCTCAGTGGCCGCCGGGCCCGTGGGCCGTCCGATGCCGGCCCGCGTGGCGGGGACGGTGAGCGCAAGTATCTGGTACCATTCCTGATAGAGATGTATGGCGCTGCGGACATCGACGATGAGATCGTCCGTTTGGCGGCCGAGGGATCGCGGCCGGAACTCGGACGGATCATGGAGGCGCTGGAGCCTCAACTGCACCTGATGGTCTCAGCGAGACTCAGCCCCACCCCGGCCCAGTTTCACGCCGCCGAGGACATCAAGCAGCAGGTGCTGCTGGCGGTGACCACCGGAGTTGGGGGCCTGAGGAACCGGACCGTCAGCGGGTTGAAGGCGTATGTCTCGGGCATCGTCATGCGGACCGTGGCGGAGTTCCTGCGGCAAAGGGGAAAGCGGGGGGCAGCGCCGAAGGGGGCCGGTTCGCTGGATTCGGTCATCGCAGGTCTCACCCATGCCGGCCCGCTGTGGCAGTTCCTTTCCGCCTCCATCACCTCACCGCCCACCGCAGCCGGCCGCGCCGAACAGCTCGGGCAGTTGATGTCCGAGCTGGGACGATTGAAGCCTGAGTATCGCAAGGCGATCACCCTGGCGTTCTGCGACCAGCTCCCCACGAGCGAGATTGCCCGGCAGATGGACCTCTCGCCGCGGGCGGCATCCATGCTCCTGCTCCGCGCGGTCCGGGCGCTTCGACGGAACATGGAGATTCTCAGCCGCATCGAGAAGGCCAATGCCGTTGCCACCTGAAACCGATTCCGACTTCCCGTCTGACATCGCTGACAAGGTCGATGATGCCCTGGAATCGTTATGGGCCGGCGACAGCAATGCCATGGCCCGACTGCTGGATGATGAATCAACCTCCGGTGAAGACGTGGGCAGGGTGCTGAAAGGTCTGGCCGGCACCGGCGACCCCTCGTCACCCGACTTGAAGGGTGAGGCGGAGGCCCGGGGCTATCACATCCTCCGCGAGATCGGGCGGGGCGGGATGGGCGTGGTCTATGAGGCGATGCAGGAGGGCACCAAGCGGGTGGTGGCGGTGAAAGTCATGCTGGCCGGCCCGTTCGCTTCCGAGTCGGTCCGGCGTCGTTTCGAGCGCGAGGTCGAGCTCGCCGCCCGACTGCAGCATCCGGGCATCGTGCGAATACTGGAGAGCGGCCTGCTGGCGTCCGGCCAGCGCTACTTCGCGATGGATTATGTGGAAGGGGTTACGCTGGATCGATACCTCGCGGCCTCAAAGCCCGGCCCGCGCCGCATCCTCCAGCTCCTGGCCGAGCTCTGCGATGCGGTGGACCACGCGCACGCCAATGGCGTCATACATCGCGATCTCAAGCCCTCCAACGTGCTCATCGACGAGCAGGGCAAGCCTCACATCCTGGACTTCGGACTGGCCAAGGCCGCCGATCACGCCGATACCGATGCGTTGACCGCGGGTGTCTCCACGCCCGGGCAAGTCTTGGGGACACTTCGCTACCTCTCGCCGGAGCAGGCGGTAGGTGAATCCGACGAGATCGACACCCGCACTGATGTTTACACGCTGGGCGTTATCCTCTTTGAAGCGCTCACCGGCGCGGCACCGTTCGACACGACGGGAAGACCGTCGGAGGTCATTCAGCGCATCACCGAAGCGCAGCCGGCATCACCGTGCTCGCTGTCAAAGCGGGTTGACGGCGAAGTTGAGACAATCATCCTCAAAGCCCTGGAGAAAGAGAAGGCCCGCCGCTACCGGTCGGCCCGCGAACTGGGCGAGGAAATTCGCAGATACCTGGCCGGCGAGCCGATCCTGGCCCGGAGACCGAGCAGCTTATATGTGCTGCGAAAAAAGCTGGCCAAGCATCGGCGAAGTTACGGTGGCGCCGCCGCCGCCCTGGTTATTCTGCTTGCCGCCGCATTCGGCTGGATGTGGCTGAAGCAGCACGAACTCATCCGGGGGCGTCGGGAGGCGCTGCGAATACAGGTGGCGCTGGAAGCGGGGCGCACGGAGCTTTTCCTCGGGCCGGCCGAGTCGGTTCACAACCAACATCCGGAATTGCCCGAAGCCCGGCTGGTCCATGCCCAGGCCCAGTTCCGCATGGCTCGCATGCGCGGAGACGATGTCTGGAAGGAGGCGGCAATGTCTCTTCTGCGACGGGCCATCAACGCCGATCCACCCGACTTGTCCTGTGCCGCGCTGCTGTCGGAAATACAGGACGATCCGGCCTCGACTGACCGCGAAGGATACTTGAATCAGGTTCTGACCCGGACCCCTGACGCCGCAGAGGTCTGGTACCTATGGTCTTTTGCCACCCTGGATCTTCAGACGGCGGTCCAATACGCCGAGAAGGCCGTGAGCGCCGATCCCCGCCACGAGTTGGCCTGGGAGCGCCTGGCTCACCTCTATCAACAGACGGGTAACGTCGATGGTGCGATCAACGCCGCGAAGGAACTGATCAACCTGGGGGAAGACAGCTTCAAGTGGGAGATGTTTGAGGGTGATGTGTTTACCCGACATGGCCGGTATGAAGAGGCTGTTCGGCACTACACCGCGGTCGCGGAGGCGTTCCCGGGGCGAAAGGAACCCTACCGGGCCCGCGCCCTGGTTCACCTTTGCCTGAAGGACTATGCCGGAGCGGCGGATGATTACTCTTTGGTCGCGCGGGCCGTGCGATCGACGGGCGACTGGGAGTTATATCGCCGGGCCACGCCGCTCTGGATCACGGGACGGCTGGAGGAAGCGGCGGCAGACTATCGAATCTTCTGCGAATCACGAAGCTACGCGACCTACGCCGATGCCCGACTCTTCCTCATCCTGCACGACATGGCGCGCAGTGACATGGCCGGAAGGGACGAGTCAGAAGCACAGAGGGCTCTTGAAGAGGCGGGCCGGATGGTCGAAGACGGTCTCGACAACGCTCCGCCGGGAAGCTGGCTGAAGAAGATCTTCGAATGTTTTGCGGGCGAAATCGCGCCTGGCGAACTCGCCGGCGCGGCCAATCCGGCGAATCCGGAGCAGATCTGTGAAGCGTACTTCTACGCCGGGGAGAAATGCCTCCTTGACGGCCGGATCGGGCAGGCGTGCGAATGGTTCAGGCGCTGTGTCGAGACCGGCGTGGTGTTCGACCCGGACAGCGCCAGCCTCGATCCGATGAACGAGTACCACCTGGCCCTGTGGCGATCCGAATTACTCTGTCTCGACCGTGAGACGGAATGATTCGGAGCGCGCGTATTTGATTATATTAACCTGCTTACGGGCATGGACCCCAATTGGCGAGGATCTCGAACACGTCGTCGATGTCGACCACGCCGTCGTTGTTAATGTCGTAGGTGCCGGAGCCTTCGGCCCAGTGCGACAGCACGTCGAACAGGTCGTCGATGTCCACGATGTCGTCGGAGTTCACATCCGCCGGACACGGATCCTCTTCACAGACAAACGAAGTAAGCACGACATCGTCGATATTCCAGCCGGAGTAGGCCCATGCCCCGGACTGGCCCACCTCGTGGCCCCAGCGGATATAGACCGTGGGCTCGTTGTCGGCGATGTTCGAGATGTCATACTGCTGCTCGGACCAGGAGTTTTCGGCGATCTCGTCGCCACCGTTGCTCCAGATCTCCGTCCAGGCCGAGCCGTCGGTCGAAACCTCCAGCGTCTGATACACATAAGGCTGATAGTCGCTGTTCAGCCACCGGTAGAAATGCAGGTTCACGCGGGTCAGACCCGAGCAGTCAATGGCCGGCGTTGTCAGGTAGTAAGGCCCACCCACGTCGGTCGAGTAGTCGCCGTTGAGATTGTAACCATAGACATTCGGTCCGGTGTATCCGCTGGTCGGGTCGGGATAGCCCCATGAGTTGCCGCCCTGCCCCGTGGGTTGGCCGAACGCCCACTCGCCCTGCGTGGTCCACCCCGGATCGCTGTCGAAGTTCTCTTCGAAGGTGACGGCGATCTCGCCGATTTCGGGAATCACGTAATATGAGTCCGGGGCATTGGACGGATTGGTGACCACGGTTCCGAGGTTGCCCTGGGCGCTGAAGTAGAACTGGGGAACATCGTCGCAGTTGGCCGCGGGCAGCGTGGCCAGGTAGTCAACCCCGCCCACGTGCTCCATCA
>CP070772.1:629747-643482 GCA_020345805.1 Phycisphaerales bacterium | reverse complement strand
ATGTTCATGGGCGTGCCCGGCGAGAATGCGGTGGGCGTGTTCAGCGCCAACGAGTACCTCACCCGCATCAACCTGATGAAGGCCTACGACTTCCCGAACTACGCCACTTCACCGATTCGGGCCAAGCACGTGATCACCGTCGGCGGCGGCAACGTCGCCATGGACTCGGCACGCTGCGCCCTGCGCACGGGCGCCAAGTCCACTGTCGTGTACCGGCGCGCCCGCGAGCAGATGCCGGCCCGCGACGAGGAGATCCACCACGCGGAAGAGGAAGGCGTCGTCTTCCACCTCCTGCACAACCCGACCCGGATCGTCACCGACGACGATAACCGGATGGTCGGCATGGAGGTGATCAGGATGGAACTGGGCGAGCCGGACGATTCCGGCCGCCGACGCCCCGTGCCCCTCGAGGGCAGCGAATACTTCATCGAGGCAGACTGCTGCGTGGTGTCCATCGGCAACAGTCCCAACCCCCTGATCCCCCAGACCTCGCCTGATCTGGACACCACCCGCTGGGGCACGATCGTCGCCGACGAGAATACCATGCTCACCTCCAAGCCCGGGGTCTTTGCGGGCGGCGACGTGGTGTCCGGGGCGGCCACCGTGATCAGCGCGATGGGCCAGGCGAAAATCGCCGCGGAGCACATTCACAAGTACGTGATGGGCATTCCGCTGAAGGAAGAGGAACCGGAGGGAACCGAGCAGCCGGCGGAGACCGCCGGATAATCCGCGACCTTTCGGAGTTTCAAGGATAAACGGCGGCCCGAGCTTCGGGCCGCCGCTTGCGTTTCAGGAGAGGGATAAGGGCTAGTGCGCCCGGCCGATCAATCGTAGGCCGCGGTCACCGGTGGAATACCTCCGCTGTGCAGGACCAGATTGGTCACTACTCGGAAGTTCGACTGCGTACGATGACGCTCGGCGAAGAAGAAGTCGAGCTTGTAAGTCTTGCCGTCCTCCAGTCCCAGACGATCCAAGTCCACGTACTGCTCGGTGGCCGCATGCACACCACCCAGGTCGATCACGAGCTTACCGTCAATATAGACCCACACATCATCGTCCCCGACGAATCTGAACTCCTGCGCACCGGAGGCGTCGTAAGTGAACTCCGCGTGCAGCTCAAGCGTGAAGTGGAAGTTCCGATCCGGGATGCCGCCCGGGTTGCCGAAGAGCTGGTGCTCGATCGGGAAGAAGCCGCCCAGTTCCTGGTATAGTGGGTCTTCCTTGTCGTCGAACACGTAGCTGCCGTCCGGCTGGAGCCTGAAGGTGAGGGTGAATCCGGCCGGCGCCGACATGTTCACGCCCAGCACGTCCCGGAACCACTGGTCGAAGCTGTCGGCAGACTGGATGCCACCGGCGCTGTGTCCCCCCTTGATGCCCGGGGTGTCGCCCAGCTCCGGGTCGTACAGCGCATAGCAAATGGGTCTGCCCTCGGCGTCCCTCCATTGGCTGTACACCTTCCACCCTTCGCCGGTGAAGATGGGCTTGCGGTCATCGTCCACGTAGGTGGCGATATTGCCGCAGTAATGGCCGAATCCGAGGTCCGGCTTGCGCTCGAAATCCGGATGCCCTTGAGGATCTGACCGTTCCCGGAAATCACGCACAACCCCGGTGAGCTCGATGGCTTGTGGCGGGTCTGCGCCCAGGACCGAAGGGCTCGCTGCCAGTCCAAGGGTGCCTCCGACCAGAACTGTGCTGAAAGTGGAAGCGAAAGTCCGGCGGGTTGAGGCCTTCATTGGAGACCCCTCCGTGCGAAGGGACACCTCCTCAAACACCTGGATTCTACGATTTACCAAGGATGGTTGGAAATCAAATCCTCTGCAGCTTGCCCAACTGGTGTGAACAGATGCCGGATATACGGACTGGGGCCCGCACTCCCGGGGAGTGGTCCGCCCTGGGGACGGGCGGCGCAGGAACGGCCGATGCGCAAAGGTAAAACCGGCCCGGCATGAGAGCCGGGCCGATCGCTTTCGAACCTGCGGTAAGGCTGCTCAACAATTCAGGCTTAGTCAAAGGCGGCGGTCGTGGAGGGCAGCCCGGCGGTGCGCACCGGGATGTTGGTTTCGATCCGGAAGTTGGACTGGGGACGGAATCGCTCGGCGAAGAAGAAGTCGATCCGGTAGGTTTCGCCGTCCTTCAGCCCGAGGCGGTCCATATCGATGTACTGGTCCAGGGCTGCGTGCACGCCGCCCAGGTCGATCACGAGCTTCCCGTTCACGAACACCCATACGTCGTCGTCGCCGATGAACATGAAGAACTGCTTGCCCGTAGAGTCGTACTCACATTCCAGGTGCAGCTCGTAGGTGAAGTGGAAGTTGTGATCCGACTTCGGAGAGTTGCCGAACAGATCATCGTCGATCGGGAAGAATCCACCTCGCTCGGCGTAAACCGGATCCAGCCGGTCATCGAAGACGTATCGGCCGTCCGGCTGGAGCGCCAGCGTGATCGTGAGCGGCTTTGCGAGGTTCACGCCCAGTTCGTCAGTGTACCACAAGGCAAAGGATTCCGAGGAGGTGATTCCCCCGTTGTCCTGCTGGGCGAGGGTACCCTCGATATCACCGAGTTCAGGGTCATACAGCAGGCGGCAGATCGGCCGGTGCTCGACGTCCCGCCAGTTCTCGGCGATCTTGTATCCGCCTCCGACAAAGACCGGCCTGTCCTCCGCCCCGATGTCTGATGCAATGTTGTCGACATAGCGGGCAAAACCGTGCATTGGCCGCTGCTCGAAGTCCGGGTGCCCCCCGTCTTCGGTGCGCTCCCTGAAATCGCGCACGGTACCGGTGACATCGATAGTGGCCGGCGGATCACCCGCCAGGGCCGAAGAACTGGTCAGCAGTCCCAAAGCACCCCCGGCCAGAAATGCGGCAAAGGCGAGATCGTGAGTTAGGTGGAAAGAAGGCTTCATGGCGTGCTCCTCCCTCGGAAAGAAGGTTTCCACGGACCCTCAGAGGCTACAATTCGAGGCGGCCAAGCCAAACTCAGTACTTCCGTAGTTTGCCGATACGGTGTGAACCGATGAGGACTGTTCCGTCCAGGGAACTTTCCGCTCGGCACGAACACCGCTCCTGCGGCCAAAAATGAAGAACGCCCGGACAGTATGTCCGGGCGTTCGGGTTGATGTCTCGCGTGCCGCGATGGGCCGGGATCGGCCGGGAATTCCTTATCGGAATCAATCGAACGCTGCGGTGACCGTCGGGATTGAGCCGTCCTCCAGGATAATGCTGGTTTCCAGCCTGAAGTTCGAGAGGGTGCGGTGACGCTCGGCAAAGAAGACCGCGATCGGGTAGGTATGGCCATCCTCCAGTCCGAGTCGATTGACGTCCACGTACTGGTCGTGAGCGGCGTGGATGCCCCCCAGGTCCATCACCAGACGGCCGTTGACGAAGATCCAGACATCGTCATCACCGATGAACTTGATGAACTGGCCCGCATCCGCATCGTACACGAACCTAAGATGCAGTTCGTAGGTGAAGTGGAAGTTGTGATCGGGGACACCGCCGGA
The DNA here is from genome assembly GCA_020345805.1 of Phycisphaerales bacterium. Taxonomy (GTDB): domain Bacteria; phylum Planctomycetota; class Phycisphaerae; order Phycisphaerales; family SM1A02. Next base: position 639,983 of record CP070772.1, on the reverse strand, counting down.
GTTGCCGAACAGCTGATGGTCGATGGGGAAGAACCCGTGCTTATCGGGCATTCGCGGATCGGTCTCGTGATCGTAGACGTAGATGCCGTCGGGCTGCCTCTCTAGGGTGATTGACAGAGGCGCCGACATGTTCACACCGGGCACATCCCGATACCACTGGTCGAAGGTCTCGGCGGAAGTGATGGCGCCGGTACTAGGCCGCGACCAGAGTCCCTCCACGGCATCCACCTCGGGATCGTATAGCGCGTAGCAGATCTGGCGCAACTCCGAGTCGCGTGTCTGCCTGGCAATCATCGCCCCCTCGCCGGTGAATGTGGGATTGGCGTCTTCACTGAGCGTGAGCGCCACGTTACCGGAACAGCGGCCGTACCCGTCTGTGTGCTGGTGCTCAAAGTCGAGATGGCCGCCGGGCTTGCCGGCCTCGATGAAATCACGCACCACCCCTGTGACCGTGATGCTCTCGGGTGGCTCGTCTCCCGCCGCCATCTGGGGTGGGCCGATGAACAGTCCGAGCGTGGCCGCAACCACGACCGACCCGGCCGGGAAACCGGAAGCGCGCTGATGATTGGGTTGCATGGTGGACTCCTTCCCCCGCAATCGAAAGGCTTCGAAGTATCCCGACAGTACGATTCGCGGGCGGCGATCCAAGATGCGGGATCCGCCTTGTCCAATCCGGCCAGGTAACCTTGCGGGTGATTCCAATCCGGCGCTAGGCCGGTCCCATAAACCCCTGAAACATGTGGGAGCGCTCGTGCCCGGTAATAACAAACGCCCGGACGTCAGGTCCGGGCGTTCGGGCGTTCGGGCTGGTGTCTCAAGTGGTTGCGAAGTCTAACGCATGGGGCGGCTCATAAACCCCTCGTTCAGAATCAATCGAATGCGGCGGTCACGGTCGGAGTCGGACCGGGCTCCACCACGATGCTGGTTTCCAGCCTGAAGTTGGAGGTGGTGCGGTGACGTTCGGCGAAGAAGAAGGCGATCGGGTAAGTCTCGCCGTCCTTCAAGCCAAGTCGATCGATCTCCACAAACTGGTCATGAGCAGCGTGAATACCGCCAAGGTCCATCACCAGGCGGCCATCGACGAAGATCCACACGTCGTCGTCGCCGATGAACCTGATGTACTGGCCCGCCTTCGCGTCGTAGACGAACCGGAGGTGCAGCTCGTACGTGAAGTGGAAGTTGTGATCCGGAGTACCGCCGCAGTTCCCGAACAGTTGGTCATCGATCGGGAGAAAACCGTGCGGATCGGCGGCGAAACGCGGGTCTTCCTTGTCATCGTAGACGTAGATCCCGTCCGGCTGTCTCACGAAGGTGATCGACAGAAGGGCCGACATGTTCACGCCGGGCACATCCCGATACCACTGGTCGAACGTCTCGGCCGACGTGATGCCGCCCGTGCTCGGCTGCGACCAGAGTCCTTTCACGGCATCCACGGCCGGGTCGTAAAGCGCATAGCAGATCTGGCGGTACTCTGAGTCGCGTGTCTGCCTGGCGATCATGGCTCCTTCGCCGGTGAAAGCGGGATTGGCATCCTCGCTGAGCGCGATCGCCACGTTACCGGAACAGCGGCCGTAACCTTCCGTGTGCTGGTGCTCAAAATCGGGATGTCCGCCCGGCAGGCCGGCCTCTATGAAATCACGTACCACGCCTGTCACCGTGATGGTCTCAGGCGGATCGTATCCCGCCGCCAACTGCGGCAGGCCAATAAACGCACCAAACGCGGCGCCCAACAGGGCCGGCCCGGTCGAGAAGCCTGAATTCCGCTGAAAGTGCATTGGCATGCTGGACTCCTTCCCCCTGGAGAGCATTGGCTTCAAACTGTCCCGATAGTACGATTTGGGTTCTGTAATCCAAAGGGATGCATCCGCCTTCCTCAATACGGGCGCCCGGCTGTGTCGGTTATTCCGATCCGGCAGTTCGCAACTTGCCCAAGCCTCCGAAGTTGCAACGACTATCAGGTCCGGCAATAACAAACGCCCGGACGGCGGGTCCGGGCGTTCGGGCTGGAGTCACGCGGGATTGCGATTACTACCGCATGAGGCGGCTCATTAATCCCTCATTCAGAATCAGTCGAACGCGGCGGTCACGGCCGGAGTCGAACCGTTTTCCACCACCATGTTGGTTTCCAGCCTGAAGTTCGAAACGGTGCGGTGACGCTCGGCGAAGAAGAAGGCGATCGGATAGGTCTGGCCGTCCTCCAGCCCGAGTCGCTGGATTTCCACATACTGGTCATGGGCGGCGTGAATGCCGCCAAGATCCATCACCAGACCGCCATCGACGAAGATCCACACGTCATCGTCACCGATGAACTTGATGTACTGGTCCGCCTTTTCATCGTAAACGAACTGAAGGTGCATCTCGAACGTGAAGTGGAAGTTGTGATCGGGGAGGCCGCCGGAGTTCCCGAACAGTTGGTCATCGATCGGGAAGAATCCCTTCAGCGGGGCGTAACGCGGATCCAACTTATCGTCGTAAACGTACGTCCCGTCCGACTGCCGCTGGAAGGTCACCGTCAGAGGCATGGACATGTTCACGCCGGGTACATCATTAAACCACTGGTCGAAGGTCTCGGCGGAAGTGATGCCGCTGGTGCTGTCCAGCGAGAAAAGCCCTTCCACATTGTCCTTGTCAGGGTCGTACAAGGCGTAGCAGATTGGACGGTACTTGGAATCTCGCCACTGCCGGGCCACCATGCCACCTTTGCCGGTGAAGACGGGATTGGCGTCTTCACCGAGCGTGAGTGCCACGTTACCGGAGCAATGGCCGTAACTGTCGGTGTGCTGGTGTTCGAAATCGGGATGTCCACCGGGCTGGTAGGCCTCGATGAAATCACGCACGATACCCTCGACCTCGATGCTCTCCGGCGGTTCGTCCGCCGCCGCAAACTGCGGCGGGCAGAAAAACATACCGAGAGCGGCACCAAACAGGGCCGGCCCGGTTGCGAAACCGGAATTCCGCTGAAAGTGCATCTGCATACTGGACTCCTTTCCCCTGGTGGTCTTCTGGCTTCAAACTGTCCCGATGGTACGATTTGGGTTCTGTAATCCAAAAAGATGTATCCACGTTCTTCAAAGCGGACGCCCACCTGTGTCGGTTATTCCGACTCGATGGCCGGCAAAGCGCCGAATCCTCACGACTGGAACTCATTCCGAGGTGCCCCCAGCGCCGACCCGCCAGGCTGACCACCCCTTCCCACCACCAGGTAGCAATAACGGACGACGCAAAGGCCTACCGTCCGATATATTCTCTGTAACTCGGCCGGCTTGAACCTGTGCCGCCGGCCGGGACGCCTTGCAGGCCCCCCGCGGGAGAAGGGACAAACAATGGATGAGTTCCGAATTCAGGGCGGCACCCGGCTCGCCGGGCGAATCCGCATCGACGGCTCCAAGAACGCCAGTCTTCCCCTCACCGCGGCCGCCCTTCTGGCCGGCGAGCCGGTGACCCTCCGCAACGTGCCCGACCTGTCGGACATCTCCAACCTAGCCCACCTGATGGGCGAGCTGGGCTGCCGCGTAGATCGGGGCGAGGGAACCATGACCATCGAGGAGGTCGATCCCTCCTGCACCCACGCCCGGTACGAGATCGTCAGCACCATGCGAGCCAGCATCTGCGTGCTGGGCCCCCTCCTGGCCAAAAGGAAGCAAGCCCGGGTGGCCATGCCCGGCGGTTGCGCCTTCGGGGCCCGGCCCGTCGATCTGCACCTGCGCGGTCTCAGAGCCCTGGGAGCCCAAATCGAATTATCGGGCGGCGACATCATCGCCAAGGCCGATCGGCTCAAGGGAGCGACGATATTCCTGGGCGGACCATTCGGCTCGACGGTGCTGGGAACCGCCAACGTGATGTCCGCCGCCACCCTCGCCGAGGGCAGGACAATCATCGAGTCAGCCGCCTGCGAGCCAGAGATCGCCGACGTGGCCCGCCTGCTCAACGCCATGGGGGCGAAGATCAGCGGCGCCGGATCGCCCCGCATCACTATCGATGGGGTCGAAGAGCTTGGCGGGGCCGACCACATCGTGATCCCCGACCGCATTGTCGCCGCCACCTACGCGGTGGCCGCTGCCATCACCAACGGCGACGTCACCCTTGAATACTTCCCCCACGACTGCCTGCTGGCCCCCATCGATCTGCTCCAGAACGTGGGAGTGAACGTGAACCGGCTTGACATGTCCGAGGAGCCCACCCGCTGCACGGTGCAGGTCACCAGCGAGCGGCGTCTGAAGCCCGGGGTGATCAGCACCCAGCCCTACCCCGGCTTCCCCACCGACCTCCAGGCCCAGATGATGGCCCTGCTCTGCCTGGCGGATGGCAACAGCATCATCACCGAGAAGATCTTCCCCGAGCGGTTCATGCACGTTGCCGAGCTGACCCGCATGGGAGCCCAGCTCATTCGCCAGGGGCCGACGGTGATGGTCCAAGGCGTGCGAAGGCTGTTCGGGGCGCCGGTGATGGCCTCGGACCTGCGGGCCTCGGCCTGCCTGGTCCTGGCGGGGATGGTCGCCGAAGGCGAGACCATCGTCAGCCGCGTCTATCACCTGGATCGCGGCTACGCGCGGATGGAGGAAGTGCTCAACTCGCTGGGTGCAAACATCCAGCGATTCAATCCGGAGCGCAAGCACGAGCCGGAGCCACCGGTCATCACCACCGTCCCTGCGGCGAAGGCGAAACCCTCTACCGTGGCAACCAAGTAGCCTGACTACGCGGCTCGGGCCGTATCAACTCGTACAGGAACACCGCCGAGGCGGTGGCCACGTTCAGCGACGGCACGGCCTCGTCCATCGGAATCCGGCACACCTCATCGCACGCGGCCAGCGCCTCGCCGGTAAGGCCGTGACCTTCCGATCCAAACAGGATGCCGAGCCGCGAGAAACGTGGAATATCCCAGAGAGGGATGGCGCCGTCCGTCACTTCCGCGCCAATCAACCTGATCCCCCATTGCTCCTTCAAGCGATGAACATCGCCGATCCAGTCATCGCACACGACGTAAGGAATCGACAGTACGTGCCCCATAGAAACGCGTATTGCCTTGCGGTATAGCGGATCGCAACAGGTGGGATCGAGGACGATGCCATCCGCGCCGAACGCGGCGGCGTTGCGGAACATCCCGCCCATGTTGTCCACGTTGGTGAGTCCCTCTGCCAGCAGCAGCGTCAGCGGCGCATCTCCCTTCAGATGGCCCAGCGCTGCATCGAGCGACAACTCCTCGGGCCTCGGGCGAAAACCCGCCGCCAGCACACCGCGATGGATGTGAAAGCCCGCGATCTCCGTCATCAGGTCGATGTCTGCCACATAGACGGGTACATGGGCGGCCAGCGCCTGTAGCGATCCGGCCAGGCGCTCGAACTTGTTCGGACTCAGAAAGAGCGAATGCAGGCGCTCGGGCGTGCGGAGCAGACGGGTGAGGACCATCTCCGACTCGGCCATGAACAGCTTGTCCCGCCCCCGCAGGTCCTTGTCCCGCACATCGCGGAAGATCTCCACCCGCGGGTCATCCAGCGAGTCAATGAGTATGGGGCTGACCGCCATCACGGAATCAGTTTAGCGACGAGTCTCCGGCTCGCCCCCCGCCCCGCCTCCAAATCCAGCTCGTAAGGCTCCGGCAGTCATTCTCCCCGCTTGTGGATCGGGCGTACGTTGAGCTGATGGTGCCGCGTGAAGAGTCGGAGATACGCCAGCAGCACGAATCCCATGGCGCTCATCGAGGTCGTGGCGGCGATCATGAACATCACCACGATCTGGTACTTGACCGCCTCCCAGGGATCGGCCCCCGCGAGGATCTGGCCCGTCATCATGCCGGGAAGGTGCACGATCCCCACCACCGTCATCGAGTTGATCACGGGGATCAGCGCCCGCCGGACCGCCGCGGCCAGCGGATCCCGCGCGGCCTCCCACCGAGTGGCCCCGTGAGCCAGCAGCATCTCGATCTCGTCCCGGCGGTCGGTGAGGCGCTCCAGGAGGGTGTCCATGGCCAGCGACACGCCGGTCATGGCGCTGCCCAGCACCATGCCCAGCAGGGGGATCAAGTACTGCGGCTTCCACCACGGCTGCACGCCGATGATCACCGAAGTCACGACGAAGGTGGTGATCAGGCCGCACAGCACCAGCGTGATGAACATCTCCAGCGACGCGCCCCGGAAGGTGCGGGATGAACGGTGGACCGCCGCGTGCGTGGCTGCCACCACCATCAGACCGATCAGGATCGCCACAAGCCAGAAGCGGTCAATGTCGAAGACCCACCTCAACACCCAGCCGACCGCCAGCAACTGCACAATCACCCGAACGGAGGCGACCAGCAGTCCCTTCTCCAGTCCCAGTCGAAGCATCAGGCTCACCGCCCCGGCGACCAGCACCAGGGCGGCGGCGATGGCCAGCTCCCATACCCCCAGTTCGATCGCGCCGGCGGAATACTGCTCAGGCATGCCCGCCGCCTCCATTCCGACCCGCCGACAGATGGTCCTTCAGATTCACCACTCGATCGGCCAGACGTTCAGCCTGCCTGCGATCGTGAGTCACCACGATGGCTGCGCACTCGCCGCCTGATGTCTTCCGCTTCAGCAGCTCCTCGATCGCCGCCCTCGAATCCTCATCCAGCGCGCTGGTCGGCTCATCCAATAGAAGGACTTCCGGCTCGATGAGCAGGGCACGAACCAGGCTGACTCGCTGCTGCTCGCCGATGGAAAGGGTTCGCGCCGGCTGCTTGAGATGACCGGCCGTCAGCCCCACTTCTGCCAGCAGATCAGCGGCGTGATCCCGATCGAAGATCTTGTCGACCGATTTGTGCTTCAGCGGCCTCCCGAGATTCTCCTCCACGGGCGCCTCCAGCATCACCGGCCGCTGGTGCAGGAAAACGACGTGCCGACGGAACCGGGGCCAGCCCATCTCGCCGGGGGTTGTCCCGTTGAAACGCACCTGACCCGACGACGGATCGTCCAGGCCCGCGATCGCCCTGAGCAGCGTGGTCTTCCCGCAGCCGGACGGCCCGGTGAGCGCGACCAGTTCGTCGGGGCGCATTCTCATCGTGACACCCTCCAGGAGGCGTACTCCACCGGCCGAGACGGCCAGATCATCGATGCTCAGCAGGATTTCCGGCATGACAAGACAGACCAATGCGAGCCACGGCCGCGGTTATTCCACGGGGAAGATCCCGCGCAACGCCCGGCTGCGGTAGTCGAATATCCTCCGCAGATCGCGGGCCACAAGCAAGGCGTTCACCATCGCCCCACCCGGCACGCCGTACTGCACGCGATCCCTGGCCAGTGTCCCGTCGTCGGTCTCCTCGAACGTGTGCTCGTGGATCCACCAGCGATAGGGCCCGCGGCGCTGCTCGTCCACGAAGCGCTGGTGAGGTTCCCAGGCGGTGATCTCGCTCCGCCAGCGCAGGGGGATGCCGTGCAGGCGGAGGCGTTGGTCGATGATCGCCCCCTTGCTCATCTCGATGGGAAGGGGCGTGAGGATCTCGAACCGCAGTTGTGGGGGCGTGATGGCTTCCAGATTCGTCGCATCGGCAAAGAAGCCGAAGACCTCCTCAGCCGGACGGAGCAGAAGAAGCTCGCACTCCAGAAGGTAACCGCGATCCTGTCTGTGGATGGTGACCGGCATCAGTCCTTCGCCCGCTCGCTGCCATCCTCGGCCGGCACACCGAGACGATCGAGGACGATCGGGATGGCGGGCGGGACGTTGTCCGAGTTGGCGATGATGTTGACGATCAGGCCGACATGGTTGGCCTCCACGATCGTGATGTCCTCCACCCCGGTCAGCTTCGCCGAATCCAGCGACACGCAGCCATCACCCAGACCGCGCACGGTCTCATCGAGCAGTGAGGCGGTCTGTTCCTCCGCCACGTCAATCCAGCTTCTCAGCCAGTTCGGGGCATTGGAACTTCGAGCGAACTGCCGGACCTTGCCCGCCAGACCGTTGACGTCCTGCTTGCGAACGGGGCTCATGCGGCCGGCGATGATGATGTGCCTGGTGTGGGTGGCCAAAGGTCGTTGATTCAATCTGCGCAGGAAGTCCGAGCCCGGCAGGAGATCCACCGCCGCCTCGCCCGAACCGTCGGCAAGCGATCCGAGCCATTCGCCCTCGCCGGAAAAGGCCCGGGTGATCTGCTCCTTGATTTCCGAAACCGCCCGCAGGCGCACCAGCTCCGAGCCGTGGTTCGGCGTGCCGCACATGATGAACCGATCGAGGGCCGGGAATCGGCCACGTCCGGCCCCGTCCCCGCCATAGTAGGACTCGCGGGTCAGCAGATCGCGGGTGACCAGTCCACCCATGGAATGGGCGACGACATCCACGCGCTGCACGCCCATCAGCCTGATCTCGGTCAGGCTCAGGGCCATCAGGTCCGCCGCCTCGCTGATCGGCCCATCGTTGGGATACTCGAAGCGGGCCACGATATGCCCGGCCTCGCGCAGGGCCGGGATCATGTCCCGCCACATCCAGCCCGGATCGTCCAAGCCGTGGATGAGCACCACGATTCGCTCCGGGAGCTTTCCGTCGGGATCGCGCATCTCCGCCGGGGGGCAATACGGGTCATCATCGGTCACAAAGGTCAGACCGAAGACGCGCATTGAGCGGCGGCCTTCATCGCCCGCCGTCAACGTAGTCTCGTCGGTCGTCTCCTCCCCCTGAGGCGGGTCGGCCGGGCCCCGGGCATTAACGCCGATCAGCATCGCCGCCAATAGAGATACCAGTATGGTCATCGAATGTCCCTTCGAGGCATCGGTTCGCCGGTCACGGCGTGTTGACCAGAAGCACGTCGAACAGCTCCTGCTGTGCCTGTTCATAGCGATTAAGACTGTCCAGCAGGTTTCCCTGGAGGCGCTGGAACGCTTCCCGGTCCTCGGCCAGACGATCGCCGTGCTTGTCCAGGATGCGCTGGGCCGAGGCGCTGGCGGCTTTCAGGTCCGCAGCGGCGACGGCGAACGAGCGGGCCGCCTCGTAGAGCAACTCATGCTCCAACTCGTCCGGCTGGGGCCGATACATCAGCTTCCAGGGGCTGCGCCGCAACTCCACCGAGGTGAGCTTAAGCTGCTGGCCGGCGAGGTTGAGATTGGCCAACGTGTCCCCGATATCGACCGCCCACTCCTCGTAGTCCTGCTGCAGGGTCTGAATGACCGCGGTGGTGCTCTCCAGGCCCTCCCGGCCGGTATCGAGCAAAGCGTCGACCTTCTCCAGAATCTCGGCATTCACGCGATCGCTGGCGGTACGGAGGTTCTCGCTGCTCGCCTGGGCATTGTCGATCAGCGATTTCACTTGCGGGCGGTTTTCCTCCACCACCGCCTTGGCCTCGGCCATCAGGTCGTGCCCGTCGTCGAGGACGGCGTCCAGTCGCCCGGTCGCGTCGGCGGCCCAGGTCATCACGTCATCAACGGCCACGGACCAACGAGGCCAGCGCTCATCGCGAAAATCGGCAACGATCTCCCGAATTCCTCCCACGGTTTCCCCCGCGTTATCGAGAATCGGAACCACCCGCTGATCGTACTCCGTCGGCATCCGCTCCAGGAGCTTGCTGAACTCCTCGGTGCGACTGACGACTTCTTCGGTCTTTTTGGCATTGGCCGGCCCCAGCAGCGTGGTCAGCATGCCCGCCGACCTGGAACCCACCAGTCTCCCCTCCACCGGCAGCCCGCTCATCGGATCGCCGACATCAGGGATGTCCAACCAGGCATCCGATCCGAGAAGAGGCGAGCCAACAAACACTTTCGCATCCACCCATAGGGTGATGCGCTGATCGACGGTGAAGCCGACATCGATGAACTCGAACGCCTCGCCTTCACTGACGCGCGGCTCAATGCTGGTCACTTCCCCCACCGTCACGCCACCCACCCATACGTCCGATCCCGGCTTCAGGTTCTTCACCCCGGAGGCCACGTCGAAGGTGACGATGTAATCGCGCGTCCGGTAGAAGAACGACCGCCAGAAATCGGTGAGGGTGACGATGATGACCAGGACCAGGATCAGCGTGATGCTGACGAACACGCCGGCGCGAATGTTGTTTCTGGTGCGCTCTGCAACGCTGGGCATTTCTCGGACTCCACCAGTTCAATGTGCGGGCACGTAAATACCATCAAACCTCAGGAGCGGCCAGTCCCGGTCCCGCTCGCCGAGGGCCGCGCTCGAGCGGGCAGATCCTTCCTCTCTTCCGCGGGCCGGCCGGTCAGGTCGCCACTCGTGTCGCCTCCACCGAGGGCCCGGTTCCGATCCGCGTATCAGCCTCTCCCAGGAGGTCCTCGGCGTAGT
>CP070772.1:615818-629647 GCA_020345805.1 Phycisphaerales bacterium | reverse complement strand
AGCGGATGCGTGGAGGTCGGGGCGTTCGGCAAGGAGAACTACAACCTCACCGGCTACTTCAACCTGCCCAAGATCCTGGAGCTGACGCTCAACAACGGCATCGACCCCCGGAATGGGAAAAGGATTGGACTGGAAACAGGAGAAGCCGCGGACTTCGATTTGTTCGATTCCCTCTTCGACGCCTTCCGGCGCCAGCTTCTGCATTTCATCGACATCAAGGTCCGCGGCAACAGCGCGGTTGAGCGCATCTATGCCCGCCACATGCCCGCCCCGTTCCTGTCGCTGCTGATCGACGACTGCATCGCGAGGGGCCTCGATTACCACGACGGCGGCCCGCGCTACGACAGCTCCTACATCCAGGGGGTGGGGCTCGGCTCAGTGAGCGATGCCCTCAGCGCCGTCAGCCATCACGTCTTCGACCGGCGCGATATCTCGATGGACGATCTGCTCGTCGCCCTGCGCGAGGATTTTGCCGGCCGCGAGGATCTGCGCCAGATGCTGCTCAATCGCACGCCGCGCTACGGCAATGATGACGACTACGCCGACGACATCATGAAGCGGGTCTTCGAGGCGTATTTTGAGGCGATCGACGGGCGCCCCAACACCCGCGGCGGCACCTACCGCATCAACCTGCTTCCCACCACGGTGCACGTTTATTTCGGCTCGATGACCGGGACCACCGCCGACGGCCGGCGGGCCGGGGCGCCTCTTTCCGACGGCGTGTCACCCGTGCAGGGCGCCGATCGCCTGGGGCCCACAGCGGTGTTCAACTCCGTGGCCAAGATGGATCACAAGCGCACGGGCGGCACGCTGCTGAACCAGAAGCTCACGCCCGCCCTGCTGGAGGGCGAGGACGGCCTGGATCGCCTCGTGCACCTGGTGCGCGGCTACTTCGCGATGGGCGGCCACCACGTGCAGTTCAACGTCGTCGATGCCGCCACGCTCCTGGCCGCCCAGGCAGATCCCGAGGCCTATCGCGGGCTGATCGTGCGGGTGGCCGGCTACAGCGACTACTTCTGCGATCTTTCAACCGACCTGCAGAACGAGATCATCGCCCGCACCGAGCATCAGGCGGTCTGAGTTGTCGCGGCCGGCTCGCTGTATATTCGTGATGAGGACGCAAGCATCGCGAACGTGAAAGGCAATCGCGACCATGCCTTACGAACCGCCCGAGAACTTCAGACGGATGACGACCATCGACGCTCACGCCGCGGGCGAACCGCTGCGGGTGATCACGAGCGGCTTCCCGGAGCCACCCGGCGAAACGATCCTCCAGAAGCGGCAGTACGCATCAGAGCACTGCGACGATCTGCGCCGGGCCCTGATGTTCGAGCCGCGCGGGCACGCGAACATGTACGGCTGCCTGCCCACCGCCCCGGTCACGCCAGACGGCGACCTGGGCGTGCTGTTCATGCACAACGAGGGGTTCAGCACGATGTGCGGGCACGGCATCATCGCCCTCACCACCGTGGCGATCGAAACCGGCATGATCGCCGCTTCCGGTGACGAACAGGTCATCAGGTACGACACCCCCGCGGGCCGGGTGACCGCCACCGCCCACCTGCGGGACGGCCGCGTGCGCAAGGTGTCGTTCATCAACGTCCCGTCGTTCTTGCTGGCAAGGGACCTTGAAGTCAGCGTGCCGGACCTCGGCGTCGTTCGCTGCGACATCGCCTTCGGCGGGGCGTTCTACGCCTATGTGGATGCCGAACCGCTGGGCCTTGACCTGGTGCCGGCCAATCACGCCCGGATCATCGACATCGCCATGCGCATAAAGCGGGCGGTGATGCAGTCTTACGAGATCGTTCATCCCGACGGCAGCGGAGATCTGAACTTCCTGTACGGCACGATCCTCGTGCAGCCGGCGTCGGATCCGCTCCACAGCCGGAACGTGTGCGTGTTTGCCGACGGCGAGGTGGACCGCTCCCCCACGGGCACGGGGGTGAGCGGGCGGGCGGCCATCCATCATGCCCGCGGCGAGCTGGCCGTAGGACAGACCATCACGATTGAAAGCCTCATCGGGACGAGCTTCGACGTCCGCGCGGTCGAGACCACCACCGTCGGCGGCCGCCCGGCGATAATTCCGGAGGTGACCGGCTCGTCCTACCTCACCGGCCGGCACGAGTTCCTCATCGACCCGGACGATCCCCTGCGCGGCGGCGTGCTGCTGCGATAGAAACCGCAACGAGAAAAGAGACTGCGGATGAAAGACGACACGGTAATGCTCATCGGCGCCGGCGACCTGGGAGGGATCGTCCTGGAATTCCTCGCCCGCGAAACCGCGGTCGGCCGGATCGTCGTCGCCGGTCGGGACGTGGAGAAAGGAGAGGCAAGGTGCAATCTCGCGCGCGTGAGTGCGATCGCCCAGGGATATTCTCCGACCATCGAGTTCGTTCGGCTGGATATCGATGAGCCCGAGTCGGTGGCGGCCGCGGTCGGAGCGTCGGCGCCGCAGGTCATCCACACCACCGCGAACATGCACACCTGGTGGATTCCTAACCTCCTTCCCCCGGATGCCGCTGCTCTCATCCGCAGCGCCGGCTTCGGGAGCTGGCTGCCGGTGCATCTCACGCCGACCATGAAGCTGATGAGGACGCTGAAGGCGATCGACTTCGCCGGCCACGTGCTCACCGCGCCGTTCCCGGACTTGGTCAATCCCATCCTCCACCGTCTGGGGCTGGCCCCGACCTGCGGGATAGGCAACGTGGATTTGGTCGTGCCCAAGATCCGCCATCTCGCAGCGCACCGACTGGAAGTCGGCGCTCACGATGTGCGGATTCAACTGGTCGCGCATCACGCGTTGATGTCACCGGCGTACAGGAATCCGGGCGCCGAGTTGCCGCCCTACTTCCTGCGCATCTTCCATGAAGGCCGGGACGTGACGGCGGAGGTTGAGGCGGAGAAGCTGGTGGTGGCCCCCTATCCCCTGCCGGGCGGCCAGTCCAGCCACTTCCTCTCCGCCGGCTCGAGCGCTGGCCTGATTCTCGCATTCCTGGGCGAGGAGGTGTCGCACACTCACGCCCCGGCCCCGCACGGCCTGCCCGGGGGCTATCCGGTGCTGGTCAGCCGCAAGGGTATCGAACTGGAGCCAGTTGAGGGCCTCAGCCTCGAGCAGGCGATCAGCATCAACGAGCGGTCCCATCGGTTCGACAACATCGAGCGCATCGAGGATGACGGAACGGCGGTGTTCACCGCCGATTCGGTCGCCGCGTTCCGTGAGATCCTCGGCTATGACTGCGATCGCCTGGCCCCCGATGAATCGGAAGACCGGGCGGTCGAGCTGATCGCCCGCTATCGCGAGTTCGCCCGCCGGCATGGAGTTAATGAATGACTCGTCCGCAGGCCGGCGACCGGCTTGGCCGCAGGCGGCTAGACTAGTGATCGCGAAGCGGCAGGCCGCGGAGTTGGCGATGCGCGGCACCGTTCATGACCATGGGCTACAGCGAACAGGGAGCAGGCCCGGCATGTCAGCAGCATCATCCACGCCCTCCGCAGACACCGTTCAGCTCCAGTCGGCCGCTTTTGCCTCCAAGGTGGAGCGCATCCCCACGAAGGCCTACGGATCCAGCGCCGCCGCCTGCTGCGCGGTGGCCGCGGACATTGCCGGCCTGATAAGGGAGCGGGCCGCGCAGGGAAAGTCCGCCGTGCTCGGACTGGCCACCGGCTCCACGCCCCAGGGCATTTACGATGAGCTGGTGCGACTGCACCGTGAGGAAGGGCTCTCCTTCGCCAACGTGATCACGTTCAATCTCGACGAGTACTGGCCCATGGAGCCGGACGCCCTGCAGAGCTACCGGCGATTCATGAACGAGTACCTCTTCGACCTTGTCGATATCGACCCGGCCAACGCGCACGTCCCTGACGGGATGGTGGCGCTTGAGGAGGTCGCCGCGTACTGCGAGGAGTATGAAGCGAAGATACGCAGAGCGGGCGGGATCGACTACCAGATCCTCGGCATCGGCCGCACCGGCCATATCGGCTTCAACGAGCCGGGTTCGCCCCGCGACAGCCGCACGCGCCTCATCACGCTGGACAAGGTCACGCGGATGGATGCGGCGAGCGATTTCTTCGGCGAATGGAACGTTCCCCGCAAGGCGATCACCATGGGCGTGGGCTCGATCCTGGACGCCGGGAAAGTGGTGCTGCTGGCCTTCGGCGAGCACAAGGCCCCCATCATTCAGCGGGCGGTGGAGGGCGAGATCACCTCCGTCGTGGCCGCCAGCTTCCTGCAGGAGCATCCCAACGCCCGGATCGTGGTGGACCCGTCCGCGGCGGCGGAGCTGACCCGGTTCAAAACGCCATGGAGATTGGGGGCGATCCAGGATTTCGGCCTGACCTGGGCAAAGCCCCTGGTAATGCGAGCCACAATCTGGCTGGCCATGACGCTGGACAAGCCCATTCTCAAGCTCACCGACGAGGACTACAACGAACACGGTTTGCAGGACCTGCTCTCAGCTCGAGGCGGGGCTTACGACATAAACATCGAGGTCTTCAAGACGCTGCAGAGCACCATCACCGGCTGGCCGGGCGGAAAGCCCGACCGGCCGAAGTTCATTCCCGGCAGAGGCGTCGATTCGACCAACCCGCCCGATGTCTATCCCAAGCGGGTGGTCGTGTTCAGCCCGCATCCGGATGACGATGTGATCTCCATGGGCGGCACGCTGATCCGCCTCTGCGAGCAGGGTCACGAGGTTCACTCGGTTTACCAGACTTCCGGCAACATCGCGGTGTTCGATGACGACGCCGCCCGCCACGCCGACTTTGTGGCGGAGTTTTGCCGCAAGTATGAACGACGCGACGGAGAACGGACGCCTCAGGCCGTGGCCGAGGAGGTCAAGGTCTTTATTCCACGAAAGCAGCCGGGGGAGCTCGACAGTCCAGACTTGCAGGAGATCAAGACGCTCATCCGCCGCAGTGAAGCCCGCAGCGCGGCGAAGTACTCAGGCGTGCAACCGGAGAACATCCATTTCCTCGACCTGCCCTTCTACCAGACGGGCCGGGTCAGGAAGAAGCCGCTCAGCGAAGAGGACATTCGGATCATCATGGATCTGCTGGAGAAGGTGAAGCCTCACCAGATTTACGCCGCCGGCGATCTGTCGGACCCGCACGGCACACACCGTGTCTGCCTGGCGGCCACCATCACCGCCCTGCGCAGGCTCGCCAATCGGCCCTGGATGAAAGAGTGCGAAGTGTGGCTGTACCGCGGGGCCTGGCAGGAATGGGAACCGCACGAGATCGAAATGTCCGTCCCCCTCAGCCCCGGCGAGGTCGAGCGCAAGCGGCTGGCCATCTTCAAGCACGAATCACAGAAGGACAAAGCCCTCTTTCCCGGCGCGTGGGACACCCGCGAGTTCTGGCAGCGGGCCGAACAGCGCAACCGCCAGACCGCGAAGATCTTCGACGACCTGGGGTTGGCTGAATACGAGGCAATCGAGGCGTTCGTGCACTGCGATGCCCTGACCGAAGGCGGGCCAGATTGCGGAGAAACCGCCTGACGACCGGTCGATAAAGCCGGTCACCATTCAATCAGCTTCGCGTTGATCTCGTCCAGCTCTCCCAGCTTCAATCGCACGCTGACAATGAACGGCTGCTCGCCCTCGACCCAGTGGCCGTAGGTGGTCGCCACGAAAGTTCCGTCGGGCAGGATCTCCACGCCCGGGTACGCGCAATCCCACCGATGACGGTTGTCCATCAGCCGCACGCGGTACTGTCCCTCGCGGCCGCTGGCGATGTCCTCGTAAGTTCCGACCCACCCGACCCAGTCTCCCTGGGTGGGGCTTTCGTGGGTGGTGTCACGGAAGGAGATGAACAGCCGGCCGTCCGGCGCGTACCGCGCGGTGTGACGATCGCCGGTCAGGGCCCCGGGCAGTTCGCGCGGCTTCGACCAGGTCTTCGCCTCGTCATCGGAGAACATGAGGTGGGAGTTGCGGACCCTTCGGTTCTCGCGAAGCAGGATCGCCAGTTGCCTGCCATCGGGCGAACGGATCATGCCCGGCTCGCAGAGGTGGATCTCGGAGCTCTCATAAATGAGTTCCGGCTCGCTCCAGGTCAGCCCGCCATCGCCGGAGAAGATCTGGTAGAGGCGCATGACGTCGGTGCGCCGGCCTTCTTCTGCGAAGAAGCGGCCGTCATCGTGGAACATCGCCACGTACCGGCCGTCCTTGAGGCGCTCCACGCAGCCCATGGCCACGATGCCCCCGTAATTGCCGATCGGCTCCAGGCCGGTCCACGTTCTGCCGTCATCTTCCGAAACCGCCATGCGGATGGGATACAGGCCCGAGAACAGGATGAGGCGTTTCGCGCCGTCGCGCGGGTCGATAGTGCGGTGAATGGTGGGAGTTTCCCTGGAAGTGGCCCAGTTCTCGGGCACGGGCAGGCGATCGGACCAGGTCAGCCCCCGATCCTCGCTGCGCTTCATCACGATCGCGCCCCGACCATGGCCCTTGGGATAGACGATGATCATCGTCCGGTTGTCTTCCAGCAGGACGGTGGTCGGGTGCCCCAGGTATTGGCCCTCCTCCCGATCCACCACGATCTGCCGGTGCTTCTGGTCCGCCAGGTCGATGAGAGGGATGGAGTAGCCGCGGGGCTGGGCGGCCTGCGGAATGGCGGTCTCAGGCGGATCGGCCGGAGTCCCGACCATGAGACACAAAGCGGTCAATCCGGGCGGGAACAGACTCAGCACGGACATGTGAAGCTCCCTCTGTTCGACTGGAGGCCGGTTCCGCCTCCTGAGGTAGAGAATACCAGCCGCCCGCAAGGCGATAAACCCGTCCCCCGGCGGCCCGGAATGCCGCGGGACCGGCGGGCGGCGCCGGCCGGATTTCACCTTGATCTGCCATCGCGATTCCGGCATACTGTCGGAACCAATAGTGACCTGATCGGAGGGCGATCGTTGATCGCGTATCAGCGCACATGACGGCACCAGGCAGGCTCCCTGGTTCAGGGACCGCAACGCCGCCGGAAGTACATCGTCTTCGGCACGCTTCGCGCCGGGGGCGTCCGCTGCGCTGCCTGACCGATAATCCACAAATCCAACGCTCGACAGAATACGTTTCAGTATCGCCCCGGATCCAGATGCGCTGTCTCCTGCGCATCCAGACCGACGCCGGCAAAGTGACGGCAAACCAGAAAGCCGCGTCAGCCCCGGGGGCCTCAGGGTCGATGCTCAACTCCAGGAGGCTCACAAAGTGACCGGACCGAAAGACATCTTCGCATCGCGCACCGGCATCATCATGGTGGGACTGGCGATCGGGTGCATTGCCGCCTCGCTTCAGAAGCTCGGCAACCCGCCGAACATGGGCGTGTGCGTGGCGTGCTTCACCCGCGACATCGCCGGGGCTCTGGGCCTGCACCGGGCCGGCATCGTGCAATACCTCAGGCCGGAAATACCCGCCTTCTGCCTCGGAGCATTCGTGGCCGCCCTGGCCTTCCGCGAATTCCGTCCCCGCACCGGATCATCGCCAATTCTCAGGTTCGTGCTGGGGATGTGCGCGATGATCGGAGCGCTGATCTTCCTCGGCTGCCCTTGGCGGGCCATGCTCCGTCTTGCCGGCGGTGACTGGAACGCCATCTTGGGCATCGCGGGGCTGGTGACCGGCATCGGCATCGGCGTGGTCTTCCTCCGCGTCGGTTTCAGCCTCGGAAGAACGTACCAGTCGCGCTTTCCCGTGGGCCTGGCCATGCCGGTGGTGATGCTCATCCTGCTGCTGCTGGCGATCTTCTATCCGAAATTCGGTGATAACGCCGCCTTGTACAGAAGCGAAAGCGGCCCGGGGTCGATGGCCGCCCCGGTGGCCATCTCCATCATCGCGGGCATGATCGTCGGCTTCCTCGCCCAGCGGACGCGCTTCTGCACCGTCGGGGCGTTCCGTGACCTGATCCTCATGCGCGATATTCATCTGCTCAGCGGGGTGATCGCACTGGTCGCCGCGGCGTTCGTGATGAACCTCATCTTCAAGCAGTTCGATCCAGGTTTCGTCAGGACGGCCGCGGACGGCACGACCAGCCCGCAGCCTGCTGCTCACACCGTGCACTGGCTGAACTTCACTGGCATGGTGCTGGCGGGGCTTTCCTTCTGCCTCGCCGGGGGATGCCCGGGCAGGCAGGTGTTCCTCTCCGGGGAAGGTGACGGCGACGCGGCGATGTTCGTCCTCGGCATGCTCACCGGCGCTGCGATCTCTCACAACTTCCTTATGGTGGGCAACCAGGCCCTGGCGCCCTGGGCGGTGGTCATCGGCCTGGTGGTCGTGCTGACAATTGGAATCACCGGCCGGTCCGTCCCGGCCGCCACGGGGTAATAACGATGTCCGTATCGGAAACCGTCGATGCCCGGGGCCTCTCCTGCCCTCAGCCGGCCCTTCTGACCAGACAGGCGCTGAAGAGAACGAGCGGCAAGGAGGTTACCGTCCTCGTGGATACCGCAACTCAGGTTCAGAACTGCACCCGAACCGCCGAACAGCTCGGATGGCAGGCCGTGTGCGAGGAGAACGAGGGAACTTTTCGGCTGAGGTTGCGGAGGTGAGCGCAGGGCGCCCTTCGCCGGCTTGGCGGGTCGCCCAGTGCGGCTGGTCGTAAGGTCATTGGCTGATGCTCTATCTGGATCACGCTTCGACATCCTGGCCCAAGCCCGACTGCGTGCACGAAGCGATCCTGCGCTATCTGCGTGACGTCGGGGCCAGCCCCGGCCGAAGCGCCCACCGGCTTTCTCTGGAGGCCGAGCGCATCCGGTTCGATGCCCGGGAGGCGGTAGCCGAACTGGTCGGAATGAAAGACCCGATGCGGGTGGTCTTCACCTGCAATGCGACCACCGCCATCAACCTGGTCCTGCGGGGGCTGCTCACCCCCGGCTGCCACGCGATCACCACGGGCATGGAGCACAACGCGGTCCTGAGACCTCTGCGGACCCTGGAGGCAAAGGGCATCGCGGTAAGCATCGCCGGGTGCAGAGCCGACGGATCAATGGACGCCGCCGCGATCGAGCAGCACATCAGGCCGGAAACGAAGCTGATCGTGGCCAATCACGCTTCTAACGTGTGTGGCACGGTCCTGCCGGTGCGCGAGATCGGCGAGCTGGCCCGCCGTCACGGGATCACCTTCCTTGTCGATGCGGCCCAGACCGTGGGGGCGTGGCCGATCGACCTGCATCACGACAACATCGACCTGCTCGCCTTCACCGGCCACAAGGCCCTGCTCGGCCCCACGGGCACGGGCGGCCTGGCCATCGACGATGACTTCGCTGTGACGTCCCTGCCGGCGCTGATCTCCGGCGGGACGGGAAGCCGGTCGGAGGAAGAGATTCAGCCGGACATGCTCCCGGACAAGTACGAGGCGGGCACGCCGAACATCATGGGCCTGGCGGGCCTCGCCGCATCCGTCCGCTACCTCATCGAATACGGCGTCGATGAGATCATCGAACACGAACGGCTTCTGACCCGGCGCCTCATCGATGGCCTGGGCGATATCGCCGGCGTGCGCGTGGTGGGGCCGGGCGATGCGCAGCGCCAGACCGCGGTCGTTTCCTTCACCGTCGACGGCCTGGCGTGTTCCGAGATCGCCCGGGCACTGGATGAGAATCACGAGATCATGTGCCGCCCGGGCCTGCATTGCGCCCCGCGGGCCCACCGCACGCTGGGCACCTATCCCGACGGCACGGTGCGCTTCGCCCCCGGGCCCTTCACGCAGGAAGAAGAAATCGACCTCGCGATCGAGGCGGTTTCATCCATTGCCCGACGGGGGATCGATGGCTGAATTCGCGGTCATCCTGGTGTACACCACGACCGATGCGATCTTCGCCGAGCGCGTCCTGAGGCGGGCCGATCTTGCGGCCAAGCTCATCCCCACGCCCCGCCACCTGGGCAGCGACTGCGGATCGGCGGTCCGCATCCCCGCCTCCGAATCGGAACGGTGTGAGGAGTTGCTGAGAACCGCCGGCGTCAGTCTCAGCCGGATCGTGCCGCTGAATACATGAGGCGACCACCAGGCCGACGACACTGACAATCCAAGTCCGGGTTTCCCAGATAGATCTTATGTGTCGGCATACCGACCGTTCATTCGGGCCCGGATTCAGCCGGGACGGTGTTACACTGGTATCGGACAGGCCCGGCTGTGGGGCCGGGCAGGGTCACATGGGAGTGTCGGGCAACTCAGCGGGGAGTCGTTGGGGCGCCCGAGAGGTGATCTGAGATGCGGCAACTTTCTACAACACTCGTGGGGATCGCGTTGGCGATGTGCGCAGGCTGTGCCCCCCGCGACGCACAAGTTCCCGAGGCAGGGCTGTCTGACAGTGTCTCGCAGGCGCGGATCGAGGATGAAAGCCGGCAGAGCCTTCTGGGCTCGTGGAGCGTCACGTCCGGACTGAAGTCGCTCGTCATCTGCATTTATCATGATGGACAAGCGATGGTCCTTCTCAGGCAGCCCGGCCAGTCCTCGGCTGAGCAGGTTCCCTGGGAACCGTTCCACGGCGGCATCCTCGTGCAGGGCATGCCGCGGTTGCGCCTCTGGCTCGGCCGTCATGACCAGGAATTGCGGGCCGAGATCGAGCCCGTCCCGGAACTCGACTACGATCCGGACCGGGAGTTCCTGTCGCGCTTCTTCATGCATCGCATCGGCATCCGGCACCTACCGGAAGGCTGGGTGGAGCGCCCCGTACCTCCCGAATGGGAGCGGAAGACGCTCGATGATGCCTGGGATGCGACCGCGGGCAGACAGCACGCTGCGACGGATGCCGACCGGACACCGCGAGCCACGCCGGCTGCACCCGCCGACGATCTCGTCGCCGAAGTCGCCGAGAGCGGGCAGCAGGTCCTGGGTGAGAAAAGCCTGGAACGCCTGCGGGAAATGCTCTCGACGGGATCATCGCCCGGCCAGAAGCGGTTGGCACTGGACAGAATCCGCCGATCGGCTCCTGCCGGGCTTGACCGTGATCAGCTCCGGCCTCTGGTCCTGCCGTTGCTGAAGTCTGAAGATGCACGCATAAGGAAGCTCGCACTCCAGTGTCTGCCCGCATTGAAGGCCGCCTCTCCTGACCTCGAGCTGGTCGTGACCATGGCCGGGGACGTCTCCTCGGAGGTGCGCACGAATGTGGGATCGGCATTGATTGCCCTTGGACAGGGTGATTATCCGGAGCACGTCGTTCCCGCATTGACCGAACTGCTGAACGACTCCGACCCGAAGGTTGTCGACCACACGATTCGCTCGATGTGGGGGCAGTACTCCTCGCCCGAGTTCGACGAACTGCTGATTCAGCTATCGAGAAACCCACGTCACCACCACAACGCAATCTACTTCTGTCTCAGCACCATGCGAAGCAAGAGCATCCCCGTATGTCGACGACTGATCGAGGAGCTCGACGATCCGGATTGGAACAACAGCGGCCGCGCTGCCTGGGGTCTCACCCGCGGCGTGGTGGAGGACGCGAAGCCCCTGGTCGAAGACGGCTTGCTGAAAGCGCTGCCGGAAGAGAAACACGAGTATACGCGAAACCAGGAGTTCCGGGCTCTGCGCGGCGTGGCGACAGAAAACTCCCGCCCGTTCCTGACCGCGGTAGTCGACTCGGAAACGGAGACGGAGAAGTCCAAGGAACTGGCTCGTGCGATCCTCGCGGACCTGGACAGCAGGCGCTGAGGCCGGCAGTGCCGAACAGGTGCGGAGATCCGCAATGGTGGATGCTGTCAGTTGAAGATCAAATGAAACCTGCTCTCGCGACCGGGCATGCATCCGGCTCCGCGGGCGATGTATCGGCAATCCACGCCGCCCCGGGCGTGTCCGATCCGGACCGCATTCGGACAGTTGATCGGTGTTCGTTTGCCGAATAATGCGGTGAAAGGGATTCGGAAGCGGGAAGCGCGCCCGTTACACCGCGGGAATGCCCGGCTCGCTGAGGCGCCGCCGTCTGTAACCACGCGTGTTAAAACGGGCAATGGACCTGCTCACCCGCCCGGACCCCGCACAAACGAAAGCGGAGGTCTAGATCATGCCTCGCTCCATCTGCACCGGCTGGACCTGCGTGCTGAAGATCGCCCTGCCCATACTCTGGCTGGGATTCTGCTCGCTGGCGACGCTCATCGTCATCGCCACCGGCGGGCGGGGGCTGGCCGAACTCTGCTTCGCCTGGCTGTTCGGCATCGGCTTCTTCTGCTGGCAGCACGCCCACCTCAAGCAGGTGGCAGTCGACGACCACGCGCTTTACGTCTCCAACTACTCCCGGCGGATCGCGGTCCCCATCACCGAGATCGAGAAGATCACGGAGAACCGGTGGATCGGCGGCCATCCGGTCTGGATCACCTTCCGACGCCCCACCGCCTTCGGCCGGCGCATCATGTTCATGCCCCCGTATCACGGCCTGAGCCTCTCGTCCCACCCGGTGGTGCGGGAGCTGAGGTGGCGTGCGGGCCTGGAGAAGACCGCCGCCTGAGGATGCCGCGTTGTGAAAACGCCCACCTCCCCGACGAGGCTGCGAACCTGAACTGAGGGTCCCAACCGTGCACATGCACAAACTTGCCGACTTGCCCGACCTGGTTCTGGCCGAAACGCTGGCCGAGCTTCTGCGTGAAGCGGGAATCCCCGCGCGGTGCGTGAACGATCCGGCGACGCGGGCCGCGCCCCGCTCCGAGGCGACCACCGTCTACCTGGACAACGCCTCCGACGCGCCCGCCGCCGCCCCCGTCCTGGCGGAGTTCAAGCGCGAGGTGGTCGCGCTGAGCGAGGCCGTTCCCTGCCCGTGGTGCGGCGAATCCATCCCGGTCGGCGTGGCCGGCTGCTGGAGCTGCGGCCGGTCAGCACTCGGGCTGGGCCGCGCATCGGGGTTCTGAACCGCCGTTCAAGCCTCTCGATAGCGCAGCCGGGCAGAGTCCATATTGAAATCCAGGTCCGCGCCGGCGCGTCTCGGCGCATGACGGATCTCCGCCGCACTGTTATCCTGCTGCGCCGGTTCCGGTGACCCCGCGTCGGGCCCTCGAATCAGTCGGCAGCACGAGGAACCAGACCGTTGGCAGCGTCCGAAGAGTTCTGGAACAAGCGGGCCGAACGTTACGACGCCAAGACCGTCAAGGGCCCGAACTACGCCAAGCGCATCGAGCGCGTGAAAGCATGGCTGCACGATACCGCCGTCGTCCTCGACGTCGGCTGCGCATCGGCCGAGATCACCCTCGACATCGCCCCGCACGTCGGACAGATCCACGGCATCGACGTGTCCGCCGGCATGATCGAGCTCGCCCGGAAGAAGGCAAGCGAGCGCGGCATCCACAACGCCCGCTTCAGCCGCACTGACCCCCGGATAAGCCCCCGGAACATCCCCGACGACCCGGACCTGGCCGAGGGGTCCTTCGACGCGGTCACCGCTTACAGCGTGATCCACCTGCTCGAAGATGTGCCCGGCACGCTCGTCCGGCTGCACGACCTGCTCAAGCCCGGCGGGAAGCTCATCACCGAAACCCCCTGCATAGGCGACTGGAACATCGGCTGGAAGATGCTGGTGAAGCTGGCCATGCTCTTCGGCATGGCCCCGCAGGTCGTCATGCTGAAGGTGGCGGAGCTGGAGTCGATGATCGCCGATGCCGGCTTCGAGGTTATGGAGAGCAAGGTCTACAACCCCAAGAGCCGCCTCCAGTGCATCATGGCGAAGAAGCAGTAGCGATGCGTGTATAGCGGGTCGTGTTTGGGGGGTGCCCCCGGAAGTGCTAGCCACCACCGGGCGCGATTGCTACTCGGGCAGATCGTAAGCGATCTCGAGCCTGGTGGGAATCGGCGGATACGGGACGCGCAGTCGGTACACGTCAAACTCGCGCTCGGGCCAGCCCACGCGGTCAAATGCGAAACGCGCCATCTCC
>CP070772.1:601382-615718 GCA_020345805.1 Phycisphaerales bacterium | reverse complement strand
GGGGCGGGCACGGGCACGTCGCCGAAGAGGCAGGTCGCACCGAGGACCAGAAGTATGTTGAAAAGGTTGGAGCCGACGATGTTGCCCACGGCCAGATCGTTATGTCCCTTGCGGCAGGCGATGACGGAGGTGACCAGTTCCGGGAGGCTGGTGGCGACGGCGACGATGGTGAGGCCGATGAGGGCGTTGGACAGGCCGAGCCATTGCGCGACGCCGGTGGCCCCGACCTCGGCGAGCTTGCCGCCCGCGACGAGGCCGGCGAGGCCGATGACGAAGAGCAGAATGGCCGCGAACAGCGAGCCGGCGGCTTCGCTGGCGAGCTCCTCCGCGGCCTCACGGGTGAGCGGGTCGGACCGGTCCTGCTTACCCATGTCATACCACAGCCAGGTGAAGAGGCCGAAGAGGCCGAGCAGGATCACGCCGTCCAGGAGTGTGTAGCCGTGCAGGCCGCCGCCGGCGGCGGGAATGCGGGTGAAGGTCAGCAAGCCCAGGAACAGCATGGCCACGGAGACCAGGATGAGCAGGGGCAGCTCCTTCTTGACCACCCGCCCATGTACGACCAGCGGGCCGATGAGGGCGGCAACGCCCAAGACGAGGGCGATGTTGGCGATGTTGGAGCCCACCACGTTGCCGAAGCTCAGTTCGCCGTTGCCGTTGATTGCCGCGGTGATGTTGAAGGCCAGTTCCGGGCTGGAGGTGCCGAAGGCCACGACGGTGAGGCCGATGAGGAGGGTGGATACGCCCATGCGCCGGGCGATGCGGACCGAGCCCTCCACCAGCCATTGCCCGCCGAGCAGCAGGAGCGCGATGCCGATGATCAGCGTCAAGGGTGGAATGGCGGTGATGAGTTGCGCGACCTGCTGCGGCATGAAAGAGCGATTGTAATCTGCGCGGCAGGGTGGCGTTGGATTGAGGAGTAATGCATCCTGCTGTCGGGTGCGGCCCTTGGCAACTACACTGAATGTTCTACAGACCCGCATGTCCCATTCAGCCGGCCCTTGCCAACCGTTGCTCCTTCCCCCCCCGCCTCCGGACCCCCGAGCCCGGACCCCGGAAATAGCCCATGTCGCGTGAAGGCGATTCCAGGCAGACCATCGAGGCTCTGCTCTCCAAGGCAGCTTCGGGCGATGAGCACGCCTGGCGGGGGCTCGTCGAGGCCTACAGCGGGCGGGTCTTCGGGCTGATCCGGGCGCAGTGCGGCGATGCGGATCTGGCCGAGGAGATCACCCAGTCCACATTCTGCACGATCGCGGCCAAGATCGGCAGCTATACGGAGGTGGGGCGGTTCGAGCCGTGGATCTTCAGAATCGCCATGAACCGTTTGCGCGACGAGATGCGCCGCCGGAAGCGGCAAGCCCGTCCGGTGGGGGATGAGGCCCTGGTGGGTCTGGCGGGGACAGCCGAGGAGCCCGCGGCGGGGGAGGCGGCGGATGCCGAACGGCTGAGGGCCCTGAAATGGGCGATGGGTCGGTTATCGGATGCCGATCAGCGGATCATCCACCTTCGCCACCATGCGGGATTGAGCTTTCGGCAGATCGCCGAGGTGCTCGATCAGCCGCTGGGGACCGTCCTGGCGCGTCAGCATCGGGCCTTGAAGAAGCTGAAAGAGCTTATGGGAACCCAGATAGATGAAGATGAGCCGAAATGACCGGGAGCCGGCAAGGATCGGCAATGAATCCCGCCCGGGTACGTTTGACGGGAGGCAGGTGACTGTATGACCGCTTCGTCCGAACAGTTCTCGTCCCGTCGGTCAACACCGGAGCCGCTGCCGGCGGACATGCCTCCGGAACTGTCGGCGATGGATTCGCTTCTCGGAAGGGAAGCGGAGCGGTCATCGTTGCCTGTGAACCTGACTCGGAGCGTCTTTGCCCGGTCGCGTGCGTTTCTGCCTAAACCGCACGCGGCGCCTCAGCCTTCGACGATGCCCGTTTCGGCATGGACGCTGCCGGTGCCTCGGTTGCTGCGAGCGAATATCCGGAACCGGCTGGCGATGGCCGCCGGTCTGGGAATGGCGTTCGTCCTCACGGCGCTGTTCATGCGATTGCCCGCAACGCCAACCGAGGCGCCGGTTTCCCCCGTCAGGATGGCGAGATCGCAGGACTGGCTGGATCAGGTCGCCCTGCTGGATCAGGTTGCCCTGGATGATCCCAGTCGGGAGGTGTCCTTCCTGGAGGACGCCTGCGAGCTGTCGTCTATGGAGGAAGTGGTGGGGCCGATCTGGGCGGGATTGGGAACCATGTAATCGCGCTCGTTGGGCGCCCTCGCTCGGAGTCTGACAATGACCAAGCGTCTGGCTGACCTGGCCCTCCTGACGGCAGTGCTGGTGATCTCGGTGGTGGCCATTGCCCCGAACCGTCAGCCGGTGGGGCAAACCGCCGGCCAGGGCGGTTCCGAAACGACCTCTGATGCTGGCGCCGACAAACCCGACCGCCTCGGCGGCGGCGAGGCGGACCATCCCCGCAGGACGCCTCCCGATGCGGGCCGTACGCGCGACAGATACTGGCCCGAGGGCTTTTCAGACAGGTCGCTTCCCCGTCTGCCGCGGAATCGGGAGGTCGAGGAGCTTACTCCCGAACTCATCGACGCCTGCATCGGCGTGGCCGAGGACATCGACCCGCAACTCGCCCAGCGTCTGATCAGCCAGCGTGAAGAGGATCCCGCGAAGCTCGAACGTCTCCTTCATCAACGGGGGCGCAGACTGCTGGACCTCGCCCTGCTCAAGGACAACGATCCGAATCTCTATGATCTCAAGCTCGTGGAGCTGAAGCTCGATTCACAGATCAGCGAGACGGCGGCCCAGTTGAGGGCGGCCTACGCCGCGGAAGACGCGGCGCAGATCGATGTGCTGGAGAGCAACCTGCGGCTTCACCTTCGCCTCCAACTCGCCTTCGCGCTGCGGGCGAGAGAGGATTATATCTGCCGGCTGCAGGAGCACGTGGAGCGCTTGCAGGAGCAATGGGAATACGATCACGCCCACATCGACGAACTGGTGGAGTTGAAGTTCCACCAGTTGATCGAATCGAGCCCGCCGGTGACCGGCAGCTCCCGCGGGATCCATCGGGAACCGCCCGGCGGAACAGGGGCCGTCCGAGAGTTTGTCCGCTGAATCCGCGGAATCTCCGACCGCTCGCGGGGGCATCTGCAATCTCAGGACCACGGCCGGACTGGCGGCGCTCGGCACGGTCCATCGTGCGGTAACATACGCCCGCGATGGCCGCCGAGGTGACAACACCGGTTCCGCGAGGCAGACCTGTTCCCGGCTCGGGCCGGGTGATGGGCTGGATCGGTGGACTGATCGTCCTGTTGATGCTCCTGTCGTGCCTGTTGTCGCTTCCGTACACCTTCGGTCGAATCCCCGCGGGGATGGAAGGCGCGGCGGATGAAGGTGCCGCGCTCGCGGCCGCCGCCTTCCCTCAAAGGTTCGAGGCGACAAACCTTGACGAAGCGCTGCTGCCGCCGACCTGGGCGCCCATGGCCGAGGATGAGCGCCAACGGATCGATGACCTGACCGCCTCGCAGGGGCGGCGCCCGGTCCACCTTCTCGGGAGCGATCGCCTGGGGCGGGATGTCCTGGTGCGGTGTCTTGCCGGCGGGGGGATCAGCCTGGGCATCGGCTTGGCCGCCGCGGTCATCTCCGTGGTCATCGGCACCACCTACGGGGCGATCTCCGGCTATTTCGGCGGACGCATCGACGCGGCGCTGATGCGAATCGTCGACATCCTTTACGGTCTTCCCTACATCCTTATGGTCGTGTTGCTCGCGGTGGCGGTGGACGGGCTGATCGAGAGAATGGGAAGCGACCTGCGGCCGGGTATGCGGCAGGTCATCAACGTGATCACCCTGCTGGTGGCGATCGGCGGGGTGAGCTGGCTGACCATGGCCCGGGTGATCCGGGGGCAGGTGCTGAGCCTGAAGCAGCAGCCGTTCATGGAGGCCTGCCGGGCCATCGGCGTGCCGTTGCACCGGCAGTTCATTCGTCATCTGCTCCCCAACCTGATGGGGCCGATCATCGTCTACGCCACGCTCACCGTTCCTTCGGCGATCCTCTCCGAATCGTTCCTGAGCTTCCTCGGCATCGGGGTGAAGGAGCCGCTTCCGAGCTGGGGCAACCTCGCCGCGGACGGGCTGAGCGAGCTGAACATCGTGCGCAGCCGATGGTGGCTCCTGTTCTGGCCCTGCCTTTTCGTGGGCATGACGCTTCTGTCGCTGAATTTCGTCGGCGAAGGACTGCGGGAGGCGTTCGATCCCCGGCGGCGCGTCGCGGGGGAATGAAACGAGTTCGCCTTCGGACAGCGCCGCTCAAGCGCAATCACGTCTATTCCGCGCCGGGGCGCAGCGAAGCGCAGCCCCGGGTCGCGTGCGAGGTTCGCGAGCCCTTCTTTGCGCGCAGGCACCCGGAGTTGCGCTTCGCTTCACCCCGGCGTGAGTAATCGCAAAGCGCCTGACCGGTGACACTTCAGATTATTGATCCGTTGCCTGAACCGACGCTTCTGATGCCGCGTCCTTGCGAAACTCCAGGTCCGGCCTGCGGATGGGATGACCCGCGAGATACTCGGTGCGCCAGCACGCCACCCAATGATCGGGCTCCACCTCGTACATGACCCGCGACCTGGGGCCGGTGTGCTCCACGGACCGGGGCGGGGGAGCCGCAGGCCACCACGGCACCACCCCGTACTGGTAGCCGGGCAGCTTGCGGAACTCCGCGGGGTCCGTGAGCAGTTCCGCGACGGTGGCCAGGCGATGCCGGCGCCGCCGCAAAGGGGGGATCGACTTGAACAGCGCCCGGGTATAGGGATGAAGCGGCCGATCGAAAAGCTCGTAAACGTCGGCGTATTCGATTGCATGACCATCGTGCATTACGCACACCACGTCGGAGTTCTGCGCCACCACGCCCAGGTCGTGGGAGATGAGCATCATCCCCATGCCCGTTTTGCGCTGAAGATCGTGCAGCAGATCGAGGATCTGGGCCTGAATGGTCACGTCCAGTGCGGTGGTGGGCTCATCGGCCAGCAACACCTTGGGACGGCAGGCCAGGGCCATCGCGGTCATGATCCGCTGCTGCATCCCGCCGGAGAACTGATGCGGATAGGCGTGGCGCTGCCGCTGCGGGTCGGGAATGCCCACGTCGTGCATTGCCTGGATCGCGATGTCCATCGACTCGGACCGCGAGGCCTTCTGATGCAGACGGACCGCCTCGATGATCTGATCACCCACCGAATAGACCGGGTTCAGCGAAGTGGTCGGCTCCTGGAAGATCATGGCGATCTCCCGGCCGCGGATCTTGAGCATCTCCCGCTCGGGCAAGGCCAGGAGATTTCGGCCGTTGTAGATGACCGAGCCGCGGTCGATGTGGGCCGGCGGCTGGGGGATGAGTTGCAAGGCGGTGAGGGCGGTCACCGATTTGCCGCAGCCTGACTCGCCCACCAAGGCCAGCGTCTGGCGGGGCCGGAGGGTCAGGCTCAAGCCGTCCACGGCCCGGATCCGCTGCCCGCCTGCGGCCTGAAACGAAACCGCCAGATCATGCACCGCAAACAGGGCCCGCGTGGCGGGCGGCTTGGCGGGCGGTCGTGGGCTGGGCAGGTCGCTCATGGATTATCCGCAGGGGCGCTGCCGGGAATGATACCGGCCCGGCGTCAATTGTTCCGACCTCACCCGGTCTCGCCGGCGAATAGGATTCCGACGATATTGCGGAGAATCGACATGGCCCTGATTGATGAAGGAAAGAAAGCACCGGCGTTCAGCCTCAAGGATCAGAGCGGGAAGAAGCACTCGCTGAAGGACTATGCCGGCCGGCCGGTCGTGCTGTACTTCTATCCCAGGGACGACACCTCCGGCTGCACGAAGGAAGCGTGCGCGTTTCGCGACCTGCTGCCGCGTTTCAAGCGGTCGAAGGCGGTGGTGCTGGGGGTGAGCCCGGACAGCGAGAAGAGTCACGCGAACTTCGCAGGCAAGCACGATCTGAACTTCACCCTCCTGGCGGACGTGCCGGTGAAGAGCGGCGACAACGCGGAGGATAAGGGCACGCCGCAGGTCTGCGCCAAGTACGGCGTGTGGCAGGAGAAGAGCAACTACGGCCGGAAGTACATGGGCGTGGTGCGCACGACGTACCTGATCGATGGGGCCGGGAAGGTGGCGCGTCGATGGGACAAGGTGAAGGTGGCCGGCCACGCCGAGGAGGTGCTGGAGGCGGTGAAGAGGTTGTAGAAGGGAAGAGGGCTGTCGTATGATATGGGGTGGCGGAGCATCAGTGTTGACAGCAGGTTTGCCCGCCCATCGCGCATCGCTATCGCGAAGACGAGATTCA
The DNA here is from genome assembly GCA_020345805.1 of Phycisphaerales bacterium. Taxonomy (GTDB): domain Bacteria; phylum Planctomycetota; class Phycisphaerae; order Phycisphaerales; family SM1A02. The sequence continues at coordinate 609,414 of CP070772.1, read as the reverse complement.
GCACCGGGTCATGGCGCACTGTGAATCTGCCGGTCAAATCCCGGGGCATGGTCCCCAGGCGTCGAGGATGTCGAAAACATCATCTATGTCAACGATATCGTCGCAGTTGACATTAAAGATGCCGGCACCTTCACCCCAGTGGTTTATGACGTGGAAGATGTCGGTGATGTCCACGTTGCCATCGCGATCCACATCTTCGGGACATTCCAGAACCTCGGAATGTACGGTGATCATCCAGTTGCCGAGAATTCCGAAGTCATCAATGAGGCCATAGTCCTGATAACCGCAATATAGTTCACACGGATCGGGGAATCTCAGAGTGGCCCAGCTCGTCTCATGGCTGCCGGATGAACAGTCAAGGCCGGCCGGATACTGTTCGTCATCGTGGAGGCAGGTCACGGTGACGAAGTAGGTGCCGCTCACTTGTGTCGGCGGGATGCTGTAATAGACCAGCCATCCGGTGTTTTCCTGCTCGGTGAGCACAATGAGGCAGGTGAGGGTGACGGCGTCGCCCGGATCGCCATCGTTGTTCGGATCGTCCTGTACCAGGATCCAGGCAGGAGTATTGGGCCAGACCGGACCCCAGGCAACCTCGACGCCGTTCACCCACATGCAGGTGTCGGCCTCGCAGGAGATGGTCCAGCCCCATAGACCGCCGCCGATCAGACCGGTGTAGTCGTCCATGGCACCGTCGTGGTACTCGCATATCTGCTCCAACTGCAGATCACGCGGAGTTGCATCATGAAGGTCCGATGGAGCAGATGCGGCGCTGTTGCCGATCGGCAACAGGTCCGCCCCGACCGCGCACCCGATCCAAAGGAAGGCCAGGGCTGCGACAGGCCTTCTAAGTCCAATGTTTTCACTTCCGTATTGCATTCCCATTCCCTCCCATCGCCGGATCATGACATTCTGTGCATCTGCCGGTCAGATTTAAGGACATAGTCCCCAGGCGTCAAGGATGTCGAAGACGTCATCTATGTCAACGATGTCATCGCAGTTGACGTTGAAGATGCCGGCGCCTTCCCCCCAGTGGTTTAGGACGTGGAAGATATCCATGATGTCCACGACGCCATTACGATTGACATCTTCGGGGCATTCCAGAACCTCGGAATGCACGGTGATCAACCAGTTGCCGGGAAGCCCGAAGTCGTCAATGAGGCCATAGTCCTGATAACCGCAAAATGGTTCGCACGGATCGGGACAACCCCAGGTGGCCCAGCTTGTCTCCTGAGTGGATGACGTGTCGAATCCGGCCGGATATTCGCCTTCTTCGTGGTTGCAGGTCACCGTGACGAAGTAGGTGCCGCTTACCTGTGTTGGCGGGACGCTGTAATGAACCAGCCATCCGGTGTCTTCCTGCTGGGTGAGCACGAGGATGCAGGTAAGTGTGACGGAATCGCCCGGATCACCGTCGTTGTTCGGATCGTCCTGCACGAGGATCCGGGCGGGGGTATTGGAACTGACCCGACCCCAGGCAACCTCGACGCCGTTCACCCACATGCAGGTGTCTGCTTCGCAGGGGATGGTCCAGCCCCATAGACCGCCGGTAACCAGGCCGATGTCTTGGTCGTAGTCACCGTCGTGATACTCGCATATCTGTTCCGTTTGCAGAATGCGCGGCATCGCACCATGAAGTTCTGATGAATCAGATCTGACACGATTGGCGGTCGGTGACTGGGCCGCCCCGATCGCGCACCCGATCCAAAGGAGGACCAGGCCTGCGACAGGCCATCTTTGTCGGCCAGTGAGATTTCCGTGTTGCATTTCCCTTCCTTTCCGTCATCGATCCATGTCTCAGGTCGCACCTGAGGCGAGCTTACATCCCTGTCTCCCGGAGAGGCGGTTGCGGTTTCCCGTGGCGATGAACAGCGGTTGACTTCGTGGTCACTTTCCGACCCCGGATCCCACGGCACGGCCAAAGCACTCCACCGCCGTCAGTGTACCTGATGTATGGTGGGAATCCAAGAGGCCGGGCGAGGGAAACCTGGACTGAATGTCGGTCAGCGATTATCGGCGTGGAGATTGCCGAAGAGATCCAGGAGAAAGGCGGCGGCAGAATCGTGGATTCCGGGCGATTCGCTTTCGCGGGGGCCGGCGATGTTAAGGATCTGGATATTGTGTTCGTCGAGCCAGGCGCCGGCTTTCTCGGTAGCGTCGGAGTCTGTCGGATCGATGACCAGGCAAGGCCTGCTTTGCGCGCCGGCACGTTGTTCGGTCAGCGCGGTGCCGCCTTGCAGCGGGGTGGGGGAGATGATCAACGTGGCGTCGGAATCGCGGACGTTGAGATCAGTGCGGATCGCCGGATCGGCGGACTCTGTCTCCTGCAACGGATAATGCGCGGGGATGGGTCCGTCCTCGGCGGCGCGGCCGGCGGGGCAGAAGCCTCCACAATCCAGGTTCAACTGCAAGGCGACATCCAGAGCGGCGCGATCCACGCCGGTCTGGCCGCCGGAGATGATGCGAATCGGCTTCACGGTCAGGGGTTGAGTTCGCGGCCGGTGAGGGGGTCTAGGATCCGCCATTCGAAGGACTTGGCGAGGCGGACGAGCACGAGCCAGGCGATCTCTTCCTCCTCCAGGGTGATGAGCATCTGCCGCACGGGATCCTCATCGGGCGGCAGCTCGATTCGCACGCCGGGGCCGTAGAGGGTGTCCTCGCCGTCGCGTTCGGGCGCGGTGTTGTATGCGGCCAGCTCGCGGATGATCTCGTCGCGCGGACCGATGGGGGTCATCTCGCCCTCGGCGGCCTGGTTCCGGGAAAGGATGACGAACTGTTGCAAGGTCACGGGCGTTCTCGGTCTCGGCCGCGCGGTGCCGATCTTCAATCCTCGTTCTCCGGCGGCGGGGCCGGCTCTTTCTCCGGTGGGTTCTCGAGCAACTCGGCAATGGTATCAATCAAGCGCGTCAGCGGCACGGGCTTGACGAGATAAGCGTCCACGCCGAGGTCCTTTGCGTAGGCCATATGGCGCTTGCCCTGGTTGGCGGTGATCATTACGACCACCGGTGGCCGGTCCCGGTCTTTCAGTTTCTCCAGCACCAGAAAGCCGGAGCGCCCGGGCAGCATCATGTCCAGCACCACCGCGTCGAAGCCGGCGTGGGAGGCGGTCACCGCGGTCGTGCCGTCGGTGACGGTGTGGGTCGTCGCGCCCTCCGTGCGCAAGGCCAGATCGATGGACGCAAGTATGTCCTCGTCATCATCGACGATGAGAATGCGGCGGTCCTTCAGTCGCGGGGCGGTCATCGGGTGGTAGCTCGGGGACGGTCGGGTCCCGGTCGCTGAGATTCAGAATGCCAGTCCGCCAACGGAGATGCGGCAGGCGGTCGGTCTACTATCCCCTCACCGGGCCGCGGGTCAATGTCGGGCCCCGGAATCACATCGGGCCGATTCCTCGGAGTGGTGGATGATCCGATCAAGCTCCTCCTGGGTCATCCAGGGCAGCGATTCGAGCCGGGCGATGAGGCGGTTGGGGACGGGGCGGCCTTCCCGCTCGTGCCGGGGGCGGCTCTTCCAGCGGCGGTGAAGCCAGAGATATTGCTCGGGGGCGAGGCGGATCATCTGCTCGATTGCCCGGTTGTAACGGGCGGTGATGTAGAAAAGCGGGTCGGGCTGATCAGCCCAGTCCTCGGGCGTGATGCAGTCAATGGCGGACAGCTCGTAACGGAAGGATGAATCCAGCCGGCGGGCGTGGCCGGCGATGATGGGGACGTTGTACCGCATGGCCAGCAGCCCGATGGACTTGTAGCTGGAGGCGAGGCGGCCGAAGAACGGGACGAAGAGACCGCCGTCGCCGGCGTTCTGATCGGCGATGAAGCCGAGTTGCCCGCCGCTTAGAAGGGATTCCTGGAGGATGGGGGTCGCTCCCCACTTGGTGATCACCCGCAGGCCCCGGGCCTGGCGGATCCCCAGCAACCAGCGGTCGATGAGAGGATTGTCCAGGGGCCGGGCCAGGGCGGAGATCGGGTAGCCGAGGGCCGCGAGGGTGAAGCCGAGCAGTTCCCAGTTTCCGCAGTGCCCGGTGATGAAGATAGTGGGCTGGCGACGGATCAGCCTCTCCAGGACCCCTTCCAGGCTGCCCAGGCGCACGTACCGGTTCCACGAGGCGGGGGAGATCAGGCGGGGGGTCACCAGCGAATCGACCATGAACAGCTGGAACATGTGCTCCATGGATCGGCGGGCGACGTCCCGGACCTGCCGGGAAGACCAGTGGGGGAAGCTGCGGGCGATGTTGGTTTCCGCCCGCTGCCGCCGCTTGTGGTTGAAGCGATGGAACAGCGCGCCGACGCCGCCGGCGGTGCGCAGGTTTTCCTGAACTCCAAAGCACTGCATGGCCGTCGCTACGGTTCGCAGCGCCAGGTACTGGCTCCAGTTGACCAGCAGGGACTGGTTGCGGGCCACGTGTGAATCCCTCAGAGAGGTCCGGAGGCTTGAAGACCGGAACGCCCGGAAAGACGAAGTGTAGCGGTCCGGCCGCGTGGCAGGTGCCGGAGCAGCCTTGAGATCGCGGCCAGGCCGGTCTTCTCAAGGCAACCGGCCGACCCCTGGGGCCGGCCGGGAGGACTCGGACGGATGGTGGCGGAAGCGCTTACCGCTCGGTGTGCCCGATGAGGATGAAGAAGCGGTTGGCGTTGAGGACGGGAATCTGCGCCTCGCGGGCCTGGGCGAAGAGCTGCTCGTACTTCTCAAGTGCCTTCTTCTTCTCCAACCAGATGGCGATCTCCGGGTCGGTGGCGTTGTCGCGGAGTTGAGGGACCGGGGGGGGCTCGGAGCCGAGTACGAGGAAGTCCAGATCGCCGGGCAGCTCCTCGGCATAGACGACCTGGCCGCCCCACTGCTGAACCAGCCTGCGGAGGTACTCGGCCTCCGCCTCGGAGGGCTTGCCGTCGCCGTCAACGTCGAACTTGCCGTGCACCAGGAACTTGAAGATGTACTCCGGGTCATAGACCGCGTTGGCGATCACGTCGTTGCGGACCACCGGCCGGCCGGGGACCGAGCGGGTGATCTTGCAGGTGCTGGTGGTGTCGCCGACCTTGATGACCTGGAGGCTGGCCTTGCCGCGGGGCATTTCGCCGGTCCGCTGATCGACGCGGATGGAGCCGGAGTCGTCGTAAACTTCGAAGGTCATGCCGAGTACGATGCGGTCGTCCCGACCACGGTCGATGAAGACCTGGTCGTTTCCGCCGGCGAGGTCGATCACATACCCGTCCACGAGCTTGTCCGGGTCGGCGGACTTGACGCGAATGTCCTTGAGAATCCGCTCAAACTCATCAACGCGTCCGCGCAAGACCTGAAGCTCTTCCAGGAGGCCGTTGTTCTCCTGCTCGAGGTCGTCGATACGTGACTGATACTGCTCGCGGAGGCGGGTCTTGGTGTCGTTCAACTCGTCGATGGTCGTCTGCACCCGCCGGGCGTACTCCTCCGCGGCGTCGCGATATGAGGCGATTTCACCCTGTACGGCCTCGACCTCCTGTTCGTGAGCTGCCTTGAGGGCTTCGATTTCCTCCTCCTTGGCCTGCAGGCCCCCTTGCATGGAGGCCAGCGTGCGATTCGCCGCATCCAGCTCGCTCTGTCGGGTCTTCAGGTCACGATCGGTGTTGCGAAGCCCGTCCAGCACCACGCCGTCGTCGGGGATGCCAAAGGAAGCGAAGCTGGCCTTGATCCCGTCCATGCTGGAGGGCTGGCCGGCCACGTAGCGCATGAGACGCTCGTATTCGTCGTGGATGTGACGGGCCACGGATGTGCCGGGAGGTGCGGCGGCTTCGTAGGCCTTGAAGAGCTGCATGTTGCGCTCGCCCCTCTCGATATAAATGTCCCGGGCGTCTTCGGCCTGCTTGCGCAGCTCCCGCTCGTTCTGCTGACCGGCGTAAAAGACGATGGTCAGCACGAGAAGGAATACCGTGGTGAGCACGAAAACCACCAGGGATACGACGACGCCGGTGCCGGCTCCAGAGCGAACGGCCATGAATCATGCCTCCAGGCAGGGTGACCGGGGACGCCGGGGCGCCCCAAAGGGTCACAACTCGCTGAATCCTAAGTTGTTCGCGGCCCTTGGGACCAGAGAATCAACCAGTGTCCTCACATTCCCCGCCGCAGTCAAGCAGCAGTAGGGTAGCGCCCGTTACCTACGCCGGGGAAGCTCCGGCGGTTGCGAAATTCGCCGCCGCAGCCGGGTGGGACGGGGCCATAGACGCAGGCTGACAGCCCGCGGAACCGGCGTTGGAAGGCGGAGACGCGAGAAGGGGCGAGGGGGGAAGTTGGGGGAGGGTCAGGTCAGATCGGCGCCCTTGGCGTGATAATAAGCAGCCAGGTCGCGACGCCCCGGCTTGGTGAATCGGGTCGAAATCGGGCCCGACCAGTCCCGATCTTCTCCCGAACGCCCCCGGAAGTAGCTCCTCGTTTCCTCATCGTATTGATCGATCGCCGCCAGCATCACCTCATCGGCGGGGTACCTCTCCTCCATCAACACCGCCTCCACCGGCAGGCGCGGCCTCAGCGGCGGGTCCTGATCCGGCACCCCCACGCAGAGACCGAACAGCGGATACACCCCCTCGGGCAGTGCCAGCAGCCGATCGGCCTCCTTCAAATCGTTCCGCACGGACCCGATGTAGCAGATGCCGAAACCTTGCGACTCGAAGGCCAGCGACAGGTTCTGGGCGAAAAGCGACGCGTCGATCACGCCCACGAGAAACTCCTCCAGTCCGCCGCGGTAACGGCCGCCCGCCCGCTCGACCAGCAGCCGATGCCGGCGGCTGTCGGCGCAGATCAGGAAGAACGCACCGGCTTTGGCGACCTTCTCTTGCCCGCCCGTCACTTCGATGAGCCTGGCCCGTGTGGCGGCGTCCCGCACCCGGATGATGCAGTAGGCCTGGACGTTGGAACTGGTGGAAGCGCACTGGGCCGCGGCCACCGCGCTGGCGATGTCGTCATCCGGCACCGCATCCTCCGTGTACTGGCGAATCGAGCGGTGCTGTCGCATGAGTTCGATTGTGGGATTGGCGTCGGTCATGTGCGGATGATAAACGGTGATGGGATTGGTGGCGGGGCGGAGGACGCGCGGCTGCGCAGTGAGTGTGTGGGGCGATGTGAGGGGTTGGCTGTGTGACGAGGGGTCGCTACCGTGGGCCGATCATGTCCGATGCTGCCGATCCACTCTCCGGACTGCCGCCCGTTCTTCATCGCGATGAGCGGATCATCGTGCTGGACAAGCCGGCGGGTCTTCTCAGCGTGCCCGGCATCGGGCCGGAGAAGGCGGATTGCCTGGCGAAGCGCGTGGCCGAGGCGTTCGAGGGGGCCCGCATCGTGCATCGGCTGGACCGGGACACCTCCGGCGTGATCGTGATGGCCTTCGACGCCGAAGCACATCGCGAACTGAGCCGGCAGTTTCACGATCGCGAGGTGGAGAAGGTCTATATCGCGGTGGTGGCGGGGGTGGTTAATAATGATGCTGGCGTAGTCGATCTTCCAATGCGCAAGGATCTTGAAGACCCGCCGCGCCAGGTCATCGATCACGTCCACGGCCGGCCGGCGATTACGGAATGGCGCGTCATCAAGCGGCAATCCGATCGAACCCGCCTGGAGCTAAGGCCGCTGACTGGCCGCTCGCACCAGCTTCGCCTGCATCTGAAGGAGATGGGTCATCCGATCCTGGGTGATGACCTGTATGCCCCGCCGGAAGTGCTAGCGATGGCTGATCGTCTTCTATTGCACGCATATTCACTGACGATCGTGCACCCCACCACGGCAGAGTTGATGACCTTCAAGTCACCGACCCCGTTCTGACGGCCGCAAGGTGCGCGGGGGGCTGCCTTTGCCGCCAAAGCCCGGCAAAGGCGGGTACCCGCCTCTTCCCTCAGCCCCCGCTTCGCGGGGGACAGATCGGACAGAGTTATACGTTTGACCGCCCGGCAGAGCCGGGGGCTCCGGGAACAGTGCGGCGGAACATCGTGGTTGAGCATACCCGCAGCGACCTGCCCGGCGGTACAATGACAACGATCGATGCGACCATCAGACAAGGGGATGGTGAGTCCGATGATCG
>CP070772.1:586852-601282 GCA_020345805.1 Phycisphaerales bacterium | reverse complement strand
CTCGCCTAAAAGTAAAACCCCGGGCAAGCCCGGGGCTATCTGTTTCGACATTTCGACGCTTCGACATTTCGACGTTTCTACCCCGCCCACTCACACCTGGTCCTTCGCCTCCGCGAATCGGCCTCGCCTAAAAGTAAAACCCCGGGCAAGCCCGGGGCTATCTGTTTCGACATTTCGACGCTTCGACATTTCGACGTTTCTACCCCGCCGGTTCTTCCTTCAGGCTCCGGGTGATCGCCTGCTCGTGCAGGCGGACCGATTCCTGATCCAGATCTTCCTTGGCCTGGTAGAACTCATCGGCGTCGATCTTCGCCGGCTCGCGGTGCGAGCGGTCAACGAACTCCTGCAGCCGGGCGATCTTCGACTCAAGCTTCTCGCCGTACTCAGCATCCAGTCCCTCGCCGACGCGCTCCATCGCATCTCTGATCCACTTGATGTCCAGACAGGAGTTGACGGCGAGATCGATGATGCGGTGGGCGTGCATGTCCTGCCGGGCGTAGGTGTAGGACTCCTGCTCCATGGTGTCGATCTCTTCGCGCGTCAGGCCGTAGCGGGGCACGATCTGGATCGACGCCACCTTTCCCGAGCGCTTCTCCACCGCCGAGACGTTCAGGATGCCGTTGGCATCCACGAGGAACTCCACCTCGATCTGCGGAATCCCCGCCGGCATAGTGGGGATGTTCCTCAGCTCGAACTCGCCGAGGCTGCGACAGTCGGCGACCAGCTCGCGCTCGCCCTGAAGAACATTGATCTTCACGTTTGTCTGGCCGTCGACGGAGGTCGAGAACTTCTCAGTGGCCCGGGTGGGAACGGTGGTGTTGCGCACGATGAGCTTGGCCACCGCCCCGCCCATGGTCTCGATGCCCAGCGATAGCGGGATCACGTCCAGCAGCAGCATGTCGCGGTTGGTGCCGGCCAGGATCGACGCCTGCACCCCCGCGCCCAGCGCGACCACCAGATCCGGATCCAGCGCGGTGTACGGCTCACATTGGAAACGCTCCCCCACCGACTTCCGCACCAGCGGAATGCGCGTCGAGCCCCCCACCATCACCACCCGGTCGATCTTGCCCGCATCCAGCTTCGCATCCCGCATGGCCCGGTCGCAGGCGACCATCGTCCGCTGCACCCATGGTTCCATCATCTCTTCAAGCTCATCGCGTGTGAGCATGCGGTCATAAACCCGCCCATCGCCCAAGTCGATCTGGAGCTGTGCGCTTTCCTCGTTGGACAGCCGGATCTTCGCCGCCTCTGCAAAGTTGCGCAACGCCTGCTGCGTGCAGGGCGGAAACGTCAGTTTCTCGCCGAACTCTTTGCGGATCTCCTCGAACACTAATTCCATGATCATCCGGTCCACGTCGTCACCGCCCAGGTGCGTGTCGCCGGCGGTGGATAGGACCTGAAAGAACGAATCCTCGCCCGCTTCGCCCCCGGGCGTGACCTGAAGGATGGAGATGTCGAAGGTGCCCCCACCGAGGTCATAGACGGCGATCGTCTCTGCTTTGGCGCCCTTGCCCTGGCCGATGCCGTAGGCCAGGGCCGCGGCGGTCGGCTCGTTGACGATCCTCACCACCTCCAGCCCGGCCAAGCGGCCAGCATCGCGGGTCGCCTGCCGCTGGGCGTCGTCGAAATAGGCCGGCACGGTCACCACCGCCTTGCGGATGGGAGTGCCCAGGGCCGCCTCCGCCTGAACCTTCAGCTCCCGCAGGATCATCGCGCTGACTTCCTGGGGGGTGTAGATCCGCTCGCCCACCCGGATCCGGGCGGTGTCGTTCTCGCCTCCCACGATGTCGAAGGGCAGATGGGGGATGTCCTCGGCCACATCGTCCAGCCCGCGGCCCATCAGTCGCTTGACGCTGTAGATCGTTTCCTTGGGGAACATCACCGCCAGCCGGCGGGCCTCCCCCCCCACAACTGGCGGGCCGTCGTCGGTGAACCGGACGACCGAGGGCAGGATGGCGCGCCCGGCCGCATCGGGCAGGACCCGCGGGCCGCGCTCATCGCAGATCGCCACCAGCGAGTTGGTGGTGCCCAGGTCGATGCCGATGATGATCTCGCCGTTGGTCGTAGGCTTGCTGGAACTGTCGTCTTGGCTGCTCATGTGCGGCAAGTCTATGCGGGTAATGGAAAAAGTGCTCGCAATGCACGTTCAAAGCCCCGGGAAAGCTTTCCCGGGGCTATAACAACAATCGGGAGGCGGCGCCTATTCAATCGTACTGCAGCTCCGGCCCTTCTCGCGTCATCTTCTTCGTGAACGACAGCACCGAATCGATGCCGTCAATACCGTCATCAACCGCGAAGATGTTGTCCGGCCGCATCTCGCTGCCGGATTGATAGTACGCGTCCGGCGGGGTGAAGACGTTGAGGAACTCGATGTGCCCGTCGCCGAAGATGACGCTGCCGCCCCACACACCGTTGCGGCCGTAAGAATAGGAGTCCGGATCGTCGATCCCATCCTTGGGGCCGCGGTTGCCCAGGATCACCACGTTGGCCGGGCTCTGAGCTTTCCAGAAGCGCTTGAACCGATCGCCATACAGCGGCATGTGCGCAAATGACACGTTGGAGAGATTGTCCAGGTCCGCCGCGAAGTTCTCATCCCAGTACACGCCGCTCACCGGGCTGTAGGCCCGCGGGTTGTAATCATCATCCACCCGCACGTTCGGGCTGTACTCGTTGGCCGAGATGAGCTGCTTGGGACGGAAGTAGTTCTGGGCGATCATCGCCGAATAGAAGTTCGCCGTCGTGTCACGGCTCACATCCCGATCGCCCACCACTTCGCTGGGCACGAGATACCGGCCGTTGTTGCTCATCGTGCAGGCGAACATCGACTGGTACATCGCGTTGAAGGTCATCTGGTCCGACACTGAATCGACGGTGCCCTTGACCGACGAGTCCTGCCCGATGGTGGCCTTGTCGATGGCGGTAATGAGAATCGCCGCAAGGACGAGGATGCAGAGAAGCGTCACCAGCAGGCCGACAAGGCTCACGCCGCGTCGTTCAGTGAATTGCATGGCTTGGACCTCCGGGATAGAGGTTCGCTCAGGCATTGGATGCCGACACCATTGTAGTCGCAACGGCGACCGGACCCGGACCGGCGGCCATGATTCGGCCCCCGTTGGCCGGGCAACGCCTTTCATTGCCGGCCATCAGGCCGGGGAAGCGTTTCGAGGAACTCATCAAACCGCCGCCGAGCGATCCGGTCCAGCAGTTCCAGCACAGGCATCACGTCGGGGCTTTCGCCGGTCACCTCGTACCGCCGCCTGCCCTGCAGATCCGCCAGATCTATTCGGTAGAGGTAGTCGGCCGGCTCGCCCGTGGAACGGGGCTCACGCTCAAACCAGCCGTACTCGTCGATCAGTGACTTCAGCTCCTCGATCTCCTCGGCGGACATGGCGTCGGTCCAGGTGGTTCGGCCCTCCCAGGCGTCGAAGCCCCCGCCGTAACCGATTGTGCCATCCGGCTCGACCCGGTATAGGGCGTGGGAGCCGGTCCCGCGCTCGGCCCGGATGCTCAGGCGCAGACCGCCCGTGGCGGATTCGGCGCCGTCGGATGAGGAGCGGGTAGTCGCGCAGCCGGCTGCGACCAGCAGGGCCAGAATCGCGAAGCCGCCAAGCTTCAGCCCGCCAACGTTGGCGCACAGGCACATCATGGCCCTCGATACCTGGCATACGGGTCCGGGCCGAGGTCGTAGCGCTTCGCCCGCCGCGGAATGTTCTCTTCTCTCAGATCGCTGACCCAGGCCAGGTCTGCCAGATGGCAGATCACGGCGGTAATCGCCGCATCGGCCGGATCACCTTCGGTGCGGCTGCGAATGAAGACCCATCGATCACCCCCGCCCGTCACTGCCAGCAGATAGGCGATCTCCTCTGCGGGGGGAGTGACGAGGTTGAAGTTGACGATTTCATCCCCCCGGGCCGGGTCGGCCAGGCCCAACTGCTGCAACTGAGACCACAGCCCGGCCACCTGTCGGCGGTTGAGCGTCCGCCGGTAGCCCATCCCGCCAGCGGCTCGGTCCGCGTTCTCAGGCGCATAGTGCAGGGAACCGTCGGCAAAGAGCACGAACCTGGCCGGCGCCAGGTGCGTTTCGGTCCGCTTCTCGACGTCCTTCCCCACGAGAACGACCGCTTCCAGTGAGAAATCCGGCGGTGCCGGATCCAGCGGATCGCCGGAGTGAACCTGCGCAGTGGAGCAGGCCGTCAGGAGGACCGTCAGCCAGACCATCAACAATGCGGCGGCGGTTCGCATGACCGAAGTGTAGACCCTTTGCCCCCGGCCCCACAAGCCAAGCCTGCCCGTCGCACCGCCAACACCCTCCAACGGGCCTTTGTGTGATCGACGGTGCTGCGATACCCTTCTCCCGTTATGTACACCTCCGTGCGATGGCTGAACGACTACCTGGATTCCGCCGCTTCCGCCGAGGAGCAGGCCGAACTGCTCACCCGGGCCGGCTTTCCCCTCGAGGAGCGCGAGGATGTCCAAGTCTCTGACGGACCCGATGTCCGGCAGGACTACGAGATGACCTCAAACCGCGGCGACGCGGTCTGCCACACCGGCCTGGCCCGCGAGATCGCCGCCATCAGCGGCCGCACCCTGAAGCTCCCCCAACCCGACCCCCAGGCCTCCGGCCCGCCGGCTTCCGACATCATCACCGTCACGAACCACGAGCCGAAACGCTGCCCCCTCTACACCGGCCGGGTCATGCGCGGCGTGAAGGTCCAGCGCTCCCCGCAATGGCTGGCCGACCGCCTCCTGGCCCGGGGCGACATCCCTCGCAACAACGTCGTGGATGCCACCAACTTCGTTCTCTTCGAGCTGGGCCAGCCCACCCACGTCTTCGACCTGGCCAAGCTAAAGGGCAGCCAGATCAACATCCGCATGGCCTATCCCGGCGAGCCGTTCCTTCCCATCGGCGAAGGCGAATCGGAGGTCAAGCTGAGCGTTGAGGATCTGGTGATCGCCGACGCCGAAGATGCGGTGGCCATAGGCGGGGTCAAGGGCGGAGCCCTCACCGCCGTCACCGACGCCACCACCGACCTGGTGCTGGAGGCGGCGAGTTTCGATCCGGTTTCCATCCGCAACTCTTCCCGGCGTTTGAACATCGCTTCCGACGCTTCCTATCGCTTCGAGCGCGGCGTGCATCCGGGCCAGGTCCACCACGCCGCCGATCGCCTTGCCGAACTGATCCTCGAACTGGCGGGCGGTGAACTATGCGAAGGCGTGGTCGAGGACGGCGCGCCCATCCCCGCGCCTCGCATCGCCTCCATGCGCCCGGATCGCTGCCGCAAGATCCTCGGCGTCGACGTAACTGACGATCAGATGCTCGCCTTCCTTTCCGCGCTCGGGTTCGAGCCACGGATGTCCGGCGATCGCGTCGAATGCACCGTCCCCGTGCAGCGCCTGGACATTGAGCGCGAGATCGACCTCATCGAGGAGGTCGGGCGGATGTTCGGCCACGACCGCATCCCCATCGCCGAGACGATTCAGGTGCGGGTCGCCCCGCCCCAGCCCACCGAGCTGGCCAAGCAGGCCGTCGCCGGCGAACTGGTGGGCATGGGATTCGTTGAAACGGTGACTCATTCGCTGGTAGGCGAAGAGGTCGCCGCACCCTTCCTGCCCGAAGGCGCACACTTCCTGCGCGTCGACGATGAACGTGCCGGGGCCGAGCCGGTTCTGCAACCCTCCGTCATCCCCACCCTGCTCCGCGTCCGCCGCGTCAATCACGACAACGGCGTCGATCACCTGCGCCTCTTCGAATCCGCCTCAATCTTCTGGGGCACGGAAGAGGATCACGAAGAGATCGTCACCCTCGGCCTGCTCATGGATGTGGATGATCCGCAGGACGGCCTCCGCCCCATGCGCGGCATAATCCAGCGCCTCGCCGAGATCCTCCTCGGTCACGATGTGCATGTCGATGTCGAGGCTGACGAGAAAACGAAATGGCTCGCGCCCGGCGCGAAGGCGATCATCAACGGCGAACCCGTGGGCCGCTTCGGCCTTCTCTCCGAGACCGTCGCCAAGCGCAGCGGACTCGATCAGTCGCCCCTCGTAGCCGAACTGAACCTGCTCAAGTACTACGAAAGCTATCCGCCCGAAACCGAGGCCCACGCCCTGCCGAGCTTCCCCGCCATCGCCCGCGATCTTTCCCTCCTCATCGATGAGAACGTGACTTGGGCGCAGATCACACGGCAGGTCGATGGACTGAAGCTCGATTACCTCCAGGCCACCGAGTTCATCACCACCTTCCGCGGCAAGCAGGTCGGACCGGGTAAGAAATCGCTGTCCTTCCGCCTCCGCTTCCGCGCACCGGACCGCACGCTCAAGCACGAGGAAGTCGACCCGCAGATCGATGCGGTGGTGAAGGCGATGGAGCAAACCCTCCACGCCGAGATCCGCAAGTAACCTCTCCACAATTGGGCCGGTGCGCGACGGGCATCCGAGGGTTCCCCCTCCCTGCCAGGGAGGGGGCAAGGGGGTGGGTCGAGCCTTCAGGCCGGGCCGGCCATCTGAAGGCTTCGCGTCATACTTGCCGATATTCACTCCGTGGCAGATCCCCAGGACACCATCGAAATCGACGGCAGGCGCCTCCCCACCGTCAACGCGCCACCGGAGGAGGAAACGTCGAAAGGTCCGCGTCGGAAATTCCTGTCCGTGCACTACCGCTGCTGCCACGCTTACGGCCGGCTGTACCGCAACGCCGCGGGCACGGCTTACGAAGGCCGCTGCCCCTGCTGCGGGGCGGCCGTCCGTGCCCTCATCGGCCCGCACGGCACCAACCAGCGCACCTTCCGCACCACCTGACCCCCCCACTTGCCCTACGCCTGCGCTCTCCATTGCGCGGAGCGATAAGCGGACCGCCGGTCAGGGCGCTTATCCCTTAATAACCCGCCCGCTTGTCCACCACGTTCAGCAGCGGCTCCCCCGCCCCGAACCGGCGCAGGTTCTCCAGGTAAAGCGCCCGCCACGCCCCGCCGGTCAGCGCCGAGCGGCTCGACACGTGCGGCGTGATCACCACGTTGGGCATCCCCCACAGCGCATGATCCGCCGGCAGCGGCTCCGGGTCGGTCACGTCCAGGCACGCCCCCGTCAGATGCCCGTCTTCAAGTGCCCTCACCAGCGCTGCGGTATCGACAACCTTCCCCCGCGCCACGTTCACCAGATAAGAACCTCGCTTCATCAGCGCAAGCTCCTCCGCTCCGATCATGCCTTCCGTCTCCGCCGTCAGCGGCACGCACAGTACCACCACGTCCGCCTCGGTGAGGAACTCCGCCAGATCATCGGGCTTTCCCTGCCGATCGACATAAGAAGGCGGCGGGGTGTCGCTGCGGCGGGTGGCCAGCACCCGCATCCCGAACCCCTTGCCGCGCTGGGCGACTTCCCGACCGATCCCGCCCAAACCGACCACCAGAAGCGTGCGCCCCTGTAGCGCGATCGGCTCCGTATCCGAACCCTGACGGTTCCACGTCCCCCGCTGCGCATCATCAAGGTAATAGCGCAAATCGCGGGTCAGCGCCAGCAGCATCCCGAAGACGTGATCGGCGATCGTCGGCCCGTGCACCCCTTGCATGTTCGTGAACACGATCCGCTCGTTGTCGCGCAGCTCCGGCACCGCCAGATAGCGGTCCACCCCCGCGCTCGTCGCCTGCACCCATCTCAGTTTCTTCGCCGCCCGCAGGAACTCGGCCGAGAAGTACCGCCCGTCGATGCCGTGCACTTCCCCGGCCATCTGCTGCGCATTTTCCCGCGACAATCCTGCAATTACCCGCACGTTCGGTGCGGTCTTCCTCAAGGCTGCCAGATCCTCTTCCTCCATCGACCCGGCCAGGAAGGTCAACTCCACCGGCCCCGCTTCCATCGGAATCGCGACCTGCGCATGCCGCGTTGATCCCAGCCCCGACCCGGCGGCCTGCCCGCCACCATGTGGCGACTCCCCTGTCCCTACGCAGCCCGACAATGGCAACGCAGCCAGAACCGCAGCCGCCATAACCCGCCACACGACATTCGCACGATTGATGCCCGCCATCGGATGCTCCTTACCAGGGGCCGGAGGATAGCACGTCCCCGCCAGCACCGCGCGCACGGACGCCGCCGCCATTCGTATTACACATCACTGATCACTTTTCACTGCGGACACGGCCCCCATGCGGCGAGGACCGCGAAGATATCGTCGATGTCCACCGTGCCGTCGCTGTTGACATCGTAGATGCCGGGACCTTCCCGCCAGTGGCCGAGGATTTCGAACAGATCATCGATGTCCACCACGCCGTCGCGATTGATGTCCTCCTTGCAGGATTGGTACTCGTAAGCGCCCATATCGACGCAGGGATAGCCGACACCGGTATCTGCCGTATCCGGATCGTCGATGAAGCGCGGGTTGCCGTCCAGATCGGTATCAACCTCACTCGGCACGGCGGTGTTCATCGCGGCGTCGATGCAAGGCGAGCCGGGCAGCAGCCGCAGGTCGTCGTCTTCCGTGCCTGGGGCGCTGTCCGGCCCGTAGGGATCGGCGAAAAGCGGATCGGCATCGATATTGCCTTCGCCATCCCAGCCGCCTTCGACGTCGCAGTAGCGCACGGTTACGGTGTACGGCCAGGTGAGATCGATCTGGCCGGACAGGTTCCCCCAGAGAATGCTGTTGTCCAACTCGACTTCAATTGAAGAATAATCCGGATCCAACGCAAGGCCGTAGCCGGTGCTCGCCCAGATTGTGCAATTGGCGAAGACCGAATGGCCATCCTCCACGTAAACGGCAGCGTGTCCATCGTTCGCAGTGAAAAGACAGTTGACCACCATGATGTCGTCAAGTATCTCCAATGCTGCTCCGTCCAACGCCGAATTCCCGTGGAATCGACAGTTCGCGATCACGGAGGGTGTTGTGTCGGGAGCCGACAAATAGACCGCGCCACCGCGGCCGCCCGTGTTTTCGATGAAGATGCAGTCCTCGATCTGGAACTCGCAGTCCCTTATCGTGATTGCGCCGCTGTATGCTGGGCTTGCATCATTCTGCTCGAACCGACATCTGGCGATAACCGTTGCGAAGTCGCTACTGTAGCCGGCGATGGCGCCGCCCCCGGGGCTGTAATTCTCGGTGAAAGTGCAATCGTTGACCTGTATCGCCCCGGCATACGCGCTCCGGATGGCACCTCCGCTTCCCCATGCGCAGAGTGTCTGATTCGCCAGGAAAATACAATCGCTGATGATCGCCGTACTGCCATCCACGTTGAGCACAGCGCCTCCATCTTGATCCGATGTATTCTGGTCGAAGGTGCAACCGGTCAGGTTCATTTCGGCATTCAGGACATTCGCGATCGCTCCCCCACCAACGACCTCGATATGATAATAAACTTCGGTGGAATTGCCGCTGAAACTACAGTCGGTCAGCGTGGCATCGCCGTCCGCGTTGTACAGCGCTCCGCCGAAGAGTTGAGCGACATTGGATCCAAACGTGCATTCCGTCAGCGTCAGGTCGCTTTCGGAGACGGACATCGCCCCACCACCCCCGTCGTCCGGGGACATCGCTTCGTTGCGATCGAGCGCACAATCGGTCAGCGTGACCTCGGCCACCGTCGCATAGACGGCGCCGCCGCGCAAATCGGCGGCGTTCCACTGGAATTCGGTGCTGGTCGCAGACAGCGAACCTTCTTCGATGAAAATCGCTCCCCCATCGCGGTTTACGGAGTTGTCGAAGAACGAGTTATCGTTTATCACCATCGCGGCCTGGATGACATATATCGCACCTCCGTAACCCGGCCCTCCCACGGGCCCCGAGTTGCCGGTGAACGTACAGCCATCCAAGGTCATGGTCGGCGTCTGGCCGGCGCGGGCGAGATATATCGCCCCGCCGTTGGCCGCGGTGTTGTCGGTGAAGGCGGTTGCACTGATGGTGCAGTCGACTTCCGAGAGGTCATAGAGTGCTCCGCCTTCAGGGGCGGCGTTGTCATCGAAGATGCAACCGGCGACCACGGGCGCGGCCTGGTAGGCGTACAAACCGCCGCCATCCTGAGACGCGGTATTAGTCCGAAAGATGCAATTGCTGAACGATGGTGAGCCGTTGGCAACGTACGCGCCGCCGCCATGAGTATGTGCGAGGCATTCGAGAATGTTGCAGTCTCTGATGGTCGGATTGGCGCCCGTGATATGGAAGCCGCCGCCCTCATCCGCGATTCCGTTGGTGATCGTAAACCCTTCCACGATCGCCTCGGCAGTCTCGCCGCTGTCAAAGATGAACCCCCGGCCGATCATCTGGCAATCGAGCGTGCAGAGGTCTGGATCGCCGGATGCCGAGCGCAGGGTGACGAGCAGGCCGTTGAAGTCCAGGTCACGGAAGCCGGTCCCGCTGTAGGTGCCGTCGGCCACGATGATCTCATCCCCGTTGCTGGCGGCGTCGAGGGCCGCCTGAATGGTGGGATAATCGTCGGGCACGTGAATGATCGCGGCATTCGCCGACCCTGCGTTACCGTCGATAAGACAGGCAACAGTGATGAGAACGCCCGGAACGTTGGCTGATCGTGCGGTAGCCATAACGCCGCCTCCTTCAGATGTCTGTTTCTTTCCGCGTGCGCGTGGCGACGTGGCCCCTGCAGTCATGGGGGCAGCTTCATCTGGGGTGCCCTTCCAGGCGGCGCTCTTCCGGGGGTGCCGATGTGACGTCCCGGTCGCTTCCCGGCCCTGTCCCGCGGCTCGGCCGAACGCGGATAGCCGCCACCAGTCTATCTTCCGAAAGAGCCAGACCAAGGGCCAATTCAGGCCACCCCTCCGGCCGCGTGTCACGCCTGCATGTAAACCATGCGTTGCCAAACAGATGCGTCGGCTGGTGTCCCGGCGGGAATCTCGCCCGGCACCGGGTTTCCGGCGTCGTCTTGAGGTCCGCCAGTGCGGTTTCCGCGTGGAAAGGCGGCAAACGGTGCAGGTGTGCACGGAGTAGCGAAGTGTTTCGAGAAAGTGACGAGACGACTCGTGTACCTGCGCCTTTCACTCCGCACGACCACCGATCCAGAGGAACATGGCCGGGTCCGGCCGTGAGCGCCCTGCCGACAGCGAGCCGGAGATCCTGACACAGTCCGGCTGCGCAGGGATCCGCCCTCTGCCTGACTCCGAGCGCAACACCGACTGTTTCTTCTCTCTTGGAGCAATCTGATGAACCATCTGGTGAAACTCACTGGCATCTGTATCCCTGCGATCCTGACGGCATCTTTGGCCTCGGGACTCCAGTCGCCGCCGACCGGCCCATACCTGGGACAGAGGCCTCCAGGAGAGGAGTTTGTGCGCTTTGCGCCCGGCATCGTGCCGGATGGAATGATGACCGGCGTGACGGTGTCACCCGATGGGAAGGAGATCTACTGGGCGACAAGAGACGGGATATATGTAACGCGACTGGAGGACGGGCAGTGGACGACACCTGCTGTTGCGTCATTCAGCGGGATATCCAAATCGGCCTTCTACGATGAAGCCCCGGTCATTTCGCCGGACAACCGCACGATGTTCTTCAGTTCCAGGAGGCCGTATGGATCCTACCGCGGTTCTGACTGGAGATACTGGCGCGTGGAACGGACGGAAGCCGGCTGGGCCGAACCGCAGCCACTGCCAGAGATAATCAACTCGAGATTCGGAGGCCACTTCCAGCTCTCGGTCGCAGATTCAGGCACCCTGTATTTCGCGAACATTTTGAATGATCAGTCGGTCATATACTATTCCCGACTTGTCGATGGCGCATACACCGAGCCCGAGCCGCTTGAGGAGATAAACAGCTTTGGCCATGTGTTCTGCCCATTCGTCGCTCCGGATGAATCGTATATCATTTTCAATGTCTACGATGAGTCGTTGAATTTCAGTGAGGGCTACTACATCAGCTTCAGAGGAGAGGAGGGCCAGTGGCTGAAGCCGCAACTGTTGTGCCGGAATTCATCGCGAATAGGGTCGTTCGTGACCCGTGATGGGAAATACATTTTCTGCATCCAGACCTGGGCCTCCGCGGAGATTATTGAGAAGCTGAGGCCGAAGGCGGACGAGGAAAGCGCTTCAGAGAAGCGAGCTGCGCCATGATGTAGCGATGGAACAGAGCGGATTGGATGAAGCGGCCGATCGGGGGGGCGTGATATTCGGCGATACCCTGCATCTCCGCCCGACGCTCTTCAGCAGTCCCGGTGCGCATGAAGTCGCCGATTCTCCACCGGGCCGCCTTCGTCCTCAATGTGGGCAGGGGCAAGCACGCCCGCAGACCGTGCCTTGCCCGTTCCCTGCGGGGAAACGGATATCTTCCCCATGTTCAGCCCCAAGGGCGGGTTCGGGGCGGCCGGCCTGATGCTCCGAACAGAGCCGGGCGTCCGGCCGCACCGCATGGTCAAGATTGTGGACCGAGTAGACGGGGGATTGAGGTCCCGCATGCCCCGTTTCCGCGTGGTATGGCGGGGAAGGTTGTGGGTGTGCGCGGATTGACGAAGATTTTCGTCAAAATGACGAACTTTTTCGTAAAAAGTGACGAAACAATTCGTATAAGTACGCGTATCACTGCGGACCTCCGGAACGCTCCCGGACCGCCCCAGCCACCCACAGGAGAAGCCATGGCCAGGCCCGAGAAGAAACGACCAACGGACGGCGAACTGGAAATCCTAAGCGTGCTGTGGGAGAGAGGCCCCAGCACCGTTCGGGAGGTCTTCCGCATGCTCAACGAGGCCCGGGAGACCGGCTACACCACCGTCCTGAAGCTCATGCAGATCATGACGGAGAAGGGACTTGTAACCCGCGACACCGCCGTGAGGCCCCAGGTCTATCGCGCGGTCAGGACCCGGCGTCAGATGCAGAAACAGCTTCTGGGCGATCTGCTGGATAAGGCCTTTGCCGGCTCGCCCGGCAGCCTGGTGATGCAGGCCCTCTCCACCCGCAAGGCCTCGCCTCAGGAGCTTCAGCAGATCCGGGAGCTTCTCGATCATCTTGAAGGGGATGTGCAATGACCTTCGTTGACTACATCGATTCCATGCCGCTGGTCCAGTCGCTGGGCTGGATGCTCCTGCACTTCATCTGGCAGGGGGCGGTTGTCGCCGCCGCCCTGGCGATTGTGCTTTCACTGATGCGTCACCTCAGCGCCAGCGCCCGCTATGTGACCTGTTGTGTCGGCATGGTGGTGATGCTGATCGCCCCGATGGTGACGCTTGCGATCATCCTTTGCACCCCGGCCAAGCCGATCGGCGCTCTCGCGGCGGGACTGCCGATGGTCGATCTGGATTCGATTCCCCTCTGGCATCGCCTCACGACGTACCTGCCCGCCCTGACGCTGTTCTGGTTGACGGGCGTGTGCATCTTTCAGGCCCGGCTCATCATGAACTGGCTGGGGGCCCGGCACCTCAGGCGCGCCGGCACCTCACCGGCCGCCCTCGCCTGGCGGAGGAGCGTCGATGAGCTGTGCATTCAACTTGGCATCCGGCGGCGGGTGGAGATCCTCGAATCGACCCTCGCCACCGTTCCGATGGTCCTCGGCTGGCTCAACCCCGTCATTCTGGTTCCGGTAAGCGCGCTGACCGGATTGACGACCCGACAGTTGAGAACCGTCATCGCTCACGAGCTGGCGCACGTGCGCCGGCACGATTACATCATCAATCTGGTCCAGGCCGTGTTCGAGTCATTGCTGTTCTACCACCCGGCCGTGTGGTGGCTTTCCAACCGTCTGCGCGTCGAGCGGGAATACTGCTGCGACGACGTGGCGGTGCGGGTGTGCGGCGATGCCCTCTGCTACGCCCGGGCGCTTTCCTCGCTGGAAGCGCTGCGGACGGATCGGCGTCAACCGGCCCTGGCCTCAACTGGAGGCTCACTTATGCATCGCATATTCAGAGTTGTGGGAATCGGGTCCAAGCCGTGCCGGCGTGTCGGCGGGTGGCTGGCGCCGATCCTGATCGCCGTGTCACTTACCGCCGCCGCGTCGGCAATGATCATCACTTCCGCCACCGAAGGCGACGGGACGCCAAAGAAGAAGGTGGTGAAAGTGAAGGCGATCGATCAGGTCGATATCGTCGCCCTGGCCAAGAAGCTGGGCTCCAAGAGGGCCAAGCTTCTTTACGATCTGCGCGAGGCAGGCCTGGACAACGAGGCCCTGCTCGTCGTGCTCGGCGAGCTGGAGCCGGACAAGGAGCTGGTGAAGGCAGTGACCGTCGCCGCCAAGGAGAAGATGGGCGAGCACGCCCAGCAGGTCAAGATGTCCGAGTACGAGGCCCAGCTCATCAAGAAGATGAAGGCCGAAGGCGCTTCCAAGAAGGAGATCACCAAGGCCCTCGAGCAGTTCCGCAAGGAAGTGAAGGCCAAGCTCGCGAGCAATCCCGGGCCTGATGAGCTGACCGCCAAGGAGCAGCATCTCATTCAGGAGATGAAGGAGGCCGGCGCTTCCAAGGAGGAGATCACCAAGGCCCTCGAGCAGTTCCGCAAGGAAGTGAAGGCCAAGCTCGCGAG
>CP070772.1:571881-586752 GCA_020345805.1 Phycisphaerales bacterium | reverse complement strand
CGGGCAGACGTTCGCCCTCTACGACACGAGCAACTCGCCGCTGCCCTACGGGATAATCCGCGGGATCGATGTCCGCGACGACGGCCTGGTGGGCCTGAGCGCCTACGGAAACACCGGACAGGGCACCGCCGCGCTGATCGACGGCGATCCCGGCAATCCGGCGTCCTGGAGCGTGTACCTTTACGGCGACAGCCCACTGCCCCACTGGCAGCTTGACGCGGTGGCCTTCGACGCCGACGGCGATTTGTGGATCAGCGCCCTGAGCGAAGGCGTGGCGGTGATCGAGGTCGGCATGGAGGCGATTCCCGGCGATGTCAACAACGACGGGGTGGTGGACATCGACGATGTCTTTGCGGTGCTGGCGGCGTGGGGCCCTTGTGCCGCCTGCCCTGAGGATGTGAATGGGGACGGCTTCGTGGACATCGACGATCTGTTCGCGGTACTCGCCAACTGGACCTGAAATGCCGCCGGGCCGGAATCGCCCGGAATGCGCCGGTCCGACCGGCGGTTGTCTTGATGAAGCCCGTTCACAGACACGCGGCGGTGTCGTGGGCCAAGCCGATAGAGACCAAGGAGTCACCGGATGCCATTGCAGACAACTTCAGGCCTTGCCGCGGCGATCCTGCTTGCCGCTGCCGGCCCCGTGAGCGCCCAGACGGTCACCGTCACCATCGGCGAGGACATCGTGGACATCGACTGGCAATACGCCACCATTGAAGATCTGCCCGGGCCGGACGGGGAGGTTTCTTTTTCCGAGGCGATGATCGCCACCAACAACACGCCCGGCCATCAGACCGTCGGCTTCGCCATCCCCGAAGACCAGTGGCTGCTCCAGTTCCTATATCCCGGTCGGGCGGTGCTGGTGACAAGCACCGGCTACTTCTTCCGGGCGTTCGATGAAGTCACCATCGACGGCACCACCCAGACCGCCTTCACCGGCGACACCAATCCCGACGGCTGGGAGGTGGTCATCTACGGAGCAACGCTCTACCTCAACGCCGACAACTGCACGCTCATCGGCTTCGACAGCACCGCCGTCAGCATCAACGGATCCAACGGCCGGGTGGAGGGCAATACCGGCTTCATGGGCATCGACGTGTACGGCGGCTCCGGCAGTCTCATCAAGGACAACACCGGCGGCACGATCAAGATCGATCGCTCAAACGACAACGTCGTGGTGGGCAACACCGTTCAGCGCGTTCGCGTGTGGGGCTTCAACAGCGATCAGCAGGCGGCGAACAACCGCATCGGCGGTCCCAATCCCGAAGACCGGAATTACATCATCGGTTACGGAACCTGGAACGGCGAAGGCCTGCCCGGAGGCACCACCGTTCAGCTCTTCCAGACCACCGGGACGATCATAGAGAACAACTGGATCGGCACCACGCCCGACGGCCTGGCCCAGGGCAGCCTGGCCTCGACCGTCGGCATCGGCTTTGAATCCGGGAACAACAACATCACCATCCGCAACAATCGAATCGCCGGCATCCTCGGACACGGACAGGGCCCCCACCACTACGGTGAGCTTTATGGCTGGGCCATTCTCATCGGCGGGGCCGGCTCCGGCGTCAACATCGTCGGTAACACCATCGGCCTGGATGCCAACGACGAGCCGACCCTCGGCAGCGTCTGGGGCATCGACGTGGGCAACGTGATCACCAATCCCTCGACCATGACCGACATCAACATCGGCGGCCTGCTGCCCGGCGAAGGCAATGCCGTCGCAGGTCATATTCTCAACGGGATCACCATCGGCCACGATGTGCCGCAGGTCCGCATTTCGGGCACGGCTGTTTACGAAAACGGCTGGCTGGGCATCGACCTGATCCCGAGCGGTTACGGCTACGGCGTCAATGCAAATGACGCGTTCGACGCGGACACCGGCGGCAACGGACTGCAGAACTTCCCCGAGATCGACTCGGCGGTGCGCGAAGGCGGATCGGTGCGCGTGACCGGCACGCTGCACAGCGAACCCTCGAGCGATTACACCATTGAGTTCTTCGCTTCGCCCGCATGCGATGATTCCGGCTTCGGCGAAGGCCGGCAGTTCCTTGGTTCGACATATGTAACCACCGACGCCGACGGCAACGCGACCTTCGACGTGCTGCTTCCGGGACTGGTGGATGACGGCTGGGTGATGACCGCCACGGCGACCGCCGAGCCGCTCGGGGCGACGTCCGAGTTCTCTGCCTGCATCGAAGTCACCGGCCAGTCCACACCCGGCGATGTCAACAACGACGGCGTCGTGGACATAGACGACATCTTCGCCGTGCTCAACGCCTGGGGCGCCTGCGATGCATGTCCGGAGGACGTCAACGGCGATGGCCTGGTCGACATCGATGACATCTTCGAGGTGCTCGCCAACTGGGGATGAGGTCGAGTAGCCCGCATTGAGTGGTTCTGGTATAGGACGCGGAGGCGGCTGAGGCACTACACTTCCACGGACTTATGGCGGCGCTTCTGCCACCGGACGTTTCGGGAATGCAGTCGAGAGGCTCCAATGGACTGGCTCGACAACCATCTGCCGCCCATGCGCTGCGATCGCGGCTGCGACCGGTGCTGCGGGTTCGTCACCTGCACGGCCGGGGAATTCGATCGCATCATGGCTTTCGCGAATGAACGCGACATCGAGCCGGCGCGGCAGGGATCGGCCTGCCCGTTCTATCAGGAGGGGCGGTGCGCGGTTCATCCGGTGCGGCCGTTCACCTGCCGTCTGTTCGGGCACGTCGATGACCCGGCCCTGACCTGCCCGCGAGGCTACAACAGGAACCTCCCGCCGCGCCTGCACCGCGCCCTGAGGGCGCGCTACGACCGTCTCTGCGCCTCCGAGGGCACGCGCCACATACACGAGGCGGCGTACGCCGCGGCGGAGGTCGCGCAGCTCGTGCTCGCGGAGTTGAACCCGGCCGCCTCTCCGGAGGTGGCGGAGTAGTCCGAAGCACCTCACGGATAATCGGCCGCCGACAACCGGGATTGGCGGCCCTTGCGGGCGGAACATGACTTTCAGACCGGGCGAGTGTGGCGAGTTGGCCGGTTTCTGCCGATATGTTATGCTGGGTCTTGTCCCATCACATTCCGGGCTCCTGCCGCTTGAGATCGGTTGCACCGAGGCAGAGGCCAATGGCGGACGGCAAACCTCCACCGTTCACAATTCGGAGAGTCGGTTGGCTCTTCATCCTGTACGCCGTCGTTCCGCTCTGGGTGCCCTTCGCTCTGATGCCCCTTGTTATCGGGCAGTATTACGGCGCGGCCCTGTTCGCCGTCGCCGGTGCGCTGCTGCTCGGCATCGGGCTCGGGCTTCTCATCAAAGGTCAGATCTCACAGGCCGCCGCGGCATACGCGTTCATCGTGCTGGTCGTAATCGCGGGCGGCCTCGGGGTGTGGTCAACGATCACGTCGCTGGCCGACTGGAGCGCCCTGCGCGGACTTGACGACACCATCATTGCGATCGACAGCGCCGACCGCGGGATTCGGCTGAGCGCCGCCGAGAAGCTCCGGCGGCTGACGGGCGTGGCCAGGAACGAACAGCTCGCCGCCATCACCTCCGCGTTGATGCGCGCCGCCGGCGACGAGGATGCCCGGGTGCGGCTGGCGGCGATCGAGGGGCTCGCCATACTCGAGGACCGCGGTCAGGAGGAGCTGTTCGTGCGCTCGCTGCGGGACGAAAGCCCGGAGGTCAGCACCAAGGCCCGCGCGGCCCTCGAGAAACTCGGACTCGAATTCCCGGACATCGTCAACGCGCTTTACAGGAGCGGCATCGAGCTGGCACTCGGAGGTCGATGCGATGAGGCGGTGAAGGCCTTGAGCTGCGCCGGGGAGATGGATCCCGCCGATTCGTCGATCAATCTGAGCCTCACGTTTGCGCAGGATTGCGCTCATAACCTGGCGCCGAAGGAGGCGGTCGAGTCGGTCTTCGCCAGCCTGGAGGCGGTGAACGAAGGTGAGTGGAACGAGGCCCTCATCCATGCCAGGCGGGCATGCGAGCAAGGGCCGGAGTACGCTCCCGCCTTCCTGCATCTGGGCACGGTGTACAGGAAGCTGCGGCAAGAGGAGACGGAGGGCGTCACTTCCGAGGAGGTCATTCAGGCTTATCTGACCGCCGTTGAGCTGGAGCCGGAGTACGGGCCGGCCCATCACCACCTGGCGATGGCCTACGATGCGGCGGGTCTGAAAGAGGAGTCGAGCAAGCACCTGGAGCTGGCGTCCGCTTACGGGATCGGGCCTCCCGCGGAGGCGGCCGCGTCCGCCGGCCCGGAGGCGGCGTCGTCATCGCCCGGGACCTCCGACGGCCAGGAACGCGAGAAGGGACACGTGGAGTGCTTCGTCTGCGGGCTCATGGGGCCGATCGTGGTGCTCTTCGGCACGGTCGCGAGCTTCTTCGATCCCGAGCAGGCGGTCTTCATCGTCGCTTGGGACCGCACCTGGGGCGATGGGAACGCGGCCTACCGGTTCGGCTTCATGGTGGGGATCGCCCTGTGCATAATGATCATCTCACGCATCACGGGGCGCTGACGGAGCGCGGCTCGGGGCAGATCGTCAATCCGCGGCGGTCACGGGCACGGGCCCCAGTTACCCAGAATCTCGAAGATGTCGTCGATGTCGACCACGCCGCTGTCGTTCACATCCTCCGGGCAATCGTCGCAGGTGCCCCAGGCGCCGAGGACCTGGAAGAGGTCGTCTATATCGACGGTCTGGTCGTTGTTCACATCCGCGGGGCAGGTATCGCGCAGGTTGTTACGCAGGTAGAGATCGATGTTGCCGTCCCGCTTGTCCTGCCACATGGCGCAGAAGCCGTCGGTGTATGGTGCGAGCTTGACGTGGTTCGCGCCCATGTCGGGCAGGTCGATGGGCGGGATGGATTCGTTCTGCGAAACGCGGAACTCATCGGTCCAGGAAAGGCCTGCATCATCGCTGAACTTGTACCAGACGATGCCGTAGTCGGCGCTGCTCCAGCTGGAGGGCCAGCCGTCGTCGCCGTGATACTGGCACCAGACCGCGTGCACGCCTTCATCATCGGACAGCAGCTTCACCCTCGCCGCGTAATAGGTGTCGTTCAACTGCTCATCGACGCTCCAGGTCTGCCCGCCGTCCGTGCTGCGGGTATAGATGATGTTGAAGTGATCGGTGCGGTCATCCTCCCAGGCGACGTGAACGGCGTTGTCGTCGAGGGCGATCTGCGGAAGCTGTGAATGCGAGCCCGCCCCGGAAGAGACCGGCACCGGCGTGGACCAGGTGTCGCCCTGGTCCTTGCTCTGGCTGTACATGATGTCGGGAACGGCGAGGAAGCCGCCGAAGGCCATGTGGATGTCCCCGTTGCGGAACGCGAGGGCCGGGTGGTGCAGATCCCAGGCGGGAAGCATGGGCTTCTCCTGCCAGTTCTCGCCGCCGTCCGTGCTGACATAGAGGTAGTTGTAAGCGATGTCCTGGTCGAAATCGTAGTGCTGGGCATAGACGTAGATGACCCCGCCGTGGGTGTACAGCCTGATCATCTCGATGTTCTCGCGCTCGCCCACTCTCACCGGCGGGGTGAAGGTCAGCCCTCCGTCGAGGCTCTTGGTGTGGTAGAGGAGCTTGTATTCGTTCACCTCATCCTCGTAGAACTCCACCAGGAGCACGTGGACGGCCTCGGCATCGGCGCAGAGGTCCATGTTTTCATAAGCGAGGCCTTCAAAGATGATCCACGGCCCCTCCCAGGTCTGGCCGTGGTCGGCGCTCTTCATCAGGTTGACCTTGGTGTCCTCCCAGTCCGTCCAGTCCGGCCAGAGCACGTAGACCGTGTCGTCCGGCGCGGTGGATATGTATGACCGATACTGAGTCCAGGGATCCTGGGTGATGGCGAACTCGTCCTGCCATTGCCCGGCGCCGGCGATTCCGGCCGCGAACGCCGCGAAGGCCGCGGCGGCTGCGTGATGCGAAGAGAATTGACTGATCATCTTCCCGTTCCTTTCCGCTCCGTGTGGGGCTGACCGCCCCGGGTGCAAGCTACGACCGACGGGGCGCGATGTCAACGGTTATCCGGCCGGTCGGCCTTTCTCATCCCGCCGTCATTGCAGGTGTTTTCTAGCGGAATCGGTAGCGCGGCCCGGCGGCGGCGCGTACAAGGCACGGAGCGTCGATTTTCACCGCGGACCGGCCGCGGCCGCTCCCCGACCGAACCTGTACCTCGTTTTTGAGAGATCACGCCATGATTACCGTACTGACTCCCCTGGTCGCCTCGGCCCTCATCGCCGCTTCCCCCGCCACCGGCGGCTCGTTCCACAACGACTGGGTCTCCGCCGACGCCCAGTGGTTCGCCCACGTAGACGTGGAGGGCCTGGTCGGTTCACAGCTCGGCCAGTTCGTCCTCGGACACGCCGAGGAACTGGACATCGACCTGTCCGACATTGAAGGCATGAAGGAGGAGATCGGCATCGACCCGCTCACCGATTTCAGCGGCGTGACCGTTTACAGCGCCGGGTATTCGGAAGAGGATGTCGTCATCATCGTTCAGATGAACAGCAAGATCGACACGCTGGTCGACATGCTCGCGATGAAGGAGCCGACCTATGAGCTCATCCAGACCGGCGGTTACGGCATCCACTCCTGGCAGGACGGAGGCGAGACGATGTACGGCCACGTCGCCCCGGGCCGGGGGGAGGAGGATCGCATCGTCACCATCGCCCACGACAAGACCGGCATTCTCCGGGCTCTGCGGGTCATGGACGATGAGGCCCCGAGCATAGATGACAAGGAGAAGTCGGCCCTGAGGGACGAGCCGCGCGACGGTTCCTTCTTCTTCGCCACCGCATTCGACCTGAACCACCTGCTCGGCGACGAGGAAGATCCGGCCTCGCAGGTCGTTCGGCGGGCCAAGTCCTTCTCGCTCGACGTCGGTGAAGACGACGAGGACGCCTTCGCCACCGCCAACATCACGGCCCGGGACCGGGAGCACGCCCGCAACATCGTGGATGTTCTCAACGGCATCGTGGCCCTCGGGCGCCTGTTCGCCGAGTCCGAGAGCGCCGCGGAACTGCCCCTCGATGAAGTGCTGGACGCCCTGACCGTAACACGCGAACGGGCCACGGTCATCATCAATCTCGAAGGGGACCCCACGGTCCCCCTGAAATTCATGATGGGGCTTCACGAAGAGATGTAGGACACTCCGGCCGCTTGTGGTGCAGGCTGGCGTCGTCGTGGGAGTTGATCAGATCCCCCTGGCCGGGAGGTGAGTTCGGAACGGTCCATCGCACGCGGAAACCGGCATGCCGCAAAGACCCGCAGGTCGACAATGACCAGATCGCAGATCAGACAGGTTCATCCGCTCAAGGCGGCCACCGACGAGGACCTGGCCTACCAGGCCGCGTCCGGCTCCGTGACCGCCTTTGCCGAGCTGCTCGAGCGTTACGAGGGGCGGGTCTATAACTTCGTGCTCCGCCGCATCCCCTGTTCCGCCGACGCCGAGGACATCACCCAGGAAACCTCGGTCCGGGCCTGGCAGCGGATCGGGCAGTACAACCGGCGCTGGCGATTCTCCACCTGGCTGTTCACCATCGCCTCCCGCCTCACCACCAATCATCTGCGCACCGCGGCCCGCCGGCAGCGGACGGAGGCGGCGGCCCGCGCCGCCGGCGAGGACGAGACCAACGATGACGATCCGTCATCTATGGTCGACCGGGATGAGACCTGCCGGCACATCTGGGCGGTGGCGGCCGAGATTCTCACCCGCGAGCAACACGCGGCGCTGTGGCTGCGGTATGCCGAGGATCTGCCGCTGAAGGAGATCGCCCGCATCCTCGGCCGCACCGCCGTGGGTTGCCGCGTCACCCTCTTCCGAGCCCGGCAGCGCCTCGCCGAACACTACGAAGCAACCGAGCGAAGACCCGCCGAGCCGGCCGGGAGCTTTGAGCTTCGACCGATCCACCGGCAATTTGTCAACCGTCAGATGACCGGAGGAGTCTGATGATCCGCGACCTGATAGAACGATGGCTGATCTGGTGGGAACTCGATCGCTCCTCACATCCCGCCGCGCGGAATGAGGAGCGAGGCGGCGAGAGCGGCCCGCATCGCCGGCTCCGTTCGCCGATCGATCACGTGCTTCCGCCGGGACGGCTGCCCCGCTTGTTCACCTTCCTCGCCGAGATGGATCAACGACTCACCGAAGAGGCCCCCACTGCCCGGCACGTTCCTTCGCCTCAGCTGCGCCGGCGCACGCTTGAAGCCCTGCGCCAATCCGCCGTGACCAGCGCCGATGCGACTCCGCGGCGCTGGTCAACGGCGCTGGCGTCGCTGGTGCTGTGCGCGGCGGTCATCGTGGTGGCGGTTTCCGTGCCTCAGCGCACGGTCACCACCCGGCCCGAGCCGCGGCCCGCCATCCGTCCCGCCCGGCTCCTGATGCCCAACCTCTCGGCATCTCTGAAGCCAGATTTCGAGTTCATCACCACACCGCTCATCAAGGAGGCCCGGCTGATCGTGGACGACCTCAACCAGTCCGCGAGGCATCTTAGATCGGTCGTTCCCCTGGTGGGGAGCGGACCGGAGGAAACCGAGGAGGCGGCCGCGGCGCCGGGGCCGCAGAGCTGAGCCGCCGGCGGTCGGGGCAGGGCAACGGGACATCAGAGATTGAGTTTCCTAAGGGATGGCCGGGCCTTCCCACGCGTGTAGCTGACGGAGGGGCGTCTTCTTCGCCTCGGAGACGTCCCCTCCTTCACCTCGCTGCACAAGGAATACCCCATGATGGCCAGCCCGCCGATCGTCTCCCGCGCCGCGGCCGCGGCCTGCGCGCTGCTCGCGACCGTCTCGCTCCATGCCGAGAACGAGCCGATTGCCTTCGACTCTGACCGGTGGCAGTTGACCGGAGGAAGGATCGTCACCCACCTGGATCGGCAGACGCTGGCGGGGCCGGCATTCCTGAAGGACGTTCAGTTCGAAAACGGAGTGATCGAGGTCGACATCGCCGTCACCGGCGAGCGCTCCTACCCGGGTATCACCTTCCACATGCGGGGGCCGGGCAATCATGAGGAGGTTTACGTCCGGCCGCACCGGGCGGGCCTCTATCCGGATGCCGTGCAGTACACGCCGGTGTTCAACGGCATCGGGAGCTGGCAGCTCTACAGCGGCGAAGGATTCACCGCCCCCGCCGAGATCCCCACCGATGAGTGGGTGAAGCTGAAGCTGGAGGTGAAGGGGACGCAGGCACGGGTCTTTCTCGGCGAGTCCGATCTGCCCGTGCTGGTGGTCAACGAATTGAAGCACGGCCCGGGCGTAGGCACCATCGGCCTGACCGCACCGGCCGATCGCACCGCCTACTTCTCAAACTTCCGCTACCGCAGCGATGATGGGCTCGTCTTCGACCCACCCCCGCAGGTCACGCCGCCGATGGGGATGATCAGGCAGTGGGAGATTTCTCAGGCCTTTGAAGCGAGCCAGCTCGATCTGGAGCAGACGCCGAATGCGCAGGGACTGGCGGACATCACCTGGACGTCCGTCGAGGGCGAGCCGGGCGGGCTGGTGGACATCGGCCGGCACGTGGGTCGCACCGGCGGGCCGGTCGATTGCGTCTATGCCCGAACCACGCTGCACGCTGACGCCGACGAACTGCGCACGATCGGCTTCGGCTACAGCGATGCCGTGGTCATGTTCCTCAACGGCCAGATCGTCTTTCTCGGCAACAGCGCCTACCGGCAGCGCGATCCGTCGTTCCTCGGCATCGTCGGCCTCAACGATAACGTTTACCTGCCGCTGAAGAAGGGAGACAACGAGCTGCTGCTGGCGGTCGTCGAATCCTTCGGCGGCTGGGGGTTCATGTGTCAGGACGGCAGCGCCGTCATTCAACACGAGAGGCTGACCAAGGCGTGGGAGCTGCGCCGAACTCTGCGCTATCCCGAATCGGTCGTGTATGACCAGAAGCGCGGTGTTATGTATGCATCCAACTTCTACGCCGGGGGCAGGGAGTTCCTGTCGAAGATCTCGCTGGACGGACGGATCGAGGAGCTTCAGTGGGTGAGCGGGCTGAGCCGGCCCACCGGTCTGTGCATTCACGAAGATCGCCTGTTCGCCGTGGATCGCACCGGACTGGTGGAGATCGATATCGATACCGCGCAGATCGCCGCCCGCCATCCCGTTCCGGAGGCCAGGTTCATCAATGATGTCGCATTCGACGAAGCGGGAGCCGCTTATATAACGGACTCCGCAGGCGCAGCGATACACCGGCTTCATAACGGCGAGGCGGAAGTATGGCTGGAAGGGGAAGCGGTCTCCGACCCCAACGGCATCTGCGTGGTCGGTGATGAGGTCGTCTTCGGCAACTCCGGCGACGGCTCCCTCAAGGCCGTCAACCTTCACAACAAGTCCGTGCGCACCATCGTAAGCCTCGGCCCCGGTTCGATCGTGGACGGAATCCGCCCCGACGGCGAAGGCGGCTTCATAATCTCCGACTTCAACGGCCGGGTCTTCGCCGTCGCCGCGGAAGGCGAGATGACCGAGCTTCTCAACACCACGGTGCGGAATGAGTACTGCGCGGACCTGGAGTACATCCCCGACCGCGGCCTGCTGGTGATCCCCTCGCTCTACGACAACCGCATCGTGGCGTATGAGGTCGCGCAATAGGAGGGGGCTTCCGATCTCAAACCGGCTGATCGCAGCACCTGCCCGTTGGGGCCGGAGCGCGATCTCGGTTCAATCGTCCCAACGTTTGCAGCAGTACTCGCGACAATGAGCGGCACGGCGGCGGGCGGACCGAAAGGAGCGGAAACCCGTTGCCAATGCGGAGCAGGTCGGTACACTGCCGATTGTGCCCCGGCGGGCTTGCAGGCCCAATGGTCCAGACGATCGAAAATGAGGGAGTGGTGGCATGAGACGCATTGAATCAGGCGGATTCACGATAATCGAGCTGCTGGTGGTGGTATCTATCATCGCGCTGTTGATCGGCATTCTGCTGCCCGCCATCGGCAAGGCCCGGGAGCAGGCCAAGCTGACCAAGTCGCAGGCCAACCTGCGCAACCTGGCCGCGGCGCACGCGACTTATGCCAGCGAATGGAACGACCGGCAGATCACTTTCTGCGATGACAATCTCTCCCGCTACGGGACCAGCGAGTCCAACGCCTACACCGCCTACGCCGACGCGAACGGCTTGGACCACCCGCCCATGATCCTGGGCTGGCGCGGTGATCCCGATGGCGGAGGACACCAGGGCGGAGGCAGCAACCGGCTGTGGGGCTACTGGATGGACTGGCCGGGCAACTGGGGCCTCTGCCAGCCGATCGTCTTCCCCGGCGGTCCCAGCCATCTCGTCGGATTCGGTTCGTTCCGCATGGCCAACTGCAAGCAGTTCAACCAGTACGTCACGGGGCGGTTCTATGATCCCGTGTGGTTCGCGCCCAAGGACAAGGCGGTGGTGGCGGTCATCGAGCTTGCCTTCGACGATCCGGGCGAATACCTGCCCAGCAGTTACCTCGGCGGCGACGGCACTGCGTGCTGGTCCAGCTACTGCCTCTCGCCGGCGGCGATGTTCAGTCCCGATGTGATGGCCAACTACGTGGAGTATGACGGCTGGAAGAACCCCTGGGAGCTGCCCGGCGGGTTTCGCTCGCCGGCCATGAGTCGGATCCTCTACGCCGATCTCAAGACTCACATGACCGAGCACCACTGGCTGCAGAACATGCGTCTGGACTGCAACCCCGGCTTCCAGGGCGGCACCTACCACGACTGCGAGCCGTTTTATTTCAACCATGGCTGGGAATCCGTGCCGGTCACGTTGTTCTATGACGGCCACATCGAGGGTCTTGGCGTTCGTGAGGCGGAGATGGCTTCCAGCCGCAACTTTGCCCAGGCCGGTTACCACCTCTGGCACGATCAGATCCCCGGCTGGGGCTGGGACGGATACTTCAGCGAACTGGCCTACGACTGGTCCAACACCAGCTATCACGTCCTGACCACCGACGGTGCCCGCGGCCGGGACAAGCTGGGCGACTAGCGCCCGCACGAAGCCGGCCCCGGTCTACGCCGCACGAAGTCAGCCACGGCGCGGTGTCGATGCCTCAAGGACAGTCCCCCGCTGCATGCCGGTTGAAGATCAACATCATCGTATCCGGCAAGGTGAAGTGAACGTTCGTCCGGCTATGCAGTTCAGGTAAACATAGGGATGGACATGGGCCGGTATCGCCCTTCTGACCGATCGTCTTCCGCGTCGGCGGGCCTGCAAGGTGGCTATCGCCGCTTCGTTGCTAGTCCCACTCTACTCGTCCAACAAATCCATCGCCCAGATGTCGCTTGTTGCTACGCTCTCTATGGACACGTATAGCCAGCCTCCTTCGGTATCCAGGGAGATATCCTCGTAGACTCCCGGGAAGCTGCTGGCCGGCGCCACGATGCGCTCCGTCCAGGTGTCCAGGTCGATGAGCACCAGGCCTTCGAAGGCGTCGAACAGCAGCCTACGCTCGTCGAGTCTGATGCAATCGCGAACGATCCGGTACGCGGACGAGTGCTCAGCGAGCCGTTCTTCGGTCTCGATATCAAACACATAGAGTGTTCTGGAGCCGTCGGGTAGTTCGGAGAGCACGCAAAGGCTCTGGTCGTCGAGCCAACCCGCTGCCATAGCCGAACTCTCGGGTACTTCGGGCAGGACGCCTTGCCCGATTCGCCGTGGCTCGGGCTGCTCGTCGTGCCGAAGCGTTGGATCGACGAGGACAATCTTGTGGTTGCCTTCATTCACAGCCATCCAGTTGCCGTCTGGTGACAGCGAGTGTTGCACCATCCCCTCACCGCCGGTGTGGCGGATCGGGTCGCTCCCATCGGGGCGTGTTGACCAGATGTCCCACTGCCCGCTTCGGTCCGAATAGAAGTAGATTCGTGAACCGTCGGGCAGCCACCGGGGCTGTCGGTCCTTGGCTCGGTCGTCTGTGACCTGGTGAAGATCCTTGCCGTCGGAACTCACGAGGAATATGTCCTCCTGCTGACCGGAACCGACGTAGACAAGCCACTTGCCGTCGGGGGACACGGCAGGGTAGTAATCACTCGTCGTAAGCTCCACGACCGGCTCGAAATCGCCGAGTGGCGGGTCGGCATCAGCGTCGAACGGGGCCCGGAAGATGTCTTTAGTCATGGTCTTGCGCACATAGACCATCCGTCTGCCGTCGGCGGAGGCCGCAAGCCAGCCGATGTCGCCGAGGCCCACCGTGACCGGCTCAGGATCTCTTAGAGTTGCCCCGTTCGCCGGGTCCACTTCGACACGCCAGATGTCCCACGCACCGGAACGGTCGGAGATGAAGTACACGCGTCCATCGGACTCATTCCATACCGGGGACCAGTCCGTGGGCATGTCGTTCGTAATCACCGTCGCCGGGGCAGACCCGTCCGCGGGCACGCTGCAAAGATCCCGCTGCCCGCCGGTGTTCGACCAGAACACGATTCGTTGGCCGTCCGGCGACCAGCTCGGCTGCACGCCGTCACGGTCCGTCAAACACCAGGGCTCTTCGTTTCCGTTCGCGTCGACGACATATACGAGGCTTGACCCTGCTCGGTGAAGGGGGTCCGACACCGGCCCGCTTCCGTAGGCGATTTGCGACCCCTCGGGGCTCCATGCGGGGGTGTATCCGTCCTCGGTCAGGCGTTGCGGTGATTCCCCCGTCGCACCCATCAGGAACAAGCCGCCTCGTTCGCCCGACGACCGGAACACGATTCGTTGGCCGTCAGGGGACAGCGCGGGATCGGTCGCATCGGGATCCCAATCCTCGGTCAGGTTGAACCGATTGAAACCTCCGACCCGCTGGCTGTAGATGTCCCAGTCGTCGCCAGGCCCGGACCTCCAGGAGTAGACCACCGTGTCCTCGTCCGGCGAGATGGACACATTCTTGAAGGCCCCGCCATAATGCGTAACGCGTTGGAACGAGCGCGGAGTAGCGGCCGGCGTTAGCGGAGTCTGCTCCGGCATCTGCTCCGGCGTCCGCTCCAGTGCGAACCAAGCCGCCGTGGCCATTGAAGCCACGGTTACGAGCACCAGCGCGAAGGTGATTCGCCGCCTCCAGGGGCCTGCGGAGTCCGCCCCGGCTTTCACCATTGACGAGCCGATGCACGCCTCGTTGAGCTCAAGCACCGCATCGCCTGCGCTCCGCCAGCGTGAAGAGCGATCCCGCCGAAGCATCCGCTCCAGCAGCACTCGAACCCGCTCCGGCGTCGCTGCCGGGAGGCGGGCCAGGTCGACCTCCTTATGCAGCACCGCTCCGATCGAGTCGCCCACCGACTCGCCTGCAAACGGGTTCTCCCCGGTGAGCATCTCGTGCAGGATGACGCCGAGTGACCAGATGTCGGTACGCTTATCGATCGGCTTGCCGCGTGCCTGCTCGGGGCTCATGTACGCCGCTGTGCCGAGGATGGCGCCGGGGATCGTGGGCGACGCGGCGGGAATCGAGAGCGTGGGCGATTCCGGGTCTCCCTCCGTGTTGATCGTCTCGGATCTTGCGAGCCCGAAATCGAGCACCTTGACCTTGCCGTCGGGCGTGATGCGGATGTTGTCGGGCTTGAGATCGCGATGGATCACCCCCGCCTCGTGCGCCGCCTCGACGCCCGCGGCGATCTGTACGGCGATCTCGATCGCGTCATCGACGGGGATC
This sequence comes from Phycisphaerales bacterium, assembly GCA_020345805.1. Classification (GTDB taxonomy): domain Bacteria; phylum Planctomycetota; class Phycisphaerae; order Phycisphaerales; family SM1A02. The sequence goes on along the minus strand of CP070772.1, from coordinate 572,167 downwards.
GGACCGCGCTGAATGTAATCGGCGAGCGACTCGCCCTCGACGTACTCGAGTACGAGATACCGCACGCCCGCGTGCTCCTCGACGCCATAAATGGCTGCGATGTTCGGATGGCTCAGCTGCGCCAGTGTCTTCGCCTCACGCTCGAACCGCGCGAGTCGAGCACTGTCGGCGGCCAGATGCTCGGGCAACGCCTTTATCGCAACGTCGCGGTCGAGGCGCGTGTCACGCGCGAGGTACACCACGCCCATCCCGCCGCGGCCGATCTCGCGGGTGATTATGTAGGGAC
>CP070772.1:556859-571781 GCA_020345805.1 Phycisphaerales bacterium | reverse complement strand
GCGAGCATGCCCATGAGGGTGGCGAAGCTGGCCTCGGGCAGCTTCTGACCCCCGCCGGCCGCCTCGCGGGCCTGGGCCTTCTCCTCGGTCTCGCGGGCCAGGCGCTCCTTTTCCGCCTGGGCCTCGGCCTTCCAGTCACTGTCGACCTGCAGTTTCGGTCCGTCTTCGTCCTGGTTCATGGCTGTCCTGTCATCTGAAGAGGATTGGAATCGGTCGCGAAGCAGTATAAGCGGCCAAACCGGTTACAATCCTCACCGGCGTCGATCCAGGGAAGGAAACTTGCGATGACCCCAGCATTCTGCCAGAAGCTCGTCTGCCGAACGGTTCCGCTCCTGCCCCTGATCATTGCCGGGTGCGCGGCGGCTCCTGGCTCGGGACCGCCGCCTCGGCCCGTCAGTCTGGCGGAGTTTGCCGACGGAGAAGCGGAGGTGGGCCCCGGGGCGGCGAGGCAGCAGGTGCCCGTGGAGCTGAGCGCCGGTCCTCTGACGGCCGGGGACGGAGGTTCCGGTGTACCGCCGGTTGCCCTTCGCCCGGCGCCGCCTGCACGATCACTGCAACCCGGGGAGCAGGTGATCGTCGAGCGGATGGTAGGGCAGGTGAACGGGCGGCCGATCTTCGCCGAGGAGTTTTTCGAGCCCATTGCGAACCGGCTCATCGCCGAGGCCGAGGGAAAGACCCTCCAGGAGTACGGGGCCGTGGCGAATGCCATCATCGGGGTTCATCTCCAGGAGGTGGTAATGAGCGACCTGTTCCTCGCCGAGGCGGAGGCGGGCCTGACCCCGGAGGAGCAGAGGGGGCTGATCGCCTGGCTGAATCGCGAGCGGGAGGCGATCATCAGCGGCAAAGGCGGGGGCAGCGAAGGCGAGACCAGGAATCGCCTGCGGGAAACCGAGCAGATCTCACTGGAGGAGTATCTCGAGGCCCGCCGCGATCAGGCGTTGATCTGGCAATTACTTCAGGACAAGGTGAAGTCGCGGGTCATCGTCTCCTGGCGCGACGTGCAGCGTGAATACGATCGACGCAACCGTGAGGACAACCGCTACACGCCCCCGGCAACTTTGACCCTGGCCCGAATTATCCTTCCCACCGAGAGCCGGGCGGATGCCATCGAGGATGTCACGAGGCGGTTGGCGGAAGGAGAATCGTTTACTGTGGTCGCCGATTCCGTCGGTATGCGCGACGGCGGTCAGTGGGGCGACTTCGAGCTGGCCGACCTCTCCGAGGCCATCCGCCTACGGGTTGAGGGTCTGTCGGCGGGCGAGACGGCCGGCCCGTTTGAGCAGGGGAGCACCACGCAATGGCTTCACGTCGCCAAAATCGACCAGCCGCCGGCCCGAACCGTCTATGACCCCGAGGTGCAGCGTGAACTGATCGAGTACATCGGCTCGCGAAGAGAGCAAGAAGAGCGGGCCCGCTACATTCGGTCGCTGTTCGAAGGTGGTATATACGACGAGTTGAACGAGATGAACATCCGGCTGCTGGAGATGGCGATCCTTCGCTACGGGCCATGATGTGGATGCGGCGCCTGTTCGGCCTTCGCGAGCCATCCCTCGGACGGCGCGGCGAGCGGGCGGCGGCCCGATGTCTGAGAAAGAAGGGCTACCGCATCCTGGAGCGAAACTACCGCCTGGGCGATGACGAGGCGGACATCGTCGCTCTCGATCCGGACGGCATCACTGTCGCTCTGGTCGAGGTAAAGACCCGCCGCGAGCCCTCTCCCGCCCCCGAGGAGAGCATCGACCGAAACAAGCAGTTCCGCATGGCCCGGCTGGCCTCCCGCCTCATGAAGCAGAGGCGGATGGCGGGCAGATCGGTCCGCTTCGATGCCGTCACGATCGTGTGGCCCGAGGGCGGGGAGCCCGCTATTCGGCACTACGCGGGAGCGTTCGAATCTCCGATCTGACGCGGTTCCGCTCGGGTTCTCGGACGGTCCTCGGACGGGATTCTTATCCAGAATGACGGGCGGAGGCGTTTTGCGCCAATTGCCGAGAATTGAAATGCGGCAAAACCGCCGGGCAGTATCATCCATATAACCACATAGCGACAAAGAGGCGCGGTCGGCGCACCGATTTGTCCATCTCCAGTCATTCGCGCCGCTCGATCTATGGCTCCGACGTTATTGGCTCGGAGTAGCGGCGACAGGAAGAGGTCAGGAGTCATGTCAAAGAAACTCAGTTCCGTAATCGTGCTGGCGGGCATGCTGGCCGGCAGTCTGCACGCAGGCGTTGTACCCATTAGTGAAGACTCGTACCACCGGTATGAATGGCGTGCCAGCACCTTTGCGCCAAGTGGACAGACCGAAGCCGCCGTGGATGTGACCTCGGACGGGAACATCCTGGTGACCTGGTCCAGTCGTCGTCAACAGGGCGGGCAATACGGCGTTTACGCCCAGCGGTTCACGCCGCAGGGGGTTGCCCTGGGCTCGGAAACCTGCCTCAATCTCTGGACCCGGTCCCATCAGTGGCTTCCCGACATCGCAGCCGGTTCGGCTGACGGCCCTATCTGGGTCGTCTGGCAATCGCACGGCCAGGATGGGTTCGGTGGCTCGATCATCGCCAGGATCTTCAATGATCAACTGGACGGCTCATCCGAGATCCTTGTCAATCAAGAGTGGCAGGGACATCAGCAAGCGCCGGTCGTCGCGGTCTCGCCCCAGAACCACTCTCTCGTGGCCTGGGTGAAGGCCAAGGATGAAGGGGCGGGCCTGGAAATCCACGCGAGACTCTTCAACGCCGACGGCTCGCCGATGGGGGATGAGTTCGCCATCCGCGAAGCCGACGGATGCACCCACATGCCCAGCATCGCGTTTGCCGCTGATGGCTCCTTTGCCGTGGCCTACGCCCGGGCCGATGAACACATGGCCCCGTTGGGAATCCGCATGCAGCGGTTCGATGCCGAGGGCAATCCGGAGGGCGAGGCGATCGACGTATGCGGCGAGGTTCGCGAGAGCCAGATCGAGCCGGTCATCGCAGCACTGCAGGACGGCTATGTCGTGGCTTGGCTCGACGGAGAGACGGACGGCGACGACTACGGCGTGGTGGCCCGCCGGTTCGATGCCCAAGGCTGCCCGGACGATGAGTTTGCGTTCCTCGTCAACACCTCCACGAAGGGCCTGCAGAACGGGATCGCCATCGCGGTGGCCCCGCAGGGACACTACGCCATCGCCTACAACAGCAACGATGACGACGGCACCGGCATCTTCGCGAAGATATTCGCTCCGAACGGCGCGCCGATCGGCCGGGAATTCCGCATCAATGAGCGCACGCAGAATGATCAGGCCATGCGTGTGGCGACCGGCACCAATCGCCTCGCGTTCGGCCCCGGCGGCGAGCTGATCTGCGCCTGGTCCGGCGACGGCGGCTTCAACGATCGCTCGTCAGCCAATGTCACCATGCTCTCGCCGCGTCCACTGGAGTTGGTCGGCGTCACCCAGGGCGTAACGGACGAGATGGAACCGTCTCGCTTCAGGACGGCGGACCTCACCGCCGACGCTCTGGCCGGGCCTCACCAGCCGCCGACCTTTGACCCCAGGCCGGTCCCGCAGGTGGATCGGAAGATCGTCCGCATCGGCCGGGACATCGGCTTCACCGGCATCACCAACACCGGCTGGAAGCCGCCTGATCCGATCATCGCCGTCGGCCCGGAGCACATCGTGCTGATGACCAACGGCGCGATCGCTTTCTACACCAAGGACGGAACCCAGACATTCATTGATGAAATCGAGGATTCCTACGGCTTCTGGGGCAGTGTGGGAGCAACCAGCTTCGTGTTCGATCCGGAGACCTTCTATGACCCCCTGAGCGGCCGCTTCTTCGCCATGGCCGCCGAAGCCTATGCCCCGGGTAGCAAGTCCTACGTGCTGATCGCGGTGTCCGATGATTCGGATCCCAACGGCACGTGGTACAAGTACCGCTTCGATACGAGCGGCTATGCAGGCTACCTGTTCGATTCGCCGAACATCGGGGTGGACGATGAGGCCCTATACATAACCGGTGACGGATTCGGCCTCGGCGCTGTGTACCCGGTATATATCTACGACAAGGCTTCCTTCCTGGTCGGCAATCCGCCCGCGATCACCAATTCGTTCCTGCTTTCGACATCCACCCAGTCCGCGGGCATTCCCGCCGTGACATTTGACGACCCGCCGGGGCTTTACCTGATCGAGCACCAGGAGGGTTCCAACCGGACCCATGTCCGGCTCATCGCGGTACAGGATCCGCTGGGCTCACCCACGATTCAGGACACGCTGTTGTCGGTTCCCGCCTACTCGGCGCCGGGTACGCCACCGCAAAAGGGCACCAGCGTTCGTCCAAAAACGTTCGATGCTCGGTTCTGGTCTGCGACATATCGCGGCGGCTCGATGTGGGGCACACATCACATCAACAGTTCTCCGGTGTTGGCCCGGTGGTATGAGATCGAGATGAGAGGCTGGCCCGACTCCGGCCTCCTGCCGCAGCTTGTCCAGTCCGGCGAGATCGCCCCCGGTGATGGCATCCACACCTTCTACGGCTCGATTGACGCAGATGCTCAAGGCAATGCCGCGATGACCGTGGCCCGCTCCAGTTACGATGAGTACATCTCGATGAGAACCACCTACCGTCTGGCCGGCGACCCGCTGGGTACCTTCCGCGAAGATGTGTCGCAGGCGGAGAGTAACGCCCCATACACCTTCGACCGATGGGGTGACTACTCCGGCACGCGCTGGGACCCGGTCGATCCCGGCCGCTTCTGGGGCTATCACGAGTTCGCGATCAACAACAGCTGGCAGACCTGGGTGGCGGGCGTGGACACCTGCCGCGCCGCCGATGTCGACTGCAACGGGGTCGTTGATATCGATGACGTGTTCGCAGTCCTGGCCGCTTGGGGACCCTGCCCCGGCTGTCCGGAGGACGTGGACGGCAGCGGGGTGGTGGACATCGACGACCTCTTCGCGGTCCTGGCGGACTGGGGCTGAGAAGTCTGAACTAACACGCCTCACGTGGCGTCTGATCAGTCGTGACAGGTTCGCCTTCGTGAATGCGAAGGCGAGCTGTCATTCTGGAAACGGAGGTCCGGGCCGGCGGCTTCGAAAACCAACCGCCGCCGGCGGTTGTCCCCGTTGAATCAGTGGGCCTACGATCGTTGCTGACGCCGGTGTTAATCCGTTGGTGCCATGTCTGGCCGGCCAATACCCCGGCGCAGGAAGCCCTGGAATGGGCAAGGTGAACGGGAATGAATACGATGGTGAAAGGTCCACGTCCGGCCCGGGACGTGGTGACGGTTCCATTTGCAGGCTCACATCTGATCCGTGAAGCGCTGTTCAACAAAGGCGGCGCCTTTACCACTGAGGAACGCGATCGCTTCGGGCTCCGCGGTCTGCTTCCGCCCCGCCAATTGACGATCGAGGAACAGGTTGCTCTGGAGCTGGAGCATCTCCGCGAGAAGAGCGACGACCTGGAGAAGTTCATCGGACTGGATGCCCTGCATGACCGCAATGAGACTCTCTTCTACCGCGTCCTGGTCGAGAATCTGCCCGAGCTGATGCCGATCGTCTATACCCCCACGGTGGGGAAGGCGTGTCAGCGTTACAGCCACATCATCCGTCAGCCGCGCGGAATATGGATCACTCCTGATGACGTCGATCACATTCCGGAGATCCTGCGCAACGCGCCGAACAAGGACGTGCGTCTCATCGTGGTGACGGACAACGAGCGCATTCTCGGCCTGGGCGACCAGGGGGCCGGGGGCATGGGTATTCCCGTGGGCAAACTGGCGCTCTACACCGCCGCGGCGGGAATCCATCCCGCGCTGACGCTGCCCATCAGCCTCGACGTCGGCACCGACAACGTCGGGTTGCTGCAGGACCCGTATTACCTCGGCTGGCGTCACCGCCGGCTGCGGGGCGAGGCCTACGATCGCTTCATCGAGGCGTTTGTGGGAGCGGTGGCCGAAGTCTTTCCGCGTGCCGTCCTGCAATGGGAGGACTTTCTCAAGAACACCGCATTCAGGATTCTTGACCGCTATAAGCTCCGCATCACCAGTTTCAATGATGACATCCAGGGCACGGCGGGAGTCGCCGTAGCGGGTATTCTCGCCGCGGTGAAGCACACCGGGCAGAAGCTGTCCGATCACCGCATCGTCTTCCACGGGGCCGGCGCGGCGGGGGTGGGAATCGGCCGGCTCGTCCGCACCGCCATGCAGGAGGAAGGCGCCGATGAACAGACCATTCGCCGGGCCCTGGTGTTCCTTGACAGCCAGGGGCTTCTGCATGAGGGTCGAACCATCGAGGACAGTCAGAAGCGGGAGTTCGCCCTCAACGCCGAGGCGATGAAGCATTGTGGCTTCGAGCCCGACGGTCCCCACGACCTGCTGGAGACCATCACCCGCGTCAAGCCCACCATCATCCTCGGCACCACCGCCACCGCGGGAGTGTTCGGTGAGCCCGAGATCCGCGAGATGGCCAGGCACGTGGACCAGCCCATCATCCTGCCCTTCTCCAATCCCAATTCAAAATGCGAGTGCTCCCCCCTGGAAGCGATCGAATGGACGGACGGCAGGGCCATCGTTGCCACCGGCAGCCCCTTTCCGCCCGTGCGATACAAGGGCCGGGAGTACCGGATCGGTCAGGGCAACAACGTCTATATCTTCCCCGGAGTGGGGCTGGGCGCGATCCTCGCCGAGGCCCGGCAGATCACCGATTCCATGTTCCTGGTGGCCGCTCGCACTCTGGCCGACTGCGTTACCAGGCAGGACTTCGAGTCCGGCTCACTCTATCCGGACCAGAGCCTTCTGCGCGAAGTCTCCCGCAAGATCGCCATCGAGGTGGTCCGCGAAGCCCGGCGTCTGAACCTGGGAAAGATCATCCCCGACGAGGACATCCCCAACATTGTGGATGAAGCCATGTGGTACCCGGACTATTCGCAGTACATGGCCAGGGAAATCTGAGCGGTCCGCGACCCGGTTGCCCTCGCTGAGTGGCATCGTTCGGCTCGATCCGATCCCGGACCTTGATCTTCGAATCGGCCGGCATCCTTGTTTTCGCTACCATCTGCGATATGACGGAGCGACTGGCCATCCAGACCCGCGGCCAGGGCCTGTACGAATTCACTGACCGCGTGGAGGCGGTGGTGGAGAAGTCGGGTGTGCGGGAGGGGCTCTGCACGATACTCGTGCAGCACACCTCCGCCAGCCTCACCATCCAGGAGAACGCCGATCCTTCGGCCCGGCACGATCTGGAGCATTGGCTCAGCCGGCTCGTGCCCGAGAACGACCCGCATTACACCCACACCATTGAAGGGGCCGACGACATGCCTTCGCACATCAAGGCGGCCCTGACGAGCACGACGCTTTCGATTCCCGTCGTGGACGGTCGCCTGGCCCTGGGGACCTGGCAGGGCATCTATCTCTGGGAGCACCGCCGAGGGGGCCATCGCCGCCAATGCGTGGTGCACGTGGGGGCATAGATGCCGCGATCAGGTGCAGTCCTCATGACGGTTGAGGAAAAGTGCCACCGAGCACTTCGTATGCCGTCAGTAGATCGCGAAGCATGATGCGGTCGACCTCCGTGAACTTATGGTCCGTGTAGCCGCGAGAGCCCCTGAAGCGGATCAAGGCCTGGTCGGATGCGATCACCGCGCGGATCATCTCCAGAATCCGGCCGTCCGCCATGCGGTCGTACGTTTCCCACGCCATGTCGGTATTGTCGCGTTCAACGTCGAGCCCGGTCCAGTCAAACCGCTGATTGTCGGCGACGACGGTCAGGGAGTGAAAGAACAGCCAACCGGATCCGTGATAGACGGCCCGGAAGCGGATCCAGGGTGCCCCGCCGTCGAGGCTGCGGCCCAGATACAGCTCAACGCGCGTTTCGTAGCGGTGGGCGCCGTATTTGTGCATGTACCAGATCAGCCGGTCCACGTCGTCCCGACGCTGAACGATGCGTTCGTCCAGCACGCGGTCGGCGCTTGCGGGGCCGGCCTCGATGCGGGCAATCCACTCTTCAGCTTCCTGAAGATACTGCCGGGCGAGGAGAGACCGCCCGGGCTCGTTCGGATACTCATTCAGATACTCGGTCGCCAGATCGCGGGCGGTGTAGTAATCGCCGGCGCGGTTTGCGGCCTCGATCCGTGAGACCCGGCGAACCGGATCCCATGGCTCCTCCGACGGCGATGCAGTGCAGGCGGCGAGGATCAACAGACAAGCGGCGATCGCTTCGGCTCGCATGACCTTCACATACCGCCGGCGTGTTCCGAGTTTCATGCTCGACTGCTCCGCACACGATGCCCCCGGCCACCTGTCTGCTCTCAACCCGCCGAGGTGCAGCGGGTCCGGGCCCATTGCCGGAGTTGATCCACGCGCTCGGCCATGGTAACCGACAACGGCACCGATTCCTGAACCGCGGTGAGAACGTGCTGGCTGGTCAGTTTCACGCCGTCGGCAAAGGCCTTGTGCAGGGCGCTGATGACGGCCTGCTCGATCTCCGCCCCGCTGTAACCTTCGGATGCTTCGGCGAGCGACGAGAGGGCGAAGGTCTTGGGATCCCGGCCGCGCTTCTTGAGATGGATGGAGAAGATCTGCTTGCGCACCGCCTTGCCGGGCAGATCGACAAAGAAGATCTCGTCGAACCGGCCCTTGCGAAGGAGCTCCGGAGGCAGGGCGTCGATGTTGTTGGCGGTGGCGACCACGAACACCGGCTCATCGTGCTCCTGCATCCAGTTGAGCAGCGTGCCGAACATGCGCTGCGACAGGCCGCCGTCGCTGGACTGCGCCGCGGCGGAGGCGAAACCTTTCTCGATCTCGTCGATCCACAGAATTATGGGAGCCATCATCTCCGCCTGACGCAGGGCCTGGCGGAGCCTGCGCTCCGATTCGCCGACGTAACGATCGTAAAGCGCGCCGGGATCCAGAAGGAGCAGGGGCCTCTGCCAGGCGGTGGCGATCGCCTTGGCGCAGAGGCTCTTGCCCGCGCCCTGCACTCCGAGCATGAGCACGCCGCGGGGCGGGGGCAGTCCGAAGTCGGATGCCTCTTTGCTCAGCGCTTCCTGCCGCTGCTTGAGCCATCGCTTGAGATTGCGCAGGCCGCCGATCTCACCGAGATCGACGGGAGTCTCGATGTAGGACAGGAGGCCGTCCTCCTGCAGCCGCTGGCGCTTCTGGGCGAGGATCGAGTTGATGTCGTGAGCGTCGAAGATGCGATCGGCGGAAACGGCATCGATGATGATCTGCTCGGCCTGGGTGCGCGTGAGGCCCCGGAGATTGCGGATGATGGTCTGCAGGTCCCGGCGTGAGATGTTGACCTTCACGGGCTTCTGGCGATGCATCCGGTGGAGCGTGGCCCGAACGATGCGGTTCAGCTCGTCCTCGTCGGGAAGCGAGATCGCCAGAGGAGTGGCTTCGGCGGCGATCACCGGGGGCAGCGAGCGCTTGTGATCGAGCAGGATCAGGGTGCCGCCGACGCGGCGGAAATGCTTGATGGCGTCACGCAAAGCCCGCCGCACGTGCTTGTCGTCGAGATGGTCCGCCAGATCGAGCATGATGCAGACCGCCCGGTCGTTGATGTTCTTCGCGAAGTAGTAGAGCGCGGCGGCCGGGTTCTCCGTCTCCGGCAGCGACTTTGCCGCTTCCATCAGGCCCGGATAGATCCCGCGGACGGCCGACCAGTACCACAGCGGATAGAGCGTGCCCATCACCGCGGCATTGATGAGCTCGATCGTGTGACTCTCTTCGGGCGTGACAATGCTGAGGCAGGGGTGAGCGGCGGCGAGGAGCTGTTCGAGACGCTGTTGATCAGTCTGCCGCCTCACCGAGGTGCTGGAAAGGGCCATGGCGATTCCCCTGAAACAGGCGGTTGGCAGAGCGATTATCCGTGACCGGGCGATCTGTTGCACGAGTTTGGGAGACGCGATTTCTTCACCAGTTTATCAGCTTTATCCAGTCTCCGGTGGCGGAAGCGACTCCTGATGCCGGAAGATGAGGCCTGGCTTGTACTTGCGCCCGACGCGATTTGTTGTCGGTGAATTGTGCGATTGCCTCTTGACATCATCCGGCCGAATGCCCAAACTGGGCCTTCACGCAGGGATTGCCCGCACCGTGCGGGCGATCGGAAGAGAGTGAGCGCAGGAGAGAGGGACAGCGAAACATCCCAAGCTGCTGATGAAGTTCCGGTGTCGGTTTGTCCTTTGCCGACTGTTTCGCACCTGAGGGATGGTCCACCTTGCCCGAGTCGCTCCCAGTAAGCCAGGTTTCCCGTTGACGTTGCGTCAGCGGGTGTGGAAAGCAGCCTTTTGAACTTCCGTTCTAACTTTCTTGGAGGAGAAAAATGAGGATCTGCATTGCGACTGTACTGCCGTTGCTCGGATTGGTCTGCGCATCGGCTCAGGCCGAGATCATCACTGACAGCTACGGCTGGGAAGATGGATTCGGCACAATCTGCGGCTTCTATGGCAATCTGGGGCTGGCGGAGAACGTGGGCGCGCCGGACCCGGTACATAGCGGCGATCGCTCCCTGCATTTGGTGGAGGAACCGATCGAAGGAACACCGCAGGCATATCTCGCGTTCATCACCGGCCTGCAGGACGGGGACATCATCGACGCCAGCTTCTGGCGCTTCGACGACTCGCCGGGAGCATCCCCGTCGGTGCGCATCTGGGCGCACTACGCCACGTCCGATGATATCAACAGCTACATGGGATCGGCGGGTGGCAACGATGATTACGGCCCCGGCGAGGGCTGGGACCAAACGGGGTGGCAGTGGGTCTTCGACAGCGACGCGGGCGCCCGCGACGCGCTGGTGATCGAGTGCCGCCTCTACTCGCCCAGCGAAGGCCCGGGCGATCTTTTCTGGGTCGATGATCTGTTTGTTCAGGTGGAAGGTGATGATCTGAGCGGAGTGCGGATCTACAATCCGGGCAACATCCCCGCTCCGGGTGCCGTGGTGTTGCTGGCGTTGGCCGGCCTGATGGGCCGCCGCACACGTCGCCGTTGAAAGACGACAATCCAATCTGCCCCCTTACTTCCAAAGAGAGAGGGCACCTTGAAGCCCGCCGAAAGGCGGGCTTCACCTTTTTTGACGGGGTGGCGCGGCCCGGTGGCGGGGCGAGGCAGGGGTCAGTTCTCCAGGTCCGCAGGGTCCGTCGCCTCCCACCGCACCCGGTCATGGCCCAGCAACGTGCCGGTGGCGAAGGCGATGTCTACCTGGGAGATCTGGTAGTCGGCGAGGGCCTGGATCTCGCGGGACTGGGCCTCGGCCAGACGGGCCGCCGCATCCAGCACATCCGTGCTCGTGCGCTGCCCCACCTCGAACTGCCGGCGTTCGGCTTCGTAGGTCCGCCCGTTGAGGATGGCCTCCTGACGGGCCGCGAGGATCCGTTGCCAGTTCTGCTGGAACTGGTCGAGGGCCTCAAAGACTTCCTGCCGGATGGCGACCTCGCGCTGGCGCTTGGTGGCCAGGCGCTGAAGGCGCTGCAGGATCGCCCGGTGGACGCCCGCCTTGGCCGCCTCATTGCCCAGCGGGACCTCCGCTCTCACCCCCAGCGACCAGTCCTCGAATGAATGGTCGGGAAGCTGGTCGAAGGCATCGTTGTAAGTCAACCCCAGGCCGTTAATGTTGTAGGTGTAGTCAAGGGTGACCAGGGGCAGGGCAGCGTTGCGACGAAAGTCGACGGTGGAGGCGTCGATCGCCAGCTGCAGCTCCAGCTCCAGCATTTCCATGCGATTGGCCAACGCGAAGTCGGCGAGGGCTTCCGGATCGAGATCCAGCCCGACCGGCTGCGGTGGGGTGGTGAGTTCAATGGCGGTGGGGCCGTTCATCGGCAGGTCGTCGCGATTCATTACCCGCTTCAGGTCGCGCTGCCGGCTCCGCATCAGGGTCTCGGCGATGATGATCGCCTCCAGGCGCTGCGAGACGCCCGATTCGGCCCGGGTCACCTCGATGCCGGCCACGTCGCCGGCCGCCACCCGCCGCCGGGCCTGCTCCAGCTGAGTCATGGATAATTCGTACTGCTGCTGGCGCAGCACCAGTTCGCGCTGAGCCGCATAGAGCCTCCAATAGGCCTTGTCGGCATTGGCGAGAACGCGGATGGCCTCCAGCTTGGTGCGGGCGTCGGCGATCTGTTTCTGATGCTTCATCACCCGGATGGAGTAAGTGCTGGTGCGCTGCCATCCGTTGCGGAGGAGCGGCTGGCTTACGGAGAACCGAAGATCGGTGCTGTAAGAGGGATTGAGAAAAGCAGAGGGATTGTTCGTGTCGGTTTCGCTGAACGGCAGATCGACGATGACCTGCCCGCCGCTGCGCAGAGGAATACTCACGCCGAAGTCAAAGGAGGTGAAGTCGGTCTGGGAGCCTGCAATGAGCGGAGTCGGCGTGGGGCTGTCGGATCGGCTTCGACGGATGTCGCCGAAGAAGGTGCTCTCGAACTTGGCTTCCTCTTCATCCACGCTTGCCTGGGCGATCGCGGGGCTGAGCAGCTCGACGGCCAGGTCGAGATTCCGGGCGAGGGCGGCGGCCCGCACTTCCTCCAGCGACACCGTCACTTTCGCCGGCGGCTCGGGCGGTTCCACGACCTTGCTGATGACCTGTTCCGTGGCGTCCTCGACGGAGACCGGGTCGCTGCGAGAGCGGTCCTCCAGCCGTACCGCCTCGATGTCGTGAAGCTGCTCGGGCGGGGCCTGGAAGGCCAGGTAGTCATTCCTGGCAAACGGGCCGACACATCCGGCCAGCACAAGCGTCGCGCAGAGAGCGCCACATCGTGTGAGGATGCCGCGTGATTTTTCGTGAGCGGGTCTGCTGTTCATCGTTGACGTCCTGGTTTGTCCACGAAGGCAAAGGTCGGGGGAGGAATCCGGCGGCGGCAAACAAGCGTTGTTCAAGGTGAATCGCCCGCGGGTTGTCCGTTGACCGTCTATTCGTGCCTCATCGCTTCGATGGGGTCGAGGCGCGCGGCTTTGACGGCCGGGAACATGCCGAAGATCACGCCCACGCCGGCGCTGAAAGCAAAGGAGAGAACCACCGCCCAGATCGGAATGGAGGCTTCCTCCAGCGGGCTGTCTTCGGGCAGGGTCATGGCGAAGGCGAACGCCTCCCCGCAGGCCAGGCCCACCAGACCGCCCATGAAGCAGAGGGTGATGGCTTCCAGGAGAAACTGCATCAGAATCACTATGGGCGTGGCACCCACCGACTTGCGGAGGCCGATCTCGCGCGTGCGCTCGGAGACGGAGACGAGCATGATGTTCATGATTCCGATTCCGCCCACGAGCAGAGAGATGGCCACGATCCCGCCTGCGATGACGGTGATGCCCGCCGCCATGGCCTTGAACTGGTCGATGAACTGGTCGATGGCGGCGATCTCGAACGTATTGGGCTCGGTGGCGTCCAGACCCCGACTCTTGCGGAGCACGAATGTCGCTTCGGCCTTGGCCTCCTCGGCCGCCTCGGGCGAGACGACCTGCGCGATGACGAAGAAGAAGAACTGCGGGTCCTTGAGCTTCACCATCGTCGAGAAGGGGATGAACACCTCGCTGCTGGTGGTCTGCGGCCCGAAGATGCTCGCCTGAAGGGTCTCCACCACTCCCACGATCAGAAAGCGCCGGCCATTCAGCAGGATGTGCTGCCCGCTGGGGTCGGCGTCGAGCCCCAGTTCCTTGATCGCTTCATCATTGACCAGGCAGACCTGGTGAGCGCCTTCCTCGTCGCTGAGCGTGAATTGACGACCCATGATGACCGAGCGGTTCTCGATTTCGTGCCAGGCCGGCCAGATGCCTGTGATGTTCACCCCCTCGCGGATGCGATCGCGGAACTGAAGATTGGCCCCTTCGTTGGTGATGGGGGTCAATTGCCTTATCGACGGGCAGTTCTCGTTCAGTGCCTGCAATTCCGGGATCTTCAGGCGGATCTCGCGCCAGGGATACATGTTCCGCGGCGCATCGTCCGGACGATCCGGAAAGATGAACATCTTGCTCGCCCCGAAGGTCTCGAACTCGTTGAGCACGGAGGTCTTCAGGCCGGTCAGGGCGGCAATGACCGTGGTTACGGACGCCACTCCGATGATGATGCCCAGGGTGGTGAGGAAGGACCGGGTCTTGTTGGCCCAGATCTGACTGAGAGCCAGGACGATGGCCTGAAGATGAACCAGCAGTCTCAGCACGGCCGGTCTCCCGCGGTGATCAGATGAGTGGAATCCCCGGCCGCCCGCGCGGCCTCTTCGATCTCCGCCAGGTGGCGAAGGCGATGCTCGCGGACCGCCGGATCCTCCTCCGAGGGCAGGTCCGAGGAAACCAGGCCGTCGGTGAGCCAGATGACCCGCCGGCAATGGGAGGCGACGTCCCGTTCATGGGTGACGATCAGGATCGTCTGCCCTTCGTCATGAAGCTGCTCGAGCAACTCCATGATCTCCTCGGTGGTGGTGGAATCGAGGTTGCCGGTCGGCTCGTCGGCAAGCAGGATGGCGGGGCCGTTGACAATGGCCCGGGCGATGGCCACGCGCTGCTTCTGCCCGCCGGAAAGCTGGTTGGGGCGGTGGCTCATGCGGTCGCCGAGGCCCACGCGCTCCAGTGCCCGGCGGGCCCGGCGACGCCGGCTCCCCCAGCCGCCGTGGGCGTAAATCAGCGGCAGCTCCACGTTCTTCAGCGCGCTCTGCCGGGGGAGAAGCTCGAAGGACTGGAAGACGAAACCGATCTGCTCGTTGCGCACGATGGCGAGCTCGCCGGCGCTCATCCGGCTCGTGTCCCGGTCGGCCAGCACGTACCGGCCACTGGTGGGGCGGTCCAGGCAGCCCAGGATGTTCATCAGGGTGCTCTTGCCGGAGCCGGAGAGGCCGGTCATCCAGATGGTGACGCCCTTCTGTCCCAGGTTCTTTTCCCTCTCGGCGCGGGTGACTTCGCCTTCGTGCCAGGTGATGTTGGTTGCAACCTGTTCAGCCATGGATCAGACTCGCTCTCACTGCTGGGGTG
>CP070772.1:541409-556759 GCA_020345805.1 Phycisphaerales bacterium | reverse complement strand
GCCCCCTCCGCGCTGATCTTCGCGCTTGCGACGGGTGACTCGGTCACCTCCGGCAGCCAGGCCCGCGGTATCTCCAGCCCGCCGGCAATCTCATCGGACCAGTTGCGATGACGAACATCAAAAAGTGAAGTGCCCGAGGCGTCGGCGACATCGCTCAGAAACGCGCCGGTCAGACGGTATCGCACGTAGTCCTTGGGCAGCAGAATCTTTGCCACCGAACCGTAGACCTGCGGTTCATTCTCGCGCACCCAGAGGATTTTCGGTGCGGTGAAGCTCGGCAGCGCCGGTTTGCCGGTGCACTCGATCATTACTCCCAGCCCGATCTGCCGGTGAATCTGCTCGCATTGCGCTTCGGTGCGCTGGTCGTTCCAGAGCATGGCGGGTCGCAGCACTTCGCCCGCTCCATCCAGGAGCACCAGGCCGTGCATCTGGCCGGTCAACCCCACGCCGGTGACATCCTCCGGCCGCACCCCCGATTGCTCCAGAACGCTGCGGATACTTCCGATCGTTCCTTCCCACCAATCTTCAGGATTCTGCTCGGACCAGAGGGGACGCGGCGTCAGCAGCGGGTATTCCGTGGTCGCCGTCGCCTTGACCGACCCTTCCGCATCGATCAGCAGCGCCTTGCTGCCGCTCGTACCCACGTCAATGCCAAGGAGGTATGCAGTCATGCCGGGCCTTTTGATATGCGGGGGGACTCAGGAAGCGGAGACTGGGGCCGTCCTCATAACCGGCACGATCAGAGCGGACGGGGCAGAAACGGCAGACGATCCGGATGCGGGGCGCGGGCCCGGATGAGGTGGCCCTCCAACCATCCGCGCACCTGGTCGGGATGTTGGTGCGAGAACAGGATCGCCTCGTGATCCAGCGCGTTGATCCGGTCATTCGCGGCGCGGACCGCGTCCATCGAGTTCTTCAGGGCGGTATCCACGGGCATCCGCTCGGGATTGATGTCGATGCCGAAATACCCCTGGTAGCCGTGCATCTTCAGCGTGTACATCATCGCCTCGAGCTGCTCGGGCGAGATCACGCCGACGTTCAGGTCCTGGTCGTAGTTGCCCAGGGGCTGGCTGTTCCAGTGGGTGTGGGCGAGGCGTCCTTCAGACAGCGGCCAACTCATGGCATAAGCCAGATCCTCGAACCCCATCAGCACATGGCCGATCTCGGGATTCATGCAGCAGAGCTTGTGACCTTCGGCGAGCAATCGCTGATTCTCATCCGCCTTGAGCATCGACTCCACCTGCTGTCCGAGCAGGAGACCCTCGGGCGTGGTCCCGAAGAGGATCCGCCCCCGCGGTTCGTAGGGTTTGGGCTCGAAGGCCACCCGCACGCCGGGGGCGGCGTCCATCGCTTCGGCCAGGCCCTCGGCGAAACGATCCCGCATCGCGGCGAAGTCGATGCCGAACGGGTTCTCGTAGCCGTCGATGCCGGGCCAGACCACCGCGAAGTCGGTGTCGAGTTCCTTATTCAGCATGAAGGCGGCTTTCGCCCGGTCGATCGCGGCCTGCCTCGGACCGGGCATCGGGTTGGAAAGCGAGCCCCACTCGAACTGGCGGTCCCAGAACAGCAGCGGGACGACGGTGATGACTCGGATTCCGGTATCGGCGGTGAACGATTTCCACAGGTCGAGGTTGTCTTCGCGGATCTCGTTGGGATAGTGGGCTTCCATTCCCTCCAACCCGCAATCCGCGAGGCCGGCGGCGATCTCCAGCCGCTGCTCGATCGACAGCTCGTCACCGTAGCGATCGTGAAACCTGCTGTGGGCCGGAGAGAAATACCAGATGCCCGCGGAGAACCTCAGGTCAAGCTCAAATGACTGAAGATGCGCCAGCATCTGCTCGGGCGTGCGGCGTTTGGCCTGCGGACGTAGATCGGGAAGCGCCATGATCGGTATCTCCACTCAGGGGCATCGATAAAGCTCCAGGACGCCGGGGGCACAATGGCCCGCATGATACCGCGCTGTCGCGGCGGCAAAAGAAAGCCACAGGCCCGGGCCTGCGGCTGATTCGCGAATTCCGGCATCTCGCCGGCTGTCAACAAGCCCCCGGTCAGCACGGCCCCCAGTCGGCCAGGATCGCAAAGACATCGTCGATGTCCACGATGCCGTCCTCGTTGACGTCGCACGGGCCGGAGGTGTTACCCCAGCAGGCGAGAACGTCAAAGATGTCGTCAATATCCACGAACCCGTCGCCGTTGACATCGCAGGGGCATTCGGGCGTGGGCTCGACGCCCCAGATCGCAATGTCATCGATGTTCCACCCGCTGTAGGCCCAGGCGCCGTTGGAGGCGACCTGGTGTCCCCAGCGGATGTAGACCGTGGGCTGATTGTCGGCGAGGTCGGACAGATCGTACTCGTGGGGCGACCAGGAGTTCTCCGCGATCTCATTGCTGCCGTTGTCCCAGATTCCCGTCCAGTTGACGCCGTCATTGGACACGTCGATCGTCTGATAGACATAGGGCTGATAGTCGCTGTTAAGCCAGCGGTAGAAGTGCAGTTCGACCTGCGTGAGGTTTGAGCAGTCGATGGCGTTGGTGGTGAGGTAATACGGTGGACCGACGCTGGTCGTGTAGTCGCCGTTGAGGTTGTAGCCGAAGACGTTGTCGCCGGTGTAGCCGCCGGTGGGATCGGGATAGCCCCAGGATGAGCCGCCCTGGCCGGCGGGCTGGCCGAACGCCCACTGGCCTTCGGTGGCCCAGCCGGGATCGGTGTTCAAATCAAAGACGATGACCGGCGCCGGAACGCCGACCTCCAGGGTCACCAGGCGGGTGGTGTCGCCCTCGTGATTCGTGAGGTTCACGAACTCCACGACGTCCTCGTAGTGCCCGTTGGGGAAGTTATTGGGCAGATCGTTGATGGAGACGGTCACCTGCACTTCGCCCTCGCCGGGGATCGTCCCGCCGGTGGTGCTGAGATCGACCCAGTCGGCGGTTTTTGAAACCTGAAACTCCAGCGGAGTCTCATCGTGATTGATGACGGTGTAGCTGATCTCATCGGGCGTGAACGGGCCGCCGTGCGGGCCTTCGGAGTCGAGACCACCGGCGGGCGAGACGCCCATACCGGTCATCTCCCGGAAGCCCACGGAGGGATCGCCGAAGAGGTTCAGTTCGTAACAACACCACCGCATGCAGCTCTCGTTGATGCGATAGATGTTGTCTTCCTTGGAGTCGGAGTTGGCCTTGCCGAGCTGCGGGAAGCCCTCCGAGGGGTTGAACACCGCATCCCAGAATTCCCGGTTGAAGCGCTGCGAGGGGCCGTCGGTGGAGTTCCACGCCCCGTATCCATACCGGGCATTCATGATCACCGCGTAAGCGCCTTCATCGATCTTGATGTTCATGCACTCCGCCCAGCATTCCGTCCCGTCGAAGTGGCCGGCCGAGCAGGTCTGCGAGTAGACGAAGCACAGGTCTTCGTTGTGAACATCGTTGAGGATGTCGCTGTTATACAGGTGCATGGCGTAGTCGGGAGCGCCATGCCCGAGATGGTTGAGCATGTGAACACCGGCATCGAGCTTGCCGATCAGGTCCCATTTGCCCCACGCGCCGTCGCGCTCGTACAGCGTGTCGATGTTGTAGAAATCGCTGGGGATGCCCACCGTGACATAACCGTGTTCGTCGGAACCGTCGATGAGTTCATCCAGATAGTTTCCACCCCATTCAGCTATCCCGCCGAAGCCGAGGTACTCACCGACCAACAGCGCGTTCTGCGGCGTGGAATGCCCGCCGTTTAGATACCACAGGGTCTTGTTCACGAAGCGGGTGGCTTCAGTGGTGTTGTCCACGCTGGCGCGTCCGACATAGACCTCGGCGATCAGGTCCACGTCGCCGCCGCCTTCGCCGTCCGTCGGCTCACCCCAGTAACCGTCGTTGTCCCAGTTCCACGAGCCGTCGAGGCATGAGAAGAAGATGTCGCCGGGCATATCGTTAGTGCCGTCGACATACAGGTTCTTGGCGGGGATGACGTCATCGTCGCCGCCGACGATGACGTATTCGATCCCGTCGTTCAGATAGCGCTCGCGGATATAGTCCCGGACATCCACCGGATCGTTGCTGCCGACGTCGTCGGTGGTGTGGATCTCGGTCTGGGTTCCATGCGCGTTGTGATAGTCCGCCAGCGGCTGAAACGCGCTGACCAGCCCCGGAGTGGTGATGATGATCAGGTCATAGCCCTTGCCGTCGCCGCGGGCGGCGGGATAGCCCGCCAGACCATCGGGGTTGTCCACGCGGCCCGCCACCGCCTGCTCGTCGCCCGCCAGACCCCGGAACATCAACGAGGATGCGTCGGACCCGGTGGTGTTTACCGTCACGATGAGCTTGGGGCAGTAGCTGAGCTCGCCGGAAGCCGGAACGTAGCTCACCGGCTGGAGCTTGAGCGTGAGTATCCGGTAGCCGCGGAACGCGCTGGTGCCGATCTCCTCGAACGCGGTTTCGGGAACCGGCGTGTGAAGCTGATAAATCGCCGGGTCGGGAGTCGGCGGCACCGGCGCCGAGCGCTGCTGCAACACAGGCACCGGCCGGGGCGCGGGCTCGATGAAGAAACCATCGCCGAGCGAGATCTTCCGCTCCGCGGTCACCTCGATGCTCTCCACCTCCGCGCCGAACGGCAGCAGGATCTGCGCGCCGCAGGCGGGCAGGGATGGTTGACCCGGAACCCCTCCGTTGGCGCAGCCGATCATCTCCACCCGGTCATAGATCTGCCCCGCGATCAGCACCGGCGAAACTTCCGGTCGCTGAAAGTCGTACTGAAGCGTCAGCTCTTCGGCGCCGGCGCGGGCGACCGGGACGGTAAGCGCGGCCGCCAGAACCGCCGGCAGCGCCACGGCCCACACGTTTGATCGGCTTCGGCCGGGAATCAGGTGATGCGTACACACAGCCCTTCTCCTTGTATTGAGAATGTTCCTGACACACATGCGAAAAACACCACCCCAAACCGGCGGGACGTACGAAACCCGGTCCGCGTCCGCGCGCGCCACTCGTCGTGAATCTCAAAGCATGCTCGCCGCAGGCGAGTGATCAGACCCCAATGGCAGCGCGGCGGTTCCCTTCGTCCGCATGCGCTCGACTTTCTGGATGCCAGAGTAGTCTTTTTCCTGCACCAAAGCAACGGAAATATGTCATCCCGGGCAGGCAGCCTCGCCCCCGCGCGGGCGACCCGAGCCCGGCGGGCCGATGAGAAAGGGCCCCGCTCTGCGAGGCCCAGAATCATCATAACCGTTTATGTGGCAATACCTTACGGGCATGGACCCCACGCCGCCAGGACCGCGAACACATCATCGATATCGATCGTGCCGTCCGCGTTCACATCGCAGGGGCCGGAATCCTCGCCCCAGTGGGCGAGAATCTCGAACACGTCGTCGATGTTGACGGTTTCGTCGCCGTTGACGTCCGCGGGACAGAGCGGCGTCCCCACCAGACCCTTGATGCAGAAATTCGCCGTGCCGTCCCAGGTCGGGTCATCAAACTGATAGTCGTAAAGGTCCAGCCAGCCGCGGCGGCTGAGGTGGTAGCTCTCCCCCGGGTTCGCCGCGGACTTCACGATCGTGCGGTACGAAGCGCCCAGCAGGACCGGGACATCGGACGTGCGGTCGTAGGGGTGCCCACCATTTGAGAGCTGGAGATAGATGTAGAACTCATCGCCGGCCACAAGGTCCACCGGAGTGTTCAAATCGATGGTGTGGAATCCCGTGTACTCGATCGTGCCGGATTGCGAGGAAAGCTCGTCCAGAAGCACGCCGCCTTCGAAGCGGTCATAGACCGTCACCGTGTAGCTCTCGCCATCGATGGCCGTGAAAAAGCTGACGGCGATGAGTGCCTCATCATCGTCGGCCACGAATGCGTTGAACGCCTCCGTCACATCGCGCATCGTGTCGCGCCAACCGTGATAGTCGTGGAAATAGACGTTGTCAAAGGTCAGAGGCTCGACATCCTGGAACGACACCGCGCCCATCTCCGGCTCCTGGCAGGCCCACTTGTCGTAGTAGGAGATCCAGAAGTAGCCGTCGTAGCCCCACCAGTCACCCCAGCTGTTCTTGACGATCCACGCCCCCGGCCCCTGCGGGGCCTGAGTGACCTTGTTGTCATCCCACCCCACGATCCCGACCGCGTGGTTCGGCAGGTCATTGGTGTTGGGCGGCTGGTAATGGATGTAGTTGTCGATGTACGCGCCGCTGTAGCACATGCAGGTGCCGAGCAGGCCCTCGGCCATGATCTTCTCTTTGATCAGGTTGATGTTGCTCAGGTCCTCCCCGGCCACGAACCACTCGATGTCCCGCGGATAGTAATAGTGGAAACTCGGATCCCAGCGCGGCGGAGGCGTCTCGTAGGACTGCCCGTCGATATCCCGCACCGCGCCCTCCAGACGGGTGAGATAGGCCGAGGTCACGCGGTAGTCGCCGCCCTCGTGAACCGTCAACCCTCCCCCGCCGGGATCATCGTCGTTGTTGAAGGTGTTGAAGCCGTTCCACCAGTCCAGATGGTACTCGGCGAGGTCCGGCTCGCCGTTCTCGCCGTTGGCGGCCCACGCCCCTGTCATGAGCAGATTGCTTTCCATGGCGGCCATGGCGCCGTGGGTCCAGCAGGTCCCGCCGATCTGGCTCTTGACGGAAGTGACGTAGTTGACGCCGTCCACGTCGCGCAGATCGAAGTAGGCCGGCGGATCGGCGGTTGCGGTCCCTGCGATCACCGCCAGAACCGACGCCACCGCGGCAAGCTCGTTGGCGATTTCAGCACGTTTCATCGAGATAACCTCCTCTTGGTCAAAGCCCTTGGCCACAGCGGTGGCCCGCCCACATGGTGCCTCAGACCGAGGCGTCGGTGCGGCGGGCCGGGCCCACGTGGCATGTCAAGCGGCACTGGGCGCTTCAAACTTCCTGCCCCGGCCGATCTACGCAAGCCGCAGCATCCGGGCACGGGGCGTTCACCGGCACGCGGACCTGCAGCAACGGCGCTTCTCTCCGCCGGCAGTTCTCCTATCCAATACTCACCATATCGCCCCTCGCCGGGAAAGCAAGACAGATCCCGCGGGGATGGCGTTTCAGGCCAACCACCCGCCACTCACGGCCCCCGACGACGTGCGGCAGATACCTTGCCGACCGGCCTCATCCCGCCTTCGACCCGCGATCAGCCACAACGCCTTCAACCGCCGGTGTGGCGGCGATCGGCTTCTCAACGAAGGGTCCGAGCTTGTACCACCAGCAGTTCATGGCCGCGCACAGGCCGACCACCGCGATTCCCGTCAGCTCCATCATCCACCGGAGCTTCAGCCCCAGCCCGTCCCAATCCAGAACGTCGTTGAGTTGATGGAACGACAAGGCCCGGGCGCCGACGAAGCAGGCCAGCAGAATCATGCCCGCAAACGCGGGAATGTGCCGGGGAAGCAGATCGCGGGTGAGGCGCAGCAGGACCGCCAGGCTCAACAGTCCTCCGCCCACGATGCACACCACGAACAACGTCTGAACCTGCCCGCGCTGGTCATACCAGCCCTGAGCTTGTGCCGCCTCGCGGCCCATCTCGGTCAACCACGTCTGCAGGTCGATCTGCTTGTTCACGCCCAGGAACAGAAACAACAGACCCAGCAGACCCCAGAACAGAAGGCTCGCCTGGTAGGCCCGGGTGCGATCCCGGCCGCGGCGTTCAGTGCCCCGCCACTCCCTGGAGAGCCTCGCCCCGATCCACGCCACTCGAAGCGCCCAGACACAAGCAGCGGCAGTGAGTAGATAGCAGACGGCGATCGTCCAACCGGCGACGGTCGGGTCGCCGAACCCCACTCGCCAGCCGCCTGCGGGCAGGATGGTCAGCCCGTGTGCGGTCATCCCGATATCAGCGCAAGCAATCATGCGGCGAATGCCTCCAAAACGAACCCGGCGCCGGATCGCCCCGATCAGACCATGGCGGAGCACCGCCGTCCGCGCGGACCGCCGGCGTCCCTCACCATGGAAAGTTACGAAACGCGGGCCGGCAATCAAAGCGGCCCGAGCGGGATTGTCCCGGGCGAAGGCCGATCAGCGCGGCTGTCACAGTTGATTCGGATCTGCCGGTTGTGCAGGTATTGCGGCTTCCGCGGATGACGGATGCGCGTCGGCAGGGGTTACTCCGCCGTCGCCGCCGTCATCAGCAGCTCCACGATGGGCGCCTTCTCGCCGTCGTCGGCGGCCCGCCGGCGGGCCAGTTGCAGGGGCGTCATCCCGTCGGCGTTCGCCGCCCGCACGTCCGAGCGGGCGCTGAGCAGGCGGTCGACGCACTCGGCATTCCCCCGCCAGGCCGCGGCCATCAACGCCGTGTAGCCGCGTTTGTTGCGGGCGTCAACCTCCGCTCCCGCCTGCAGAAGCAGCTCCACGCATTCGGCGTTGCCGTTCAGCGCCGCCGCCATCAGGGCGCTGCTGCCCCGTTTGCTGGTCGCGTTGACGTAGGCGCCGGCATTCAGCAGCATGCGCACGCATTGGGCATCGCCCTCGGCCGCCGCCGCCATCAGCGCGGTGTAGCAATGAACGTTCACCACGTTCACTTTCGCCCCGGCCCTGAGCAGTTGGCGCAGGCAATCAGCCCGGCCCTCCACCGCCGCGGCCATCAGCGCCGTGCCGCCCAGCTCGTTGCGCGCCTCCACGTCCGCGCCCGCCCGCAGCAGCCGAAGCAGCGCCTCCACTTTTCCCTGGCGTGCCGCGTGCATCAGCGCCGTCTCACCGCGCGCGGATCTTGCATTCACTCTCAGGTGTCGCTGAATCAGAGTTGTGACGCTGTCGGCGTTCCCGAAGCCAGCCGCGAGCATCAACGCATTCTCGCCCTGGTGATTGACCGCACCGCGATCGGCACCGGCCCGGATCAGGGTTTCGATGGCACCGGCCGAGCCGTACCGTGCCGCACGCAAAAGCGCCGTCTCTCCGTTGTCGTCCCGATCTTCCAGATCAACCCCTGATGCGGCCAGAACCCGGATTGCCTCGGCATTGTCCGCCCTCACCGCGATCAGAAGCGGTGTCCGGCCGTCCGGTGTCCGCGCCTCGAGGTCCGCACCGGCGGCAATGAGCGCTTCGAGACACGGTCCGCCGTGGAGGGACGCAAGCATCAGCGGCGTGTAACCGTGCTCGTCCCGGACGGAAACCGTGGCCCCGGCCCGTATCAGTTCCTTCATGCATTCGGCGTGCCCCGCCCAGGCCGCCACGGACAGGGCGGTGCCGCCGGTCAGGCAGGTCGCGTCGGGGGAAGCGCCGGCCGCCAGCAATAGACGGAGACAGTCGAGATTGCCGTTGGCCGCCGCGGCCATCAGCGCCCGGTACCCCCGGCCGTCCTTCGCCTCCGTGTCCGCTCCGGCCCGGAGCAGAAGCTGCACGCAGTCCCGATGCCCGTACCGGACGGCAATGAGCAGCGCGGTCGCCCCCTCCGAATCGCACTGATCCACGAGGACCCCGCGGAGAAGCTGGCGGTACACGCCCTCCGCATCGCCCCGCCGCGCCGCGTCATGTATTGAGCGGGCGGCGGCAGTCCCCGCCGCCAGACCCGCAAGCAGCGCACCTAGGGTCATGAATCGCAGCGGCATTCGTAGCACGGCTCTGCTCCCACTGAGGTGACGGTCCGCGATCCGTCGGCTGCGATAAACGCCGGCCCCGGAGCGAGCCATGCCCGACCTGACGCCGCGCAGCGCTGTTTTATCGGCAACGCGGCCACCGACCCCCCACATCTTCGATCGCCTCCGGCCCCGCGAACGAGAGGATGCCGAAACCGGACAATTACCGGACGAAGCCAGGCTGCCCGCGGCCCGGTCATACCCGGGCCCGCCGCCTCAGTCACCACCCCGGATCGACGCGGCGGGTTGCCGTCGCCCGAGACGGAACCATCGGCGCAGGCGGCAGTTCTCGCCGAAATGCACCAGGCCAGATAATTCGACCTGGTGATCTGTCCGATGTCAGCAAGGCATGGCAACGCCGGAATCGGGTGCGATGTCCGCGGTAATTCCCGCAGCGTGTACATTCCGGTTGCGCCTTCACTGCCGTGATGGAGCCTTCCACCGTGTCCATTGCATCGATCCCGGACTCCCGACCCGCCGGTTCCGCGGGGACACTCACGGCCGAGCGGTCCGGAGTCGTGGAGGTCGCCTCGCCGCGGAGAGTGCCGCGGGCGCCCCGGATCGGATCGCCGGCGGCGAGCTGGCACGTGCTGCACACGCGGGCCCGGCAGGAGAAGGTCGTCGCCCGCGCCCTACGCGCCGCCGGCATCGAGCATTACCTGCCGCTGGTGAAGCGGACCGCCTATCGCGGCCGGCGCAAGCGGCTGGTGGAAGAGCCTCTGTTTGCCTGTTATCTGTTTCTGTATGGCCCGCTGGAATCGGCGTACTTCGCCGTCTCCACAAAGCGCGTGGCCAACGTCATCACCGTGGTCGATCAACGCCGCTTCGTTGACGAGCTGGAACAGATACATCGTTTGCTGGACAAAGGGGCGGCTCTCAGCCCCTATCGATACCTCAAGGTTGGTTGTCGCGTTCGAGTGACGGCCGGCCCGTTCCGTGACATTGAAGGCCTGATCGAGAGCCCGGCGAAAGCCGATCGACTCGTCCTTCAGATTGCCGCGCTGGGTCGCGCCACGAGCTTGGAGATCGATGCGGACCTCCTTGAGCGGGTGGAGTGAAGCGGTCGTCGCGGAGTTGCCGCGTCCGTTTCTCGTCCACGACAACCGGATGTGTTGGCTGAGTCGGCTCCGATTCGGATGCGCTCGACGGGGGCGAAGCCTGCTCAGTCCGAACTTCCAGACAAATCTGCGGACCAGAGACATGCCCTCGAATCAACATCGCTCGGCGGGTCACGGGGCCGAGACCCCGGTCACGGCTCGCGACTCGCATTCCACCGGTTCCTCTTCCCTCAGCTTCCCCGGCGATTGCCCCGCCCCAGGGTCCGAGGCGCCCCGCTTCGGTTCCGATCGATCGCTGAAGCTGTGTGTCTTCGGCGCCGCCCCGGGCACGGGCAATCTCGGCGTCTCCGCCCTGAGCCTCTCGCTGCTGGGCGGCATCGCCCGCCGTGTGAAGTGTCCGCTCATCACCACCTTCGACAACAGTCCCGGACTGAGGACCGATCACGTGAGGATTGGCGGGCACGACCTGGCGTATCAGCTCTGCGGGATGATCCCTACCCGGCGGCTCTACCATCCCGACAGCCTGTGGCGAATACGCCTCGCCGGCCGCCTCGGAGGCCTGGGCAATCTCGCGATCAAGGCCATCCGCGAAGCGGACGCGGTGCTCGACCTCACCGGCGGTGACAGCTTCACCGATCTCTACGGCCGGCGTCGCTTCCGGATCGTCACCCTGGAGAAGATCATCGCCCTTCAGCAGAAGCGCCCGCTCATCCTGCCGCCCCAGACCATCGGCCCGTTCAACCACGCCCGGAGCCGGCGGATCGCCCAGCGAATCCTCCGCGCCGCCACCATGGTCTGGGCCCGCGACCAGAAGAGCTTCACGATTCTGCGGGAGCTGCTGGGATGCGATTTCGACACGCACCGCCACCGCTGCGGGATCGATATCGCCTTCGGCCTGGAAACCAACGAGCCCGCCCGGCCGCTGCCCGAGCCCATCGCTTCCTGGCTCAGTCCCGACCGGAGTCGCCCCGTGGTCGGCTTCAACGTGAGCGGACTGATCAGCAACAACCCGGATCAGTCGAAACGCCGCTTCAATCTGCGCGCCGACTACCACCAGGCGGTCGTTCGTTTTCTCCGGCGCATCCTCGATGAGACGGACTGCAACGTGCTGCTGGTACCTCACGTATCCACCGCTCCGGGGCATTTCGAGCACGATCCCGACGCGTGCAAATCGGCGGCGGCGGAACTTGGCCGGACTCACCGCCGGCGCGTGCAGGTCCTCCCGGACTGCTATGACGCTTGTGAAACCAAGTGGGTGATCGCCCGAACGGACTGGTTCTGCGGCACGCGGATGCACGCGGCCATCGCCGCTCTTTCCTCCGGCGTGCCCAGCGCGGCGATCGCCTATACCCGCAAGACGCTGGGCGTGTTCCAGACCTGCGGGCAAGGCAGGCACGTGGCCGATCCTCGCGAAACCGACACCGACGACATCGTCGAGCATCTCTGGCGATCGTTCAACGAACGGGCGGAGGCGGAGGTGAGCCTGCAACGCGAACTGCCCACCATTCGCTGGCAGGTCGAGACACAGATGGATCAGATCCTCGGTTGCTGCGCTTCGGCCGAACAGTTCGGCAGCGGGCTCAGAAAAGCCGCCTGACGCACCCGTTTCCATGCAGACCATGAGCCATCTCATCGGCAGTGGGCCCGTCTCCGAAGCGGCCGGTCACTGTCCGGCGTCAGCGCCGCAGCAGCGCATCTCCGTCCAAAGGGCTGAACTGCTCATCGCACCGGGCGAGACGATCTCGGCAGGCAGCGTCCGACGCTTTGCCGATTGTCTCGGACAGACCGTCGCCCCCGCCGGATACCTGCGCAGACAGTGCGGCGGTTATGAGATCATCCTGACCGCCGACGGGCTGCCGGACGATTGGTCTGACGCCAACCGCCGATCCGATCTGGAATTCATCGAGGATCTCTGGCCCGAACCGGTCGGCCTGCATCTGAAAACATCCGGCACCAGGCCGGCCGCATCGTGGTTTGCCGAATCGGATCGTTACGGTCTGCGGCCCCTGTTCTACGGCTTCGACTCCCGGCGGCGACCGATCGTCTCCACGCGCCCGGACATCGTGGCGGCCCTCATCGGCACTCACCTGTCAATCCTGTCACTCGCGGAACATCTTCTGATCGGATTCAACCTCGATGATCACACTCCGTTTGACGGGGTTCACCGGCTGCGCCCGAGGGAGCGTCTGCTCTTTGACGGCCGGTCCGGATTCCGCATCGAGCAGTTGCGCATCGGTGCCGGGCGGCAGGTCGGCCCCGCCAACGGTGCCGACTGGATCGAATCGATCACCCCCACCATCATCGAGGCCTTTCAGCGCGGCGATGCCCTGGAACTGTCCGGCGGAGTGGACAGCCGCCTCGTGCTGGCGATCGGCCTGCACCACGGGGCCAAGCCCCGCCTGGCCTTCACTCTCGGCGCGGATGCTGATGAAGACGTCACGATCGCCCGCACCATCTGCCGGCGCTTCGGCATTGAACATCATGTGCTGCCGGTCGAAATTGACACCGAAACGATCGTCAGTGACGGCCGGGATTTTGTGAAGCGGGCCGGCTTCGGCGTCAACGCCTGCTCGTACGCGTGGCTGCCTTCGGCGTTCCGGCGCCTGTCGCGCCGGCGAACCCATCAGATCGGCGGCGGCGGCGGGGAGTGCGCAACCGGCTTCTACTACTGCCCCCTTGACCCCCTTTGCCATCTGACACGCGCCCGGCGGATGTGGGTTCACAAACGGCTGTTCCACACCGGCGTGAATCTGTCAAACCTCCTCGGCGATCTGCCGAGCCGCGAACTTACCGAAACAATCACCGATGCCGTGCTGAATCTGCTGCAGGATGCGCCCGGCGATTGGCGGCAACGGACCGACGAGTTCTATCTCACCCAGAGAGTGCCCAACAGCGGCGGCGCCGTCCTCTCCGCGTCCGCATGCTGGTATCAGCCGCTTCAGCCGCTCCTTCACCGGCCGTACATCGAATGGGGCCGGACGCTGGCCCCGAAGGAGCGGGCCGACCGCCTCGTCCAGATGCGAATCATTCATCAACTTAGCGACGAGCTGGCGGCGATCCCCTTCTCGGGCGGCCGGCTGCACGCGTCAGATCTGTCGGGGGCGGCGAGGAAGCTGCGGCAGAAGGCGAGTTCGTCGGTGAGAAAGATCTCACGCCGCTTGCGCAATCGACGTGCATCGGCCGACCTTGGCGCCCGCGGCACGGCCGCGGCCCTCGCCGGGAAGGAAGGCGCCCGCCGGTCGCTGCGACGATTCGTTGACGAGACGGGCAGGCAGATCCGCCCGGAGCATGTTGAACGAATGCTGGCATCCCCCGCTCACTTCGAGCACGAGCTGGGCGTGTTGCTGACCGCCGCGTGGGCGCATGATTCGGTCGATGAACTGGCCGGTCGATTGCACGAAGCCGAAACCGTTGAACCGTTACTGCGCGCCGCGTGAGTTAGATTGAAGCAGGCACCGCTGCACATGAACGGGCGCCGATCCTTCCGCCATGCCGTCAAATGGGCCTACGTGATGACCCTGGGTCAGCGCGGCATTGCCCTGATTCTGACGTTCGTCCTCGCCGCCATCCTCGGGCCGAAGGATTTCGGCGTCGTGGCCATGGCGATGGCCTACATTCTCTTCATCGAGATGCTGGTCGCCCAGGGCATGGGCGCCGCCATCATCCAGCGCAGGGAACTCACATCAGATCATCTTGATTCCGTCTTCTGGCTGATCGTCGCGGCCAGTCTCATCCTCGCCGGTGTAAGCGTGGCCCTCAGTCCGTGGTGGGCCGCCGTCAACGACCTGCCGGAACTGACCGCGGTAATCCGGGTCCTGTCCCTGTCCATCCCGATCAAGGGGTTGACGGTGGTCCAGCATGCGTTGCTGCAGCGCAAGATGGACTTTCGCAGCCTGGCCCTGCTGACCGGAGCATCTTCCGTGGTGGGCGGGGCGGTCGGCGTGAGTCTGGCCCTGACCGGTTGCGGGGTCTGGTCGTTGGTGGCTCAGCAATTGACCGACTCGGCGGCGGCCGCGCTGGTGATGTGGGCGGTCAGCGGCTGGCGTCCGCGATTGCGGTTCTCCGTTCGCCGGGCCCGTGAGCTGCTCGGCTTCAGCGGCGGCGTGTTCGCCTCACAGCTCGGTGTTTATACGGCCGCGCAGGCGGATGCCGTTCTCATGGGCATCTTCTTCGGGCCCCTGGCCGTCGGTCTCTACCGACTTGCCGATCGTCTCGTGAGGGTGCTGCTGGAGGTTGCGACGCGCTCGATTCAGATTGTCTCTCTGCCCCACTTCTCCAGCCTTCAGGACGAACCCGAGCGATTGAAAGACGCGGTGCTGACGTGCATCCGCCTCAGCGCCACAATCACGATCCCGGCCATGGCGATACTGGCGGCCGTCGGCGATGAACTCATGGCGTTGCTCGGTGAGAAATGGGCCCCGTCGGCCGCGGTCTTGCCGGTTCTGGTGATAATGGGGTCAACCAAGGCCATCACTCTCTTCGCGGGTCCCCTTCTGCTCGCCAAGGGCCGGGCCAAAACCGTCGCGGCTCTTGTCTGGCTGTTGTCGGTCGCAACTGCTGCCGGAATCCTCGCGGTTGGAGCGGGCATGAAACATGCCGCCACGGAGGCTCAGGTCGTCGCGGTGGCGCTGGTGCGGACAGGTCTGTTCGTAATACTGCATGGCGTGGTGAGCATCATCATAACCAGCAAGTTGTGCCGCATTCCCGCACGCCAGTTCGCCACCGCGCTCGCTCCCGGC
>CP070772.1:525957-541309 GCA_020345805.1 Phycisphaerales bacterium | reverse complement strand
CAGTTGAACCAGAGGAACCCCAGGCACGCCCCGGCCATTGCCCCGGTGATGATCATCATCTCGCTGGTGCCGCGGATATGGGGGAACATCAGAAACTTGGCGGTCTCGGAATCGCCGGCGATGAAGCAGAGGGCCATGAGGGCGAAGGAAGCGATCATCATCGCCCCGGGGGCGAGGCCGTCCATGCCGTCGGTAAGGTTGACGGCGTTGGACGTGCCGGCCAGCAGCAGCATGGTGATGATTATGAAGGGAACCACGCCGAGGATTATTACGGAGTCTTCAAGCTGGAATGTGCCGGGAACGTAAGTGCGCTGCAGGGGCAGGGTGAGGGCGTGGGCCGAATCGCGGAAGTTGTCGCCTTCCACCGCCAGGCCGTAGCGATAGAGGAACACGCCGGCGATGAAGCCGACGCCGAGCTGGAAGAGGAGTTTCTCCCAGGCGTAGAGGCCTTCGCGGGAGCCGGGGCTTCTGCGGGCGCTGGTGAGCTTGAGCCAGTCATCGAAGCCGCCCACCACCGCGAGCCAGAGAAAGACGATCAGGGCCAGGTGGACGTAGTGATTGCGCAGATCGGCCAGCAGAATGGTGGAGGCGAGGATGGAGCCGCAGATGAGCAGTCCGCCCATGGTGGGGGTGGCGCTCTTGGAGGCCATCAGCTCGTTGAGGTCGGCGTTGTAGAACTCGGGCGAATCGCCGATCTTCTGCTTCAGCAGCCAGAGGATCGTGCGCCTGCCGAACATCAGAACGAGAGCGAAGCTGAGGATGACCGAAGCGAACGCGCGAAACTCCAACTGGTGGAGAACCTGCAGAAGCGGATACAGACCGATTTGATCCAGCCAGTCTCCGGTTTCTGTGAGCAGGTTGTAGAGCATTGCGGACGGCGGTGGTTTCTATGCGCTTCTGTCGGTTTGGCGGTGATGCTTTGAGCTTTTGGGGGGCGATTCCGGGGGCACTATCGCGGGGTTGCGCTCAGGACGCAACCGCCGCGCTGGGAGCAAGCTGCCCGAGCATGTCGATGAGGCGTTCCAACTCCATTCCGCGCGAGCCCTTCAAGAGCACGGCGTCACCGGGCTCGAGAAGACCGGCGATTCTCCTAGCGGATGCGCCGGTGAGTTTCTTCAGCACGGTGATGCGCTTGCGACCCCAGGCGGCCAAAGGGGCCTCGGTCATGTGGCAGGCGAGCCGGCCGACCGCGATGAGGTGATCGATGCGTGCGCGTCGATCGATATCGATGAGCCTGTCGCTGATCTCGCGGTGAAGATCGGCGGCGGCGGGTCCAAGTTCGAGCATGTCACCCAGAATCACGATGCGGCGAGGCGCATCGGCGGCCAGTTCGATGAATGTCTCCAATGCCGCGGTCACCGAATCGGGATTGGCGTTGTAAGCATCGTTGTAAACGGTGATTCCCCCCACCCCCCCCACATCGCCCACCAATTCCTCGGTCATGCGCATAGCATCGGGAACCACCGAGGCGAGGGCCTCGCTGATGCGATCGTCATCCACACTGAACCGCCGCCCCACCGCGACCGCCGCCAGCGCGTTCATGGCATTGTGCTTACCGGGCAACCCCAGGGCGAAGCGATGGCGGCCGTTGACCTCGAAGAACCAGCCATCATTCGATGCGCCGCGGGCGGTCATGCGCAGGTCGGCATTTTCCGATTCGCCGAAAAGGACGACCGACCTGACGGGCTTGAGATGATCTCTGATGTATGGAGCGTCGGCGTTGATGATCGCGCTGCCTCCGCGGCGAAGATGCGGAAGCAGCGAGCATTTCTCCTTCGCCACCGCGGCGACCGAGCCGAAACCTTCCAGATGCGAGCGGCCGACGGTGGTGATCACCGCCAGGTCCGGCTCGGCGATGGTCGCGAGCTGGACCACCTCCCCCGGGGCGTTGGTGCCGATCTCCACCACCACATACTTGTCCACGCCGCGAGCGGCGAGAATGGTCAGCGGCACGCCGATGTCGTTGTTGAACGACTTGGGGGCGGCGGTCCCCTGATGGGTGGTGGAGAGCACCGCGTGAATGAGGCGCTTGGTGGTGGTCTTGCCCGCCGAGCCGGTCACCGCCACGATCTTCGCGCCCTTGAGCGTCCGGCGATAGCTCATCGCCAGCCTGCCCAGCGCCTTGCGGGTGTCATCGACATGAAGCACTCCGACGCCGTCGGGAAGCGATTTGCAGTCCACATCTCGCTCGACGATGAGCAACCCCGCTCCCGCGCCGGCTGCCTGCTTGATAAACGAATGACCATCGTGCGTTTCGCCGCAGATGGCGATGAAGATCTTTCCATTGAGATCCGCGCGGCTGTCGATGCCGACTCCGTCCAGAACGATGGGTAAGTCCAGGCGCTTCAGCCAGCGCCCGCCGGTTATCGCCCGCAGATTGTCCGGTTCGAAGAAGGTCATGTGGGGATCGGTCTCAGTCTGTGCTTTCTCAGCGCCGCGGCGGCGACTTCACGGTCATCAAAGTGGCGCTTCTCGTGCCCCACCACCTGGTAGTCCTCGTGCCCCTTGCCCGCAATGAGAATCACATCGCCCGGCCGGGCCATGCTGACGGCCAGCTCGATCGCCTTTGCGCGATCAACTTGGACGGCGGTTTGATCGCGACGTTGCGGAGGGATACCCGCCGCAGCTTCATCGACGATCGCCTGCGGATCTTCTGTGCGCGGGTTGTCGGAAGTGATGATGACCTCGTCGGCGAGGCGGCAGGCGACCGCGGCCATGCGCGGGCGCTTCGTGCGATCACGATCGCCACCGCAGCCGAAGACCACGATCAGCCGCCCGTGTTCGGGCAGGACGGGGCGCAAGGCTTCAAGCACGTTCTCCAATGCCGCGTCGGTGTGGGCGTAGTCAACGAGCACGGAAAAGTCCTCATCGCCGTCCGTCACGGGCTCCAGCCGCCCGGGTGGCGAAGTGCACTTCAACAATCCCTGCGCGAGTGTCTCACCCTCAAGACCCATCAGACTGCACGTCGCCGCGGCCTGCAGGGCGTTGATCACGTTGTGATGCCCCACCAGCGGCAGGTTCAGGTCCAACATCCCCCACGGGCCGGTGAAGGTGACTTCCGTGGAGGCGATGGCTAACTTCCTGATCTCCGCCCGGCAGTCGGCGGTCGCATCATTCAGGCCGGTCGTAACCACGCGGCATTTGCAGGCGTCGATCATCTTCGCCGAGGCGGAGTCATCGATGTTGATCACCGCCCAGCCGTCGGCGGGCAGCGACTCGAACAGCCTGCGCTTGGCGGCGATGTACGAATCCATCGAGTGGTGGTAATCGAGATGATCGCCGGAGATGTTGGTGAACACCGCGCCGGTGAAGTGCAGGCCGGCGGTGCGGGACTGATCGAGGGCGTGGGAAGAAACTTCCATCGCACCGGCGGTGCAGCCGTGCTCGACCATGCGCGAAAGCGTGCGGCTGATCTCGATGGCGGGCGGGGTGGTAAGAGTGGCCGGGTGGACGCTCTGCCCGTCATCGATCTGGACCGTGCCCATCAGGCCGGTCCTTATCCCGTAGCGGTTGAGGAGCTGATGGATGAGATGGGCGGTGGTGGTCTTGCCGTTGGTGCCGGTGATCCCCACCAGCTTCAGCCTGCGGCTGGGGTGGCCGTGGAACCGCTCGGCAAGGTGTGCGGCGGCAACGGGCACGTCGGCCGCGGCGAGTGCGGCGACTTGATCCGGAACGGCCGTCGCATCGTCGGTGAGCACGGCGACCGCTCCCCGGGCAATCGCATCGGCGATGAATCGCCGGCCGTCCGTCTCCGTACCGGGGCGGGCGATGAACAAACATCCCGATGTGGCGAGGCGTGAATCCTCGACAATCGCCTCAACGCTCGCCTCGCCAGATCCTCCGGCCAAGCTCACCGGTAAACCGTCTATCAGGTCCGCGATCTTCATCTCACACTCAACCGGCCTTCAATCGGCCGACTCTGTCACAACCACAACCCGGCCGCTCCCTCACGGTCGCGGCTCGGACGCTGGAAGCATATCGGGAATGTTCGTCTCCGCAGCGGAGAAATCACGGTCAGGGCAGGATCAGCATGGCATCGCCGTAGCTGTAGAACCGGTAGGCGCGTGCGACCGCCTCGGCATAGACCGCCAGCAGGCGATCGAGGCCCCCCACCGTCACGAACGCCGCCACCAGGGCCAGAAGTGTCGACCGCGGCAAATGGAAATTTGTCAACATCCCATCCACATGCCGGAACTCATACGGCGGGGCGATGAGGAGGTCCGTCTCGCCCGTGATGGGTTGGGAGGCGTTCGGGTCAAGGTCTGCGGCGGGAGGAAGGGATTCGAGTGTGCGGACGGTGGTGGTGCCGACGGCAATTACCCGTGGCGATTGCCTGCCATCCGCAGGCAGCTTCGCACGGCGCAGCGCCTCCAGCGTTTGTGGGGGGACTTCGTAGATCTCCGTGTGCATGCGGTGGGCCTGGACGGTGGCGGCGGCGATGGGTTTGAACGTCGCCGCCCCGACGTGCAGCGTCACCTGGCGGCGCTCGACGCCCTTGGCATCGATCGCTTCCAGAAGCCGGGGCGTGAAGTGCAAACCCGCGGTGGGGGCCGCGACCGAACCGGCCCGGGCCGGATCGGCATAGACCGTCTGGTACCACCTGCGATCGCGCTCGTCCGCCACCGTTTCCCCGTGACGCGCCCGGCGGATGTACGGCGGCAAAGGCGTTCGCCCGACTTCCTCAAGACCTGCCAGGGCCGTATCGGGTTTGTCCGGCCGGACCACCCACTCACCGCCGAATCCCTCTCCTACGTCCTCCACTCGACCGACGAGTTCCAGCACGTGGCCGCTCGGCTTGGCGTTCAGATCCACCAGTTCGATGCGCTGACTTGGTCGAAGGCGACCATTCGAGCGCAGCATCACCTGCCACGAACTATCCGGCTGTCGGTTAAGGAAAAGACCTTCGACCTTGCCGCCGGTGTCGATGCGTTTGGCCAGGAAGCGGGCGGGGATGACTTGCGTGTCGTTAAAGATCATCAGGTCGCTTGCCCGCAGATATTCGGGCAGGTCGCGGACATGGCGGTGCTCGACTTCATCGCTATTCCGATGCATCACGAGCATCCGGGCCGAGTCGCGCGGCTCGGCCGGCCGGGTCGCGATCAGCGACTCGGGCAGCTCGTAATCCAGGGCAGAGGTGGGCAGGTCCTGTTGCATGTGTTGAACAGGTTAGCCGCCCGCGGCGTTGCCTCAAATCATCAGCCCGCAAAACCCCACCCCCGGAAGCCTCCCACAGGTGAAGGGGCTGTGGCGGGATGAGAGGGGAATCCACGATCGGGGCGGAGAATGCATGGTTTTATGGGAAGCGCGAAGCCGCAAGCGGCGAGGGGCGGACGCGGCACGGCGTGTGTTGGTGATAATGCGTGAACGCCGAGAACCGGTGCAACGCTGTCTGCTCGGACCCGGGCGACCGGGTGATCCGTCTGCACGCCGCTTCGCTGGCGAAGGCCGCCGAAGCGCGCCGGGCTGCCAATGACGTGGCGGCTGCGGGGAGCTGTCGTTGGATGGATGCCGGTCAGTGCCGCATTCTGCTTAACGAAGCCCGCCGGGAGATCGATCGGCTGCGCCGGGGAGAAGACCGGGCGGACCTGAGCCTTACGGCGTGGAGAATCCGGGAACTGGAAGCGGAACTCGCGGCGCGCCGGCAGGATGACGATGAGAATATGGCGCCCGATCCGTCAGCTTCGCCTCCGAAGCAGCGCATGGCATACGCGAACGACCCCATCGGCAAGATCCCGCCCCCGGAAGCAAAGGTTCCATCGCCGCCTGCGCCGACCATCGAGATCGCCAGTTACTTCCACGTAACAAACCTCGGCACACTGCTGGACGCACTGGCGTAGCACAAACATCGCGAAAGAGACGCGAAAAAGGGGTCGGGAGTCTTTTTTAAAGACTCCCGACCCCTTTTTTCATCCTTTTCTCTTCGAACCGATTTGAGCCGGGCGGCTCGGGCGCCCCCGGGTGTGATTGACGCGGCCTGCATGTGCGCTGCCGATGGCGGCCCTGATCCACTGTCATCGCCGCCGAAGGAGCGCAAGGCGTACGCGAACGACCCCATCGGCAAGATCCTGCCTCCGGAAGCGAAGGTTCCGTCGCCGCCTCCACCGGCGATAGAGATCGCCAGTTACTTCCACGTAACAAACCTCGGCACACTGCTGGACGCACTGGCGTAATAAACACGGTATCATCCAGCCGTGAAGCGTCGGCTGCTTACCTTTCTGTCCTACCTCCTGCTCGGGACTGTTTTGAGCTTGGCGATCGCTGTCGTGTGCGCCCTGTGCCCCCCGATGAACTTGAACTGGGGCTTGCCAATGTACCTGTTCCCGGAAGGCCCTCAGTTCGGACTTGATCGCGCTCGATCATGGATGCGAGATAGGCCACCCTCGTTTCCGGAGCGACCACAGTACGCGCATCCGGTCGTTAGTCTCGGCGGCAGGTATGAACGGCTGACGTGGTATTCTCACCTGACGGGAGTCATGGCCCAGAGACATGGCGATCCCAAAAGAGTGTACGAATTGTGCACAAAACGCGCCGGTTTCCCGCTCTATTCGTTCCGGTGTACCCGCTGGTCGTTGCTGATCGAAGATTCCGTAGGGTGGCGCCGGACGAATGTGATCGCCGACTCCGTCCTCAGACTTGATGAAGATCAACGGCCCGGGAAGATCACGAATGATCGACTGATCATACCACTTCGGCCGATCTGGACCGGTTTGGCGCTAAATGCGGTTTTCTATGCTGCGGTGATCTGGCTCGCAGTCCACGGGCCACCTGCTCTACCCGGCCGTCTCCGCCGTAAGCGCGGGCGATGCATGAAATGCGGTTACGATATGCGCGGTGATCTCGCGGCGGGCTGCCCGGAATGCGGGTGGAATCGGGAAATGGCAGATGAGGCGCCTGAGACATGATCGAGGCTCCGAAGAGAATACTGATCCCTCTCGTCACGCTGGCTGCCGGTCCCTTGTGGTGGCTGATGGTGACAAGTTTTGATGAGGACGGTTTTGTCGTTTTCTTCCTGGCGCTGCCGTGTCTTGTCTTCGCCCTCGGATTCCATCAACTCGGCTTCATTATCGCGACGCACCTGCTGCTGAAGACGGTTCGTGTCGCCGACGGCATGCGGGACTCGCTGCGGTGCGTCATCATCTGCGGCGGACTGGCCGCGGGCAACGTCGTGCTTGCGCTGCTGCTCGTATTCTGGCTGTGGTAGGCCCCTTCGCGCCGAGTCAGGACCTCCCAGTCCCCGATTCAACGGTAATAAGACAGCAACGTGGGAGCGAAAAAGGGGTCGGGAGTCTTTAAAAAAGACTCCCGACCCCTTTTTTGTGCTTTTTTCGAGGTGGAGGAACGCGGAGGAGTCGGATTCGGCGCGCTGAAGGTGCGGTAGTGATTCTGCAGTCTGCGGCGAAGAATGGACGAAGAGAACGGCACGAGTTACTTTTTCGAGGTCGATCGGATGACAGTCAAACTGATGCCGATACTCCTGATCGTGTTGGTGGGCGTGGCGGGGCCACCCCGTGCTCAGCAGGCCGGCTGGCACACGCCGCCGGACCGGTGGGACGGGCCCCGCGTCTACCACCGGCCGCTCGATCCGGATTACGCGGCGAGGTTCGCGCTGGGGCGGCTTGAGACCATCGACCAGCCGGAGAAGCGGGAGCTTTCACCCAACGGCGCATACTGGTACGGCGTTATGGAGGATGACCGCACGCAGCCGGGGCCGTGGCACGCGAAGGTGGTTGTCTACAATGAGCGTGATTACCACCTCGATCTGACCGTTCATGACTACCGGCACATCAAGGCCAGGTGGGTGAACGAGAAGCTGCTCTATGTCGAGCTGTGGTGGGGCAGGATCCTCGGAACCTGCCTGGTGGTGGATGTTGAGAGCGAGAAGATCATCCACGCGGAGATGGTGCACGACGGCCACATCGCCTACCGGCAGTGGCAGGAGGCGGGGAAGCGGCTCGCGGAGCACGGCAGCGACGAATAGCGCCGGGGACGGAAGCGCCACGGTGGCGGTGCGCCGAAGTAGGACGGGGGCCAAGTGTGTATGATTCAAGCCGTGAGGCGGCGGCTGATTGCCATCCTGCTGTTTCTTCTGCTGGGAGCGATGGTGAACGTGGTAGTGGCGTGGGCGTGTGCCCGTTCGCAGCCAACGCCAGGCGATCCGCGGACGCTCGAGGTCTGCAGCCCCGCGGAGGCCCGCTTGCTCTGGATGACGGCCGTCGGCGAATCGGCCACGACCGAGACGATGGTCGCCGCGGTCGGCGTACGCGGGCGGGCGCTTGATCGCCTGATCGTGGCCCCGCACCGTGACTGGTCATCGGAATCCTGCCCGTACGTGTATCGTCGTGCCGGCTGGCCCCTGCGCTCGATGTTCAGCTTCCAGCGACCTTCCGGATGGCGGACCTACAAGCCGTACTGGCAGTTCCGGCATAACTGGCAGATCCCGAATGCGGACACAGTGGCCACAATCGTTGGTCGGGTGCGGCAGCACGCGAACGAGGGACGACACGACAACGCCGAGACAGTCTGCGTCGAGGTGCTGCTGGAGTGGGACCTGAGAGGGGTCATCAACGCCTTTAGACGGCAGATGAAGGAGCAGCGGCAGGACGGCCGCGAGCCGTCGTATATCGAGGGCCTTCGGGCGTACTCAAAGCTCTTTAATATCTATGGTCTCTTCGTCGGCCCGGAGCGAGAATCCGCGGCGACGATCCTGGTGGAGTTGGCCGACGTGTACCGCCGGCGGGGGCGCCTCGATGATGCGGAGCTCCTGCTGACGATGGCGCAGCGTGTACAGGACCGTGGGGGAAGCCTGACAACCCACGAACTCAACTGGCAGCTTGCGACGCTCCACCTGGAGCAGGGGCGGCACGACCAGGCTGAGTCACTCGTTCTCGAACTGCTACTGCTGGACCGCACGGGTTATCGCCCGGAGATTCCCTTCCGACCGATCTGGACCGGGTTCACGGTTAACAGCCTGTTCTACGCAGCCGCCTGGTTCATGCTTGCATTCGGCGTCCGCAGAGCGCGGCGCGCTCTGCGCAGGCACCGCGGCCGCTGCCTTCGTTGCGGATTTCGGTTGCCGGGCGCGATGGACGGGGAATGCCCGGAATGCGAATGGGACCGCCACTTGCCGCTTTGGGCGTCATCACGCATGCCGGTCCGGTGTTTCTACGCTGCGTGGACCGTCTCGCTACTCGCGCTTGCCGTCCCGGTGTCATCCATGGGCATGACAACCCTCATCGGTTGGATGGGCGGAACGGATCCGAATACGCATTCCGTCCGGCGCCACTGCGGTCTGCCGGCACCCTGGATCACCGTCACGCACAGGTGGAACGACCGGCAGGAGTTCGATCGGTGGAGTGTGCCGGAACTCAGCGTGTCACGCCTGGTGCTCAATGTGGCGTCCTACGCCGCCATTCTCTGGCCGACGATCTGCGGGCCGTCCGTGCTTCGGAGGCACGTCCGCATCAAGCGCGGGCACTGCATCAAATGCGGTTACGATCTGCGGGGAGATCCGGTCGCGGGCTGCCCGGAGTGCGGGTGGGGGCGTAAGGAAGTGAACGCGTGAAGCGGCGCATCATCATTGACGGGATCAAGGTCGAGGGACTGGAGGCCAAGCGCATCATTGATGAGGTGCTGCACGATGCCGATGAGACGGGGCAAGGGAGGCGGGGAGCGCCGCCGGGGCTGATCCTGGGCACGATCATCGTCGCTGGGGTGTTCTCCTGCGCGGCCGGGGCGGCGGTGCATCGCTTGGTCGGCGGGCCCATCGGGCAGTCGATGATCGGGGCCAGCGCGTTGACGGCGCTGATCGCGGCGGCGGTGTGGGGGCGGGCGTATCTTCTCTTCCATCGCCGCAGGCTGCGGATGGCCATGCGCCAGCACGGCTACGAGCTGTGCCTCAGTTGCGGCTACTGGCTCAAAGGGCTGGTCGCGGATTCGCAGCGCTGTCCCGAATGCGGGGCGGTTCGTGAGAAGACCGAGTCATAGGGTGTTGCCCACGGCTGCGGCGATGCGGCCGGTGAGGTAGGATGCGGGCACACGAAACGATTCAGGCAATTAAGGTCTGAACGGGGAAGGAGCGCTCACGATGGCGACGGAGAGCGTTAGAGGGCAGGACAAGTGCCAGTCGAGGATGGAGTTCGAATTCACGACGCAGGATCAGACGCCGGCGGAATCGACCGGGTCGGGGAAGGCGGTCGTGCGCGGGCAGGTCCAGATGCACGCGACGCTGGCCCGGCAGGCAAGTTCAGCGCGTCGGCGTGAGCAGGGCTCGATGAACATCCTGCTCATGGGCGATTTCAGCGGGCGAGAATCCGCCGGGGATGACGCAGCCATAACACCGCTCGGCGAGCGGCGAGTGAGGCGCATCGACATCGACAACGTCGAGAAGGTCATGGCCGATTACGCGCCGCAGGTGCGATTTCCCGCGGGAGTCGTTTCCGATGAGGATCTTGTTCTGCAATTCCGCGAACTGGAGGATTTCCATCCGGATGAGCTTTACAGGAAGCTGGATGTCTTTCAGGCCCTGCGCGACACGCGGCAGCGGCTGATGGATCCCGCCACGTTCGCGGATACCGCGGCGCGCCTCCAGCAATGGGCGGCACCCCCGGAACGAACCGCGGCCGAAGACGTCGATATGGCGCCGGGTGAATCGGAAGATGGAGGCTCGACTTTCGAGCGACTGTTGGGGGGAAAGCCATCTGATACGCCGGCGACTCGCCGCACGCCGTCTTCCTCTCCTTCCGGGGGGGGTGGGATTGATGACCTGATACGCAGAATCGTCGAGCCACACATCGTGCCCGCGGTCGATCCGCAGCGTGATCAGCTCGTCTCATCGATCGATGATGCCACCGGCGCGTTGATGCGGGCGATCCTGCACGATCAAGGTTTCCGGGCAATGGAAGCGGCATGGCGATCGGTTTTCGATCTGGTGCAGAATGTCGAGAGCAGTGAGGAGTTGAAGCTGTTTCTGCTGGACGTGACGAAGGAGGAGCTGGCCGCGGACATCGCCGCAGCGCCCGGAGATGTGACGGCGTGCGGTCTCTACCGACTGCTCGTGGAGAAGAGTATGGGCATGCCGGGGGCGGAGCCGTGGTCGGTTCTTGTGGGTGATTATGCGTTCGGGCCGGGCGGCGATGACATAGGGCTGCTGAGCGCGCTGGCGACGATCGCCTCCCACGCTGGCGCGCCGCTGCTGGCGGCGGCGGATCCGGCCCTGCTGGGTTGTGAATCGATAGGCGCGATGCCCAACCCGACCGCATGGTCGGGCCTGGATGAGGAATCCGAGGAACTCTGGAACTGGTTGCGAAGAAGTCCGCAGGCGATGTGGTTGGGACTGGTTCTGCCCAGACTGCTGTTGCGATTGCCGTACGGGAAGAACACTGAACAATTGGATTCGTTTGGTTTCGAGGAGATCGTCTCGCCGTCGGATCACGAGTCTTACCTGTGGGGCAACGGCGCGTTCGCCTGCGGGCGTCTGATCGCGGAGTCGTTCGTGCAGCGCGGCTGGTCGATGCAGTTGGGTGATTGTCTGCAGATTGACGAGGTGCCGGCCCACGTTTATGTGGAGGACGGCGAATCGAAGATGAAGCCGTGCGCGGAGGCGTACCTGAGCGAGCGGGCGATGGAGGCGGTGCTGGGTCGGGGACCGATGGTGCTGGTGAGCTTTGTGAATCGCAACGTGGTGAGGCTGGCGCGGTTTCAATCGCTGTCCGACCCGCCGCGATCGCTGGCGGGGCCGTGGGAGGGTTGAGAAGGTCAACTGCGCTGGTTGCGGGCAATCGAATGAAGACAGAATGGGACGGGAGTCGCTGAAAAAAAGACTCCCGACCCCTTTTCCGAAAAAGACTCCCGACCCCTTTTTTCGCTCTTCGGAATCCGGGCGGAATCGGGAGCGAATCACGCGTGCAAACCGATCGCGGTCACGCTTACGGGCCGGAACCGCGGATTGCGCGCGCTGGACGATCCTCGCCCCGAACCATGCCAGCTCGTCACGGTTGCGGTGCCGAGCAATCTCAAAACAGACTTTTGCACATTGATTGTCAGAGATCGACCGGGGCGGTGACTAACGGAGGCTCCCGGGATCGGCCCGGGAAGCATTCCCGGCCTGGATGTCGGGAGAATCACGAGCATGGATGCCCTCTGGAAATGACCGATCACTGACTGACCGATGTTTCACAGGAGACCGCGGGCACCGGCCGATTGCGGCGGCGGCTCGCATCGCAAAAGAGCGTTCTGAACGCGGCCGGGCGGATTGAATCCCCCGCGGATCGAGGCATGAGCAGTGCTCCTGTCGGCGCGGTGTTTGCAGCCGCCGGACCGGCCTCGTTCAGGCGCACAAGCTGAATCGAATCGAACACCGGCCGCGTCGTGTGAGGCCTGTCCGCAGTGGCCGGGCATTTCCCGGCGGCGGTCCTGACAACAGGAGAGACAACAATGACCAAGACTCGCAAGACCAACTTATGGCGCGGCCTGATCGCCGCAATGCTGACCCTGGCCACCGTTCCCCTCGCCAACGCAGGGAGCGCATCACGGCCGAACAACATCTGGGACGCTCGGGGCGGCGGAAGCATCGTCGTCGCCGATCGCAGCTCCGGCACGATTTCGGTCATCGACACCCGCACGGACGAAGTGACCGACACCATCGCCCTGCCCGCAGGCGACGCCGCGCCCGAGCCGATGTACGTGTATTACACGCCCATCATGCACCGCGTTTTCGTCGGCGATCGGGCCAACAACCGCGTCGTCGCCTACAACGCCGAGACTTTCGCGGTGGACGGGATTGTCCCCGCCGGCGAGGGCGTGTTTCACATGTGGGGCAACACCAGCAACGGCCAGCTCTGGGTCAACAACGATACCGAGAACACCACCACGGTCATCGACATGGAGACTCTCGACGTCCTGGCGACCGTCCCCACTCCGCAGGACCTGGTGGACATGGGCGGCAAGCCGCACGACGTGATCCTCTCCCCCGGCGGCGAGCTGGCCTACATCACCGTGCTCGGCATCGACGGCCCCAACGACTACGTCGTGCAGTACTACACCGGCAACTTCTGGGAGCTGGACCGCGCGGCCGTGGGCAAGGACCCACACCTTTCCGTCGCCCTGCAGGATCCGTGGCTGTACGTGCCCTGCCAGAACACCAACGACGTGTACGTGCTGAACCGTTACAACCTGGACGAGGTGCAAGTCCTTGATGTTCCGGGGGCGCACGGATCGGGCATGCCCGGGCACGGTCGGTATTTCTACACGACAAATCTCCCCGCAGGCGGCGAGGATGCGCTGTATGTCATCGACACGGAGACCCTGCAAGTGGTCGGCGATCCGGTAAACACGCCCTACACCGTGCCGCACAACATCGCGTTCACCAGGGCCGCCCACAAGATGTATGTCACCCATTCCGGCCCCAACGACAAGGTGACGGTTTACAGGACTTCCGCCGGCCACCCCATGCCGGTGTATCTCGGTGAGATCACCGTCGGCGAGAACCCCTTCGGCCTGGCTTTCGTTCCCCACTGATCCGCTCAAGGAACTCCCCGGCAGGCGAGTAGAAAAAAGGGGTCGGGAGTCTTTAAAAAAGACTCCCGACCCCTTTTTCGGGGTCAGCCCCAGTAGTAGAGGACTTCGAAGAGGTCGTCGATGTCTACCACGCCGTCGCCGTTGACGTCGGCGGGGCAATCTTCGCAGGCGCCCCAGTTGGCGAGAACCTCGAAGACATCGTCGATGTCCACCACGCCGTCGCAGTTGACATCGCCCTTCTTGCAGCCCTTCCACACGGCGATGGATTCGGGCCGGGTGGAGAAGGTGTCGATGATGCCGCCGATCTTGATGAACGAGCCGTTTTCCTGGATGTGGAAGCCGTAGATGCCGCGGAGGCCGTCGTCGGC
This sequence comes from Phycisphaerales bacterium, assembly GCA_020345805.1. GTDB lineage: Bacteria > Planctomycetota > Phycisphaerae > Phycisphaerales > SM1A02. Next base: position 527,426 of record CP070772.1, on the reverse strand, counting down.
GGTGGTTTCGTCGGTGACGTAGAGGTATTCCTTGAGGACCTTGATATCGCCAATCGACCCCTGCATGCCCACGTCGTACCAGTAGCCGGTGGCGGCGAGCGCGCCGGCGGCATCGACGGAGAAGGAGCGGACGGTCCCGTCGGAGCCGTGGCCGGCGAACAGGTACGCGTCATCCTCGGCGATGGTGAGGTGAGCGGGGCTCTGGCCCGGGCTCTGGAAAGGCGAGCCGGGCAGAGCGGTAAGCGCGCCGCCGTCGCCGACGCGATAGCCGAGGATGTTGTGCCCGCCCTGGCTGATTCCGCCGGCAGCGTAGAGGAACTGGCCGTCATGGGTCACCGCCAGCTTCAGCGGATAGACGGAGCCGGTATAGACGATGCCGCCGGGGGTCAGGGTCCCGTCGGATTCGACGGTGAACCAGGAGATGCTGTTGGCAGACCAGGAATCCTGGGCATAGAGCCACTGGGAATTGGGATGAAGAATGAGATGGGTGTTGAAGCTGCCGGTGGATTCGCTGTCCAGCAGGGTGAGGCTCACGCCATCCGGGTCCCATCGATAAACGTGCACGAAGTTCGCCCCGCCCACGTCGGTCTCGGTCACCGCGAGGGTGTCGTTGTTTAGCCAGACGGCGGCCATGGGCGAATCGGGCACCATCGTGTCATACACCTGGGTCAGGGAGGCGTCGCTTTCCACGCGATAGATGAGCAGTTGTTCCTCGATGCTGTTGCCGGTTCCGTGGGTGACCGCGAGGTAGCGCCCATTTGGAGTGATGGTTATGGCCATGGGCCCTTCACCGGCGGGGAAATTGCCGACAAAGTCCAGTGTGCCATCCTCGTTGGCGGTGAAGGCGGTGACCTCGTCGGAGACGTTGGCGACCACGAAGACCGCCGAAGAATCTGACTGGGCGACGGCCGGCCCGGCCGCGGCGAGGCCCGCCAGCACCGCCAAGCCGAGCATCCGCGGCAGCGCCCTTGACGGAATCCGACCGATAAGAACGTCGGCGAACATGTGTTTTCTCCCACAGAACAGTGATTGAAGAGGACCGCAGCGAAGCAGTCAGCTTCCAGTTTAGATCACGCCGGCCGCAACACAACGGTTTTGTCGCGGTAAGGCCGCGAGATGTCGGGTGAGGGCCGGGGATCGGCTCAGGCAAAAGGCGCGAGCTCCGCGGGAATCCTCTTCAGGCCCCGGCGGCGGGCCTTGGCCAATGCGTACCGGAGGCTCTCGGCCATGCGCTTCTCGACCGCGGCCGTCACATTCAGCTTTCTCTCACGCATCACCTGAAGCGCCCACTGCCAGGCGTGGTACTCCTCCAGACAGCGGGGGTTGAACCGGCGCAGCCCCAAGGCGTGGTGGCCGACCTCGTGGAGGAAGATAGCGCAGCTCACCGGCCCGCGGGGATAGGGCGACTCGATCAGCCGGCTCACGGTCCCGTCGGTGTAGTGCACGGTCCAGGCGCAGCCGCTGGTGCC
>CP070772.1:509297-525857 GCA_020345805.1 Phycisphaerales bacterium | reverse complement strand
TGGACGGCTCGGACGAGCGGATCCAGGCCAAGATCAAGGTGGCCGCGGACATGAAGATCCCCTACCTGCTGGTGGTGGGCCCGCGGGACGCCGAGCGGCGGCAGGTGAGCGTTCGGGCTCGAGGTATCCGCAGCGATCTGGGTGCCATCGGTCTGGAGGACTTCCTGAGCGCCCTGAAGCGTGAGATTTCCACTCGTGGCAAAGTCACGGTTGTCGCCGAGCATTTCCCCGCCGCCTCCACCGGGGGATGAGGCGGTCCGGGATTGCCGGTTTCGGTGCCCCGGAAGTTGCCAGAGGTATCGCAAGGGGTTACTGTTAATGTGGTAAGGGGTGGTATGCCGGGAACGCAGGAACCGGTTCCGTCCCTCATTTCGTCGGAGTTTCGTCGCTGATGCGAAGCACCTCTCGCACGATTCGGCTCGGGGTCTGACAAGTCCATGCCCCTCGGCGCCGAATCCAGCACCTTGTCGTCCCAAATCGCCTTTACCGCCGTTTTCGGCCCGGCGGTCCTTGCGCCTCACCCATGCCCGGCCGAAAGAAACAGGATCTGAGCCATCGCCCGCAGACGCTACTTCAGGCCGCAGGACAACATCAACCGCGGACCGCGGATCAACGAGTTCATCCGCCGCAGTCCGGTTCGACTGATTGATGAGAACGACCAGATGGTCGGCATCGTCGACATCGAGGAGGCCAGACGTCGTGCCCGGGAAGCGGGTCTTGATCTGGTCGAGGTTTCACCGGACACCGATCCGCCCGTCTGCAAGATCCGCGACTTCGGCAAGTGGAAATACGAGCAGTCGAAAAAGGACAAGGCGAGTCGGGCCAAGTCCAAGGCCGCGGAGTTGAAAGAGGTCCGCCTTGGCCGGTCGATGAAGATCGACCCCCACGATATCGAGATCCGCATGAACCAGGCCCGGCGGTTCCTCCTGGAAGGGCACAAGGTTCAGATCGTGCAGAACTTCCGAGGTCGCGAGATGGTCCACCGCGAGCGCGGCACCGAGCGCATGCAGCAGATCATCGAGAAACTTTCGGACATCTCGAAGCTTGAGACTCCCCCGCGGATGGCGGGCAGGCGCATGACCATGATCCTGGCCCCGGACAAGGTCAAGATCGAGCAGTTCAGGCGCAAAGAGACGGTGGAGGCCGGTCGATCCTCCCCGCCCCGGCCACCTGAGGAAGCCACCCCCCAGGCAGACAAGTCCACCGGCGAGATGCGTCCGGACGATTCACCGGATGCTGCGGTTGAATCCCCGCCTGCGGATACCCCGGCCGCCGGGCACACCGACGTCCCGTCCGCGGACGCCACGCCGGAGGCCGGTTCGGTTGCCCCAACCGCGGCCGATTAACCCCCGCCCCGGCCGGGTCTGCCGAGGTGGTCGCAAACCGCCTCCGCAGCGCGATGTAGCCAGGAAATGACAGATTCCCGCCGCCCGTTCATCTGTGGAAAGGGCCCCGCCACTGAGTCTATGATTGTCAGCACTGATGGCGGAGTCCGATCGCATGCCGGCAACGCAACCGCCGCCGCGCCGGCGGAACTCTGGGCTCCCCCATCGGTTGTTCCGATAGAGTTCACACGGGCGGCTGCTGAACGGGGATGTGGGATCTCCATCCACCGTGGAATGCAGGCGGGAAGATTCGGGCGGGAACGGGGTCTCTGGACCATCCCGCCTGTAAAGGATCGGGCCGAATATGCCTCGCTACGCCATCATCTCCGACATTCACGGCAACCTCCCCGCCTTCCAGGCGGTGCTCAAGCGGATGGCGGAGCTCGATGTCAGCGAGGTGATCTGCCTCGGCGACATCGTCGGTTACGGCCCGCACCCCGACGCCTGCATCGATCTGGTGGTCAAGTACTGCTCGATCTCCGTGCAGGGCAATCATGACGAGGCGGTTGTTGATCCGGTCTGCGCAGAGAGGTTCAACGGAGCGGCCAAGGAGGCGGTCTACTGGACGCGCGACGTGCTGGGGCCGCTTCATCTGAACGCCCTGCTCAGCCTCAAGCCGACCGCCATGATCGGCAACACCGTCATGTGCATTCACGCCTGCCCCTTCCCGGGACCCACCGACTACGTGCACGACAAGCAGGTGGCGGCGTGGGCCTTCCGCGGAGTGGACCGGCCCATCTGCCTGCTCGGCCACACCCACACCCCCATGGTCTTCGAGGCGCCGACGCCGAACCCCGACGATATCCTCACCGCGCCGGAACTGATCGCCTACCTGCCGCAGGATGGCGTGGAGGTAAAGCTGGAGCCCGATCGCCGGTACATCTGCAACCCCGGCGCGGTCGGCCAGCCGCGGGACTGCGACCCCCGGGCCGCCTTCGCGGTCCTTGACACCGAGGCGATGACCTTCACCGTCCACCGACAGGAATACGACATCGCCGGCGTGCAGGCCGCCACGCAGGAGGCGGGGCTGCCCACGGTCCTCGCCGACCGCCTGGCCATCGGGGCTTGACACCCCCCCTCGCATTGGGACGGCCTCCGTCCTGGAACCGGGCGGCAACCTTCGCAGCTATAAAAAACAGCCGCGGGCATCTCACCCGCGGCCGTCTTTTATGATCACTGATCGCTAATCACTAATAACTTCTCAGCACGGTCCCCACGCACCGAGGATGGCGAAGATGTCATCGATGTCCACGATGCCGTCGTCGTTGACATCGTACGTGCCGGCCCCCTCGCCCCAGTGGCTCAGCACATCGAAGAGATCGTCGATATCGACGATGCCGTCATCGTTCACATCCTCGTGACACTCGTCGGCGGCGACGCCCCAGATCTCCACATCGTCGAGGTTCCAGCCGGAATAGGCGTACGCGCCGTTGCCCACCTCATAGCCCCAGCGGACATATACCGTCTCTTGGCCGTCGGCAACCGCCGAAAGGTCGTGGATCTGCTCCGACCAGGAGTTCTCGGTGATCTCACTCCCGCCGTTTTGCCACAGCATGGTCCAGTCGGATCCGTCGGCGGATGCTTCCAGAGTGGCGAACACATAAGGCTGATAGTCGCTGTTCAACCACCGGCGGAAGTGGAGGCTGGTCTGGAACAGGTTCGAGCAGTCCAGTGCGCCGGTGACCAGGTAATACGGCCCGCCGGGCGTCGTGGAATAGTCGCCGTTCAGGTTGACACCGCAGACGTTGTCGCCGGTGTATCCGCTGGCGGGATCGGGATAGCCGTACTGGGTGCCGCCCTGTCCCGTGGGTTGGCCGAAGGCCCATTGTCCGCTCATGCCCCAGCCCGGATCGTCATTCATATCAAACACGTAAACCGCGGTGGGGACTCCCACGGTGAGGGTGACCGGCCGGACGGTATCACCGCTGTGATCGGTAAGGTTGGTGAACTCGACGGTGTCCTGATAGCCGCCAACCCCCAGGTCGTTCGCGTTGGCGTTGATGTAAACCGTCACCTCGACCTCACCGCCCGGAGGGATGGTGCCGCTGTCGTTGGTCAATGAAACCCAGGCCTGGGTCTTGACCACCAGGTAATCGATGGGAACATCGTCGGTGTTTTCCACCGTGTAGATGATGCTGTCGGGAGTGAACGGCCCGCCGACGGGACCGGAGGATTCCAGGCCCCCGCCGGGATGGACGCGCATGGTGGTGGTGTAAGCGGACACGTGCATCATGGAGCAGTGGATCGCTCCGGCGGCGTGGATGATGTCAGAACAGTTCACCTGGATAATCTGATGGTTTGGGAAAGCCGCCTCGAAGACCGCCTTGGCCTGGGCGTTCTCCGCGTCGTAACCGTTGAATGTCGAGACGAACACGATGTCGTTGAAGACCACGGAGTTCGTGTAGGTGTAGTGGGTTCCGTTGTAGCCGCCGTAGCCCGAGTTCCAGCCGGGCGTTCGATAGACGGTGTAGCCGCGGGCCTCCAGGTCCGCGACCGCCGCTTCGGTGATCTGGTGCGGCTCGTAGCTGTCGTCGCCCGGGTATTCGCCGATGATGATCTTGTAGTCATCCACCGGCTGCATCCACATGTCGATGTGCTTGGTGCCGTCGACATTCCAGGGGAAGCCGGGGTAGATGGTCAGGTCGAGGTTGTGATAATCGGCGTAGATGTCCTTGACGTCCTGCTCGCTGAGGCCGGGATTCTCCAGCAGGATCAGGTCGCTCATGAACGCGTCGCCGTTGGTGAACAGGTGGAAGTTGCCGCCGCCGTGGACCAGCGGCAGGTCGTACTCCGGCTCGCCCCAGAGGCCCGCGAGGAAATCCGGAAACGCGTCGTCAAGAGGGCGAGGACGGTTGTAGGTGTGATCCATCATCGCCCGGCTGCCGTCCTCGAAGAAGAAGCGCGGACCGTAGTCGCGGATCCAGCCGGTGTTTGTGGTATAGGTGATGAACTCGACCTGGCTCATGTCCGCCCCGGCGGAGGTGAGGGTGTTGGTGCAACTGTTCTGCTGCGAACTGCCGGTGACGAGTATGTACATGATGGCGTCGGGATCGCCGGTGGTGACCGCCACCGCCAGTTGAGTCAGGATGGAGTTGTAGTGCCCCCACACGATGAGCATGCCTTCGTTGAGCTCGTACTCGGCCGGGGTGTAGACCTCGCCGGAGGGTGGCTGGAGCCCCAAGCGATCCGGCTGCCTCTGGGGGATCTTCGCCTCCTCGGGCGTCATGTACCGGGGCAGCGAGAATGGGAAATCGTCGACGATGCGGTCGAGAACTTCCTGCGGCACAACCTTCGCCTGGTCCGCGCGGCAAAGCGGGGACAGGGCCAGGGTTATCGCGATCACCGGGAACCACTTCATCTTATCACCTCCTCCGGTCGGCAAAGATCCCACAACCCAAGGGGCAAGTAGCCGCGAGGGCTCCGCCGCACCGCAACGTGCAGATCGGCCTGAACGCGCCGTAAACTCAAGCTACCAACGTCGTTAAGGTCGGTCAAGAGCCTGCTTCGCCTTTGGGTCATCCCACTCAGGCCGATCGCGCACCGGCTCCGTTCGTGCCGGTCAAGTCCGAGAACAATCGCTTATGAAGTGGCGAGCAGGTTACGCCTCGTTCCGCCCCCGATTGATGTCGGCTCGCATGAGGCGCTCGCCTTGCTCGGGGGTGATCGAGCCCTCGGCGATGTAGGCGGCGATCTCCCGACGACTTCGCTCTCGCGAGGCGTTGGTGATCACCTTCGTGAGGGCCTTCAGGGCTATGCCCGCAAGGAAGCACAGCGCGATCATGGCGAAGATGAAGTTCTCGCTGAGAATGTCGAGCAGTTCTTCCACCGCAGTGCTCCTTGTGTTGCCCGGAATGATGCCCACTCTGATTCCGAGCCGTTGTCGGAACCGCGGTTGGTCGCATCATCCATCTGGTTCTTGGGGAGCCGGCATTTCCTCTTGCATGATATCACGGCCCCCGGCCGAACCCGGGATTAATCGCCGGCGCGGTATCCGCCGCGGCACCGCGCCATAGGTCAGAATAACCCGCATCGCGGTCCAGACACGTCTCATTCTGCAATAGACGGGACATGCACCGCCGCACGGGAAGCGGGGCGGTGGAGCGAGCCGGCCACAAGGCCCGAACCTCGCCTCAGGGCGTGGACTGATCGGCCTCCGGACTCCCGCCCGGAGCCGCCGTGAACTGCGGCTGGCCGGGCCGGGCGTGCCTCAGGACACGTATGGGGCGGCTGCTCTGCCATAGAGTCCACGCGGCGTCGGCCGGGCTGAGCCGAAGATACAGCTCCCACTGGTCGAAACCATCCGCGGTCACCAGGTAGGCCGTGCCGTCGAGCCGGTAGTGAGCGTCCCCTGCCTCGGCGGTGAAGCGGACGCCCGCCTCCTCCCCGGCCCGATTGAGAACCTCTGTCAGGCGCTGCCGGAAACTCGAGAACTCCGCAGCGGCGGCATGGCTGTGATTGCGCAACCGGGCCAGGTCTACCACGGTGGTTCCGTCCTCGCCGACCGGCCTGTGTTCCATGCCGCCCAGCAGCGCTTGGACCAGCGCCTCAGCCCCCGGATCGGGGGGCCGGGGTGGCGTGTGGTCGATCGGCGGCAACGCCTCGGCGGCTTCGGGGCCCAGCTCGGTTTCCGCCGCCGCCCGTGCCGGGTGATGCCCGCGCAGCGCGCTCCCCACCGGCGTCGGAGCCGATTCCGGCCACACCCCGCCGGTTGACGCACAGCCGCCAAGCAAAAACGTCAGGGCATACCCCAAGATCATGGGTTTGAGGCGGCTCAATCCCCGCAATGTTGTGTGTCCGCGGCACGCCATGATGTTGCGTAAGTCCTTGTGTCCACGTCAGTTATCTACTCATCGGGACAGCCTGTGGTGGCCGATCCACACTACCCATGACACATTCCGAGCGGAGAGGCTTCCATGCTTAGCAAAGCCACGATCATTGAGCATATCCAGCAGATCAACCGTTCGGCCAGGTACGAGTGGCTGGAGATGTTCGATATATCGGCACTGCGGCGATATCTCGACCATCTGCAACATTCGCTGGAGCCCAGAAACGGGCGCAGCGTGTGGGTGCGAACCGGCGAAACACCGGCCATCGTCGCCGGGTGCGGCGAACGGTAGCCCGGGCCATCTCACCCCGGGAGCGATCGCCGAACGTAGCGGCACCGTCCAAGCCACAACTACTGAATGCCAACGTCGCCGGGGGCGGTTCCACTGCCCCGGGGGTCATTCCAGCTTCTGCCCGGCTTCCTGGCGGCTACCCTCGTCGGGCCCCACGCGCCGCTTCAGCGACAGCATCTCGCCGTAACGCCGCTTCAGGAGGCTCAACTCCAGCAGCGAACGGACCCGAGTGATGAGCTCCAGCTTGTTCACGGGCTTGGTGATGAAGTCGTTGGTGCCGCACTCCACCGCCCGCTCGAAGTCCCCCACCTCGTGCAAAGCGGTAACCATGATCACCACGATGTCCCGCGTGGCCGGGTTGGACTTGACCTTCTGGCACACCTCGAAACCCGACATCCGCGGCATCATCACGTCCAGCAGGATGACCTCGGGGTTGTGCTCTTCGATCAGCGCCACCGCCTCGAGGCCGTCCTTGGCGGGAAGGATCCGACAGGGGAGGTCCTCAAGGTAGGCCTGCATGAGCTCGAGATTCTGGAGGTTGTCATCGACAATGAGGATGGTCGCCTCGGCCAGATCGACGACTCCGCTCTCGCCGAATGCCGTCGAAGGTGTGGCTGAGCCGGGGATGGATTGGGTTTCCGTCACGTTGGGCACTCGTTCAAGCAGGACTGCGGTCCACCAGGCCGGGGCATGACGGTCATCGGCTTCGGTGGCCGGCACTGCCCCTGCCTGCCTGAATGCCTGATCGTACCGGGAAAAGACCCGGCCGTCGATCCACTCCCGGCGGGCTCGAACGCCCCCGTTTCGGTTCTCCCGCCACTCAGATCGCCCGAAGGGTGGAAATGCGGGATGCTGGGGGCCAATAATCTCCTCTCTGGAGCGTCTGTCGCCCGGAGCAGAGCCGCCGAGAGAGCCCGTGCGCCCTTCCCGGCGACCGCGTGTCGCCTCACCGCCGGAACCACTTCAGATGTCCGATACCGAGGCCTACCACCGCCTTCCCTGGAAGGACCGTTTCAACCAGCCTACGGTCAACGTCCTCCGCAAGTCCCTGCCGGCAGAGGCGGTGGAGACCCTGGACAACCTGAGAAAGCGCCTGCTCTCACTCGACGGGGTTGAAGAGGTCATGGCCTGGTACGGACACTGCTGGCACTGGACCCTGACCTACCGAACCACCCACGCCAAGGATCCTCTGGCGGTCGTGATCCCATCTCCGGATGACCTGCAACTGGCGGTCCCGGTCGATCCGGATTTCGCCAAGTCGCTGCCGCTGAAGCGCATGAAGCGGGCGGTGCGGGAGGGGCTGGATCTGGCCCGCGAACCCTTCAACACCCGCTGGGCCAGCTGGTCTCTGCAAGCGCCCAAGCTCATTGACGACCTAATGGATCTCGTGGACTTAAAGCTGCGTCATCTGGCCAGAAAGGCAGGCTGACCGCATCAGAGCACGCCCGGGTGACCTGCTCCACCGCAAGCACCAGACCTCCGCTCAGGGCTGGCCAACCCACCGGCCGCCGCGGTAATACGGCCTTGATCCGTCCACTTCCAGGGCATCCTCGAGACGTTGCGGATCCACCTCGATCAGTGGCCGCCCATCATTGAGCAGCAATTCACCGGACCAGGAGCGCTGCGATCCGGCCAGAAGGGCCGCCTCCAGCCGGAGCATTCCGGTCAGTTCAGCCGCGGTCAGAAACGGCCGGACCTTCTCGCGATAGTGCTTGCAGTCCTCAAGAAAGCGCTTGTCGCCTCCGGGCAAATGGCGTGAATAGCGCTCCAGCAGCTCCATCGCCCCGGGTTTTCGCAACTGGGTGAGAGCCTGGGCGCCTTCCCCTTTCCGGTAATGGCTGAACGCCTCCACAAGGGCGACAACCGCCGAGGAGCCCGCGGGCGTACCGGGGCCGATGACGGCTTCGCCTCCCGGGCCGTCGCCGTTGAGCATCTGACCGTGGCCGGGGGGCGTGAGGAGCGAGGCCAGGGCCAGCAGGCGACGCTTCTCCCGTGGATTCTCCGCCAGGTCAGCCAAGGCCAGGGCGGCGCTGCGACCCAGACGCTTCGAATCGAGCACTCCCGCCAAGGCGAAGAGGCGCCGGGCCAGATCCCGCTCCGCGTCCGTGGTGGCGGCATCGGCGATCTCTTCACCCAGCTCCAGATACGCCATCGGGCGATCGGGCCGAAGCGCCTCCAGGCGAGCGTCGCGCCCCTGCACGCCCAAGGCCGGCTGCATCGGGCCGGCGTTTACCAGCCAGGTCAGGCCGGCCAGCGTGACCACCACCAGCACGCCGAATACTCGCGGTGCGTTCATCGCCTCACCTCCCCTCGGTCGGCCAGCCGATCTGGAGGGGTCAGCCGCAGGCGCCACATGGCGGCGATGGTCCGCTCGGCCAGGACCGCCTGCTCAAGCACGTGCCGGCTGCGCCGCCGCTCCTCGGATGCCTCGCGAAGGATCCGCAGGGCCGAGGCACGTGCGGCCGGCTGCTCCGCGACTGCCACATAGGTCACGAGGTCCAGGACCGCCAGCTGCGACGCGACAAACTGCTGAATGGGCCCCCTCGCCAGCCGGCGGCGCGTCCGGTCCTGCCGGGCCAACGATGACAGGTCTCCCGGCACGGGCGAGAAAGTGACCACCAGCGATGCTCGCTCCCGCCAGGCATCGAGCAAGGTTTCAGCCGCGGCCTGGGGCGTCGCCGGAGCCGACGATCGTCCCTCCTCACCCGCCACCGCGACGGCACTCGCGATTATGGTCTCGATGAGCTCCGAGGCCAGTCGGTCCGTGGTGGCGTCCCCACCCCCGGTCAACGACAGAACGTGTTCGACCAGCGCTAGGCGGGCCTGGGCGTGCCAGGACTCGCTGCGGGGTGCGGGCAGGACCCGGCCCGTCAGCCGCCGGATCAGTTCCGCCACCGCATCAGTGCGAGGCGCGTCGGGAAACTCATCCAGCAGCTCCAGGGCCACATTCGGACCGGTCCTGAACTGCTCGCCCGCGATCGCCTGGGCCACCGACCGCACCTCTTTGTTGGTGCCGTGATACACCTCCCGCACGAAGACTGCGGCATCGATCGGCCCCAGATCGGTCCCGGCGCTGGATCCAAGGGCCTGCAGGTAGTTGAGCTTCGCATTCGTGTTGCTGCGAAGGGCCTGATATTCGTCGGCCCAAACGCCATCGGTGCCGATGGGTTGCCCGGGTCGTTGCGCCCCGCCGGTCTGCGAGCTGCGTGTTGCCGGTAAACCGCGGGAGGCGTGGCTCGGTGATGCCGCCTGCGAATCGAGCATCTCCAGAACTGCCTGGGCCCGCGGGGATCGTCGGGCCGCCAGATGCGCTGCGGCCTCGTTGAGGCGGCAGGCGATCAGCAGTTGCCACATCAGTTGATCCGGCTCGCCTGCCAGCGCGGGTTCGGTGACCGAACCTTGCAGCTCCAGCCAGCGGGCCGCGAGCGCCTCATCAACGGCCAGCCTGCCACCGGGGATTGCCGGCGGCGCCTGAGGAGCAGTATCCGGCCAGCTCCGATCAATCAGATCCCGCATCCGCCCGCGGAAGAGCCGATCGGCATCGTGGGGCACGATCAGCCGGTCATCAAACCAGGGCGTCCAGTCGTAGGTGGCCAGGAGGCTGGTCAGGACCCACAGATCGTGGGCGCTGATGGTTTCCGCGGCATCGAAGAACCCCAACAGTCGCCGGCGGACAAGGGGGCTGGCCTGATAGTCCGCCAGGCCCAGGAGCCGACCGAGCACGTTGATGCTGGGCCCGGGGTGCGACAGATCCGTTTCGGTGGCTAGAATGGCTCCAATCGCGTGCATCAGTGATTCGTCGGGAATGCGTCCGTCGCCGAGCTCACGCTGGGCGGCGAGCCACAGCTCCCAGTCGTCATAGACGTTGTCGCCATACTCCAGAACTTGCACCAATTGGGGCACGGCCCGATCGAGCCAGGCACTGCCGGCCGCACCGTAATCCGGCACATCGGTCAGCGGACGGCCTCCCAGAGCCACCTCGAGTTGTGAGCGGGCCCGTTCAACCACCACGGGCGGCAGGCGGTTGGAGCCGGAAATACGGGCCAGGGTGCCCGCCTTCCACGCCCCTTTCCACAGGTCCAGAGATTCGCTCAGCCGTCCTGCGGGAGGCGCAAGCCCGCCCAAAAGACGATCGGCGACGGTGGGCGTGTCGGCGGCCGCGACCAGTGCTTCCGCCACCGCATCGTCGATCGACTGCCGTGTGCTGGCATCCGTCAACACCCAGCCGATGGAAATGGCCTGGATGGCGTAGTCCCAGTCTCGGAATACCGGTTCTGCCGGATCGTCGGTCAGGCTCAGCTTCCGCCCCACCAGATCCAGGGTCCGGACGAGTTGCGGGCATTCGTCGGCGGCGTCGGCGGCCGCCGCGGGCAATCCGTTGCCGAGGAAGGTCGGCCGGTCGGCGAAGGTGGCCGGACGCGTCATCCTTCGGCCGGAAGGGGTTGGTGTTGTACGGGGTCTGAGCACGCCCTCTCCGCTGCCAGCATCGCCGGTGTCGACGGCAGCGATCTCCTCCGAGCGGGGGGCGGGCAGGCCGGTGGTGATGAGCAGACGAAGAGACAGGATCCCCGCCAGCAAGGTGATGATCGCAAAGAGTGCCGAAAGCTTGACGGTGGAGAAGGAATCGCCTTTGCTGAATTCCGGGGCCATACGATCGAACAGCGCCACCGACGCATGGATGGGAGCCTGCGGCGCAGGCGGCAACCGGCGCATCCTCGACGCGCCCGCCGTGATCTGGGAAACACCGAGCCGGGGACCGCCTGAACGGGCATAGGCGGTGAGGCCGGCGATAACCTTGTGCAGCCCTTCCACCGTCACTCCATAGGCCGCGGCCAGCGCCACCAGTCGGCCTCGGCTGACCGCGTTCCATCCCCCGCAGCCCACCAGCACCGCCATGACGTGCTGGTCGAAAGACGTCAGAGGAGATGCCCGGGAGGGAGAAACCGCAGGCACTAGGGTGGCGGGACCTTCCGGCCGCTCCCGGCCGCTACCGGACACCGCCCTTGCCGCATACTCCCTCAGCCACACGGGCCAGGGTCTGCGAGGGAGCGGGATTCGGGAATACCTGGCCGCCAGGCGCAGGCGACGTCTCACGATCTCCGCCTCCGGCTTGTCGCCGTCACGATGCTCGTACAGCCTGGCCAGACGCCGGCGCAGTGCCGTCTCGATCTTCACCGCCGAACTTTCCTCCGGCTCCACGCCCAGCAGCTCATGCGGCTCGGCCGTGGGAGGAAGCCCCAGAAAGTAGATGAACGGATCACCGATCACGGCCGGCCCTCCCCGCCTTCAGCGGCGGCCCGCCCCAGCCGCTCGTCAATACGCTGATCCAGGCCCTTGAGCCTCGCCCCCCAGGGGGCCGGACCGTATTCGCGATTCAACTGCCGGTGTTGATCCATAACCTCTCGAGCCCGTTGCGGATCGGTCTCGTACAGCAGCTCGAGCAGATGGTACTTCGCTTCGTACCACTCCTCGGAGCCCATGGCCCGCCCGGCGACGAGGCGCCGCCAGTACCCCAGCGCCCGCTCGGTGTGGCCGAGGCGCTCGCACAGAACGGCCAGACTGCGGAGGAAGACACCGTTTCGCGGCCTGACTCTGATCAGCAGGTCGTAGAGAGCCAGGGCTGTCCGACCGTCCGACTCGCTGCCGCTGCGCATCCAGCGGGTCATGAGCGCCTCGCCCACCACGGCGAAGTAGCCGAGCACGGCAGGGTCGGAGAGGGACTGCGGATCGTCCTCATACTCCTCCAGCACCCGCTGCCCGAAGTGGATCACCAGGGCAATGGGCCCGCGATCATCGCCCGCTTCATCGGCCGGGTCCTTCCAGGCCCGGCGGGCGTGCCTGAACATGGCCCGCTGGGCGAGGCGAGTCCAGTCTGAATCGGGGTCGCGGCTCCAGAGGGAATCGGCGATGGAGCCGGCGGTGCGGACATCGTCCCACCCCAGCCGCTCCTGGGTGCGCCGATAGTCGATCTCGTCGGCCAGTGCCGAGGCGTCAAACGAACGCGTGGCGGCAAGCTCATCGAACGCTCTGAGGGCGCCGGCGGCGGCGACGAGCCGGCCGACTCCGTCGGTCAGCGACACTTCGAGAATTCGCCGGCACCGGACGACAAAACGCTGTATGGCCAGCGGCTCCGCCGGATCGATCCGTCGTTCGTCGGCCGCCAGTAGCCCCACCGCCACCGCGAGATACTCGTTGGCGTAAGCCAGTCGCTCGTCGCCGGTGGAGTTGCGGAAGAGCTGATAGAGCATCTGTGCCGCCCGGGCCTGAGCGGCCTCGTAGACCTCGCTGGCCGGCTCCACCGCAAGCAGTTCCGCGACGATCTCCGGCGAGATTTCGTCCGCCGCCAAGGCGCGGCGATACACCAGCGTTGCCGCGTGTTCACTGCCCGGGTAACGATTGAGAAACTGATCGATCAGCCGGGCCAGCTCATCCTCGATGCCGCCGTCGGCACCTGCCTCCACTGCCCGATCCAGGCAGACGATGGCCATCCACAGCGCCTCGGGAGCATCTTCGGGCGGCAACCGTTCGGAGGCGGTCTCGAAATCGGTCCGCGCCTCCAGGAATCGGCTCTGAAAGTATCGGCACCAGGCGACGAGGCGGCGGCATGCCGCGGCCGCATTCTGATAGTCCGCCGCATCCGGCTCTTCCAGAGCAACTGTCAGGTGCTCGACCGCGCGACCGTAAAGCGCGATGAGATCCGGCCGTAACGTCGGCTGTTCGTCATCGTGCGCCGAGCGGGCCTCATCGTAGCTCAGCACGCCCTGGACGTAACCCAGTACGAAGCCGGAGCCGCCCAACGCTTCCACCCCGTATCGTCCCGCCAGATCGAGGATCTGCTTCAGTTCGCCCCGGCTGGCGAGTTCGGTCACCGCCAGACTCTTCAGTTCTCTGGCCTGCCGGGCGTTGGACTCGGCCTCTAGGGCGCGTGCCGCCGCCAGCCGCAGCCAGGCGGGCGGAAGGGACGGGCGATCGTACTCATCCAACACCTGTTCGAGAATCCGCTGCGCCGCGGCGAATTCTCCGTTCTCCAGGTGAATCACCATCCGCCACGCGGGAAGCTCCCGCCGCAGCGGCGGGAAGGTGGTTTCATGCTCCAGCAGATCGAGCCATTCAAGTGCGGTCGGTGAAGAGGCGGTGAGCGATTTGCACATCGCCATCCCAAGCATCGAGCGCGCAAACGGTTCCATCGCCCGCAGGTCCAGGGAGATGTCTTCCGGTCGCGGATGGGAGTATTGGGACCCCAGCAGTTCGGCAAAGAGGGGCTCCGCGGCGCGGGCGTTGTCCGGACGCTCATGAAGGTATGACTGGTAGTACAGGGCCCAGGCGCTGAGGAAGGTGCATTGAGTGTGCAAACGGTGAACCTGCTCGATCTCGTCGCTGATGGCCGCGGCCTCCGATCCGGCGGCCCGGGAGAGACGCCGTTCCTTAAGGTCGCCGAGTTCCGTCAGACGTTTGCCCAGGCCGGTGAGATCGGGAATAACCTCCGCGAGGAGTTCGCGTGCGTCCTCGACCTCCTCCGGACTGCTCAAGCGCAGGCGGTGACGTTCGGCGATAAGCTCCGCCGAACGATACGAGCCGCGCAGCAAGGCCAGGCGAAGGGCATCGGCGGTGTTGTTCGGGGCCGCGACCAGGAGCCTGCGGCTCCGTTGCTCCAGGCTCGCCCGCTGCAACGGGTCCTCGGTCGTCTCCAGAAGCAGGGCGTAGATCGAGGCCAGTCGCTGCAGCAACTCGTCATGACGGTCGCCGGTGACCTGATCGAGCTGCTCCTCCAGATGAATGGCTAGCAGCTCCGTCAGGCCATGATTTTCCAGGTACGCGGCGATGTCGTCGCCGTCGCTGACGGGGCAGAGAAGCAGCAGAGACGCGATGATCGCCATCGCGCCGCAGGTGATCCTATTTGACCGGTACATACGTCACCTGCTCAAAGCCCGCATCGCGCGCGGCCTGGATCGCGGCGACCGCGAACCCGACCGGCACCCGGTCGTGGACATCGATGAACAACCCCGGATCCTTTGGCAGCGGCTCGATCGCTTCCCGCAGGTCTGCTTGGCTGCGGAACACTCGGCCCACGATCCGGTACGCCGGGGCTCCGTCAAGAATCGATACCTCCACCCGCTGAGGCTGAAAGTCGCTGATCAGGGCGGTGGTGGAATCCCGCCGGGTCTGAAGCGACGGGCTGAGCCGGTCCTCCGGCCGGGCCAGCACGGTGCTGACCATGAAGTAGATCAGCAGCAGGAAGGTCACGTCGATCATGCTCGCGAGATTGAGCGTGATCCGATCGATGCGCCTTCTGGATTGTCGGGTGCGGATTCTCATGCGGCGTTGAACCACCTTTCCGTCTGCACTGGGCGCTACCTTCCGGTCTGCCCGGGCACTTCCGTGGCCAGCCTCGCCCCTCCCACGCCCATGCCCTGGAGGCGAGTGATCACGTCGTTGAGGCGATCGGTGCTGCCGTTTCGATCGGGCCGGATCATCACCTTCGCCAGCTCGGCGCTGCGGCCGCGGGAGCGCTCGATCTCGTCGAACACCAGCTCCTCCAGCCGATCGAGGGTGACGGTCTCGTTGGAAACGATGACCCGGCCGTCCCGGGTGATGTTGATGACGATGCCTTCCTCTTCCGGCGTGTGCCGCTGTTCGCCTTTTTCCCGGGGCAGATCCACGTCGGCCCGAGTCAGACGGGCGAACTGGGCGGTGGTCATGAAGAAGATGATGAGCAGAAACACCACGTCGATCATCGGCGTGAGTTCAAGCATCAGGCGGCGCTCGGCGTGCTTGCGTCGGGGGAACCTCATCGCCTCGAACCTCCGCCCGGCCCACCGGAGGACGGGGTCGGCCCCCGGGGTTGCGGATCCGGCGGGGGAGGCGCGGCGAACGGCCCGGTCGGCGATACCGAGCCCACCCCCGGCCCTCCTTGCGGCGCCGATTCCAGATGCAGGGTCAGCCTCTCGATCTCCAGGGCCGTCTCCGAACCTACCGCATCGATGCGATTGCGGAATAAAGTGAACAGGGCGAGGCAGGGGATGGCCAGGATCAGACCCATCAGCGTGGTGACCAGGGCCAGAGAGATGCTGCCGGCCAGCTCCTCGTGGCTGTTGGCGCTGGTGGAAAGGGTGCTGAAGGCCCCCACCATTCCCAGCACCGTGCCGAGCAGGCCCAGCAGCGGCGCGATGGATCCGATCACCTGCAGGCCGTCGGTCGAGCGATAGAGCCGGGCCGTCTGGTCCTCCCCCGCTTCCTCCAGGGCGGTCTTGACCTCGAAGGCCCCGAAGGCGGATTTCTGGAACCGGGTCAGCCCGGCGGCGAGGATCCGCGTGAGATACGAGTCGTTGTCCGGATTCAGGCAGAACTCCAGCGCTCCGCCCACGTCGCCGCGGGCGAGCATGTCGTCCAGGGCGTCAAGCTGATCGGGCGGCAGCAGCGCCCCGCGCCTGATCTGCACCAAGTGCATGATGATCAGGGCCAGGGCCACCACGGACAGGGCGATGATGATATAGCCGACCGCCCCTCCGCTCTGGATTGTCTCCAGCCAGGACGCGCCGGGCTGGGCGGTTTCCGTCTGGGCGGGCAGGTTCACCAGCGTGTTCGTGAAGTTCATGAGTTGTCCTCGTTTCTGGTGAAGATCGACACCAACGGAACGCCCTCGGCGATCGCGGCGTGAACGGAATGCCCCGGATAGCGTTCGGTCAATTCGGCGCGAAGAGAGGCGGCCGCTTCGGCGCGGTCGGTCGAGCCCAGAACCTCGGTCACCATCGCCAGGGCCAGACCGGCCAGATAGGGCTGCGACGCCGCGAAGCGCCCGGGCAGATGCAGGAGATTGAGCATGCCGCGCTGACGCTGCCCCAGACCGGATTCGCCGAGTTGCGAAGCCCCCAAGTGGAAGCGGCACCAGGACTCTTCCCAGGGTTCGACGGATTTCATAAGCCCGGCAAGCCGCCGTCGCGATGCATCCCGCACCTTGGAATCGCGAGCCCCGCAGTCCACCAGCGATCGAAGCAGCGCGACGCCCGGGTGGTTGGGCAGATCCTCCCCCGCCGCCTCCTCGATCCTCAGGCCCGCCT
>CP070772.1:492467-509197 GCA_020345805.1 Phycisphaerales bacterium | reverse complement strand
CATGATGATCTGCTTCGCAGCACTGGCAACCTGGGCGTTGCTCTCGGTACTTAATGATGAGCGATGGGCGAAATGGCTGCTTTACGCGGCGATGTGCGCGCTGGGGATCTGGTCGCACATGATGATGGTGTGGGTGCCGATTGGGCACGCGGTTTGGCTGACGTGGCGGCTTCTGCGCAGCGGGCGATTGCATTCATTGACAGCCGGGAATCCCCCGGCAGAGCCGGGGGCTGGGGGAAGAGCAGACCGATCCGCGGATCGTATGTTCGCGCTGCGCGGGCTGGCAGCCATCGCGCTGGCGGCGGCTTTGACGATTCTCCTTTACTGGCCCGTGCTGGATGACATCCTGCGCATCCGCAGCGAGTTTACGAGTGCAGAAGGCGACGAGCCGAGTGTGTTCGGGATCGAAGGCCTACACACTCTCCTGCTTATGGGGGGGGCGTGGTACTGGTGGGCGACGCTGCCGGGGCTGATTGCTGCGGGGATCGGTTTGTTTACATCGATAAGAAGCGCGAAGCCGCAAGCGGCCGGGGGAGCGGCGGTGTGTGCGGCGCTGCTGGGGTTGCCGATCATGGTGATCGCGCTGTGGGCGGCGGGGTCGTGGATGTATGCACGGTTCGCGCTGTTCGCGCTTCCGGGGGCGGTGCTGCTGATGGCCATCGGAATTGACGCACTATGGAAGTGGAGACAGTGGATCGGCGCGGCGGGCCTGGCGGTCATCGTGATTTGCGCGGGGTTGGATCTCGGTCTGAGACCGAGCAGGCAGCCGCTGCGCGAGGCGGCGGCGTTCGTGCGTGATCGCTCAGGTGGGGATGACGGAGTGCTGATCGTCGGTTTGCGCCACCGGGTGATGGACGTCTATGCGAGCGACCTGGACCCGCAATACAGCCTGCTGCACGGACAGGACCTCGAAACGCGGCTCGATACGTTCCGGCCGCGCTGGGTGATCGTGATGTACCCCCGGAACATGCGGCAGGATCGTTATGAGGCGATGAGGCAGCGCGGGTATTCGCCGATCAAGCGCTTCGACGGCTGGGTGGACTGGGGCAACGGTGGGCTGGAGGTGTGGGAGTGGCAGGCGTGGTGACAGCCGCGTGATGAATATCCGCGGCTCGCCCGAGCGTGCAAGGCGATCGTGAAGCCGCAAGCGGCAGAACACGGAAATCAATCGTGTCGGAGTGCGACGATCGGGTCTTGCCGGCTGGCGACGATGGCGGGGTAAACACCGAAGATAAGTCCCACCGCGGCGGCGACGAAGAACGAAGCGACAATCGACCAGCCGGTGATCTGCGTTTCCAGCGAGACCTCCGTCTGAATGAAGGATCTCAGGAAGGGCATCTCCAGCAGGCGGGGCAGAAGGCGATCGATGCCTACGGAGATGCACACGCCGAAGCCGATGCCCAGCACTCCGCCCACCGCCGACAGCGAGCCGGTCTCCACGAGAAACTGGGCGATGATGTGATTTCGGGTCGCGCCCAGGGCGCGGCGGATGCCGATCTCGCGGGTGCGCTCGGTGACGGAGGCAAGCATGATGTTCATGATGCCGATACCGCCCACGAGCAGGCTGATGGCGGCGATGGAGATGAGGACGATGTCCCAGACGAGCTGGGTCTTCTTGACGTTCTCCAGCAGCTCCCAGGGAACGATGATCTCCACGTCGCCCCCGTCGGGGTGGGCGACGGCGACGATCTGCTTGACGCGGTCGGCGGTGTTCACGACCTCATCGGTGCTGGCGGCGGTGAGATAGACCTCCGAGATCTGCACCTGCTCGGCGGAGAAGGAGCCGGACTGCTGACGCACGATCAGGTCGCCGAATTCGAGGGTGGCGGTGGTGAGGGGAATGTGGATGTCCTTGTTGAGGTCGCGGCCGACGAGGGCCGAGCCCGCCCCGCCGGCGAGGCCGACCGGCTTGAGCACCCCGATGACCCGGAAGACCCGCTGATCGATGCGGAACTCCGAGCCGAGCGGGTCGACGAGGCTGAAGAACTGCCGGGCGATCTGCGAGCCGATGACTGCGACATTCCGCCCGGCGTGAAGATCCTCATCGGAGAGGTATCTTCCCCGCGGCTCCAGGCGGAGATTGGCCGCATCCATCAGGGCGGGAGTGGTGCCGAAGGTCTGGCTCACGGTCCGCTTGGCGCGGTACGAGATCTCCGAACCGACGGCCTTGAGGGGGACGATGGAGGCGGCATCGCCGGTGAACTGCCTCAGCCGCCGCAGGTCCTGATTGGTGACCCCGTAGGAGATGATTCTCGATCGCTCTTCGGATCCGCTCTGGACGGTCTCGGGCGGCTTAATGGACCGGACGATCACATTGGTCGCCCCCAGGGCCTGAATGTCGCGGAGGGCGGCCTGCTTGGTCCCTTCGCCGATGGAGATCATCACGATGACCGCGGCCACGCCGAGAATGATGCCCAGGCTGGTGAGGAAGCTGCGCAGCTTGTGCAGGCGCAGGTTGTGGAGGCCGAGGCGGATGATTTCCAGGAGGAAGCTCATGGGCGTGGGGGCGGCCGGTCAGGGGCACCGGCAGGAGGCGGGAAACGAGCCGAAAATGAGGATTGGCTGACTCGGCCGGTGGATTCGTCACCGGCCGGTGGTAGCCTTGCTCACGACAGTGCAATCCTATACCTACCGGAGCCTCATCGGTGGCACAGGTCGAAATCCTTTCTGAGAAGGAGACCGCCGGCGGCTGGTCGTTCGAGGCGCAGGTTCTGGACGACAAATCGACGCCGAGGCGGCATCGCATCACCTTGTCGTGGGCGGATTACAACCTGTGGTCCCGGGACGGGACGGACGAACCGGCCCGGGTGGCCGAGGCGGTGCTGGCCTTTCTCCTGAGGAGTCTGCCTCCGGGCGAGATTCGGGCAACCTTCGACGCCGCCAGCGTCCGACGCCGGTTCGATGATGCCGATGAGCAGATCCCGGCCCTGATCGGTCGACATACCTGATCGACCGGAACCGCAGATGTCCATCCATCCGGCACCGCCGCGGCCGCCAATGCCCCTATGCCATGAGGGGCTTCGGCTCGTCCGGCTGATGAGTCTGAGGCAGGTCTACGAAGAAAGTCGCTCCGCACCCCGGCTCGGAGACGAAGGAGACGGTGGCATTGAGCATCTGGGCCAGCTCGCGGCAGATGGCCAGGCCCAGCCCGGTGCCCGGATGCTCGCGGGTATGGCTGGCGTCGAGCTGGCGGAACTTCTCGAAGATCACGTCCTGCTGGTCGTAGGGGATTCCGGGGCCGGTGTCCGCCACGGCCACCCGCACGCCGAGAGTGTTGTCCTGGCGGGTGACCCGATCGGCCGAGATCGTCACCGTCCCGCCTTCGGGAGTGAACTTGACGGCGTTGGACAGGAAGTTGTAGAGGATCTGCTGGAGCTTGCCCGGATCGGTCTCGATGATGGGCACGTGCTGACTGACCTGCGTCCGGAAGGTGATGTTCCTGGACCGGGCCTGCGGCCTCATGATGCCCACGAGGCCTTCGATCAGATCGGCCACGCTGGTGGGCTCGATGGTGACCTCGAAGCGATTGGCCTCGATCTTGGCCATGTCCAGCAACTCGTTGATCATCTCCAGCAGCGAGCGTCCGGAATTGAGGATGTTCTGGAGGTAGCGGCGGCGCTTGGGATCGGCGTCCTGCTCGTTCCTGGCCATCTCCTCCAGCAGTTCGGCGAAACCGATGATGCCGTTGAGGGGCGTGCGCAGCTCGTGGCTGATATTGGCGAGGAACTCGCTCTTGAAGCGGTTGGACTCGTACAGGCCCACGTTCGCTTCGGCCAGTTCGTTGATCTTCAGATCGAGGCTTTCGTTGATCGCCTTGAGCTGGGCCTGCCCCTGCTCGAGCCGGTCGAGCATGCTGTTGAAGGCGAGGGAAAGCTGCTCGAACTCGTCGCCGGTTCTGATCTGGGAGCGGATGGTCAGATCGCCCTGCTCTACTTTTTCGGTCGTCTCCCTCAGCCTGCGGACCGGTGAGAGGATCAGCTTGGTGAGAATGAGGTAAAAGACCAGAACCGCCAGCAGACTGGCGACCAGGCCCGCCGAGATGATGTAAACGCGGCTGACGAGTAACTGGCCTTCGGCGAACTGGCTGGCCCGCTCCACGAGCAGAATCGACCTAAGGGGATCGACCAGATCCGGCTCGATGGCCGAGGTGTGGAAGGAGGTGGCCGACCGATCGCGAATCGCCTGCATCTGCGATTCGGTCAGGGCCCGGGCGTACTGGTGGACGGTCTTGCCGCCTCTCTTGGTGGTGGTGTGGTGCTCGTTGTCCTCGGGATTGGCGCGGAAGTGGGCAAATGCAGCCGCCAGGAAAGGCCGGCGCTCGTCATCGGGATCGATCTGATCGACCTCCACCAGGGTCATGCG
This sequence comes from Phycisphaerales bacterium, assembly GCA_020345805.1. GTDB lineage: Bacteria > Planctomycetota > Phycisphaerae > Phycisphaerales > SM1A02. The sequence goes on along the minus strand of CP070772.1, from coordinate 504,835 downwards.
CAGGGCGGGCGGCTCTTCGGGGTTGTCGAACACGTCGCTGATGGGCATGGGGATGCCGCCATACCTCTCCATCGCCCCGAGCTGGATGCGGTCGGCGAGCCAGGCATCGGCGAGCTGGCGGGCCACCTCCACCTCGCTTTCCCGCGTCAGCATGCGGGTGAGGATCCAGGGCACGCTCAATGCGGCGGCGAGGATCATCACCACGGCAAAGCCGAACAGGAACTGGCACTTGTTGGAGAGACTTATTCCCGAAACCATCGGTCAGGCCTGCCCTTACGGCGATTATCACCCTCTCCACGATACGTCGGAGAGGCGCTTTCGGAAAGGCCGGGGCGGCCATATCACCCGGCCCGCCGATCAGGCCGCTAATTGGCTTTTCTGCTTTCGTCCGAACCGTCAGAGAGTAGACTGGACCAGTGGAGAATACTGGCTTCAGGGAGGTATCGAAAAATGTCCAGGCAAAAACGACTCTTCACTCTGATGGCGGCGTGTGCGGCGCTGATCGCCCCGCCCGCGGCCGCGGACATCACCTGCGACGCGGATGTCGACGGCAGCGGCGTGATCGACATTGATGATCTGTTCGGCGTCCTCGCCGAATGGGGACCGTGCGACGGCTGCCCCGGCGATATCGATGATAGCGGCGTGGTGGACATCGACGACGTGTTCGCGGTGCTCGCGGACTGGGGACCCTGTCTCTTCGACTACGGCGAACCCTACGAGAACACCGAGGCCGAGCAGATCGGGCTGGAGATGCTCGGACCCTATGGCCCGCTCCTGCTGCCGGAGGAAAGCTATAACCGCATCGTCCGCGATCAGGATCTGATCCGCACGGACTATCCGGGGCTGCTGACCGAATTTCACGACATGGCGTGGATGCCCAATGAAATGATCGTCAAGCTCATCGAGGGCGAGCCACTCGACATGTACGAGGCCTACAACACCTACTACCAGGTCATCGACGAGTACAACCTTTTCGGGACCTGGTGGGTGCTGACGCTGGCGGGAAACATCAACGTACCCGGACTGGTGGTTGAGTATCTCGGCCTGGACGCCGTGGAGTACGCCGAGCCCAACGGCCTCATCGGCGGGCAGAACTTCTGGCAGCCCGTGGTCATGGCCGAGGACACCTGGCGCTGGAACATCGACGACGGCTTCCACGACTGCACCGACGGATGCGACTGCCACCGCTACTACGTCATCGACGTGGAAGCCGACGGGACGGTGATTCTGGTCAGCTACGAAGAGGTCGGCCCGCCGTACTGCGACTTCGGAGCACCGCTGAGATAGCCCTCGCTGTCATCGGCGCCTCGGAAGCCGCGGAACCGATTTCAGATCCCTGCGGCCGGGTTGCTACCGATCCTCGCCGGTGTCGGCCGCGCCGATGGACCGGGCCTGCGCCTCATTAAGCAGAGTCCGCAGCCGGGTCAGAGTGCGACCGTTCAGCTCGTTGCGCTCGAACTTGAGCTTCTCCAGATCGCGGCTTCGCTGCTGGAGGTCCTGGATGTCGATCGGCGGCGGACCGGCGCCCGGATCTTCGCCGATCACTCGAGCTTCCCGCTGAAACTCGACCATCCGCCGGCAGCATTCTTCATATTCAGCAGTGTAAGAGGCCACCAGATCCTGCAGATCGCGGCGCTGGCCGTCGGTGAGATCGAGCAGGGCCAGCGCGGCCTGGAGCTTGCCGTCCAGCGCCTCCGGATCGCGGAAGACACCGGGGAAGGCGGCACGATCGTAGGCCCGGCGCAGAAGTTGGGCGGTGGAGGCATCCAGCGTATCCGTCAATTGCTGCAGGGCCGAACGATTCAGATGCACGATGCGGTCGGCCGCCTTCCTGGCCTCCTCGCGCTTGGCCTCGATCGCCTCGAACCCCTCGGCATCGGCAGACATCTCCACCTCCCGGCCCCGGGCGGTCTGCCGGGTCGCTCGCACCATCCTCTTCTGCATGTCCTCGTCCACGCGCTGCGAGGCTTCGTAGCGGGTACGGAACACGTCGGTAATCTGTTGCTCGTAGTCCAGCAGGATCGTATCGATCCGAGCCGCCGTCTCATCCGGCAGTTCCAGGTCTTCGACCATTGAAGTCAGGTCGACGCTTTCCTCGCGGCTATCGCTGCCGCCGATGGTCAGAAGGCCGCCGCCGAACGCGAACATGCCCGTTCCCCCGCCGCGGTCGCCGGCGCGGGCATACACATCGCGCCGACGGGCCATCCGGGCCCGATCCACGCGCTGGGCCCGGTCGTCGTCGGTGATAACGGCCCGCAGGTCGTCGAACAGGCGGCTGTCAGTCTCATCGACGGCTCTCATCAACTCGCGCCGCAGGGCGTACATGCGGTCGACGTCGCCGACGGTGGGAAGCTCCGGCTCCACATCCTCCTCGCGTATGTGGATCCCGCCGCCGGGGCCGATCCTCTGCTCCAGCTCGCGCAGCTCCTCGATTCTCTCACGGGTGCTCTCATCGAATTGCACGCGGTAATCATCGTGAAGGGCCGAGGCGATGGCCCGCTCGTCCTCGGTCATCTCCAGGCGCCTGGCGTGACGGCCCAGGTCCTGGACGGTGAGGGGGCCGGGGATTCCCGCCCGCTCGGTGAATGCGCCTCCCGTATCGATATCTACGGGGGTGAAGGTGGAGGTGAAGGTGCTGATCCCGGCTTCCCCCTCGCCGGAGCCGACGGACATGACGCTGACGGCCATCATCCGCACCTCCTGCTGCCCCTCGCCCGACTCGGCATCCTCCTGCTCGATGCGCCGGGTCACCCGCTGGGCCAGGTCCTCGCCCAGGACCGCATCGAGCGCGAGCATGGTCTGTTCATCGAACGAGCGGCATCGCTCCTGGGCATCATCGACGGCCTTCTCCCGCTTCTCGCGCAGGGCTTCCTGCTCTTCGGTGGGGTTGATGAGAAAGCCGGTGCGGGAACTCTCATCGTGGGCGTCCATCAGCCGCTCGACGTTCTGCTGCCGCTGCTGCTCGTAGGCCAGCTGCATCCCCTCGATCTGCGAGCGCTGCTGGTCGGTGAGTTCATCCCGCTCCAAAGCGGTGCTGAACCTGCGAGAGACGCGTTGACCCGACACGAGCGGATCGTGATAGGCCCGCTGCAGAAAACGACCGCGCAGCTTGCGGGCCTGATCTTCGGGCATCAAGGCCGTAAGCTCCTTCAGTGTGCGGCGATTGAGATCTGCGATCTCCGCGGCCTGGTCGTTCATCCTGTCCTGCACGTGGTTCATGGCGCTGAACAGGACATCAATCAGCCCCTCGGCGCCGGAGGGATCCTCCAGAACGTCGGCCCCGTAGCCCTGCTCGGCCATGCGGTCGAACATGAGCAGTTCCTTTTTCACGGAGACGTCGTGCAGGTCGCGGGCGGAGGCGGTGAGACGGGTCTCGTACTGCTGGAGCACCAGATCCAGATCGCTGCCCGGCTCGGGAGCGAGATCCAGCTCGGTCATCAGGGCGCTCAGATCGTGCCGTGCGGCGGGGTTGATGATGATCCCGATCAGCGACATCCCGCTCTGGTAGCGGGCCCGTTCGCGGGCCTGGCGGATCCGAGGCAGCATCGCCTGCTGCTGCTCGGTGAGCAGCGCCAGCAACTGGTCGAAGAACCGCTCATCCACGGATCTGATCCGACCCAGCAGCTTCTGGAGGTCCCGGGCATCCTTCTCGACCTCGGACCGGTCGAAGGTGATACGCAGGTTGCCCGCCCCGCCGTGAGTGGAAAGGTATTCCTCGATCTCGCCGTCGCGGAGTCGGGCGAAGTCGGCCCGATACTTGTTGTGGATGCTCTGCACCGCTTGGCGCTGCTCGTCGCTCAGATCGAGCCGGTCGGCGTAGCGGGACAGCTCGCGGCTGGAGATGGGATCGGGCAGCGTGCCGGAGGTGCCCTGGGCCCGGGCGAAGACGGTGATCCCCAGAACGGGCGTCACCAGAACCAACATCAGGGCAAGCCAGTGGCGGACACCCCGGCCGGCGGTCAAATACATCAAGCTCATATCTTGTCCTTCCTGCCATGCGCTGAGACAGACTACTCCCACCGGACATCTCTATGAGATGCGCCATCATCATCGGTCTGACGCGGTTCTGAGGCAATTCCAAACCCGGCCGGTGGCTCCATATACATATGGACGACTGGGCTTGGCTGAAGGACTCACGAATCGCCCGTAGCCGCGCCCGGGTCAGCCGGCTCGGGGAGCCGGGGCCTCCGGGGCGGGCGAAGCAGCGTCAGCATCCGGCGAAGATCGGCCCGGGCAGCACCACGGCGCTGAGCGAACCGGGCAATGTCCGGGATTTTCCGTTCCCTGCAGATCCGCTCAAGCTGGTGATCGGCGAGCAGAGGGGCGACCGCCTCGGCCTGATCGCGAGCTTCCACCAGCGCTTCGAACGAGATGATGCCGTCCATCCGCGTGAGGGGATGCGGACCTGTTGGTGCTTTCTCACCACCGACCCCTGTTTCCGCCGCGGCCAGAGTGTCTTTCAAGACAAGGATGTACAGCAGCTGATCACCGCTGAGTTGTCCCAGGTAAGCGACCGCTTTCTCCAACGCTTCACGTTCGCTTTCCGACAAAGTCCAGGAGCGCCTCTGCAATTGCCAGGTGAGCTTCTCCCGCGTCGCCGTAACCGACGAGATGTAACCGAACGGATCCTTGCGGACAATGCTCTCGGCGGCCGCAATCAGCGGCCCCCGCTTCTCATCGGTGAACTCCGGAGACTTCACAAGGATCTGCACCAGCTCGTGAACGTGTTTGAACGCGCCATGGCCTACGGGGGCGCTGAGCAGCGGCTCGTCGCCGGTGAGGTGGGCGACCACGCGGCAGCAAATGGCCAGGCGATCGACGGCCGCGTCGATCTGCCCCGCGGCCATCAGCCGACGGGCATCGGCGATGATGAAGCGCAGGGCGTCGTGCATTCCGGCCAGGTACGGCGGGCAGAGGTGCGCCTGCCGGCCGGGGCGCAGGAAGCCGAAATCGCATCGCCTCTTCAGCGACCCCTCCCTGAACAGGTCCACGACCGGCCGGCCGGAATCGAGCGTCTCGATAATCGCCTCGTCCGGCTGCTCAGATTCTCCGGCACCAAAGGCGCAGGCCGCATCGAGTCGATCCAGGTCGATCTTCCGCAGCAGTTCGATCCCCTGCTCATAGTAGATGGCGGCGTTGGCCTCCTCTTCGGGCTTAACCTCGCCGCTGGCCAGCTTCTCCAACTGCTCCGTGCGGGCCTTCAGCTTCTGCTCGGACTGCTCGATGTGATCGAGGATGCCGGAAAAGGTGGGAGTTATGAGGCTGGCCAGTACCCCGAACTCGCCGCCGGAGCATTCCTCGGCGATCCGCTCCAGCGCCGCCCGGCCCGCCTCCCGATCGGGATTGGCAAACGCCTCGACCACCCGGTCCATCATCCGGTCGTAGCCGTCGAGTTCGGCGGCGAACTCCTCATCGGTCATCTCCAAGATGGCGCGGTCGCCCTCCTCGCCGACGAGCCAGCCTTCCTCCTGCAGATAGCGGCTCCGCTGCTCCTCCGTGCCCAGTTCCGCGGAAAGCCAGTCCACCGCGACCGCCTGCTCCATGGCCACGCTTTCGATCATCCCGAACGGATCAACCGGCTCCAGCCGTTTCAGGGCGTTGAGCAGCACGGCGCTGTCAAACGGAGACAGTGCTGTTTGATCGAGACCGGTCTGAGTTGCTGCATCGGCGATATCAAACACCGCCCCTCCCACCAGCGAGCTGATAATGATCCGATCATTGCCGACATGCCCGGACATTCGGTACACCGAGGCGATTCGATCCACCGCGCCGTTGACATCGCCGTCGTGCAGGCGGGCAAGAGCGTCGGCATGCATAACCCTCGCCGCATTGCGGAGCGGCGCCAGATGGGGAAGGAGCAGGCTGAATCCCTGGCTGTAATCCAGCTGAAAGTCGGAGTATCTCTGCTGCGATCCGCGGTGCAGCCACTCCATCATCGGGGCGGCCTTGGCCAGCACCCGCCGGACCTCCGGCGAGGGACCGCCGGACGGATCCTCGCGGTAAGCGTTCAGGAGATCCCGTTCCTCAGATGTCAGCAGTCTCACACTGTCCGGATAGGTGCTGTTGGTTTCGTATTCCCAGCCGGACGCCTCCACGACCTTGCGATACCACGTCGCGGCGTTGCGGCGATCCCACTGGCCGGCGGCACTGGACACAACGGACATCAGCACGGCCCAGATCAGCAGCGGGGCCAGGATGTGTCGCACGGGAACCTCCTTCACAGCAGCCGCATAGTATGACGCACGGCCCGGAGGGCTGCCGCTAATCGGGCGGTTCGGTGCGCGTCGTGGGATCAGCCATCGGAGGCCGGAGGCGGATGATGCAGTCCCGCAGATCGGCCCGAGCCCGCCGCATCCATTGCAGTGCCGGGGCGACCCGTGGGAACCCGCCATTCGAGAAGATCTCATCGATCCGCCCGGCATCGAAGAGGGCGACCGTCGCCTCCGCCTCGTCCCGCACCGCAACCAGCGCCTCGAAGTCGATGATCCCTTCCATGCGAGTGAGGGGGTGCGGCGTCTGATCTCTTGTTTCCACGTCCGCCGCATTTGAATCGGCCGGCTTCGCCGCGGCCTGTATCACCGTGTCGCGGGCGGCGGTGAGGCAGAGCAACTGATCGCCGTTGAGGGCCTTGATCCGTTCCGTCGCCTCCTCTCTCGTGGGCCGGCCCTCCTCCGCCTCCGCATTTCGGGGCAGGCGTTTGAGCAGCTTGGCCAATCGGTCGCGGGTGGCCATGATCGAGTTGATATAGCCGAAGGGGTCCTTGCGCCCGATGCGCTCGACGGCCTTGAGCAGCGATTCGCGATGAGCATCGGTCCAGGCGGCCGACTGCGGGAATCGGTGACCGAGGCGATGGGTTTCCTCGAAAGCGCGATGGGCGATCAACGCGCTGAGAATCAACTCGTCATCCGTCAGATGCGCCACTGCGCGATAACAGATGGCCAGACGATCGACCGCTGCATCAGCTTCGTCCGCCTCCAGCAGGTGCATGGCGTCGGCGAGGATCAGGCGCAGCGCATCGCGCATTCCCGCCAAGTAGTCCGGGCAGAAATGCTGATCGGGGCGTCGTCTAAGGTATCCGAAATCGCAGCGGTGCTTCTCCGAGCCCTCACGGAAGAGATCCACCACGCCCTGGGCATCGGCGAGCGTCTTGAGGATTGACTCGTCTGCGTCTTCAATGGTGCCGGATTGATAATCGAGTACGGCCTGGAATCGGTCGTTCTCCAGCTCGCGCATCTGTTTGATGCCGCGTTCGTAGAACACCGCGGCGTTTGCGAGTTCCTCGGGCTTGAGTTCTCCCTGGGCCAGCTTCTCAAGTTCGGCCAGACGCTCGGCGACCATGTCCCGGCTCTCGTGCATATGATCGAGGATCCTGGCGAATGCAGGAGCAAGGTCTTTGGGAAAGCGCCCGTGTTCGCCTGCCTCCGCCTGCTCCCGAAGCTGCGCCAGTGCGGCCTTGCCTTCCTCGGGATCCTCAATCATGAACGCCTCGATGACCCCGCTCATGTAATTGTCGTATCGACCGATTTCCTCTGAAAACTCCTCGTCGCTGGACTCGGCGAAGAACCGGTCGACTTCTTCGCCCGCGAAGGAGCCCTCCATGTAGTCGAGGAACTTCTGTCGTTCTTCCCGTGTAGAGAGGCTTTGGGCCATCCAGTCCACCGCGATAACCTGCTCGCCGGCGACCGCCTCGACGTAGTTGAAGGGGTCGCGGGCATCCAGGGTCTTCAGGGCGTTGACCAGAATGGCGCTGTCAAAGGCCGAGAGCTGCCCCCGGTCAAGGGCTGTTTGCGTCGCCCGATCGGTGATGATGAACACCGCCGACCCCACCAGCGAACTGATGATGACGCGATCACTACCCACATGCCCCGACATGCGGTAGAGCGAAGCGACGCGATCGGTGACCCCGGCCGTGTCGCCATCATGCATGCGAACCAAGGCATCGGTGTACATGACCGTCGCCGCGTTTCGAAGCGACGGCAGATGGGGCAGGAGCAGACCGTATCCCTGGCTGTAGTCCAACTCGAAGTCCGAATATCTTTGCTGCGACCCGCGGCGCAGCCACTCCATGATCGGGCCAGCCTTGGTCAGCACCCGCCGAACCTCCGGCGAGGGACCACCCGACGGATCATTGCGGTAAGCGTCGAGGATGTCCTGTTCCTCAAGCGTCAGCATTCTTTCACTGTTCGGATAGGTGCTGTTGATTTCGTAATCCCAGCCGAGCGCCTCCACGACCTTGCGATACCACGTCGCGGCGTTGCGGCGATCTCCCTGGGCTGCGGCTTCCGACACGGCGGACATCACCACGGCGAGGATCATCAGCGGGATCAGAACGTTTCGCACGGGGGCCTCCCGGAGTTACCGGACAATAGTATGACATGCAGCCGAAACGGCCGCACCGGCAGCGCGATCATGCGCCGGATGCCGGATCGCGCAAGAGGACCGGGCGAGAAGGTGGCCTGCCCGGGAAGTTCCCGCCGCGAGGCTCTCATTCCGTATCCGGCTGCGGGGCGGGTTGTGACGGCCGGCTCGCATCGGGCGCGGCATCTTCCGACTGAGCTTGCCTTATCGACCGCAAGCGCAGGAGCAGCTCGCGCAGCTCGCGACGAGCGGCCCCGCTCTGATCGCTGACCCGGACGATGACGGGCAGACCCTCGCGGCCGAGGACCTCACGGTGCTTGCCCTGGCGGATCATCTCTTTCGCCTGCTCCGCTTCGTCCCTGACCTGCAGCAGCGCTTCATAATCGATCAGGCCGCCCAGCCGCGTGAGCGGGTCCGGCCCGAGCCACTCCTTCCGCAGCCATTCGTTCTCGGGCTTGGCGAGTTCGGCGCGGGTTATCGTGTCCTCCACCGCGAAAAGGTAGAGGATGCGATCGGCCGGCTGGTGATTGAGGTAATCGATGAGCTGCAACGTCCGGTTGCGATCCTCCTCCGATTCGAACGCGCGGCCGCGGAGCGGGCGGGTGATCGACTCGCGCGCCTTGACGGTGGCGTTCACGAAGGCGAACGGGTCTTTGCGCGGAATGCTCTCGACCGCGGTTAGCATCAGCTCGCAGTGCTCCGGGGAGAGGTCGTCCCCGTTCAGGATCGGTTTCGCGAGCAAACCGGTCTGCTCGAAAGCCTCGTGCGCGATGAGTGCGTTGATCAGCGGCTCATCGCCCGACATGTGCCCGAGCACGCGATAGCAGACCGCCAGGAGATCCACGCCGCTGTCGAGTTCGCCCGCACTCAGCCGGCGGCGTACCTCCGCGCGGATCACGCGCAGCGCGTCGCGCATGCCGGCGTTATAGTCGTAGCAGAGCCAGATTCGCCAACCCGGCCGCAACGGGGCGAAGTCGCAGCGCGACTTGGTCGAACCCTCCCGGAAGGCGTCGATGACCGGCCCGCAGTCTGCAAGCGTCTTCTGCAACGTCTCATCCAATTCCTGAACGCCGCCGCCGGCATAAGTGATCACCTGATCGACGCGATCAATCTCGATCCGTCGCAGCTCGCGAATACCCTGCAAATAGAGCATTGCGGCATTGACGCCCTGCTTCGGCTCGATGCTGCCTTCGGTCAGCGCCTCCAGCATGTCAATGCGTTCAGCGAGAAGTTGCTCGCTCATTCCCATGAGTTCGTGAACCCGGCCCAGCGCGGGCAGGATGACGCTGGTGAGGACACCGTGCTCCCCGTCGCGTACTTCCCGCTCAATCTCCTTGAGCAGTGCGGCACCCGCTTCACGGTCCTCCATCATGAAGGCCTCGACTATGCGGTGCATGGCCCGATCGTACTCATCGATTTCAGCGAGGAACTCCTCTTCGGACATCGAGGCGAGTTGCTGGTCCTTTTCCGCATTGCCCGTCAGCCAACCCTCGCCCTCGAGATACTTTGCGCGGGCCTCCTGAGAGGCAAGGTCGGCAGCCAGCCAGTCACCCGAGATGGCCTGCTCCATCGCCACGCTCTCGATCATCTGGAACGGGTCAACCTGGTCGAAGTCGCGCAAGGCGTTGAGCAGCTCGGCACTTTGAGCGGCGGTGAACTCCCCCCGGTCGAAGGCAACCTGGGCCGTCTGGTCCGCCATGTTCCAGATCAACCGGCCGACGAGCGAGGAAATGATGACCTGGTCATCGCCGCCGTGGCGGGACATTCGATACATCGTCGCGATCCGGTCGGAAGCGCCGTCCAAATCGCCGTCATGCAGCCGGATCATGGCATCGGCCTGGAGGACTTTCGCAACGATCCGCATGGGTGTGATGTGCGGCAGCAGAAGGTTGAAGCCCTGGCTGTAGTCGAGGTCGAAGTCGGCATAGCCCTCCGTCGAACCCCTGCGAACGTCCTCCATCGCTCTGTTGAATCTCGCCACCACCGCCCGAAGTTCCGGTGTCGGCGCGCGGGTCGGATCGGATCGGTAAAGATCGATGAGATTCCATTCCTCATCGGCGACGATGAAGTTCCCGCCGGCGTCGTAGAGCCGGGTCGCGGCCCGCTCATACCACGTCGCGGCGTTGCGGTTGTCAGCTTGGGCGGGTGCAGACTCCACGGTCAATATAACCGCCGGGATCAGCAACGTGCTCAGGATGTGTCGCACGGAATCCTCCTTCAAGACTGGGCTACATTACGGCGCAACCAGAGGGTACGGCGCTAAATCGGCGGTTTGGCGGCCTTATTCCGGAGCGTCATGGCATGGAACGGCCGGCCCTCGACGGCGAACTTGCGCTCGTAGTTGGTCCCCACCAGCTCGCCCTCGGCCGCCGACTCGGGCGCGGCGAAGGGACGCCTCTCAAACAGATCGCCATGCCGGGCGGCGTGTTCCTCGTACCACGCCCACAGATCGTCGTGATCGGTAACCAGTCGGATCTCCCCTCCCGCCGTCAATACCCGGTGGAAATCCAGCAGAGTCTGTTCCTGGACCACTCTGCGCTTATGATGGCGCTTCTTCGGCCAGGGGTCGGAAAAGTAGACGTGTATCACCGACGCGACTGCCTCAGCGCACCAGAAACGGATGAACTGTGTCGCGTCGGCGTGGAGTATCCTCACGTTGTTGAGCTCGCGCCTGCGCATGCGATCGGCGGAGTAGCGGTAGAACTCGCTGGCCGACTCGATCCCCAGATAATTGGCCTGCGGTTTGAGCGCCGCCTGTTGCACGAGAAACGTCCCCTTGCCCGAGCCGATCTCGATCTCGAAGCGGCGGTCCGGATCATCAAACCATGTTCGTGGATCCACGCGGCAGGCCCGACGGTCCCGCGGGTCAAAAGGCGGCAGATCGGACTGCTGAAGTCCGAAGCCTTCGGTGTTCAGTTCCTTGCCGCGTGCCAGGCCGAAGCTCATGGTCACATGATACTGGCTGTCCGCCTTAATCCCTCCGGCGCAGGCAGATCCGGCGGTGGGTTAGGTGGCGGCGCCGCCGGCAGCAGCCCCGCTGGCCGCGGCGGCCTGTTGCCTTTGGGCCTCGGCCGCCCCGGCGCCTCCGCCTTCGGTGTGGCCACGCGCGGAGGCCAGGCAGGGGATTCCCAGGCCGAAACCCTTGAGCGGGTTGTCCCAGACCTCCTGACCGAAGATCGGATCAAGGCAATAGACATAACCCTGCACGGACACGATCAGCCGGTCACCATCCAGGAGCACCGCCACGTAGGAGGCCCGGCCCTTGGGCGCCTTCCAGTCCCAGACCACCTCGCCGGTGTAGCGATCAAGGGCCAGGGCCTGCGAGTTGAAGCCGACGAAGACCAAGTCGTCCAGAGTCCGCTCGCCGCTCTTTGATGATGAGGTAAGGGAATCGGACATGTTCGGTTTTCTCCCGAGAATCGCGAAGCCGCAAGCGGCGTTGGCATCCTCGCTCGGCTCAGCCCTCACGCTCCCACTGGAGCCGGGGGGCGTCGGACCACAGCGCCTCCAGATCGTAATACGCGCGCTGGTTCGGTTCAAAGAGGTGCGCGACCAGATCGATGAAGTCGATGACGATCCAGGTCACGCCGGTGTCTTTGTTGGATCGGAAGCAGGGGTTTTCGTGCTCGTCGCCGAGGTCTTCCAACTCGTCGGCCACGGACTTCATCTGGCGGTCGCTGGTGCCGGTGGCGATGAGGACGTAGTCGCAGACGTGGGAAAGATCGCGCACGTCCAGAAGGACGATGTCCTCGCAATGTCGATCGTGCAACAGCCGCGCCGCCTCAATGACGAAGCGGCGCAGCTTTTCGTGGTCGGCCCTGGATAACCCTCTCGGCATGTCCTATCCCAGATTCAGCAGGGCCGCGATCGCCGGGCTGAACTTCACGATCAGGCCGGAGAACACGACCGAGACAATGGCAATGAGCTTGATGAGGATGTTAAGCGAAGGCCCGGAGGTGTCCTTGAAGGGATCGCCGACGGTATCGCCGACCACGCCCGCCTTGTGGGCG
>CP070772.1:475119-492367 GCA_020345805.1 Phycisphaerales bacterium | reverse complement strand
GGCATCGCCGCCGCGATGGTGGGCCTGCTTAACGCCCTGCCGAGAACGCGATTGTTCTCACGGCTGGCTTCGGAAGGGCGCATCCTGCGTAAGACCACGGGCAACAACCTCGATGGGGTGCTGAACTTCGTGCCGAGGCTTGACCGCGGCGTGCTCGTGGATGGATACCGCTCTCTGATGAAACAGCTTTACGCGCCGAAGGCTTACTATCGTCGCGTCACGACGTTCCTGCGGGAGTATCGCCGTCGGGGGCCGAGAATCAGCCTGGCCCGCGGCGAGTTCGCCGCGTTCCTCAAGTCATTGTGGGTGTTGGGTTTGCGCTCGCGCGGCCGGCGGGCCTACTGGAGCTTCTTAATCCGTTCTTTACTTTTCCGCCGGCGCAAGTTCGCCGAGGCCATGAACCTGGCCATCCTCGGCTATCACTTCCGCAAAGTCGCCGAGGGTCTGTAGCAGCCTGTTCTGCTCCAGCGTTCGAGCAGGCGTGGGATTGCTCCGGCAGACGGGAACCTTGCCAGCAAGGAAGCCCCCGTCGGAGGCCGGGTCGCATCCGACATGGCTCGCTGATCAGCAGTAGACTGACTATCAACCGCCTCAGTAGAGAGTAAACGCTGCGGGGTAGTACAGGGAGCGCCCATGGCCGAGACAGATGCTGACCAGATCGAACTGCTCATCCTTGATGTCGACGGCGTGCTGACCGACGGGGGGATCCAGATCGACGACCACGGCGTGGAGCTGAAGCGCTTCTCTTGCCTGGACGGGCTGGGGCTGCGCATCTGGCAGGCCCTGGGATACCAGGTGGCGATCATCACCGGCCGCCACGGCATGGCCGTCCGCCATCGGACCAGGGAGCTGGACATCACCCACCTCATCCAGGGCCGGATGGACAAGAAGGCGGCTCTCGCCGAGCTGCTGAGGGACCTGAAGCTCAGCCCGTCGCAGGTGGCGATGATCGGCGATGACCTGCCCGACCTGCCCGTGATGAGGCTGGTGGGCTACCCCATCGCGGTGGGAAGCGCGGTAAAGGAGGTCCAGCAGGAGGCCGCGTTCGTGACCGTCCGCGGGGGCGGGGCCGGTGCGGTCCGGGAGGCGGTCGAGCATCTGCTGAGGGCGAAGGACCGCTGGGAGGAGGCGGTCTCGATTTTCGAGTGAGAGGGACGGGCAAACCATCCCGGCAGTGAAGCATCAAGCCCGCAGGGCTGCACGGTTCGTCGTGGGGGCGGGGCGTATTATCCGCAGGCCGGGCCGATTGGCGGTATCCTCTCCCCCTTCCGATTGTCCGGCAGCGTTGTCGGCCGCAAGCATCACATCCCATTGACGAGCCATGCGATCCACGTCCCCCCCACCTCTGGCCAGGGCCTCCGCGCCCGAGCCCGCCCCGACGGATGAACCCCCTCCGGTAAAGCGCGGCCCGGGCCGCCCGATCGCGATCATCGCCGCCGCCATCGTCGTGGCGGCGCTTCTGCTGGTGGTGGTGATGAGCATCGAAGCACCGCGGGGGCCGGAGGACGCCCTGACGGACGGCGACCTCTCCCGGCTCGTGGGCCCGGGCGGACTCACCGACGAGGAGTTGGCGCGGGAAGGCCCGGCAGACCCCACCTTGCCCGGCGGCGGCCTGCCGGAGGCCGGCTGGATCCAGTTCACCGATCCCGACGACCCCCAGCGCCTCGCCCAGCGATACCGGTTCGACCGGCTGGATCCCAATCCCGAAGGCCGCGGCGTCGGGTGGTTCGAGATGGTCAACCCGCAGATCGAGATCCGCCTCGCTGATGATCGCCTGCTCTCGGTGACCGGCCGGACGGCCCTGGTCAGCGCCCCGAACCAGGCGCTGGAGGAAGGGACGATCAGCGGCGACGTGGTCATCCGGCTCTTTGAAGGCTCGGCCGATCGGGCAGTTGATGTACGCCGCGACCGCCCCACGTTCATGATCCAGACCCCCGAGGCCTACTTCGACAACTTCCTGGGCGAAGTCCGATGCGATCAGCGCCTGCTGATGGAAACCGAATCGCTGGAGTTCCCGGGCCGGAACCTGCGGATGCAGATCAACGATCTGGATCAGTGGGCCACGGTGAGCATCGAAACCGTCGAGTACATCCGCCTGGCATCGCAGGCGGCCAGAGCCGAAGGCGACCGTCTGGGCGAGCTGAATAGAGGCGCCAACCAGCGGGCCGACCGGCCGCGGCCCGGGACCGGTGCTGCAAACCGCCGGGAGAAGGCAGCCGGCGCAGAATCGCCACCGGATCGCGATCTTCCCGCCTCAGCCGACGAGCTTCAGCACTATCGCCTCACGCTCAACGACAACGTTCGCATCGTGCAAGGTGATGACCTGACGGGACGGCTGATCACGGGCGATCGGCTTGACATCATCTTCTCGGCCGAAAGCGGCGGCTTCGGCCTGAACTTCGCGGCGGCGGAACCCGCATCGGATCCGGTCATCACGCAAGGCGCGCCGACAGCCGGCTTCGCCGCACCGCCCGGCCCGCTTCCCGTGGCGGTATCCCATCTCCTGCTCGCAAGCCTCACGCAGGATGAGGAGGCGCGCTGTCAACTGGCGCCCCCGCGATCGGGAAACGACACCTACATCTATTGCGATGGTCCCCTGACGGTGAATCCGATCCGCGATCGCAGCCGGTCGCTGCCGGCGCTGGACGATGCCCTGCTGGAGCTGACCGGCCGGCCTGTGCGACTGGTGGATCGCGAAGCGGAGACGGAGGCGGAATGCCGGCGGCTGCGCTATCACACCCTGAGCCGGATGACCGAACTCGTCGGTTCTGCGGATCATCCGCTGCGAGTGGACGGCCCGGACGCGGAGGTCAGGGCGGATGCGTTCTGGATCAGGCAATCCGACAACACGGGCGGCTTCGAGGGCCCGGGCCGACTGATCACCTACCTTGCCGGACAGTCGGAGCCCACGAGTAGGAATGGACCGGCGGCGGAAGGGACCAGACCCTCCAATCCCCTGCGCGTCGATTGGGTCCGTCGCGTCGATCTGACTTTCCACGAGCAGTCGCAGGAGGACATGGTCTCGCTGGGCGCGCTTCGCAGCGCGGACTTCATCGGTGAGGTGACTGCGGTCGCGGACGAGTTTGACGTCAGCGCCGACCGGGTCGGGATCGATCTGCCGCCGGATGCGGAGAGCAGCGGCGCCATCGACGCAATCCGCGCTTCGGGAAACGTGCAGGTGGCGGGCGTGGGCAATGCAGGCTCGCTGGCCTGCGATGAACTCAACCTGCTGCTGGTCCGCGACGATCGAGCCCGTTCGTTGCCGCAGAAGTTGCTCGCTTCCGGCAACGTGCACGCGGAGAACCCCCAGCAGTCGATCAGCGCCGATGATCTGGCGGTGACGTTCGTTCCCGGCGGCGATGGTGAAGAATCCGTCGTACCGCGGCCCGATGAGATTCTCCCCGGCGCCGGCGACGTGACCATGGACACACTCAAGGCACGCGGGGACGTGGCGGTTCGTCTGGCCGACGGCTCCCGCCTGCTCGCGGAGTCTCTGGACATCGACCAGACGGCCGGGACCATGGATCTGACGGGCGGCAACGTGAGCATCGCCAGCGGGCGACTGCTGGCCGATCGCGGCCGGCGCATCTCGGTGCGCCGCGAGCAAGGGCTGGCGGTGTGGGAGGGCGCGGGCCGGGCCCGGGTCTTTCCCGAGCCGCTGGGGGAGGATCTGACCGATCTGTCCGGGGCTGATGAGCTTCAGATCACCTGGATCAACGGCGTTGATTTCACCCTTCACCAAGAGGGTGACGAGGGCAACGTGCGGCTCCGCGACGCCACCTTCAACAACGGCGTGGATGTTCAGGCCGCCGACTTCTGGCTGGACAGCGACCATCTCACGCTGGCTTTCCCGTCCGGCGAGCAGGATTCCGCACGGCGCGAAATCGAGATCGCCGAGGAGATCGAGTCCATCCGCGCCTGGGACAACGTGAGGGTCGGAAGCCGCCACGACCGTGGCACGCTGTCCTGCGACGATCTGAATCTCCAAATGACCAGATCGCTCGAGGGGCAATCGGTTCCGGAGAAGATGACCGCCACGGGCAACATCGTGGCCTCCAACCTCGATCGCACCGCGGGCACGGGCCAGACCGTGTGGGCGGAGTACCTGGACGTGACTTTCCGCGCCGAGGAGTCGGGCCCGTCGCCGGAGACTTCGGGCGGGGACGACGAATCGCCACGGACAGTGAAGGCCATGGTCGAGCAGGTGATCGCACTGCGCAACGTGCAGGTGGAGATGGCCGAAGGCGGGCGGGCGTTCGCCGATCAACTCCTCGGCAACGCGGTCGACGACCTCGTGGAACTGTCCGGCGAGGAGGTCCTGGTCGTAAGGGATTCTTTGATTATCGACCGGGCCACGCGGGTGGCGTTGCACGGCGTTGATGACACCGCGCACTGGAAGGGGCCGGGCCGGGCCCGCGTATTCGATCGCTCGATCGAGCCTGTCGGTGAGGGTCGCGTTGTACCGCCCTCCGTTGATGAGACCGAAGAACCGCAGCTCTTCGTCACGTGGACCGAGCAGATGGTTTACGACAACACGTTCAACGAAGGCGCGGGGGCGCTGGATTTCCGCGGCGAGGTGGAAGCGATGTCCAGGCCCTCGCCGCTGGAAGTCAACACCATGAGCGGGGAGGCCCTGACCCTTCAATTCGTCAAGACGCCCGACGCGGCAACCGACGATGTCATCGCCCCCGCGCAGACGAATATCGGCGATCTGAACGGAACGGAGCGCAAGCTTTCGACCTTCATCGCACGGGGCGATGCCAAGCTGGAAAACCGCAGGTGGCTGAACGAGGACCTGTCCGATACGCCGAGCGTGTTTCACGTGGCGGGAATGCACGTGGAGTATGACGCGGTGGCGGTGGAGGCCCACGTGGTCGGAGACGGCACGCTGCTGATCCGCGACGTGACGCCCGAACCGGCGGCAGACCTCGATGCGCCGGATGCGATCTCGGCCATCGGCCGCAGCAGCGCACCCTTCGGAGCCAAGGGAATCACCCGGTTCCAATGGAATCGCGAACTGAGGCTTACGCACGCCGTCGATGACCGTTTCGATCTGTATATGGACGGCGATGTGCGGGCCGATCACCAGGCGCTCAACGGCGATGTCTCCACGCTCCGCGCCGATCGGGTCGATGCCGTGGTGATCCGTGAGGAAGAAGCCGACGATCTGGCAGTGGCGGATCTGGAAGAACGCGGCGACGTGTTCGGCGTGGGCGGGTCGATGAAACTCCAGCGCGTGGCGGCATCCGGGGGCGTGACCATCCTCACCCCCACCCGCGATGTGCGCTGCGATGCCTTTGATTACAACCTTCTGACGAACCTTGCCGAGATCAGCGCAGTTCCCGGCCGGCGAGTCTCGATTCTTACACGCGGGACCGCCCGACCCATCCAGGCCCAGCGCGTCCTGTGGTATATGGCCGAGGACACCATCGTGATCACCCGCGGCGCGGGAAGCGGTTCGCGCTAAGTGGAGCGGTTTCAGTTGAGGCGTAGCGAGGGGTGGCGTGGTCTGGAGCGCAGCGGAAGGCCACGTGGCCTTCGAAGACTCAGACCACGCCACCCGATCAGATGTCGATGCCGCTACATCTCGGTTCAAGCCGCTCTATCTCGGCGCTTTGCGGTGCGTCTATCCGCCGGCGTAATCTCACGGCAATGCGGAACGCGCAGAGAAGGACAAACGCGGCGGCCTGATTGGCCCACAACAGCGCCAGCGCCGGTCCTGAGCGTACCGTGTTATAGCGAATGACGGGAGGATCGGAACTCACCGTCGACCAGGACAGGAGCCCGGGCGGCCAGAGGTCGAGCGGTGAGTCTCGCCTTGGGTGTTGAACAAGCGCCGGTCGAAAGAGATCTGCGGTCATCTCGTAGAACCTGTCCGTCTGGGTGTCCAGCACAAGGAACGGTCGGCCGTAGCATCGGTAATCCACGGTGAAACGCCGCTCCACGCGCGTCCGGCCGATCTGCTGCATGTATTCGAACAGCTCGACCACGCCGTCGAGCCACTCTTCCGTCGGCTCAGGCTGATATGTCACGTTGTGCTGAACGGATTGATACTCGCAGCTCGCCGAGATGATCGGCAGCGGTAAAAGAAGCACAAACAGAACCAGGAACAGCCTCCCAGGTCGTGCCGACCATCGACGCATGAGTCCGACTGACTCTGCTGACTGCAGTGTCGCAACTGCTCGGCCGCACTCCGGACAGGCGACCGGCTTCGGCGACGGGCCGAGAAGATGCCCGCATACCAGACATGCCCCTCTGCGCCTCCGGCTCCGCATTATCCGTCGATCAATCGCCCAGACTGCGAAGACCAACAGCGCTGCGGCGATCTCAAGAACCAGCAGGCGCCAGAGGACTTCGTCCCACAGAATCGTCACCGATCTGAATGGCGACTGCCCCCGGAACTTGCGTAACAAAGCCACCTGGCCGTACGACCAGTGAACCTCAAGCGGCCCCGGGGCATCACCCGTCTCGACAAACGGCCGGTTGGGATCCGACACGTCGAAAGTCCGGCAGTAGTGGTAACCGAATACCGTGCCCGGCCAGCCACCGAAGACGACCTTACGGCGGAGGCGCACGACCAGTCGGTCCTTCTGACCCGGTCTATCCGCAGGCAGGGGTTCGGCGCCCCATCCCGAGACGCGGACGTTCGTGTCGTACGGCGGAAGATCCTCGGCCTTTAGATCCAGAGTCACGATGTGGCTCTGCTCGCCGCCGGGCAGGTAGTCGGCATAGGGGATCGATTCCGGCGGGGGCAGAGTGTCCTGCGGGTTGAGCGTGTAGATGTTCACCGCCCCCGCCACGAGCCACAGGACAATCAGGATCAGCCACAGAAGCAGGAACATTCGTCCGGGCTGTCTGCCGCACAAGCGGATGATTCCGACGACGAACGAGGCGTGGCAAACCTGCTCGGAATTCGAGCCAACATTCGTTTTGTCGCCGGAACAAGACACTGCGTCTTTCCTTCCAGAGCCCATCATACACAGAAGAGAATGGTGGACGGACCGTCAGGCTGATTTGTCGCGGAAGGTAGACCGCACGGATCAGTGATTCTTAAGAAACGGCGAGAGTGGCCGGCAGGGCGCCGGCCACTCTCGCATTGCAGAGGTCCTGTTTGGAGATGTTATTTCGACAGGGTTGCGGCTCAGCCCCCGCCGCCACCGCGGCCGCCCTGACCTCCGGCGCCGCCGCCGGCGCCGCCGCCTCGTCCACCCCGGCCCCCGGCGCCACCGGGAGCCCCGCGTCCGCCGCGGCCCTGACCGAGAGCATCCATTTCCTCCTTGTCGATCACGCCGTCACCGTTGGCATCGAGGCGATCGAACATGCGCTGCATCCGCTCGGGGAACTCGTCCTTCTGGATCAGTCCGTCGCCGTTGGCGTCGAGATCCTCGAACTGGAAGGGCGTCCGCCCGCCCATGCCGCGTCCGGCCCCGGAGCGCCGGAACCTGGCCATCTGCCGCTCGTCGAGAATCGACTCCATGGCCTTGTCCATCTTCTGGCGGGCTTCCCGCATTGGCTGGGCGTTGGCCCCTCGCTCACCGGTGCCGCGGAGCTTGGTGGTTTCCGCGATGTATACCTCGATGGGCTTGAGAGCCTTCATGGTCTTGTCCCTGCCCAGCTCGAAGCCGGCGATCATGTCCACCATGCGATCCCAGCTGCTGTCGAAACTGCCCAGGACGTAAGCGGCGTATTTCAACTGGTCGCCGGCGAGGAACATGGCCAGTTCCGCTTCCAGCTTCTCCTGCTCTGTCTTGAGGAGTTCCTGCATCTGGTCCCGCATGTTCTGGCGGGAGTCGTCACCGGGTCGGCCGGCCCGACCGCCGGCGCCGCGTTCTCCGCCTGCGTCGCGATCGCCGCGCCCGCCGCCCTCGCCGCCGCGCGCTCGGTCGGGGTCGCTGCGCCGTTCATCGCGCAGCTTCTGGACGCCATCTGCGTAGCTCTTTCGGGCCTTGACATAGGCCTCGATCATCTTGGCGGTGTTGGCCTCGTTCAGGGCCAGGCCGTGGGCCACTCCGCCTGCCTGGAGTTTCCAAGCGGCCTCGGCCCTCTCAGGCGTAAGGCGCCCGAACTGCTGCGGGCCGCGAGCCCGCCCCATGCCTCCACCGGGTCGCCCGGGCGGTTCGTCCTGGGCGTAGGCCGGCAGACAACCGATCGCCAGGGCCAGAAGTGCGATGAAGAGTCCCGTACGTTTCATTGAATGTCTCCTGACTTTGGGGTCCTTGGATTGACGGCCGGCCCAGTGGCGGCGAATCCGCTCGTCGCGATGATTTGCCCCAGGCGGCTCGTCGTCAGTTCAACACCGCCGATCGTGCAATCTTGCTCGATCTTACCGGGTAATTGATCCCCGCCCGTTCCTGACGATCGGTGCCGGTATGGCATTCATGTGGCCACCGCCATCAGAATCGAGAGTGATTCAGCCGCCCGCCCGCGAGAGGGCGATCAGGACGATGAGGACGATCAGCAGGACGACCCAGAGGCCGATGGCGAGCCAGGTCGCCCGTTTGGCCTTTTCCGCTTCGCACCAGGTTCGCGGCCGGATGCCCTGGGCGATGAAGGTGACCACCCCGGCCAGATTGATGCAGACGATGTTGCAGGCCAGGAGCAGCGCCGCTCCCCCCGCGGGCTGCCAGTGACCTGACCCCATCATCAGACCCGCGGTCACCAGTGGCGGGACCAGGGCCACCGCGACCATCACGCCGATCAGGGCCGAGGGAACGCCGGTGGTGAAGGCCAGGGCGCCGGCCACGCCGGAGGCGAGGGCGAGGATCACGTCGCCGTAGCCGATCTCGGTTCGTGAGGCCAGCTCGGACATGCTTGGATCTACGGGAATGACCAATCCCATGGCCACCGCGCAAACGAGGGCGACCGCGATTCCCGAGACGGTGATGCCGATGGCCCGGCGGGCGAGGGCAAAGTCCGCCAGGGTGGTGGCCAGTGCCAAGGCGACATTGGGCCCCAGCAGGGGTGCGATGACCATGGCCCCGATCAGGATGGCCACGCTGCCTCGCAGCAGCCCGATGGCCGCCACCACCGCCGACAGCACCACCATGACGAAATAGACAGTCGAGAGCCGGGCGGTCTCGGCGATGTCGTCGTAGAGCTCCTCGCGGCTGATCCGACGGCCCTTGCTCTTGGGCGGCTCGGCGACGGGGGGAGCCTGCTCCGGCTCCGGGGCCTCGATCCTCGGGATCGTGGCCTCCACGGGAAGGAGCATGAGGCGAAAGCCCTCCCGGCCGGCAAACCTCCCCTCCAGCAGGTCACAGATCGTCTCCGTATGCTCGCTGGAAACGAGCACTCTCAGGAGGGAGTTCTCATCGGGCAACTGATCCTGCCAGGTGCCGTGCGTCGGCTGTTCGGCAAGCACCGACAGGATGTTCCCTGCAAGATCCGAGGGGCTGAAGATCTCGATCAGACGAAGCGACATGGTTGAGCGTTACCGCCTCTGTTGCCGCCGTAAGATCCCGCTCCGGCTCAAGCAAGTCAAACCGCAGGGTCCGTCCGGCGATCAAGAGGACGGTTCGTCGCTCTTTCCTTGCCGGTGCACACTGACGGGCAGGTCGGCCTGAACGGAACGGATGTGCAGATCGCGCTGTGGGAAGGCAATCTCCACGCCGGCCTTCCGGAATGCCTGGTCAATCTCGTAGTTCAGATCACTCTTGACCTGGAGCATGTAATCGATGCTGGGGATGAACACCCGCAGCTCGAAGTCCAGCGAGCTCTCTCCGAACCCCAGGAACAGCGCCTTGGGCGGTGGATCATCCAGCACCTTGGGATGATCCTGCGCGACCTTCAGCAGCAGATCCCGGGCCAGTGCGGTGTCGGAACCGTAGGCGATCCCCACCGCGATCGTCACCCGCAGGATCGAATCGGAAAGAGACCAGTTGACAACCTGGCCGGTGACGAACTCCTTGTTGGGAATGATGAGTTCCTTGCGGTCCCAGTCGGTGATGGTGGTGGCTCGAATACGGATGCGAGAGACGGTTCCGTTGGTGTTGCTGACGGTAACGGTATCGCCGACTCTCACGGGGCGCTCGAAGAGAATGATGAGGCCGGAGACGAAGTTGGCGAATATCTCCTGCAGGCCGAACCCCAGTCCGACGGTCATCGCCGCGATGAGCCACTGGACTTTCGACCATCCGATACCGATGGCGTTGAAGGTAAGAATGAGTCCCACCACGAAAATCAGGTACTGAACGATTGTCTTTATGCCGTAGCGCCCGCTGGGCGTGAACGGCAGCCTCTGGAGGATCACGATTTCCAGAAGCCCTGGGATGTTCCTGCTTATGATCACGGTCAGCGCGAATATGACCACGGCCAGGCCGAGGTCCGCCAGAGTCACGACGCTGGGCTGGAACGTCTGGACGACTTCCGTCCCCTCCCCGGCCGCCGCGACGGTCTCCACAACGGTGCCGGCCTCCGACCAGATGACCACATCACGAAGCACACCCAGCGCCGGCAGCACGTCCGCCCACACGAACAGAATGCCGATGAAGAGGGCGATGACGATGACGCTCCTCAACAGCCGGCGTGTCTGAACACTGATGGCGTCGAAATCGATCTCCGGCTCTTCCAGGACCGGGGCCATCTCGGTGGCCGGTTCCGCCTCGGGGCCAGGTTGCGCCTGATCAGCAGCTTCGGTCTTTTCCTTTTCGGCGGCCGCGTACTTCTTGAGCGCCTGCTCGACGGCCAGACGCCGCTGGTTGACAAACAACCATCTGAGAAGCAGCCCGAAGAGGACTGTTGCCAGGACGATCAACGCGATGGTGTTGAAGAGGCGCTCCGCCACATGCAAGGCGCTATAGTGGTAGCCCATAGCCGAGGCGATGGCCAGAGCCACGGGCGCGGCCAACACCAACGGGAACCAGACATAGCGAAGACGATCGAGCCACCCGCCCGAATGACGGGTCAGGTAGTCCCGCACGAGGCCACCCGCCGGCGACAGGACGCGCCAGATCAGGACGGCCATAAGCAGACACGCCACCATAAAGACAATACGGCCCAGCGAAGCCTTGTACTGCTCCGTGTCCTGGTTCTCGGTGACCAGCACCAGCGCCGTGGCCGGCACGCTCACCGCCATGATCCAGGGCAGGTAGCGTCTCACGGTCTGGCGGGTCGCCTCGGGCCACCGGAAATGGGCCGAGGCCAGTCCGCGTGGCCGGAAGACCTGGCGCAGCAACTCAAGCAGGAACAGAAGCCAGGCGGTACGGCCGATCGCGGGGGCGACGGCCCCGGCGAAGGCCGCCGGGTCTCCGGATAGCCAATCCGCCGACGACGAGATCCTGATGCTGATGAACCACAACAGGACCGGCCAAAGCGCGGCGGCGAGGATCGTCCACATCGCGGCCTCCACGGTGTACGCGTACCGATCCGTGGTGGGTTTCTTGATCTGCGTCACGATATCCCGCAGGCGTGCCTTCAGACGCGGCTGTAATCCTGCCAGCACAGCCAGGAACGCGAACAATCCCAGGGTCGGCGGCCAGTTGGATCGGAAATCCCGCCACATCGCCCGAGAGGTCGCCAACCACGAATCTGAATCGAGCAGCCACGAGACCGCTCCGGCGGCGTTCTCACCATCCTCCCATCCCAGGCGCTCGCAGCTCCTGATCCAAAGAACCCGCTCCGCCAGGTAATCGTCATATTCAACCACCGTATCAATCAGTTTGCGTTCGACCTGGTCCAGCTTGATCAGGACGTTCTTGAGATAATCGTTGATCGTCCCGATCAGCTCCGGCAGATACTTGTCATTCTGAAGTTTCAGTTGCTCGCGCAGCGCCTCCTCGGTTTCCAGCTTCTTTTCGTCCGTCACCCACGGCTCTTCGATCTGCGCAGAGAGGTTGGCGACTTCCCGGTCGAAGTCCTCCTTGCTGAGCTGTCGATCCTCGTATCCGTACAGGTCGAGCTGAAGCGAGCGAATCTCATCCCGGCGCTCGCGAATGTTCTTACGGTACTCTCTAACGTCCGGCAGCGCTGTGCGTCGTGTCTGCAGAAGCGCTCCGACCGCATGAGTGAGTCCGGCCTGGTCAACCCGGTTCTGGCTATCCCCGAATTCATCTACGTACTTGCTCAGGAGGTTTTGCCTCTCGTTGACCTTCCCATCCACCATTCTCTTATGGCGGTCCGCCAGCTCTTTGCGTTTCGAAGTGAGCTCCACATTCTCCTGCATGAGTTTCACGACGAGGGGGTGGGGCTTGTCGGTTTGTTCGGCCTCCTCTACGTCTTTTATCGCCTGTCTCGCTTTGTCGGCGCTATCTGCGGCTTCCCTCTGCCCTTTGGCGGTCAGCTCGTTTTGCCATGCGCGGACCCTCCGCTCCGCCTCGATGAGCTCGCGCTCGCGCAGTTGCCGCCGGATCGGAAGTAGCTCTCGCCGAGCGTCGTAGCTCCGGATCTCCTCCTGAAGCAGGTTGATCTGCAATTGAGCACGCTGCTGTTCGGCCAGCAGCTTCCATCGGCGGGCCTGGGTCAGACCCGCCGATTCCTCTGCTGCCGGTGGTGCGCTGAGCCGCTGCTGGATCTCTTCCAGCGCCTGTGTGGCGGCGGCAATCTCGCTTGGAATCTGCTCCCGGCGGCCTTTGCGGGTGGCGTCCTCCGCCTCCACGTTCTCCTTCATTCCCGCCGCGGTCGCCACCGCGGTCTCGGCTTCGCTGAGCTTCTGTCTGAGAAACTCCATCGTCGCGTCGGGCGGGTATTCCGGCTTGAACTCCGGCATCGCCTCGGCGAGACGGGCCTGTATCTCCTTGATCCGTTCCGGCGCGCCCCGGGCGAGTTCCTGGAACTCGGCGATTCTGGCGGTGAGCTGCTCGGACTGCTGCAAGGCGTCCAGGGCCTGACGGAGCAGATCCAACCGGGCCCGGGCATCCGGATCCGTCGCAGCCGCATCCTCGAGCTCGGAGATCCGCTGCTGGACGACCTCGGCCGTCGGCACTCCGTTCGGCGCTTGCGTCCGCGGCTGCGCCGGCGGCTCGACCTGCTGTCCCGCCGCCGTCTGCACGGAAAGCAGGCAGGTCGCCGCCATCACCAGCACCGTCAGCGTCCCGCGGATTCGGCCCGACGTAGATGGAAGGCGGCGCGTCCCGGCCCCGGGACAGGGTGGCGACCAGAGGCGATTGTTCATCAACTGTTCTCCACGGTATCGCTACCGGCTGCATTCTCCTCCCCCCTGCTCTTCCGGCCGCCCCCGCCCAGCCACCCTTTCCGCCGAAAGAGGATCAGCATGATTACGGCGACGACCACCAACAGGCACAGGAAGACAGGGTAGGCCCAGGGCAGACCCAGTTCCGGCATGTGCTCGAAATTCATTCCGTAGAGGCCGGCCATGAAGGTCAGGGGGATGAAGATCGCCGCGAAGATCGTCAGCACCTTCATCACCTCGTTCATCCGGTTGCTGATGCTGGAGAGGTAAACGTCCAGCAACCCGCCGGCGAGTTCGCGGTAGGTCTCAATCAGGTCGACGATCTGAATGGCGTGATCGTAGCAGTCCCGCAGATAGACCCGCGTTTCCTCGGCGATGAATCGCGACTCATCGCGCATGAGCGCGTTGATCGCCTCGCGGTGCGGCCACATGGCGCGTCTCAGCGCGATCAGGTCGCGCTTGATGGCGTGAATCCGGTGAATAAGCGCTTCATGGGGGTTTAGTGAGACTTCATCCTCCAGCGTCTCGGTCTTCTCGCCGTACATCTCCAGGACGGGGAAGTAACCATCGATCAACGCATCAAGCAAGGCGTAGGCCAGATAGCTCGGGCCGCCCTTGCGCATCTGCGGCCGTCCGTCGCGGATCCGCTGGCGGACCATATCGAACGAATCGCCGCGGAATTCCTGGAAGGTAAGAAGGTACTTCTCGCCGATGAACATGCTCAACTGCTCGGTCCGCAGGTGCTTCTGGAAGTGCACCATCCGGGCGACGACGAACAGATGCTCGTCATACGGTTCCATCTTCGCCCGCTGATGGACGTTGCTGACGTCTTCCAACGCCAGGCGGTGGATCTGGAACATCTCCCCGAGCTTTCTCAATACCTCGACGTCGCCCAAGCCGTCGACATTGATCCACACCACGGAGCGCTGTTCGAGGAGCGGCTTGATCTGCTCCGGATCCTCGATGCATGTTTCGATCAACTCGCCTTCGGGGCCGTAGGCCATCGCGGTGATGACGGGCCTGGGAGCCTCAGGGTCCAGGGCAATCTCGCCCGGGCGCGTTCCCGGGGGCTGTCGCCGACGGATGACGGGAATGCGAAGTCTTCTCTTGGCTTTGACCTTGGCCATCTCGAATTCTCCTGAACAACGCACGATGAATGGCAGATGCCGGGCCACCCTGTATTGCTGTACCTGAGATCAAGGCGGGATTCTATCAATAGACACAGCGCCGCAAGCAACCGCCCGCCTTCGGAGGCGGGCAGGCCTGGCGAGGTCGGTTGTTCAGCGTAATCAGATTCCCAGAGCGGTGGTCGCCCGATCGCATTCGTCCGGCCGGACATAGACCACGTAGCCATAGGATCCCCGACCGTCGGCCACGCCGCTGGAGGCGTAGACGTTGACGTTGGCGTCGGCGAGCCTGGCGTGGATCTCGGCCAGGGCGCCCATCTGGTCATCGCCCTGAACGAGCAAAGCCGGATGCGGCCCGTCCAGGACCAGCGCCGCCTTCTGCGCCGCATCCAGGAGAGTCAAGGTGTCGGAGGGAAAAAGCGTGAGCTGCGTGCTCGTCGGGCCGATGGGCACGGCGGTGAACGCCACCAGGTTGACGCCGAGCTCCGCAAGAAGAGTCAGCAGCTTGTGAGCCTCCCCCGGCTCATCCCTTACCGTGGTGTGGAAATAATCGACGCGGCGGATGTTGGTGGCCATGGTGTCTGACTCCGCGATTCGGTGACGGTTGGGCGAAATTGTAGCTGAACCTCCAAGCGCCCGTGGCACGGCCGAAGGCCCACCGGAGGTGGATTCCGAGACCGCTCCCGCTCGCGGAGACGAAACCGCAAATGAACCTACGCGTCCTCCCGCCGGACCACGCGGAACATCTCCCGCTCACCCCGCCCGTGCAGGGGATAGTCCTTGCGCAACGGGTGAGCGGGATAATCCGCCCACATCAGAATCCGGCGCAGATCCGGATGGTTGCGGAACCGGATGCCGAACATGTCATAGACCTCACGCTCCCTCCACTCGGCCCCGGGCCACACGTCCGTCACCGAGTCCACTTCCAGGGCCGGGTCCGGCTCGATGCCAGAGGTGTCGATCGAGGGATCGAGAAAGACCTTGACCGTCAATCGCCGGTTATGGGGATAGGAGGCCAGCAGATAGACGACGGCGAACCGCCCGGGCGTCTCCGCCGGATACCCGAGGTAGTCCACCGCGGTCACGTCGCTGAGGAAGTTGTAGTCGCACTCCGGATCATCGCGCAGGAAACGCATCACCTCGTGCAGGTGTTCGGCCGGGACGACCAGCGTCGTCTGGCCGCGAAACTCGGCGGCCAGAAACTTCACGTCGGCGAAGGCGGCCTTGACGCGGGGAAGCGTGGGGTGATCGGGTTTGGGGCTTTCCATGGGGCAACGATCCGGTTCTTGAGGGGCCGGGGGGCGAGGCCGGCCTTGGGCCGCTTCTCGCCCGGATGTCACATTTCACCCGATCACGCGGCTGCACACAAGGGCCATTGGCCGCGATCGGCCGCGAGAAGAGGCAATCCTGCCGGCGAAAACCCGCCCCACCGCGGGAATCGATCCGAAGGACTGCGAAGATCAGGCTTCGCCACGATACTCACATCGCGAGGTCTCGCTCTCCCAGACGTGGATCTCGGCCAGAATCGGGAGGGCCGATTTGAGGCGATCGTAGATCCACCGGGCCAAAAACTCGGCGGTCGGGTTCTCCAGACCCTCGATGTCGTTCAGGCAGGCGTGGTCCAACCGGCTGCGGATCGGCTCCACGGCATCCTTGATCACGGTGTAATCAATCAGATAGGTCTGCCCCTCAGGGATGTCGCCCTCCACCACGACATCGACCTTGTAGGAGTGGCCGTGCATCCGGCTGCACTGATGGCCCTCCGGGAAGCTCGGGAGGCGATGGGCCGCCTCGAACGAAACCGTTTTTACCAGTCTTACTCGCATGATGCGGCATTATAGTCGATAGGCGAGGCGACGCCGCGGAGGGGCGGACTTCGCTCAAGCGTTTATACGCCTCTTTTCTGCGGATCCCAGATGAACTTGTGAATCTGAAGCTGCAAGCGCACGTCCAGGCCGTCGGCGAGGATCCACTCGGCCAACCGCCGCGGCGCAAGGCCTTCGCAGCCGGGGACTTGCACCCCCTCGCCCTGCTCATGGGCCGGGCTCATCAGCACGCTGCCGCAGCGCCGGGTCAGATCGTGCTCTTGAATTGTCGCCACTGCCCACTCGTAATCAGCCCGATCGGTGATAACGAACTTCACCTCGTCACGAGGGGTCAGGCGATCGACGTTGACCCAGTCGTTGCGCTGCTCCTCGCCGCTGCCGGGGGTCTTCAGGTCAACGATTCGGATCGCCCGCTGATCGCAGGCGCTGATGTCGCAGGCGCCGGAGGTCTCGATGATCACGGTCTTTCCCAGATCGCAGAGCCGCCGCGTCAACTCATGCACGCTCTCCTGAAGCAGCGGCTCGCCGCCCGTGATCATGACGAGCTTCGTCGGATGGCCGCAGACCTCCTCGACGACCTCCCCCACCGATCGGCGGCTGCCCTCGGTGAAGGCGTACTCGGTGTCGCAGTACCGGCAGCGGAGATGACAGCCGGTGAGCCGCACGAACACGCACGGCCGGCCCGCCCAAGTCGATTCGCCCTGGATGGAGTGGAAGATCTCGGTGATGCGGAGCGTCGGTTCAGCCATCGGGATCGATCGGAAAGGCTGTGAGGAAGGGGCCGGGGCGTTCCCGCCCCGCGGGCTGAGGATGTTACCGCACGGTTCCGGCCCCTGCGCGTGATCGACGGCACTCCGGGGAGCCCTACGCCGCCATTCTTTGGCACCTCAGACTGCTCGACAGATCCGGCCTTGCCGATATACTTCCCGGACAGGCAGCCCAGATGGCGGAATTGGCAGACGCGCCAGCTTGAGGTGCTGGTGGGAGTAAAATCCCGTGGAGGTTCGAGTCCTCTTCTGGGCACTGAAAAGACCAGGGCGGGCCGCTCATCGGCCCGCCCTGTCTGTTTTTTGGCCCGCGCCGCCGGCGTTCGGCCCGGTCGAGGGGCCGGGAATCAGGGAAAAAACGGCGCCCCATCCGGTTTCGGAAAGGGCGCCTGGACTTCCTCC
>CP070772.1:457134-475019 GCA_020345805.1 Phycisphaerales bacterium | reverse complement strand
GGCAGTCTCTTCGGCTATTCCAACTACGCCGATCCGAAGGGGATCTACCAGATTGACACCACCACGGGTGCCTGCACGCTGGTCCTGGATGTGTACACCGACACCGGCTTCCGGTTCTTCGCCCTGGACTACAACCCCGTCGACGACCTGTTCTACGGCTACACCGAGTACGGCGATTCCGGCCTCTACTCCATCAACATCGACACGGGGGTGATGGACAAGCTCGCCGACACGATCCCCGCGAGCAACGGTCAGGGGCGGGGCATGGCGGTGGGGAACAACACGGTGTATCTCACCGCCACCCGCGGCGATGACGGGATAGGTTTCTTCGCCTACGACCTCGCCCAGGGATTGCGCGGCGACTGGGTCGAGTTCACCAACGCCTATCCCGATCATCATTCCACGGGCGGGGCGGCGTGGATACCGGATCCCTGCCCGGCGGACGTCAACGACGACGAGGTGGTGGACATCGATGACCTGTTCCAGGTTCTCGGCGCATGGGGGCCGTGCGATGCCTGCCCCGAGGACATCAATGACAGCGGTGTGGTGGATATCGATGACATCTTCGCGGTGCTCGGGGCATGGGGCCCGTGTGATTAGCCGTCGAGTGGCCTATGCGGCCGGCATCTGCCGCGACCGATCCGGGGAACCCGCGTTCCAAGTGACCGACTCATAAAACTACGCGTCGCCCGTGCGGTGATCGGATAGCATCGCCTTATAAGCAGCTGCTTCTGCCGGCCGCTGCCATTCTTCATAAAGGCGAGCCAGATCACGTATGGCTTTTTGCGTCCGGTCGTGACTCGGGCCAAGCTCATCGAGTACCGCGCGGTAGAGACTCAGGTACTGGATTTCGGCCTCGTCATACCTTTCCCGCCTCTTCAGGATTAAGGCGAATCGTTTACGGATCGCCTGCGTTAACGGATTTCGATCGCCAAGGGCGTGGTGGGCCAATTCCACGGCTTCCTCAAAGAGAGAAATGGACTCTTCGTAGCTGTCGGTCGAGAAGAGGAACGTCCCGTAGTTATGCATGGCGGTAAGTGTGCTCGGGTGCGCATCGCCCAGCAATCGCCTGCATCCGTTGAGACCTCGAACGTAATACACCTCGGCCTCCTCGAGGTGGCCAGCGTGTTTCAGGAAGACCGCGAGATTGTCCATGGCCTTCAGCGTGTCGGGGTTGTTTTCACCGTAGTGACTCACGAACAGTTCGACCGAGTCGCGGTAGAGTGGCTCGGCCTCTTCGAACCTGTCGCCGCTCCTGAGGATGCTGGCGAGATTCTGCATGCAGGCGAGCGTGTCGCGATCATCGGTACCGAGGTGTTCTTGCAGCAGCTTCAGCAACTGTCGATAACGGGCTTCGGCCTCGTCCTTGTCTCCGCGCATATCCGATATTGCGGCAAGATTGGCCAGCACGGCCAGGGTCTTGCGATGATACTCACCCAGTACACGTCTCCGCCCATTCAGAACCTGCCGACACATTGCCTCTGCGTCATCGAGCCTGCTCGTGGACATCCAGCACATGGCGAGACCCGACATCATGCCCAGCGTGGCCGGGTCATCCTTGCCGAGCTCGGCTCGTCGTATGTCGAGGCCCCGCCGGTACTGCTCCTCCGCGGCGGCAGGTCGACCGAGACGGTAATACGCATCACCCAGCGTCTCGCGTACGGACGCCTCGGCAAGTGGATGATCGGAGAAGGCGGCGTTCACGTCCTTCGCTGCCCGGTCCAGCAGATCCGCGAAGCTTATGTCGTGGGTGACCGCGGGATTATTGACCAGCGTGAGTAACTCCTGAAGGAAGTCATTGATCGCGGTGACCTGCTCGGCCCGCTGATTGGCCCATGCCGCGTTCTCGTCGGCCTTGTGCTTCTGCCACAGCGTCGCAGCGAGCCCCACGACGAGGGCAAGGAGGATCCCCGCCATGCCGCCCACCAGGGTACGATTCCGCCGGGCGAACACGCGCAGCTGGTAGGTGACGCTCGGCGGTCTGGCGGCGATGGCCTCATGATTCAGCAGGCGCCGGATATCCGCGGCGAGGGCGGACGCGGCTTGGTATCTCTGCTCGCGGTCCTTGGCCATCGCTTTGCCCAGGATCGTTTCCGGATCACCCCTGAGTCGGCGATCCATCGTGCCGAGCGGCTTGGGGTCCTCTTCGGTGACGATGCGGATCGCCTCGGCGAGCGAAGTCCCTTGAAGCTCGTGGGGTCGGGTGCCCGTGAGTAACTCGTAAAGGATCACGCCCAGGGCATAAACATCGGAGCGAGTGTCGATTCCCCCCGGCTCAGCAGCAATCTGTTCGGGGCTCATGTACGGGAGAGTGCCGATCAGGCGGGTGCGGTCGGTCATCACGGATTGCGCCGGCGCGTCGATGACCCGGGCCACTCCGAAATCGAGAATGATCGGCCGTGGGGGCGCCCCTTCCGTGCCGGCCCTCTCCACCAGGATATTGGCGGGTTTGAGATCGCGATGAATCACCCCCTGCTGATGGGCGTAGTGGACGGCATCACAAAGCTGCACGAAGAGACCAAGGCGCTTGCGGTGATCGAGCCGGTTCTCTCGTGCGAAGCGGGTGATGGAAACCCCATCGATGAACTCCATCGCGAAGAAGGGCAGCGGAGTGCCGCCGGTATCCACGGCTCCGGCTTCGAAGATCCGGCCTATGCACGGGTGGCACAGCCGGCCGAGTATTTCCGACTCGTGGCCGAATCGGCGCAGGGTGTCGGGGGTGATGAAGCCGGGCTTAATGATCTTCAAGGCAACCTTGCGCTGAGGGCTTTCCTGTTCGGCCGAGTAAACCAGGCCCATCCCCCCCTCACCGACCAGCTCAATCAAGCGATAGCCGCTGATGTGCAGGCTGGTGGGGAGCGTTCGGCCTGCATCCGTGTCGTGGTGTCGGGAGTTATCGGCGGCGATCTCTTTCAGCGCGTCGGAGGCGATTCCGGCCTTCAGTAGCGGTTCCTCCATGAACCCGGGCTCGGCATCATGCTCCGCGAGCAGGCGCAGCACTTGCTCAACCACCTCGCCATCGCCGTTTGCAGCGATCCGGTTCAGGAACGCGATGCGATCCTCTTTCGGGCGCTCAAGCGCCTGATGAAAGAGATCCTCGGCGAGTTGCCAGGGGCCGGGGTTCATTGGTGAATCTCCAGCTTCCTGGCCAACTCGCTTCGCAACCACGATCGCGCGAACACCCACCCCCGCCGCACGGAACGGGGAGAAACGTCAATCGCTCGGGCGATCTCAGCCTCTGTCAGGCCGCCGAAGTATCTCATTTCCACGATCTGCGCCTTTTTCGGATCGATCTCGGCCAACCGATCCATGGCTTCATCAAGGGCGACCAGGTCCAGGTGCCTCGTGTTAGCGGCAGCCGCATCCTCATTGAACTCGACCCTGTGCAGTCCACCGCCACGCTTGAGGCGGGCGCGGGCCTTGGCGTGGTTGACAAGGATCCGCCTCATTGCCGTGGCGGCGATCGAGAAGAACTGTGCCCGATTCTCGAAATGCAGCTCCGATGGGTCCACGAGCCTGAGATAAGCCTCGTGGACGAGAGCCGTAGCCTGCAGCGTGTGGTCCGGACGCTCCCGGCGCAGAAAGCCACTGGCCAGTCTGCGGAGTTCGTCATAGACGACCGGCAACAGTCGAACCGCTGCTGACGCGTCGCCGTCGGTGGCGGCGACCAGCATCAGGGTGACGTCTTGGCGATCTGAATCGGCGTTCTTGACCATGGGAAGGAGGTTCCAGGCGGAATTTCCGGATTTCCTGGCCGCTTTTGCGGCCGTTTGCTGCCTTGCCTGTTGCGGGAGGAAACCGAGGCTCCCCGCCCAGGTCCCGCCGCTTCCGCAGGTCCGGAGTGGTCTATTGCGGAGGCACAAAAACCAACATGAATGTCAACTTTGAAAGGAAAACACAATGTTCCGTAAACCCACAGAATCGACCTGGAGAGGCCGTATCGCTAATTCCGCGATCTGCCGTACGCTCGCCGTCACCGCGGGTCTTGCCGCAACCGCCGGCCCCACGCTCGCCGACACCAGTGTCAGCGCCAGCAGTGCACGTCCAGGAGTAAAGCGCTTCGATGCCGATGTCGAGGAGTGGTTCTACTCCAGCCCGACCGCCGGCGACATCATCACCTGGATCTCGGGTACCAACTGGGCCGATCGATCACGTTTCCTGCACGGCGAACGGTCCGAGACGAAGTTCAACTTCCCGGGCGGAGTCCCGACGGCGAAGACCCTCGCGGGGTTCTTGGACAACGACGGCCCCGGCATTCTCGGCAGCACCGCGAGCAGCGCCGGGGGCGGTTTCAGTGAATTCGTGGCGTCCCGGCTCTGGGCAATCCCGACGTGCCACTGGCACACCGCCGTCGGCGGCGCTTTGGGCAATGGCCAGGGCGCATACTGGTCGGCCCGGGCCCAGGGCCTGGACCCCTATCACCTCTCCGCGGAGGATTTCGAGGATGCCGGAATCACGGAGGGCATCTATGACTTGTTCGTGGTGGGCGGCTTCGACGCGGGGAGCGAGCTTTCACCGAACGGGCGACTGGACCTCGACGTCTGGTACGACACCGCCGGGGAATCGATCCGCCTTCTCCGCGTCGTCGCCGACAGTGACACGGTGAATGTCTCGGCTCCGGAACTGCCCGAGCTCGAGTTCCACCTGCTCGACTCACTGGAGGAAGGCCCGGACGCGATCGGCGATTCAAGCGTCACTGCCGAGGAACTCAAGACAATCTTGGAAAGCGACCTTCTCCCCGATCGAACACTCGACTCCCCGATCTATGTTGGGGTCAATTGGGGAGACATTCCCGTGCCTACCGATGACATGGGTGACGGCTTTGTCGCGAGATGCCGCGTCGAAACCGGCGTGAGGGATCGCGATGCCAGCGTGGGGAACCCGTTCCATCACCTTCCGTGGATGGACGACATCGATGTCTATGAAGGCGGTCAGGGTGTTATCAACCAAAGTCCCTGGATCGGGTTCGACGACGATCCCGCTCTTGACGGGATCGTTAATCCGATGTTCGCGCTTAGCCCACCCAACTCACTTGATGTCCAGCCCTTCACCGGTCTCGTCCATCCGTTCCTTGAAGTTCAGGGAGGAACGCTCGTATTCCGAGCCCACATGCTCCTGCCTTCCGACTTCCAGTCGGGCGGCAACGACCCCATGGCCGGGACTCATCTCGTGATCTTTGACGACTACGAGTCCAATGGTCCGGTCCATGCGGGCGCTGTACTTCAGTTCGATTCCAACGACCAGAAGCTGAAGGTGTACTGCGGCAATCAGAACCAGCCCGCCGAGTTCAGTTATGTCGAGGATCAGTGGGTGCCCATCGAGATCATCGTGGATCTCGAACAGGACCACACGCAGGTGTTCTACAACCAGATGCCGATCTGTGAATACACCTGGACTGCCGGGGCCATGGGAGACGGGCTGGGTAAGCTCCAGATCGCCGCGGTGGGGCTCTTCGGCCGCGGCTCTTCGTCGGTCTTCTACGATGAATTGATGCTGATTCCTGCCGACGGGCCATGTGCGGCGGATGTGAATGGCAGTGAAGTTGTCGACATCGACGATCTCTTCCAGGTTCTGAGTACGTGGGGCACCTGTGACGACTGCCCGGAAGACATCAACGACGACGGCACGGTGAACATCGACGACATCTTCGAGGTTCTGGCTAACTGGGGTCCGTGCGAGTGAGTGCGTAACCTGTTGTGTGGGCTGAGTTTCTGTTCGTGACTGTTCGACCCCGCCGCGTTTGGCGGGGTCTTTTCTGCCGCGTCTCGGCGCCCGGGGCGGGACATTGGGATGATTCATTTCTTGACACGGGCCGATACCTGAAGCACGCTGACTGGTAGATCTGGTTTCCACACCCCGAGCGTTGTGTGGCAGGCGGCCCCCATGGGAGCGGCCCAGTCGAACGTGATGCGCGAAAGAAGAGCGATCGATGTTTGTCACCGCTCTCGGTTCTCGCGAAGTTCGGAGCGGAGAAACCTCGGAGGGTCCCCGTTCAGTAGCCGTTGCAGACATGCCGGCTCTGAGCCGGCTGCCCCGGATGCGTGCGCTTGGGCCGGAGGCCGATCCGGTCAGGAGCCGTGACCGGAGGTGCGGTTTCTCGGTCAGAGGGCCGTGGTGGCGCGGCCGGCGGAGGATCTGACCGGGGATCGAGTGTTGCCAGGACGGCGACTTTTTTAAAAAGGGAGATTCCCGCATCACCTTCGGGCGGGATTGTCGTTTCAGATGCCGGCGGACCTGACAACCATCGACGCGCCCACGCTTTAGGTTCGGCCGGAACGCGGCTCGACATCCAGAGCATGTTCCGGAGAGATGAGGACCATGAGGACATCCACAGCACCGGCAGCCTCGGCAGTCATCATTGAGACGACCGCACCGGATTCGGCGGAGATTGACTCCCTGCGGAGATGACCTCCGAGGCCGGCGGTGCTGGTGGCAGCATAAGGAGACCCACCATGGCTTCGATTCGCGTCGGCCCGGCGCGTGGCGACCGGGCGTGACTCATCTTCGTCTATCCATCCTGCACTGCCGCTTCCGGAACACCGTCCGGGCGGCGCATCCTTGATTGTCCTGATCGGACAGGAGGACAACCTTCATGAGACACCTCAGCTTTACGAACGTGCTGATCACGGCGTCGGCCACCGTGGCCCTGGTGTCCGCAGCGGCATCCGGGGGGGCGGACATGGCGGGTCAGTCGCCGTACCCGCTGGTGCTCGGCTGGTGGGGGGACAACTTCGACACTTACAACACGGTTCAGAGACTCCCGGACCAGAGCACTTGGGAAGCGTGGAACAACGATGTAAACGCGGCCAACTTCTACGCGACGACCGCCCAGTCGTTCAGCCCGCCCAACTCGGTGGAGATCGACGGCCCCGACGATGCCGTACATCGCTATTCCGGGTACACGCTCGGCAAGTGGCTGTACAACGCCTGGGTCTTCGTTCCCCAAGCCTGGAACGAAGTCCAGTACTTCATCCTGCTGAACACCTATCCCGCCAACCTTTCGCAGGACTGGTCGCTTCAACTGGAGATCGACGGCGCCAACGGAGTGATCAACGACTACCTCGGCACGGCGTCCCTGCCCCTGCAGACCGGGCTGTGGAGCAACATCCAGGTCTATATCGATCTGGACCGGGACCTTCAGACCGTCTTCTACAACGGCACCTACCTGGTCAGCAAGAGCTGGTCCGCGGGCGTGGCCGCGGGAGGGGCGCGGAACATCGCGGCCGTCGACCTGTGGGGCAACAACACCGGCTCGCCTCTCTACTATGACGACATGTGGCTGGGTGGGGCACCGCTCGGGATGCATTCCTACTCGATCGACTTCCAGAGCCCCTCCAAGGGGACGCTGGATTCCTGCTTCGGAATCCCGATCACCGAGGGGGATATTCTTCTGCCCGGTCCGCCCTTCTTCCCGATCCCCGGGCCGAATCCCCCGCCGTGCATCGCCGCCTGGGGCGGCCCCGGCCCCAATCCGGGCCCCGATCTCGGCATGCCGACCTGGAACGGCGCGGTCGGGTTGCCGCAGGGTGTTCCCGGTCTGGTGGAGCTGGATGCAATGTCGTACGGCGCTGACTTCAACTGGGATCCCGTCTATCCCTGGCCGGGGCTGTGGTATTTCTCCGTGGATGAATTCGCCTGGGGCTTCCCGGGCATGCCCGGTCCGAGCGTCACCACCGAAGGCATGGCCGGGGCAAATGAGGCTTCGGCGGACAGCTTCATCGATCTGGTGATCGGTCCCGGCCCGTTTCCCCCCGGACCGCCCATCCCCGATCTGTCGATATTCGACGGCAACGGGTTCGCCCCGACCGGAGCGCCGGGCATCGGTCTGATCGAGCCCAATCCGCCCAACGTAGGCCCCATGGACTGGGGAGACACGATGGACGCCATGGACATTGACGAGCCGGTCGGTCCGCAGTACGTGCCCTTCCCGGTCTATTTCTCGCTGGACAGTGGGTTCATGGATCCGCTGGAAGGCCCACCGGTCAACAGTGGATCGGCCTTGGGGCTGGGTTTCGTGGGCGGCGATGTGCTTGTGACCACGACTCCCGGAGCGCTGCCCGTGGTGTATGCCACGGCGGCGCAGTTGGGGCTCGATCAGATCGCCGGTCCCGACACTGATGATCTGGATGCCCTGATCCTGAGGGAGAACGGGGTACCCGGATACCAGCCTTCGCAGCAACCCTTCGACTGGATCGGCGGAGCGACGGACATGCTCTTCTTCTCCGTGCGCCGCGGATCCGCAGTGTGGGGTGCTCCGGACAGCCTGTGGGGTTTCCCGATCGAGGAGGGCGACATTCTCTGCCCGCCCGTACTCGGCGGGGTGTCTCCGTTCCCCGGCATCTACATCCCGGCGGAGATGATCGGGCTGGGTACCATCCGCAGCGGCACCGGCAATCCCTGGACGGGTTTCAGCGACGACCTGGATGCGCTGGACCTGGCCCCGGACTGCAACGGCAACATGTTGCCCGACACCTATGACATCTGGGCGGGCATGGCGCAGGACTGCAATTCCAACTGGATTCCCGACATGTGCGATCTCATGCTCGGAACAAGCGTGGATTGCAACAACAACGGGATCCCGGATGAATGCGAGAATCCGCCTCCCTGCCCGGAGGATGTGAATCGCGACTGCGTGGTCGACATCAACGACATCTTCGCGGTCCTCGCCGCCTGGGGCTCCTGCGGCGGATGCCCGGAGGATGTCAACTTCGACGGCGTGGTCGATATCAACGACCTCTTCCAGATCCTGGGCAACTGGGGGGCTTGCTGAGCAGACGGTTGCGGACCTCACGAATCGACCTGGATTGAAGACAACCGCAGGCGCTCCCGCCTGCGGTTTCTTTCTCCGCGATGGCCTGCAATCCCCCACCAGGGCACTTCAGCCGCGATCGGCGGTCCGCCGGGCTTGCCTGATCCGTGCAACTGTTCTCGATCTCAGCCGTACCTTCTAGAGAATGGGGCCGGAGCTTTCGGTCGCCGGTGGGTGTGCCATTTTGCCCTCGGCGGACACTCGCGCGAATCTGAGGAAGTGGAGGACATCACCTTGATCATCAAGAGAGCAGGCAAGTGGGGCATGGCGTCGCTGCTGGCGGCGGCGGTGCTGTGGTTATCGGTACCTGCGGTCGCCTCGGACGAGGGGTTGGCCGCGGCGGATGAAGTCAGCCAGGCCATCTACTACGATCTGATGGACAACTGGCTCTACACCCACGCCGGAGACAACCGCGGGTTTGGGGCCGAGCACGATCTGGCCCGCGACAACATCGCGTTCCTCATGGAGGGCTATGGCCTGACCGTGACCCTCGAGCCGTTCCTCTACTACGGCACGACCTACTACAACGTGGTCGGCACCAAGGTGGGAACGCTGCATCCGGATCAGGAAGTCGTGATCGGCGGGCACTACGACTCCGTGGACAACCCCGGGGCCGATGACAACGCTTCCGGCACTGCGCTGGTGCTGGAGGCGGCACGCATCATCTGCCAGTACGACTCGGATTACACCATCCGCTTCGTGGCCTTCGACCGGGAAGAGCAGGGGCTCATCGGCAGCTACGCCTATGTCTCCGATCATTCCTCGGATGACATCATCGCCATGGTGGGGGCGGACATGGTGGCCTACGACAACGGCAGCAACAACGCCCTTCTTTACGCCCACGACGCCCCCCTCAAGGCGGAACTGGGGGCGGCGATCGTCGAGTACAGCAATGGCCTGGGCTACATCGACGGCGGCTGGAACGGACAAAGCGATCACCGCCCGTTTGATGAAGCCGGGATCCCGGCCTGTCTGCTCATCGAGAGCCAGGTGTGGAACAACCCCTACTACCACACCCAGCAGGACAACATGGACAACCCCGACAACATCAACTGGGAGTTCGCCGAGAAGATGACCCGCAGCGCGGTCGGCTGGCTTGTCGACAAGGCGGTGGTTCACGTGCCTGTGAACACTCTGGACTTCACCTTCCCCGACGGCCTGCCCGAGTTCATCGCCCCGGACGGCGGCACGCGACTCAGGGTCGAAGTCGTGGGCGTCGGCGATGAGACCCCCGAGCCCGGAACGGGCTTGCTTCACTACAACACCGGCGGCGAATGGCAGTCCATCCCCATGGATGAGATCACGGACAACATCTACGACGCGGTCTTCCCCGCCGTCGATTGCACCGAGGAGATTCTCTATTACGTGAGTGCCGAGGCGGTCGGGGGGACCGTGTACACCTATCCGAGAAACGCCCCGGATGCGCACTATTCCGCCATCGCCGCCTACGGTGAGGTCGTGATGCTCGAAGACAACTTCGAGACCGACACCGGTTGGACCGTCGAGAACTACAATCTCGACACGGGCGCGTGGGAGCGGGCAATTCCCGCCGGCAGCGGGGGCGATCGCGGCGACCCGCCCAACGACTATGATGGCTCGGGCAAGTGTTATGTCACGGGCAACGGATACGATGAGGACATCGACGGCGGCCCCACCCGGCTCATCTCGCCCACCTTCGATCTGACTGATTCGCCGGACGCGTATGTCAGCTACGCCCGTTGGTTCTACAACGACGACAACGACATCGACAGTCTGTTGTGCGAGGTTTCCAACAACAACGGCTCGAGCTGGGTGACGATGGAGAACATCGTCAGCGGGACGGGCTGGCAGGTGGCCTCGCTGCGCGTTTCGGACTTCGTGACGCCAAATGATCAGATCCGGTTCCGCTTCAGCGCTACCGACAACCCCAATGATTCGGTCACCGAAGCCGGTCTCGACGCGTTCCGGATCACGTTCTACGACTGCCAGAGCCCCTGCCCCGCGGACGTCAACAACAGTGACGTGGTCGATATCGATGATCTCTTCCAGGTCCTCGGCGCGTGGGGGACCTGCGATGACTGCCCCGAGGACATCAACGATGACGGCCTGGTTGACATCGATGACATCTTCGAGGTTCTGGGCAACTGGGGGCCCTGCCCGTGAGCGACTGAGATTCAATGTTTCAAGACTCGGCCGCAGGCGACGAATCGCCTGCGGCTTTTTCTTAGTGACCAGGTGCGTCTTGATGTTGTTCGGGTGTTGGCAGGATTGTCCTTGCACCGCGGGCAGGATCGGGGACAATATGGTGAGATCAGCTTGGACGACGCCCCGTCGGACGCTGATCCGTTCAGATCGCCCTGGTCACGGAACGGGAGGACAGCATGTCTGATAAGCAAACAGCGAAGAAGTGGTTCCTGTTGATGGCGTCCGTTGCGATGGGGCTGGGCCTTGCGACGGCAGCGACGGCCTCCGATGAAGGGATGGCGGCCGCCGAGGAGGTCAGTCAGGACATCTATTACGATCTGATGGACAACTGGCTCTACACCCACGCCGGTGACAACCGCGGCTTCGGGCCGGAGCACGATCTGGCCCGCGACAACATCGCCTTCCTCATGGAGAGCTACGGGTTGAACGTCACCCTGGAGCCGTTCCAGTACTCCGGCAACACCTACTACAACGTG
Organism: Phycisphaerales bacterium; assembly: GCA_020345805.1. Classification (GTDB taxonomy): domain Bacteria; phylum Planctomycetota; class Phycisphaerae; order Phycisphaerales; family SM1A02. The sequence goes on along the minus strand of CP070772.1, from coordinate 463,550 downwards.
GTGGGCGAGATGGTGGGGACGCTCTATCCCGACCAGATCTACATCATCGGCGCCCACTTCGACTCGGTCGATAATCCCGGCGCCGATGACGACGCCAGCGGGGTGGCCCTGTTCCTGGAGGTGGCGAGGATCGTCAGCCAGTACGACTCGGAGTACACGATCCGCCTGATCGGCTTCGATCGCGAAGAGCAGGGCCTGGTCGGGAGCTACGCATACGTATCCGCTCATGCCGGCGAGGACATCCTGGGCATGATCTCCGCCGACATGGTCGCTTACGATCCGGATACCAACCACGCCCGGGTGTTTGGCCAGTCCTCGTCGAACGCGATAAAGATGTCGCTGGGTGCGGCGATCGAGGAGTACGGCGACGGATTGACCTGGGAAGACGCCGGCTCGTCCGGGGGCAGCGACCATGCTCCGTTCGAGTACGCGGGATATCAGGCGTGCATGCTGCATGAGAACGTCTTCAACGCGTACTACCACTCCCAACAGGACAACATGGACAATCCCGACAACATCAACTGGGGGTACGCCTACAAGATGACCCGCTGCGCGGTGGGTTGGCTGGTCGATCAGGCCCACGTCCAGGTGAACTTCGACGGTTTGAAGTTCACCTATCCCGACGGTTTGCCGGAGTTCGTGGCCCCCTCCGGCGGCACGACGCTGAGGGTGGAAGTCACCGGCATGGGCAATGTTGATCCCCAGCCGGGCACGGGCATGCTGCACTATGACCTGGGCTCCGGCTGGGAGAGCGTGCCGATGGAGGTGGTGTCGGACAACGTGTACGACGCGGTCTTCCCGCCTGCGGTGTGCGGCGACGAGGTGTTTTACTACGTCAGCGCCGAGGCTGTGGGAGGTCAGGTCTATACGCATCCCAAGAACGCGCCGGAATCCCACCATACGGCTGTTGCTGCCTATGGCTATGCGGTCGCGTTGGAGTACACGTTTGATGCGGATCCCGGGTGGACGACCGAAGACCAGTGGGCGTTCGGCCAGCCCACCGGACAGGGCGGCGAATACGGCGGGCCCGATCCCACCAGCGGTCACACCGGCCCCTACGTCTATGGCTACAACCTTAATGGCGACTACCCCAACAACATGCCGGAAAGACACCTTACCAGCGGAGCCGTGGACTGCACGGACCTGGATGGTGTGCATCTGAAGTTCTGGCGCTGGCTGGGCGTGGAGCAAGCGGTTTATGACCACGCCTATGTCCGGGTCAGCACCAATGGAAGCAACTGGACAACCGTGTGGCAGAACGGGAGTGAGATCGCCGATTACGCGTGGAAGGAGATCGACGTCGACATCTCCGACGTGGCCGACGGACAATCCTCGGTGTATCTGCGCTGGACGATGGGCACCACCGACGGCGGCTGGCGATACTGCGGCTGGAACATCGACGATGTGCAGATCGTCGCTCTCGACTGCAACGATCCCTGTCCTGCGGATGTCAACGACGATGACGTGGTTGATATCGACGACATCTTCCAGGTCCTCGGCGCGTGGGGAGCCTGCGATGACTGCCCGGAGGACATCAACGACGACGGCATCGTCGACATCGATGACATCTTCGAAGTCCTGGGAAACTGGGGTCCGTGCCCGTGAACGATTGAGACTCGATGACCTCAGAGCAGGCCGCAGGCGAGGAACCGCCTGCGGCCTTTTGCGTGGTCCGGTGCGTCTTGAAGTTGTTTGGGTGTTGGCCGGATTGTCCTTGCACCGCGCGCGGAATCGGGGACAATGAACAAACACAAGAACTGCGGACGACGCCCCGTCCGGAATCGGTCCGATCGGATCGCCCTGCTCAGGGAATGGGAGGACAGCATGTCTGATAAGCAAACCGCGAAGGATTGGCGCCTGTTGATGGCGTCTGCCGCAATGACCCTGGGACTTGCCGCGGCGGCGCCGGCCACGGATGAAGGGATGGCAGCCGCGGACGAAGTCGACCAGGCCATCTACTACGACCTGATGGACAACTGGCTCTACACCCATGCCGGGGACGATCGGGGTTACGGCCCGGAGCACGATCTGGCCCGCGACAACATCGCGTTCCTGATGGAAAGCTACGGGCTGAACGTGACCCTGGAACCGTTCACCTATTCCAGCACCACCTACTACAACGTGGTGGGCGAGATGGTGGGGACGCTGTATCCCGACCAGATCTACCTCATCGGTTCCCATTACGACTCGGTCAGCAATCCCGGCGCCGACGACAACGCCTCCGGCACGGCACTGTTCCTGGAGTGTGCCCGCATCATCAGCCAGTACGACTCGGAGTACACCATCCGCTTCATCGGCTTCGACCGCGAGGAGCAGGGGCTGATCGGCAGCTACGCATATGTGTCGGCCCATTCCACGGAGGACATCCGGGGCATGATCTCCGCGGACATGGTCGCCTTTGACACCGGCACCAATCACGTGAGCATCTACGGCCGCACCGCATCGAACCCCATCAAGCTTCTGCTGGGGGCGGCGATCGAGGAGTACGGCGGCATGACCTGGTCCGACTACGGGCAGCTCGACGCCTCCGACCACGCGCCCTTTGAAGCCGCCGGCTTCCAGGCCTGTCTGCTCATCGAGGGCGAATTCTGGTCCAACCCCTACTACCACACGCAGCAGGACAACATCGACAACCCCGACAACATCAATTGGGATTACGCCTACAAGATGACCCGCAGTGCGGTGGGGTGGCTGGTCGATCAGGCCCACGTTCAGGTCAACTTCGACGGCCTGAAGTTCACCTATCCCGACGGCCTGCCCCAGTTCGTCGCCCCGGCAGGCGGAACGAAGTTGCGGGTCGAAGTCACCGGCATGGGCAATGTCGATCCCGAACCGGGCACGGGCGTGCTGTACTACGATGTCGGCTCCGGCTGGCAGAGTTCGGCGATGGAAGTCGTAGCAGACAACGTGTATGACGCGGTCTTTCCGCCCGCGACCTGCGGCGATGAAGTGCATTACTACGTCAGCGCCGAGGAAGGGGGGGGGCAGGTCTACACGCATCCCAAGAATGCGCCAGCATCTTACCACACCTCGCTTGCCGCCTACGGCTACGCGGTCGCGCTGGAGTACACATTCGATGCGGATCCCGGCTGGACGACCGAGAACGAGTGGGCGTTCGGTCAGCCCACGGGTCAGGGCGGCGGCAGTTGGGGCTATCCCGATCCCACCAGCGGCTTCACCGGCGACTACGTCTACGGCGTGAACCTCACCGGCGATTATTCCACCGATGTCGGCGGACCCTACTACCTGACCACCGGGGCCATCGACTGCACCGAGCTCGGCGGCACCAGCCTGCAGTTCCGGCGCTGGCTCAACAGCGACTATCAGCCGTATGTCTTGCAGACCATCGAGGTCTCCAACGACGGCGCCAACTGGACGCTCCTGTGGGACAATGGCAGCAGTGAAATCGCCGAGAACGCCTGGTCTGAGCAGGCCTACGACATGTCGGACGTCGCAGACGGTGAGCCGGCCGTCTACATCCGATGGGGTCACGAGGTCGGCCAGTCCGGCGCGTGGGCCTACTCCGGCTGGAACATCGATGATGTGCAGATTGTCGCGCTTGACTGCAACGATCCCTGCCCGGCCGACGTGAACGGCACTGACGTGGTTGACATTGACGATCTCTTCCAGGTTCTCGGCGCGTGGGGTACCTGCGACGACTGCCCCGAAGATGTGAACGACGACGGCGTGGTGGATATCGATGATATCTTCGCCGTGCTCGGCAACTGGGGCCCGTGCCCGTGACCGGTTTGGATTGGTGATCCGCGCGGAGTCGCGCACTTCGCTCGGCTTAGTTCCGGAACGCGAATGGCTACTGATCGTCCGGCTCAGTCACGACATCCTGATCGGCTTGGCTTGCCAGGGCCGCCTCGAACTCGGCGAGTCTGGCTTCGTACTCCGCGCGATCTGGCGCGTTGGCGGGGGCCAGTGACAAGGCCTTCTTTTCGGTTTCGATGGCTGCGGCCGTGTCGCCGGTCAGGTGGTAGGCGAGGGCCAAGGTGTCGAGGAACATTGGCTCCCGGTGGTCGGTCATGTCGTTAGCCTCGATCGCCAGCCCAAGCGCCGTCACGGGATCAAACAGCTCGGCGTGCTCGGTCGTCAGCAGCACTGAGGCGCCTTCGTTCTTCGCCCGTGCGTCAGCGCCCGGCTCTCGCGCGGCGGCCAAGACGTCCTCGAGCAGCTCCCTTCGCAAAGGAAGCGCCTGCTGTTTCCGTCCCTGGAGCTCATACACGGTGGCCAGCCCATCGAAGGCGAGCCGCGTCCACGGATGGCGCATGCCGAGAACGCGGCGCTTGGCCTCGACGCTCTCGACGAGGAGTTCCTCGGCTTCGTCCAGACGCCCCTGGCCCTTATAGAACAGTCCCAGGTTGGTGGTCGTGCCCAGCGTGTACATGTTGTCGCGGCCCAGGACGCGTCTCTGGATCTCGAGCGTCTCGAGATAGAGCGACTCCGCTTCGTCGTGGCGACCCACACCGGCACATGCCATCGCGAGGCTGCCCATGGTGGTCACCGTGTCCGGGTCCTCCTCGCCCAGGACGCGTCTCTGGATCTCGAGCGTCTGCCGCCACAGCCGCACTGCTTCGTCGCCCGGGAGCAAGTGGGCCAGGTTATACATGGTCATCAGCGTGTCCCGGTGCTCCTCCCCCAGCACGCGCTTCTTGATCTCGAGCACCTGGTCCCACAGTGGCGCCGACTCGTACCATCGCCCGCTTTCGAAGTACAGCGCCGCGATGCTGTTCATGGACGCAAGCGTGTCCGGATGCTCCTCGCCCAGGACGCGTCTGCGGACCTCGAGCGTCTGCAGATACAGCGGCTCGGCCTCGTCGTAACGGCCCTGCTGCCGGTAGAGGCTCGCGAGGTTCCACATGGACCGCAGCGTGGCCGGATGCTCCCCGCCCAGCTCGCGCTGGCGCAGCACGCGTGCCCGTTTCAGATGCGGCTCCGCCGCTCGAAACTCGCCGAGCTTCACATATGTTACGCCGATCGTCTCACGGATCGCCGCCTCCACGAGCGGCTTGTCTTCGAATCGCCCGCCCTCGCCCGCCGCCTCCTCGATGCGCCTGGACGCTTCGTCCAGCACTTCGCGCATCAGGACGTCCCGGCCCCGACCCTGCTCCGCCGAGGGCGCCACCGCGGCAAGGAGGTCATTGTTGAGGAACTCGTTCACCGCCTGTGCGATCTCCCGTTCCTCATCGGCGCGCGTCGCCTCGGCGGAAGCGATTCGTCGCTGCTCAGCTTCGCTCACCGCGAAACTCACCGACACGACCGTGGCCGCGATCAGGCTGATCGCCGCCACCGCGCCCGCCGCCACGCCCGCGCGGTTCCGGCGCACGAACTTCCGCAACCGGTACGCACGGCTCGGCGGTCTGGCCTGGACCGGCTCGTGTTCCAGGTGCCGCCGAATGTCCATGGCCAGTTCGCTGGCCGTTTCGTATCGGCGCGTGCGGTCCTTCTCCATCGCCTTCATCACGATCCAGTCAAGGTCGCCGCGCAGCTCGCGCGCCAGCGACCTCGGATCCACCCGGCACTCCGCCGCGTGCGCCGTCAAGTCCTCCCCATTCCCGCTGATCCGCGTGCTGGGCTTCGGCGGGTCGTCCTCGCGGATGATCCGCTGAACCTCGCCGAACGCCGACTGTCGGAGGGTCTTGAGATCGAACGGAAGCGCCCCGGTCAGAAGCTCGTACAGCAGCACGCCCAGCGAGTAGATGTCCGAGCGGGTGTCGATGTCCTCGCCGCCCATCTCCGCCTGTTCGGGGCTCATGTACGCCGGCGTCCCGATCAGCCGGCCCTGCTCCGTGAAGATGGTCCGCTCGGTCAGCCGTTGATGCACGGCCTTGGCCACGCCGAAGTCGATGACCTTCGGGATTGCCTGGCCGTCCTTGACCAGCACCAGCACGTTGCCGGGCTTGAGGTCCCGGTGGATGATCCCTTTCTGGTGCGCGTGCTGGACGGCCTCGCACACCTGCATGAAGAGCTTCAGGCGATCTTCAATACTCAACCTCTGTCGATCGCAGTGCTCGGTGATGGCGATGCCCGGCACGTGCTCCATGATGAAGTAGGGTCGCCCCGTCTCGGTCGAACCGGCGTCGAACACCTTGGCGACGCAGGCGTGGTCCATCATCGCCAGGGCCTGACGCTCGGCCTCGAAACGCGCGATTACCTGACGGCTGTCCATCCCCGGCTTGATGATCTTCAGAGCGACGAGTCGCCGAACCGGCTCTTCCTGCTCGGCGAGGTAGACGACCGCGGCGCCGCCTTCGCCCAGCGGCTCGCGAATGACGTATTTGTCGATGCGATGGCCGGGCTCATACTCGGCCGCGCCGGCGGCGGCGTACTTGTCGACGTCGGTCAGGCGGAAGTCCTCGCTCAGCGCCGGGCTCTCCATGAACGCGGAGGGATTGCTGTCCCGCGCCAGC
>CP070772.1:438355-457034 GCA_020345805.1 Phycisphaerales bacterium | reverse complement strand
CGGAAGCATGCGGCGGGCACTCGATGAGTGCACCAGTTCTGCAGCGATTCGCGAAAGGGGGAACCGATGAGCATGGCAAAGATGCTTTGGACAGCAGCGGCCGGGGTGGCGGTGCTTGCCGCGGCCCTGGTTCTGGCGATGTCGGCGGCCGATCCACCTCCGGATCTGCCCGGGCAGCCGCCGGGCACAACTGCGGATAAGCCGCCCGATTCGGGCCAATTGCCGCCTGAAGAGCCGGAGACGTTCGAGCCGCCCAATCCGCCCGCCGCTTCCGAGCGGGTCAGGGAGCGGCATGCCATGGTGGACAAGCAGATCGCCAACCCGCGATATGGGGCCACCCCCGTCAAGGATGAGAAGGTGCTACAGGTCATGCGGACGGTGCCGAGACATGTCTTCGTGCCGAGGGCGAATCGCTCCCGGGCTTATTTGGACACCCCCCTGCCGATCGGTCACGGCCAGACCATCTCCCAACCCTACATGGTCGGTCTGATGACGGAACTGCTGAAGCTGACGCCCGAATCGAAGGTGCTGGAGATCGGGACCGGCTCGGGCTATCAGGCCGCAGTGCTCGCGCACCTCACGCCGCACGTTTACACCATCGAGATCATCGAGCCCCTTCAGGAGCGTGCCGAAAAAACCCTGCGCGATCAGGGCTATGACAAGGTGAACTGCCGGCGGGCGGATGGCTATTACGGCTGGGAAGAGGAAGCCCCGTTCGACGCAATCATCGTGACCTGCGCGGCCGGCCATCTGCCGCCGTCCCTGTGGGAGCAGCTCAAGCCGGAAGGCCGCATAGTCATCCCCATCGGCGGGCAGTACGAGGTGCAACGCCTCGTACTGGTGACCAAGCAGGGCGATGGCAGCCGCAGGTCGCAGACCATCATGGGCGTTCGGTTCGTACCGCTTACCCGCGAGGACGAGAAGTGAGCGAGCGGGCGGTGACGATGCCGCGGACATGGCCGCTGATGTGGCTCATCTTCTGGCTGTCGGCGGCGGTGCTCGGCTTTGAGATCGCCCTGATGCGGATGCTGCTGGTCGCGAGCTGGCATCATTTTGCGTTTCTCGTCATCAGCATCGCATTGCTCGGGTTCGGGGCGAGCGGGACGGCACTGACCTTTGCACGAAACTGGATCATGGGGCTACCGCGGTCGGTGCTGCTGGTGCTGGCGCTGGCCGCGGCGGGTTCCATGCCGCTATGTGCGGGGCTGGCTCAGTCCATACCGGTGGAGGCGAAGTTCCTACCCTCGCTCATCTGGCGGCAGGTCGGCTGCTGGGTGCTGTTCTGGGGGCTGCTCTTCGTGCCGTTCCTGCTCGGGGCGTCGGGGATATGTGCGGCGTTGATGGTGGCCAGGGAGAAGGTCGCTGCGGTTTACGGGGCGAACCTGCTGGGGAGCGCCGCCGGGGCGGTGATCGCGCCTCTGTGCATGTTCATTCTCCCACCGGCCATGCTGCCGTTTGCGATGACCCTGTTGGTGTGGATCGGTGCCGCGGTCTTCCGGTCGGGTTCGTGGCGCGTAGGTATTGCAGGCTGGATCGTGAGCCTCGCCATGGTTGGGGCCTGGCCGGTCTTCGACCGGCCGCACGTGCGAATCGATCCGTACAAGTTCCTGGCTTATGTCCAGCGGCTGGAGAATCAGAACGCGGCAAGCAGAATCGCCATGCGCCACCGCCCGCGCGGCGTGGTCGAAGCCTGGCATAGCGATGCCCTCCACAATCTGCCCTTCCTCGGCACGGGTGAGAACCCCCCACCTCTGTCGATGATCATCATTGATGGTCATCCGGGGGGCTCGGTGCTTGAAGTCACCGGCGCCGAGGATGCGGCGGTGATGGAACGGACACTGATGTCGATTCCGTATGAGCTTGCGCCGCCTCAGCCGCGAGTCGCTCTGCTCGGGGAGATCGGCGGAACGAATATCTGGCTCGCGCTGCGGCATGATGCGACCGCAATCGACGCCGTTCAGCCGTATGCGGATGTCGTAACGATCATGCGCAACACGCTGGGTGACACGTGGGGGAAAGTCCTCGAACAACCGTCAGTCAACGCGGTGATCGCCGAGCCGCGCCATTTCATTGAGCAGACGGACCGGCAGTACGATCTCATCGAACTGGTCACGCTGGAATCATCCAGTGCAGGCTCCGGCGGCGTGGGTGGAATGGGCCAGGATTACATGATCACCGTCCAGGGGATCGAAGCGTGCCTGGACGGGCTGTCGGAATACGGCGTGCTCTTTTCCTGCCGGGGCATCCAGATGCCCGCCCGGGATAACATCAAGCTGCTGGCGACATATGTTGAGGCTTTGCACTGGCGGGGCGTGACCCAGCCCGAGCGTCACATTGTGATCGTGCGCGATTACCTGGCGGTGTGCATCATGGTGAAGGCGTCGCCGTGGGAGGTCGAGGAGATCGAGCGTGTCCGCGCACTCTGTAAGTCGCGCCAGCTTACGCCGGTCTGGTTTGAAGGCATACGGTCAGAGGAGCTGAACCAGCCCGACAGTCTGCCCCCGCCTCCGACTGATGAGGGAATCGGTGACGAGTATTACTACGGAGCGGGACGCCTGTTCTCGCCGGATGCGGATGCATTCGTCGATGGATGGGCGTTCGATGTGAGGTCGCCCACGGACGATCGGCCGTTCTTTCTCGATTTCTGCAGGGTCAGGTCAATCGGGGCGTTGAGGAATGCCTTCGGGGATTTGTGGCTGACACGGGCGGAGATCGCGTTTCTCTTCGTGCTCGCCGCGATGGCATTGATCGTGGTGTTCGGTGCGGCGCTGACCGTATTGCCCCTGGTCTTCCTGCGCGGCGTTCGGCGCAGCCGCGGACGGTTGGCGACCGCCGGTTATTTCGCGGCGATCGGACTGGGTTATCTTCTGCTGGAAATGATCTGCCTTTCGCGCCTCGGATTGTGGATCGGCGATCCCGTGACCACCGCGGCCGTGGTCATCGCGAGCTTCCTGGTCTTCTCCGGGGCGGGCAGCCTGACCGCACAGCGAGTACGCGCCGGTGATTTTGGCCTGCTTCGGATGATCATCGCGCTTCTGGTCGTGCTGACGCTGATTGTCGTCTTCATATCGCCGACGATGGTCGAGTTCATCGGCGGCGCAGCGATATGGGCGCGTTGCGGTGCGGCATTGCTGGCGGTTGCGCCGCTGGGATATCTGATGGGATTCCCCATGCCGCTGGCCCTGGCGCGTCTGGACCGGGCGGCTCCGGCGTTGCTGCCGTGGGCGTGGGGAGTCAACGGCTTCGCCTCCGTCCTCGCCGCCCCCCTCGCCACCGCCATCGGCATGACCTGGGGCTTCTCCCTCGCCGCAATTGCCGCGGCCATCCTCTACGCCCTGGCTGGCGCAGCTTTCACTCTGCTGCCGGATGTTAAGAACATCGCACCAGGCGACGCGCGCTGAGGATTAGGATGAGAAAGGACAATCACCGCCCGGGCGGGGTGCAGGTGTTGGTCTCATCGCCGACCGCACCGGGCGAGGTTGCTTCTTCTTCCGTCGGCTCCGTCGGCTCCAGCGGCTCCCAGAAGCCGAAGTGGTCTTCGCTGATCCGGCACCAGCCTGTGGTCTTGTAATGTATTGAGGAGTTGTAACCCCAACGTAAGTATTCCGAATCGCCGCCGTTCTGGGTGGTGATGAGGAAGCGGTTGGCCAGACTGCCGAACCCCCGGCACTGATCGGCGAGGGACGGCTTGTCGCCGCGGTTGGCATCGACCGGCACCCAGCCGTAGTTGGGCAGATAGACCTGGGCCCAGCGGTGGAAGGCCTCGTCGATGGAGGCGTCATCGCCGCGCACCACGATGGAGCCCTGGTAGCGTGCGGGCAGACCGGCCGCCCTGCACAGGGCGATGAACGCGAAGGTGTATTCCGAGCAGGAGCCGCTGCCGCGCTCCAGCACAACCTCCGGCACATCCCACCCCCCCACCATCTGGTATTCCAGATGATCGATTACATAGTCGTAGATCTTGCGGGCAATCCAGTACGGGTTCTTCTCATCACCCACGATCTTCTTCGCGGTTTCCTGAATGTACGGGCTGCTGATGCGATAACGCGAGCCATCGGCGGTGTACTGCTCGCGGATGTCGGCGGGAATGTCATCCAACGTGCCCGTCTCATCGGGGAAGATGAGGTAGCGAATCTGCGACACCTCCGCTTCGACTGAATAGGTGAGAACCTGCTTCGTTCCCGCGGCCACGCGGGGAAACTCAAACAGAGCGCATTCCTGACCCCACTTGTCCGTCGCGGTCCGCGTCGGCGGGGTGGAGAACACCATCTCCGCAAGCTGCTTCTGATTGGGCAACTCCATCGGCAGGGCGAGATTAACCGTGAGGCCAATCACGTCGCGGGGGCCGTAGTTGTTGAGCACCCAAAGATGCTCAATACGCGCCCGGCGGGGCTCGGAAAGGGTGTATTTCTGCTCATCGTGGATGATGAGCTTGTATATCTGTCGGGTCTGGAAATCGACATTCCAGAGAAAGCCGTCGAGGAAAGCGATGCCTGCCGCATACGGCCCGGGGGCGGCAAGGATGCCGAGCACCTTGCCCGTCTCCGGCTGGACCATGTAGATCTCGTCCTTGACGCGATCGCTGATCCAGAGGTACTTGCCGTCATGGGCGAGGCACCGGGATGATCCTTCCGGGGCACGGTAGTAGCCGAGGATGGTCCCGTCTTCGGGCAGCACGCGATAGACCTGCCCGGAGGCGAGGATGAACAGGATGCCGTCGTGGAAGGCGAGGCCGGTCGCTCGGGAAGAGGGCGCTTCGAAGATGTTGTCCACGATGCCGGTATCGAGGTTCAGGGCGAAGACGCCGCCGGTGTGGTCATCGGAGATGAACAGTCGGCCATCGGCGTAGGCGAGGCCGTGCGGCATGAGGGTCGGCGCGGCGAATGTCCTTTGGACCGCCCCGTCCTCGGGATTCACCTGGTAAATCAACGCCTCGCGCCAGTCGGCGACGAAGAGGTGTGTGCCGTCGGTGGCCAGACCGGATGGATACTTGCACGGGGCGTTGAACGATGCGGCGACATCTCCGGGGGCGGAGAAGGCGGGGCAGGTCAGGCAAGCGACGATCGCAGAAAGCAACAGTCGCGAAAGACGGGCGATTCCAGTCGTCATTTCGGTCATCCTCAGCGGCAGCCGCCTCCGCGGCGGCGGTGGCGGGACAATGGGATTCAGCCGGTTGCGGTTGTCAGGCACCCAAAATAGCCGATGGGCAGACCCGTTGAAAGGCGGCCGTGGCGGAAAGCGTTGCTTTGTTCCCGGCCTCCGGCCCCAATCCGGCGCTGCGAAGGCCTGCGCCGCCGCAAGCACGCTTTATCTTGCCGCATAGTGCTTGCTTCCGGGGCGGAGATGGGTAGATTGGAGGGACCGGGCCAAGTCGTCCGGTTGCTCAGAACGCCGTTCCGGGGAGAAGGAGGTTGAACATGAAATCCGCACTGCCCGCCGTGTTTCTCGTGGTTTCGCTGGCTGCACCGTGCGCGCTGGCGGGGGAAGCCAAGATCATCACGGTGACCGATGAGGTATCCGCCGTGCCGGGAGCGGCGGTGGTCAAGGACTATCACGGGCCCTTGCCGGCCTTAGGCGCTGGAGAACGTGACATACCGCAGATGCCGGGTTTCCCAACCGCGATGGGAGCCGACGGGACGTTCTCCCCCATGCGCGGCCTGGTGTTCGCCGACATCACCGGCGACGGCTACCTGGAGATCGTCACTTCCAGCACCGATCGCAAGATCTACGCCTGGGATTACACGGGCACCGCGGTGCCCGGCTTCCCGGTGAGCACGATTGAGAGAGCGCAATACGCGCCCAGCGTCGCCGACATGGACGGCGACAACGACTTGGAGATCGTCCAGTTCACCCGCGGCCTGACCAGCGGCGGCCGCATGTACATCCTGGACCACACCGGTCAGATACTGCCCGGCTTCCCCAAGAGCTTCAACAACAACAATATCACCAGTTGTCCCACGCTCTACGATCTTGACGACGATGGCATGCTGGAGGTCATTGTTCCGGAGCGGGCCTATCCGATCGCCCTGCTTCACATCGTGGAGATCGACGGAACGGAATGGGGCGGCAACTGGCCGGTGGCGCTGGATCATGTCCCGACCTGCACTGCCGCAGTCGGCGATGTGAACAACGATGGTGCGGTCGAGATCTTCTACATGTCCTACAACAGCATGTACCTGCTGGCGGTGGACGGCACCATACTGCCCGGCTGGCCCCGGCAGATCCCCAACGCGAACTTCAGCTATCAGTCGGCCGCCCTGGCCGATCTTGACGGTGATGATGACCTGGAGATCGTGGTGGGTGCGCACAAGGACGCCGCGGGCTGCTACGTGTTCCACCACGACGGCACGAGCTACCCCGGCTGGCCCAAGTACGTGGGAACCTGGACCTACTGCCCTCCGACCGTGACCGATCTCGAAGGTGACGGCGTGCTGGAGATCCTGGACGGCCGGGCGGGATACGGGCCGGGCGTGCCGAGCAACTGCTTCTGGGCCTGGGACTCCACCGGCGCAGTCAAGCCGGGCTTCCCGTATCACAACCCCGGTGGCGGCGGATCCGAGGGGCCTCTCACCGTGGCGGACATCAACGGCGACGGGCTGATGGAGATCTTCGCCGATCACAACATCATGCAGAATGAGCAGGGATACCTCTTCGGCGTTGACGCCCACGGCAACGACCTTCCCGGCTTCCCACTCAGGCCTCGCGGCTTCACCTACATGAACGGAGCGACCATCGGCGACGTGGACGGCGATGGAGACTACGAACTCGGCGTGCTGTCCACGCTCGATCTGGTCGTGTCGGTGAACCTTTACGATTTGTCGGACATCTATGCCGCCACCTGCCGGGACTGGAAGGTTTATCACGCGCAGAACAACCGCGGCGGGCTGTATCCGACCTGCCCGCCCTGCCCGGCGGATGTTGACGGCAGCGGCGTGGTAGACATCGACGACGTGTTCCAGGTGCTCAGCGCCTGGGGGCCGTGCGACGACTGCCCGGAGGACATCGACGACAGTGGTGTGGTGGACATCGACGACATTTTCGCCGTCCTCGCTGATTGGGGGCCGTGTTGAGGCGGAACGGGGGCGAGTGATGAGTATTGAGTATGGAGGCAGCCGCGGACGAAAGATCCGCGGCTGTTTATTTTTCTCCCCTCTCCCTCTGGGAGAGGGATTGGGGGTGAGGGCGATGTCCCACAAGAGCGTCGACGAGCGTCTGCTTCTATTCGAACAGCACGAGTTCGCGGCTCTCGAACGGGATCGGATACGCGGTAGTCCACACTTGGGGTTTCACTTCGTTGAGGCCGCCTTCGAGAATCAGCATTACGATTTCGATCGTCCTGCCCCGCATGGAGGGGGAAAGCGGGAAGTAATACGCATAGTCGCTCTCCATCTCGACATTGTAATATTCCCAGGTGTTGCTGGGGAAAGAGACGCTGCGATCGACCGCGCCGATGAGCTCACCGTCTACACGGAGTGCGGCATATGCTCCTTCGTCGCCGTGCCTGCCGTTGATCGCCACCGCCAGCTTGCTGTTGTCGGCGATCTCGTCCAGAGTGAAGGATGCCGACCACGCGGCAACCGCCTGCCTACCCGCATAAGGATGGAAAAGGTTCGACGCCCGCCACGCGGAACGATCGAGCAGTTGACCATCACGATACGCCTCGATCTCCGCGATCCGGCGCGGCGGGCCGGTTATGCGGAGGTAGCGGATCGGCAGATTACGAGGCAGCTCTGTCATGGCAATGGTGCCGACCCCGCCCCAGAACGGCTCCAGGGCCGTCCACGATCGTAGATCGGCGGAGATCTCCGCTACGGCATCCTTGGCGAAGCTGTGCAGGGACGAATTCAGGTCGGGCTGCTCTCGATCACGCAGACGGATTACAAGTGTGTCCGCATCGATGACCACGCCAAAATCTACACGCAGCGAGCGCCCCTCAAGCCGCGCGGTGAAGAAGGTGTTCAGATCGCCGTCGAAGAGATTGCGGTCCCATATGCCGCGGTTGATGAACATGGGCTGCTCGAAGAACGCATCGCGTGCGGCGATCACCTGCGGAATCTCGCTGGAGCCGGATCGCTTCACGGCGCGAACCTCCAGGGCGTTGCTGTCGGCGGCGAAGCAGGTCGTTTCATACAGCGCCTCGGCGTCATCGGGAACCGCGCAGGGCCTGAGAACGGCAAGTCTACGATGCCAGGAGGTCTGCAACGGTCGGCCGGGAAAACGAATCTGCAGGCTCTCGCCGCGCAGAAGCGCCTCCGCCGGCCGGCCGTCAAGTTCCGCGCGGCTAAAATGCCGTGGGCCTGAATGGAGCCTGACATCGGCGACACTGCCCGGCATGCCGAGCAGCTTGATTTTCACCGGTCGGTTCGGTGTATCGCGCACGATCTCATAATCGCAACCGTGAATTCCGATCTCCTCTATATCGCCCGTGGAGGCGATCACGAGGCATGACCTGAACGGCAGGACTTCAATCTCGACCTCCGCGCCCCAGGCAAAAGTTCCGATGATGCGCTCGGAAGGATGAAATCGCCAGACCTTAACGGAATCGCCTCTCGCCAGGCCGATCGAATCGTCCAGTCGTATGCGGCATTTGCGCGGATTCCAGGTCAGATTGCACACGGTGATGAGTCGCGTTTCATCACTGCCGCGCGATACGGCGCTGGCGCCATATCGCTCCTCCGGCAGAGCGATGGCGGACACCAACACATCGCCGTAGCGACCCGCCAGGTTGAAGAGTCGGGCCAACTTTGGAAACTCGTCATCCCGCAGAAACCAAGGATTGCCGTAGATCTGCGGCGAGATGACCGAGGACCTGTTGAATGCCTGGAACACCAGGTCGTCTTCCCAGAAATCCAGGCAGGATGAGAGGCATACGCCGTGATCCTCCAGCCGCCGGGTCAGGCCCGGCATGAGGCCCCGGGCCAGAGCCCCGGCGCGGTGGTGCGTGGCGGTCTGCTCATTGAACATGAACACATCGATATACGTCTCGGCCCCTTCCCACAGGGAGGTAGTCGCGTAGGGCTCGGCTTCTCCAAGCTTGATCCGCTCGTTGAGGACGATAAGGTCCGGGCAGATTTCACGGCAGGCCTTGAGGGCCCGGGCGAGGGGCGGCTGCTTGTCGGCTGGAAGTTCCCCCGCCACCGAGTCCAGCTTGAACATGATGAAGTTGTAATCCCGGCAGAGACGGATGAGCATTTCGGTTCGTGCTCGTTCCTGCTCGGGCGTTTCGCCGAACCCATCGGGACCAAGCCAGATGCCCAGGCGACAACCGAAGGATGCGGCACGCTCCACCAGCGGGCCGAAACCGCGCGGGAACTGCTGCCTGAACTCGATCGAGTCCAGCGAGCCGTAGTGAGCGGGAATCAGCCTCCCCACTCCCGCCGTGTACGGTCCGTCGTCGATGTTCCCCACATCCAGGGAATAGACATCCAGCGCCATGCCGTACTCGTCGTGGAGCCACTTGAAGAAATCGAGGTTGATCAGAGTGTGCTCTTCGGTCGAGCCCTCATACTGGCTGTTGATCCAGTCGAAGTAGTGGGAACGTGCCGGCGTCGCCTCATCGGCCCCGGGATAGAAGCCGGCGGCTTCCTGAGCGGCCGCCCCCCGGAATGCAGACAGGGCGACAACCACCATGATCACGCTGGAGAGGCCCCCGGCGATTGGCATGGCTCTCCCCGATTCGGACCGGGAGTTGGGAGCGGGCATCGCAGACCTCCTGAATTGACCGATGCACATCGTAGCGAAATCGGGTTCCTGCTACGCCACCATCCGCCTGAGTCACCCACGGGCCGATCCTTGTCATTAGTATGGATAGCCGCGCTCTCGCGGAACGTGGTGAGGGCGACGAGACCGCTGGTTGATCGTGTCGGGAGGATAATATGAAAGCTGCGAGATTCATCGGGTGCTTGGCGGCCGGTTTGGTGCTGGGAGGTTCTGCCCAGGCGACCCGGGCCGTCGAACCACAGATTGACCGGTCACGGGACGCGGCGGACGGCCGGGCGGCCTTCGCCCTGCTCGATCGGCTGCCTCGACTGCCCGGGCAGTTCATGGTGCGGCAGAGCTCCAGCCGCAACAAGACCGGGCACAATGGCGATGAGAACTGGCCCCTCTACAAGGATGAGCGCGGCGACGATGTGATCTTCGATGCCGCCGGCCCCGGCTGCGTGCGGAGCATGTGGGTGACCCACATCGCGGAGGGTGCGATTCTCAACTTCTACTTCGACGGCGAACGGGAACCTCGCTATCGAATTGGCGAAGTCGAGTTCTTCGAGGGCAAACACCCCGCCTTCCCCCGCCCCCTGAATTCCTACGAACGCAGAGGACGATACGCTGCCGGCCTTGCAGGCAACTCCTTCGTGCCGATCCCCTTTCAGAAATCGCTGAAGATCAGCATCACCGGCGAATCGCGGTTCTTCCATGTGATCTGGGAGCAGTATCCGTACGGCACGTCGGTCGGGACTTTCACCGGGCGCGAAGACCGCACTGCGCTGCTGCACAGTTTCGAGCCGCTGGCCGACACCCCGCCGCCCTGGGCGGGTCCGGAGATCGTCCGAATCGCCAGCGAAGACAATCAGCCGGGGGCAACGGTGATGCTGTTCTCGCGGAAGGATGCCGCGGGCATTGTCCGCAACATCGTGATCGAGGCCGACGGCTCGGAAGAAATGTTCCGCAACAGCGAGATCCAGATGCGCTGGGACGGGCACACGCGGGCAGACGTCCTCGCACCGACGGGCATCTTCTTCGCCTGCGCCAACCACGCATGCGACGTTGAATCACTTCCCGTTTCCGTTCAGAAGCTGGACAGCGGGCGCGTGCGGCTGACCTGCCGGTTTCCCCTGCCCTTCTGGCGGGAAGCCGAGATCCTTTGGCGAAACAACTCCGAGTACTCACTGGGGCCGGTGGTCGCGGAGGTGACGGTCGCGGCAAACGATCTCGACGAGGCCCGCAGCGGCTACTTCACCACGCTTTATCGCGAGGGCAAGACCAGCTACGGCCGCGACTGGCGGCTGCTGCAGACTCCGGGAACCGGCTGGTTTGTCGGCGCGGTGCAGACCATGCAGCACGGCCATTACTGTGAAGGGGATGAGCATTTCTACATCGACGGGGCAATTTCGCCGCAGATCAACGGCACGGGCAGCGAGGATTACTACCTGGGCTGCTTCTGGCCCAACTTCCATTACAGCAGCCCGTTCGCGAACTGTGCAGGCGACATCATGCTCGAAGCGGGCGGGCACTTCATGGGTTCGTATCGCATTCCCGCCTGCTACAGCCGCTTCCACCTGGAGGCGCCGATCCCGTTCTTCACCTCGATCGACGCCCGCATCCAGCACGGGGGACTGAGCTATCTGCGCTCGGATTATCGCAGCCTCGCATACTGTTACCTGCGCAGGCGCCCCGCCATGCGGCAGACGGATTTTCTGGACGTGGGCAATTCCGCCAGCGAAGCGGCGCATGACTATCGGGCTACCCGCTCCGACCTCATTGAGGCGATGACCGCGAGTCCCGAGGGCGAATACTTCGAGTATCGGATGGATGAGGACGGACGGACCCACACCGGCGAGATCACGTTTACTGTCGCGATCGATCCGGACAACGGAGGCGTGCGACTGCGCCGGCGACTGGACCAGGGCAGTTCCCGACAGGCGGCCGATGTATACGTGAACGGCGAGTACGTCGGCCGGTGGTATCACGGCAACCACAACGAGCATTTGCGCTGGTCTGATTCGGACTTCGACATCCACTCCCGACACACGAGGGAAAAAGGCTTGTTACAGGTGAAGCTGGTGGTCGACACCGAAGGCGGGGGCGGACCGTTCACCGACTTCCGGTACGAAGTTTTCTGCCTGGACGCCGGCGGCGGAACGCGTGAGTAGGTCACGCCAACGGTCGGCCGGCAGCCCGCTGTTCGCACACTTTTCGGCTTGCGCGTCGGCGGGTCGGCAGATCGACCTGCGACGATGTGAATCCATACACACCTTGCACTCCGCCTGCCTGCAAGACGGGATCTCGTTATGATGGACGGCTGATCGGCAATCCTCCGGGGAGCCTTTGCCCACCCTATTCAGGAGCCGGCTGTCATGAAATACCTCACCGTACTTTCCACCGCGATATTGCTGTGCGGGTCGCCTGCGATGGAGGTCTCCGCCGCGGCCCCCGACGACTCCCCGGACAACCTGATCGAGCTGATGGCCGAGGAGCTCGACTTTTCCATGGCGAATCTCGTCACGGAAGACGGAACCGGGCCGTACTACCTCGCCTACACCATCACCGACATGGTTTCGGAGGGAATCAGCGCCCGGCTCGGTGCGCTCTATGCCGATGACACCAGCTGCCAGAGATTGCTGGACGTGGATGTGCGGGTCGGCGACTACGCGCTCGACAGCACCCACAAGTTGCGCGGGCAACGGTCTGCGTTTGGCCGGGGCGGCGGCGGGGCGACCGCGGTCAGCATCGAGGACAGCGCCGACGCCATCAAGCATGCGCTCTGGCAGGTCACGGACCGGCGGTTCAAAGCGGCTGTGCAGCAATACCAGCAGGTCGTCACCAACATCAAGACGATGGTGGAGGAGGAGGCACAGGCCGACGATTTCTCACGTGAGACCCCAAGCACGGTATTCGAGGATGACGCGGTAATTGTGCTCGACCACGAAGTTTGGGCGGAGCGCATCAAGGACGTGTCGCGGCTGGCCCTGGACTTCCCGTTGATCTACACCTCCCAGGTGTCTCTCGCGGCGACCACGGAGAACCGTTACCTGGTCACCAGCGAGGGGACCCGGCTCAAGACCGGCCGCACGCTTCTGCGAGTGTCGGTCTCCGCGGGCACCAAGGCCGAGGACGGCATGGACCTCAGCCAGACGTTCATCTTCAACGCTTCCAGCGTGGAGAACCTGCCCACCCAGAGGCAGATGCTCGAGGCTTTTCAGGACGTGATCAATCAGGTCCTCGCCCTGCGCGGGGCCCCGCTCGTGGAGCCCTACACCGGCCCGGCAATACTGCTCAATCGGGCCAGCGGGGTGTTCTTCCACGAGATCTTCGGGCATCGCATCGAAGGACATCGGCAGAAGGACGTTGAGGAGGGGCAGACCTTCACCAAGATGGTGGGCAAGCCCATCCTGCCCGAGTTCATGAGCGTCTGTGACGATCCCACGCTGGCCCGGTTCGAGGACGAGGATCTGCGCGGGTTCTATCAGTTCGACGATGAGGGCATACCCGCCTCCCGCGTCAATCTCGTGGACAAGGGCGTTCTGCAGACGTTCCTCATGTCGCGATCGCCGGTGCCCGGGTTCCCCAGGTCGAACGGCCACGGGCGACGCGAGCCGGGCAATGAGACCGTCTCCCGGCAGGGCAATCTCATGGTGCTCTCCGACCGCACGGTGAGCTTCGAGAAGCTGCGCGAGATGCTGATCGAGGAATGCAGGAACCAGGACAAGCCCTACGGTTTTCTGTTCGAGGACATAACCGGCGGCTTCACCACCACCGGGCGCGGCGGGCCCCAGGCGTTCAAGGTCCTGCCGGTGGTGGTGTACCGCGTGTATGCCGACGGCCGGCCCGATGAGCTGGTGCGCGGTGTGGACATTGTCGGAACGCCGCTCTCCTGCTTCTCGCAGATCCTCTGCACCGGCGACGACGACGCGGTCTTCAACGGCTCCTGCGGGGCTGAGTCGGGGTGGGTGCCGGTTTCTGCGGTATCACCCAGCATCCTCGTGGGGCAGATCGAGATCGAGAAGCGCCAGCGCTCGCAGGAGAGGCTGCCGATCCTTCCTCCGCCCATCGCCGGTGATGACAGCACCGCCGGCGCCTTCCGCACCACCGATACAAGGGAGCAGTAACCATGGCCAGACCTCAAACCGTACGCAGGGCGTTTGCGCCGGCTCTGATTCTGGTGCTGGCGCCGTTCGTCGCAGGTCAAGCCGCCGCGCAGGAAGACCTGGTCATGCGGGCGCTCGCCGACGAATTGGATCGCTCCATGACTTTGCAGTTGGAGGATCTCCAGAAACCTTACTTCGTCCAATTCACGGCGATTGACACTTATGCATACCGGATCACCGCCACCTGCGGGGCCATTGTCACCTCAGACGACAACCAGTCGCGCCGTATCGCCAGCGAGGTTCGGGTCGGCGATTACGAGCTTGACAACACGAACTTCGGCGGCGGAGGCGGCCAGTTCCGTCCCGGCCGGCGCGGCGGAGGCGGCCGAGGTGCTTCCGGCATGGCCCAGCTTCCCCTGGAGGATGACTACGCGGCCATCCGCCAGGCCGCCTGGCTCGCCACCGACGGCGCTTACAAGAGCGCGGTGGAAACCCTGACCCAGAAGCAGGCATACATGGAGAATCGCGAGTACCCGGATCGGCCCGACGACTTCGCCAGGGCCGAGGCGGTCGTGGCGATAGAGTCTCCCGCGAGAATGACCCTCGACTCGGAGGAGTGTGAAAGCCGGCTGCGGTCAGTCTCGCAGCGCTTTCTCGATCACCCGTCCATTCTGGATTCCAGCGTGAGCCTCACGGCCAGCGCCATCACTCGCCGCCTCGTCAACTCGGAGGGATCGAAGCTGCGCGCGGGGGCCACCTCCTTCGTGCTCACTATCAGCGCGCAGGTCCAGGCCGAAGACGGAGAGCAGCTCTCCGACCGTATCACGTATCACGCCGATACGCCCGAAGGTCTGCCTTCCGTGGCTGAGATGCTGGCCGACGTGGATGAGTTGGCCACCCTTCTCACCCTGAAGAGGGAGGCGCCGGTGCTGGAGGACTATATGGGCCCGGTTCTGTTCGACGGCCTGGCCTCGCCGCAGGTGTTCAACACCCTGCTGGCCCGCGGCGTTGCCGCACAGGTGGACGCGGTCGGCGCCGGCCGCCGGCGCTTCGGCGGCACGGAGAACCTGGAAAAGTATCTCAACAAACGAATCCTGCCCCGGTCGTTCCAGATCTACGACGACCCCCGCACGGCGTCCGTGGGTGAGGATTATCTTGCCGGGCACTATCTCTTCGACGATGAGGGAGTGGAGGCCCAGCGCGTTGACCTCGTTGCTAACGGGCGGCTGGAAGCGATGCTGATGTCCCGCACGCCGACTCAGGATTTCCCGGAATCAAACGGTCATGGGCGCAGCGGCGGAATCGGTCGCGCCCGGGCCGCCGCGGGATGCCTTTTTATCACGACTTCCGACGGCCTTCCAGATGAGGAACTCAAGCAGGCACTGATCGAGGCGGCCGAGGATCAGGACCTGGATTATGCGCTTCGAGTCGTTTCGATCGGCGGCGCAGGTCGGGGCGGTGCTGCCCGTCAGGCATTCGGCGGCAGAGGGTTCGGCCGGGTGCCGTCCACGCCCGAGGGCAGCGCTCTGGGCGATCCCATCGCCATCTACAAGGTCTATCTCGACGGCCGGGAGGAGTTGGTTCGCGGCTGCGAATTCGCGCCCGTCAGCGTGAGTGCTCTCAAGGACATCATCGCCGCCGGCGAGACAGCGACTGTTTACAACACCGGCCGGTCCGCCGGCTCGGGAACATCGATCATCGCACCGGCGGTGATATTCGAGGAAATTGAAATCTACACCATCGAGGAGGAGCGCCAGAAGGAGCCGGTTATCGCCGCACCACATCTGCGCTGAACCTCGACGAACTGAGCGGGGCTTGCAACGGTCCCCGAACCGGGCTTTTCAGCCTGGATTCCGCGCTCACTCAATCGGGTGCGGGCATCGCCGTCTATCCGCCGTTACGCCGATGCGGCGGGCCGCGGTGAAGACTGAAGCCGTCCGAGCACGCCCACGAAGTGGTGCAAACAGACCGTTTTTGAGCTTTCGCCCTCACCGCCCGGCTGTAGAATTCAATCAGACCTGACGCAATCTCCCGACGACGACGACGAAAAGGAGGAAGAACATGTTCCGAACATTGGCCGTGTGCCTCGTCCTCTTCCCGGCCGGTGCGGCCTTCGGGCAGGCGGTTTACCCAAATTACCCCGACTGGTACAGCGCCGACACGCAGGTCAGCACGGGCGGGGCCCTGGCGGATCTGAATCTCGACGGCTGGCTGGATCTGGTGGTCGCCAACGGCAACGACATCTACCAGCAGCGCGTCGTCGTCTATTACAACCAGGGTGATGGGACGTTCCCGACCTCACCCGACTGGCAGTCCAACGACGTCGCCTACAACGGACATCTGGACGTGTCGGACGTGAACGGCGACGCCTGGCCGGACGTGGCGGTCTCCCACCTCGGCGAGTTCAGCACGATCGCGCCGGTGGCCAGGCTCTACCTGAACAACAACGGCACGCTTTCGTCGATGCCTGATTGGGAAGCGGACCTCGACGGCAATGCCTTCGGGTGCGCCTTCGGCGACATGAACGGCGATGGCCGGCCTGACCTGGCGGTGGCCACCGGCTGGACCTACAACCCGCCGCACGCGTATCACAACCTCGTCTATCTCAACGTCGACGGCGCGCTGGAGCAGACCCCCAGTTGGTCCTCAGACGACACCGACTACTTCATGGGGGCGCTCTGGGTGGATGCCGACGATGACGGCTGGCTGGATCTCGCCTTCGCCGGCAGCCTCAACTACTCGCGAATCTACCGGAATCTCGGCGGGACACTGGAGACCACTTCCTCCTGGCACACTGATGACGGCCCGCAACAGGATGCCATCATGCTCGCCGCCGGCGACGTCACCGGTGACGGGATCACCGACCTGTTCATCACCGACAACACGCAGGTGGGCGGCGGCAGCGGGCGCTTCCGGCAGTACGACGGTCTTCCTGACGGCTTGTTCGATCCCGTCTATTCCTGGAGCTACTACGAGGGCTACGGCTCCGCCGTCGCACTGGCCGACGTCAACGCCGACGGCCTGCTCGATCTCGCCACCGGCGGCTGGTGGGAGAACACTCGGCTGTTCTACAACACCGGCTCGGGCCTTCCCTCAAGCCCTTCGTGGAACTCCAGCCTGTCCAGCGTGATCGAGAAGATCGTCTTCGGAGATGTGAACCCGGCCTGCGGCGTGGAGCTGGTGTACACCGAGCACTTCCAGGCAGGACGCAGCCAGAAGCTCTTCCACCTGCCTCATCAGCCGATTCAGGGACTGGTTTCAGTCCACCGTGACGGTGTGGAGCTGAACCCGGACGAATACACCTTCAGCCGCGAACGCGGGTGGATCAGCCTGGGCACAGCGCCGGCCGTGTCGCTGGATGTCACCTACACCTACTCGCATTCGCTGGACATGGCGGTCACCAACTGGGGCAGCAACGAAAGCAATTACCTTTACTACAACCTGCTTTTCGATGACTGCAACGACAACGGCGTCGCGGACGGATGCGACATCTATTACGAGACCAGCGAGGATGTGAACGGAAACGGCGTGCCGGACGAATGCGAATGTCTGGCCGACGTCAATTCCAGCGGCACGGTCGACATCGATGATCTTTTCGACGTCCTCGCCGCCTGGGGCGCCTGCAACGCCTGCCCTGAGGACGTCAATGGCGACGGCAACGTCGACATTGACGATGTCTTCGACGTTCTGGCCCAATGGGGGCCTTGCCCGTAACGAACGAGGTGGTCGGACGGATCGCCTTCGAGAACAACCGACCACCGTACACCACCCGCATCCCTCGCACGGTGCCGAATTGAAAACCCCCGGCCTCGTAACGGCCGGGGGTGTTTGTTGCGGGATCAGACTCTTCGATCAGAACTGCCGCTACCGGCACTCCCAGGGGCTGCCGAAGAGGATGTTGACGCCGTTATAGCCGAGGCACCAAGCTTCGTCCTGGCCTTCGGTGACGTCATCCGGGCACTGATAGCCGGAGTTCGGATCGCTCTGGATGCGGCGCAGGTTGCCGCCGGGGGAGGTTACCCACAGGAACCAGCAGTCGTTGCCTTCATCCTGTCCGACGACCTCGATCCAGTAGCAGAAGTCGCCCGGAAGCGTCAGATCGTCGTGATAGATCGTCCAGCGGTACCGCGTCCAGTCGCCCCAGGTGCCGTCCTCGACGGCGACCACGGATGCGCCGGCCAGGGCGTACTCGGCAAACACGCCGTCATCCGGGCAGCCGTTGCCGTCCGTGTCCTGGTAGTAACGGATGCGGAAGCTGTCCTTCACCGGCGAGCACTCGATCCAGGCACTGCCATCGTAGAAGGCGTTGATGCCCCAGGCCGTGACCTCGTTCACGACCTCAGTATCAACGACGTTGAAGTCATCGGCGGCAACGTAGCCGCCACGCAGGTCGGAGTTCACGCCCGTACCACCGCCGTCGTTGTACTGGCACTCCGGCTGATCGACCTCAGTGAGCGTCACGCTCACCGAGTAGTTGTTGTACGCACATCCGATACCCTCATATATGCTCGAGGCCACGAACACGATGTAGTCGCCGCCATACAGCCATGGCACCGTCATGGAGACCGGAGCGCAGTCCGCGGTGCCAACCCACTGGATGAACGTCCCAACATCACAGTTATCCGGCAAGATGCCCGTGAAGCCCGGGAACTCGGCGTTGAAGTTCACATCCAACTGCATCCCCGGCTCCGGAATGGTCAGCTTGTACCAGTCCGTGTCGCGGAAGTTGTAGTAGATGTAGCCTTCGCCGAGCATGTCCAGCTCGCCGTTGCAGTCATAGTCGGCCGGCGTGGTGTACGTCGAAACACTGCCGCAGACGGTCTCGCCATCGCTGATCGAACCGTAGTGATGCGGATCGAAGCAGTCGTTGCAAC
>CP070772.1:419266-438255 GCA_020345805.1 Phycisphaerales bacterium | reverse complement strand
TTCACGGCTCTTTACCGGAACGATTTCCGGGAGCAGTAAGGTTGCAGAGTTCGTATTCGGCCGATCAGGCGGCATTCTGAACATCACGCGAGGTATCGGGCCGCGAAACCTCATGGACAGGCCGATCAGACCCGAACCTCGCCCAAACCGGTCAGCGGTGTGTGATGGCTTGAGGGACGAAATCCGCCTTCGCGGTCCGGCACAGCGCCTCGCGATGGAGAACCACCGAGGCGGCCGCGGGCCTGCCCGCCGCGACCGGTCTTGTCACCGTTGCATCTGCCGCCCGACCGTGTCAGCGATCGTCCGGAGCCCGGTTGCCTGCGCCCGAACGCGGCTGCCCGGATGTCTGCCAGGCTCCCGGCGCCAGTCTCAGTCTTCTCAGACTTTCCGCCTGCTCCGGCGTCAAGAACCCTTCCAACTCCTGGATATACCGTTGATCCAGCTCATGCCGCCGGCGGAAACCCTCGGCGATTGCGTCATCAGGTTGCCTCCGCCGGTCACCGGTGCTCCGACCGATCCGCCAAAGGGCCCGCTGCACGCTCACCTCCGGCTCATGCTGCCGGACCGTCTCCAGCAACTGCTCGTTGGCCCCCGCCAGCTCGGCCAAGTACCGGAATTCCAGTTCGTCGATGAAGGCGAGAACCTCGGGGGCCAGATCAGCCAGTCGCCGGGCTTCGGCGAACACCCGCTGAGCCTGGGTGGTCCGATAGATCCGAGGGTAGGCCCGTGCCCTTGCCCGCTCTCGAAACTCTCGCCTCAGATCCGGCGGCAGGACTGCAGCAATTGACTCGGTGAAGGCATCATTGACCTCCCGCACCGCCACCCGAAGGTCCGTCAGCGTCCGCAGAACGGTCTCGGCCTGAGAGATGTCGCCCGTCTCGCTTGCCATGGCCAACTCCCGCTGGGCCGCGGGAAGGTAGTCGTTACGCGGTCGCAGCGCCGCATCAAGCGCGACATCGTATTCAGCCAATGGTCCCGCCACCGCAGTCCGGTGGGTTTCCTCCAGGTCCATGTCTCTGATCACGTGGAACAGGTTGAGCGGCTCACCGGACAGTTCGCCTTTGCTCAGCGTCTTCTCTCTGCGGAATTCTCGCTCGAAAGCCGGCCATTGCACTATCTGTTGGTCGTTGAGCAGAAGTCGAACATTATCCATGAACTGGCGACGAAGCCCGCGTTTCCCTTCCGTCCACTCCTCGAGCACCTTGCGATAGCCGTCCAGGATCTGCCGGAGGCGATCGCTGTCGACGGCGGGGCCGCGGGCCGTCCTCAGTTTCTTACGAATCTCCTCGGTGCGAGACTTGTACATTTGGATGATGTGGTCGTCAGTCTGCCCGGGTGCCAACTCCGCCCTTTGCCGCCGCATCTCCTCCAGTAACTCCCTCAACTCTTCCTTGGCCTCCTCCTGCAGACGGCGGCGGGTTTCCTCAAGCTGACCGCGGTCGGGCTGAAGCTCGGCCAGCCGCTGACGGATGACCGCGCTACGATCGCGAAAGGAGGTCTCATAATCCTCCAACAGCGCGTCGAAGATTGTTCGCTGCGTCTCGTCCAGCGTCAGGCGCTGGACAAACATCGTCGCGTCGCGCTGCAGGATGTCCGGCACGAAGGCCTCGCCTATCGCACCGTGCATCGTGCCGCTCTGGGCCATCAAAGGCGTCTGGACCGCCAGGGCGCCGGCAAGAACAAGGAGGATCGCCGTGAGCTTGCCGCCGCGGACGGCTCGCGGTTTCATTCCGAACATGGTCGAGTCTCCATATCGCACGGGCAATTGGGGGGCAGTGACAGGCCCGTGATGGTCTAACGAGCGTCCCGCCCGGATTATGGCATGCTAGACCCGGGCAAACCACATCCGGGCCGCGGAATACTACGATCCGGGCGGTGTCGTCTCTGTGAATGAATGTGCGAGCCTTCTCCAACCACCGGTGCACAAAACAATGAAGCTCAGCCCCAAGCGAGTTGTCGCCCTGCCGGCCTTCAGGATTCTCCTCGTTCTCTCGCTGGCGGTCCCACTCAGCGCCTGCACCACCGAGATACGGGCCCGGCGGTCGCTGGAGCGGGGAGAACCCTTCGTGGCGGTCCGGCTGTATGAGCAGGCGTTGTCCCGTCGGCCCGACGACCCGGGGCTGCAGGACGGGCTGACCCGGGCCCGAGCCAAGGCTGCAGCCGCATTGGCCCGAAGGGCCGAACTTGCCCTGTCACGGCAGCGTTACGAAGAGGCCATCCGTGTGGCCCAGCAGGCGGCGAGCATTGAAACCACATATCGGCCGCTGGAGGCTCATGCACGCCACCGATATGCCAGGCATCTGCTCGCCGAGGCAAATACGGCCCTGGACGAGACGAGATTCGACGACGCCCGCGGGCTCTCGCAGCGAGCCCAGACCGTGGCCGGCGACCTGCCCGAACCGGCCACGCTGCTCCGGCGGATTGATGCGGCTGAGGCTGCCGCGTTGGCCGCAGATGCCCGGGCCTTCGCCGAGGCCGGCCAGTTCGATCGGGCCCTGAGACTGGCCCGCCGCGCGGCGGAATTCCAGCCATCTAGTGCCGAAATGGCGGAACTGGTCTCCCAGTTGGCGGGTCGGCAGCGTCAATGGGAATTCGATCGCCTGGCGGGGCAAATCAGCGCGGATTTGGAGGCCAACCGGCTGGCCGACATGCCGGTCCGTCTCGGAGAGCTTGCCGGGCTGGCGCTCCAGCCGGAGAGACTGGAGGCGCTGCGGCAGGCCTACCGGGAAAAAGAGGACACGATCGCGGCGGTCCTGGAGCAGGCGAGATCGGCCCGGATTGCCGGCCGCTTTGAGGACGCCCTGGGTCACTTCACGACGGCCGCAGGTCTGGTGGCGGATCGGCCGCAGATCGAGGCGGAGAAGGCCGCCTGCGAGGTTGACCGCCGAGTCGCCGATCTTCTCCGCGATGGGCGCCTCGCCTTCCAGCAGGGCAAATACGATGAGGCGGCCGAGCTGCTTTCCGGCGCGTTCACGTTGCGGGCAAATTCTCAGACCACCAGCTGGCTGAATCAGGTCAGGGCTGCGCGTCATCGGCTGGCCTACGAACGGGCGCTGGAAGAGGGCAACGTGCTCGACGCGGTGGAGAACCTCCAGGCCCTGCTGCGTTATGAGACCGATGAGAAGGCCGCGGCCCGACTCGACCCGCTGAAGCAGCAGCTTGTGGACGCCATGATCGCGGAGGCCTCGCAACTCTATGCCGCTGACGAAATCGCCAAGGCCGTCATGCGGCTTGACGCTGCGCTGGCTTACGCCACGGATGAGCGGTTGATCCATCTCCGGGCGGATCTCGTTGCGGAGAACCTGCTCCGCCAGGCCGTGGAGGCCGAGCAAGCCGGCGACTACCGGCTCGCTCGCTCCCTGTACCTGCGGGCCATGGCCGCGGGAGGCGATCGCCAGGACGTGGCCAACCGCATTGACGACATTAAGGTTCTGGTCGAGATGCAGAAGATCCTCGAACAGTCGCAGCGCGACGGAAGACGCTGACCGCCGCAATTCACGGCGAGAAGGTCTCCATCCGGGCCGGCTGCCGCGGGCCGATCACCCGCCTCTCAGGACATCGACCGTGAGCTTGAAGAACGCGTCGGCCGCGGCTTCGAGCGAGTGACGCTGCCGGGCACGATCATGAGCGCTCCGGCTGAACTGTCGGGCCAGTTCTGCGTCTTGCATCAGCCTTTCGACCGCTTCACCCAAAGCGTCGGAATCGTCATGTGGAGTGACAAAGCCGGTCTCGCCATCGATTACGTGCTCCCGCACGCCCAGACATTCACTGACAATGAACGGAGTGCGCAGGAACATCGCGTGAATGAGCGTGGTGAAGCCGCCGGGCAGCGACGGATCGTCGAACACCATCACCGCCGCCCGGGCGTGCTTAAGATAAGTCAGCGCTCGGAGCTTGTCGGCATCGGTGATCACCGTCGCGCCCAGGCGCCGAAGATCATCCAGCGAATCGTTGACGTGTGTCGGCCGGGTGATCACCACGAGTCGAATGCCCCGTTCCCGGCACACCTCCGCCACCGGCGTGAACCTCCGGTTGGGCGAGCCGAGCGAGACGACATACGGCTGATCGATCGGCGTTTGGTCAGGATACTGCCGGTAATCGTTCACTTCATCCGTGTGCAGGGGTATCAACCGGACCTGCCCCTCGGACAGACCGTAGCGATCGAGATATACGCGCCGCTCCTCTTCGGTGAAAATCGTAATCGCATCGCACCGCTGAAGCGCCTGGCGAACCCGCATGATGCGTTTCGGTTCCCACCGGCCATCCTGCGTGAAACCGACATAGACTCGGCGGGGACCGGGGAACAGGCGCGACGGCCAGCGGGTCAGACCGATGCCGACGTCGGTGCTGAAGAGAAACGCCACGGCGGCGGAACGGATCGACCGCATTGACCCGAGGTATTGCGCTTGTCGATACACACGCGAGGCCTTGGGGAACCGATGATGCGTGTTCTGAATGTACCGTCTCGTGAAGTGGAACCGGCGCATCGGACCGATTCGAGTGATCCACGGCCAGTCGGGATCGTTGGGATGCAGCGGAGCGACCATCGCCATCACCGACGGCGAGACAGGATCGCGGTCCCTCTCCGAGGTTACCGAATCCGACGACCGCTCTCGGTCGCTCCCCGCCTCACCGGATACCTTCCGCTGCTCCGGCCCGATAACTGTGGGCATGGCCGCCGTCTCCGCAGAATCCATCTCGCAGACCACCGCTTGGCATTCATCATGCCTGCAGGTGGTATTTCGGCCGGATGGGGAGCCGGCTTTGTCAAGATCGGCTTTCGGCCGCGAGCCCGCACTATGACCAGTTGTTCAGGACGAGCAGGACATCGTCGAAATCAACCACCCCGTCCTCGTTGATGTCCGCCGGACACGGTTCCGGCGGGTCCGGGCAGCCGCCCCACGCCGCCAATACCGCGAAGAGATCGTAGATGTTGACGACTCCGTCGCCGTTCACGTCCGCGTACAGCCCCGATCCGACGGGATTGGCTTCGACCGCCCCGGCCGACCGATTCCCCGGGGGGCGCCACGCCCCGTAGAAATCCGTAAAGACGCCCGGCTCCGGCACACCATGAGTGGCGGCGATGGTGCCGTCCCGCGGGGTGAAATCGGGATCCAGATCGGCAATCTCATAAGCCTCCGTGGACACTTCGCCATACTCCCCCCACTGCTGCGGCGTCTTGTACCCCTCGGCATCCGACCAATACGGATAGACGTAGTGATACGCGTCGGGGACCCAGACGAAATCCGCCGGTTCGGCCCAGACATTGTGGTGGACGGCGTCGAAGGCGGAGAGGTCGTCCGCCTCGACGTACACGTTGGCCGTTCGATCGACGCCCGTAGTCAGATTCGGGGCCGCATAAAGGTTGTTGGAAAGAGTGAAGTTCTCCCCCCCCTTACCAACGTCGAGGAATCGACCGATCGGACAGGAGTTTATTCCCGTGTTGTTGACGATGTGGATTTCCTTGTTCGTGCGCTGCGTCTGTGGATCGAAGCCGTTGATGCCGACGCACGCCATGGCCTCGGCCTGGATGATGTTGTTGCGTATTGAGACATGTTCAGCACCCGCGAGCAGTTCCACGCAGGGGTCGGCCGCCGAATCCTTCCAGAGGCGGTTCCGGGCCATCACCGCCCATCGAAAGCAGCTTTCGGGGCCTCCCGAGCAGGGGTCCGGGCCGATGGAGACACGGCCGGCGTGCAGCTCGTTGCTCCCGATGTAGCAGTACTGGCCGAGCATGACCCAGATCGTGCGTTTGGGATGGTTCGTCAGGCTGTTGTGAGCAATGAGTACGCGGTCGGCCCCTCCCAGGCGGATGTTGTGCTCCCAGTGCGAACCGGCGACAGTGTTGCCGAGGTAGCAGTGATCCGTTCCCTGCGCCCAGCAGAGATATTTGCCGATGATTCCCGCTTCGTTGTCCATCACCATCAGGCCCTGGGGCTGGCGGTTGGCGTTCACCGCCTGGCTGACGGCCCCGAACAGACAGTCGCGAATGGTGATGTTCCGGCCGGCGGGAACGATGGCGTCAACCACGTCCGGGTGCTGACTGACGTCGTGGATGGAATCGAACGCAAGATCCTGGATCACAATGTCGAACTGATCGTCCTTATACACCTTGATAATGCCACTGTAACCCATCTCCCCGAGCCAGCGCAGGGCCGGCGGATCGCCCGTACCGTAGGCCCCAATGAGGACGCCGCTGTCCTCCAGCAACAGTGAGCCGGAGACGTCAAAGACGTGACCACGCCGGAAAAGCAGGCGCATGTGGTCTTCCAGGCGGTCGAAGCCTTTCGCCGCGGTCTGGAGCGGAGCATCCGGCGACGTGCCGGGGTTATCGTCGTCGCCCCACGCCGCCACGTACAGTGCGGGGCGGTCATCACAAAGCACGTCGATAGTCTGCTCCGCCTGACCCCAGAAGCCCAACTCGTCGGTGATGCGCAGAGTCAGGGTGTACGTGCCCGGCTCATCGTAGGTGTGCGCCGCGACGAAGCCCTCGAGCTTGTTGTACCGTCCGTTTGGGTCGCCGAAATCCCATTCGTAGCGGGCCGTCAGCGGCGTTCCGGCGCCGGGCTCCGAGTCAACGGCATGAACGTGCACGGTGAGCGGGGCAACCCCCGCCGTCGAGACGAGGCGGATGACCGGCGCAGGCCCGACGGGAGCCGGGAACTCGCCCGCACCGGCGGACCGATCCTCCGTCCCGGTTGAAACGGCCGCGACCGTTCCCACCACGGACAGACCAATGCCTACGAACCCCCCCCTTTTTCCATCCACCATCCAACGCGCCCTCTTCCTTGAGCAGAATGCCTTCCTAACGCAATCTCCCGATGCCCACGGCCAATAGTGGCCTCAGCCGGGCAAGACGTCTGGCCGATAATATCGCCTCCGCCGGCATCTGCAACCTTGCCGATCGCTGCCGGTGAGCGTACCGCCACCGGTTCCCCGCTCCTCAATCAGGCGCCGGCGGGGTCAGGCGGACCGGGACAGGGCGATCCAGCCCCACCGCAACCTGCCCTGATTGGGCCGGCTTGCCGGGTTGCACATCAAGGACCGTCCCGTAACGACCGAGAGAATGGACTGTCCCTTGCGCTGCGGGGAGCAAAGGCGGCAGGCGACCCAGCTCCGCATGGCGGCCCCCAGGCGACGGGGACCAGGAAACGCGACCGGACCCATCTACGGCCGGCAACCACGCCTCTGACAAGACGGCGATGGTCCACCCGGCCCAACCAAGACGCGAACCATGAAGATTCTCCTCACCGGATCGGACGGGCAGATTGGCTGGGAATTGTGCCGGACACTGCCTTGTCTGGGTGAAGTGACCGCCACCACGCGATCACAGATGGATCTGGCGGATCGCGACGCCATTGGCACCACAATTCGCACCCTCAAGCCAAACCTGATCGTAAACGCCGCGGGTTACACCGCCGTGGACAGGGCCGAGGAGGAGCCGGCGATCGCCGAGCAAATCAACGGGTGGGCTCCGGGTGTCCTGGCCGAGGAGGCCCGGAACATCGGGGCGGCGATTGTTCATTACTCAACCGACTATGTCTTCGACGGCGCTCGGAGGATACCCTACGCCCCGCACGACGAGCCCAACCCTCTGAACGTGTATGGCCGGACAAAGCTCGCCGGAGAACGGGCGATCATTGCCTCCGGGGCCGACCACCTCATTCTCCGCACGAGCTGGGTCTATAGCCTGCGCCACTCGAATTTCCTGCTCACCATGCTGCGCCTCGCCTCGGATCAGCCGGTGATCCGGGTGGTTGACGATCAGCACGGGTGCCCCACCTGGAGCAGGCTTATTGCCCGAGCCACCACGGAGATCATCGCCGAATCACTGACCGAAGAAGGTGGCCACTGGTCTTTCGAGGGGCGCGGAGGCGTCTATCACCTGGCCAGCGGAGGCGAGACCACCTGGTGCGCTCTGGCTCGACGCATCTTCGCCTCCGGGGTGACCGAGTGCATCCCGGAGGTGGTTCCGATCGCGACGGATCAGTACGGCGCCGCGGCCGCCAGGCCTCCCTATTCCGTGCTGGACTGCCGGCTCACCGAACGGACATTCGGCATAACCCTGGATGACTGGAAGATCTCGCTGGCCCAGGCGCTGCAGGAGGACCTCCCTCTGGCCATCGGCGCAAACGTGAGGGATGGAAGATGACACTGCTCAGCCGCCTCAAGAAACGGCAGGATCGGGGAGAAGCCATCCGCGTCGCCATGGCCGGGGCCGGGCTCATCGGCACCGGCATTATCCGTCAGGTCCGGCTCACGCCCTCCATGCGCTGCCCGCTCATCGTCAGTCGGACGATCGAGCATGCCGTCGACGCGTACGTCAAGGCCGGCGTGGCCGCCGGTGACATCGTGGTGAGCGACGATATCACGGAATTGGGCCGCGCCGTTGAGGAGGAGCGACCCGCCATTACCCGGCGCGTGGAAGCACTGCGAGAGTTGGCCGCGATCGATGTGGTGGTGGAAGCCACCGGGGCCGTGGAGTACGGGGCGAAAGTCGCGCTGCACGCCATCGAGAGCGGCAAGCACATCGTGATGATGAACGCCGAAACCGACGCCACCGTCGGCTGCCTGCTCAAGCACAAGGCCGACGAGGCGGGCGTGGTCTATACGAACTCCGACGGTGATCAGCCGGGAGTGCTGAAGCGGCTGGTGGACCATGTGCAGTGCATGGGCTTCGAGGTCGTCGCCGCCGTCAATTGCAAGGGCTTCATGGACGCTTACGCCACGCCGGAGTCCATCCGGCCCTGGGCGGAGAAACAGGGCACCAGTCTGCCCATGACCACCGCGTTCACCGACGGGACAAAGATGAACATTGAGAATGCCGTGCTCTGCAACGCCACCGGACTGGTTCCGGAGATCCGCGGCATGCACGGCGTGGAGACATCTCTGGCCACTGCACTGGATGATTGCACGAAAGTGTTCGGACGGCGCGGGCTCGTGGACTACACGCTCGGCGGCGACTTCGGAGGCGGCGTTTTCGTGATCGGCCACGGCGACGACCCGGAGATGGTCCAGCCATACATGCAGTACCTGAAGATGGGCAAAGGCCCGAACTACCTCTTTTTCCGCCCTTACCACCTCTGCCACATGGAGACCCCGCTGTCGATCGCCGAAGCAGTGCTGGACGGCGAACCCACGATCGCACCGCTGGGAAATCCCGTGACGGAGGTTATCGCGGTGGCCAAGCGCGATCTGCCGGCCGGCACCTCGCTGGAGGGGATCGGCGGCCGCGACTGCTACGGTCGTATAGACACCGCCGCGGCGGCCGCATCATTCCTGCCTGTCGGGCTGGCTGAAGGCGCGATCCTGACCCGGGCCGTCTCCCGGGACGAGCCGATTCCCGCCGAGGCGGTGGAGCTCGAGCGGGGCGCAGTCATAGTCCGGCTGCGCCGCGAGCAGGACCGGATGCCCTCCACAACGTCGCGTCAGGCCGCGTAGCAACCAGGTATCGGCACGGTCCTCAGGACTTGAACTGAGCCTTTACCCACTCCGTGGATACGGACTTGGGACGGGTGATCGCCGTACCCAGCGCCCGGTTCATGATCAGCTGCGCCAGCATTCCCATCGCTCGTGATACCGAGAACATCACGGTGTAGTACGGGAATTCGGTCATGCCGAAATGGTAGAGCAGCGATCCGGAAATCGCATCCACGTTGGGCCAGCAGTTGGCAATGGGGTTCTTGCCCGCCTTCACCCGCTCTTCGGAATACTCCTGAAGCACCTTCGGAATGACGTTGAAGACCGCGTCGACCGTCTGGAAGACCGGATCTTCGGGCAGATAAATCTGGCCGAATTCATGGAATCCGGTATAGCGGGGGTCGGTGACCCGCAGGACGGCGTGACCATAGCCGGGGATCACTCGCCCGCTGCGGAGGGTCTCGAAGGCCATCTCTCGCAACTGCTGTTCCGTGGGCACTCCCCCGAACTTCTCCATCGTCTGGAGAATCCACCCCACGCACTCCTGATTGGCCAGGCCGTGGAGGGGACCGGCCAGACCGTTGAGCCCGGCCGACACCGCGTAGTACGCGTCGGACAGGGCGGATCCCACCGTATGGCAGGTGTTGGCCGAGACGTTGCCGCCCTCGTGGTCGGCGTGGAAGTTCAGGTAGAGCCGCATCAGCTTTGCGAACGCCCCGGCGGGATCCGCGATCCCCAGCATGTTCGCGAAGTTGGCACCGTAGTCCAGGCCGTGCGTCCAGTGCATAACGCTGCCGTGGTTGTAGCGCATGCGGTAGATTCCGGCGGCGAGAACGGGGAGCTTGGCCAGGATGTTGAGGGCATCGCCCAGCATGGCCAGCCAGAAGTCATCCCGCTTCATGCCGCGGTCATACCACTTGTGGAAGACGCTCTCTCTCTCCATGACCAGGATGGCCGTATCCAGCATGCACATGGGATGCGTGTCCGGCTCCATGGCCTTCAGAAGATTCCAGACGTATGCCGGAACCTGGGAGCGTCGGTCGAACTCGCGCTGCAGCGCCGCCTTGGCCTCGGCATCCGGCAGCTGCCCCGTCAACAGCAGGAAGAACACCTCTTCCGGCCAGAGATGTTTTATTTCCAGGAGAGGATGTCCACGTACGATGAGCCCTTTGTCAGGCTCAACCACGGAGGTGTCGCATATCATGCCCTTGACACCGCGCATACCACCATAGGCTTGCCGAACGGTAACCTGTGATATGACTTCGTCCCCGTGTTCCTTTAGAAGCTCCGCCACCTCCTTGCGATATGCGGGCACCAATTCCTGAAGGACTTCCTGTAGGGTAGCCATGGTTTGCGACCTTCCATATGTTGAACTGGACTCGTGAACTCGCCGGCCTTCGCAGATCCTCCGCGAGATGTGACTATCCTATCAGCAGACCGTCCGCGCTAGAGACGTATTATTGCCCCCAACACACGCTTTGGGTAGAGCCAACGCAATGAAGACAAAACCCGCTTCGTCCCACCGGATAAACCCCTGGGGAACTGAATGACCCCATGATCCTGGCCGGCAGACTACTCATCGAACCCGACCAGCCACCGCGCCTGGGGTGGATGGGTGTGGCCGAGGATCGCATTGCCGAGGTCGGCTTTGGTAAGCCGTTTGCCACACCGGATTTAGGAGGTGAGGATCACCTGATCTGCCCCGGCTTCATCGATGCCCATCTTCATATCCCCCAGATCGAAGTGGCCGGCTGCGACGGCCCGGATCTGTTGCACTGGCTGGAGAGGGTCATCTACCCGGCGGAGGCGCAGTGGAAAAATCACGCCTTCGCCTGCCGCCAGATCCGCCTTGCCCACCGCCGCCTGCTGCAGGCGGGCACGCTCGGGTACGCCGGTTACCTCTCGAGCCACGAGCATGCCCCGGAATGCCTGATAAAGGCGGCCTCCCCGCCGCTCCGGGCTCGCGTCGGGCAAACCCTCATGGATCGTGGAGCACCTGACGGGCTGCTTGAGCCCGGTCGGTTCGACTTCGACATCCCCGCCGACGGTCGGATCGCCCGGAGCATCAATCCTCGCTTTGCCGTCTCGTGCAGCGATTCGCTTCTGGCCGAGGTGCGCCGAGCGGTGCGGGATGGCGTGTTCATTCAGACTCACCTGGCCGAAGCGCCCGACGAATGCGAGCTCGTCGCCGGCCTCTTCCCCGATGATGAGCACTATGCCGGCGTCTATGACCGTCACGGCTTGCTCACCGAGCGCACGCTGCTGGCACATTGCGTCCATCTGACGGAGCCGCAATGGCTCCTGATCGCCCGGCGCCGCTCCGTCGTGGTGCACTGTCCCACCGCCAACACGTTCCTGAGCAGCGGTCTGTTCGACCTGGACGCGGCACGGCGACACGGCGTGCGCCTGGCCCTGGGCTCGGACCTCGCCGCCGGGCCGGACTTGTCCATGCCCCGGGTGGCGCGGGCGATGATCGAGACCGCCAAGGTCAGGGCGATGACCATCGCTCCCGACGCATACGTCCCGACCCCGGCCGATGCCTGGCGGCTCATCACCACGGGCAATGCCGAAGCCCTGGGTTGGCCCGACGGGGGACGGCTCGAAGTCGGGGCCGCCGCCGACCTGCTTCTGCTCAGACCTCCCTTCCCCGTCGATGACCACCTCATCGCGCGTCTCCTCTACACCTGGCGCGACGATTACATCGTTAATCGCATCGTGGCCGGCCACCCCATCGATTGTCCGCCGTCGGAAGACACCGACCCATGAGGCGATGGCGGGATTGGCCTACACTACCGCCCGATGCTCATACCGCTGCGGACAGACCGGCCGCCCAGGCGCAAGCCGATCGTCACCGAATCGATCATGGTGGCGAACCTCCTCGTTTACCTGGCGGGTCTGGCCGCCGAGGTGGGCGGATTGTTCGACCTGGACGCAATGGTGAACGTCGGCCATGCCGGGCGGACGGAGTTCCATCTCTGGCAGCTCATCACCTACCAGTTCCTGCACGATCCGGGCTCGATCTGGCACCTCGCGTTCAACATGCTCTTTCTGTGGATCTTCGGGTGCGCGGTCGAGGACCGAGTGGGACGGATGAGCTTTCTCATGTTTTACCTCATGGGAGGGGCGGTGGCGGGTATCGCCCACATGATGGTTTCTCCAAACCCGGTCATCGGCGCCTCCGGCTCCATCGCGGCGGTCACCGGCGCGTTTCTGGCCCTCTTCCCTCGCAGCCGCATCAAGATCCTGTTCTTCTTCTTTTTCATCGGCATCTACACCATTCCCAGCCTGTGGTTCATCGGTTTCTACTTCGCCCTGGATGTGCTTAAGCAGCTCAGCGGTATCCTGGGGGCCACGCAGGGACCCGTGGCGTACTCCGCCCACATCGCCGGATACCTCTACGGCTTCGGCACCGCTTTCCTCCTTCTCGCGACGAACGTCGTGAAGCGCGAAGAATTCGACGTGTTCTTCTTGTTCAAGCAGGCCCGCCGCCGCGCCGCTTTTCGGGCGGCCGGTAGAAGCCAGACCGGCGGCATGTGGGAATCCGCATCCGCCGACACCGCCAGGCAACTGGCCAAGGCGAAGAAGAAGGCGACCCCGCCGTCGCAGGAGGAGCAACGACTCGCCGCCGCCCGGGCCGAGATTGCGCAGTTGATCAGCCAACACAAGCTCTCAGACGCCGCGGCCAAGTACGCAGCTCTGCTCGATGAGACGCCGGAGGCGGTGCTTGCCGAGCGGCCGCAGTTGGACCTTGCCAACCAGCTGCACGCCCAGGGCGACCACGCCCGCGCCGCTCTGGCCTACGAGCTGCTGCTGCACCATTACCCCAAGTGCGACAACGCCGCGGAGATTCGCCTCCTGCTCGCCGTCATCTTCACTCGGCACCTGAAGCAACCGGACCGTGCCCGACCTTTCCTTGAGCAGGCAAAGGCGAGCCTGCGCGATGAGGGGCAGAAAGCTCTCGCCGATCAGCTTCAGGCGGAGTTGGACTCATGACGGCCCGACCATCCAGACGAACACGCATCAAGATCTGTGGCATCACCGCGCCGGAGATCGCTGAGGTCGCCGTGGAAGGCGGAGCGGACTTCATCGGCCTGGTCTTTGCAAGAGGTTCGCCGAGGCGGATCACGGATTTTCGCGTCGCTACCGAGATTATCAGTGTGCTGCCGGCGGGCGTTGAACCGGTCGGCGTGTTCGCACATCCCCTGCACGAAGCAAGTGCGGACCTGGAGCAATGGAAGAGCTGCGGCCACTGGTGCCAACTACACGGCGAACTGGACGAGGAATCACTTCGAGACCTCGCACAATCGCATCGCGTCATCCGAGGTTTCCACTTCACCGAAGAGCAGACCCTTCGCTGGAACGCATGCGCGGATGTGACGGCCCTGCTCATCGACGGCCCGCGCGCCGGCTCCGGCCAGTCATTTGATCAGGCCCGGCTCGCCGCGATGATGGATCGGATCAACAAACCCGTCTTCCTCGCCGGCGGCCTCGACCCACAAAACGTCGGCGCGGCAATTCGCGCCGTCAGACCCTATGCCGTGGACGTCAGCACCGGCGTGGAATCATCGCCCGGCGTGAAAGACCCGAATCTGATCCGTGCGTTCTGCCGCGCGGCCCGCGCTGCGGTCGGATAGTCCCCGCGGGTGCGGCCCGGAAAGCCCCACCGCACGATCATCTGTCTCGCGGAGTGAAATGCGCCGGGTACTTTCCTGAATAAAGCGGCCGGTGTCGTCAACGAACCTGGTCGCGGCGATTCCATCCCGTTTTCTTGAGGGCTCGCCGAATCGCATCCCGCGTATCCCGACAACACAGGAAAGCCGCTGCCACATCAGCCTCAGTTCCCATAACCCTTCGCAACTTTCTCTTTTTCCGGGCTGCATGTCCGCCCCGGGAAGGTCCTCTGCGGGCCGCCTCCGGTCGCGAATCCCCGCGCCCCGCCGGTCGGCGACGTGTCGCAGATCACCGTTCCGTCAACCTCGTCAAGGAAACCTGACCATGAAGAAGAAGACTCTCGCCGCCTGCACCCTCGGATCGCTTTGCACTGCGGCCGCCGCTCACGCCGATGTCATTGTCCAGGAGGGCCTGATCGGCGAACTCGGCGAAGTGCCCATCATCCTCGATCAGTTTGATGATCAGGGCGGCACCCGCCAGCTCAACTTCGTGCGGATCGATCTCTACTCCTACATGCACGGCGGTTTCACCACCAGCGGAAGCGGCGTGCCGGTCTTTGTCAGCTTCACTTACGATCAGGATTACTATCTCGACGACCAGCTCCTGGCCGGCACACACTGTCATTTTGAGGACACTCTGCCCAACTATGCCTCCGCCGCGTACTCGTTCTGGATCACCGATGACGATCAGGCGATCATCGATGATCCCGACGGCATGTCCCCCTGGATCGGTGATGGCACCATAGCCGTCACCTCCATCGGCGACTTCCGGTGGTACGCCGATCCCCCGGAGGACATTCTGGATGGCGGGGCGGGCCTGTATGCCGAATACACCTTCACCTACGATTTTACGATCCTCTCCGCCTGCCCGGAGGATCTCAACGCGGATCAACAGGTCGACATTGATGACCTGTTTGCCGTGCTTGCCGCCTGGGGTGCCTGCAATGACTGCCCCGAGGACGTGAACGGCGACGAGATGGTGGATATCGACGACGTTTTCGCCGTCCTCGCCGCGTGGGGGCCGTGCCCGTAAGACAGATACTCAAGGTCAGGACAAGCCCGAGTAATCACGCCTCCGCGGTCCCGCCTTCGTGCGGGACCGCTTTTTCTAATCCGCGGCAGCGTCTGTCCCACTCCCGTCCAACACGCCCTCGAAAGCCTGCAGGAACTTCTCGATGTCGCCGAAATCGACAGTCAGGCTGGGATCGAGTCTGAACACGCTCGTACCCGGCCGCAGTCCGAGGACGAAACCGCGGCGTACCAGCGCTCGATGAGCGGCGGCGGCAAACGAGTTTCCGTCATCATCTTCCAGTTCGATCGCGATCATCAGTCCTCGTCCACGAAGCTCCTTGATCCGGCCGGTTCGCCGCCGCAGGTTCTCCAGGCCGTCTGCGAGCATGGCGGCAATCTCCCTGCCGCGCTCAATCAGGCCGTCCTCGCGGATGACTCGGATAACCTCCAATGCGACGGCCGCCCCGAGCGGATCGTTCTGATGCGATTGAGCGTAATTGACGGGCCCGTCTCCCAATCTCTCCAAAACGCGCCGCGAGAACGCAGCCACACTGACCGGATAGCCGTTGCCGATGCCTTTGCCGATCGCGGCAATGTCCGGCGAGATCCCGTAATGCTCATAGCCAAACCACTTCCCCGTGCGACCGACGCCCGTGGTCACTTCGTTCACCAGCAGAAGCCCGTCATTGGTCCACATCTTCTCCGCAATCCCGCGGACGAGCTTTTCAGGCGGAAAGCGAACCAGTCCCGAGGAGCTGCCGGGCTCGAAGAGGAAACCTCCGATCTCCTCGAACGGAATCGACGCCAAATGCTCGCAGCTTTCATGGCACTCTTTCGATTCCGGACAATCAGCGCACACCGACCAGTCGAAGCAGTGCCATTCATCCTCCTGCCTTTCTCTGGCCGAGCCGTAGGCCCCGAAGTAGGAATCGGTCATGGTCAGCATCATGGGCCGATCGATGAGCGATCCGGCGATGCGCACGCCGAACTCGACCGCTTCGCTTCCCGAGCAGAGGAACACGCACCGGCCGCCTTCGAAGTCCAGCAACGACAGAATCTCCTGTGCGGCCTCCTCCACGATCTCACTTGCGTAGCAGAAACCCGTATGACCGATCGTGCTGAAGCGCCGAGCGATCACGTTCCCGATCCGCGGATTGCCGTGCCCGATGCAAGTGCACCAGACGCCGGATTCCAGATCGACGTATCGCTTGCCGGCCGAATCGTAGAGATAGCAGTTCTCCGCCCGGACAATGTCCGTCAGAATCAACTCGTGACCGGGATACCAGAAGATGCTGGTCACTCGCCTCGCCTTGCAGATCGCCATCGTTGAACGTTGGCGTGATTTTCCACGGCCTGAGCGGTTCCGGGCACCGGCATCACATCGCCGACTCCTTGCTCTTCTCAACAAGGCGGATACCTTCAATCCGCAGGTCCTTGTCCACCGCCTTGGCCATATCCCACAACGTCAGAGCCGCCATGCTCACCGCGGTCAGGGCTTCCATTTCCACGCCTGTTCTTGCGGCGATTGACACGGTGGCGGTGATGCGCAGACGATCCGGGGCGGTGCGTTCAAACTCGACATTTGCCGCGTCGAGCGCCAGAGGGTGACAGAGCGGGATGAGTTCATCGCAGCGCTTGGCCGCCATGATCCCGGCCAGTCGTGCCGCGGCCAGGGCTTCGCCCTTGGGCAGATCGCCCGCCTCCAGCAGGTTCAGCGTCTTTTCCGCCGCACAGAAGCAACCCTCGGCGACCGCCCGCCGCCGCA
This sequence comes from Phycisphaerales bacterium, assembly GCA_020345805.1. Lineage (GTDB taxonomy): Bacteria > Planctomycetota > Phycisphaerae > Phycisphaerales > SM1A02. The sequence goes on along the minus strand of CP070772.1, from coordinate 421,389 downwards.
TCGGTTTCTTGTCGCCCACATCAACCATGCGGACCTGTCCCCGCTCATCGACATGACTCAGTTCATCACCCATCGCGGATATCGTACACCACCCGCCCCCCCACCACCGTCATCACCACCCGGGGCGGCTCATGCGCCCAATCGGCGGTAAACGGATCGCGATCGAGCATCACCACATCACCGAGCGCCCCGGGCCTTATGGCGCCCGCATTATCCAGTTGCAGGGCATAAGCCGAACCGCGCGTGTAGGCGGTCAGGGCCTCTTCAACCGTAAGGTTCTGCTCGGGGAGGAAGATCTCGCCTGCGAATGTCAGGCCGGTCACCGCGGTGCGCATCCCCGCCAGCGGATCGCAGGAAACCACGGGCCAGTCCGAGCCGAACGCAAGCCGCGCACCCGCGTCCAGCAACGTGCGAAAGGCGAACGTCCCCGCCATGCGCCGCGATCCCAGGCGCGCCTCGGCATACTGGCCGTCATCGGCCTTGTGCAGCGGCTGCATACTCGCAATCCGCCCCGCAAAACGGTGGACATCGGAGGGTTGTATGTGCTGGGCGTGTTCGATCCGCGGCCGCACTTCAGACGGGATCCGCTCAATCACGTCCAACACCAACCGGATCGCCTCATCGCCGATGGCGTGCATCGTGGGCGAGAATCCTTCCGCCGCCACCACCTGCGCCCACTCAAGCAGGTGACCATCGCGGGCCAGTTCGACATACAGGCCGCGATTGCCCTCATCGTCCGCGTAATCATCGAGCATCCGCGCGGTGCGCGAACCGAACGCCCCGTCGACAAAGGTCTTGTACCCGATCACCGCGAGCCGATCATCGTTCCGAAACGACCGGCCGTAAGTGAAATCGATGGGCAGTTCACGGTCGAGCAGCGAGATCCGACAGCGCAGGGTCAGTTGATCACGAATGGGTTCGAACACTTCCGCCAAATCCGCGCCGTACTCCATCGATCCCACCGCGGTCAGTCCGAGGCGATGGGCATGAGCCTGGGCGGCGAGTACTTGCGTGCGTGCGGTCTGCCGGTCCGGCTTGGGGACTATCGGGTTGACCAGCTCCCAGGCCGCGGCTTCCAGGAGAAGGCCGGTGGGCTCTCCCGTTGCGTGATCCCTGACGATTCGACCCCCCGGCGGATCTTCGCTCAGATCGCATCGATTCAGCACGGCGTCGTTCACCAGGACCGAGTGCAGATCCATGCTGTAGCAGACGACGGGCCGGTCGCCGGCCGCGGCCAGCCATTGCACGTGCGGCTTCTCGTCGGCCGGAAAATGTCCATCAGTCCAGCCGCCGGCAATGAGCCACTGATCCGCAGGCAGTTCCGCGTGCCTTCGGGCGATCACCGCTTCGAAATCCCGGCGCGTGGTGATTTCAGAAAGATCAAGACGGTCCAGCGCCCGACCTGCCAGTATCAAATGGGTGTGGGCATCGATCAGGCCGGGAATAACCGCCCGACCGCCGGCGTCGATGGTCCGACCCGGCCCGGCGGCTGCGATGGGTTCGTCGAGCGCGGCGATCCGTCCGTCGCGTACTGTCAGTGATACGGCCCAAGGGCAGCCGGGATCGCCGGTCCAGATACGCGCGTTGCAGATGTGAAGCGTCTCGGACATACGCAACAAGTTTAGGAATCCCCGGCCGGTCGTGTCTGGTGACTCCCGTTTCAACGGAAGGGAAGAAAAACCCCCGGCCGCGCAGGCCGGGGGTGAATCAAGATCCGAATCCGGGGAATCCACCGCCGATCAGCAGGGACCCCAGTCGGCGAGAACGTCGAAGACATCGTCGATATCGACGATGCCGTCGTTGTTGACATCATAATCGCCGGGCCCTTCGCTCCAGTGGGCGAGGACGTCGAAGATGTCGTCGATGTCTACCACGCCGTCGTCGTTGACATCGCACGGGCAGGGGTTGGAAGGCGCAACACCCCAGATGGCGATGTCATCCACGTTCCAGCCGGAATAGGCCCAGGCTCCCGCCTGAGCCACCCGGTGACCCCAGCGGACATATACGGTCGGCTGATTATCGGCCAGGGCCGCGATGTCATAGGCCTGCTCGGACCAGGAGTTCTCGGCGATCTCGCTGGTGCCGTTGTCCCAGATCTCCGTCCAGCTCGAGCCGTCGTTGGA
>CP070772.1:398943-419166 GCA_020345805.1 Phycisphaerales bacterium | reverse complement strand
GCTCGCCGCGCCATTGTATAGCCCCGGGCTTGCCCGGGGCCGATCCGCCATAGGTGTCGGGCCATGTGTGCGTATCACCCTTGCCGTATCTCGGATTGTCTCGCGTCCATCCCGCCCGACTCGGCGTTGAGCCTCGCCGGACGGTTGGATTTCGCTCACTTCGCTCGCGGAATCCAGCAACCCCGATTGACAAAGCCCGGAAATAGGCCGGGCTTTGTCAATCGGGGTGACTGGATTTGAACCAGCGACCTCCTGCTCCCAAAGCAGGCGCTCTGCCAAGCTGAGCTACACCCCGCGTGGATTGTCAGGAACGATTATACGGGCTGACGGTGCGGGATGAGCAGTCGGCGGCACACTACCCGTGCCTCGACTTCCGGGGGCGGGGGCGGGAACCGCAGTGGTGGCGATAGTGGCGGTGGCTCGAAGCGCCGGTGCCGATCAGGCCCAGATCGATCAGGGCCGCGATCACCACCACGACCAGATAGACACCCGAGACTGAGCCCGCGTTGCTGTGCCAGGCCCAGGCGTAGGCCAACGTGGTCAGAGGCATGAAGATGAACCCCAGCAGCGGCCAGATGATCGTCTGGTAGGCGTTGCCCAGGTAGTCGCTGAAGATCACGACCAGGATGATCGCGATCCGGGGGAAGAACAGGGCGAGGCATCCGACGAGGCAGGGCATGGGGGAAGTGTCGCGCCCGGGCGGACTTGTGGCAAGCGGCCTGCGCCCCTATGCTCTTGGCATCCGGCAATACCCCGGCGAGCTTCGAAGGAGGCTGAAGTGCTGAATCTGGCCTTTGACCTTGACGGCTACATCCCCATCGGCATTCTCATCATCATCGCGGTCCTGTTTGTGGTGATCGCCCAGGTGGGCACCCACCTGCTGGGGCCGGGCCGAAAGGGCAACGTCAAGGACTCCGTGTACGAGTCGGGCATGAACCCCGTGGGCACGGCCCGCAAGCGCTTCAACGTACGGTTCTACATCCTGGCGATGACCTTCCTCGTTTTTGACGTGGAGATCATCTTCCTCTACCCCTGGGCGGTGACGTACACCAAGCTGCCGCCGCAGAGTCCCGAAGCGGCGTTATTCCTGGGCCGGATCGTGTTCTTCATCGGCACCTCGGTGATCGCCTACATCTATGCCTGGCGCAAGGGCGTGTTTCGCTGGGATTGAGGGGAAGGGGTGGGGCGGTGATGAGGGAGTTTTGAGTGAGTTGCATGTGACCCGGGGCTGCGCTGCGCTTCGCCCCGGCACGGGGATGTGCTTCGCCTCGGCATGGGGAGGCGGTTCGTTTTGGGAGCTTCAATGAAAAATCCCTCGAAGCGGTGGTGGGGACCGCTCCGAGGGGAGGGAAGAGAAGAAGCCTGTTGCCTCCGAGGAGGCGGGCTTCCCCAGGTGCCTTGGTCATCCGTGTCCACGACCTTGGTGGAAAAAGCGATGGGTTACGGTCTTCGGAGGCGGTCACCCCTCATTTTCTGTCGGGGAGTCGGGTAGCCGCTGACTCCGTGCTGTACCCAACTGTGCAAGTTAGATCCATCCACTCGCCGACCGTATGGTGCCTCCTGTCCGTGACCGCTCCCCATCGCCTGATTTGACCGGCCGACCCGGGAGCGAGGGGCCGCCGGCTTTCTGAAAAAGAGGAATCAATCTCCGTTCAACTGCATCCCATTGAGTTCCCGCAGTTGGTGCACTTGTAGCAACTGCCGTTTCGTACGGTGAGCATTCCGCATTCGTCACAGGCCGGCGCATCGCCCATGAGCGAGGCGTTGGACTGGTCCAGCGCGGTACTCAGGGCGGGGGAGGCCGCAGCGCCGGCGGTCGTCTCCGCGGCGGCGATGCGCGGCTCCTCGAGGGCCGAGCAGGTAGCGGTCTTGTGGGCCGGAGTGGAACCGTCGTCGGTCCTCGCCCGGTCGTCGCGCTCCACGACGTGGTCCGGGCCATCCTGGGCCGCGAGACGACCCGCCCCGGGCGTGGCGCTGCCTGCTTCGTGTTCGGACCATGGTCTGTCCTCCTTGACCTTTCGCGTTCCCGCGTCCTCTGACGCACCCTTGGGTTGGGATCGCTGCGGTGCGTTGGCTTCCCGGTAGCCGGGGATGAACTCCATTCCGAGCCACCGGAAGATGTAATCCACCAGACTCTTGGCGAAGGGAATGTCGCGGTTCGCGGTCATTCCCATGGGCTCGAAACGCTGGTGGGCGAACTTGTTGACGAGACTGTCGATCGGCACGCCGTACTGCAGCGCGACGCTGATGGCGGTTCCCAGGCTGTCCATCAAGCCGCCGATCGTGGAACCCTCCTTCGACATCGTGATGAACAACTCGCCCGGCGCGCCGTTGTCATAAACGCCTACCGTCAGGTACCCCTCGTGGCCGGCGACATTGAAATGGTGCGTGGTGCTCTGACGCGTGTCGGGCAGACGGCGCCTCAGCGGGCGCTCCACGATCCGTTCCACGATACGCTCGACCTGGACCTGCTCGATCAGAGTCGGTTCTTCCTCGGTTGCGCCCGCCGCAGAAGCGGCGGCCAGGGCCACGTCGGCGGAAACCTCCTCCCGGGCCGCTTCCACCGCCTCTTCGTCCTCTTCAGCGTCCACCACTTCCGCATCCGTTCTAGTGTTCAACGGCTGGCTGAGCTTGCACCCGTCCCGGTACAACGCGTTGGCTTTCAGGCCCAGCTCCCAACTCAGCCGATATGCGGCGGCAACATCTTCGACCGTCGCGTTCGACGGAATGTTGATGGTCTTGGAGATCGCCCCGCTGACAAACGGCTGGGCCGCGGCCATCATCCGGATGTGGCCCTCCGGAGCGATGAACCGCCGGCCGGACGCGCCGCACTTGTTGGCGCAGTCAAACACCGGCAGATGCTCTTCCTTGATGTGCGGAGCGCCCTCCACCGTCTGCGTGCCGCAGACCAGGCGGTTCAGTTCCTCCACGTCCCGCTCGCTCAGACCCATGGCGATCAGCCCGTTGAACGACACGTCCGCCTTCGCCTTCTCGACATCGATTTCCAGCGACTCCAGCACGTGCTCAGGCATGGACCAGGCGGTAAAGGCGAATCGCAGTTCGAAAACCTGTGGCAGCCGGTTCTCGACCTCCACCAACTCCTCGGACCTGTAGCCGCAGGCGAGGAGGAAGTCGCGGAAGGTCTCCGTCGCGGAAGCGAGATCCTCGGGCATCGGCGTGTCGAGGCTCAGCGTGCCCATCACGTATCGGTGAATGTAGTCGATCTGCTGCGGCAAGTATCCCAGCGACTTGAGGGCGGGCCTCAGCGAGGCGTTGGCGATCTTGAAATGACCGCCGCCGGCCAGCTTCTTGAACTTCACCAGCGCGAAGTCCGGCTCCACTCCGGTGGTGTCGCAGTCCATGAGCAGACCGATGGTGCCGGTGGGAGCGATCACCGACACCTGGGCGTTGCGGAAACCGAACCGCTCGCCCAGCGTCAGCGCTTCCTCCCAGGCGCACTTGGCGTGTTCGAGGAGGTCGGCGGCGTTGGTGATGTTCAGCCGGCCAAACTCAAACAGCTCATGGTCGATCGCCATGGGCTTGATCTGCAGTCCCTCGTAGGCGTCCGAGTCACGAGTCACCCCGTAGGCCGCACGCCGGTGGTTGCGGATTACCCGCAGCATGGCCTCGCGGTTCTCAGAGAAGCCGGCGAAGGGTGTCAGTTCGCCGGCCATTTCCGCGCTCTTGGCGTAGGCCCGCCCCGTGAGAATAGCCGCGATCGTCCCTGCGGTGGCCCGCCCTTCATCACTGTTGTAGGGAATGCCGGCCTGCATGAGCATCGCCCCGAGATTGGCGATTCCGAGGCCCAGCGTCCGGAAGCGATAGCTCTGTTCCGCGATCGATCGCGAGGGGTAGGACGCCATGAGCACGGAGATTTCCAGCACCACCGTCCAGAGGTTGATGGCGTGCTCGAACCCGTCCACGTCAAACGTTCGGGTGTCCGGATCATAGAACCTCAGCACGTTGATCGACGCGAGGTTACACGCCGTGTCGTCGAGGAACATGTATTCGCTGCAGGGATTGGAGGCGTTGATCCGGCCGGCGTTGGGGCAGGTGTGCCAGGCGTTGATGGTGGTGTCGAACTGGAGCCCCGGATCCGCGCAGCGCCACGCTGCCTGACAGATCTGGTTCCACAAATCGCGGGCCTTCAACGTCTTGGCGATCTCCCGGTCCGTGCGACGGATCAGGTGCCAGTCGCCGTCTTCTTCCACCGCCTTGAAGAACTCGCCGGTGAGCCGGACGGAGTTGTTGGAGTTCTGGCCGCTGACGGTGTAGTACGCTTCGCCGTTGAAATCGTAGTCGAGCCGAAGACCGAGGTTGTCCGCCAGTTCCTTCTGATCCGGGCTCAAGTGCTTCATGCCCTCGACCAGGGCTGCGACCTTCAGCTCCTCGCGTACCTTCCAGTTGACGAACTGCTCGATGTCGGGATGGTCGGCGTCCAGGGTGACCATTTTCGCCGCCCGGCGGGTGGTGCCTCCGCTCTTGATCGCTCCCGCGGCGCGGTCTCCGATCTTCAGGAAGCTCATCAGCCCGCTGCTGCGTCCCCCGCCCGAGAGCGGCTCGCCCTCGCCCCGCATTGGTGAAAAGTTCGTCCCCGTTCCCGAGCCGTACTTGAACAGCCTCGCCTCCCGCGTCCACAGATCCATAATCCCCCCGGCGTTCACCAGGTCATCAGAGATGGACTGGATGAAACAGGCGTGGGGCTGGGGATGGCTGTAGGCATCCGGGGCCAGGGAGGCCTTGCCGGTTTCCGGATCACAGATCCAGTGCCCCTGGGGCGGGCCGCTGATTCCGCAGGCCCAGTTCAGACCCGTGTTGAACCATTGGGGGCTGTTGGGGGCGGCGATCTGGTGCAGCAGCATATAGGCCAGTTCGTCGTAAAAGGCGTCGGCATCCTCCACGCCGTCGAAGTAGTTGTGCGCTTCACCCCAGGCACGCCAGCAACCGGCCAGGCGGTGCACGACCTGCCGCACCGAGCGCTCCGGGCCGGTGACGGGCCGGCCGTCCTCATCCAGAACCGGTGTGCCGCTGTCCTGGAACTGGGGCACTCCCGCCTTCCGGAAGTATTTGCTCACCATGATGTCCGTGGCAAGCTGGCTCCACTGCTCCGGGACTTCCGCGCCGGTCATCTCGAACACGACGGAACCGTCCGCGTTGGTGATGCGGCTGTCGCGGTAAGTCCACTGCACAGTGGCATAGACATCCTGGCCGGGGGTCGTGAATCGTCGCGATACCTTCATGGAATCTCGTCTTTCCTCTGGCGTCCTTGCCGGACGAATGTGCTTTCGCTACTCCACCTGCACCTGTTTTTCGCTGCCCGTGGTCGGTAGCCAGGAGCCGGGCAGCGTGCTCCTGCTCACCATGGCAGATTGACTTCGACAGTACTCCGGTCGGCGAAGCGATCACCCAGCAGCGGCTGAAGCTCATCTGCGAGGTACTTCTCCACGCCGTCGCGCTCCGCCTGCGGGACCGCGGCCCAGGTCACCATGAGCAGCTTGTCATCGTGCTGCTGGACCTCCACGTCGCCGCGGTGCTCCGTGAGCTTCTCCCGGATGGCCCCTTGGCCGATGCGTAACACTGCGGGGTTGTCCCCGCCGTGCCAGATCACGTAAACACCTTCCAGCCCGTCAAAGTGGCGGTGTGTCAGGTCCACCGTGTTCAGCCTGCACCAGAGGTTTCCGTCGCCTTTTCTCCACTGCACTTGCATGTTCACTTCCCCACTTTCCCGGGCTTGCCCAACCAGAGGAACGGGCTCGGCTGCGGCCCCTGCCGCGGGGCCGACCCTGCAGCCGAGGGGTACGGTCGGACCAAGCCGTCTGGACTTCGTTTCCTCGTGCGCTGCCACACAGGCGACTCACTCCGGTTCCCGCATCAACCCCCGCCAGACACTCCTCAGCCGAGCTCGTCGGCCACACCACACCTCCGGATGCCACGCCCATGGCCATTTGGCCAGCGGTCGAATCCGGCCCGAATCATCAGAATACGCTCCTATGGTAATACCATATCTTGGGGTGGCAAGAGACGCCTGGCCCAGAATCTAGGGTATTTTGGCTTCAGGACGTAACTCGCCAGTACATCACAGGTTACCACGCGCAGTTATCGGATGCCAATCCCTAGAAATGGGGTGGAAAACCTGCCAGCTCGCGCCGGTTGCCCAACATCTTGGGGATTCGACCGACCCGCCACGTTCGGCAGGGATCTCCCGCCGCGACCGGCCGGAACCGGCTAGACTCACCGGCGATGAGTGACTCTTCCGCTCCCCCTGAAACCGACGTTTTCGCCGGTTTGACCGCACCCCAGAAAGAGGCGGTCGGCCACGTGGACGGCCCACTGCTGGTGCTGGCCGGACCCGGCTCGGGAAAGACCACGGTGGTGACCCGGCGCGTGGCCCATCTCATCTCCCAAGGCATCCCCCCCTGGCAGATCCTTGCCCTGACCTTCACCAACAAGGCAGCCGGCGAGATGCGCGACCGCATCGAACGCCTCCTGCCGGACGAGCTGATCGCCCGCCGTGGTCTGACGGTCGCCACGTTCCATTCTTTCTGCGCGCGTCTTCTCCGCCGCTATGCTCAGGCGGCGGGCTTGGACAGTCGCTTCTCCATCTACGATGCGGCCGATCAGCGCGATGCGATCAAGCAGGCGCTGAAGGCCGCAGACCTGTCCAGTCGCAACTTCACCCCGGGTGCGGTCGCATCGGCCATCAGCAACGCGAAGAACCGCCTGCTCGACGCGGCCGGCTATGCCGCCGAGGCGGGCGATTTCTATACCCGCTCCATCGCCCGGGCCTTCACTGCCTACGAGAAGGTCCTCCGGGTCAACGACGCCCTGGATTTCGATGACCTGCTCCTGGTCACCGCACGCCTTCTGCGCGACGATGAATCGGTCCGCGGCGAGTTGCAGCGGCGCCATCAATACCTTCTCATAGACGAGTACCAGGACACCAACCACGCCCAGTTCGTGATTGCCGCCGCCCTCGCCGCGCAGCACCGCAACATCTGCGTGGTCGGTGATCCGGATCAGTCCATCTACGGGTGGCGCGGCGCGGACATCCGCAACATCCTGGAGTTTGAGGAGCAGTATCCGGATGCCAGCGTCATCGCCCTGGGTCGCAATTTCCGGTCCACAGGCCACATCGTCTCCGCCGCTGATCAACTGATCAGGCACAACACCCGCCGCAAGCACAAGCCGTTGAGCACCGAGCTGGGCGATGGCGAGAAGCCGACCGTCATCGTGTGCCGCCACGAACATCACGAGGCAGAGATGATCGTCGATGAGTTTCGCCGCCGGCGAGAGGAGAACGCGACGCCCTGGAAAGACATGGCGGTGCTCTACCGCATAAACGCTCTCAGCCGCGTGCTGGAGGAAGCATTCCGCGACGCCCAGGTCCCCTATATCGTCGCCCGCGGCACCGCGTTCTACGAGCGCAAGGAAATCAAGGATGCCCTGTCATATCTGCGTCTGATCGCCAACCCCAACGATGAAGTGGCCCTGCGACGGATCGTCAACACCCCCCCCCGCGGGATCGGCAAGACTTCTCTCGACACCATCGAGCTGTTCGCGCTCAACCACCAGATGAGGTTCTTCGATGCCATGCGCGCCGCCGATCGAATCACCGGCCTTACCGCCCGGGCGATTGCCGCCGTCGGCCGTTTCGTTCGTCTCATCGAATCCTGGCGGGAGTTCGCGACTTCCGCGGGCGAATCCGACGACGCTCGGCTGCTCGACACCGAACCACCGTCAATCCTCGCCGAACTGGTCGAGCGAGTCGTCCGCGAGTCCGGCATGGAGAAGCTCTACCGCAACTCCAAGTCCGAAGAAGACCTGGCCAGGCTGGAGAACCTCGAAGAGCTCATCAGCGCCGCCTCGGAGTTTGTGCCCACGGTGGACGAGCGGGCTGAAACGGACGGAGAGGGGAGGCACTGGGCAGCCACCGACCTGCTCCAGGCTTATCTGGAGTCCGTCGCGCTGGTCGCCGACGCCGACTCGGTCGACCCGGCCAGCGGGGCGGTCACCCTCATGACCCTGCACACCGCCAAAGGGCTGGAATTCGAGGTCGTGGCCGTGGCGGGCCTGGAGAATGGCCTGCTCCCCCACCTGCGGGCCACGACCAGCGATGCGGAGCTGGAAGAGGAACGCCGCCTCTGCTTCGTGGGTATGACGCGTGCCAAGCGCCACTTGCTCATGACCCGGGCTGCGGTGCGAACCCATCGCGGCATTCGCGAGCGCACCATCGAAAGCCCCTTCCTCCACGAGATCCCCACCGATTCGGTCATCACCTCCGACCAGGCGATGTATCTCGATGACATCGAGGACGCAGAAGAATCCTGGCGCCCCCGCCCCTGCCCCCGGAAAGGGGCGGGCCGGAGGCCACGGACCGCCGTGGAGGCATCGCTCATAGCAGATCCCGATCAGCCCGAGATCACCATCGGCTGCCTCGTGCGACATCCCAAGTTCGGCCTGGGCCGCGTCGAAGCGATCATGCGCCGCCCCGTCGGCTCCAGCGCCCGCATCGCTTTCCAATCCGCTGGCACCAAGACACTCATGCTTGAATATGCGAGACTGAAGCGAGTGGAGTAAACGCCGAAACCCCCAGATGACGCTGCCAGGCGGACCATGCCGAGGGGCGTTATGGGTGGATATGCACCCGCGGACTGCATGTGATGACTGAAACGCGGCGAACAGAAGAAGTGATCCTGTCGCGCTGCCGCGAGCTCGGCTTCGCACCTGCGGGGATCGCGCGGGCCGAGCCGACGGCCTATGAGGATGAGCTTCGCGCGTGGCTGGCCGCGGGAAGAAACGGCGAGATGGCGTACCTCAAGCGGCACGAGGAACTGCTCGTCGATCCCGCTCGCATGGTGGAGGGCGCACGTTCCATCATCTGCGTTGCCGACAGGTATTGGAATGGAGCGCACGACGATGACGATAGATCACAGAACGAGGCAGTGGGGGGGGTGGCGAGATACGCCCGCGGTGATGACTACCATGTGGTAATCAAGAGTCGCCTTCGCAGGCTGTGCGATGAGCTGCGACAGCGGTTCCCCCAAGAGACTTTCCAGGCGTGCGTCGACACGGTGCCGTTGCTCGAGCGCGAGCATGCCCAGCGGGCAGGGCTGGGGGCGGTGGGCAAGAACACGCTTCTCATCAGGCGCGGCGAGGGGAGTTACTTCCTGCTCGGCGAGATTGTCACCACGCTGGACCTGGAGCCGTCCGAACCGGCCCGACCCGATCCCTGCGGCCCCTGCACGCGCTGCATCGACGCCTGCCCGACGAACGCCATCACGCCCTGGTCCGTCGACGCCACGCGCTGCACCAGCTACCTCACTATCGAGCATCGCTCCGCGATAGATCCTGCCCTCTTTCCCGCGATCGACAATTGGATCTTCGGCTGCGACATATGCCAGGAAGTCTGCCCGCATAACCTCCGGAAAGGACTCCCTGCGGTTCACGATTCGTACACGCCGCGTCGTACCGCCTTCGACCTGCTCGAAGTCCTCAACTGGACAGAAGATGACCGTCGGGCCGCGTTCACCAAGTCCGCGATGAAGCGGGCCAGGCTGGAGATGATGAAGCGCAACGCTCTCATCGCCGCCGGCAACGCGCTTGCGGCCGCCGATCAGCCCGCCCTGCTCGCCCGGATCGAATCCCTCGCCCGCGACGATTCGGAACCGCAGATGGTCCGCGACACTGCTGTGGCCGTGCTAGCCAACCTCGCCCAGGAATCGCCTTAACTCGGCCAGCTCCTGCTCGACTTCCTCCTCCGTCTCCACCGTCTCGGCGACCACTTCCCGCAATTCCCGCTGCAGCTTGCGCTTAATCGTCTGGATCATGCTGTAGATGACCTGCGGCTCTCGCTCGCCCAGCCTCTCCAGCACTTCTTGAATCGGCGCCGGCTCACAGTCCCGCTGCAGCGGCCGCAGCACGCGCAGCTCGAACGACTCCCATTGGCGGGTCATGCCGTCATCCCGGCAGGCCGCTTCCACTCGCTCCAGGGCATTGTTGAGCACTGCCGCCGCCCACTGCCGATCAAACGCCCTGCCGGGGTCATCCTCCTCGCTGGGCTCGGCGGACTTCAGTTGTGCCGGATCCTTCGGCACGAGAATCGCCGCCCGCTTCCCCTCCCGGCCGCGCTCGCGGCGATACTCGTCGATAACGAATCGCTTCAACGCCGCAATGAGAAACGCACGGAACCGGCCGCGATCGGGATCCGCCCGACCGATCAGGTCCCGATCCAGGACGACCTCCGACAGGAAGCTCTGCGTCAGGTCCGCCGCATCCTCCGGCCGGTTCCCCTTGCGCCTCAGGTACGCGTAGACCGGGCTCCAGTACTGGCCCAGCAGCGTCTCCAGGTCCGCCGGATCGCTCCGGGCGCGGACGATCAGCGTCCAACTCGTTGTCTTGAACTGACTTGCAGTGTGCCCCACCTCCATGGCGCCGCCTCCCCCCGGTTATTAGACATGGATCTTAACCAAATGCCCGGCCAGATGTAACATGTATTTCCGTACTTCGTGGGCGGGAGGTGATGCGATGCTTACACCGGATCAGGCCAGGGTCCTTGCCAGGGATCTGCTGGAGGAGTCCGCGGAGGAGCCTACCGTGCCTATGCCGGAGTGCATCGGCTCCTACCGCGTCCGTCGTGTCATCGGCGTCGGCGGCATGGGCACGGCCTATGAGGCCGAGCAGGAGCACCCCCGCCGCACTGTCGCCCTGAAAATCCTCAACCGCGGCATCGCCTCGAAATCCGCACTGCGCCGCTTCGAGCACGAAGCCGAGATGCTCGCCCACCTTCAGCATGCCGGCATCGCGCAGGTATATGAGGCCGGGACTCACGACGATGGCGGTGGTGGGGTCCCGTTCTTTGCGATGGAGTACGTGCCGGGGGCGAAGAACATTGTCGAGTACGCCGAAGCGAATGAACTCACCACGCGCCAAAGGCTGGAGCTGTTCGCCAAGGTCTGCGATGCCGTCCATCACGGCCACCAGAAGGGCATCATTCACCGTGATCTGAAACCCGCCAACATCCTCGTCGGCGAACTCCCCTCTCCGCCTTCCGGGGGTGGGAGAGGGGCCGGGGGTGAGGGGCAGCCGAAGATCATTGACTTCGGCGTGGCCCGAGCCACCGATTCGGACATCGCCGTCACCACCATGCAGACCGACGTCGGCCGTCTGATCGGCACACTGCAGTACATGAGCCCCGAGCAGTGCGAAGGCGACCCCCACCCCCAGAATCTCGACACCCGCAGCGATGTGTATTCGTTGGGGGTGGTGCTGTATGAGCTGCTCTGCGGCCGCCTTCCCTATGAAGTCTCCTCGTCGTCAATTGCCCACGCCGCCCGCACGATTCAGGATGAGGAACCGACCCGCCCCAGCACTATCATCCGCAAGCTACGCGGCAATATCGAGGTCATCACCCTCAAGACCCTCGAAAAGGACCGCGAAAAGCGCTACCAGTCCGCCGCCGAACTTGCCGCGGACATCCGCCGCCACCTCACCGGTCAGCCGATTGAAGCTCGGCCGCCGACACCGTGGACGCGAGGGATGCGATGGGTGGTGAAGCACCCGATAGTCACAACTGCGGCTACTTGCGCTCTCGTAGCATTCATAGCCATCGGCCTGACAGTTGGCTCCGTCTGGTACCTTGGGCTGCGGCCGCACCATGTCGAACTCACTGACGATGGGCGGGAAGCGAGGCTAGTTTCGGTAGCCGGACACATCCTGCACACCTGGAGGTGTGACACGGGCCAGGGGATCAGCTTCGCCGATCTGGTCAATCGGCCTGAAGAACTCGGTGGTGGAAAGATCGTACTGGTGGGGTATCGGGATTGTCCGGGTGATCCGCACACTGGAATGCTCTGCGCCTTCGAACCCCGTGGCGACTTAGATACTCCGCTCTGGACGCGGCAGATACGAACGGACGCGATGCCCTCGGAGCTCATCGGCAGGAACTTTGAAGGCGAGCAGTTCTACGTGTCATTCTGTTGGCTTGCTGACGTGCTGAGCGGCCGGCCGGGTGATGAGATCATCGTGGCTCACAAGCATGCACCGTATTCGGCTTGCGCGATTTGCATATACGATCTCGAGGGCGAACTCCTGTTCCAGTGTTGGCAGGATGGTGGGGTCAGTTCCTGTTACTGGATGTCCGGCCCGCGCCTGCTCGTTTTTGCCGGTCTTGACGCTCAAACCTGGAACCTGCGTGGGCGGCCAGATGTCGGTGGTTATCCGCGAGTGGTCTTCGCCATACAGCCTGAAGTCGGATATGTCAGCAAGCGATGGCTCTCATCGAGTTCCAATGGCACCGACAGCTATTTGGCCTGGATACGATGCGTCATGCCTCCCGTCTCGTCCACGTTGTTTGCGAATCACGCGATTATCGCACCTAACCAGGGCGAGGATCCAACTCGCCTCGCTCGCCTCGGCCTTTACATAGGGAATCTCGGCCAGGGGTCGATAAGCCTGCTCCTTGATGAGTCCGGCGAAGAGATCGACGGCGAGCGCATCATCAGCGACCCATATAACCGGAATCCAGCCAGACCAGACGATGATTCGGTGTTTGAACTCGGTTCGATACCGCCGCTGGTTCCTCCGGCGATGTCGTCAACGGAGGAGTCCTGAGTCCAACTTGGGACCGGCGAGGCCAACGCTGGTGGCCGTAGCGCGAAATCCAATAGAGGAATCTGATCAATAGCTAGATCTTCGCGCCTGCTCCGTATTCGAGACTAGACGTCTCGCGTTTCATATCCGGCTGACACTAATGAGGAGGCGAACGATGCGATTACGAAATGTCACTTGCGCAGTTTTCATGTCAGCGCTCACGATTGGGAGCACGATGGCTGCAGATTGGGAGTACGGCCCTGACCTGAACATTCCGCGATCGGATTTCGGTGCGGCTGTGGATGGTATGGGAAACATCTACGTTGCCGGAGGTCAGATCTCGTGGTGTCCCTACGAATCGACCGACACAGTGGAGATGCTGCTGTTCGACGGAACTGCTTATGCGGATCACTGGGTTTTCCTCGCACCGATATCGAGTTCGCGTCAGGACGTGCGTCTCGTCTGCGATGGGGCATTCATCTATGCGATTGGCGGCATTCTGGATGATGGTGAGACAGTAGCCACAGTCGAGCGATATGACACTACCTCTGATTCACCGGTCTGGGAGACGATCAAGCCCCTCAACGTGGCAAGGGGGGCAGCCGGTGTGACTGTTGACAATTGCGGTCGCATCTACGTGCTTGGAGGTTGCGTCAACGAAACGCACGAGATCCTTTCATCGGTCGAACTCTATCATCCCGCGCATCCCGAACTGGGGTGGGCATTACTTGATGCAGGACTTGATCAGCCCAGGATGAACGCGGGAGCGGTAACGGATAATCAGGGACGAATTTACGCGACGGGAGGCCAAGGAGAATATGGGGCACATTTGACGTCGGTTGAACGCTATGACCCCCGCGATTCCGAACCATCGTGGATCTATGTCGCGCCGATAATTGATCCTTCCTCGAATAACGACCATGCAGCGGTCGGCGCGGACGGTCGCATCTACGTCGCTGGTGGTTGGCTCCCCGGTTACAGCTCTCGCGCGGTTCGCTACGATCCGCTGACAGACGACTGGGAAGCCCTCCCAGCGCTGAACGCACCACGCAGCAATCCCGAACTTGTACTCGGTGAGGATAGGCACATCTATGTAATCGGGGGCGATACATCAGGCTGTCCAGATGCCCTTGCGAGCGTCGAGCATTTTGCTAGTTGGCCTCCGCGTCGGCAGTACCACGCACCTTGGTAGGGTTAGGTGTGGATGACATCTTTGATGTTCTGTCCAACTGGGGCTCCTGCTTGTGGCGGGGGCGACGAGGGACTGATCGTGGCGGGCGAGCGGGGCCGGCCGGGCTCGCTCAGGTCGCCTTCTGAAACCGCCGGCAGCACTCGGTTGAAGGCGCCAGCCGGCCCCGCGTTTCCGGGAAGACGCGGGGCCGGGCCTTCTCTTGCACACGGAGGCGATATCGGGCACTGAGCGAGCCGTGAACTGCGATCCCGGCCGACCTGCGGAGTATGCATCGCTCCCGGCTGCGGGGGGCGGGGCCAGGACTACTGGTATCAGGCCTGATTGCGGCGAACGGCGGCGGGTGAATTCGGCCTCCACGGCCGCTTGCCAGGGGCGAGCTGGCCGCTATACTCACCGATTCGACAATTCACGGCCGCAAGGACCACGGCGTTGCGGGCGGGCCCACTGGCCGGGCCCCCGCGTCCGGGGCGAGCCCCGGGGCGTGCGTGGGAGGTAGGAGTCAATCATGGCCAAGCGGATAGACAAGCAGTTCAAGATCATGGCCCCGGGAGGGCAGGCGACGCCGGCCCCGCCGATCGGTCCGGCCCTGGGTGCCGCCGGAGTCAACCCCGGCCAGTTCATCCAGGCCTTCAACGAGCGCACCAAGGAGCTCAACGGCAAAGTGGTGGGCTGCGTGGTGACGGTCTATCACGACCGGTCCTTCGAGTTCGAGATCAAGTCCTCGCCGGCGGCGGTCCTTATCAAAGAGGCCGCAGGGGTGGAGAAGGGCTCGGGCGAGCCCAACACGAACAAGGTGGGCAAGATCAGCCGGGATCAGGTCCGCCAGATTGCGGAGGAGAAGATCAAGGACCTCAACGCCGGCTCGGTCGAGACGGCGATGAAGATCATCGCAGGCACCGCCCGGTCGATGGGCGTGGATGTGGAGGAGGGCTGAGGCGATGTCGATGAGCAATACCAAGAGGGCGAAGGCCAACGCAGAGATCGCGGCCAAGTACGCCGGCCCGCAGACCATGGCAAACGCGGTCAAGGCGGTCAAGAGCTTCAAGGGCCCCAGGTTCGATCAGGCCATCGAGGTTTGCGTCCATCTGGGGATCGACCCCCGGCAGGCCGACCAGCAGCTTCGCGGCTCGATTTCCATGCCCAAGGGCGTGGGCAAGACCTCGAGGGTGATCTGCTTCTGTGCTGATGACAAGGTCGAGGATGCCAAGGCCGCCGGCGCGGTCGAAGCGGGGGGGGCGGAGCTGGTGGAGAAGATCGAAGGCGGATGGATGGAATTCGACGTGGCCATCGCCTCTCCGGACATGATGCGGGTCGTCTCCAAGCTGGGACGGACGCTCGGCCCCAAGGGCCTCATGCCCTCGCCCAAGGCCGGTACGGTGACCCAGGACGTGGTGACGGCAGCGAAGGAATACTCGGCCGGCAAGCTGGAGTACCGCAACGATGACGGCGGGAACATCCACTGCGTGATCGGGAAGATGAGTTTTTCCGAAGCGGACCTCCTGGAGAACCTCGAGTACTTCATGGCCACCATCAACAAGATCAAGCCCGCCGCGGCCAAGGGGCAGTACATCAAGAAGCTGGTGGTTTCCGGCACGATGACCCCCGGCGTGCAGGTGGCGCTGTAACCCCCGTAGAGGGACCTCCGAGCCTCCAGGCCTCCGGGCCTTTTCAGGACTCACAAAGATGAGCAAGCCCGTCAAAGAAATGATCATGGCCGAGTACAAGCGGCGATTCGAGGATCTCGAAGGGGCGCTGGTTCTCGATATCCGCGGTATCGATGCCAACGACAACAACGCGCTTCGCCTGGGCTTGGCGGATAAGAACATCCGAGTGACGATCCTCAAGAACACGCTCGCGAGGAAGGCTTTCGCGGGAACAAGGCTCGAAGCCATCAAACCGGCCCTGGAGGGCCCCTCGGCCCTGGCCTATGGGGCCGAATCAGTCGTCGAAGTAGCCCGCGAACTCGTCGATTGGGCCAAGAAAGTGGCGGACCTGGACCTCAAAGGGGCAGTGCTGGATGGCGAGTTCTTCGGGGGCGAGGACGGCGTGAAGCGCCTCAGCACCTTCCCGACAAGGGAGGAGGCCCAAGCCAAGGTCGTCCAGCTCATCATCTCGCCGGCGGGGAAGGTCACCGGGGCGGCCACCGCGCCCGGAGCCCGACTGCTCGGCATCGTAAAGGAGATCCAGAATCGCCTCGAACAAGGCGAAACGATAGCGAAAGTCGGCTGAGACCCCACGACCCGAGGTTCGGGACTCAGGCCTCAAGACTCACCGCTCAAGACAGACTTCACATCCGACTGGCCCTCTTGGGGTTAAAAGCCGCGTGGGCGGCTCCTCTCGGGTGAGATTCAGGAAAACGGAAAGAACCAGCAATGTCTGAAGAAGCAACTTCCACTGAAACCAAGACCTTCGACAAGAAGGTGAGCAAGCTCGGCGACGAGATTGCCGCTCTGAGCCTCAAAGAGGCGGTCGATCTTGCGGACTACATGAAGGACACCTACGGCATCGAGCCGGCGGCGGGTGGAGCCGTGATGATGGCGGCCGGCCCCGGCGGCGCGGCCGGTGGCGAAGGTGGCGAAGCCGAGGAGCAGACTGAGTTTGACGTCATTCTCGAATCGATCGGCGAGAAGAAGATCCAGGTCATCAAGGCGGTCCGCGAAGCCACCGGCCTGGGTCTGAAGGAAGCCAAGGAGTTGGTTGACGGGGCTCCCAAGCCCGTGAAGGAGAAAGCGACCAAGGAGGAGGCCGAGACGCTCAAGGCCAAGCTCGAGGAGGCTGGGGCGACTGTCGGGCTCAAATAAACCCAGTTGTGCCCGTTACTTACGTTGCAGGGCCGGTTGTTTCCAACCGGCCTTTCATCTGGCATCGGTGGTGGGGCGGGGTCCGTCGGTATAGTCGTCGGGAGCCATCCAAGCCGAAGCCTTTTTGAGGCCTGCGGGGCCCAGGACGCGGAATGCTCCGATCAAAGGCCGAACATTATTGTGCCCTGCCTGCGCGTGGGCTGGGTTGGGAAAGCTCATACTTCGTTGGAAACTTTTTGGAATTTCGCTTGCATGCTGGTTGTTCCGCTGCTAGGAGCCAGTTAGGATGCAAGGCTCCGCAGTAGCGACGGTGACTCGACCATTAGAAATAACACAGTAGAGGTGGATTGGCGAAGGCAACTCTGGCCAAGGGTACGCTCACGCGTATCACTGTCGAGGTGACTTGATGGTTGTAGAGAAGGTTCGCGACTTTTCCAAGCGCGGCGATGCGATACCCGTGCCGACGCTGACGCAGGTACAGGCCGACGCATACGACCGCTTTGTGCAAATGGACAAACCGCGGGACGAGCGCGATTCCAGACTCGGGATCGAGGGCCTGCTGAGGGAGGTGTTCCCGATCGAGTCCTACGACGGGAGCATGCGGCTGGAATACCTCTACTACGAGCTCGACGAGCCCCGATACACCCCGGATGAATGCCGGGAGCTGCGCCTGACCTACGGCATGCCCTTCCGCATCGGCGTGCGGCTGGTCCGGGAAGGGGTGGCGGAAATCCCCGAGGAGGAGATCTACCTCGGGGAGATTCCCATCATGATGGGCGGGGGCGAGTTCATCGTGAACGGTGCCGAGCGCTGCATCGTCAGCCAGCTTCACCGTTCGCCGGGGGTGGATTTCAGCATTGTGTCTTCGGTGGGCGACCGGCCCCTCCACGCGGCCCGGGTCATCCCGGAGCGGGGCTCCTGGATCGAGCTGGAGGTGACGAAGAAAGATGTGTTGGCGATGCGGATCGATCAGTCCACCAAGATCGCCGCCACCATCTTCCTCCGCGCTCTGGATGAGAAATACAGCGCCACCGACACGCTCCTGGACATGTTCTACGACGTTCGGGAAATCAAGGTCGAGAAGCTCAAGCCGACCCACTACTCGGCGGAGATGATTATCGACACCGATACGGGCGAAGAACTCTGCCGCGTCGGCGTGGAGATCGGCGACGCCATCGAGACCATTCAGGCCTCGGAGCTGGATACTGTCCGCGTCATCTCCGGCACCAGCGATCCGTTGATCCTCAACACCATTGCCGCCGAGCGGCTGGACTTCCTGGCCGAGGTCACCGAGCACGAGGCGGCCCTGCTGCGGATCTACGGCCGGCTCCGGCCGGGCAACCCCCCACAGGTGGACAAGGCCCGGCAGCTGTTCCAGGAGAAGTTCTTCGACGACAATCGCTACCGGCTGGGTAAGGTCGGCCGATTCCGCATCAACCGTAAGTTCGACATGGATGTGCCGGAGGATGTGATGCACATCCGCGCCGAGGACTTCCTGGCGGTGATCGGCTACATCATGGACCTGCGGGCCAAGCGCAACAAGGCTCTGGTGGACGACATCGATCACCTGGGCAATCGCCGCCTCCGCACTCTGGACGAGCTGGCCATCGAGGAGATGCGCAAGGGCTTCCTGAAGCTGCGCCGGACCGTGCAGGAGCGCATGAGCGTCAAGGATCCGGACGAGATCGCCAAGATCGCGGATCTCGTCAACTCCAAGTCCATCAGCAGTGCCATCGAGTTCTTTTTCGGCCGCAGCGAACTGTCGCAGGTCGTGGACCAGACCAACCCGCTCTCCATGCTGGTGCACGAGCGCCGCCTTTCGGCCCTGGGGCCGGGCGGGTTGAACCGCAAGCGGGCGGGCTTTGAGGTCCGCGACGTCCACATCAGCCACTACGGCCGCATCTGCCCCATCGAAACCCCGGAAGGAACCAACATCGGCCTGATTGCCTCCCTGGGCATCTATGCCAAGATCGACGAGTACGGCTTCCTGCTCACGGCCTATCAGAAGGCGAAGCGGGGCAAGGTCACCGGCGACGTGGAATACCTCCGCGCCGACCAGGAAATGAAGGCCGTTCTCGCCACTGCCGATGTGCTGGAGGAGGGGCGCATTGCCAAAGGGCAGGTTCTGGCACGCGTTGCCGGCGACTTGGCGCAGGTCGATGCCCGCGAGGTTCAATACATCGACATCTCGCCCAAGCAGATCGTGGGCGTTTCCGCATCGCTGATCCCCTTCCTCGAGCACGACGACGCCAACCGTGCGCTGATGGGTTCGAACATGCAGCGGCAGGCGGTCCCGCTGATCAGCGCGGAGCCGCCGCTGGTGGGTACCGGCATGGAGAAAGTCGCCGGCGACCACTCGGGCATGCTCGTGAAGGCCAAACGGGGCGGGACCGTCACCTTCGCCGACGCCGAGCGGATCATCATCGACAACGCCGACGAGTACGAATTGCGGAAGTTCCGCGGGCTCAACGAGCGGACCTGCCAGAACCAGAAGCCGATCGTCGTCCCCGGCCAGGAGGTCAAGACCGGCGACATCATCGCCGATGGCGCGTCCACCAAGTCAGGTGAGCTTTCCATCGGCAAGAACAACCTCGTCGCCTTCAACACCTTTGATGGCTACAACTTCGAGGATGCCATCGTCATCTCTGAACGGCTGGTCAAAGACGACATCTTCACCTCCATCCACATTGAATCTTTCGACATCGAGGTGAGGGAGACAAAGCTGGGACGGGAGGAATTCACCCGCGACATCCCCAACGTCTCGGAGAAGATGCTGCGGAACCTCGACGAGAACGGCGTGATCCTCGTCGGGGCGCGGGTTGGCCCGGGCGACATCCTGGTCGGGAAGGTCAGCCCAAAGTCAAAAAGCGAGCTGACGCCCGAAGAGAAGCTGCTGCACGCCATCTTCGGCCGGGCGGGCGAGGATGTGAAGAACGATTCGCTGGAAGTGCCTGCGGGCACCGAGGGCATTGTGATCGGAACCAAGCACTTCAGCCGTCGCATGCACCTCACCGAGGAGCAGAAACGCGAGCTGAAGAAGCAGATGTCGGCCTATGAGAATGACATGAACTCCAAGGCCATTGCGCTCTTCCGGCAGATGGTCCGCCAGATCAATGAGATCATGGGAACGGAGATGGTTGACCCGACCACTCGCCAGCGGGTGGGCGCTTCGGACATTCCCGAGGTCATTCTCGAGCAGATTGAGAACTTCGCCTTCAAGTGGATCAAGGGTGCCAAGGAGGTAAAGGAGAAGGCCGGCGTGGTGCACGGGCAGTTCTGGCCCCGCATCCTGGCCATCGAAGAGGAGAAGCAGCGCAAGCTCGCCCACATGAAGAGAGGCGACGAGTTGCCCTCCGGCGTGTTGGAGATGGTCAAGGTTTATCTGGCCACCAAACGCCAGCTGGCGGTGGGGGACAAGATGGCCGGGCGACACGGAAACAAAGGAGTCATTGCCCGCATCGTGCCCGAGGAGGACATGCCGTTCCTGGAGGACGGTACGCCCATCGACGTGCTGCTGAACCCGCTCGGCGTTCCCTCCCGCATGAACGTCGGTCAGCTGCTCGAGCTGCACCTGGGCTGGGCTGCCAAGGTGCTGGGCTTCCAGGCCGTCACCCCGGTCTTTGACGGTGCGACCGAGGAAGA
>CP070772.1:378611-398843 GCA_020345805.1 Phycisphaerales bacterium | reverse complement strand
GGGGAGGGAAACGTCTGCGCGGACTTCTCAGCGCCGGAAGCTGCCTTCCTGGAGGGTGAGGTCCAACGTGGTGAAGCCGCCGTCGATCAGCCCGGAGCGATTGAACTGCTCGTCGAGCAGGTGGAGCTTGAAGTCGGCGAGCGCTTCGAGGGCCTGTTCCTCGCCCGGGGGCGAGCCCCAGATGATCCGGTTGCCGTTGCGGGCATACAGGCTGAGGGACTGGTCGTCGTGGTATGTGGAGACATCGACTTCCCCGACCTGCCCACGCCATGTTTGGTGCTCGATGGTTCGCAGGAGACGAAGCGCGGCGGTGACGTCGGTCCCTTCCCATTCCTCGCCCCACTGCTGCGGGCGGGAGAAATGCGCGCCGGTGATGGCGATGAACTGCGGCGCGCAGCCGTGGCAGTAGCTGCGGGGGAGGATGCGGCCGAAGTGGTCGATGAGGTGGTCGCCATCGCGGTCGCGGACGACCGCGTAGGGAACGACGAAGGTCGCATCCACCTCGATGAGGTCGCCGCGGACGAGGCGGACCTGCTCGATGGAATCGAACCAGCCCTCGGCGAGGAGGGCGTCGCGGACCTCGTCGAGCGCATCGCGGACCTGTTCGGGAGTATCGCAGGTGTCCCAGATCTCGTTGCCTCCGACCTGGTCGAAGTTGAACGGCTTGCGGGCGGCGAGAGTGAGGCTGAGCAGCAGGTCGTCCTTCATCCAGGCGGGCGTGTGGAGGAAGTTGACTTCGACGGCACCGGTCCGGGCCCGCTGGCGCTCGATGGCGAAGGCCTCGAGGCGCGGCACGCCCCAGATCCAGCCCCAGATTATGGCGCCGATGCCGACGAGCCAGATGGTGACGACGCTGCCGCGCGTGACGAGCGGCCAGTGGATGCGGGCAAAGAAACCGGAGATGTCCAGGCGGGGCCGGCTCTTCTTTTTCTTTCTCGTCTTCCTGCGGGCCACGGGCGGATCCTCATTTCGGGCGATCGAGGAACACCGATCGCGCACCTCGTTTCTTCGTCCAACGGGCACGCGGGAGGTGAATTGTTCGATCGCGTCTCAGGCCGACGGTACCGGCGGGGCGGTGCGGGCGAGAGCGGCCTCCACGAGATGTGTGCAGAGGGCGGGCATGTCCATGCCGATGTGCCCGGCCGCCATGGGGACCAGGGAATGGCCGGTGAAGCCGGGCATGGTATTGATCTCCAGGAACCACGGGCCGGCCTCGTCGAGCATGAAGTCCACCCGGGCCAGGTCCCGGCAGCCGAGGCGGTTGAACACGGCAACCGCCCACGCGCTGCACTTCTCGCCGATGCCGGCGGGAACGTCCGGATCGATCAGGTACCGCGTGTCGTCCCGTTCGTACTTCGCAGCGTAGTCGTAGAACACCGCGTCGGAGGCGGGAACGATTTCGATCAGCGGCAGGGCCCGGCCGCTGAGGATTCCGACGGTCAGCTCGCGGCCGCGGATGTAGCGCTCGGCCATGAGCCGCCCGCGCTTGGAATGGAGTTCCCGCCGTCCTTGTGCGACCTGATCGGAGGTGTGACAGATGCGCATGTCGACGCTGGAGCCGTCATCGACGGGCTTGAGAACCAGCGGCGGGTCGAGATCACATTCATCTTCCGGCATCAGTTGCCGGGCCGGCGGCGTGGGAATGGATTCGGCGCCGATGAGCATCTTGGTGAGGAGCTTGTCCATCGCCCGGGCTGCGGGTCCGGGTCGGGAGCCGACGTAGGGCAGGCCGAGTTGTTCCAGAAGCTCCTGCAGCGGGCCGCCTTCGCCCCAGTGCCCGTGCAGGACGGGGAAGATGACGGGCGGGCAATCGGCATCGGCCGCGGTGATGGAGTCAACCGTTGCGCGCAGATCGTCGATGGCGGGTCGATCGATGGTTCGGTCGTGGACGTTGAAACGTCCGGTTTCGCGCAGCGCGTCGGCGACGGCGGAACCGGAAAGGAGGGAGACTTCGCGCTCCGCATCCGGGCCGCCCTTGAGCACCAGAACTGTTGGCCTGTTTTCCTGCACGTTCACCTCGCTGCGACCGCCGCCTCGCCGTCATTCAGGGTTCTTCTCCGCGTCTCCAAATCACGATCTCCTCCTTGAGCTCGATCCCCGCATGGTCGAACACGCGCTGCTTGATGAGCTTCATCAGGTTGATGACATCGCCGGCGGTGGCTCCGGGCTCGGCAACGATGAAGTTGGCGTGGCGGCGGCTGACGGTGGCGCCTCCGATGGTCTCGCCTTTCAGGCCCGCCCTGTCGATGAGCTTGCCCGCGCTGACTCGTCTCACCTTGGCCGGGTCGATGGGGTTCTTGAACACGCATCCGGCGGAATGCTCCCCCAGAGGCTGGCTGGCTTTCTTCTCCGCGAAGATCTCCTTCACCTTCTGCCGCAGCCCGATCGGATCGGTCGGAATCAGATTGAACGTCGCGGCGGCGATGACCGGGTCGGGGATGTTGGTGGCGCGGTATGTGAAGCGGAGCTCTTCGGCGGGATAGGTCACTTTTTCACCGTTGCGGGTGATGCAGGTTACAGAGTGGACGGAATCCCCGATGCAGCCGTAAGCGCCGCCGGCGTTCATGCGCACGGCTCCGCCGACGGAGGCGGGAATTCCCGCCATCTGGCTCAATCCCTCCAATCCCCGGCGGGTGGCGTCCATGAGCGTTCGGGCCATATCCGCCCCGGCCATGGCTCGCAGAAGCTGAGCATCCGCCGACTGGCGGAACTTCGTCTCCCGGAAGAACGTCGCGTCCAGTCGCACCACGATGCCGTCCACGCCCTCATCGGCCACGAGCAGGTTTGCGCCGCTGCCGAGAATTCTCAACGGCGTGCCGGATCGGTGGCAGCGCTTAACCAGCAGGGCCAGCGAATCGATGTCGGCCGGGCGCACCAGAAGGTCCGCCCGCCCGCCCACGCCGTACCACGTCATAGCTCCCAGCGGAGCATCCGGGGTGATTTCGACGTTCAGGTCACCGAACAGGCTGGAGGTGCTGGAGGGGAGCATGGGGTGGAGCTTCGCTAGGGGCTCTCGCCGCGATGGAGGAACTCGTGAGCCACCTGCCACACCGGCCCGGCCCCCATGATGACCACCAGATCGCCTCCCTGGCAGATCAACTCCAGGTGATCAACGATGGCCCGGAACGGATAGACGTGAAGCGCGCTCACGCCGCGCTGGAGCAGACGATCGACCAGATCCGTGGCGTTGACGCGATGCTTCTCCTTCTCCGAGTCCCGCACGAAGTAAATGTGAGGAACGATGACCACGTCCGCGTGGGAGAAGCTCTGCGCGAACTGTTCCAGCAGGAACCGGGTGCGGCTGTGCTGGTGCGGCTGGAACACGCAGATGAGACGCTGGGGAGACTCGGCGGCCCGCAGCGCCTTGAGGGTGTTCTCGATCTCCGTGGGATGATGGCCGTAGTCGTCATAGACCACGACTTCGCCGCCGTTGAGGTCGCGGGCGCCCAACCGCTGCATTCGCCTCTCCACGCCGCGGAAGGTCTCCAGGGCCGGGGCGATCTGCTGCCAGTCGGCGCCGGCGTAGCGGGCCAGTATCGCGGCGGCCGCGGCGTCCAGGGCAATGTGGGCTCCGGGGGCGGTGTTCGTCCACTGGATCAGCCAGATCCCGTCCTGCATCAGTCCCACCCGCTGCACCGCCGGGTCATAGACCACCTGGTAGTCCGCCTCCGGATGGAAGCCGAAGGTCTCGATCGCGCATTTCAGACCGGGGGTGATCCGCCCGCGGTGTGCGCCTTCGTGTGCGATGAGCAGCCGTCCTCCCTCCCCGGCGGGGGGTATGAGCCGCGCAAACTCGGCGAAGGCCTCGATGACCGCCTCCAGCGAGCCGTACACGTCAAGGTGGTCCTCCTCGACGTTGTTGATGAGGGCGATGACCGGGCGATGGTGATGGAAGGAACGATTGAACTCGCAGGCCTCGCAGACGAGCAGGCCGCGCTGCCCGGCCAGCGGACCGCCGCGGGCGATTTGGGGAACGCTTTCGGAGCCGACGCGGCTGCCTCCGCCGATCTGCGGGCACATGGCCCCGACTATGAAGCTGGGGTCCAGTCCGCACTCGATGAGCACGTGACAGAGCATGGCCGCGGTGGTGCTCTTGCCGTGCGTGCCGGCGATGGAGATCCCCGTGCGCTCGGCCTGGAGGCGGCCGAGGGCCTCGGCATAGGTCAGGACCGGGATACCCTTCGTTTCCGCCGCGAAAACCTCCGGATGATCCGGCCGGATGGCGGCCGAGGCTATGACCAGATCGCATTCCGCGGGCAGGGTGCCCGCGGCCTGATCGTGAGTGACGGGAATGCCGCTTGCCGCCAGGGCCTCGGTCAACGCGCCGGGCACACTGTCCGAGCCGGTGCAGATCGCTCCCAGCGACTGGAGCATAATTGCCAGCCCGCTCACGCCGCAGCCGCCGATTCCGATCAGATGGACGTGTTGGCCGGTGAACGCCGACGGAACGACCGAGGGGGTCAGGTCGATCTGGACCGGTGTCTTCACTTGGGGGTGAACGGAGGTCATGGACAAGATTCTATCGACCGCTGACGCCAGCGCGGCGCCAGTTTCCGCCTGGGTGGTCCGGGCCGGGCGTCAAGGGACGCGGAGGCGTCCGAACAATGCCCGAATCTGATTATTGCGCCGTCTGCGGGCAGTTGACCGATATGGAGCCAACGGTCGCCACAAAGGAGCATCACGTGAAGCACGGAGCGAGAAACAAGGTCACCGGCACCGTCAGGTCCATCAAAAGCGGCGACGTGATGTCGCTGGTGAAGTTCGATGTGACCGAGCCGGGGGTGATGAGTTCGGTTCTCACCACCGAATCGGTCGAGGCCCTGGATCTGAAGGTCGGCGACGAGGTGCAACTGGTCATCAAGGCGATTCACGTCCTGCCCGTGAAGGGATGACCCGGATCGCATTCGTCCGGCGAAGCAAGCGGGTGGGCCGGCGTCGGGGCCCGGCATCTCCCCAAGAGCCCGGTCCGGATTACAATGACGGGACGATGCCGGCAGAGACGGAAAGAGCGGACCTCCACGCCCAGGTGCTGGTGGTTGATGACGAGGTGGATCACGCCGAGGTGATGGCCGAGGCCCTCCGCAAGCCCGGGCACGTGTGCACGATCGTCAACTCCCTGGCCGAGGCGGCCGAGGAACTGAAGCACGGCAACTTCGACGTGATCGTGACCGACTTGGTGATGGAGAACGAGACCGCCGGGCTGAAGGTGCTGGAGCTCGCCAAGCAGCATCAGAGCGAAACCGAGACGATCATGGTCACCGCTCACGGGGACGTGGCCACCGCCAAGGCCGCCCTGAAGGGGGGGGCGTACGACTTCATCGAAAAGCCCCTGGATCTGGAGGTGTTCCGCAATCTCGTCAGCCGGGCGGCCGAGACGGTCCTACTGCGCCATCAGAACGAGGCCCTGCGGGGGCAGCGGGATGCGGCCTACGGCTTCGAGGGCATCATCGGCGAGTCGGCGGCCATCCGGCAGATCATCGACACCATCAGGCAGGTTGCCCCGAGCAACATCCCCGTGCTCATCACCGGCGAATCGGGCACGGGCAAGGAGTTGATCGCCGCGGCGATCCACCGCCATTCCAAGCGGGCCGACAAGCGCTATGTCACCTTCAACGCAGCCGGGCAGAGCGAGACGCTAATCGAGGATCAGCTCTTCGGCCACGTACGCGGCGCATTCACCGGAGCCGAGCGCGACCGGGAGGGCGTATTCGAATACGCCGACGGGGGGACGCTGTTCCTCGATGAGATCGGGGACATGCCTCCGTCCATGCAGTCCAAGCTGCTGAGGGTGTTGGAGACGGGCGAGATCGTCCGCCTGGGGTCGAACGACCCGCGGAAGACGGATGTGCGCTTTATTACCGCGACAAACCGCGATCTGAAGAAGCTCGTCGCCGAGGGCGGGTTCCGTGAGGATCTGTTCTTCCGCATCAAGGGCACGGAGATTCACGTCCCGCCTCTCCGCGAGCGGCGCGATGACATTCCCCGGCTGGTGCGCTACGGCATTGGGCGCTTCGCCGCGGAGTTGGATCGTCCCATGCCCGACATCACGGAACCGGCCATGATGCGCCTGGTGAGCTATCCCTGGCCGGGCAACGTGCGCGAGCTGCTGAACGTTACTCAGCGAATGATGGTGATGTGCGCGGAGGATGCGATCGATGCCCGGCACGTGCCGGAGGAGATTCGCGCCGACGACGGAGACGACGCGCACGGCGTGGGGAGTCTGGCGGGCGTGGGGTTGGACAAGCTGGAGAAGGAAGCCATCCGCCAGACTCTGGCGATGACCGGCGGGAACCGCGAGCAGGCCGCCGGGCTGCTGGGAATCGGCGAACGGACCCTGTATCGGAAGCTGAAGGAATACGGGCTGAAGTAGTCGCGGCCGGCTGGGCGGAAACTGCGCGTTGCACCTTTCGCCGCGGGCGCCGGGCCGGCGCGGCGATCGAGGTATCGTCCATCACCAGGAGGGACAATGCCTATTGGTCGTCGTCGGTGTTGACGATCGTATCGCCGAGGTTCCTCTCCGCCGCGTCCTCCCAGTCCTCCATGGCGGCACCGAAGGCGATGACCTCGTAATCCACGGTGACCGTTCGCTCCGTGGGTTCGAAGGTTCCCCCGTTACCGGGATCGATGATCGGGACATCGCCGTAGATGGTGTCGCCGGCATAGACCAGCAGGTCGCCGGCCTCGGCGAGGGCGATCAGGTTGGCCGGGTCCAGCGACATCAGCGCGGCCAGGACCTCGAGCAGATTGCCGTCATCGGTGAACAGATCGCTGTCCGGGCTGGTGTAGCCCATGCCGCTATCGAGGGCAGGGTCGTAGAAGATGGCCCCACGGTTCTTGACGTCGATCTCCCTGCCGGTGATGCGTCCGTAGACCGCCGAATCATCCCTGATCTCGATCGAGTCGGGGTGAGGTGCGTAAAGGCTCCCCTTGACGACGGAATTGTGCTCCAGAACCCAGTCGGTCTCCTCTACCGAAGGGATGCTGTAGACGATGATGCGCTCGGGATCCATCCACTCTGCGTTGCCGCTGCTGTCACGGTCGGTGTCCGAGTCGTAGGGTCCATCGCCGATGTAGCCGTCATGTATATCGACGTCGCCGCGCACGAAGATCGTCAGCTCTGAATCATCGTTGATCTGGATGGAGGCATGATCGAGCTTCAGATCGTCAAATATCACCAGGGTGACTTCGCCTTCGATGATCAGCGTCGAGTCGGATTCGAAGACGATGTCGTTATCGACCGTGATGGTCACGCCGTCTTCCACCGTGACTTCAGTGCCATTCTTGTGTATCGCGGTGTCCACACGCACGTCATCAGAGACGGTGATCACTTCGCTGCTGACGTCGATATAGGGATAAGGGCTGTATTCATCCGGGGGCTCCACGCCGGGATCCGGGGGGGCCACCAGGGGCACGACATCGGGCAGGGTTACGGTCTCGACGAGCGGCCCGCTCTGTAGATTGACGAGCAGGGATGACGCGTCGGGTGCGGTAAAGATGGTGGTGTCGATCGCCGCGGCGTTGCCGAGGATCGCCACGTCGCCCGCTCCGGTGGCTTGGGTTCCGAAGGCGATGCGGCCGCCCAGCTCGCTGAGAGGGGCATTCGGCCAGCGGGTAACGGTCGCTTCGTCCTCGAGCCCGATACGGGAGCCGGCGAATATCGCAAATTCAGAAAGGTCCACGTCGACGGACCCGTCGTACCAGGGCTCGACATAGGCCACGGCCTCCGCGACCTGCTCCACGCCGTCAACTACGGCCGTCGCCGTCAGCAGCATGTAGGTTGATTCTTCGTTCGGGGGCTCGCCGGTCTCCAGATCGATGATGTCCAGATCGGTTACTGCGTCGCCGATTACGTAGTCGTCCAGCAGCTTGCCGTCGGCGTGCAGCGTTCGCCAGTCGGTCTTCGTCTCCATGATCGCCACCGCGACCTCAAGCGACGATGAGGCGCTCCAACGTGCGGTCACCGCTGCCGATACGTTGTTCCCGATGGCGGCGGAGTTGTCCCGGCTGGCCAGATAGGAGGAGGCGATGACCGTGGCCGTGAACAGACAGACCAGCACCAGCAGCATGGCCACGCCTCTGCGTCTCGGATGACGCCTGGCACGCTTGCCGCTGCTAGCCCGCATTCGATCGGAATGGGTCGGGCGGGAATCGGAAAGGACGGTGGTCCGTTCACCGTCTGAGGCGGTTGACCGGTCATGCCCCGTGGCCTGCGCAATCTGTTGTGTGGACATATGTCGGTTCCTGCACTCCCCGGCGGATAGGATCGGAGCGTTGTTCCGACAGCACAGAGCATCGAATTGAACAGGCGTTGAGGCGAGACCGAGGACGTTGATCGCCTCCAGTTGGACCCGGCGTGCCCGGCATAGCCTGCACAAGTCGCCGGGTTTAGCTTTGCCGGGAGAACGCATGGCGGAGGGGCGCCGTCCCCGGTGGCGATAATCGCCGCCGGCCGCGGATTGAAGCGGGGGTTGTCGTTTGAGACTGTCATTGGAAAGGGCCCGAGATCACGCTTGCCTATCGAAGCGATGTCCGTCATCCGCCGGTTTGTGTGATGGTGCCGGTGGTGGCCCCGACCGAGATGATGATGGTCTCATCATCCATGGCAAGGGTGATCTGGGGGGTGGCGGTAAAATCGTCCAGCCCGCCCTGTTCGTTGAAGGTGAGGGTGGACTGATTCATGCCGGAAACGGTGAAGGTCACGCCGGCGGCGGCGATCGCCCGGTCCAGGCCGAGCACCACCAGATACGGCTCGTCCGTGTCTTCGCGGGCGACCGGATTATCCGGGTCATCGGCTCGGGCCAGCCAGTAGCGGCTGTCGTCCGGGTCAAAGCGGACCACCACGGGCCGGTCCGGATCGGCGATGGTCATCATCTGGGCCATTTCGATGTCGGAACTCATCACCGAGGCAGCAGCCATGACCCGCAGGAGACTGTCGTCCCTGAACGCGGGGATCACCATGGTCGCGACAATGGCGATGATGGTGAGGGTCACCAGCATCTCCAGGAGCGTGAAACCCCTGGGTCGCGAATTGCCGGGCCGGTTGACTCTCATCGTCGCTTCTGTTCGGGCAACGGCACAACCACGGGCCGTCGGGATGATCGAGGGCATAAGGCCGCCCCGCGGCGCCGGCCACCGGATCCCGCCCCGGCGTCCGCCCCGTGATGCACCTGTCATGAGATCCTCCTCAGCTCACCGGCACGAGGTGCCGGTTGATCGTGGCCGCGATCGTGGTATCCATCGAGCCGGTTTCCGTGTGGAATTTGAGATCGATGCTGACATGGCGGGCGTCGAGCGGGATGTCGCTGTCGGCGCTGAATCTCGCATTGTCCAGTCCGTCGACAATCGGATATTCCACGGTCCAACCGTTTGATCGGTATGTGCTGAGCACCAGGATCCAGTCCGAGTCCCGGGGGTGGACCTGGTCCTGCAGGTCCTTGGCCGCCTGCGTCCAGCTGTCGGGAAACTTGACGTAACAGACGTCCAGCGACCCGGATTCCGGGCTGAACAGGAGCCACCTCACCTCGGTGGCGTGGACCGTCTCGCTCTCGCGGTCATCGGACATCCAGAGCACCAGCGAGACCGGATTGACGCGAAGAACGCATCGGCTCGGGGCCACGTACGCCGAGACGCGGGATTCGGCCGCGCTGGCTCGGACCATGACCGCACGACTGTCACGGCGGGAGTTCACCCCGGTGGTGACGGCGGCCATCATTCCGGAAATGGCGGCCGCCACCAGCGCCGTGACCGTGAGGGCCAGCATCAGTTCCAGCAGGGTCAAGCCGCGTCGGGTTGTCAAGCGGGCTTGTCTCATGACATTGGCTCGGGAATGAACCGCGTAAGCTGGGCGAGAGTGCGACCGTCGGCCCCGAAGGCGCGAACCTGCACCGTGCGGCCCTGAACATGCACGCCGAGATCGTCGAAATCCTCCAGGGAGGTGACGACCACAACGTCCCGACCGACCATGTCGAAGCTCTCGGGAAGGGGCTGATTATGCAGATCGCGCATCTTCCCGACATTCTCGGTGTAGCCGTTCCAGGTGATCAGGGTGTCGTAGGGAGCGGCGACCAGCCGGCCCATCAACTCCTCCGCGGCCAGGGTGGCGGCGATGCGGCGGTGAGCTTCGTAGGCGTGCTGCTGACCGGCGGTGATGGCGCTGGTGACCGCGACCACGATTCCCAGAAGGATGCCGGTGGCCATCAGCGACTCCAGGAGCGTGAATGCCCGCCGGCTCCCTGGGCGAACACGCTTGCCGCGGGGTTTACCTGCCATCGTTCTCCCTTTCTCCGCGTCCTGTCTGAGCCTTGATGTTCTGCCGTCCCATACATCGAATCTGACCTCGTCTCGGGAAAGCAGTCGCCGCCTGATCAGGCCCCCATGCCCCACGTCGGTGCAACACAGCCGTCAAAGCCCACGCATTTCCTCATCCCCGGTCCGATAGCCGTACCCCGCCGACCGGGGACATTCCACGGGAGGAAACCGGGTCAGCGGGGAGACAGAGTACGGACACCAGCTCGCGTCGCCCGGCAGATCAACCGCGTATGGCTCATCAAGCCGTCATGTCCCCGTCCCTTGTTTCTGCCATAATGCCGCCATGCCGTGGAGGCTGTTCGGATACATCCTGGGTGATCTGCTGCGGGTGGTGGCCCTGGTTTCGGTAGTGCTGGTTACGGTGGTCGCGTTTGGCGCGACGATCAAGCCGCTGGCCAACGCAAATCTGATCAGCGCAGCCCAGACCGCGCGATACCTGATTCTGGTTACGGTCCCGATGCTCCAGTTCGCTCTGCCGTTCGCCGCGGGCTTTGCGGCCACCATGTCGCTGCACCGGATGACCAACGACAATGAGATTCTGGCCGCGGCGGTGGGGGGCATCAGCTATCGACGGCTGCTGGCGCCCATCGCGGGACTGGGCGTGGTGCTCACGCTGGTGATGGTTCTGCTTACGCAGTGGGTGATCCCCCAGTTCTGGGGCCTGATGGAGCAGACTATCGCCCGGGACGTGACCAAGATCTTCCAGGCATCCCTTCAACGCGGCGACCCCTTCGACCTGGGTGATCTGCAGATTTACGCCGATCGCCTGCGGGTGGATGAAGCTCCTGAACCGGAGGAAGACCCGTCCGGGCCGGCCCCCGACACGCGGCTGTACCTGGAGGGCGTAGCGGCGGCGGAACTGGACAAGGAAGGAAAGATCGCGATCGAAGTGACGGCAGAGGCGGCGGTGATCGACATCTACCGGCGCGAAGATGGAACCGTACTCAACCTTGCCCTGATCAATGCCGTGGCCTTCAAGGAACAGGAAGGGGCTTTGGCCCGGCTCAGCAGGGTCGAGCACACCCTCCGAGTGCCTCGTGTGTTCGAGGATGATGCCAGGGCCATGACCCGCAGCCAGCTGCTGCGGCTGCGGGAGCGGCCGGATGAGTATGGTCCGGTGATCGAGGCCCGGGACGATCTGGCGGCGTATCTGCGCGACCTGGACCACGGGAACTGGATCGACCTGCGGTTGCGCAGCGAGGGACAGGTGGAATTCATCGAGCCCGGCACCGCCGGGCGGCGCTTCGTGGTTCATGCCAATGGGCTGAAGGACGGGCGGTTTCTCGCTTCCCCCGGGGAGGAACTGGTGATCGAACAATTCCAGGGCACCTTCGCCGTCCGTCGTTTCGCGGCCGAGAACCTGTCGCTCGCCCGCGGAGATGTCATGAGTCTGGAGGGATCGCGGTTCAAGCTGCTGTTGCGTGGAGTGGAGGTGTCCGATCTTCAGCGGGGCGGCCCGGCCAATCCGCGGCGACATCTGACGCTCGCCGGGCTCTCCGTCTCCGGATTGCCGGAGGATGATCCGGCCGCCCAGACCAGCGATGAGCTGCTGCAACGCGCCCAGGCGGTGGAGGATCCGGAGCCCGAACTGCTCTTCCGGCAAGCCAAACTCCGAGAAGAGCACCGGTCAATTCAGACGGAAATCACGAGCCGACTTTGGAAGCGATACGCCCTGTCCGCCACGGCGTTCCTGCTGCTGACGCTGGGCGCTACGCTTGCCATGTGGCTCCGCGAATCGCTGCCGCTGACGATTTACCTCTGGTCGTTCGCCCCCTCCGTGCTGGATCTGATCGTCATCTCCGGCGGTGAGCAGGTGATGCGCGACAGCGGTATCGTCGCCGGCTTCGTCGTGATGTGGTCCGGGAACGTGGTGCTAGCTGTCCTGCTGATTTGCGCGTATCTGAGGTTGGCGAGGCATTGACGAGGTTTCGATGTCTGCGGGGTGGCCGAAGGTCCCGCTACGGCGGCCCGTTCTCCGTAGGCGGACGGAGGATTCGGGTTTTGTGGTCCGACCAGCGCTGCCAGGTGCCAAGGTGAACGAAGGCCGCGGCGCGTTCGCGATGTCTCTCTGCGAAGACCTGCCAATCATCGTTGCTGGCGAGCAGGATGAGCCTTCCCTCCGGATTGGGCAGAGGTTCCAGGAGCCGCTGGCGGCTCAAGCACGGCACATCGCGCCGCGAATAGAAGTCCAGAGTGGGATCGTCGAAGCCATAGGTCACCAGCCGCGGTTGAGCTATGCCGGTTAGCGCAGACAGCCTTTCCAGCATCGTGCGGGCGCTGTGCGGCTCGAACGTTCGCTGCTCCAGCATCAGCCCCCAGCACCAGCAGACGATTCCCGCGGCCCACACCAGGACCATGGACCGGGCTCGCTCCCGCGGATGGTGCTTCCAGTTCCGCCA
This sequence comes from Phycisphaerales bacterium, assembly GCA_020345805.1. Lineage (GTDB taxonomy): Bacteria > Planctomycetota > Phycisphaerae > Phycisphaerales > SM1A02. Next base: position 386,136 of record CP070772.1, on the reverse strand, counting down.
CATCCATCCCGAGGCCAGCAGCAGTGGTGAAAGGGGAGCGACCATCCACAACTCAACGTCCTTCAGCGCCGTCACCGCGCCCACTGCGGCTGCCAGCAGCAGCAGCCCAACGCAAACCGTCAGAGTCACCACCACGTCCGGCGGCCGGGTCCCTTCGGGCGGATGATCCGCCTCCCCGGTCAGGAAGCGGTTCAGCATTGTCGCCGTCAGAAGGGCCATGGGCGGGGCCAGAGGCAGGAGATAGGTCGCCAGCTTGCCCGAGATCAAGGTGAACATCGCCAGCGGAACGACGACCGCCAGCATCCACAGGCAGACCGGCTCGCCGTCGCGCAGCTTTCGTTCCGCCGCCCGCCAGGGCAGGTTCCAGCCGGGCAGCGTCATCATTGCCGTGGCCGGAAACAGGCTTAGCAGGAAAACGGGAAGGTAGTACCACCAGGGCTCCGGGTGATCACCGTTACCGACGGTTCTGCCCACCGTTTCGTGGAGCCAGATGTCCATGGCCTCCGGACATGTCCGCAATACCAGCGCCACCCAGACCACCGCAGGGAGTAGAGACGCGGGCAAACCGACGGGAATCCCCAACCGCCACGTCTCGCGGCGCCGCCGGCTGATCAGCAGCCACACCAGCAGCACACCCACGGGCGTCAAGGCCAGCGGGCCTTTGGTGAGCAGGCCCAAGGCGACCGCCGTCCACATCAGCACCGTAAACCTCACTTTCCGCTCCTGGACGGCGAAGTAGCCGCAGACCAGCGCGGCAAACCAGAACAGGTTCAGTAGCGGATCCGTGATTGCCAGCCAACCGGTGATGACGTGCAAGGGCATCAGGGACAATAGTCCTGCGGCGATGGTGCCCGTGGTCGGACCTCCAATACGCCATCCGACGCTCAACACCAGAATGATCGTCAGGCCGGAGGCCAGCAGCGAAGGCGCTCGCACCGCCAGTTCGTCTCGCCCGAATACCCGCAGAAACGACGCCTGAGCCCAGTAGGCCAGCGGCGGCTTGGTGAGATGCGGCCGGCCGTCAAGCTGGGGCACGATCCAGCCGCCACCCTCTGCCATCCGCATGCTTACCGAGCCGTAACGCCCTTCATCGGGCGGCCACAGGGGGTGTCCGATACGCATCAGCGGCAGCATGAGTACGGCAATCAGAGTCACCAGGGCCACGACAATCGGGCCGCGGGCCCCGGGGAATAATGCCGGCGGTCTCTCATCCACCGGTTCCGCGCTGCCGCCCTGGCTGTCCGAACTGCCCTGCAACCTCGCTGACATGGGTCGCCATTGTAGCGGCTGCCGGAAACCGAAAGGGACGGCAACCGACAGCGACATCCCGTGCGGTCATCGTGCCCCCAAGAGTCTGCGGAAACCTCCCCGCCTTCTCAATGCGGCTCGAATTGCTGGTACGATGCATCCGACACGGGTCGTGTTTCGCATCGTCTCATCCCCACGGCCTCCAGGGCGGACAAGCGTGCAGTTGATCGATCGCTACATCATCGGACGCCTCCTGACGAACTTCATCATTCTGTTTCTGCTGCTGTTCGTCTTTGCCGCGTCCATCGACCTGATCCTGAACCTTGATCGGTTCGTGGAGGCGGCGCGGACAGCGGTGGACGAGGGGGGCAGCGCGTGGGCCGCTTCACTGGCATTTGTCCGCATCATCGTTGACTTTCAGGGTCCGCGCGTGTTCCAGTTTTACGCGTTCCTGCACGGGCTGGTGGCGATCGGGGCGACGGGCTTCACCCTGGCCCAGATGTACCGCCATCGGGAACTGGTGGCCATTCTGGCTTCGGGCGTGAGCATGCACCGCATCGCCATGCCGTTCATCGCCCTCATCTTCGCCCTCAGCCTCGTGGAACTTCTCAACCAGGAATACGTTCTTCCCCGTGTCGCGCCGCTGCTCCTGCGCGATCACGGACACATCGGCCGGAGGACGGTGCAGGAGTTCAAGGTGCGGTTCACCCGCGACGCCGCGGGCAACCTGCTCCAGTCCCCTTCGTTCGATCCGGAGACCGGGGCCCTCCGGTGGCCTACGTTTCTCCAGCGCGATGATCGCGGCAGGACCGTGCGCCGCGTCACCGCCGCCAGTGCGGCATGGGATCCGCACAGGGAGGGATGGCGACTGACCGAGGGCGTCGTGGTGAGGCTTCAGGAGGAGAATGCCGCCCGTCCGGACGTGCTTGGTGCGCCGCAGGAGACCACCGACTTCTTCCGGACGGATCTTTCGCCCGAGGTCCTGACGGTGCGCCATCACGCCACCTACGCCCAGATGCTGAGTCTGAAGCAGATCGGCCGGATGCTCCGGACCGCGGGCGTGATGGACGAGGCGACATTGCTGCGGCACAAGTACTCGAGGTTTTCCACCGTTCTGGTCAACGTCCTGGTGCTGGTGGTCGCCCTGCCCAGCTTTCTCCTCCGAGAGCCGGCCAACCTGCTTCTCCAGTCGCTGCGCTGCGCGGCGATTGCCATCACCGCGATGATCGGGGCGGCAATCTTCATGATGGTGCAGTTGCCCGGCATCGCCCCGGCTGTGGGAGTGTTCCTGCCGGTGATTGTGCTTCTCCCGATCGCCCTCGGCCGCGTGACCTACGTCAGGACCTGAGAATCGCGCCGGTGAATCCGGCACCTGAGGAGAGATTCAGCCCGACAACTCTAGCCTCAGCCCCCGAACCGGGCCACGGCCTCCTCGACGCTGTCGCAGATCTCCACCACTCTGCTCAAATGGGCCACCTCGAAAATATCAGCGAGTTGCTCGTTGGGGTTGGCGAACCGAAGCTCGCCCCCCGACAGTTTGATCGTTTTGATCAGCTGCACAAGCATTCCCAACGCGGTGGATGACAGGTATCTCACGTTGCCAACGTCCAGCACGATCCTCGCATGGGGGCCGCCTGCCGCCAGTCTGACGATCTCCTCCCTCGCCCGATCGAGATACTTGCATTCGATCAAGTCCGATTCCGTGAACGCGACGATGAGCAGGTCATCCTGCGAGGTCACGTTGATCGACGGTTGTTCGGTCATCTGACATCCTTTCGACTCGGCGGCGGGATCTTGCGGAACTTGCGGCCCGAGGATTGACGCGATGACAAGCGCGGGCCTGGTGGTCGGTCATCTTTCACTTCTTCGGCGACGTTTCCAGCTGTCGAAGAGCGCCTCGTCAAACACCGTCACCGAGACGTTGGCCACCAGACTTCGCCTGAGCTGATTCATCAGCAGGCGTTCCTGGTCGAGGCGAACGAGCTTCGCCAGCTTCTCGCGGACTTCCTCCACCGGCACTCCGTCACCGTCGATCTTGCGCACCAGCAGGAGAACGGCGTAGCGGTCGTCAAGGAGGATGGGGGAAGAGACCTCGCCTGCTTCCAGCCCCCACATTGCCTTGCGCAGCGCCTCGGGATATGTCGGCTCGAGCCGGCTGATCGGCTCCAGCAGACCGCCGCGAGCGGCGGAGGAGTCGATCGAGACCTCCACCGCAATATCGCCGAACCGCTCACCCGATAGTGCACGGGCGGCGACATCGAGTGCCGCGGCCAGATCCGGAACGACCACCAGCCTTGCCTGCCGCTGGGGACCGTACCGGATCTGGTGCAGGCGGCGGATGGCCTCCTCGGTGACCTCGACCTGGTTGCGTACCAGCGCCCGGAGCGAGGCGTTGCGCATCAGCAGCGCATCGAACCGGTTGGGACCGAGTCCCTCCCGATCGCGCAGCTCGCCCAGCAGGCGCACGGCGGTGTCCGGATCCTCGTGAAGCGACTCCAGGAGCAGGAGACGTTCGGCCGCCACGTCGTCGGGAGTGATGGTGAGACCCGCCGATTCGACCGCCGCGGCGACGGCCTGATCGAGAATGTGTTCCTCCAGGGCGATGGCCCCGGCCGCCTCGGTCATCGCCGGCCTGAGCTGGCCCCAGGTCACCCACCGGCCGTTGACCGAGGCCGCCGGCCGGGCGTCGATTAACGTGGCCACGGGCGGCGCGGCAGATTCGTCCCGGCCCCCGCCGGGTGGGGATTCCGCCGAAGAAGGAACCGGATCCGGCGATGAGGCGCATCCTGAGAAGAGGGCGGCCGACATGACCAGGATGAGGCTTCCCAAGGGAGGGCGGGCAGGATAGGCTGAGAGATTCCGGGCCGGCATGCCCGGTATGCCAACATGAATTGTCCCCTCTTGTCAATGGGGCGCCGAACGCATGGCCAAAACGAAAGTACTCATCTGTCCCTACTGCGGCGATTCCCAGCCGGCCGCGGATCGCTGCCGGGCCTGTGGCGGGTTGCTGGATCCGCTCAGCCGCCAGGCCACCCACAACGAGATGGGGCCGTGGTTCATCCGCGATCCGGGCCGCTCCTTCCAGCCCGGCTGCAGCTACGAGACGCTGGTGAAGCTGATCGACCGGGAGCGGGTGAACAAGAACACCATCATTCGCGGCCCCACGACCCGTCAGTTCTGGAACGCGGCCAAGCGGGTGCCGGGCGTCGCACACCTTCTGGGCTACTGCCACAATTGCGATGCCATGGTCGAGCCGACGGATCACGGCTGCCATGCCTGCGGCGTACCGTTCGGGGCCTACCTCCACCGCAACTACCTGGGGCTGCCGGACATCCAGCCCCTGCCGGACGATCCGGACGGCGCTTCCGGCGCGGAATCGGCGGGCCGGCCGATCCCGGAGCCGCTTTCGCCACCGCTTCCCGTGCCGGAACTCGGGGCGAGCGGCATCTCCAGCTTTGCCTCGGATGACGAACTGTTGGCCCGCTCACCGATCTCCGGTGCCTCAGCCGTCACCACTGGTTCTGGTTTCGACCGGACCGGTCCTGCCGGTGATTCGCCGAGTCTTTCGAGGTCAGAAGGGAGTTTTCTGTCCGCTTCTCAACCGCCGTCGCCGGTGAGTGGCTTGGCGGGACCGCACTCCGCTTCCCGGTACGCGAACTACTCCGAGCCGTCGCCGCAGCCGGCGGTGCAGGACTGGGCGACAAGCCCCGTGGCCCGGGCCATGCAACGAAAGCTCGCCCGGCATCAGCGCACCATCCGAGTGATGGGGATCGGCCTGATCGCCATCGCGACGGTGGCGGTGGTGGTGAGCGTGACTTCGATCCTCACACTTGCCGGTGCAAGCGGAAGGTCGGGGAAGGGTGCCCCGATCATCCCCGGGCAAACCTCAGGCGGGGAGCGGGGCAACGCCGAATCAACACCCGACCAGCCGGCCCTTTTCGCTCCACGGCAGCCACCCCCCGGCGAATCAGCATCGGTTGAGGATGAAGGTGCAGCAATCCGCGGCAGCGGTGAGTCCGGCCGGGAGGATGCGACGGGAACGATGCCGCCCGATGGGACTTTCGAGCAGGAACCGTTCGAGTCCGACCTCGCGGAGGCGGAGGAACTCGTCGAACGGGCATCTGATGCGCAGCGTCCTGCCGCCGATCGGCTCGCGGACTACCGCAGGGCCCTTGCCCTTCTGGAGGCGGTCGCCGCACAGACCCCGCCCGAGCAGCAGCCGGCTGACCTCCCTCAGCGCATCGAAAGGGTCAGACAGGCGATCGATCGGCTGGAGGTCGACTCCTTCTTCAACGGCGAATGATCCAGCGGCGTCGGCAAAACGCGATGACCGTCTAATCAAGTGCGGTGAGTGTGTAGAGCGTGATGCGCAGTCTGGGCCAGGTGCGTTGAATCCGCGCGAAGCACCGGACCGCTTCAGTAATTCGATCACTTGTCAGGTTGGGATCGTGCCAGCCGGCCCGCTCCCAGCGATCAAGCATCTCGTAGTTCACGAGCAGGTGCGTAAAGCCCTGCTCGCGCATCGAATCGAACCAGCGCCGGGGATCGTCGGGATAAGCCTGCATGGCCAGAGATAACGGCCCGCGATCCCAGGTTGTCTTGTAGGCGAGATCACCGCGGTAATACAGCACGGCCGCCTCGCCGATCAGCGCAACCTTGCCGTCGGCGGGAAGCGCGTAGTTGACATACACCGCCGGCAGCGCTCCGACGAGTTCGGCACGCTGCTCTGCGGTCAGATCTTCGCCGCTCAGCGCGCCGGCCTGACCGATCATCGCCGCGGGCGCCCGCAACGTTCTGCCTCCTTCATCCGGCGCATACGGCTCGCCGCGGAAGATGAAAACCGTCACGCATGAATAGGCGAGCGTCACCGCGCCCACCACTGCCGTGAAGGCACGTTTGGATGCCACTTGCTCAAGCCCGTCCGTCAACGCCCGCAACGAGACGGCCGTGACGAACGCTGCCGGGACGACAGCCGGGAGCATGAACCTGGACTTGACGTGGGTGAAGAAGAACCAGAACCACACCTGAAGGAGCAGGATCAGAAAGATGCGCCACGCGGTCGCGCGAAGCGGGGCCCTCATCCAGCAGATCACCAGGCCCGCGAGTGTAAGCCACGGGAGGATCGACCATTGAGCATGCCACGGCTCGACGAACGGTACGGTATACGGGTTCGGTCCGATGCCGTAATGGAGAAGTTGATGCCATGCTTCCACGATGCGATCCGGCAGCCCCAAGTCGCTGAGGTGACCGCTGCGGAATATGGCGGCCTGCTCTGCCGTCCAATGTCCGAGCCCCAGGATTCCGGATGCGAAGGGGAAGACCGGGTTTCCGGTCTGAAATCCGTTGCGAAGCAGGTACGGAAGCAGGCAGATTAGCCCCGCAGCGCCCCCGGAAAGTATCGCCCCAGTCCCGCGCCGCACCGTCTGCCCTCGCAGCGTGAGGATGAAGAGGATCACCAGCGGCAGGGCGACAAAGCCTGCCGCCGTTAATTTCGCCCCGCACGCCGCGGCGGCGAGCAGACCCACGCCCGCGCCGCGCCGAATGGATTTGACGGACTGCTCCTGCATTGTCAGCAGACCGACGGCCAGCATCAGCGCCGCGGCCATCTCGTTGTAACCCAGCGACCCGACGACGACCACCCACGGTGTGGAGAGCGTGAGAGTGAACGCGATCGCGGCGATCATCCGCCTTCGCGAGCCGCCCACACGGAAAGCCAGACGGGATACCGCGATCGCCGCGAGCACCGACAACCCCGCGTGCAGGAACTGGGCTGCGTAGACGAATTGCGTTTCTCCGCCGATCAGGATGGCGAGGTGGTAATACGCAGCCTCGATATAACCGGGCAGGAAGCTGTAGACGTTGTGCTCAAGTCCCGTGATGCGTCCGGCGGCGACCCACTCGCGGGGAAGCTGAAGGTGATAGCTCAGCGCGTCATAGCCGCCGAACTCACTGTGCCACAGCCAGCCGGGGGCAGAGCAGCAGGCCAGCAGCAATACCGCCAGAGCGGGCGCGGACATCCACACCAGCCAGTGGGGTGGCTGAATCGCAATGTGTCCACCTGCGGCGGCGATCGAACGGACGATTTGCCACAACAGCAGCAGCCAGCCGGGGATGAGCAGAATCCAGGCGCCGATTGAACCGCCCGCTTGGAGCAAACCCAGTGCGCCGGTAGCGGCATCCAGAACGAGAAGCGCCGCCACGCCAAGACCGGCCTGGATGACCAGGCCTTCTTCGGCCTCCGGCGCAAAAAAGCGACGCAGCGGCCGGCCGTAACCCA
>CP070772.1:357390-378511 GCA_020345805.1 Phycisphaerales bacterium | reverse complement strand
ATCGCCAGCAGCGCCGCCACGCCTCCGAAATTCGCTCCGTAACCGACGGATGTGGGCACCGCGATCACCGGGGCCGAGACCAGCCCGGCCACCACGCTGGGCAGCGCTCCTTCCATCCCCGCCACGGCAATTATCACGTTGGCTTTCTGAAGCTCGGAAACGTGATGCAGCAAACGATGAAGCCCGGCAACCCCCACGTCACAGATCGTGCGCGGTGCGTGGCCCATCACGGTAAGCGTTCTCGCCGCCTCCTGAGCCACCGGCAGGTCGCTGGTGCCCGCGGCCACCACCACCACGCCATCCTGCTGGGGCCGGTCTGGCTCGCGGTCGAACCACAGCATGCGGGCGACGGCGTCGTACTGCAGCCCTTCGACCTCCGCCCGGGCCGCCTCGTAATGCTCGGGCGTCGCCCGCGTACCGAGGATTCGTTCGCTGAGCCCGTTCAGCTTGGCCACGATCGCGGCCACTTGTGCCGCCGTCTTCCCTTCACAGAAGATGACCTCGGCGAACCCCTTCCGCAGGCTGCGATGCGAGTCCACCTTGGCGAAACCCAGGTCCTCAAACGGCATTGCGCGCAGCAGGCCGACGGCGTCCTCGACGGACAATTCGCCCCCGGCCACCCGCTCCAGCAACCGTTTTATCGTGCTTGCGTCAAACATGATCTGCTCGATATTCGGTGCGGCAGAATCAGCCGAGGCGAATCTGCGGTCAGATACTAGGCTCCTCCGCCACCGGCCGCACGTAAATGCCCGGCGCACCGTCCAGCGGACACTTGTTCTCGCATATCCCGCAGCCGTTGCACAGGTCGAGATCGACAAAGGGCTCCTGAATCACGCGGGTCTGACCGTCGGCGGTCTCGACTTCGACCTCCTTCAACCGGATGGCCTTGGTCGGGATCGGGCAGTGCTCTTCGCAGACTATGCATTCCTCACGTTCCGCGAAGGGCAGGCACAGATCCTCGTCGAAAACCGCTTCGCCGATCACGAACTTCTGCTTGGCGGCCAGATCCAGGGGACGGATGGCCCCGGTGGGGCAGACCTCGATGCACTGCAGGCAGTTGTACTCGCAGTATCCGGTGCGGGGCACAAGCTGGGGCGAGAACAGACCATTGGGACCGGCCTGGAGCATCACCGGCTGAAGGCCGTTGGTCAGGCAGACTTTCAGGCACTCGCCGCAACGAACGCACAAGTCGAGGAATTCATCGCCCTCCAGCGCCCCGGGCGGTCGGAGAAGTCTCACATTCGAGGGGATGACTCCCGCGGCCCGACCTGCTGTTGACACCGCCGGTAATCCTACTCCCACCGCGCAGGCCCCCAAGAACGCCCGCCGCGACAGCTCCATCGGCACCGGTTGCGCCGCCCGTGCCGGCGGACGCCCCTTGCGCGGCAGGAACCAGAGGAACTGGGCGATCTGGTTGGGGCAGTCCGTCACGCAATCCATGCAGACGGTGCAGGCCTGCGGCTGAAGCCGGTGCGACTCGTCGAAGGCGTCCATGCGGCAGGTGTGCTCGCATGTCAGGCAGCCGGCGCAGGCCTTGGCGGGCCGGCGGCCGAAAGGAGTCAGGCGGGCGATGAACCCGAGCATCGCCCCCAGAGGACAGAGGTATCGGCACCAGAACCGCCTCTGCACTCGCTCCAGCAGAAGGATCGCGGCCACGATCCCCGCCATCAGCCACGCCCCGGTATATGAAGCACGCTCGAAGGCCAGCACGTGCTCGCCGAGGAACGCATAAATCGGCTCGCTTATGTTCGTCACCCCTTCCGAGCCGTTCTGATACAGCCAGTCGAACAGGACGAAGCTGCTCCAGCTCAGTGCCGGGTCCACCGCCAGGGTCAGTCCCTGGTTCAGAATCGAGAACGGATCCAGGTATCCGACGAGGGGAAACCCGAAGGCGGCGCCCAGCAGCACGGCGATGAGCAGCCAGTACCGCACCGGCTTGAGGGAGTTGAACGTACGGTTGCACCGCCGCGATCGGATGCGCATGACTTTGCCGACCAGATCCAGCAGCGTCCCGGCCGGGCAGACCCAGCCGCAAAAGGCCCGGCCGAACAGGAGCGTCACGCCCACGGTGATGAGGCAGAGCAGCAGGCCCGCGATCAGGGCCTTGGCGGCCAGCATTGCGGATGCCGCGACGAGCGGATCCAGGCGGAAGGCGATGTTCACGTAGCCGGGGACGTCTTCGTCGCGCAGCTCCGTCTCCCGGAACAGCCACAGGAACGCCAGCAGGAACACTACCTGCGAAAAACGTCGCCAGAAGCGCCAGCCGAGGCGCGGCGGTCTCATGAGAGGAATCCGGATCTTCGTTGCTCCCAATTGACCTGATCAGACGTTGACGATCTTCACCTTGTCCAGATTGATCTCGCCCAGGCCCATCTCGTAACCCGCCACGGTTGATCTGATCTCCTCCGGCTTGAGGTCGAACAGCGTGGTCGCGTAGGCATCGGCGGCGACCATGTCCGTCGAGGCAATCAGCGTATCCAGCACCTTGACATCATCCAGGTTCCCACCCTGTGGGCCGCGTCGAAGCAGGATCCGGGTGGCGTCGATGAGCGTGAACTTCGAGACGATCACACTGTTCAGATCCGCCAACGACTCGGCCAGCTGGCGGTGGATCTTCCCTCGGTCGCCCCCCATCACCCCCATGATGTTCTTCAAACCCAGAGTCAGCCGGGCGATGGCGTGATTCTTGGCGATCGGGACATTGATGTAGCAGTCCGCCTCGACCGCGTCGCGGTACAGCTCCCATTCCTGGATGACCTTGCCTTTCTCGATCTTGACGGGCACGACCTTCCGCTCGTCGAAGTACGGGCAGGTGACCCGCTTGTCGCCGATGGACTCGATCGCCTTCGGGATGCCGCTGTTTCGATAGGACCGGCGCCGGTCGGCGCAGGTCCGATCCACGACCTGCACTTCCTTGGCCCCGGCATCCAGGACCAGCTTCACCAGAGCCTTGACCACATCCGGGTGGGTGTTGGCGGCCTGCTCGGGCCTGCGGTCCCAGGCCATGTTCGGCTTGACGATGACCTTGTCGCCCTTCTTGACGAACTTGCCGATCCCCCCCAGCGGCTCCAGAACCTTCGCCACCAGCCCTTCGTAGTCCTTGCCCTTGGCGACTGCGATCAGGGACCGGGCGGTGTCGGCTGCGTCTTCCTCCGCGTGGGCGATTCGGAACACTGGTGCCGACGCCGCCACCCCTGCGGACCACGCGGCGACCTGTTCGAGAAACTGCCTTCGGTTCGTTCTCATTCTTCGGGCCATCACTGCTGTCTCCGTGTTTCCTGTTGGTGTTGGCCGACCCTCGGAGGCCGCCCTTCCGGTGTGGCTGGGGCGGGCATTCTAGCCGACATCTCTCATCCCGCACTCACCAAAAAGCCTAAATGCAGGCTACATCACAATCCCAGATGGAAGCGATACGGTGGACGCGGACCGGTGTGGCCGATCCAGTCCCCCGCCTCCTCTGCCGCCCAGCCCGCAGCCTCGGGCGTGAGGTTCCGCCGATAGGTGATGTGCTCGGGAGAAGCGGCGTTGTAGGCGGCGATCGCACCGTCCCCGGCAATCACGAAAATGTTGCTCCGCACGGTGTTTTCCCTCGTGCGATGGAAGCGTATGGGCGTTCTCGCGGCGTTCCAGATCACGTTGCCCTCCAGCACGATCTCCGTGGTGCCCTCGTCCATGAACACCCCGTTGCTCGGGGCCCGCCCCACGTTGGCCACAATGTCGTGGATGGCGTTGCCACGCAGCACGGTGCCCGGCTGCCGGCCCAGGGTGTAAATACCGCCACCGTCGGAAAGCAGTTGCATTACGTGATGAATGTTGTTGTATTCGACGAGGTTCTCCCGGCAGGGCGTGGGCGTGGGATTCCACATCCATCCCACAGACACACCGGTATAGGGAAGCTCACGGATTTCGTTGTGAATAATGCTCGTCCGTTCGGCCAAACCCACCCATACGCCGACCGCTCCGTAGAAGCGCCGGCCGCAGCGCTCGATGAGGCAATCGCGGACAACGTTGCCGAAGGCGACCTGCCCGGGCGCCGCCTGCCACCAAGGCCCGGCTTCGACCCGACGCTGCCGGTCCTCGCCGATCATCAGGCCGTTGGCCGCGATGTCCCGCACCGCGCAACCCGCCAGCTCGCACTCGCGGCAGCCGGCTCCGAACCAGACGCCCGAAGTGCCCAGCCCTTGGATCCGGCATTCCTCGATCCGGCACGCCTCGGCCCACTGGAAGCTGACTGCGGCGGGGACCGCTCTGCGCAGCACGTTCGTTCCGGCCTCGGTCCGCAGTTCGTGGAACGCCGCCTGGCCCTCTGCGTAGCCCCGCTCGGGAATCGGCCAGGACGCGCAGGTGAGCCGGAGGTTCCGCAGAATGACCCTGCACACGGGCCGGTCCGCCTCGCCGGCAACCTCTATCAGGGCCGAAGCTCGCGGCGCCTCGACCATTACCGCTTCGGGGCGCTCTCCCTTGCGGGGGTGATATCGAAGCTCCCCGGTCCGCCGGTCCAGATGCCACTCGCCTTCCGCATCGAGCAGGCCGCGGGAACCTTGCAGTCGGAAGCGTGGATGAGGCTCAAAGTTGTCGATCCGGTAATGAGGGGCGTTGGCCCCGATCGGATCGGCCATGAGTAGCTCGCACTTTTCCTGGTTAACGGCAGCAACATCGATGACTGACGATGACCAGTCATGGAGAAAGACGACCCGCAGGCCCGGCAGTTCAAGGTCCGGCGGCAAGGCGCCCGGCTGACACGTAAAGCTCGTTCGCTTGTCGGGTCCCGCCCGCTCCACGCGGAGCCAGCCCTCGTTGGGGTGACGCGCCAGCGGTCGGCGCTCGCCGTTTACGAACAGTTCTTCAAACCACCATTGGCCGGCGGCAACTTCGGGCAGAAAGGTGCGCCACAGACCATCCTGCCCCACCTCAAACCCCGCGATCTCCACCCCGCCGCTGATCGTCGCCTCGGCGCCTTCCGCGGCGCGGATCTCCAATCCCTGCCCCGCCAGTAATGCGCCGATCCGGATCGGCTCGCGTATGCGGTGTATGCCTTCGTGCAGCACGATCGCCGCCGACTCGTCGCTGCCTTCCCGGCGCAGGTTGCGCAGTTCATCCACCGCCGCGCGGAGTTCGCGCACCGCACCTGCCTCACCGGCAGGATCCACGTGAATCTCCAGCGGCCCGGCGCCGGCGGGAGGGGCGGAGATCACCGCGAACAACGCGACAGCGGAAAGGAGCCGCCAAGGTTTTCCGTTGCCTCCATCTGCAGTCGGGAAAAGCGGGCAACGCAGGGCTCTGTTGGTCATCACATTCACTCCCGCGGTCTGGCGGCGGTTGGTCTGCGTGAGCGGCAGGACCGCCGTCGCCACTTGATGCCGACATCATGGACCAGGGCCCAAACCCCGTCCAGAGGGTACGCTTAGAGATCGTCACAACTGGGGCCGGTCGCGGTGAGTAATCACCCCTGTGGGACCGGCCCCGTCTGGACAACGCCACCCATCCACCGGACAATAGCCGCAGCCATCCGAGCTGCACGACCAAGGCGGTTGCGGCTCCCCGCCGGCTCGGATCTGGTCTTGGGCGCTTAGCTCAGTCGGCTAGAGCACTGCCGTTACATGGCAGGGGTCACTGGTTCAAGTCCAGTAGCGCCCATTGAACAGAATCATCGGCTGCCCACGGGTCACCGCCGGTCTCCCGCAGGTATCCGATTGCTCTCTGCAAGGAGTCCACCCATGCCCCACGTTCTGGTCATTCTCTCCGGTTGCGGCGTCTATGACGGCAGCGAGATCCACGAGGCCGTCTCCACTTTGCTGCACTTGGATCGCCACGGCGTAAAGGTGACCATCGCCGCACCCGACGTGGATCAGGCACAGGTGGTCAACCACCTCTCCGGTGAGCAGGTGGCGGAGAAGCGGAACGTCCGGATCGAGGCGGCCCGCATCGCGCGGGGAGCGGCGGAGGACCTCGCCACCGTCTCCGGATCGGAGTTCGATGCGGTCATCCTCCCCGGCGGATTCGGGGCCGCCACCAATCTCTGCGATTTCGCGGTCAGCGGCAGCGGCTGCCAGGTGAACGCGGAGGTCAAGCGAGTGCTGGAGGAAGCACATCACGCCGGCCGCCCGCTCGGCTTCATCTGCATCGCCCCCACCATTGCCGCACGCCTCTTCCCCGGCACCAGCCTGACCATCGGGTCCGACGAGGCGACGGCGGCAGCCATCGAGAAGATGGGCGCCCGTCACGCAAAACGCCTCACCGAGGAAGTGTGTGTCGATGAGTCCAACCGGATTGCCACGACCCCCGCGTACATGACCGCCCAGGGCATCGGCGAGGTACACCGGGGCATCGGCAATCTCGTCGATCAACTGCTGGGCATGGTGGGGCAGCCGGCGTAATCGGCGGTTTAGCCGCCGCGTTGAGCGGACCCGTTAAGGGCAATATGCTCATGTGACACCTGTGGCCGTCACCCGCCCCGCCCGGCCGGTCAATGGGGATAACCATGCCCACCCCAACCCTCTCTCGCCGAATCCGGTTCTGCACGCTGGCGCTGTCGTTTCTCGCTGCCGTCGGCATCTCTTCCTGCACCACGGAGAAGGCCCCTCCCAGATCCACTCGGGTCGACCGCTCCAACCTGATGCCGGAGGTGCCCGGCATTCTTCGCGGCACGATCGCGTCCAGGGCGGCGGTGGTCGGCTATCAGCCCATTGTGGTGCGAGGCTACGGCCTGGTGGTGGGGCTCAACGGGACGGGCTCCAGTGACATCCCCCCCTCGCTCCGCGCACACATGCTTGCGGAGATGGGGCGACACGGCATAGGCTCCGAACGCACCGGAACCGCGCACATCAACCCCACCGCGATGCTCAATTCGCCGGACACCGCGGTGGTCGTCGTGGAGGCGGTGATCCCCCCGGGGGCCATCGGTCGGCGATATCTGCCTCGCAAATGGGGTGAAGCGAAGCAGGTGATCCCGGGCACGAAGTTCGACGTCCGCGTATATGCCGACCCCCGCACCGGCACTACGAGCCTGGAGGGCGGCCGGCTCTACACCTGCGAACTGCGGCCCGGCCTGCCCCAGACCGGCAGCCGTCAGGCCTCCCCCCTCGCGGAGGCTGGAGGGCCGATCTTCGCCAACCCGTTCACCGATCCCGGCACGGACAGCACGGCAGTCAACCGGACGGTCGGCCGCATTCTCAACGGTGGCGAAGTTCTGGAGGATATGCCGGTGAAGCTCCGGCTGTTCGACCCCAGCCATTCCGGCTCCTCACATCTCCAGAACACCATCAATGCCAAGTTTCCCGAGGAGCCGCTGCAGGGAGGGCCCACCGCCCACGGCGAATCCGACGAATCCATTGAGATCACCGTGCCCCCCTCCTACAGGGACAATACGGAGGAATTCGTCCAGCTTCTGCGGCACACCACGATCCGGCTCTCGGATCCGGAGGGTTCGGCGGGCCTGGTGCGCCGGAGCGTCCTGGAAAACCCCGCGGATGCCGAGACGGCCTCTTGGCGCTGGCGGGCCCTTGGTCCGAGGGCCCTCCCGGTCATCAGGGATTTCTACGACCACGTTGAGGAGCTTCCCCGCCTCGCGGCGCTGCAGGCCGGAGCCAAACTCAACGACGCTCTCGTGGTGCCCCATCTTATCGACATGGCGAGAAACGCATCGGCCCAGTCGCGAATCCCCGCCGTCAACCTCTTGGGCGAGATGCGTGTGGACCCCCGCATCGGCGGCGCTCTGCGAGAACTGCTCGACGACGAGGATGTCGGGGTCCGGCTCGCCGTGTATGAAGCACTGGTCAAGCGGGGCGACCCCTCCATCCAGCGGATCGCGGTGGGCGAGAAGTTCATTGTGGATGTGCTGGAGTCGGACCATCCGATGATCTACATCGCCCAGCTCGGGCAGCCGCGCATCGTCATCTTCAGCCGGGATCTCTCCCTCAATCTGCCCATCACGGTCCAGATCTGGTCCAACCGGCTGATGCTCAAGGGTGACGCGGGCCAGGAGCAGGTGGATGTCTTCTATCGTCAGAGCCCGGAGGATATTCGGGGAGTGGTTCTGACGGCGGACCGGAACCTCGCCGAGTTCGTCCGCTTCCTCGGTCATCGAACCACCATCGAGCAACCCGCACCGGGATTGGGCCTCAGCTACGGCCAGACGGTCGGGGCCCTGTATCAAATCTGGAGCCAGAACTACATCGCGGCCGATTTCAAGGCTGAACAGGACCGCATCCTTGCGGCCATCGTGGCTCAGGAGGCAAGAGCGACCGTCACCGAGCGACCGGAGTTTTCTGAGCCGGAATCGGAATCGCCCGACAGCGCCCGCCCCGGCCAGCCGGGCTCCTCGCCCCCGTCTCAGCCCCGTGACGGATATTCACCTCGATAACCCCGCCGCCGGCGTTATCATGAAGGGCAATTGGAGAAGGAAACGTCCAAGACGGTCGGACGGAACACACCCGCTCCCCGACATAGCGCCTGGCAAGACGACTCGACTCCAGGATGGAGTACAGGCAGGACAGGAGGTCAACGCCGCATGCGGCTCGCCAAGATTACGCTCGTCGGCTTCAAGTCATTCGCCGATGCCATGGAGTTCAGGTTCGACCGGCCCATCACGGGCATCGTCGGTCCGAATGGCTGCGGCAAGTCCAACGTGGTGGATGCGGTCAAATGGGTGCTGGGGGAGCGCTCGGCCAAGAGCCTGCGCGGCGACGCCATGCTGGACGTGGTCTTCGCCGGGTCCGCCGCCCGCAAGCCCGTCGGCTGCGCCTCGGTCACTCTGAGCTTCGACAACCCCGTCATTAACGGGCAGGCCGCCGAGCCCGCCGCCCGGCGGCGGCTGAGCATCGACGCCGAAGAGGTGGATGTGACCCGCCGCCTCTACCGCGACGGCCGCAGCGAATACCTCATTAACCGCAAAAAATGCCGGCTCCGTGACATCAAAGAACTGTTCATGGACACCGGCATCGGCACCCACGCCTATTCCATCATCGAGCAGGGCCGGGTCGACGCCATGCTCACCGCCAACCCCGTGGAGCGGCGGTCCATCCTCGAAGAGGCCGCGGGGGTCGCCAAGTTCAGGGCCCGCAAGATCGAGGCCGCACGCAAGCTGGAACGAACCGAGGTCAATCTCGTCCGCGTCCGTGAACAGCTTGCCTCCACCGAGCGACGGCTCCGCATCGTACGCGGGCAGGCCGCCAAGGCCCGGAAGTTCCGGGAGCTGGACTCCCGTTACCGTGAGCTGCGCACCGAGCTGGCCCTGGACGCCTACCACGAACTCCGCCTGCGCCTGGAGGGTTTGACCAGCCGCATCGCCGACCTGGAAGAGCAGCGCAGATCGCTGGTCGATCGGCTCGGCAGGCTCGAAGACGACAAGCAGACCAGCGAGATCGCCCGCCACAACCTTCAGACCCGTCAGCGCGACCTGGAGCAGCAGCGCCTGGAGTGCGTCGCCGCCCGCAAGCATGCCGAGCAGCGGCTTGAGTTGACCGAGCGCAACATCACCGAAGCCGGCCTGCGCGTCGATGAAGACCGAGTCCGGCTGGAAGAGCTCAAGCAACGCATAAATGACCTCACCAACGACGTGGTGGACGCCGAAGCGGAGATCACTACTGCCGGGCAGCGCGTGGCCGAATGCGAACGCCAGGTGAACAGCCGGGCCGAGGAGCGGGCGAGGCTGCAGGAGGCAAGCGTCGAGGCGCGCCAGCGGGCCGAGCAGGCCGGCGAGGCGGTCAGCCGAACCCGGCAGCGTCAATCACAGGCCCAGGTGCGATTGCAGTCGGTGGAGGGGCGATCCGAAGAGCTGGCCGATCAGAGCCGCCGGCTGACCGGCCGCATCGACGATCTGGATTGCGAGGAGGAGGAGTGCCGATCCGCCCTCAGCGATGCCGAGGCACAATTGGACTCCGCCGCGTCGGAGGTTCGCAAGTGCGAAGAGGAACTGACCGAGCATGACACCGCCACCGCCGCGCTCGGCGAGCGCCAGGCGGATCTGGCCGAGCGCCTTGCCTCCACTCGCCACGAGCGGGCCGCCCTGCAGTCCCGCCTCCACCTGCTGGAAGAGATGCATGAAGCCCGCGAAGGGCTGGGCGATGCGGTCAAGACCGTTCTGGATCGGCCGGCCGCCTTCCCCGGCGTCCGCGGTCTGCTCGGCGATTTCATCGATACCGACCGCGCACACGCCCCACTTATCGAAGCGGCCCTGGGCGACAACCTGCAAGTCCTGCTCGTGGAATCGCTCGAGGACCTGAACGCCCTCGAGCCTGCTGTCGCCTCCCTCCAGGGACGCGTCGCCTTTCTGCCGGTGCGGCAGGAGATTCCCGGCACCGGCACCGACACCACGCCGCCGGGCCTCGACGGCCCGGCAACGGCGACCGTACCGGGCGTGGTAACACCGCTGCTCTCCCTGCTCCGCATCGACCCGGAGTTGAAGCCCGCGGTCGCGCGGCTGCTGGGGCGAACGGCGCTGGTGCCCGACCTGGCCGCCGCCCTCGCCTTGTCCGACGGCCCGATGAGAGCCTGGCGGTTTGTCACTCACGCCGGCGAAGTGCTGGAAAGCGACGGTCGCATCTCCCTGGGCCGGCCGGTCGCGCAGGCTGCCGGGGACGGCTGGCTGTCACGACGAGTGGAACGGACGGAGCTCAAGAAAAGCATCGAAGAGATCGACGAACGGATCCTGGATCGCAGCAGCGAGCTCAACACCCTGCTCTGTGAGTCGGCCCAAGCTCGACAGCGGCAGGAGACCGTCGCCGAGCAACTTCACGTCGCACGCCGTTCCGTCGTCGACGCTCAGTACCAGGCCCAGCGTATCGGCAACGAAATCGAGCGCATCCAGCGGCAGCGGACCGCCGTCACCGGCGAGCGCGACGAGCTTCAACATCGCCTGGAGGACTTGCGTGAAGAGCACGGTGAACTGAGCGAAACGGGGCGTCAGCTCGGTTCGCAACTGATCCGAGAGCGGCGGGAGGCCGCGGAAGCCGAGGAGGCGGCCCGGTCCACGCTCGAAAAGGTCGATTCGGTCCAGGAAGCCCTCACCGCCGCCAAGGTCGAGCTGGGCCAGACGGGCGAGAAGCTGGAAGCCGCCCGCCGCGAGCGCCGACACCGCGAGCTGGCCCTGGAGGAGGCTAATCGCCAGCAGGAGCTGCACAACCAGCAGGTCCACCGTCGGCTGTCGCAGATCGAGCAGTACGAGGCCACCATTGCCGACGCCCGGGAGGAGATCGACTCCACTGAGACTGCCCTCGAGGATCTGGCCCGGCAGGCCGCGGACCTGGAGACGGATCTGATGGAGGCGGATGAGACGGTCGAGCAGGCGGCGGAACGGCTCGCCGCCGGCCGGGCGAAGGCCGCCCACATCGATCGGGACTACCACGCCGTCGAAATCAGCCGCCGCGAGGTCGAGGTCAAGCGCGAGTCGCTGGAGGAGCGCACGCTGGAAGAGCTGGACCTGGATCTCACCGGGGCCTATCCGCCCTATCGCGCCGAGCGGGAACAGGAGGACTTCTCGCCCCTGGAGCGGGATACCGCCGAGACGGAGGCCGTCCAGCTTCGCGAAGCGATCCGGAAACTGGGCAACGTCAATCTGGACGCCATCGAGGAGGAAAGACTGCTCGAGCAGCGCAACGAGGGCCTCATCAAGCAGGTGACGGATATCGACGAAGCCGCCACTCAGCTTCAGACCCTCATCGAAGATCTCGACACCCGCAGCCGACAGCGCTTCGAAGAGGCCTTCAACTCGATTCGCGACAACTTCGCCGGACCCGACGGCATGTTCCGCAGGCTGTTTGGAGGCGGCAGCGCCGACATCATGCTCCTGCCCGATGAGAATGGGCGGATCGACTGGCTGGAATCGGGCATCGAGATCCGCGCCAAGCCTCCGGGCAAGGAGCCGCGGGTCATCAGCCAACTGTCCGGCGGCGAGAAGGCGATGACCGCAGTCGCATTGCTGATGGCCATCTTCAAGTCCAAGCCCTCGCCATTCTGCGTGCTCGATGAGGTCGATGCGGCCCTGGATGACGCCAACGTGGACCGCTTCTGCAAGATCCTCCCGCCTTTCCTCGACAACAGTCATTTCATCATCATCACCCACCACAAGCGCACCATGGCCACCTGCGATCAGCTCTACGGGGTGACCATGCAGGAGCGAGGCGTCTCCAAGCGCGTCGCGGTGCGGGTCGAGGAGGTCGGGGAGGACGGCCAGATCTCACGCGCGGCCATCGAGAAGGCCGAGGCGAGGGAGAATGAAGCGGCCGACCACGACGAGCCGCCGCTGGTCGAGGTCAGGCCGGCTTCCCAACTGCGTCGCCGGCTGGAGGAGGCCTGGGAAGCACCCGACACCTAGCCGTCGCAATTCGATTCGGGCAGTCGTCATGGCGTGGCCGATGCTTCGCAATCCCCTCACGATCGTTCGTAGATCGACCGATAACACCACACGAAGGCGGCCGAAGGGTCACGCGCCGCCGCATCTGCAGCCGGAGAGGGCCATTCATGACCGCGATCGCCTCGCAACTTGTCCAGGCTTCCGGGAAGCATCAATCCGGCGAGCTTGCGAAGGCCGAGACGATCTATCGCAAGATCCTGGCCCGGGAACCCAAACATGGCGACGCCCTCAACCTGCTGGGGGTGCTGTGCGGACAGACCGGCCGGTGGGATGAGTCGCTGAAACTGCTCCGGCGCGCGGTCGGGGTCCGGCCGGAGCATCCACAGAGCCGCTACAACCTGGGCAATGTCCTGCGGCAGCTCGGCCGTAACGCCGAGGCCCTCGCCCAATACGAGGCGGCGGTCAATGCCGCTGCTGAATATGCGCCGGCCCATTTCAACCGCGGCTTGACTCTTTGGGATCTTCAGCGCCCCGAGGAGGCTCTGGATGCATTCAATCGGGTTCTGGAAATCGACTCGCACCATGCCGAGGCCCGCGCAGCTCTGGCCGAAGTCCTGCTCAACCGCGGCGACGTGGAGGGAGCCGCGCGACAATGGCGGTGGCTGGTGGAGGCGGATCCGTCCAAAGCCGCCCACCGCATCGATCTGGGTATTGCGCTGCACCGAATGGGCCGACTTGATGACGCCATCGAGCAGTTCCGGTCCGCGACCGAACTGCAGCCGCGGCTTGCCGCGACCTGGTGCAACCTGGGGGCGTCGTTGCGCATTGCCGGACGATCGTCGGAAGCGATCGACGCCCTGGAGAAGGCCATCGAGCTTGATCCGGCGCTCGTTGCCGCCCATACCAACATCGCCGCGGCGAACATGGCGCTGAAGCAACTGCCCCGGGCCATCAAGGCGTGCCGGGCGGCTCTGCAACTTGCCCCGCGCGATGCTTCGGTTCATTCGACCGCGGCCAGGGCCCTCGTCGAGGGCGGCGAGCTGGCCATGGCCGAAGAGCATCTCCGCATCGCCCTGGGACTGGAGCCGCAATCGCCCGCCCTTCACACCGAGATGGGTGACCTTCTCCGGAAGCTCGGACGTTTTGAAGAAGCCGAAGCGGCATACGCTCAGGCGCTGCGGCTGGATTCCTCCGCGGTGGACGCGACGGCCGGCCGGGTCGAATCGCTTCTGCAGAGAGGTGATTCCCAGGCCGCCCTGGATCTCGCCGAATCCGCCCTGCGGAAGGCGCCGTACGACGTGATCGTGGGGAGCGCCGCGGCAAGCGCAAACATCGCCTGCGGTCGCTACGGTGAGGCCGCCGATCTGCTCCAGCGCCAGGTCGATCACGAACGGACCAGCCCCGCCCAGAAGCGCATACTGCTGTTCCGGCTTGGCGACGTGTACGACCGGACCGGCGACTACCCGGCTGCCTGGGAAACTTACGATCAGGCCAACCGCCTCAAGGAAGCACCGTTCAATCGCATGGGGTTCGCCGAACAGGTCGACGCGATCAGGCGCGTGTTCTCCCGCCCGGCCCTTGATGAGGGACCGCGGGCGGATCCGGGGCCGGTGCGGCCGGTCTTCATCGCCGGCATGCCGCGGTCCGGCACCACGCTGATCGAGCAGATCCTCGACAGCCACCCCGATCTGACCGGCGGAGGCGAGTTGGGGCTGATGGGGCGGATCATCGGGCGCTGCGAACCGCTGACCGGCGTCGCCGCGCCCTGGCCGCAATGCGCCTCGCAGTTCGACCGCGACCACCTTCAGAAGCTGGCCGACTTCGCCAACGAGATATTGGTCGACGCGGCCGGCTCCGGCTCGCACGTCACTGAGAAGACACCCGCCAATTCGCTGTATCTCGGGCTGATCGAGATGCTCTTTCCCGAGGCAAGGATCATCTGGTGCCTGCGCGATCCGTTGGACACCTGCCTCTCCTGTTATTTCCACGATTTCACAGGCGCCTTGCCGTTCACTTACGACCTGAACAACCTCGGCTTCGTCTATCGCAGGCAGGAGGAACTGCTTCAGCATTGGACTGAAGCGCTCAACCTGCCGCTGATGACCGTGCAATATGAAGAGATGGTGGACGACCAGGAGGGGATGACCCGCCGGCTGCTGGAGTTCTGCGGCCTGCCCTGGGACGACGGGTGCCTTCAGTTTCACCGCAATCGGCGGGTGGCGCAGACCGCCAGCACGCTCCAGGTGCGCGAGCCGATCTACCGATCGTCAGTCAATCGCCACCGCCATTACGAGCAATACCTTCAGCCACTTAGAGAAGCACTGGCCGATCAAGTCCCCGAAGGCACCGACCCGGACTGACAGCATCGCCGAGCGAAGTCGCTCAACGCGTCCAGCAGTTGCTGAAGCTGTTCGCTCGGCGCCGCAGTATCCGGCATCGGGTTGGGGGTGTTATAGACGTGATCGGCGCCCGCGATGACCAGCGTCTTGGCTTGCCGGGCGGCGGCGGCGATCTCCCCCGTGCACTGGACCGGAACCGTGGGATCCACCTCGCCGTGCACCAGCAGCAGAGGGCAGGTGATCTTCCCCACCAGCGCCCGCAGATCATGTCCTTCCGGATCTTCCAACTGCTCCTGGAGGAACGCCTTGCCAATCCGCAGTTCCTGACCGGTTCGCGCAGACGGAGAGATCAGATAGCCGTCCGACAGCAACTGCCTGGACTCGGCCTCCGAGAACGAGCTGCACCGGCTGGGGGAGGCGGCGGTGATCACTCCCGACGGCTGGGGGATCGTCTCGTCGCCCGCCATCCGCCCCGCGGTCAGCAGCGCCGTGACCCCGCCCCTGGAATGACCGAACATCACGTAGGGCAGGCCCGACCCGTCCAGGTCACCCGCGGCCACCGCGCGGATCACCGTCTGGAAATCGTGCACCTGCGTGTTCCAGGTGTCGCATTCGAACAGGTCGGGCCGCTCGAAAGTCTCGAGGTTGTTGGTCATGCCCGAGTGGCTGAAGTTGAATCGGTGGGCGATGAAGCCGCTCTCGGCGGAGTGCCGGGCCAGGCGGGGGAACATGCCGTAGTCCTTGTACCCCTTGAAGCCATGGGCGATCAGGACCACGCCCTCCGGCCGCCCGGCGGGGAGATGGCCGTTGCCGAAGATCAGCTCGCCTGCCGCCCCGGGGATGGTCCATGATTTGATTGCACTCATCGAGGCACCTCCGGTATTCCGCCGGGACCGGCCACATAAGGATAACAACCACCGCCACAGGTCTGTGACGTTCCCCCGCGGTTGACGCGGGATGTGGGGTGCCGGAGGATTGGGGCATGACGAGGGAAGGGCCGCGGAACGTCGAGGTCTTGATCTTCGGAGGCGGGGCCGCCGGGCTATGGCTGCTGGATGAACTCATCCGGGACGGTCGTGATGCTCTGCTCCTGGAGGCTCACGAGCTGGGTTCGGGCCAGACCATCGCCTCCCAGGGCATCGTCCACGGGGGCCTGAAATATACGCTCAGCGGGCTGCTCACCTCCTCGGCCCGTGCGATCAGCGAAATGCCCCTCTTGTGGCGGCGGTGCCTGGCCGGAGAGCGCGAACCCAACCTCGTGGAAGCACGCCTCCGGGCGCCCTATTGCCATCTCTGGCAGACCACCTCTCTGCGCTCGAAAGTCGCCATGGTGGGTGCTCGGGCCGGACTTCGCGTTCGGCCCCGCAAGCTCGGCGATGAGCAGCGCCCCGAGATCCTGAAGTCCTGTCCCGGAGTCGTAGCCCGTTTGGAAGAGCAGGTCATCGAGCCATCCACGCTGCTCAACACTCTGAGCGAGCGCCACCGGGGACGAATCCTGAAGATCGACGCCCAAAGCGGGCTGGAGCTGCGAGCCTCCGAGCCCGGGCTTGTGGGTCTGGTTCGGCTGATCAACCCGGATACCGGCGACAGCCTGGATCTGAAGCCCCATCGAGTGGTGTTCACCGCCGGAGCGGGCAACGGTGGGTTGCGGCAACTGTCGGGCCTTTCTGCCCGGGCAATGCAGCGCCGCCCTCTGCACATGGTTCTGGCCCGCGGTGATCTCCCGCTGCTGAACGGCCACTGCGTCGACGGCATGAAGACCCGCGTAACCATCACCTCCACTCGCGATTACGCCGACCGCACCGTCTGGCAGATCGGCGGGCAGTTGGCCGAGGACGGCGTGGACCTGGCACCGGAGGCGCTCGTCACGCATGCCGCGAGTGAACTCGCCGCCGTTCTTCCCCGGCTCGATCCGACCAGAACCGAATGGGCGACCTACCGTGTGGACCGAGCGGAGGCGCGCACCGGCGGCGGACTGCGGCCCGACACGTTCAGCATCATCGCCGAAGGCAATACCGTCACCGCCTGGCCCACCAAGATGGTCCTGGTGCCGGAGATGGCTCGGAGGATCTCCGGCCTGTTGCCCGCGCGCGAGAAGGACGCACCGATGCCGCAGGAGCCGCCCGACTGGCCCCGGCCCAACATCGCCATTCCCCCCTGGGAGGAGCAGGAACAGTGGTTCTCCGACGTCTAGGCCGCACCGGATTCCAGGTCAGCCCCATCGGCTTCGGGGCGTTCAAGATCGGGCGCAACGAGCAGATCAAGTACCCGCAAGGTTACGACCTGCCGGATGACGACACGGCCGACGGGCTGCTCAACGGCGCGCTGGACCTGGGCGTCAACCTCATCGACACCGCCCCCGCCTACGGGATCAGCGAGGAGCGCATCGGCCGGTTCATCTCGCATCGGCGCGGCGAGTTTGTTCTTTCGACCAAGGTGGGCGAGACCTTCGAGGATGGTCGTTCGACTTACGATTTCTCAAAGAAGGCGGTGCGTGATTCGATATCGCGAAGCCGCAAGCGGCTGAAGAGCGATGTGTTGGATATCGTCTTCCTTCACTCCAGCGGAGAAGATCTGAAGATCATCAATGAAACTGATGTGGTGGCGACTCTTCAGGCGCTGCGAGATGAGGGGATTATCCGCGCCATCGGTTTTTCCGGGAAAACGGTCGAAGGCGCAAAGGCGGCGTTGAGCTGGGCCGATGCGCTGATGGTCGAATATCACCTGAACGATCGTTCACACGAGGCGGTCATGGATGAGGCCGCGAGTGCAGACATCGGCGTGGTGGTAAAGAAGGCGCTGGCGTCAGGCTTTCTCAATGCGCAGGAAGCGATCGGGT
Source organism: Phycisphaerales bacterium (assembly GCA_020345805.1). Lineage (GTDB taxonomy): Bacteria > Planctomycetota > Phycisphaerae > Phycisphaerales > SM1A02. The sequence goes on along the minus strand of CP070772.1, from coordinate 361,041 downwards.
TCGTTCTCTCCAACCCCGCGGTGGCCAGCGTCATCGTCGGCAGCCTGAACCTCGATCATCTCCGGGCGAATCTCAGGCTCGCGAACTGATTCAATTGACCCGAGTACCGGCAGCAATCCGGCCGACGTCAACCGGCGACTTCCGGCCGCCTGTGCGCGAAGAAGAGTTCCTCGCGATACATAACGTCGTAGCCGTTCTCCCGCAGGTACAGGCACCGGTCGAGGTCGATCAGGCTGCGGCAGATATCGCTGTCCGCAGTGTTCTGTGCGATGGACACGATTGTCTCGGTGTCCATCAGTTCCCGGGCCGCGGCGCTTCTGGGATAGGCGTTCTCGCGGTAACGGTCTGAAAAATAGAAGCCCGGGCGCGCCCGCTTGTACCTCTCCAGTCCCCAGTTCTTGAAGGCGAAGAAACGGTTGATGTGCGTCGGCCTCCTGATGACTTGGGTGTTGCCTGCAATGTTGTCGTGACAGCAGGTTCGGCAGATCAGGAACGGGGAATCCGTGGCAATCGCGTAATCCATGCATCCATCGCTGACCGAGCCGCAGGCGCCGAAGAAGGTGACCACCGCAGGGCGTCGCTTAAGATCCGGCTCAAAGATGCTCTCACGCACGAATTGATAATTGGTCAGACCGCGGTACTTCCAGAAGTTCAGAATGCGATAGACGCGCTCACCCCTGGGATCAATATCCGTTCCGATGACCTCACAGGCGGGCAATGCCTCCGCCAGCGCCCGGGCATGTCTTCCCAGCACGGTGGCGGGATTGACGATGAGGAAGCAGTCGGTCTGATCAGCCGACACCTGGGCGGCGATGAGCTGCCGCAGATAGGCGTCTCGCCGTCCCCGGTGGTACTCCCAAGTCAGGGTCCGACGCCTCCAGGGACAGGCGGGAAAACCGGGAAAGACTCTCTCCCAGGCCGCCGACAGCCCGCCGAGATGAGCTCGTATCGCCGAATCCTCACCACCGCGCTTGCTGTCGGCGATGTTCCCCCGGCGGAACTCCGCCAGCAAGAACTCCAGCGGTTGCCTTAAATCCAGCTTCCGACTCGTTTCATGGAAGGCTCGAAGATTCGGTCCGGGCATCGGCTCACTCTCCGCAGGCAGCAGCCACAGGCTCAGGGGCACGAGCGTCCGCCCGCTCCAGATCATGCCACGGCCGACCGCCCTCCCCGCGACAACCGGCGTTAAAGCTCCTCGACATCTTTCCGAGAGAGGACCAGGTCCAGTCGAAACACGCGTTTGGTGAGCCTCCTTCGCACGCGGCGAGGGCGGCGGATGCGGCGCGGCCATAAGTAGCGCCAAGGCCAGTAGTTGTTGTCCATCTCGTAGATGTTGAAACCCGCCTCGACCATCGGCTTGAGGACATCCACCGGCAGGCGATCCGGGTTGTCCCACCACTTGGGCGACAGCTCGACGAGAATCTCCACGTCTTCCGGGCAGCGCTGGAGAAAGCTTGTCAGCCCTGCAAGCACCTCTCCTTCACCGCCCTCCACGTCGATCTTCACCAGCTTCGCCCGCGCGACTTCCTGATCCGTGAGTATCTCTCCCAGCGGAAGTGCCTCGATCGACTGTTCCACCGGCAGCCCGCGCCCCTTGACGGTGGTGGTCAGGCCGATGTTGTGATCAGGACCGCTATAAACGTCGAGGGTCCCGGCTTCCGCCGCGGCCGCGATATTGGTCGCCCGCACATTCCCCGCGTCGCTCCGCCGGATGTTCTCCTCGAGCATTCGGTTGATTCTCGGCGAGGCTTCTATGGCCACCACGCCTCCCGATTTGCCGACGATCGGGGAGGCCAGGAGCGAGAAATAGCCCACGTTGGCTCCCACATCCACGAACGTGTCGCCTTCGCGCAGGTGATTTCGGATGTAGTCGGTGAGGTCCGGCTCCCAGTACCCGAAGATGTAGATGTACATCTGCACCAAGTCGGGCAGCCGGCAGCGGATCCGCGATCCATCCTCCAGCACCGCGATCCGCTCAACCGGGCGGCGCAGCCACGCCCGAACGGTGGCCAGGATCAGGAACAGGCCGAAGACGGGCACCAGAACCGCGCCGCGGATGAGCTTGCCGATCGATGACGGTCTTTCGCTTTCAGTGACCAGCCCGCGCAGGAGCCACCGCAGCGCCCTCAGATCGAGTGGCGGAGCGTTCTCCAGGATCTGTACCCGTTCCTGCTGGACCATCGCGTTCGCCCAAGACACGCCGTATTCAACCACCCAACCCCGCTACGCACCCGTGAAGTACTTCAGCTGGATCCGGAGCAGGTCGAAGGCAACCGCGATGAAGTGCCTGGCCTTCACCTTCGATCCCTTCACGTCGATCCAGCGCATGAGCGGAAGCTCATAGATGATATCGCGGGCCGGCGGTTCGTCGGTGCCGCGGCGAGACTGCACGTAACGGGCGATCAGCTCCACGTCGAATATCCACCGGGAGATGAACGGCTCTGCGCATATCCGCCTCATCTCGTCGGTGGCCCGAAAGAGCTTGGCCCCGCACTGGGTGTCATAGATGGGCAATTGCAACACCGCGGAGGCCGCGGTGGCGAAGATGCGGCCTATGTAGTGCCGGAGCAGGTTACGCCTCACCTTCCGCCCCAGCAGGTTCACCCGCGATCCGAACACCATCTCCAGATCGCTCCGCTCGTCGAGGATCCGGCAGAACAGGGCGATGTCCTCCAGGGGAGTGGCCAAGTCGGCGTCCCAGAAGCCGACGTAGGCGACCTCATCCTTCAGCGCCTCCAGCATCCCCTGGCGCACCGCCTCCGCCTTGCCACGGTTCCGGTCCAGGGTCAGCACGGAGAAGAGTTCGCCGTCGGCTTCCCGGAGCCTTTCCAGAAGGACACGCGTCTCATCGGTGCTGCCGTCGTTGACCAGCAGGAACCGCACCGATCGCCCGGCGGGGTCGAACCGTCTGAACGCCTCGACATCCAGACGATCGGCCTCGTTGTAGCAGGGAACGACAATGATCGTCTGGGATCTGGTCATTTGAAATCCGCTTGATGCCGCCGCCGACACCCATCCTCAGCCATCGGCGACCGGCCTGTCAACCATAGTCGAAACCGGGCGTGATTCCTACGATCGGTTCACCGTGTGTGGTTCGCTGCGGCAGGCCGGACGGATTGGCCCACAAAGTGCGTTTCGCACCCCCCGCCGACTCAAGTATCGGACCCTTTTGGGCCGAGCAATGACCATATTGAACCTCGCCCGACCCCCTGGAATGGGGAATGAGACATAAACTCCGCCGACGGTGCGGCCTTCTCCGGCCGCCAGGGAGCCGACCATGTCCGCAGTGCTTCTGGGAAAGTTCGCCATCGCCATCGCCTGCGGAGTGGCGATGGTCATCGCCCTGCACCTGCGACCCCTGCAGGAATTATCCCGCCGACAGTTCGACCGATGGTCCCTGGCGTTCATCATTCTCAGCCGCTTGGGACTGTTCATCGCGGTGTATTTCGTCCTCGGCGAAGACACCCAATCCGATGTCAACGCGTACTTCGAGCAGGGCACGGCCGTTCTCGACGGCCAGGTGGTGTATCGGGATTTTGACAGCAGTTACGGGCCGCTGTTCGCCTATCTCGCCGCGGGCGTGCTGGCAATCTGGACCTCGGCCAAGGCGTTGGTCGCCACCTCCATCATCATCGAGATTGTCTCGCTGCC
>CP070772.1:335416-357290 GCA_020345805.1 Phycisphaerales bacterium | reverse complement strand
TTATCAGGAGAGGCCGGTTACGAGGGTCCGACTGTGGGGAATCGACTGCCCGGAGGTTGCCTCGCCGGACCGCCCCGCCGAACCCTGGGCCGAAGAGGCGGCGGATCTGGTTCGCGAACTTGTCACCGAGCGGCCTGCCATGCTGCTGCTGGAACCGCACCAAACCCGCGATAGGTACGGGCGGCTACTCGCCCATATCGAACTGGACGACGGAACGAACCTCAGCGAGTTTCTGCTTCAGGCGGGTTGGGCAAAGGCGGACGACCGATGGCCGCACAGCCGGCTTGGCCGCTTTGCTCAACTGGAGCGGGCCGCGCGCCGGCGCGGCGCCGGCATATGGTCGACAACTCAGCCGCGCACGGAAACGGCCCGGTGACCGGGCCGTAGGGGTGATCGGCGTTCGCCTGCGGAGAGTGGTGGTGCCGTGAGGCGAAGGGATCAGTAGTCGTAGTTGGGGTCGTAGCGCCGCTGTTCTTTCTTGTCTTCTTCGTTGCCGACGATATAGCCGCCCAGGGCACCGACGGCAGCGCCGATGCCGGCGCCTTCGGCGGTGCTGCCGGACTGGTGGCCGATAACCGCGCCCGCGACAGCGCCAAGCCCGGCCCCGATCGCCGCCCCTTCCGATGCGCGAGTGCTGTCCGCGCAGCCGCTAAGCAGCGCGGTCAGGATCAGGCCGCCGGCCAACATTGCGATCATGCGATGTGTATTGATGCGTTTCATTTCGGGCTCCCTTCAGGCGGTCGCCGGCTTGGGGTATGATCCGCCGGCCGGCTCGGCCATGCCAATGCCCTGGCGGGCTTTTCGGGGGATGTCGGGGTCCGGCCCCGTCGTCTCATTCCCCGTTTGTCGATTCTCCTGGTTACCGAACGCTATTCTCATTACTGCTGTATAGACGCATGATCTCGGACATGATTCCCGTTTTCTTCGGTTGTTTTGCCTTCCCGGGCCATTCGCTGCCCGGATCACCCAACCCGCGGCTCGGTCTGTGCGGCCCCCGGCGGGGCTGCGGATCGCACCGGCAGGGAGGGGTTGGGCAAAGCGCCGCGCCTGATTTGCCGACACAACCGCCGGGGAGCTGACTATTCCCGGGCATGGCCGACGGCCCCGTCCCCAAGACCCCTCAACTGCGGAACTGCACACCATGGCCATAACCACCACCATCGCCCGATCCTACGCCTTGCGCATGAACATCATCGCCATCGTCTGCGTGGTGCTGGGGGCATGGGGCATCTACGACTACGCCGTGGCGATCCCCAATCAGGAGAAGGCCTACGCCGAGTACCACGTTCTGGAGCTCGCCAAGGACGCGCTGGAAGCGGAACTCGATGATCCGGAGTACGGGCGAAAGCGGCAAGACGCCCTCGCGATTGTCACTGATAATCTTGACGCGATGATCCTCGAGGCTTCTCTCGATCTGGAGGTCCAGATCCGCTCGGTCGCCGATCCGCAGCAGCAGCTCTGGGTTTTGGCCCTGTCAGCCTATTCGCACGAGGGCAGCGAACTGTCCGAGCAGATGGAAGCACAGGAGGCGACTCAGGAGGCCAGGCGCATCGTTGAGGTGCTGAAGAGCGGGCCCGAGCGTGAGTATGAATGGTTCCGGCAACTGCTCCGGATAAACATGGGGCTGCGCCAGCCGCCTCAACGGCCCCTGGTGGGCCTGGCCCAGCAGGCCTACGAGTTGTCGCAGACGCGATTGGAAGGCATGGGAAGCCGCAAGAAACCCGGCGCCTACGACCGCTGGATCAAGGGTCTGCTGTTTGTTCCCTGTCTTCCCGCGGCCGCGTATATCTGGTGGCTGTTCTTCAAAGCCAAGGGGCGGACCTACCGGCTGGATGACGACGGCACGCTGCACATGCCCGAAGGCACATGGGCCCAGGATGAGATCGCCGACATCGACATGCACCGGTGGATGGCCAAGTCCATCGCCTACGTCGTCCACACCGACGGAACGCGTATCAAGCTCGATGACTACCTCTACCGCGACCTGCACCTGATTATCGGGTCGATCGCCAGCGGGCTGTATCCGGACGACTGGACGGAGGAGGCCAAGCCGGTGGAGGTGGAAGAGGAAGAGGAAGTCGATGACGCCTTGGCCGAAGAGGCCCTGGCCGCCGCGGACGAGCCGGAAGGCGAGGGCGAGGCGTGCGATGGCGATGAGGATTTGGACGAGAAGCCCCAGGAGGAGCCGGATCGGGCCTGAGGCGGGCCTACCGAACAGATTGACCGATTTCTTTGCCTGGCCGGCCGTGGAGGTGAAATCGACGCCTCCTCCACCCTTATAAGATGGGCGGAGTGTAAGCGTCATGAGTGTGGCCATGTGTGCAGTCAAGTGCTCCTGCCGGACCGTAGGCCCCAAGGCCGCCCCGCCTGTGCGATTGAGGCACCAGGGCGTGTCCGATACTGATCGTAACTACGCTGTGGCAATGCACTTAACGCCCTTCGCGTTCGCGATCTTCGCCCTCTTCGTCGCGACCCCCCTCGTCCTGTGGCTGATTCGCAGGGACAAGTCCGCTTTCGTCGATGATCACGGCCGGGAGGTCGTGAACATGCTCCTGACCGGCCTGATCCTCTGCCTGCTCACCCTCACCTTCATCGCGATCCCATTCGTCATCGCCTGGGTGATCGTGATGATCGTCAACATGATCCGAGGGGCGGTCGCCGCCAGCAACGGCGAGTACTTCCGCTACCCCATGATCATCCGGTTCTTGTCGTAGCGGCCGATCCCGGCGACCATGCGGTCATGAGCGACGAGCGTCTCCGCAACGAAGAAGCCCCCCCACAGGGAGAGCCCGGGCATCCGGGCGGTGCCGATTTCTTCTCGCCCACCAGCGAAGAGAAGACCATGGCCATGCTCTGCCATCTGGCTGCGCTGTGCCAGCTCGTGGGCGTACCCTTCGGCGGAATCCTCGGCCCCCTGGTGGTGTGGCTCATCAAGAAGGACCAGTCGCCGTTTGTGGATGATCAGGGAAAGGAAGCGCTGAACTTCCAGATCACCGTGCTCATCGCCATCGTCTGCTGCATCCCGCTCATCTTCATCCTCATCGGCATTCTCCTGCTGATCATCATCGCCATCGGGCAGCTGGTCCTTCTCATCATCGCCGCGGTCAACGCCGCCAGCGGAACGCCCTATCGTTACCCCATGACCTTCCGGTTCATCAAGTAGGATTGGCGACCCGCCCCCCTCCCGACCACCCCGGCCGGCCTCGCACGGCCCGTTTGTCGCTACACTTCTTGCTCAGCATGCCCCTGCTTACCGTCCGCCAACTCGTCAAGAGCTACACCGGCCGGCGCGTCGTCGATCAGGTCAGCCTCGAGATCGAGGCGGGCGAGGTCGTCGGCCTGCTCGGGCGCAACGGGGCGGGAAAGACCACTACCTTCCGCATGACCATCGGCATGATCACCCCCGAGGCCGGGCGGGTCACCTTCAACAACCGCGATGTAACCGCCCTGCCCATGTACAAGCATGCCCTGGCGGGCATGGGGTATCTGTCGCAGGAGCCCAGCGTCTTTCAGAAGCTCACCGTCGAGCAGAACCTGCTGGCGATCCTGGAAACCCAGGGCCTCAGCCGCGACGCCCGCAGGAAGCGGGCCGCCGAGCTCATCAAGCAGTTCAACCTCTCGCACAAGGCCACCGACGCCGCCCACACCTGCTCGGGCGGCGAGCGGAGGCGCCTGGAGATCGCCCGGGCCCTCGTCACCCGTCCCCGCCTCATGCTGCTGGACGAGCCCTTCGCGGCCGTCGATCCCCACACCGTCGAGGAGCTTCAGGACGAGGTCCGCCGCCTCGCCGTCAACGGCATCGCCATGCTCGTCACCGACCACAACGTGCAGCAGACTCTGCGCATCTGCGATCGGGCCTACATCATCCACGAAGGCAAGAACCTCCGCGACGGCACGCCGCGCGATCTCATCAACGATCCGGTGGTGAAGGAAGCCTACCTCGCCTCCACCTTCCGCGGCGACGAGTTCGACGACCGTCCGTAAGAGTCAGACAGAAGATTCGTCAACCGAGAGCGAGTTGTGCTGCGCGAGCAGTGGTATGCGTGACGATGCTCGCGCTCTGCAAAAAACAACCACGGCACGGTGGCGTGTGCCGGCCGTGCCGCAAAGGCCGAGATGGGATTCGAACCCATGAATAACGGATTTGCAATCCGTCCCCTTAGTCCACTTGGGTACTCGGCCCGATCTGCAAAAAGCCTACTGCGCTGATCGGTCCGCGGCAACGAATACCGCAGTGATTTTGGCCGCTTCCGGTGGTTAGCGATCCGCGGGATCCGCGGGCGGGTCGTCGGCCGCGGCCAGGGGCGGGCCGTCGGGAATTGCGGCCCCCGCGTGGCGGCCTCCCCGGGGCGGTTCGCTGCACAGAACCACGTCCTCCAGGTCCACGTTGCCCGGCAGCGGCCCCATGAGCCAGGCCACGCCGGAGGTCTGGTCCGCGGACAGGATTCGGGCGGTCAGAGGCTGGCCCGTATCCGGATCGAGAAGCTGCTTCCACTGCCAGGTGTTGAAATCGCGCACGCAGACGAAGTAGCGGGTGCCCGGGGCGGGGGGATGTCTGAATTCGCCGGCCAGCTTCAATCTCCGGCTGCCTTCCTCCCATTCCTCGTTGGCCTGCCTGAGCACGCGGATGCCCATCTCCTGCCCCGGCCAGCGCTGAAGCTCCGCCCCCCTCAGATCGAGCCCGGCTGGTTTGCGCCCCGACAACACGCCGGTGGCGGAGATCCGGTTCGACGACTGCACTCTCACCTTAAGCAGGCGGCCGGTGCCCGAATCGGTCACCGCCGCTCGCTCGCCGGTCTTCCTGTCTGTGACATAGATGAAGAACTCGTCATTCTCCATGAGAGACAGCTGAGGGCCGGCGGTGAGACGAACGTGCGACGAATCGAGCTCGGCGACGATCCGGATTGATTCATCGCCCGTGGGCACGACCCGGTTGAGATGGGTCATGGCCTTATCGATCGCCTCCTCTCCGGCCAGCCCCAGAGGTGTGCTCCAGAACAGATAGGAGCCGAGGGCGATTCCGCTGTAAAGCTCCTGCATCGAGCGGCCGCCGGTCGGCGAGGTGCCGTAAACGTGATCGCTCACCACCACCCGCCTCACCTGCATGTCAACGATGGTCAAAGAGATGGCGACGATTGCCTCGGCGCCGGAGCTGCCGCTCTTCTTCGGTTGCTTCGTGCCATCGGCGATCAGCTCGTCCGTGTGATGAAAGTCGGTCACCTTGCCCGCGATGACGTGGCTGATCCCCGGGTATTGTTCCTGTATCTGATCGAAGCCTTTCGACTGCGTCTCCGGCGGCCTCTCCAGCAGGTCTTCCACCCGCTGCACGAGTCCGGGATTGACCCACACGTCGAAATCGCTGTGGTTGACGAGCGAGCGGGCCAGGGCGTCGGTCATGCCCTCGCCGAGGTCGCCGAACCAGCGGCTCGCGGGCGAGCGGGAGACGTCCCGGAAACGGCCGATGACCACCAGCCGCTGATCCTCGTTGATGCGGGCCTTCAGCCCGTCCTTCCCGACGGCAGTGGGGGGCGTGTTATAGGTGCGGGATTGATCCTGTCGGAAGACACGGACCCATCGCGCGCAGCCACCGGCCAGGATGACCGAGGTCAGAGCCAGCGCGCAGATTACCTGCATAAGCGAGATTCGAGGAACACGCGATTTCATCTTCCGTCAAACACATCGACCGACCGCCTTGGGAGGCTTGAAATCCGGATCCTGAGCGGAGGATGAGCCGAATGGTGGTGCGGCGGGGGCGTGAGGGCCGATTCAGATCCGGGGCTTGAACCGCCCGTCGTTTGGAGGTATCACCCCCGCAAGGGTCCGCGAATCGCGCCGCTCGATAAGGCTCGCTTCTGCAGTGACCCGGCCTGGTCCAGATGTTGTGAGAACACCACATGCCTCTGCGACAGATGATGAGCCGAAGCGCCGCCGGGTGCGTGCTGATGGGGGGATTGCTGGCCGCGGTCTCCGCCGCTTGGGGACAGGATGAGGCAACCCGAGCCCAGCCCCCCGCCACCGAGACAGAACAGGATCATGGGGTCAGCACCGTTTCCGGCGTGGTGGTGCCGGACCTTCAGTCGCTGCGCCCGGGCCGGGAGCCGTTGCTGCGGGAAGGCAGCCACCTCGTGGAAGTCGCCGGTCACATGGCCAAGGACGCCACGACCGGCCAGTGGCGATTCCACGTCAGCCGGGAGAACTCCGACGCGCCAGGCCACGTGCTCACCATGCTCCCGAGCACCATCCTGGGCGAGATGGTGGTGATTGTCGATTCCTCCCCGCAGGCCCGGGTGGTGTTTGAAGCAACCGGGGAAGTGTTCGTCTATCGCGGGCGCAACTACTTTCTGCCGACCCACCCTCCGCGACTGCTCCGGCATGAAGATTCGGAGCGGGCTCCTGCACCGGCCCCGGAGGATGTCTCCGATGCCGGCCGGAACGCAGATCAGGCAGAAGGCACGGCGGACGCGGCCGGCACCGGGGAAGGTGACAGTGTCGAGGACATCATGCGGCGTCTGGATGAGGCGGTGGGGGAGATCGCCCCACCTTCAGCTCCCGCCGCGTTCACCGACGGCGCCGAATCGACAGACAGATCACGAACTTCCATGACCGGGGGCGGAGGTGCCCGGCAGGAGAACCTCCTGCGTGAAGGGACGGTGGTGCTGTCTCGGCGCGGCAGACTGCGCCGGGACAGCGGCGGGGCGTGGGTGTTCGTCTTCGACGCCGACGCCACCGGCTTGGCCGACCCGCCTCTTACCCTCCTCCCCTGCCTGCTTCTGGAGCGCATGGAGAACTACGTCCGGCGGGCGGGCGACAATGCACCAACGCTGCTGAGCGGCCACGTCTATGTCTATGAAGGCCGCAACTACCTGATGCCCACCGTGTATCGTATCCCGCGCGAACGCGCCAACCTCTCTCCGCAGGATTAGAAGGCGCACCGGCGCCACAACGGACGGGCGGATGCGCACGATCGGCCATCCGTCCCATCCCGGCCGTGCGGCGAGCGCGGCACCGCGCGATATTCTCCGGCGTTCGACGAGGCCTGACTCAAATTGGCGATCACTTCACCGGCGGCTCGTAGCGCTCGTAGTAGCCGATCAACTCGCCCCGTCCATCGCGCACGGCCCGCATGTAGATGCGGTGCTTCTCGTTGTCGGTGATGAGCCGTTCCTCTTCGCCATCGCGCATCGCAGCAGAGATCTCGTGGATGAGCTTCTGCGACTGCTCGTTGTGGCAGACCAGCAGCGACCGGCCGATGAGGGCCTCGCCGTCATCGTAATGGGCGATCGCGGCCTTGTTCATGTAGCGGATGACGTGCTCCGTGTCGGCGAACAGCACGGGGTTCTTCATGCTGTCGAGAATGGCGGCGTGGAGTTCGTGATCGTTCATATCATTGCGCGAAACCGCAAGCGGGCAGGCACGTTTTCGTCCGCCCCGCTTGCGGCTTCGCGATCCGTTTCAGCAGTGTCGTTCAATCTTCAATCGGCTTCACCGAGACGAGTTTCGGCGGGGTCAGCGGACGATCCTGCGAATCCGTCTTGACCGCCCCGAGCTTCTCGACGATGTCCAGGCCGTCGGTGACCTGCCCGAAGGCGGTGTACTGGTTGTCCAGATGCTGGCACTTCTCGCGGGTGAGGCAGATGAAGAACTGGCTGCCCGCGGAGTCGGGGTCCTGCGATCGGGCCATGGACAGTGTGCCGGGCACGTGCTGGCGGTCGTTGAACTCGGCATCGACGGTCCAGCCGGGCCCGCCGGTTCCCGTGCCGTGGGGGCAGCCGCCCTGGATCATGAAGCCGGGGATGATCCGGTGGAAGATGAGGTTGTCGTAGAAGCCCTCGCGTCCGAGCTTGAGGAAGTTCTCCGCGTGTTTGGGTGCCACGTCGTTCCACAGCTCGACGGTGATGTCGCCCAGGTCGGTGGAGATGATCGCCTTTGGGTAGTCGCTCATGGTGTGTTCCGTCAGTTGGCGTGAATGTTCGGTCCTGAAGCCTGAAGGCTACGGCCGCCGGGGATGAAGATCAAAAAACAGCGATGCCTGACGGAGCGCCACCACTCCGCCGAGTCTTCACCGCGGCACGCGCTCTGGGCGAGGCTTCTCCATCTCCGCCGTCTCTACGCTGATGCGCCTCATCCAACGTTGCTCGCCCACCAGGTGCGGCGGGGCGGGGCGCAGGACGGTCTCGAGAATGACCGGCGGTTCCACCGCCCGGCCCAGCTCCGCGTCCAGCATTTCCGAATCGGCGATGGCGTCGATCGTCGCCGCCCCTTCCACGGCATAACCGAACGCGCAGTACTGGCCATCCAGGCGGGCGGTGCCTTCGCGCGACAGGCAGATGAAGAACTGGCTGCCGGCGGAATCCGGATCATCGGCCCGGGCCATGGAGATCACGCCGTAATCGTGCGGCAGGCGGGAAGGCTCGATGGGCAGCCAGTAACCCGGGCCGCCGTCGCCGGTTGCGGTGGGATCGCCGGCCTGGATCACGAACGGCAGGCCCGCACGCGACATCTGCAGAATGCGATGGAAGGTCACATCGTTATAGAACCCCCCTTCACAAAGCTGAAGGAAGTTCCACACGGTGTTTGGCGCTTCCTCGGGGCACATTGCCAGCACGATGTCGCCGACCGTGGTGCGCAGCACGATTTCCTGCTCGACATATGCGCAGAGTCCACTGAAGACACTGGGCCCGCTGCCTGTTTCATCCGGCGGCGCTTCGGAGGGAGGCTCAGCAGTCGCGTCTCCCCCTTCACCTTCGGGTGGCGATTCTGTTGTTGCGGGCTCCTCTTCTGAGGCCGGGGACGGAGCAAGTTCATCGGCCCAGTCCACGATGCGGGTGTAGGGCGTGCCATCGGAGCGCTGATCCGTCTCGGTCAACGGCACCATGCGCGAAAGCATCGGGCGCAGCACCAGGGCGGATCCCACTTCCCGATCGCGGTCCAGGAGCTGGAGATAACAGGTGCGACGAATCTGCCAGATCTCGGGCACGATCTCGGCGAGATCCGAGCGGCCGCCGCGGACCTCGACGGGTCCGGCGAGGATCTCGCCGGTCTCATTCATCAGCGCCAGCTCGTAGGTGCCGATGGAGTGCTGTCCGGCGATGTTGACGAGCAGGGGCCGATTGACGCCGTTGTAGAGCCGATGAGGCTCGATCGCCGGCCGGGAGGATCCCCGGACCGGCGGCGTGGTTGCGGTATCGGTCGCTTGGCCATTCGCCACCGCCGCCACCACAGCGACCGATCCAGCCGCCATGAACGTGTAGGTCCGACGCATCTCAAGAACCTCCTGCTCCCGGTCGATAGCGCATATCCTACCGCAGTCATGGACGATCCGACCCGCGTATCCCGTCTGCTTCTCGGTTCGGCCACCACGCTGGCCAAGGCCAGCAGCGCGAGGGCGATCATCGTGGCGGTCGATGCCCTGCCCGAGCTGGAGGCGGTCCCGCCCCGGACCATCCTCGTAGCCCGCGACAAGGCCGATGTGGAGCGTATCGAGAAACTGACCGGCTCCGACGGCGCTTCCATCAACGTTCCCAACGTCGAGCTCGACCGGCTGGGGCAGGTGAAGCTGGCGGCGATCATCGCCCTTTCCCATCGCGTGATCGATCTGGACGACACCGTCGTCTTCCTCACCGGGCCGTTCCGTTCGCTGATCGATTCGCTGGTGGTGATGCCCCTGGGCAGCGAATACGAGCTGTTCGACACCACCCGCCAGCCGGACATCGACGAGCACATCAAGCGGGCGGTGTTTCACCGGGTGTTGAGCCTCGCTCTGCAACTCGGGCAACACGGCCGCGAGGGCAAGAAAGTCGGCTCGCTGTTGGTGGTGGGCGATCACCGCCACGTGCTGGAGCAGTCCGAGCAGATGATCCTCAATCCCTTCAAGGGATACACAGAGAAAGAGCGCAACATCCTGGATGACAAGATGACGGAGACCGTCAAGGAGTTCAGCACCCTGGACGGGGCGTTCATCATCCACGGCACAGGGGTGATCGAGACGGCCGGGGCGCGGTTGAAAGCGGGTTTGAGCGAAGGCCTGCCTTCAGGCCTCGGCGCCCGCCACGCCGCCGCGGCGGGGATCACCCTGAGCACAAGGTCGATCGCCATCACCGTCAGTCAATCCGACGGCACGGTACGGGTGTGGCGTGCGGGCAAGATGGTGGCGAGCTTCGAGCCCACCCGGCGTTAGACGGCTCGGCTATTTCCACTCCAGCCCTTCGGGCAGGGTGTTGAAATTGTCGCAACCGGTTTCGGTGACGACGACCATATCCTCGACGCGCACGCCGCCGATGGCCTTGGAATACAGACCGGGCTCGATGGTGAGGATGTCGCCGACGACGAGCTCGGGTCCGCCCTTGTCCAGGAGCGGCGGTTCGTGCACTTCCAGTCCCACGCCGTGCCCGGTTCCGTGCACCATGCCGCAGTAGGCGTCGGGCGCATCATCGGGGGGAAGTCCCATGGGATAACCGTTTGCGGTGATGACGGCGCTGGTGGCGGCGTGGACTTCTTCGCCGGTAATACCCGCACAGGTGGCGGCGATCGCCGCGGCCTTCGCTTCGACGACAATGGCGTGCCATTTTGCGATCTCATCCGGTACGTCGCCATGCACGACGGTACGGGTGCAGTCGCCGTTGTAAAGCGTCTTGCGATTGCGGGGGAAGATGTCGATGATGACCGGCTCGCCGGTGCGGAGGTCGCCGGTGCCGGCGTTATGGCAATCACCGCCTTCCGGGCCGCCGGCGACGATGGCCGGCTGATTGGAATAATCGTGATCCAGAAGGAACACGTCGATCATGGACCGGACGCGTTCGGCGGTGAGCGGCTCGCCTCCGTGCATCAGCACGCCATCGGCGCGGGCCTCGGCGTTGGCGATGGTCTCGCAGGCCATCCGCATCACGTTCTCGGTCATCTGCTGCGCTTCGCGGAGCCAGGCGATCTCCTGCTCATCCTTGGCCCGTCTTTCGAGCACACCCATTTCCGGATCGCACTCGATGGCCATGCCCGCCTGCTTGATTTCATGGACGAAGATCAACGGCAGCGATCGGTCGGAAACAACCTGCCGAACACCCGCCCGGCACAAGCACTCGGCGGTAGCCTGAGCGGTGGCGATTTCGCGATCGCCTGAAAGTCCGCCTTTCGGCGCGAAATCGGCGGGGCAGAAGACATCATCGGCGCGGGCGTGCTTCCGGGCCCGTTCCATCTCGATGTCGCGGATTATGAGAGTCTTGCGGCTGCCGGCAGGCAATTCGATCAGGGCGGCCGGATCGCCGACGGAGAACCGGATCTTGTGATAGAGCGAGTTGTTAATCGCGGGGATCCCGGCACAGAGGATGGCGGTGGAGGCGGCGGTGTCAGGTGTGCTAGACAAGTTTCTATCCTCACTTGCAGGAACGGGTGAATGAGGCTCTCGCAATCACGCGCTAATGATACCGGTCCGGGCTTTCGCCCGGCGCGGCAGGGACCGCCTACGAGGGGGCGGCAAGTGGCAGATTGGTCTTGACGACATCACCGGCGATCAGCGGCCTTCTTTCTTCCCCGCGTCCTGAGCGGTGTGCAGAGGAACGGTGCCGGGAAGGACGGGATCGAAGACGGCCGGGCCGACGCGGGGGCGTGGGAGAATGGTCATAAAGCGTACTGAACCGTCGAGAAAGAGGAGATTGCCCGCATGGGTTTGACCGTGCCAGTCGGCCTGCCGCCCCGTGCTCTCCAACACCTCGTACCAGAATGGATCACCCAGCATGACCATGCGGGAGGGCGGCGTGGTGATCTCAAACCGGGCGAGGCCCCGCAACTCGGAGGGAGGAGACACTCCGGGAGCATCGCCTTCAGCGCGAGGGGCGGAGGTGTCGGCGAATGGTGGATGGTTGGCCAGATGAGCATCGAACAGGCAGGCATTTGCGCGATAACTGGTGCCGAAGGCGCGAAAGGCGGTACGCCCGGCGGTGCCGACTTCGCCCGTTTCGCCGCTGATGCCCCGGTCCGCCGGGCACCGGAGAAGATCGATCCGTGAAGAACCGGCGGGTCCCACGGGAAGGTAGTGGGTGAGCGGGCGCTGGTAATCCAGGAACGGCTCGTCATTGACAGAGGAGAAGCGAACACCGGCGTATCGCCAGTCCGGCTGCACCGGAACGTAGGGAAACCGCTCGTCGTGATCCTCCAGGCGGGTGAACAGGGCGGTGCCGATCTGCCGCTGATTCCCGACGCAGTGATCACGATGGCTGGCCACCCGGGCCTTGGCGAGGGCGGGCAGGAGGATGGCCAGCAGCAGGACGATCAGGGCCAGGGAGATCGCCAGCTCCAGGATGGTGAAGCCGCCGTGGGGCAAGCGGTTACGCATGATGCTTCACTATAAGCCTCCGGCGGAGCCGGGCCAGTCGCAGCTGGCCAAATCGCCGCGGGATTGTGCTCTGCAGCGGCCTCGAGAGGCCGGCGCCGGGCGGAATCCGCCCCCTCAACGCTCCGCGCGCTTGCGGATGTTGTCCAGCGCGTTCATGTAATTGATGTAGGCGTCGTAGGGGCTGTCGTAGGGGCTGAAATACTTGTGGACGTCCCCGTCGGCCCACCACTTTGTGCACATGTAGTACAGGTGGTCGGAGGTGGTCAGCTTCCGCCAGTCCTCGAGGATGAACTCATCACCGGCGGCATGGGCCGCCTTCACCGGCTCCTCAAGGTTGTACAGTTCCACCGCCGCATTCTGCTGCATCGGGTTTCCCAGCCAGGCTGAAAGGTCGCGCTCGGTGTCGGCCCAGGAGGTGGTGTAGGGTACGTCGTACTCGCCCACCGGCGGATAACAGTCGATGCACTGGCTGGGGGTGAGGAAATCATTGTGGCCCGGATTGACGTCGTAGATCTTCTCCGGCAACACGTCCAGGAAGTCGAAGATCCCCGTGTCCTCCCACTGGTGTTCGCCCAACGTCTCGAAATCCATGAACAGATTGCAGACGTAACCGTCGCCGTTGATCTGATTGACCCACGTCGCGAACCGCTCTGCCGGCAGCGGCCATTCCGGCCAGTTGCGGTCCGAGAATCGGAACGCGATGTCATCGCTGAGGCGGTAGTTCTTCAGCAGGAGTTTCACCCGGGCCTGGGACGGATCGCCGTGCGTGCCGGGCGGGACATAGATGTAATTGGGCGAACGGTATCCGAGCAGCCGGTCCACGCCCTCGCAGAGAATCGCCTTGTATCGGCCGAGGGCCGCGATGTGCGAGGCCACTTCGTTGGAATAGGTCAGCTCGGTGTTTCGGAAGATCTGCGGCTGCTGATCGAAGTGGCGTCGGATCTGCTCGTCGTGCAGCGTCACCTGCTCGCTGAATTCCTGGCGCGAATAAAGGAAGCTGAGGGAGTGATGGCTGGTCTCGCCCAGGAACTCACATGCGCCCGTGGCGGCAAGCTGCCGGAAATTCTCCAGCACGTCCGGCGCCCACATCTCCAGTTGTTCCAGCACGATGCCGGTGAGTGAGAACGCGATGCGGAACCGGCCCTCGTGTCTTCGGACCAAATCCAGCAGGGTCGCCAGCGCCGGGCGATAGCACTTGCCCGCAACCTTCTCCAGGATCTTCCGGTTCACCTCGTTGTCGAAGTAGAACGGATCCTGGTCAAAAACGGAGTACCGGCGGAGCCGAAACGGTTGATGCACCTGGAAATAGAAACAGACGGATGCCATGACGGCATGATAGGGCATTCAACCGGGCCGGGTGGTCCGCGAAGTGGGACAAGGGCTGAACTTGGCTCCACCTGACCGGTCAGCCCACAACCGGCAGCGCCGCCTCCACCACCTCAGGCCACAGCCAGCCAAAGATCAGGCCCGTGATCAGCCCATAGACGATGCCGTCGATGATGTACATCAGGAGGCTGCGGCCGGAGCAGCCGAACCAGATCGCCTGCGGGATGCCGCCCAGGACGTAGGCCATGATCCCCGCGGTACCGGTCACGCGGAAGACCTCCCGGAACGAGCCGGCGTCAATCGCCAGCGCGCCGAGGTACGCCACGAAGATACTGACCACGAGGTAGAAGATGAACGACAGGATGAGGTTGCGGGTCATGTTCGGCACGCCCGGCCAGACCGTCAGCGTCCCGTGCGGCCCGGCCTCGAAGCGCTTCTTGGCCGCCTCGTCCTTCAGTTCGCCGGGGCCGGTGCAGAACGGGAACATGTACTGCCCGGGTCCGATCCCCTTGGATCGGAGGGTCTCCAGCAGGTCGTCCTCGGCCGGGGCCTTGCCCCAGTCGCCCTTGTGATGGGGCAGGACGGTGTGGGCTACCGCGGCGACGATAAAGACCGCCACCGCCGACAACACGATGGGAAGCCATAGTTCGACAAGACTCATCGGTGAGCTCCTTCCGTGGATTTTGCGGGCCCCTCCGGGAGACATATCATCAGTTGCCGATGCGTTGGCGTCAACTGGTCGCATGCGCACCGGTGCTGATGGTGCAGAGGCCGCCTCCCGTGGTCGGAGGTCGCCGGGGCCGGGGACGGCCCGGCTCGCTTGAGCTGTCGATGTTCCGATGGTGCGGCGGTCCCGGGTAACATGACGGGCATGAGCAGAACCTTGACGCGAGAGGAAGTTGCCCGGCGGATTGCAGAAGTCGCCCTTCTGAGGGGCGAGTTCACCCTCCGCAGCGGGCGCAAGAGCAGCTACTACCTCGACAAATACCTTTTCTCCACCCGGCCGGACATCCTCGCGGCGCTGGGGGAGCTGTTCGCCGAGCGCGTTGCGGCATTGACGGCAGACGTGGGGGGGGTCAGCAAGCTCGCCGGGGCCGAGCTGGGCGGAATCCCCCTCGTATCCGCCGCCTCCTTGGCCTCGGGCATCCCCTGCGTGTTCATCCGCAACAAGAAGAAAGACTACGGCACCGCCAGGCAGCTTGAAGGCGTGCTCGATGAGAACGATCGGGTGGTGATCGTCGAGGACGTGGCCACCACCGGCGGGCAGGTGCTGGAGGCGGCTCAGACCATCGCGGAAACCGGCGCGACGGTGCTGGCGATCATCTGCACCATCGACCGCCAGGAAGGCGCGCGGGAGAACATCGAAGCCGCCGGCTACCGGTTCGACGCACTGTTCACCGTCGAGGACCTGGGGATCGAGAAGGATGCTCCCTAGATCACCGGTGGCCTCACAGCCGGGCCCGCTCGATCCAGTAGCGGTTGACCACGCCGTTTACGATCTCGAAGTAGGTCGTGGACTGCCGCTTGGACCGCGATGATCCGGAGAAGAGCAGGAACACCGCGCCCTCGTTCTCGCGGTCCACCATGTGCCGGTACTTGAGGATCGCGATGTTCTCCGCCCCCTGCACGGCGGTCCGGTCGTTGGGCTCGCCGAGGGTGGCGATGAGCCAGGCTTCCGTCGTCTCGCCCAGCACGATCTGATCGAGCGTGCTGGAGGTGACTACGGTGCCGGACTCGCTGATGTCCTTATGGGCCACCACCAGGCATCCGCCGGCGGCGAGCAGGAACGACACAAGCAGCAGTGAGGCCAGAACTTTACGCGCCATGAGGTTGCTCCTTTCCCCGAGCAGGTCTTCCCCTTTCTCAGAGTATCTTTCTGGCAACAGGGAGGACGCACTTTCGCGGTACAACATTCCGCTGGGCGGTGATTTTATCCACCCGAGCCGGGCGGCACTGGGGCAGCCGTGGGGGGGGTGATACGCTATTGAGCATGAAGCTCTACACGCGAAGCGGAGATGACGGGACCACCGCCCTCTTCGGCGGGCAGAGGGTGGGCAAGGATCACGCCCGGGTCGAGGCTTACGGGGCGGTCGATGAACTGAACGCTTCCCTGGGGCTGGTGGCGGCGTTGTGCCAGGCCGATCGGCCTTTTCACGGGCGGCTGGGCGACATCCTCGCGGTCCTCCAATCCCGGCTGCTGGACCTGGGGGCGGATCTGGCCACGCCCGAGGCGTCGAAGCACGAGGCGAAGATCCGCCGCATCGACGAGGCGGACGCAAAGGCGGTCGAAGCGTGGATCGACGAGATCGACGCGGGCAACGAGGAGTTGAAATACCTCATCATCCCCGGGGGAACACCCCTGGCCGCGCACCTGCACCTGGCCCGGACGGTATGCCGGCGGGCGGAGCGGGCCATCATCCGCCTCAGCCGCAGCGAGCCGGTGGGCCGGCCGGTGATCCAGTTCGTCAACCGGCTCAGCGACCTTCTCTTCGCCCTGGCCAGAAGGGCCAACGGCGATGCGGGCGTGCCCGATACGCTCTGGCGGCCGCAGATCCAGGGCGGGGAAGGTGATAAGTAGCGGCCTGGCAGCGCATTGTGTTGGCGGTTGGGCGGAGAAGGTGATCTGCACCCTCCGAAGGTCCGATGATTCCAGAGGCGAATGGCCGGTGAATGGCCGACCGCCCGACCGTTTGATTTGCCCCTCTGAGCGTTCTAGGCTGCCCACACATCCGCATCAAACAGGAGCACACCATCGATGGCAATCAGAATCGGCATCAACGGATTCGGCCGCATCGGCCGGCTTGTTTATCGCAAGGCGATGCTTCAGGGCGGCTTCGAGATCGTCGCCGTCAACGACCTCGTGCCCGCGGACAATCTCGCCTACCTGCTTCAGTACGACTCCACCCACGGCCGCTTCGAGAAGAAGGTCACCGCCACCGGCGACGGGTTCGCCTGCGAGGGGCAAAGCACCAAATGCCTGTCCGAGCGCGACCCGGCCTCTCTGCCCTGGGATCAGATGGGCATCGATTACGTGATCGAGTCGACCGGGCTGTTCACGACCTACGACGGCGCGAAGAAGCATCTTGACGCCGGCGCGAAGCGCGTGCTCATCAGCGCACCGTCGAAATCCCCGGACCAGATTCCCACCTACGCCTACAAGGTCAACCACGAGAAGTACAACCCGGACACGGACGTGATCCTCTCCAACGCCTCCTGCACCACCAACTGCCTGGCCCCCGTGGCGAAGGTGATCAACGACGAGTTCGGGCTGGAAGAGGGCCTGATGGCGACCATCCACGCCGCCACCGCCACGCAGCCCACCCAGGACGGCCCGAGCAAGAAGGACTTCCGCGGTGGGCGCAACGCCTACGCCAACATCATTCCCGCCTCCACCGGGGCGGCGAAGGCCGTCGCCCTCTGCATCCCCGAGTTGAAGGGCAAGCTGACGGGCATGGCCTACCGCGTGCCGACCGCGGATGTTTCCGTGGTCGACCTGACCTTCCGCCCCTCCCGCTCCACCAGCCTGATGGAGATCAACGCGGCGATGAAGGCCGCGGCCGACGGGCCGATGAAGGGCGTGCTCGGCTACACCGAGGACCAGGTCGTCTCCAGCGATTTCATCAGCGACGAGCACTCCAGCGTCTTCGACGCGCTGGCCGGCATCGAACTCAACGACCGGTTCTTCAAGGTCGTTTCCTGGTACGACAACGAGATGGGCTACGCCTGCCGGTGCCTGGACATGCTGCGGATGATGGCGGAGAAGGACGGCATCATCGCGGGTGTGGCCATGGCCACCGCGTAAGAGAATTTTCGATTTTCGATCGCCGATTTGCGATTGGACAAACATAACAAAGCCCGCGGCCTCCCGTCCGCGGGCTTTCCTCTGGGTAGTGCTAGAATGATCCTGTGACGCAAGGCGCAGGCAATGTCGGATAGCACCTTCGACAGCGTTGATCCTGACGAGCTGCCCGACGAGGCGATCCGCTGCCTGGAATGCGGCTACGACCTGCACGGGATCGTGGAGCGGCGTCGCGATGTGTGCCCCGAATGCGGCCTGCCGTTCAGCACGCAGCGGCTCAAGCAGCGCCTGCTCAAGCGTCAGGACCGACGATCGCGCCTGATAAAGGCAGGTTGTTGGATTCTCGGCATACTTGTTGTTCTCGTCATCGCGTTGCTGCTGACGGTCCGCCGGTTGGCCGCCGCGCCGTAGCGGGAAGCAACGAGGATATGGACGTTGAAACCCGTGGGCAAAGCCTCCCGGTCCTCACGGGAACGAGATTCGTGTCAACTCTCCGGTGCGGCGGAGTCTGCCCACCCCACCGCCGGCCGTTCATGGCGGACGGACCAAAACGCATTCGTGAAGTTGGGCTGATCGATCCCTACTCAGAGGAGTAGACCTCCACCTTGATGCTGTAAGTTTCCCGCCCTTTGGACTCGGCTCCGACTTTCCAGGATCCCGACGAATCGACTTCCTCGTAATCCTCGTCTGAAATCCGCACCTGGTCTCCACGCGGCGACTTGAGGAAGAAATCGACGTCGCTGCTCGAGGTTCGTTCCACGAGGAGATAGACGATGTCGCCGCGATCCAGCCGCTGCTGAAGAGCATGCTCGTTTGCCCAGTTCCCGTCCAGTCGCCACTTGCTGGTGAATCCGAGACGTCCGCCGAATTCCTGGGAGAAACTGAATCGTGAAGCCAGTTCGAAGTACTCATAAGCCGTCGCCCAGGAATCTCGGTTGGCCGCATCTACCGCCTTGCGATAGGCGTAGGACTGTTTGCCCAGCTTCGAGATCGTAGTGGCCACGGTTTGGGCCTTTTTCTTGAAGTCCGCCTGGCTGAGGCGCTGTTGTTCCTCCCGCCGCCTCCGCTGCTGTTCCTGTCTTCTGCGTTCAGCCTGGGCGTTCGCTTCAGCCTTTTTCCTGTCTTCCTCTGCCCTGATTTCCCGGGCACGTTCCCCGGCCGCCTCAAAGCCGGCGGTCGCCTCCTCCCACATCCTCTGCGCTTCCCGATAGTCACCGTCCCGGAACTCTTCCAGCGCGGCATTGCGCTCCCGCACCGCGTTCTCCCAGCCGGAACCGGCGACGGAACTGGCCTTGTGCTCCCTTTCGATCGCCTCGGCGGTTGCGTCACACCTGCTTTCGGCGCCGGCGACGGGCAGCAGTTCCCGGGCCAGTTTGTACGAAGCGGCGGCCTGAGAATGATCGCCGGCGGCACTTTCCGCCTTGCTTATCTCCGCGACAATGCGCTTCCAGACCTCACCGGCATATCGCTTGATCGTGTTGATTTCCGAAGTGCGGTGCAGAGCCCGTTGGTAGTCCGAACGTGCCCGTTGGACCTGATTCTCCTGCTCTTCACGGAGGCGAATCTGCTCCAGCATGTCGGCTTGGCCGTCGGCAAGGAAGGGCAGGAATCGCAGTGCGATGCACCCGTTGACTTCGGTGCGGGCCATGCGCAGCCGTCCCGCGTTCAAATGCTCCCGTGCATGTTGTATCCGGGATTGGTTGTAGAAACGGACTCCCGCACCGGAACCGGCAACGGCAATGACCAGAACCGCCAGGACCGTCACCGCGGCCATCACTCTCCTGCGTGCCGCCCTGGCTCGGTGCGCCGTGGTGGCCATCTGTCGCATTTCGATCGCGAGGCCGTTCTGGGGATCGAGTGACAGCGCTGCGTTGCAATGAAGAACCGCCCGCTCGTAATCCCCTTCAGAAAGCGTCTGTTCGGCGGCGGCGAGTTCCCGGGTCAGCACCCGCTCGTCGCGCAATCCCTCGAGCTCCTCTATTTCGCCCCTGAGGGACTCGGGCGCAGAGACAAGAGTCTCCAGTTCGCGCAGCGCGATCAGGGCCTCTTCATACTTCTCCCGGGCCGACAGCGAATCGGCCTCCAGGCGCAGCTCGTCGGCCCGGTCTTTTGCACGTTTTTCCGCCAGCACCTCAGGAACATTCACCCCGCATTTCGGGCATTGCCTGGCGTATTCGGAAATATCGGCATGGCAGCCCGGACATTGTATGATCGCCATTGTCGTGGCCTCCGGTGATTGTCCCGCGCTCAGATGGCCAGCACTCCGGCCGTGAGCATAATCACGAACGCCAGAGTGCCAATCAACGGAATCCAGAAGAAGAAGAGCAGCAGCGCGGCCAGACACCCGCTGCCGGATGGGCTGATGCCGGTGACTTTTCTTATGCGGCGCGCCTCATGCAGGAATACCAGATTGAGTATGAAGCCGAGAGGGTAGAGGAACAGGTACGCCGCCAGGGTTCCGAAAGAATGACCCACGAAACTCTTGTGCATGGCCATCGCGGCCCCCATCCCCTGAGCGATCTCCGCACTCCTCTGGACTCCCTCGCCAACTGAGCGGCCGGGCCCCGGTTCCTGGATGATCGTCTGCTCCACGCGCACCGGCTGGGGAGCCTCGGTCGCGGGCCGAGGCGGGGCCGACACCTCCGTCTTGATCTGGTCCAGCGGATAGCCGCACTGCGGGCAGGCTGCGGCGGTACGGAAGGATTTGGCCTGGCACTCCGGGCAGGCGACGAGTTGTGTGGCTATCGGGCAGCCGCATTTGGTGCATTGGGGGGCGCTGTCTGATACGGAGGCTCCGCAATCAGGGCAGGTAATCAACGGCATGGCTTGCTCCTAAGTCGGTTTGTGGGTCGATCTCATGTTTCGAGAGCAGAGGCGGGTCTGCGGTCTCAGCGTCGCCGGCCGGTCGCGGGCGGCGCGCGGCCCGGTACGGCATGAAAGGCAAGCATGCGAGCGATCCGCTCGGGCGAGACGTTGGTTGAGCAGGCGCAGTGAAGCATCAGCATCCAGTGAAGGCAGGCGGAGCCAACGGAACTCTCATGCCCGAAACAAGCGATGTGGCCGAGAATGCTGTCCACCCATGGGGTACGCCGGAAACCCGTGGGCCGTCTTTCCTTGGCAAGAGCATAGCAGAATCACGGGCGCGCAGAAGAGGAAACTCGCGCCCGCAGTTGCGGCGAACGGACCGTTCTGGCGCTCAGGATTGTGCCGGATAGTCCGATAAATCGTCGCTTGACGATCCGACGCTGCGCAAGCAAGCTCGGCGGGGGGGCAGAATCCACCGGTCATGAGGGGCACGGTCCCCAGGCGCCGAGGACATCGAATATGTCATTGATGTCTACCACGCCGTCGGCGTTGACATCCTCCTGCACACCACTCTGACCCCAGGCCCCGAGGACCTGGAACAGATCGTCGATGTCGACGGTGCAGTCGTTATTGACATCGGCGCTGCAATACAGCCCTTCGCATTCATCGGGGATGCCGTTTTCGTTGCAGTCGGCGCTGAAGCCGTCAGTGATGTCCTGCTCATCGCCCACGCCGTTGCCGTTGCAGTCGTGGTCGCCGATACGGAGGTAATAGACATCCTGCTCGCCGTTGAAGGTTGCGGCGTAGGCGAGGTCCGCCCCGACATTGTCCGAGACCATGTCGTAGTAATCGCCGAGCTTGTCCTGCTGGGGCCAGCCCAGATGCGGATCGAACGGTGGAGTGAGGGGGACGGCCTCCGACCACGAGTCGCCCGTGTCGGTTGAGTAGGAGTAATAGACCTCCGAGTCGTAGCCGTCCGGGTCGTTGCGGGTGTCGTTCCAGATCACGTCGATGCGGCCGTTGGGGGCGACGGACATGGTGCCGAACCACTGCCAGCCGTCCTGGACGTCGTTCACGCGGATCGGCGGGCTCCAGGTGTGCCCGCCGTCGGTGGAACGCGTGAAGTGAACATCCATCGGGTCATTGCCGCCGTCGGGTTTGACCGAGCAGAGCAGGTAGAGGTAACCGCGGGTCGGGCCGTCGGAGTGATCAGCGGCGATCCAGGCCTGTCCCATCAATCCGCCGGGATTGGGGCCGTATTGAAGGTAGTACTGATGCCGACCGTCCATCTCGACCTCCACGGAGAAGTCAAAACCCAGCGGCTCGAAGGGATCCTGGATGGTGGTGGACTTGGCGACCACGAACTCCGTGTCCGTGTATGAGCGGCGACCGGCGACATAAACCTCGCCATCGGGGCCGACGGCGGTCACGCCCCACATCGGCTCGTCCGGGATGGGCACGGGGTAATCGAACGTCTCGCAATCGTCGGTCGAACGGGTGAACCAGTCGTCGCCGCAGCAGCCGGCGTAGTCCCAGGCGCTGTAGTTGTTGCCGTGGCCGATCCCGCCCGTACGGTCGATGGCCATCCACGCCTTGTCCCCGCCGTAGGCGTAGATGGG
>CP070772.1:312726-335316 GCA_020345805.1 Phycisphaerales bacterium | reverse complement strand
CCCATGATCGAGCCGGCCTCGGCGAGACTGTCATAGTCGATTTGGAGATCGAACCGATCGGCGGGGATGCACCCGCCGGACGGCCCACCGGTCTGCACGGCCTTGATTCTCCCTTTGCCCGGCGACCCCCCGCCGATGTCGTAGACAATCTGGCCGATGGTCATGCCCATAGGCACTTCGACGAGGCCGGTGTTCTTTATCTTCCCCACGAGGCTGAAGATCTTGGTGCCGGTGTTTCCGGGCGTGCCGATCTTGGCGAACTCCTCGGCGCCGAGTCTGAAGATCAGGGGGATGTTGGCCCAGGTTTCGACGTTGTTGATCGCGGTGGGCTTGCCCTCGATGCCCTTTTCCACGGGGAACGGCGGCCTCTGTACAGGTTCGCCCATCTTGCCTTCGATCGAGCGGATCAGGGCGGTTTCTTCGCCACACACGAACGCCCCGGCCCCCCGGACGATATTGATGTCAAAGCTGAAACCGGTTCCCAGGATGTTGCTGCCGAGGAATCCGAAGTCGCGGCACTGCCGGATTGCGATGATGAGATGCTTGATCGCGAGCGGGTACTCGTTGCGGACATATACGACGCCTTCGGTGGCGCCGGTGGCGAAGGCGGCGATGACCATCCCCTCGATGATGCTGTGCGGGTTTCCCTCCAGGATGCTGCGGTCCATGTACGCGCCCGGGTCGCCTTCGTCGGCGTTGCAGACCAGGAACTTGCCGCGGCCGGGGGGCTGCTTCGCCAGCAGCTCCCATTTGCGGCCGGCGGGGAAACCCGCTCCGCCCCGCCCGCGCAAGCCGGATCTCTTGACTTCCTCCAGCACCTCGGCGGGGCTTCTGTTGGACAGAACGTCCCGGAGCGCCTCGTATCCCCTCTGGGCGATGTAGTTGTAGATCCGAATGGGATCCAGCGCCTGGTTGAGCCGCAGGATCATGCGCTGCTGATTGGCGAAGAACGGGATCTGGTCGTAGCTGCGGAACCGCTCCCCGGTGACCGGGTCGGCATAGAGCAGCTCGTCCACGTACTCGTTGGCAATGACCGCGTCGACGATCCGGGGCACGTCTTCGGGCTTGAGCTGGGTATAGAACGCTTTTTGAGGTTCCGTGAGGATGAACGGCCCCATCTCGCAGAACCCGTGGCAGCCGGTGATTCGAAGGGAAAGCTTGTCGAGCAGCCCTTTCTCCATCATGGTTTTCTTGGCGGCTCTCATGATGTTGTTGGAACCGCTGGCCTGGCAGGCCGTTCCCGCACAGACCACGATGCAGGGCGTGGAGTCGTCCGCGTCAGTCAGGATTACGTCTTGCAGCCGCTGAAAATCGAGAATGGAAGACAACCGTGGCATGTCGCAAACCTTGTAGAACGCACTTGCGCGGGCTGATGGTCAGCAGGGGTCTCAGAAACCGCCGCCCTCCAGGTCCAGCATGTGTCCTTTGCATCCGCGTCGCGAGCAGATCTGGAGAATCCCTCCCGATCGGATGATCATCGTTACCATCGGGGCGCGGCAGAGCGGGCATTTGGAGGCGCCTCGGAGTTCGGCATGACAATGCGGACAGAAGAAATCCACGACCGTGTTGGTGCGGATGCCGAATTCGGATTCGACCGTGAAGCTGCCGTACAGTGAAGACAGTCGGAGCCATCCGTGTTCGCGGTCGGAGGAGGCGGTCACCCGGATCGAGGGCGCGCCGTCGATCTGGAAGCCGGGATCCATCAGGCTGTGATTGCAGCGCGAGCAACTGACGTCGTAGAGATAATGCCGCATGTGCTCCTTGATTTCAGCATCATCAAATCCGGCGCGGGACCTGTTGATGATGTCGGTGACCGCGGTTGATTTGACGCTGGAGAAATAGTGGCCGTCCACTACGGTGACGGGTCCGAGAGCGCAGGCGCCCAAGCAGTTGACGGTCTCCAGCGAGAACTCTTTGTCCGCGGTGGTTTCACCGGGCTGGATGTTCAGGCGCCGCTGGAACTCCTGGGCCACCAGCGGGGCGCCCCGTACGTGGCAGGCGGTCCCCATGCAGACGGAGCAGAGATGCTTGCCGCGAGGCTGAAGACTGAATGACTTGTAGAAGGTCGCGACACTGAATACATCCACCAGGGAAGTGCCGGTCTCTTCGGCCACCAGCCTCAAGGCTTCGGCGGGGAGGTAGCGATACTTGGCCTGGACCTCTTCGAGGATCGAGATGAGGCCGCCCCGGTCCGAGCGATGTTTCCTGAGAATGTCGCGAATCTCGTCCAGCTTCATGGTCAATGGTCCATGCAAAAGCGTCCTGATAATGCGGCGGGGTGTGGGTTGAGGAGAAAGACTACTCGTATTCCTCACAGTGCCAGATGCCTCCCGGAGGTTTGGGATACACGCAGGCGCTGCGGTGCTCGCAGTTCACACATAGACCCTTGAGAGGGACGGGCGCTTCGGCGGCGGCCGGAGCCGCACGGCGTCGGGCCGGTCGCGGGGCGACCCGTGGTGCGGCACGTGGCGCGCGGCGCGCGGCCTGCGGAGGCGAATAGTCCACGTGATCGTCGAACAACTCGCAGAACAGGGCAGGGCCGCGGGTGGAGAAGTAGAAGCAGGTTGATACGTTATTGCAGGTTGAGCACAAGCCGGTCTTCGTGATTCGCGCTGTCGTCTGCACCATGGCTGGAACTCCCGTTGCGATGCCAGCTTGCCCCACCGTCGGAACCTCGTCGCCGGTGACAGAGGCAAAGCCGCGCAGATCGATCATCAAGCGCAAGGGTCATGCCACTGCCCTGAGCGGATGTGAGACAGGGTTGGAGTGGTCATCGACGACCGTGAATCGAATGTAAATCTTGCACCAACAGGTAGTTAGGGAATTTGCCCTGCCGCTCGGCTCGGCTCCGTGCATCCCATCATGATTGAGCGTGAACGAGGCGAACCGGGGCGAAATGAACCACTGGGGCAAATCACCCCGGCACGCCTTGATCAGTTTCCTGCCGTTCCGCTGTGCTTGAGCTTCTCCCGCAGCGTCTTGCGATCGATGCCGAGCACCGCCGCGGCCCGGGTCTTGTTGCCCTCGACGCTGGCCAGCACACTCCGGATGTAGTCCGTCTCCACCTCTGCAAGGCTGCGGTCCAGCCCGGACTCGCGCCCCGCGGAGAAGCGCATCGTGGGGGGCAGGTCCGGCAAGTCGATTTCGTCGCCGTCCGTCATCACCAGTGTGCGATGAATGAGGTTCTCCAACTCGCGAACGTTTCCCGGCCAGTGATAGCTCTTGAGAGCCTGGAGCGCCTCGCCGGTGAATCGGGGGACCGACCGACCCACTTCTTCGGCGAACCGGGCGGCGAAGTGCGAGGTGAGGATAACGGTGTCATCACCCCGCTCGCGCAGCGGCGGCATGAAGATGTTGATGACGTTCAGACGGAAGTACAGGTCTTCCCGGAAAACCTCGCGCTTGACCAGAGTCTGCAGATCCTTGTTGGTGGCCGCCAGCACCCGGACATCGACTTCACGCGGCCGGGCGGAGCCCACCATGTAGATCTGTCCGTCCTGCAAGACCCTGAGCAGCTTGGCCTGCATGGTCATGCTGGTGTTGCTGATTTCATCAAGAAAGACCGTCCCGCCGTCTCCGGTCTGGAAGAATCCGGCTCGCGACTCAAAGGCTCCCGTAAACGCGCCCTTGACATGTCCGAACAACTCACTCTCCAGGAGGTTCTCCGGAATGGACCCGCAGTTCACCGGGACGAACGGGGCCGAAGCCCGCAAGCTGCTGTAGTGAATCGCCCGTGCCGCCAGTTCCTTGCCGGTTCCGCTTTCACCCGAAATCAGAACGGTGGCGTTGGAGGAAGCGGCCTTGCCGATCATGCGGTATACGTCGATCATGGCCCTGGATTCACCGATTAGTCCCGGCAGGGCCGAGGGTGGCTGCTCGTTTCCGTTCTGAGCATTGCGGCGCAGTCTGAGGACCTCCAGAGCATCTTCAACGGCTGACGTCAACTCCTCATTGGTGAACGGCTTGGTGAGGTATTCGTGGGAGCCCGCCTTCACGGCGGTGACCGCGCTCTCGATGGTCGGGTACCCCGTGATCATCATCACCTCTGTGTCCTTCAGGTTCTCTCTGACATGCCGCACCAGGTCCAGGCCGCTGACCTTCGGCATCTTCAGATCGGTGATGACCAGATCCACCGGCATTTCGTCGAGGATGCGTATGGCTTCGGCAACTCCCGGGGCCACCAGCACCTGATATCCCTGGGCCGACAGATTCCGCCGGATCAGTTCCAGCGTGTCGGGGGCATCATCCACCACCAGGATGCGATAACTATCAGCGGAGTTGATCATCATCGTCTGCATCCCTTGTCACCGGCGATTCGATCGGCAGGCGAACCGTGAACCGGGTGCCGTCTCCCGGCCGGCTCTCGACATCGATCGAACCTCCGTGAGAGGTCACAATCCCGTGCACCACCGCAAGGCCGAGCCCCGTGCCTTCGTCAACGTCCTTGGTGGTGAAGAACGGCAGGAAAATCTTGTCTACGATCTCATCGGTCATCCCGATTCCCGAATCCTCGACCACCAGAACAACGTCTCCGTTGCGGGCATTCGTGCTGATGGTAAGCGTCCCCCCAACGGGCATCGCCTGGATTGCGTTGACCACCAGGTTGACGAGAATCTGATTGAGCCGCGCCGGGTCGGCATGGATTTCCTGCAAGTCGGTGGCCAGGTTTTGAATGACCTTGATACCCGCCTTTGCACAGCGGGCCTCCAGGAACTGCATGCCGTCATTAATGACTCGGTTCAGGTTCACTGGGATGACATTGGGCGGCATCTGTCGGGCAAAGACCAACAGCTTCTTGATAACCTCTCGTGCGTACAGCGACGCCCTGACAATCCGCTCCATGTCCTGCCGGGCCTGAGCGGGGAGATCGGGGTACTTCTCGACCAACTGGGCAAAGCCCAGGATGCTTCCCAGAGGCTCGTTGAGTTCGTGCGCCACGCCTGCAGCCAACTGGCCGATCGTCGCCAGGCGGTCTGCATGAACAAGCTGATTCTGTAGTTTGGTCCGCTCGGTCTGCGCTTCTTCCCGCTCCACGATCAGCGCGATCTCCCTGGCGATGGCGACAATCAGCTTCTCCTCTTCGGGGAGGAACGCGCCGGCCGAGAACTCCGGTCGTTGGGCGATATAGACCACCTCGACCACTCCTCGCCGACGCCCGCCGACGATGATGTTGGCCGACTGGCGGTACGTGCTTTGTCGGAATCCCGGCGTGGTGAACGAGCTGCCGTCGAGCACGATTCGGGCCGCGGTGATCTCCGGGAACTGCCACGATGGCGGAAGAAGCCTGACGATGTGGTGAAGCATCTGGGGCACGGAAAGGCCGGGGCGCTCGACGATCTGGGCGATGCCGTACAGACACGTCAGTTCCTTGACGCGCTCTCGCAACGCCGCTTCCGCACGCTTGTCCGCGATCGCAAGCCCGAGGGTCTGCGCCACGCCTTCGTAGAACTGTATCGATTCCTCGGTGAAGAACTCCGCCGGTTCGCTCTTGAGCAGCAGCAGTCCGATGGTCTTTTCGTCCACAATGAACCTGATCGCGGCAAGCGATCGGTAGTGTCCGCCAATGCACGCGGCTTGAGTCTCGGCGTTCTTATCTCCGGGCATCGCCCGGGCCAGCGGCTCCCAGGTGTCGCTGACAAAGAAGCTCCCGTTCCGTGTGAAGCAGGGAATGTCAGGATCGGTGTCATGAGAAGCCACACGGCGGCAAAAGTGCTCCAGATCCGTCTTGTTCGGGAGGGCGGGAAGCACTCGTCCGTCGTCGCGGATGATCCACTGAACGAGCTCAAGCTCCGCCCGCTTCTCGGGGCGCCGCGTCGTCTCCCAACGATAATGTAGACCACCGTCGCTAAGCCGCATCTCAACCGAGTCGCAACCGGAAAGATCGAGCAACGCTTCCGAGACTTCCTGCAGAAAATCGGTTCTGGAAAGACCTTGTTTGGAGCAGTGCAGAATGGTCCGTGACAGCTCCAGGCTGTCCTCCACGCGCATTAGCCGGCGTCCGCCGCTCGCACCGGCATTCACGAGATCATGTTCGGGGCCATCTCCGCTCATCTGGAACCTCTGATCCAATCATATCCCTGTCGGACGCATCCTGACGTTCTGATTTGGCGACAAGACGCCGTCGTACCTGCTAGTGGAACCGGCGCGTCGGTATATCACGAGACGGGCGAGGCTCGGCTACAATGGTCGGCCCCGGCGAGAGGACGGCGACTTGGAGGTATGACGGTGCGTGAAGAGGCGGCATCGGCAGTGGTGGCGGGGCACATCTGCCTTGACGTGATACCCGCCATCGAGGCGGGCGGTGAACGGGCCCGGAATCGCTTCGCTCCGGGTTCGCTCGTCGAGATTGCCTCCACCGTCATCTCCACCGGCGGTGCGGTGTCCAACACGGGCCTGGCTCTGCACCGGCTTGCGATTCCGACTCGGCTCGTGGGCAAGGTCGGCGATGACCTGTTCGGGCGGGCCATTCTTCAGATCCTCGGCGAATATGGACCATCGCTCGCCGGTGGGATAGCGACCGATCCGAGCGTATCTTCCTCGTACACCCTGGTGATCAGTCCGCCCGGTGTTGATCGGTTCTTCCTGCACTATCCCGGGGCAAATGCGACGTTTGTCGCGGCCGATGTTCCCTTTGATGACCTGGCGGGCGCGGGCCTGTTCCATTTCGGCTATCCACCCGCGATGCGCGGCATGTATGTAAACGACGGCGAGGAAACCGTGAAGATGTTTCGTGAAGCCGCGCAGCGCGGCATGATCACCTCGCTGGACATGTGCATGCCGGATGTGGAATCGGAAGCGGGCGGAATGGATTGGCGGCGCGTGCTCAGGCGCGTGCTGCCGCACGTAGACCTTTTCCTGCCCAACCTTCAGGAGATCGGTTTCATGCTCGGCGGGAGAGGCCGGCGAGCCGGCGGGTGCGGTGTGGAGCTTTGCAGCGAACTGGCGGACGAACTGCTGGCGATGGGCGCTGCCGTGGTCGGGCTCAAGCTGGGTGAGGAGGGCATGTACCTGCGGACGACGGCGGATTCAGACCGGCTCTCAGGTCTGACCAGCGTCACCGGGCCGACGTTTTTGTCCTGGGTGGGACGCGAAATCCACAGTACGCGCTTTGAGGTGGAAGCGGCCGGGACAACGGGCTGCGGCGATGCCGCCGTTGCCGGCCTCATCGCCGGACTTCTGCGGGGACTGACCATCGAAAAAGCACTGACCATGGCGGTTGCTGTAGGGGCGTGCTGCGCTGAGGCAGCCGATGCGATCAGCGGCTTGCGGCCTTGGGGAGAGATGCGTCAGCGCATCGACGCGGGATGGAACAGGCGGCCTGCGCCGGTGGACTGGCCCGGTTGGACGCATGATGCATCTGCGGGCCTGTCGCGGGGGCCGAATGACGCGCAGAGGCGCCAGACCGGCGCGGACGGTCACGGCAGAATCGAGAGGTGAAAATGCTGACACGCAGCGATGTGAAGAGACACCGGGAAACCGCCGCCCGCATGCTCGGGGATCTCGGGATAGTTCTTACCGGGGAGGAGCGGGAGAACATCGAGATCGCCGATCTCGGCCTGGGAGATTTCCAGAGCGAGGGTCTGGCCCTGGTGGTCTATGTCAACAACGACCGTTATTGCGCCAAGGAACTTGTCCTCCTGCCCGGCCAGACGTGTCCCCAGCATCGTCATCCGCCCGTGAAGGGGGAGCCGGGGAAGATGGAGACCTTCCGTTGTCGGTCCGGCCGCGTCTATCTGTGCGTGGATGGTGCGCCTACCGAGCGGCGTCGGGCGGTTCCGCCCAAGAACAGCGCTGAGCACTACACCGTCTTTCACGAGATCGAACTGTCGCCCGGCGAGCAGTACACCGTGCCGTCCGATACCTGGCACTGGTTCCAGGCGGGTCCGGAAGGCGCGGTGGTGTCGGAGTTCTCCAGCACCAGCACCGATGAGAATGACGTGTTCACCGACCCGCGGATAAGACGGGCCACGGAAATTGCGGGCGACTGAGTTCAGCGGCCGTGTTCTCACCGGCGCGACTCGCGGCGCAGCGTGAGTTACGGGAGCATGGCGAGATGAAGAAACCGACCATTCACCTCATCTGCAACGCCCACATTGATCCCGTCTGGCTGTGGGAATGGGAGGAAGGTGCCGGCGAGGCCCTGTCCACCTTCCGCGCCGCCGCCGCGTTCTGCGAGGAGTTCGACGCCTTCGTCTTCAATCACAACGAGGCCATTCTCTATCAATGGGTCGAGGAGTACGAGTCGTCGCTCTTCGCCCGCATTCAGCGTCTCGTGAGGGCCGGCAGGTGGCACATCATGGGGGGCTGGTACCTGCAGCCGGACTGCAACATGCCCTCCGGGGAGTCCTTCGTCCGGCAGATCCTGCTGGGAAAGCGCTACTTCCGCGAGAAGTTCGGCGTCGATGTCAGGACCGGCTCGAACCTCGATCCCTTCGGTCACAGCCGCGGGCTGGTCCAGATCCTCGCCCGCAGCGGCTACGACAGCTACATCTTCTGCCGCCCGTCGAGGGCCGACTGCCCCATGCCCGCCGACGCGTTCGAGTGGGTCGGCTTCGACGGCTCCCGCATCACCGCCACCCTCGCCTCGTCACATTACAACTCCGCGCCGGGAACCGCCCGGGCGAAGGTCGAGCAGTGGATGCGCGACAACCCCGATCGTCCCTGCAGTCTGCTGCCGTGGGGCGTGGGCAACCACGGGGGCGGGCCGTCGCGCAAGGATCTCGTTGAGCTCGGCGAACTGATCCGCGAAACGAGCGACGTCGAGATTCTCCACTCTACTCCGACTCGGTATTTCGAGGATCTCCGCGCCCGGCGGACAACCCTGCCGCGCTTCGCCGACAGCCTCAATCCCTGGGCGGTCGGTTGCTACACCTCGATGATGCGCATCAAGCACCGGCATCGCGCTCTGGAGAACGCGCTGTACATGACCGAGAAGATGGCGGCCACCGCCGCCGCGCAAAACCTCGCCACCTATCCCCGCGCCGAGCTGAAGGAGGCGGCCTGCGACCTGGCGGCCGGCGAATTTCACGACGCCCTGCCCGGCTCGTCGATCGAACCGGTGCAGGAATGCACACTGCGGCTGTTCGATCACGGCCTGGAGATTCTCTCACGCGTTCGCGCCCGGGCATTCTTCGCCCTCGCCGCCGGCCAGGCGCCGGCGGCGGACGGCGAGTTTCCCATCCTCGTGTTCAACCCGCATCCGTACCCGGTCAAGACCCTCGTCGAATGCGAGCTTCAGCCGCAATGGACGCACGGAACGGACGGCTTCATGCAGCCCGTCGTGCGCCGCAACGGCCGCAATATCCCCGCCCAGGCCGAGAAGCAGCAGTGCAACATCAACGAGGATCACCGCAAGCGCGTGGTCTTTCCCGCCGTCCTCGAGCCGGCGCAGATGACCCGGTTCGACTGCCGGCTGAAGATGATGCCGCAACCTCCGGTAGTGGCGCTGAAGGAACGCGACAACAGGATTCGCTTCAAAACGAAGGATCTGGACCTGACGATCAATACCCGCACGGGGCTGCTGGACCGGTATCGCGTGGGAGGAGTCGATTACCTGCGCCCGGGCGCTTTGAGGCCGCTGGTGATCGCCGACAACGCCGACCCGTGGGGGATGACGGTCAAGCAGTTCCGTAAGCGGGTCGGTTCATTCAAGTTGATGTTGGCGCGTGATGGCACGGCGATGTCCGGCGTCACCGAAGCCCGTCTGCCGTCGGTGAGGATCATCGAGGACGGCCCGGTCCGCAGCGTCGTGGAAGTAATGCTGGCCTTCAACCGATCCTGCATCTGCCAGCGTTACAAGCTGCCCAGGCAGGGCACGGAAATCGAGATCGAGATGCGCATCCACTGGGGCGAGAAGGACCGCATGCTCAAGCTGTCGATCCCCACGGTGATGGACGATGCCGTATGCCTGGGCCAGGTGGCCTACGGCGTGGCGGAACTGGCCGCCGACGGGAACGAGATGGTGGCGCAGAAATGGGTGGCCGCGGTGTCGAAGCGAAGGAAGCTGGCCCTGACCTGCCTAAACGATGCGACGCACGGCCTGGATATGAAGGACGGCGAGCTGCGCCTGTCGCTGCTCAGGTCGCCCGCCCATGCGGCCCATCCCACGGGCCTCAGGCCGATCACCGTGCAGGACCGCTACACGCCGCGCATCGATCAGGGCGAGCACATCCTGCGGTTCTGGCTCAACGCCGGCCCGCACGCGCAGCGCCTGAAGCGGATCGGACGCGAGGCGCAGATCAGGGCCGAGCGGCCGTTCGCCCTCTCGTACTGCCCTCCCTGCGAGGGTGCTTTGCCGGAGACGGGGATCACTCTGAGCGACGATGTGATCGAGGTTGCCGCGCTCAAGTACGCCGAGGACAACGACGACCTGATCGTGCGCCTGTTCGAGCCGACAGGTCGCAAGCGGACGACGCTTCTTTCACTTCCATTCGCCGGCGCCGAGACGGAAGTAGTGATGAAGGGATTCGAGATCAGGACGCTCAGGTTCAGCCGGGAGTCGCGACGGTTCACCGAGGTGGACCTGATGGAAGATGCGGTGAAGTGACCCATGGCCGATGCTGAAACGACGATTGCCCTGGTGGGGCTGGGCGGGTACGGCCAGGTGTACCTGGAATCGCTTCTGGATAATCCGCAGCGCGATGGCTGGCGGATAGTCGCCGCGTTCGACCCGGAGCCCGAGCGCTGCTCGTATCTGGCTCGACTTAACGCGCTGCAGGTTCCGATCCTCGATTCCTCCGATGAGTTCTACGCCGCGATCGAGGCGGACCTGGTCGTGGTTTCCTCGCCCATCCAGATGCACTGCGAGCAGACTTGCGCGGCGCTTGAGCGCGGCGCGGCCGTTCTGTGCGAGAAGCCGGCCGCGGCAGTGGTGCAGGATGTCGACCGGATGATCGCCGCCCGCAACGCATGTGGCGGAATCGTGGCCATCGGCTTCCAGTGGTCCTTCAGCAGGGGAATCCGGGATCTGAAGCGGGACATCCTCTCCGGGCTTTTCGGAGCGCCCAGGCGATTTCGCAGCCTCACGCTCTGGCCGCGTGACGA
The DNA here is from genome assembly GCA_020345805.1 of Phycisphaerales bacterium. Classification (GTDB taxonomy): domain Bacteria; phylum Planctomycetota; class Phycisphaerae; order Phycisphaerales; family SM1A02. The sequence goes on along the minus strand of CP070772.1, from coordinate 324,273 downwards.
GTCGTATTACAGGCGCAACAACTGGGCGGGCCGATTGCGTGATGACGCGGGACGTTGGGTCCTGGACAGCCCGGCCAACAACGCCATGGCCCACGACCTGCACAACATGCTGTTTGTCCTGGGCGATGAGCCGGCCGGGAGCGCCGTTCCGGCCTCGGTCACCGCCGAAACTTATTGCGCCAACCAGATCGAGACGTTCGACACCGTCGCCGCGCGAGTCATCACCAAAGGCGGCGTGGAAATACTCTTCATCGCGTCACATGCGACCTCGGAAGTGGCGAATCCCGTATTCAGCGGCGAGTTCGAAAACGCCACGGTTGAGTATGCCGGTGACGATTCGCCAATCATCGCGAGATGTGCCGATGGCTCGGTAAGAGAGTATCCCTCGCCGCAGGCCGATCCGCAGACGGCCAAGCTGTGGTGCTGCGTGGATGCGCTTCGCGAAGGTGCGGAGATTCCCTGCGGGCTCGAGGCCGCGCGAAGTCATACGCTGTGCGTCAACGGGATTCACGAATCGTCGCCGCGGGCCGGAAGGTTTCCTGACCCGATGATCGAACGATCAGGCGCTGCGGGGCGCGTGTTGACGCACGTCCCAGGCCTGGCGGAGGCCCTGCGGCGGTGTTACGCGCAGGCAGAACTTCCCTCGGAATCGGGCCACCCCTGGGCCGAGGCCAACGAGAGCGTGAGCCTGGACGACTATCGCGAGTTTCCGCGAAGCGGGCCTGAGCGCTGACGGTCGAATCCCATCCGGGGCGGGCTGTCGACGCCGCTATGAGTTCAGCAGTTGCTGAACCGCGGAGATCAGCCGGTCAGCTTCCTCGACCGTGTTGAAGAGATGAGCGGCAACGCGCACGCCGTTGAGGCCGTGCTCTCCGACGGGCCGCACGCGGATGCGGAAATCCCGCTTGAGCGTGTTGCACCACTGCCACGGGTCCATATGATCGGCCGGAAGCCGCAAGGTCAGGATGGAGGCGGCGCAGCCATCGGCATCGGGCGTGAGAACCTGCACCTCCGGCCGACCGCGCAAACCCTCGGCGATGCGGCGGGCCAGGGCTCGGCCGTGAGCGGCCGACCGGTCGATTCCAACGGCGTTGACGAAATCAATGGCCGCGCCCAGACCCAGGATCATCGCCGTGTTGCGGGTTCCGTACTCGATCGCCCGCGCTTCGGGCAGGGACTCAAAAACGCCTGCGTCAAGATCGTAATCCTCGTCCGAATACGCGCCGACCCAGGTGGGTCGCCACGTTCGGAGCATACCGCGACGGACGTACATGAAGCCCGTGCCCTTCGGCCCCAGCAGCCACTTGTGGCCGGAGGTGGCGTAGAAATCGCATCCGAGATGATGAAGATCGACGGGGATTATACCCAGCGCCTGGGCGCCGTCGATCACCGAGAACAAGCCCCGGTCGCGGCATAAGCCGGCGATCCGCCTGATCGGGAGCACGTAGCCGGTGGTGCAGGTGACGTGGCTGACGGATACCACACGGGTGCGCGGCGTGAGATTGCGCTCGATCAACTCCAGCGTTTCATCAGGCGAGTCGCCCGGCTCGAACGTGCGCACGACCAGGCCGGCGTCCCGCGCCAGCGCCAGCCACGGCATTGCCCCGCCGGGATGCTCGTGAGTGGTGAGCAGGATCTCATCGCCCGCTTGCAGCGGCAGGCCGCGGGCGATCGCGTTCATACCCTCGGTGGTGCTGCGAGTGATGGCGAGCTCGTCCTCTTCGCAGTTCAGCAGCGCGCAGGCCTCGCGGCGAGTCTCGTCCACGCGCTGGTGGCCGCTTTCCGAAATGTTCTCCAACGCCGCCATTTCGGCGCGAACCGTGTCAAGAACGTGTTGCGGGGAGGGTCCCAGGCCGGCGCTGTTGAAGTACGCGAGGTTGTCATCGAGGGGAAAGAGCCGGCGCAGGGCGGGCCATGCCTCTGAATCCGCCGCCTCCCCGTGGCGGGCGAACGCGTCGGTGACCACCGAGCGCCAGTCGCTGCTTGCGGGCGGTTCGTCGGCTTTGACGCGCGGTACGAATCCGGCTGCGGCGAGCGCGCCGGCGGAAGCCGCAATAAACTGCCGGCGATCGCAATCGGCGCCTGGGTTGGTCATGGGATCACCTCCTTCGAAACATCACCCGTCTACGAGCCGATCGTCGCCAGCAGCCAGAGAAGCAGGAGAATCATGCCCACCAGCACCCAACTCCCGCCGAATCCCCAGACGTCAATCCATCCTGGCTTGAGGATCTCCCAGTTCGAGCCGGGCAGCAGCTTCAGATGCTCGTACATCGAGGGGTTGCGGGCCGCTTCCTCCACCGCCCGTGCATCGGCCTCCGGCGTGGGCTGGACCGGTGTGTGCAAGCGGCTGTAGAAGCGGTCCAGGCAATCCTGGTCATTGCGCCTGGTGAACAGGCTTATGCCGATCAGCAGTACGAACGGGAAGAGCGCATCGAAGAAGAACCGCGTGGCCACGAGCTGCGCCTTGCTGAAGGAAGTGAAATCGATCCCGAACCAGCTCAGGATCCAGATCTCGGCACAGAACCGCCCTTGACCGACTTTCGGCGACTCGGGGTCCGCCGGGTCGCTGCGCACCACGCGGTCGAAATAGACGCCCACCGGCTCGGTGTAGTGTTCCTTGCGGATCGTCTGCCCCACCTCATCAGCCTTCCCGGCCTCCACGTCCTCAGCAAGCGCGCCGGTGTTTATCCACACTTTGCGCGGCGCAGTCTCCACGAGCAGCGCCTCGCTGGTGCGGGTGAAATCGAAACCCTGGAATGCGTTGGGAATGATCGCGTAAACGGTGAAGCAGAGCACGACCTGGGTGATCACCGCCCACTTGGTGAGCCTGCGCCACACGAAGGCCATCCAGATGGCCGCCCCGAACACCGCCGGCAGCGAGATGAAGTACTTGAACAGCTCCAGCAGGTTGTCCACCCACAACGCGCTGATGACGCCCGTGGCGAGGATGAACACGATCACCAGCCGTCCGATGAGGATGTAATGCCTGTCGGACAGGCCGGGACGGAGGGGCTGATACAGGTTGCGGATGAACAGGGCGGAGTTGGTGACGGACTGGGCGTCGAGGGTGGACATGCTGGCCGCGAGCACTCCCGCGAGCATCAGGCCGATCGCGCCGGGGAAGAGAAGCTGCTTGGTCATGTAACCCCAGATGAGGTCGGGATCGTGGAGTTCGCCCGCGTAGAGGCCGATGGCCAGCAGTCCCGCCAGCGCCCAGAAGAGCATGATGACCCGCTTGCCGAACATGCCGCCGATCATGCCGATGCGTGCGGTCATCTCGTTCTTTGCGCTGCCCGCGGTGGCCATCATCGGGGCCACCGCCACGATCGAGACCAGGTTCGCCACCACGATCGCGATGATCGTGTACCACGCGTACTCGCTCGTCGCCGCCGAGCCGAACAGCTCGAACATGTAATCGGGAACCGATGCGTGCAGCCCTTCAAATCCCCCGATCCGCGACAGGCCGATCGGTATCAGGATGATCGAGAAGGTGATGATCAGCAGTCCCTGGAGGGCATCGGTGAGCGCGGCGGCGGTGAAGCCCCCCAGCACCGTGTACGCCGCCACGATCAGCGCGTAGCTGAGGTAGAACACCACGGGGTTGATGTACGAGATGAACGAATGCAGCTCGCCCCGCTTCTGCCGCTCGTTCAACTCGTCATAGCGGGCCTGCTCGGTGGGGGTGAGACCCGAGGCGAGCTGGTCCTGAAGCTGCCGGTACTCGCGGAACTGCTCGACCGATTCGCGCTCGGCCTGCGTGTAGCGGCTCTCCGGCTTGGGGGTCAGGGCCATCATGGTCTTGCCTGCGACCATGTAGCTCGCCCCGCCCCCCACGATGGCCATCACCAGCGTGAAGACCGCGAACGCCCCGCCCAGGAAGGGACTCTGGAACCGCTCGGTGAAGAAGTCGCCGATCGTGATGAGACGCGACCGGCGGTAGAGCATGGTGGTGAACCAGTAGAAGGGCGTGAGAAACAGGACCAGGTACTGGATCCACATCCCCCCGATGCCCTGGCGGTAGATCTCGCGCGACACGGTGACCGCGTGGTTGGCGTCGGTGGACGTGCCGAAGTTGAGGAAGAACTGGTAGAACTTGCCGAGCTTTCGGCCGGCAATGTAGAAGTCGTCGGTGGTCCTCGTCCGGCGGCCGGCCCGGTTGCCCAGCCAGAGGATCAGGGCCACGTAGAGCCCGATCACCGCTATGTCGAGAATGTGAAGTCCAAGGAATTGCACGGAGCGTTACCGGGATATGCCTGCGGATTATTGAGTATCGTCTGCGTCAGCAGCGGAGAGTCAAGATTCGGACGGTTGATCCCAGAACTCGAAGAAGGTGCGGACGTTGTCGGGATTTGCCCCGGCCCCGAACTCGCACTGGGCGATCAGACCTCCGTCGCGGTGAAGGCTGTCCTTCATCCGAGAGGCGGCGGCGATGATCTCGTCGCTCGTGCCGTGCGGCAGGAGCTGCTGGCGATCCAGCTCGCCCCAGAAAGTGATTTGACCGGCGAAACGCTGGCCCAGCTCTTCCACACCCATGCAGAAGATCTGGGAATTGATGGCATTCAGTCCGAGCTCGATGAGATCGCCGATGATGTCGGTGATGTAGCCGTCGGAGTGCATGAACATGTATTTGCCGGCGTTGTGGGCGATGGCGATGTAATCGGCGTAAAGCGGCCTGAAAACTTCCCGCCACAGGGCAGGGGAGATGAGCATAGACCGCTGCGCGCCCCAGTCGTCCATGATGTAAAGGGCGTCGACATCCGTTCCGGCCCAGAGGCTGAACTCGCGGAGATGGAAGTCGTGGATGATCCCGATCAGCTCGGTCAGCTCGCTGGGCCGGTCGAGAAGATCGCAGAGGAGATTCTCGGTCCCGCGGAGGAACTGGAGGCGCTCGAAGATCCGCGGGCAGACCGCGGAGATCACGAAGCGATCGGTGTCGCGGCAGAAGTCGTTGACACGTTCCACCTCGACGGTGAGCCGTTCCACGGGCACGCGCAGGTCGGCCAGGCGGGACCAGTCCGCCAGGACCGGGTCCTTGACCTCGCCGATCACCCCGTCCTGGATGTTCTCGAACGTGCAGCCCCACTCGTCCACGGAGATGCCGCGTCGGTGGCGGTCGCCGGTGGCGCGGAGCGGCTGGGCCCAGAAGCCCGGCGAGGAGACGAGGTCATCGGGGAAGCGGCGCTGAATATCTTCGGCCTGCCGCGGATAATGCAACTGGGCCCAGGGCAGGAGCCACATCTGTCTCGGAACGCGCGGGGGCGAATCGAATTCGAGCGTGCGGATTACTAGGTCCCTGGGAGTCATCAGGGGGTACGTGATATGAAGCTGCGGGCCAGAGTGACGGCGGAGTTGGCGTTGTCGGCGTAGCCGTCGGCGCCGATCTCGTCGGCGTAACGCTGGGTGACCGGAGCGCCTCCGATCATGACTCTGGCGCTGTCGCGGATTCCCGCCTGGGCGAGTTCCTGGATCACCGACTTCATCGCGGGCATGGTGGTGGTGAGCAGGGCCGACATTCCGACCACCTCGGGTGAGTTCTCGCGTACAGCATCCACGAACTTCTGCGGGCTGACGTCAAAGCCGAGATCGATCACCTCAAAGCCCCCGCCCTCCAGCAGCGAGGCGACGAGGTTCTTGCCGATGTCGTGCTGGTCCCCCATGACGGTGCCGATGACCACGCGGCCGGCGGGCCTGGCCCCGCTCTTGGCGAGCAGTGGTCGAAGCAGAGCCATGGAAGTCTTCATCGCCCGCGCCGCGATGAGAAGTTCGGGCAGAAACAGCTCGCCCTGCTCGAAACGGTTCCCCACGTCGTCCATGGCGGGGATCATGCAATTATTGACGAGCTTCTCCGGATCAACGCCGTCGGCGATCGCCTCTTCGGTGATGCGCTGGGCCTGGTCTTTGTTCCCGGTTGTTATGGCTTCAAACAGTGATTTTTCAAACTCCATACGTCTCCCCGTAAGAAACGTGTGACTGGATGTGACTACCGTCGGATTCTTCCGGATGCATCACCGGCGGCAAGCATCTGGACTTCGCCCGGCGACACAAGGGCGAAATCACCGTGGATGGTCTGCTTCAGGCACGAGGCGGCGGTGGCGAACTCCAGCGTCTCTTGTGGCGCTTTGCCGGAGATGAGTCCGAAGATGAGGCCTGCGGAGAAGGCATCACCTCCTCCGACCCGGTCAACCACGTGAATCTCGTATCGCCTGCTGTGATGGTAGCGTTGACCGTCATGCAGGCACGCGGACCAGATGTTGTCGGACGCGGTGAGACTCTCGCGGAGCGTGAGCGCGGCAAGATCAAGATCGAATCGCTCCACGAGTTGGCGGGCGACTTCGGCATAGGCTTTCTCGTCCAGCCGGCCCGCTGCGACGTCGGCCCCAACGGCGCGGATGCCGAATACATTCGCCGCGTCTTCCTCGTTCCCAGTCACCACGTCGACGTACTGCATCATCGGTGTGAGTGCGGCGCACGCCTCTTGCGGGGACCACAGCTTGGAGCGGTAGTTGATGTCGAGACTGATGGTCGCGCCGGCTTCATGGGCGGCGCGAATCGCTTCGAAGGTGACGGCGGCGGTGGATGGGCCGAGGGCCGGCGTGATGCCCGAGACGTGAAACCACGCCGCGCCTTCCATCACGTCGTTCCAATTGATCTGCCCAGGCTGGACTTGTGACATCGACGAGCCGGCCCGGTCGTAGATCACCTTCGATGGCCGTTGCGATGCTCCGTGCTCGAGGTAATAAACGCCGATGCGCTCGCCGCAGCGCAGAACGTGGTTGGTGTCAACGCCGCGCGACCGAAGGGAATCGATGGCGGCCTGGCCGATGGCATGCGGCGGAAGCGCGCTGATGAACCGGGATATCAACCCCCACTGAGCGAGTGTGACCGCGACATTCGCCTCCGAACCCCCGAAGGTGGATTCCAGCGACGATGCCTGGATGAAGCGCAGGCCGTGTGGAGGGGCGAGGCGCAGCATGAGCTCACCGAACGTGAGGACGCGGGCCGTCTGATCTGGAGGGAATTTGCGGCGGGTCCGTTTCTTGGTGAGAGGCTCGGAGGGTGAGGGTGGGTGGATCAGCTCCAGCCATCTCTTCGCCTCCGCCGCGGTCCGTTCCGCATCCGGCAGATGTCTGGTCAGAGCAGACCCGCAGACCATACCGTGCGGATCCTGCGGCAGGATCCGGTGGAGGTTTTCCGCGGTGAGACCACCGGTGTAGATGACGGTCAGATCCTTGAAGACGGCCTTCCACGCGGTTGCGATCTCGACATTGCTCACGTTTCCGGCCAGCGCGGGAAAGAGCTTATATACCCACTGATACGGATGGCGCCGGCGCAGCTCATCCGGCTCGCAGTCATACAATCGAGCCTTCTGAGCGAGCTGCTTGCCGGCGTCGGCCAGGCCGCCGGGCACGCACATCAGGTCCCGCCCGGCGCAGAGCTCTACCACGGCCGGGAAGTAGTCGGGCGAAACGATTCCCGACGCGCCCGCGTCGATGGCGGCCTGAGCCTGAGCGGGCGTGATCACCGTGCCCGCGAGGACAAGTGCCTCGGGGTGTCTTGCACAAAGGGCCGCCACGCCATCCAGCGCGCAATCGGTGCGCAGGGCGATCTCCAGAACCACCCCCAGCGGCTCCAGCGCCTCGTAGGCGAGCACGCAATCCGCGGGCGTGCGCGGCGAAAGAAGTGCGATCAGCCTGCCCTTGTTCAGCCGTTCCCACAGTGCACGCGAGTCGCTCATCGCACCATTCCTCTTCCCGCCCGGTCGCCTTCTTCAAAGGCGCCGAATGTTCATCCCGCCGCTGACCTCGATAATCATCCCGGTCGAATAAGGAAAGTCGCCTCTTGCCAGGGCGACCACCGCCCGCGCAACGTCCTCCGGCTGCCCCCAGCGGTTCTGCGGGATGAGCCCTTCGTCGATCAGCCGGTCGTATTTATCTTCGACCACGGCGGTCATGTCGGTTCTGATGATCCCCGGCCGGACTTCATAGACGTTGATCCCGAACTCCGCGAGGCGGTCGGCGAAGAGGTGTGCGGCCTGGCTGATCGCAGCCTTGGACATGCAGTACTCGGCCCGAGTGGGGGACGAGACGTTTGCGGAGATCGACGAGATGAAGATGATCGACGGGTGTGCATCGGGATTCTCGTTCGCCTGCTCGATCATGCGCCGGGCGACGAGTTGGGTAAGAAAGAACGTCCCGCGGGCATTGACGCCGATCACGCGGTCGAAGCTCTCCGGCGGCATCTCCAGCATGTCACGCCGCTGCAGTGGAGCGACGCCTGCGTTGTTGATGAGCAGGTCAATCCGGCCGAATCTCCCCAGCACGGCGTTGAGCATCTGCTGCTGGTCATCGATGCAGGAGATATCGCCGGGGGCGGCGAGGAACGACGCTCCGGTCTCGTTGACGCGCTCTTCCACTTCGCCCAGCCCGGAATCGTGATTGGCCGGATCGTACGATGTCGCGTTGCCGGCGATGTCGTAGCCGATCCTTGCCAGTTCGATGGCGATGGCTCGGCCGATTCCCCGGCTCGCCCCGGTGACAAACGCGACTGGACGGCTTTCTTCTGGCACGTCGGTCATGTTACCACACGATCATCCAGGTGGTCCCTCCACACGCGCTCGAACCACCGTTCCTCGCGCGGGACAGGGCGCACATCAACCCAACGCTTGTAAACCGTCGCGGCGTCATCGACGGATATCTCCAGAATCCGCCGGCAAGCGGGAGCATCCGGTTCGGCGACCCTGTGATTCCACTCATCTCCAAGCCGCTCGTGGCAGGGTTGGCCTTGTCGATCAAGCACCAGGCAGGAACCCCGTGACCCGCCGCCCTGCCGCAGATACTCGGCGATCGCTTCGAGATACGCGGCATGCGTCAGGCACAGATCCATCGCCCGAAAAGCGCCCGCAAGGTCGTCCGGCGACGAAACAACCAGATTCTCGCGGCAACGATCGAGCAATGACCACGCCGCTTCGGCAACTCGGGCGATTTCATCCGGCCGGCGCGCAATCGACGCGCACTTCGTCATTCGATTTCGGATCTCGCCGACTACCTGGTCCGGGTGAAGCGCTGCCCCGTGGTGGTTTCCGACCAACCGCCGGGCCGTATCCAGGATTCGCATCACTTGCGGGTCGGCCTCCGCCGCAAAATCCTTCATGGGTCGAGGCGACTGGCAGTATCTATGGGCGATGAACATCGCGGACCGGATCCCGCCCACCTGTCCGGCGTTGAGGGCCGAACCGCCCGGCCGGTGCACGCCGTGACTGCCGTTGACTTCGCCGACGGGGAACAGATGGCGGATGTTGGACTCCCACCAGATGTTCCCTTTCAACCCGCCGTTGTTGTGCTGGGCGCAGACCGCGATCTGAAGGCGATCGCTCGCCAGGTCGATGCCGTGACTGAGATACAACTGGTATGCAGGCTCGTTCATCGCCCGCAGGCGCTCGATCGGCGTGGATTGCAGTGCGTTGGATTCCTGCAGATATGAACGCGATTCTTCATCCAACAGATTGAGGGAGAAAGGCGTCCAGGCCGAAGCACCAGCCGGGTTCTGTGTGAAGTCGAGAAAAACCCGCCTGCCCAGATCAACGGTCTCCCGATGGACGAGAACGTCGATGAGCGACGAGCCGCAGGCAGCAACCTTGCGGCAATCAAACGGCCACTGGTAACCCTTGTGAAAGATCGCCCCGGTCAGCGCGGTAAGGTCGGGGAAGTAGTCGTTGAGGAATTCCCGCTCGTCGCCGCCGTCGGCATCGGTCGAGAGGTAACGGGGAATAACCTGCTGATAGCTGCCGGAGAGGTTCCAGCGGAAACCGACGGAAGCGAGGCCGAACTGCGATTCCGTGAGGTTTTGGGCGACAGCGCCGATCGCCAGGCCCAGTCCGGTCGAGCCGACCTGGCTCTCAGGATAGACGCTGGTCTGGTACATCCCGCCCGGGCCGCCCGTGGCGAGAATCACGTTGAGCGCGTTGAAGACCACCAGCCCATGATTCGGACCATCAGAGTTAGAGGTGTCGATCGCCACCGCGCCGCATGCGCTTCTTTCTCCCGCCTCATCCCGGCTCAGCAGGGCGATGACCTGGTGATGATCGAGGACCGGGATTCCCTTGTCGCGAACCGCCCTTCCCAGGCACTCGCACATCATCCGCGAGGTGAGCGGGCCGGCGGAGGTGGCCCGCCCAGCAGGATCGTGATCCGTTCGATACCCCACGTACGCACCGTACTCATCGTGCGGAAAGGGCACGCCGCGGTGAACAAGATGAAAAAACGCCTGCGCGGAGTGATGAGCCTCGCACAGGGCGATATCTCCGTGCATGCAACCGCCGCTGAAAAGATCCTCGGCCATGCGGAGCGGCGAATCTTCACCGTCGTGGGCCAGCGAGAGCTTGTAGTAGGTCTGCTTGTCGGAGCCGGCCTCGAACGAAGCGCCGGCTCCCCAGTGCTCGGTGACGATCATGACCTCGTGGACGCCGCGCTCGTGAAGCTGCAGTGCCGAATTCAACGCGGCCGCCCCGCTGCCGATAATCAGCGTGTTGGTCGAATAGACCGGCAGCGTGGTATCCGCGATCGAGATGGTCGTGGGTTCGACGGTCACGCTGCTCCATCCTTCCCGCGGCATAATACAGAACCGACCGTGCCCCCGGCATGGATCGCCTTATTCATCCGCGGCCGCCCGTCGTCTGCCCCGGCGATACTCGGGCACATACACCTCCGGATCGCGGACGATGCAGCCGGCCCGTCCACCGTCACGCATGATCTGTGAACATGAGGAGCAGGTGATGCACACTTTCTTCGCATCCAGAGCACCATGTTCGGCGAGATCGGCGACCGCGTCCGGATAGGCGAAGCCCATGCGCCCCAGGCCGATGAATGCGGCCTTTCCCGCCCTGATGACCGCGGCACCAACCTGGGGGAAGAACTGGCGCAGCCAGCTGTAACCCGTGCCGACCATCGGCAGGCTCGGAACCGCCCGCTGCAGTTGGCCGGTCATACGAACCAGGCGGGCGATGCCGATGAGCGGATGCTCGTCGGGAACTGCGCCCCCGGCGATCGGCCTGTCGAACGGCCGGCCGTGGTATGGCCTGTAGTACGGATTGCCGGCGGACACGTTCAACATCGGACAACCCAAGGAGTCGAGCTTTCGCCCGAGCTCAACAGGTTCGGACAGGTCCGGCGCCGGTGGGTCACCTTCGTCGGTCCCGAAGCCGTACGGGCGGCGGATGCCATCGAATCCGTTGATTCGGCTGGTGACGAGTATTCCGGGGACTTCGTCCCGTATGCGTGCGACAACCTCGCGCAGCAAGCGGGTGCGGTTCTCCAACGAGCCGCCGTAGCGACTTTTCTGTCGGGTGAACGCCGCCATGAGGTCGGAGACGAGATAACCGTGACAGGCTTTCACATCCACGCCATCGAAGCCGGCCTGCGCGGCGAGCGCGGCGGCATGCACGTAGTCATCCTGCAGTCGATCAAGCTCGGTATCGGTGATCAACGGATGGTCGGTGCCCAGACCTGCAAGGGGATCGAGCACCGCGCTGTGATGGGCGATGATCGGCTT
>CP070772.1:288587-312626 GCA_020345805.1 Phycisphaerales bacterium | reverse complement strand
GTCACATGGAAATGCCCGAACCGACCACCACCGAGGCCGCCAACCGCAAATGGAATCCTCTGCATGTCGTGCGGGCAGTCTTGATCTGGCTTGCCCGTTCGCCGCTGAGGGCCTTCATAATCATCTTCTTCCTGTCGTCTGCGGCTCAGTCCTTTTACCTGATGAACACGCCGGAAGGGCGCATCCGCCCCAGGTCCCTTACGGGGATAGAGGCCATTGCGGCTTCGCTGGCGGAGCACGGCGAATATGCGGATCCCTACATCATCGACACCGGTCCCACCGCGCACGTGCCGCCCGTTCTTACCGGCTTCCTCGCTCTGACCTATCGCATCTTCGGCCTCACCCTGACCGCCGGCTACATCACCTGGATAGTCGGGAACGCGTGCTACTCGGCGCTGTACGCCATGCTTCCCTGGATCGCGGGTAGGCTCGGAATCGGAAAGCAGCCGGGGGTGATCGCCGGCTTTGCCTGGGCCTTCGTGCCCAGATCGCCGGGACACGGCGAAGCGCTCGCCGCCCTGATGCTCGCTGTGCTCCTTGTCGCCTGCGTGCGCAGGTGGCACGCCCCGCGCCTTTCCGCAATCGGCTCCTTTCTGCTGGGAATGGGATGGGCGGTGGTGTTTCACGTTCAGCCGGCGCTTCTGCCGACCATGCTCGGCTGCATGGCGTTCGAGCTGTGGTGGAGTAAGGACCGCCGGCGGTGGGTCTTCGCACTGATCGTGGTGCTCGGCGCGGCCCTGACTTGTCTTCCCTGGGCATGGCGCAACTACGCCGCGTTCGGTGAGGTCTTCTTCATCCGCAGCAACTTCGGGCTCGAACTGCGCATGGGCAATCACGACGGCGCGACCGCGGATGCCGAGGTGATGGGCGAACTGAAGAATTACCGCCATCCCAGCGACAATTACGGCGAGGCCCGACTGGTTCGGGACCTCGGCGAGATGGAGTACATGCGCAGGGTGCGAGCCGAAGCGATCGACTGGATCAAGGCCAACCCCGGCGAATTCACCCGCCTTACCGCCGGGCGGATCGTTCACTTCTGGTGCGGGCCGCTGCGTTTTCCGGTCGTCGCGGCGGGCGTAAGCGCTCTTACCGTCTTGGCCGCCCTCGGTCTGTGGTATTCACGGCGGATCGCGACGATTCCCCAGATTGCGGCGTTGATCATCCCCCTCCTGACCTTTCCGCTGGTGTATTACATCACGCTGTACATGTTCCGCTACCGTCTGCCGGTGCATTGGATCATCCTGATGCTCGCCGCCGCGGCGATCTGGCACTGGATCGGGCCATCGCGAATCGCACACAAGTTGTTAAGCGAGACGCCCCGGGGCTGCATTCTCTGGGGCCGGCGCTTCCGGGGGCGCACCTTTCGGCGGCGACTGACCTCGGAGCGTCACATGGCAATGCCCGAACCGACCACCACCAGACCCGGCGACCGCAGACGGAATCCGCTGCATGTCGTGCGGGCAGTGTTAACCTAGCTTGCCCGTTCGCCGTTGCGGGCCTTCATCATCATCTTCCTTCTTTCGTTTGCGGCTCAGTCCTTCTACAGGACGAAAACCCCGGAGGGGCGCATACGCCCCAACCTGCGTACGGGGATTCAGGCCATCGCGGGCTCGCGGGTAGAGCGTGGCGAGTACGCCGATCGCTACCTCATCCCGGCGGCTCCACCGCGCACGTGCCCCCGATCCTTACCGGCTTCCTCGCTCTGACATATCGCATCTTCGGCCTTACCTTGGCTCGCCGGCAGGTTCGGAGTGGGGAAGCGGCCGGGTGTTATCACCGGCTTCGGCTGGGCGTTCGTGCCGAGGTCGCCGGGACACGACGAAGCGCCTGCGGCCCTCGTACTCGCCTGCTCCTCGTCGCCTGCGGGCGTCGCTGGCATGCCCCGCGCCTTTCCGCGATCGGGTCGTTCCTGCTTGGAGTGGGATGGGCGGCAGCGGGCGGGCCACGGGCGAGCGTCCCCGTTCAGCCGCGAGGGGTTGAGTTACCGCCCGGCATCTTTTATGCTGCCCGTGACAAGTCCAGGACGACTTTGGTCAGAGGCCAGATGGGAAGCACGGCAGCATGGGATCCCCGCAGGGGCGGGCCTCGCTCGACCGGGACTCAAGGTCGATGCGTGAGGCGGCGGTATCTGCAAGGGTGAACCGGAAGGGCGGCCGTGAGCACGGCGTGCTCCCACTCAAAGCGAGTTGTTGCGTGACGGGTGAATCCGACCTGCCACGTTTAATTGGTTGCCGGAGTGTCAACTGGAAGGATGTCCCCATGCCGACCGTCGTTTGTCCCGATTGCAGAAACACTGTAGTGCCCACGTTGGACGACAAATGCCCGCATTGCCAGGTGCCTCTGACCCGTGGCGAGCTGCCCGACACAACGGACGCTTCCCTGACAATCAGACCCGAGCCCAGAGCGCCCGCTCAAATGCGCGCGACGAGCGCAATTCACAACCAACCTGTGAGATTCGTCTCCAAGGGGTTGTACATGGGTTCGATCATCGGCTCGCTTGCCCTGGCCATGTTCCTGGGGATCGTCTCTCTGGCATTCACGATGTCCGGCGAGCCTGAAGCAGGAGCAGGGGTGGCGTGTGTCGCCTACATGCCGATCATCTACGGAGTGGTGATGCTGGCGATTCTGATCTACAAGATGTGGGCCGCCATCCAGCCGGGGCCGGCCAGGACCACACCCGGCAAGGCGGTGGGTTTCCTGTTCATCCCCTTCTTCAACTTCTATTGGATCTTCCAGGCGTACTGGGGCTGGACGAAGGATTACAACCAGTATTCGGCGCAGCGAGGCGGCGATCTCCCGACCATGCCTGAGGGCGTGGCGGTGGCGATCTGCATACTCTGCATCCTCGGGGTCGTGCCGCTGGTCGGGATTCTCGCGGGTCTGATCAATCTGGTTCTGTTTATCATCTTCATCAGCGCCGCCTGCGACGGCATCAACGCAATCGCCGCCACCACCGGCGCGGCTGGTCTGCCTCAGACGCATGCTCCTCTTGTGTGACGCGCCACCGGGATTGGGCGGAGAAGGGGGCGCGAAGCGAGACAAGCCCGTTCTTAGTCGCCGGTGGCGTTGCAATCGTGGCAGTCTGATCTGATCCGCGGGCAGGCGATCGGCGGTTATCCCAGGGTGCGACTTCTGCGGACTTCGTCCATGTGCTGCTGGAGGTTGTTGCCGGGGCAGACGGTGGGGGCCCACTCGCGGTGGGTGCGGACGCGGCTGAGGGGAACGTTGTATTTGCGCATGAGCCAGGAGACGTGACGATCGAGGGCGTCGAGCTGGGCGGCGGAGGGAGTCTGGAGGTCGAAGTTGCCCAGGGCCATCACCCCGATGTTGCCCTCGTTGTGATCGCTGACGTGGGCGCCCTGCCAGGAGATGGGGCGCCCCTCCCACACGCGGCCGGCCCGGTCGATGGCGTAGTGGTAGCCGATGTCCCCCCAGCCGCGGACATCACGGTGATAGAGGCGGATGGCTTCGAGCCGGGCGGCGACATCGCGCTGGGCGGTGAGGTAGCCCTCGTGGGCGTCGTGGTGGACGGTGACGTAGCGGATAGGCTGCATCCGATCCATGCGGGAGTAGATCGGCCGGCCTCGGGTCCAGGAAGAGCGGGTGAGGATCTCGCCGTTGACGTGGATCACCTCCGGTTGCGGCCTCGAAGCGGGTCTCGCCCGGGGAGATTCCAGAGGCGGCGAATCGGCGCTGCGCCACAGAGGCGAAGGGAGGGTCGAAACCGCGCTGTCCGCGGCGCAGCCGGCGAGCAATCCCAGACCCAGGAGCAGGAACCCTCGGCGGGAGGACAGAGGCAGGGGCGGGAGGCCGTCTTCCCGGTCGAGCCGGTTCAACTGGTCGTTTGGTCCTTCCATGGGGCTCCCATCGGAGTCGGGCCGGTGGTGCGGCCTGTGCGGTCAGTGAGGCGTGCGCGGCCTGTGGGGGTTGGAGGCTCTGAGACTATCGTCCCGGCTTTGCGGGCGGCTCCAGTATATGGCGGGGAGGGGCCGGCATGGCGTCCGGCACGGTGTCAAGATGGTTCTGAAGACCGGACCTGAAGGTCATATTGAGCCGCTGATCCGGGTCTCCAGGGACGCGGGTGAAGCGGGCGGAGAAGGCATCGATCGCCTATAATTCACCCGTTCCGGATGCGTCTTATTCCGGCTGTTTGCGCACCGTTTCCTCCACCTCATCGCTGCACTCATGATGGACACTCCAACCGACGCCTCCCTCGCTCCGGGCGATTCCGGGGGGGGGTCCGATGCGGATAATTACACCAGCGAATCGATCCAGGTCCTGGAAGGCCTGGAGGCGATCCGTAAGCGTCCCGGAATGTACGTGGGTGGCGTGGGGCTTAACGCCCTGCACCACCTGGTCTATGAGTGCGTGGACAATTCCATCGACGAGGTGATGGTCGGCTACGCCACCACCGTCACGGTACGGCTGGGCGTGGACGGATCCTGTACGGTCATTGACGACGGCCGGGGGATGCCCATCGACCCGATGAAGCACGAGAACCCGGCGATCAACGGCCGGCCCGCGGTCGAGGTCATCATGACCGAGTTGCACGCGGGCGGGAAGTTTGATGACAACGTTTACAAGGTCTCCGGCGGTCTGCACGGGGTGGGGGTCAAGTGCGTCAACGCCCTCAGCGAGTGGACCGAGGTCGAGGTGGTCAAAGACCGGAAGGTGTGCATGATCACCTTCGGGCGGGGGGAGATTCTCAAGCCGCTGCGGGAGATCGCGGAGAGGGCGGACGCCACGGATGAGAACCCCCGCCGGACAGGCACCCGCATCACCTTCCTGCCCGATTCGGAGATCTTTCCCGACACGCGATTCCGTTACGGAGCGATTCAGCATCGCATGCGCGAGCTGGCGTATCTCAACCCGGGGGTGACCATCCGTCTGAAAGATGAGCGCGTGGATGAGCATGGCCAGACTCGCGAGGACACCTTCCATTTCGAGGACGGTCTGATCGGTTACGTTACGCACCTCAACCGCGCCAAGACGGTAGTGAGCCCTCCGGTGAGCATCCACGCCGAGGATGAGGAGACGGGGATCATCTGCGACATCGCGATGCAGTACACCGACGCGACCAGCGAGCTGATGCTGGCCTTCGGCAACAACATCATCAACCCCGACGGCGGGACGCACGTGCAGGGCTTCAAGACCTCCCTCACCCGCACCGTCAACGCCTACGCCAAGCGCAGCAACCTGCTGAAAGGCGTTTCTCCTTCGGGCGACGATCTGCGCGAGGGTCTGACTGCGGTCATCAGCGTCAAGCTTCCCGAACCGCAGTTCAACAACCAGACGAAGGAGAAGCTGCTCAATCCGGAAGTGGAATCGGTGGTCGGTGCCGCCATCAGCCGGCAACTGGGCGACTGGCTGGAGGAGAATCCCGGCGAAGCCCGCAAGATCTGCATGAAGGCGGTGCTGGCGGCGCAGGCTCGAGAGGCCGCCCGGCGGGCTCGTGAACTGATCAAGCGCAAAGGCGCGCTGGACTCCGGCGGGATGCCACAGAAACTCGCCGATTGCGCCACCAACGATGTGGAGCGATCCGAGCTGTTCATCGTGGAGGGTGATTCGGCCGGTGGGTCCGCCAAGGGAGGCCGCGATCACGAAACGCAGGCCATTCTGCCTCTGCGGGGCAAGATCCTGAATGTCGAGAAGGCCCGCATCGACAAGGTGCTCGCCTTTGAAGAGATTCGCACGTTGATCCAGGCGCTTCAGTGCGGCATCGGAGAGGATTTCGACATCTCCCGTCTCCGCTACGGCCGCATCATCATCATGACCGACGCCGACGTGGACGGCTCGCACATCCGTACGTTGCTGCTGACTTTCTTCTTCCGGCAGATGCAGGACCTGATCAAGAATGGTCGAGTGTATCTGGCCCAACCGCCGCTGTATCAGGTGACGCGCAACCGCAAGTCGCAGTACGTGCTGAACGAGCAGGAAATGACGGACGTGCTCACCGAGTTGGCGCTATCCGGCGCGGTGCTGGTGATTCGCGACGATGATGGCCGCGAGATCGCCCGCATCCAGCGGAGGCAATTGACGAAGCTGGTGAAGATCCTTGCCCGACTGCGGGATCTGACCGGCGTTTCCGAGCGGCGAGGCATCACCTTCACGTCGCTGCTGGAATCGCGCGATCAGGATCCTCTGGGCGAGCACCGCCTGCCCACACACCGGCTTACCTGGCCCGAAGGCGAGGAGCTTTGCTGGTCTGAAGAACAGGCCCAGCAGCTTATCGCGAGCGACCGGCTCATCCTGGATGATCTGGGCGCCGCCGAGGCTCTGGCGAACGGGCATCAAGATCGCATCGCCACTTTGCGCGAACTGCACGAGAACCGCGAGCTGGCCAAGCTCTTCGAACAGCTCGTCGGATTCAACATCAACATTGAGGACTACAACCTCGTGCAGGAGGAGTCGGTGGCCGGCGAAAAACTTCCTACGCGTTACGCCTGGCTTGTCGATCCCGGCACCGAGAAGGAATTCACCATCGATGTCCCCAATATCCCGGCGATCCTCACCACCCTGCACGAGGTGGGCCGGCGGGGCATCGAGCTCAAACGCTACAAGGGTCTGGGCGAGATGAATCCCGAGGAGCTGTGGGAAACCACCATGGACCCGGAGCAGCGCACACTGCTGCGGGTGAACTGGGACACCGCCTCGGATGCCGACGAGTTGTTCAGTACGCTCATGGGCGAGGATGTCGAGAGCCGGCGGAGTTACATCGAGGACCACGCGCTGGAGGTGAAGAACCTCGATATCTGACAACGCCGCACGCCGTTTCAGCGGCGAGCCTCGACAGCGGGGTTGATTTCGAATTCCTCCAGCGCCTTGAGGAGCCGCTCGCGAGCATTGGACGCGTCGGGATCATCCACGTTCTCAGTGATCGGAAATTCCTCCCCCGGATCGCTCGCCAGGTCGAACAGCCGGCCGTCGGAGTACAGCTTCCAGCGCTTGTCGCGGGCGAAACGCGCCGGCTGATGCTTGCCCCACTTCGGGTTGTAATCGCAGAAGATCCACGCGCGGGGATTGCCGGGAGCGCCGAGGATCTGCGAGAGAAATGAGCGGCCGTCGAGCGGCTGCGGGAGAGCCTCTTCATCGACAGACGCAGCCTCCGCCAAAGTGGGCAGGAAGTCCGAAAAATCGATCGGGTCATCGCAGATCATTCCGGGGGCCGCGCGGCCGGGCCAGCTCACCACCAGCGGCACGTGCATGCCGGCGTCGGTTGTCCTGCCCTTGCCGCCGGTGATTGGACCGGCGGTGGTTTCGGAGGTGATGTTGCGATTGGTGCCGTTGTCGCCGGTGATGAGGATCAGCGTGTTCTGTCTTAAACCAAGCGCATCGAGATGCGAGGTGAGGCGACCGATGCAGCGGTCCATATACATCACCATGTCCGCGAAGTTCTGCGACCTGTTCTTCGAGGTCCTATCTTCACTGAGCGGAGTCGGCACGAACGGGTTATGGACGAGGGCCATCGGGTAATACACGAAGAACGGACGGTCCCGGTTTCGGTCCATGAAATCGCAGATGAAGTCGCAGAAGACATCCGGGCCGTAGCGACCGGGCCCGGCTTCCACCATCTCGCCATTCTGTTCGATGAGGGGGTCCCAGTAGCGCGAGCCGCGCTGGTCGATCTGCCAGAGGCAGTATTCAGCGAAGCCCGCATCGGTGGGATGCGTGCCCTTGCCCGCCAGGTCGCCGTAGGCTTCTGTTCCGTAAAGTTGCCACTTGCCCGCGACGGCCGTCGCGTAGCCGGCGTCTTTCAGCACGTCGGCGAACGTGGTCTCCTTCGGATCGAGTATTCCGAAGTGCGTGTAATTCCGAATGTTGCTCTGCCCGGTCATGATCTTGACGCGGCTGGGCGTGCATAGCGGCTGTGAATAGCAGTGCGCAAACCGCACGCCCGTCTCGGCCAGGGCATCGATAACCGGCGTCTGATAGCTCATCCCGCCGTAACAGCCGAACGCTTCCACGCCGATATCGTCGGCCATGATGAGGAGGATGTTCGGCTTCGTTCGGTACGCGTCCGCATCAGATTCCATCTGCGTTGCCGCGCAGCCGCCAAGTGTGAGGCAAATCAACGGCGGGATCGCGGCAAGCTGGAATCGACAGGGCTTCGAGTGCATGTTGTTTCTCGCTCTTGCCAGCCGTGACCGGGTGGAGTGGCCTGCGGTTTCCGGGGGCGCCTAGACCACGCCACCCCCGGAGGGGTCTTGTATGCCCGCCTCCCTGAATCCCGCGACGCGGAGGAGGCAGGAATCGCAGCGGCCGCAGGGGCGGCCGGTTTCGGGATCGGGATCGTAACAACTGTGCGTCAGACCGTAGTCGACGCCGAGTTCGATACCGCGTTTGATGATCTGGGCCTTGGTCAGGTCGATCAGGGGCGTATGAATGCGGATGCGCCTGCCTTCCACGCCCATCTTCGTGCCGAGGTTGGCCATCTCTTCGAAAGCGCCGATGTAGGCCGGCCGGCAGTCGGGATAGCCTGAGTAGTCGATGGCGTTGACGCCGATGAAGATGTCTTTCGAGCCGATCGTCTCGGCATAGGCCAGCGCGAACGACAGGAAGATCGTGTTGCGGGCGGGGACATAGGTGATGGGTATTTCGTCGGCCGCCGAGTCGACCGGACGGTCCTTCGGCACGTCGAGGTCATCGGTGAGGGCCGAGCCGCCGATTGCGTGGAGGTCGATGGTGATGATCTTGTGCTCGATTGCTCCGAGCGCTTGGGCGACCTTGCGGGCGGCTTCCAGTTCGAATCGATGTCGCTGACCGTAATCGAAACTCAGGGCCGAGCATTCGAACCCCTCATCCCGCGCCACCGCCAGCGTGGTAGCGGAATCCAGCCCGCCCGACAGAAGCACAACCGCCTTGCCAGTTACCCGACTCATCACCGATCATCCTACCGCGCAGAGTCATACTGAACCATAGACCACAGAGGGTCCTCCGCGACAGGATTGTGTTTTGCCGAGCGCGGTTGGTCGGCCACAGCCGTCCGCCGAAGCGCCCGTTGCGGGTTCACACCGGCCGGATGGTAAAATGAATATATGGCAGCGATGGATGAGCCGATCCAGGCGGCAACGCCGCCCTTTGAGCCTGATGAGCATGGGTACTGTTATCGTCACCGGCGCGAGTTTGATCAGGTGATGACCGATGCGGCAGCGCGTCTTATCGAATCACGGCTTCTCTTCGGGCGCTGGACGGGGACGCTGCTTTGGCTCGTCTGCATGATCCTCCTCGGCCTGGGCGCTTTGTTCTTCTTCGCGAGCCCGCGGGCATTCGGCAGCCCCTCGGGACGGGTCGATCCGGCATTCGGCTTACGCTGGATCGGTTGGCTGGTGCCCAGCGTTTATGCTTGCTGGCTCTCAACCCGTTCAAGACGACTGGGACGCAAAGTCGCGGCCAGACGATTATGCCTGAACTGCGGCTACAGCCTGCTCGGTGCCCCAACCGACGAGGATGGATGGGGTACGTGCTCGGAATGTAGTGCCAGATTCAACGCCGCGTACTATCGGCGCCCGGAACCGGCGTATCGACGGGATCCGGACACCTACATTCCCGCACTGTCCATCGAGCAGCTCGTCCACCCCTACGACATTGCGAGGATGCAAGCAGACGCGGATGAACAGCGATCGCAGGACGAAGAACAGAGCTGATGTCACTCACACGAGAGCCAGGTCGAACGCCGCGGGACATTTCCCCACCCTGTACATTCTCCGCGGCCCTCAGTGGCTGTCCGTGCTTCAATCGACCTCAGTTCGCGTTAGGGTGGGCGAAGCCGCGGAAGATGGTCATCCACAGGATGCGCAGGTCGAACATGATCGACCAATGGCGGATGTAGAACAGGTCGTACTGAAGTCGCTTGCGGAGGCTGGTGTCGCCCCGCAGGCCGTTGACCTGGGCCCAGCCGGTCATCCCCGCCTTGACGTTCTGGCGGAGCATGTAGCCGCGCCAGTCCTCGCGGAAGTGCTCGATGAGTTCCGGCCGCTCCGGCCTGGGCCCCACCAGCGACATCTCGCCGAGAAGCACGTTGAACAACTGGGGCAGCTCATCGAGGCTGGTGCGACGGAGGAAGCGGCCGATGGGGGTGATTCGCGGATCGTCCGGCTTGGTCCACGCATCCTTGCCCTTGCCCGCATCGCGCAAGGCCTGCTGCTCGGCGTCGACATCCGACATGGTGCGGAACTTGAAGAGCTTGAACCGCTGGCCGTTGAGGCTCATCCGCTCCTGGCGGAAGATCACCGGCCCGGAACTGGAGAGCCGCACGATCAGGGCGATGACCGCCATGGGAATCGCGAAGATCACCAGTGAAGCCAGACCTCCGGCGATGTCCAGCATCCTCTTGCTGACTCTCCCCCAGCCGCTGAGCGGCGACTGGCGCACCGCGAGGATCGGCATCCCCTCCAACTCGCCGACTGCCATGTTGATCGGCATGTACTTGGGGTTCATGTCCGGCACCACCCGGACGTCGACGGAATAGCGCTCAAGGCGGGCGAGGAGGTCCGGGAGTTGTGCGGCCATCCGGCCGGGCAAGGCAATGAACACGCCGAAGACGTCCGATTCGTCCAGCACCCGCTCCAATTGGTCCAGCCCGCCGCACACGGGCAGGTCCAGGCACTGTTGCTGGGAGGTTGCCGGATGGTGGGAAATGAAGAAGCCGGGCTTGATGCCGGTCCAGGTATTGCGGCGGAGGGTGTGGCAGACAACCTGGCCGAGCCGGCCGGTGCCGATGATCGCCACGTGACGCAGATTCCAGCCGTGGGCGCGGAGCCAGCGCAGGATCGAGCGGAAGCCGTAGCGCCATGACATCAGGGCGGTGGCGGCAATAAGGGCGAACACCAGGTATTGGAGCCGGCTGTAATCGCGGCCTTCGAAGAGAAGCTTGTTGAAGAGGGTGATGAAAGCCAGAGTCAGCCCCGATCCCACCACCACCGCCTTGAGCACGGCGGCGGCCTCATAGTAAAAGCGCTGGTCTCGCCGGGGCAGGTAGAGCCGGGCCCAGACCATCGCCGCCAGCATCATGGGGGCCGCCGCCAGGACCGGAATGGCGTGCGTGGAGTAACTCCAGCTCGAATCGTCGGGCGGACGCCACGAATCGAGCAGGTCGAAGCGAACGAAGTAGGCGGCGACCGAGGAGGCCACGATGATCGCGGTGTCCGCCGCGATCAGAACGCTCTGAAAGAACCGATGCTGTTGCCTCAGCACGTTGTGTTCGAGCTCCCTGTTTCCCCTCCCGGGGTCGAGAAACCATCCGCGAGCATGGCAGTCATCCTACGCCGGCGGGCACGCAGTCACCTCAGATCTTCCGCCCATGGTGCCGATTCTCGGGGATTTTTCAACTCCCCCGACAACTCGTCGATCAGCGATCGGGCCTTGTCGGTCATCCGGTCGGGGGCGGCGATCTGAACCACCGCATAGAAGTCGCCCGTCCTGCCTTTGCCATCGGCAATCCCCTTACCCCTGACACGAAGTTTCCGGCCGCTGGACGCCCCGGGCGGGATCTTGATCCGCACCGAGCCGCTGAGCAGGGGAACCTCGACGGTGACCCCGGTCACCGCCTCGGCGATGGTGACCGGCACATCGACCATCAGATTCAGGCCGTCGCGACGGAAATAGGGGTGCTTGCCGATTTTGACGGTGAGGATGAGGTCGCCGTAGCCTCCCGGCCCGGGCTGCCCCTTGCCCTTGATACGGAGCTTGGCTCCGGACTCAACGCCGGGGGGGATCTTGACGGTGATTCGCTCGTCCGAACCCCGTTGGCGCAGGTGAAGCTGCTCCTGACCACCGTTGGCAGCAGTGATGAAAGAGACGGTCAACTCGTGTTGCAGGTCTTTGCCGCGCGGGGGCGGCGGGGTGGGGGGCGCGGCGGTCCGTCCAAACGGGGAGGTACCGGCCGGCCCGGCGCGGCCGCCGAACATCTGCTCGAAGATGCTGCCCAGATCCTCGGGGCCGATTCCCTGCCCTTCCCCGAAGCCTCCGGGTCCGCCGGCGAAATCACTCCACCTGACCCGGCCGCCCCCGAAACCCCCGGGGCCGCCGACGCCGACCCGTGCGTGGCCGAACTGGTCGTAGGCCTTGCGTTTCTTCGCATCGCTGAGAACTTCATAGGCTTCGCTGATCCGGGCGAACTTGGTGGCCGCATCGGGCGACTTGTTCACGTCCGGATGGTACTGGCGGGCCAGGCGCCGATAGGCCCGGCGAATCTCTTCGGCCGTGGCATCACGCGAAACACCCAGCAGTTCGTAGTAGTCCTTTGCCGACATGCCCAAAGCTCTGGAAGCATCGGAGTATAGCACCGGCGAGGGCGAGGAAGACCCGAAGATGATCGCGGCCACTTTACGTAGGTACGGTGGGAAGGGACCTCGGTGCCTCCTGCGATCCCCATATAAAAACGGCAGGCGAGCACTGCCACCTGCCGGGTATCGAAGCGATGGGGGCCGGTCTCAGTGGACGGTCTCCGCAATCGAGGCCGGTCCGACCGGGGCGTGCAATTCCGAGGGGTCGATCGTCAGGTGTCCTTTGTCGTTGACCGGCAGTTCCTCGTCTGCATCCAGAAACTCGAACGCCTCGATCCGCCGGACGTAGTGGATTGCCTGCCGCCCATCGGGAAGCTCCTCGACCCGAAAGACGATCGGATCGAGCTCTCCCATCACGTACGGGGCGAGCAGGTATTGCTGCATGTGCTGCTCGAAGGTCAGCTCATCATCGGGATTGATCTGAACAGGCCTGGCCGGTGGGAGGCCTTCGATACCCTTTGACTGAGGCATGGTGGTCCAGATGACGGCCAAGATGAGAACCGCGGCCCAGCCGGACAGGGCGACCGCCCAGCGGGGGGCGCGACGCGGGGCCACGAAGTCGGGCAATTCCAGGGTGGTCGCCATGGCGATCTCGTGATCCACCTCATCGCAAAGCGAAGCCATATCCTGGTGCCGCGTGGCCACGGCCCGCCACAGAAGTGGATCGGCGTCGGCCAGGCGCTCGAAATCCGTCCGATCCTGTTCGTCTGCCTCGCCATCGACAATGCGTCCGATGAGGATGTCTGCCTCGGTCACGGCATCAGGCGTTTGCTCGTCCATCGGGTTGGTCTTTCCAGATTCACTCATGATTGGTCCCCCAGGGGTCGGCCTTGCCGCCGGTCTGAGCCGCCGGGGCGATGGCCCGTTGCTTCAGGCCAGTCCCTCCGTGGCGGTGTTGCTGCCGAATTCTTCTCGCAGCATCCGTCTGGCCCGGGCCAGGCGGGTTTCGATGGTGGTAATCGGCAGGTCAAGCACCTCGCTGATCTGCCGGTAGGTCATGGAGCGGAGGCAGCGCAGCAACAGCGGCTCGCGGTACTCCGAGGGAAGCGTGAGGGCCAGCTTCAGAAGTCTCCGGGCCGCCTCGCGCCGATCGGCGACCTGGCCAACGGGTTCCTCGCGTGAAGTCGGCGTCAATGCCCCGGAGCTTTCCGTCGAATCCGCGTCACGGTCGCTCCCGACCAGGCGCAGAGCGGGTTTGAGGCTGCGGGCAGCGCCGCGGCAGACGTTGATCACGATCTGCCGTAGCCAGGGTCGGAACGCATCCGGATCGCGGAGTGACTCGATTCGGGAAATCAGCCTCACCGCGACATCCTGCATCAAGTCCTCCACTTCCACGGCTCGAGGCCGGTGGGCAAGAATGATTGCCGCCACCCAGCGCCGGTGCCGCCGCCATAGCGCCTGCTGGGCGGCCCGGTCCCCCAACCGGGCTCGCTCAATCAGCCGCTGATCCATGCTCTGCTGCCGGTCCATTTCTGCTCTAGATACTCGCTGAAACGGTCCCTGTCCGCAAAACACGCGTATTTTGGAACCGGTTGCCATGATTTGGGCCGCCTCGACACCGCAGGAACGGACATTCCGCATATAACAATGGTTCCCAGCGGAAACAGATGCGGGCTCCTGCGCGGAATCGCCCCTGAAAACCCACACGAACCACAGATCATGGCCCGGAACGCAGAGAACACCGACGCCTACACCATGAGTTTCGGCGACCACCTCGAAGAGCTTCGCAAGCGCCTGCTTCTGGCGCTGGTCGTGCCCCTGCCGGTGGCGGTCGGACTGTTCTTCGTCAGCAAGACACTGGTGCTGGTTCTGATGCGTCCGCTGGTGCAGGTGCTTGAGGGCCAGAACCTGCCGTCGCAGGTTCAGTCGTTGAGTCCGCCGGAGGTTATCCTCGTCCAGCTCAAGCTGAGCGTGATCCTGGCGATTGTGCTATCGGCGCCGTGGATCCTCTGGCAGTTGTGGCTGTTCATCCGACCCGGGTTGTACAAACACGAGCGCCGTTTCGTCTATCTCCTGCTTCCGGGCAGCTTCGTCCTGTCCATTGTCGGCCTGGCGCTGATGTACTTCGTCATGCTGCCGCTGATGCTGCTGGTGCTGATCAAGTTCGGCGTCGCGCTTCAGCAGCCGGCAGACCTGATTCCCTATGACGCCTCCAGCGTGGAGGTTGCCGAGGGGGCGGGAACACCGGCGCCGACTCTTCAGGTTCTGGAGGAGGACCCGCCCAGCCCCGCGCCCGGGCAGATTTGGCTGAAAATGCCCGAGGGCGACTTGAAAGTTGCGGTCCTGTCCGGAGGTGCCGAAGAGGGACAGGATCAGTGGCTGGCCATCCTTCG
The DNA here is from genome assembly GCA_020345805.1 of Phycisphaerales bacterium. Lineage (GTDB taxonomy): Bacteria > Planctomycetota > Phycisphaerae > Phycisphaerales > SM1A02. Next base: position 298,009 of record CP070772.1, on the reverse strand, counting down.
CTGGCCCATGGCTCCTGATGGCCTGGTGTCGCAACAGTATCGCATCAAGGACTACGTTGGCTTCGTGTTGCTGCTGATGGCGGGTATTGCCATCGCATTCCAGATGCCCTTGGTGATCCTGCTGCTGGGTTGGCTGGGGTTGGCCTCCGCCGACTGGCTGCGCCAGCGCCGGCGCTATGCGCTTCTGGTGTGCGGGGTGGTTTCGGCGTTGATTACGCCGGCGGACGTGGTGTCCATGCTCATGATGCTCCTGCCGCTCTACGGGCTCTATGAGTTGGGCATCCTGCTGCTGCTGATCGCGCCGGCTTCGAAGGTGGCCAGCGGCGCCACGTTCCAGTGGCCGCGCCCGCGCCGCGGCGGGCGGGAAGAAAGTGACGATCGACCGGGCACGGGGGATGAAACCTGAACAGCCCGCCCCCGCGGCGGCCCCTGGGATCGGTCGGGAATCGGCAGCCGCGTGCAGCGCCGATGAAACCCGGAGTACTTCCTGCCATGGCCGAGTTCAGTCTGACGCCCGCCCGGTCCAATGAAGTCAGCGAGACGGATCTGGCCATGATGGAAAGGGCCATCGATCTGGCCCGACGGGCGGGAGAAACCGGCGAGGTGCCGGTTGCGGCGGTGCTCTACCGAGGCGAGGCGATTGTCGCCGAGGCCGTCAATGCCCGGGAATCGACGGCCGACCCCACCGCCCATGCCGAGCTTCTGGCTCTCAGTCGGGCCGGCCGGACTTTGGGCCGGTGGCGGCTGATCGACTGCTCGCTGGCGGTGACGCTGGAGCCGTGCCCGATGTGCGCCGGGGCCATGGTCAACGGCCGGCTCGGGCGGCTGCTTTACGGGGCCAGCGATCCCAAGGCGGGGGCCTGCGGGACGCTGTTCCAGATCCCCACCGACGAGCGGCTGAACCACCGGGTCACGGTGATTGGCGGGGTGTTGGCCGATCGCTGTGCCGCTCTGCTCAGCGACTTCTTTGCCGAACGTCGCCTGATCAACGGGCAAGGGAGCCCGGATCCGGAGGATTGATCCGCCTGCGGCGGCGGCGAAGAGATTGACCGAGCGCCCTCGTCCGGCATCCGGCGCAGCGGCGAACCTGCCTGTACCATTCGGTCCGCATGAACTCTGCTTTGGGCATTCGTCTGGTCTGTCTCGATCTGGGCGGCGTGGTTGTGCGCATCTGCCGATCGTGGGAGGAAGCCTGCGCGAACGTGGGCGTGAGCGTTCGCGCTTGCCCCCGTGATGACGAGCAACTCCTGCAGACCTGGCGAAGCCTAAGTGTCGACCTTCAGCTGGGGCGCATCGACAACCAAACCTTCGCAGATCGCTTCAGCCTCGCCTTGAACGGCCTGTATAGTCCTCAGGAAATCGACGCCATCAATCGGGCCTGGATCCTCGGCGAGTACGCCGGCATCGGTGAACTCGTCGACCGGCTTCACCGGGCCGGCCTGCAAACGGCGGCGCTTTCCAACACCAGCCGCGAGCACTGGGTGGAGCTTGTCAGGATGCCCGCGATCAGCCGGCTCAAGCATCGTCTCGGCTCATTCCAGATGGGGCTCGTCAAGCCTGACCCCGCGATCTACCGCGAGTTTGAGCGGCGCGTCGGCTTCTCCGGCAACGAGATCGCCTTCTTCGATGACACGGAGGAGAACGTTCTGGCCGCTCGCGAACTCGGCTGGATCGCCCGGGCCATCAATCCCGCCGGCTCACCGCCGGAACAGATCCTGACCACCTTCCGCAGCTGGGGCGCCGCGAACATCAGTTGAGACGAAACTGCCCATGCCGAGGGTGGCTGTGGCGGGGCGAAGCGGATGATCCCTCTCATTGATTGTTGAATATCCCGTACATCTGATCGGGCATGAGGATTTCCGCGAATCGTGAGCGCAGTGCTCGGCGAGCCTCACAGCACAGGTGGCAGGCATCGGCGTAACTCCCCCGAAGAGGCAGATCATTACGCCGGGCCAGCTCCGCAGGTCCGCCGCTCAGCAGGGGCCCGGTGATGGGGTGCGCGTCCGGGTCGTATTTCTCGCAGATCTCGTGCAAGGAGGTCTGAAAGACGCTGCCCAGCGAAATCCCGTGGCAAATGTGCAGGTTCCCCAGCGCATCTATGTGCACCCGTCCCGGTTCCCGCAAGTCTTCATGCGGGCACGTTGTGAACCGATCCGGGGGTTGCTGCGGTGCTTGAGAGGCAAGCTTCTCCGCGGCCCGGCCACGATACATTACCGCTGACTCCCCGGCCGGAAGCTCACCCGTCGCCGCCGGTGCGACGGCAGGATCGGGCTGAGCGATACTGATCACACCGATGGGGATCTTCAGTCTCTCACAGGCCGCGCGTGCGTGTTCGGCCTGCCGGGTTGAGTCATCCTCGCCGTGATAGGCATCAACGCTGATCGAGAGTTGCCGCAGGATTCCCGCGAAGGGCTCCAGCCACAGGTATGCGTCTTCGGCATCCGTGGCCCAGTAGGCGTTCGAAACGACGCCGACCGCGAACCCCAGGCCGGCTGCGATTTGCACCCCCTTGAGGACCAGCGGGTAATAGAGAAAAGACTCGCCCCCCTCGAAGTAGATCCACTCGACCGTGCCAAGCTCCCTGGCTTGCCGCAGGATGCTCTCGATATCCCGCAATCGCATGGTGCCGCTCTGTGAGGGGCTGCCCCAGACGAAGCAGTGATCGCACTCGAAAATGCATTGGTAAGTCAACAGCAGGTGTATTCCTGACAGTTTCATGTCTGCGGGTGCCTGGCTGGTGCTTCCCGTCCCCGCTCGCGGCCGGACCTGTGTTGACCGTCCGAGACGACAAGATACCGCGTCCGTCCGGCCGTGCCAAGGCGTTCGGCCGGGGCGTTCGAAGCGTTGCCACCGCTACTTTCGTATTCGACACTTACCACAAGGTAAGGCGTCTGGGTGGCGTACCCGCGCCTCTACTGCAACCACCCGGCGCCCTCAGAATCGCTTACTCACGATGGAAACCCGTCAGGGCCGCTTCTTCCACCTTCATCACCTCGCGCATGACCACCGTGGCGTAAGCGCCTCGAGGAAGTTCGAAGGCCGCCTGCACAAAAGGACCGTGCTCATCGGTTCCCGAATCGACGGCGATGTTGCGCAGGGGCGATCGCAGCGGCCTTCGGCCCCCGTCCGGGCCGCGGGCAGGATCGGTCAGCAACTGCACCGGCAGTCCGATCGTCTCCGCCGCGGCTTCTTCGATCTCCGCGACTCGTCCTCTGGCCCGTGTCATGTCCTTACCCCACAGCGGGCCGGAGGGAGAGATCTCGAGGCTCGCCAGCCGGGCCGGCAGTTCGCCCGTGGCAAGTTCATCTTCCGTTACCGGGAACACCGCCCGCGAATCGTGCTTGAAGGCCAGATCGCCCTCCAGGAGAAGGTCGATGGTTTCATCGGCGATGCGCTGGTCGACGACCTTGTTGAAGATCGCGCTGACCGCTGCCGTGACCCAGAAGCTCAAGGTAGGCCTGCCGACCGCGGTGCACGCCTCACGCTCGCAGCGGCCGTCGCGCAGTGCACGTATCGCGATCAGTTCGGCCCGGTCCGCCATCGTCCAGAGCACGGCGGCCTCCTCGATTCGGCCGGCGTCAAAGAGCTCGCGCCTCTCCTGTTGATACTGGGGGAACCAGGATCCCTTCGTTCCCAGCAATTCCGTCAGCAACCTTCGCCAGTCCTCGCAGAGATAGGCCGCTCCCAACAGTTGGTTGTTGGCTCGATAGCCGAAACGCTGGGGTCCGAAATAGTCGGGAGCCCCGAGTCGCTCCAGCTTCTGCAAGCGCTGCAGCACGCTGTCCTTGCGGTCCGGATCGATGTTGCGGATGCGAATGAGGAATCGATTGCCCAGCAGATGTCCCCGCCGGATCTTGTTGCGGTGACGCTTCGCCCACAGGACCTTGATGCGTTCGTGCGGCAGTTCCAATGGAGGCGGCTCGCTCAGCAGGTGCAACGAGACTGTCTGGCGGGTCACGCCGATCTTGTCCTTCATGCCCGCGTAGCCGATGGCCTTGCTGGTGAGCCCGAAGTGCCGGCTGAGGCAACTGATCAGCTCGCCGTGCGATACGCCCGTCTTCTCGATGCGGAGGTAGAGATGCTCTCCCTCCCCGCAGGGCTCATAGGCCGGCATCTCCTCCACCACGAAGTCCTCGGGCCGCTCCTTGAGAGAGCCGCCGACTCCCTCTTCGCCCAGCAGGTAACGTTGTGGCAGCGGGTTTGTGATCGGCTCGCACCCGGACACTGAATTGGCCCTTCCCTGAAGGGGGCCAGCTTAGTCGGACGACGCGGGTTGCACCAACGGTCAGGGCTCCGGCCTGACGGGTCCGGATGGATCCGCCGCGTCCCGCCGCCAGAGCCGCCGATCATGGTCGGCTTCATCCTGAAACTCGAAGATCACCCGGAAGCCCGCTTCCTCCAGGGCCGCATCATTTGCCGGCAGCGGATCGGCCATGACAAAGACCGGTCCGCCACTCGAGGCGACGAACCGCCCCAGCCGATCCGGCTTCACCGTCGGAATCGTCCCCCGGTAGAAGAACAGGAACTCCAGGTCGACCCGCTCGGGGGCGGTGGTGCGCAGGCATCGCAAGGGCCGGTCGCCGGCCAACTCTCTCACCCGCTCGGCCGCGGCGCGGAACTCATCGGTGGAGTTGGGCGCGTTTGCGTAGCAGTGCCAGTAAACCGATGACAGCACGATCGTCCAGACCGCGGTAAAAATCGCCGCCTGAAGGGGGCGGTTGGCCAAGTGCCGCCACGCGCCCACTGCCGCCAGCGAAATGAGAATGGCGGTGAGAACGACCGCGGTGGCCGGGGTGATGGAAGCCATGGTCAGCGAATCCAGCCACTCAATCCCCACGGATGGTTGACTGCTGGCCAGCAGAGGTACGAACAGCGCCGAAACGACGATGATCCCCAGCCAGTGCGGTACGAGCAGGAGCCTGACGCCCGGCGTGGTCAGCCGTCGATCGGCCCGGGCCTGGTGGTCGTCGAACACCTGCCCGGCCATCAGGGCCAGGGCCGGGAGGATCGGGAGTATGTAGCGAGGCGCCTTACCCGCGTGTATCGAGAAAGCCACCAGAATCAGGACGAACCACAGCCAGGGAAGCAGACGCGGCCCGCGCCTGCCGCGCTGCTCGGCGACAAAGGGATGAACCAGCCCGCCGATCACCCACATCGTCCACGGCAGGGCCAGCCTCAGAAGAATCACGTAAAAGAACGGCCCGTGCGGGTTGCTGTCCCGGCCGGAATATTCGCGGGTGAGTATCGCCTTCACCGCATCCGGATCGCGCAGATACTGATGGATGTACCACGGCGCGACCACCAGCAGGCACGCCGCCAGGGCCAGGGGCAGGCAGGCGGCGAGGCTGAGGATTCGGCGGCGGTCGAGGACGGCCGCCGTCACCGCCAGCAGGCCGACCATCACCAGCCCCAGCGGGTTCTTGCTCATCCAGGACAGGCCGGCGGCGAGGCCGCAGATGGTCCACCCGATGACGGCGCGTCTTCCGGAGAAGGTCGCCGCAAACGGCTGCATGGCCCACAGAGCGGCGGCGGATGCCAGGGTTGCCCACGCCACGAGATGAATGTCGTACGACGCCATCCGCGCCTGGGTCTGAAGGAACAGCGGCGTGGTGGCTGCGATCATCGCCGCGATCATTCCCAGCCGCGGGCCGCGCAGCGTGCAGCCCATCCAGAACACCGCCGCGGTGAGCAGCAGCCCCATCGCCGCCGTTACCAGCCGCGCCCGGTGCATGAGCTGGGCCGCCGTCGAGGTCTCGGGCGTTAGATCGCTCCAGGCGAGCATGTTCAGCCAGATGACCAGCGGCGGCTTGTTGATGCGCGGCGAGCCGTTGATGGTCGGGTTCAGCCAGGCCTGGGGATCGCCGGCGTGCTGGTTGAACCAGGTCTCCTGGCTGGTCATCAACGCCGCCCCTTCCATCCAGTGCTTGGGGTTGCGCGTCCCCAACTCGGTCAGCAGCGGCAGCGAGCAGATCAGGAGCAACAGCACCAATTGGGCCCAGGTCGCATAAGCGGCCGGCGCGTGCCTCTGCCGGGGCTTGGCTTGGTTGTCCTGCCGGCGTGCAGCCATGGTCCTGAACGATTCCGTGCTTGGAGGTCAGAGAGAAGTTTTTGCTGGACCGGACCCGATCGGGGCTTATGGTAAAGGCACCGGGCCGCGGTGGCGAAGAGCGCGTCTCCGGCGAGCCGGCCGTCTCGTGCTGACCAGGAAGAACCGTATGACGCTTCAAAGACATCTGCCATTCGGTGCCGCGGTCCTCACTCTCTCGATTCTCCTGTCGCCCGCAGCATCCGGACACGGCCGCACCGCGCCGCATCTGGACGAGGCGAACCTTGACGGGGGGCTTTATGTCGCGGTCAAGCACCCCCGGGTGGTCCGAGACCCGGGGCCGTTCGACCTGACGGTGATCCTCGGCAACCCGGCGGGGGAGGAGGTGGCGATTGTCGAGGAAGCGCGCTACTTCCGCGATTCCTCAGATGTCATAGCTGTGCACCAGGTAGAGCGCGGGCTGGCCGGTCGGCGCGACGCCTTCCAACGATACTGCGAGATCCAGCCGCATCTGAAGGCGGCGGTCGAGATTCACGATCGCGCGACGGTCGAGAGGTTGTCGGCGGAGTCGCGGCGTTTGCTGGAGGCGATCGCCGCCGAGATGCACGTCGATCGTTGCCGGGTCGGCGAGAATCTCATCACCGCAGCGCCCGGCGCTGTGATGCGATTTACCATTCAGATCGATGTGAGGCAGGGCCATCATCGCCGGACCATTCATCGAAAGGTGGAAATCCCGGTATGTCCGGCGCTGCCTGATGGTAGGGGCCCGGGGCGGCGAGTGCGCTATGACGCCGCGGCTTCGACGTTCCTTCACGTCGCCGGCAATGTGCAGTCTCTCAACCCGCGGGATGATGGAGCGTGGTTCGCGGGCGACCAGCATCTTCACTGCACCTACTCCCTGGATGCTCTCGTGCTGCACGGCACGACGGAAGATGCCACCGATTACGCCCAGGCCGCGGACGTGATGGGGCTGGACTGGATCATCATCACCGATCATTCCAACGTGCACACGAACTGGCTGGGCACTGACTATTACACGCCCGAGCAGTTCAACGCGGGCACGGCCCAGGCGGCGGCATATACCACCCAGCACGATTTCCTCGCGCTATACGGCGAGGAGATGGGGCTCGGCTCCTACGGTTTCTGGGATCTGCCCTCGCACATGCTCGCCCTGCCGCATGAAACGGATTCGACCGGCTATCTGGAGAACCCCTCCTCCGGTCTTCTCTTCAACATCGCCAACTGCGAGCCGGAACAGGTCATCATCGACCGCATCAACAACGCGGGCGGCCTCGGTTTCATCGCCCATCCTTTCGACTCGGGCGATCTCGCGTTTGTCGAGTGGAACTGGGACAACGGGGCAACCGGCTGGGCGGGCCTGGAGATCTTCAGCGACACGAACGGCGCCTTCAAGGATGTTGATCAGCAGTCATTCGACAAATGGCATGAGTTGCTGAACGGAATCGCGCCGCCGGAGAACCGGCAACTTGCCGAGCGGCCCGGCTTCCCCACGGCGTTTCCCGTCGGCCTGGGCAACAGTGATGCCCACGAGCCGGGGTTGATCGGCAAGACGTTCACGTATGCATTTGTGCCTGAAGTTACGCGCGAAGAGATCACCAGCGCATTCGTAGCGGGGCGATGCGTCGCCACCAACGGCCCACTGCTGTTCGGCCGCATGAAATGCGCAGGATCCGGCGACGTCGCTCTGCTCATGAGCACCTCACCCGATCTGGAGATCACACTTCAGACCACGCCCGAATTCGGCCCCGTAGGTGATTATCAGGTGATCATCTACGTCAACGGAGCACAACACACCTTGATCCCGCCGTCGGGTCTGCCGGACTATTCGGTCACGTTCGTCGTGGAGAACCTCCAGCTCGATACGGGCAACACGTTCATCACTTTCCGCGCTGATTCGGCGGATAACAACTACCACGCGTTCACCAATCCCGTGTGGCTTCAATTCACCTGCGCAGGCGATGTGACCGGCGATGAGGTGGTCAACATTGACGACGTATTCGGCGTCCTCTCCGCTTGGGGAACTTCCGGCGGGCCGGAGGACATTAACGAGGACGGCACGGTCAACATTGACGATCTGTTTGCGGTTCTCGCCGCCTGGGGGCCGTGCCCCTGATCCGTGTTTTTTACTTTTCCGTCAGTGAATCCTTGACATCGTCATTCTTGTGGGACAGACTGGTCTTGAAGAAGCTGCTTGGTGCGAAAAGCGGCTGCTGAGTGTGTGAACGCCCGCGCTTGTGGAGGAGCGTGACGGATACGGAGGTGTAGACGAAGCCCCTTTTGTTTTCGTGCTGCACAACAGTAGGGGCGCGGTCGTCATCTGCTTGGATGAGATCGCAGTCGAATGCAGCCGGACCGGTGGTGACCCGGGGGTCCTGAACAGATTCGAATGGTGTGTCAATCCGGGATGATATGCATTGCGCGTATCCGCGCGCAGCGCTGTCGAACGCGATGAACCGAAGGAACGCGAGATTGCCGGTCGGAGGCGGCCGGCGACCTCGAAGGATTAGGAGCAGACAGATGAAGCGAAAAAAAGCCCGACTGGGCAAGTGGAGTGTCTTGGTTGGGGTGGGCTTGGCGGTGTTGTTGCTGAGCCTGACGGCCACCACCACCGTGGCGTTTGAGCGCTACGACGAAGGTTGCGACAACGGTGACTGCCATGGGGGTTTCTGGACCGGCGTCTCGCCAAAAGGGACGGTGTTCCCTTCGGACAACAAGCATGAGATGCACAAAGGTCCGAATGACATGAATTCCGACTGCAACCTTTGCCACGGAGGCGAGGGCGAAATGGTGCTGAACTCGTCGGGCGGCACGGACAACAACCCCGGCGTCGGTTGCGTCGGATGCCACGGCCGCGACTACGGCGGTGGGATCGGCAACAGCGGCGTGGGACTGCGGGCACATCACGTCAACAGCGGCGTGACGATCTGTGCCGGCTGCCACAGTAACGACCCGGACCCGCTGCCGGAGAATGTTTCGCCGACCTATTACGGCACGCCCGATACCAATTGTGATGACCCTTGCAATGTCGGGCCCGCCCACTTGGAGAATTACTCCATCGGCGACACGCTCGGCCTGGATAACGACGGCGATCTTCTTTACGACACGGATGATCCCGATTGCGCCGACTGTCCGGCCGATGTGAACTTCGATACCGAGGTGAACATCGACGATCTCTTCCAGGTGCTCGGCGCCTGGGGACCCTGCGACGCCTGCCCCGAAGACATCAACGAGGATGGCATCGTGAACATCGACGACATCTTCGCCGTCCTCGGTGACTGGGGACCATGCTTCTGATCAGCCTGGGGCTAGGACTCGCCCCGGCATAAATCGCGATCCCGGGACGGCCGGCCGTCCC
>CP070772.1:263829-288487 GCA_020345805.1 Phycisphaerales bacterium | reverse complement strand
CCTCGCGAATCCCAGTGCTGGGCCTTCTCCACATCCACCAGCCGGATGTAAGCCTCATGAACGAGTGCCGTCGCCTGCAGTGTGTGTCCGGCCCGCTCTTCGCTCATGCGCTGCTGCGCGATTCTCCGCAGTTGATCGTATACAAGCGTCAGAAGTCGTCCCGCATTAGCCGGACCGGCATTGTCGGCGGCCTGCAAGAGGCGTGTGACTTCGTGCTGCGGCGTTTCGTCGGACATAGCGGTAAGGCCCTTGGATCTGCCCGCAACGGTCGTTCGAGGGCTATCCTACCACGATCGAAGCGAACAGACGAATACGCCCACGGCTCTCTCCCAGCCCACATTTCGCATATGACCTCCGGCGGATGATCTGCGACGCGTGATCGACGCATGGCCGGACCTGCCCGAGCCGGTCAAGGCGGGCATTGTGGCGATGGTGAGGGCGGCGGGCCAATGAGATGGCTGTATGTGGGAGCAATGAGTGGTCGAACTCACACGCGGCAACGCCCGCCACGTGCCTACCTGCCCGAGCCACCGGCGCCACGCTTCATCAGTGCCTTCAGCTCCAAGAGGTACTCGGCATAGACATCGCGTGGATCGCATTCGTGGTTCATACAGATTGACGCGGCCATTCCGACGATCTCGCCCATCGCCCCCGTCGTCTTCATGACACGAACCGCACCGAGCGCCTCATGGGTCACGCTGATGTCGCGACCCGCCATGAAGAGATTCTCAATGGTACGACTATACAGGCAGCGATATGGCGCCCAGTACGGGCTCTCGTACGTGTAGCCCTCGCCGTGAGTGTAGTCCGCGATGAACTCATCGCCCTCGTGCCCCTCCTGATATGCCGGATCTGGAAAATGCGTGTCGATTCCCCACGTGCACGGGAAGCAGCCGTCCTCGAATTGACGGCCGTCGCGCAGGTCCTCAGCGGTGAGCACCACATCGCCCAGCAGGCGGCGCGACTCGCGCTTGCCGGCGATATATGCCACCCAGTTGAGTCGATGCGCAGGATATCGCCCCTCGACGTTCTTGACGGCGTCCCAGGCGCCGTACATCGCCCGGAAGTTCTGGTCGCGGATCCGCTCCATGTCCATGATCGGATCCCTATCGAAGCCGCTCTCCCAGTACCAGTTCCCGAGACTGATTGGTTGCCCGCCCGTTGCTTCCGGCGTTCTGGCGCCTCTTGATCGGCCGGGGAACGGTCTGTTCCTCAGATCAACGGCCCAGGGACATCGCGGGAATCTCGCCTGATCGCAGGCCGCTTCGAGTTCCGACGCAAGCGGATCTTCATCCTCGCAAAGGCACTTGATATTCCAGAGGTTGCTCGCGCCCATGTGGCCGGTTTGGGTGACCTCGAAATCCGCCCCGGCGAGATAGCCGACTGCACCGTCGCCCGTGCTGTCCACAAACCAGCGACCGCGAATCCGGCTGCGTTGGGCGGTGCGGATGTGCTGGCTCGTCACTGAGCGAATCCGACCATTCTGCACGTGCACCTCGTTGACTCTGTTCTCGAGATGGAGCGTGATGTTGGGCTCCGCTCGGACGATACGGAGCTTCCGTTCGTCGTCGAAAACACCGGCCGCCTGCGCGTTCGACGAATCCGCCCGCTTCTTCGGCACAATCTCCATGACTACATCGCCGATACGCGGATACGGCTCCTGATTGACATGACCCTCCGGCCAGACCCGCACCTCCGAGCTGGAGTTGCCTCCCAGCACGGGACGATCCTGTACGAGTGCGACCTCCAGTCCCAAGCGCGCAGCTGTGATCGCCGCAGATGTACCCGCGATGCCACCGCCAACCACAACGAGATCGTACTCGCCCGTCTCGTCCGGCTCATCAGGTAATCCAAGCGCCTTACGTCTGAACTGTGCGAGCGCATCAGGCTCGTTCGGCGCCCGCCAATCGAGATCACGACAGAACACGATCGCATCACACCGCCCCTCGAACCCCGTCAGGTCGTGAAGTGCTACTGCCGCCGTCGCACCAACCTGCACCGTTCCGCCGTCCTGCCAGTGCCACGCCTCGCGTTCAGTACCGAAGATCACCTCGAGGGGACTTTCATCGATGAGCACCTGGAACCGACCAGGCGCGCCCGGCGCATTCCACGGGGCGACCCAATCGCGTGTACGCACCCAGACCCGGTAGATCCCGGATGCGGGGAATTCGACCGTCGCGGTGGCGTCGTCAACCGGAATCCCCATGCCGTGCGCGAGGAGGTAGGGTGAGCCCATGAGGTCCATGAACTGCTGATCGAGCACCCAGCCTCCCAGATCGTCAAAGGCTTCCGCCTCGATCAGCACGACATCGGTTGACGCCCGGCCAATCTCACCGGTAGCGCCGATCACCGGGCCGGCAGCAGCGACCTCACCGACCAACAACAGAACGGCCGCTTGAAGCGCGAGGCTGTAAGCGGCGGTTCGCTTGAGCAGGCACCGGATTCGACCCATGGGGAGACTCTCCGTCTGTTCACCGGGGACCGACCCAGCATACCGACCATCGGCCTCTCAGACTTCCCCGAGACCAGCCTACTTGGGGATTCTCTCGATGAACTGAGGTCAGCGAGCCATTCTACGGGGTGGCCGGGCTGGAGTGCCACATTGCTGCTTGGGGCACGCCCGCTCATATGTCGGATATGTTGGCTCTTGGATGAGATTCCTAAGTTCGATGGTTGTTTTTCGGAATCATGTATCAGAGCAACCAGGAACCGCACATCACTTCCGGGGCAGGGAGTATTGCGCGCTTCGTGCGACGGCAACGAAGCCCGCCGAAGCCGGGGAGTACGGCTGTAACCAGGCCACATGGCAGAAACCGACATGTTGCTGCGAGGAGCATGCTTGATGCGCCTACCGGAAAGAATACTACTGACACAACTCACTCTGCTCGCGACGGTCGTCCTACTCGCGGCGATGGGAGACCGGAGAACGATCGACAAACATTGGGCTAATCCCGACGGAGGATCGTTCCACCTCGACACGAACTGGGAACCGGCAGGTGAACCGAGCCCCGAAGACAATGCGGTGTTCGAAATCGGCACGGTCTACACCGTCGGATTCTCACAGGGTGCGGTCAGCAGGCTGTTGACCGTGGACGACGTCGATCTCACATTCGACCTGTTGGGGCAGGAGTACTCTGTCGAAGGCGCGGTGGTGGGAGATCATGTCGGCATCGTTGGCCGCCTGACACTCCTCGGGGGTGCCGTGTCGATCGCGGGTGATGGCGAACAGTTCATGCGGATCGGAAAGGATGAGGGGGCTGAGGGAGAGCTCATTGTCGCGGCCGGCGCCAGTTTTAGCAGCACCGAAGAGGTCCTAATTGGCGATGCAGGCTCCGGAACGCTCTTAGTGAGCAACGGAGGGAGCGCTTCAACGGCGACGACCTTCCTGGGCGACGACCCCGGCGCCGGCGGAAGGGCAACGGTGCAGAACCCCGGTTCGATGTGGACAGATTCGGCCACGATCGTGGTCGGAAACCACGGCTCAGGTCAGCTGGACGTGCTGTTGAACGGTTCGGTTTCGGCAGCAGATGTGACCTCAGGCGACAACGTCGACTCCACGGGCAGCATCACTGTCGACGGGACCGGCTCCACACTCGACATCTCGACGGAGCTGACTGTAGGCGACTATGGTGAGGGCTCGCTGAGCATCGCCGCAGGTGGATCCGTTACGGCCCCGCGCTCCTTCATTGCTGATAATCCCGGATCCACTGGGGAGGTAACGGTGGATGGGCCCGGATCGACGTTCAATCATTCGACTGAACTTTTCGTGGGTAACGGTGGCGCCGGCTCCCTGGTGATCTCCGGCGGCGGCTCGGTTTCGACACCGCGCTCCTTCCTCGGAGACGATGAAGGATCTATCGGCACTGTGACTATCACTGGATCGGGCTCCATCCTGACCGATACGACGGAGTCGTTCGTCGGTAACTACGGCTCGGGTTCAATCACCGTATCCGAGGGAGGGACACTCTCGACCGTCAAGGCCAAAATCGGCGATGAGACAGGGAGCGTCGGGGAGATCGTCGTGTCAGGGGTCGATTCAAGCTGGATTAACGTGACGCAACTGATCGTGGGCAACTACGGTACCGGCACGCTCACCATCTCCGCCGGGGCGGAAGTGTCCACCGCGCTCGGCTTCATAGGGGACGATCCCGGATCGACGGGCACTGCAATCATTACCGGTCCCGGATCGCTGCTCGCATGCACCGAAGAACTGACCGTCGGGCGCCTGGGGCAGGGGACGCTGAGGACAAACGATGGCGGCTTGGTCTCCGCCCCTGTGCTCACCATCAACGAACAGAGTCGCACGGACGGTGATGGCACCGTTGTGGCTGATATCGCGAATTCCGGAACGGTTTCGCCTGGCCTGCCAATCGGCCAGTTGTCGATTCAAGGCGGCTACGCGCAAGAGGCCGCAGGACGACTGGAGATCGAGCTTGGCGGTGGGGTACATGATCTGCTAACCGTCTCTGGCGATGCCGAACTTGCCGGGACGCTGAGCATCTCCTTCTCCGCCGGCTCCGAAGGACCTGCCGGGGGAGAGTTTCCGATCCTGACCGCGACACAGGTCATCGGAGTTTTCGACGAGATCATCGCTCCGGACGGAGTGGAGGTCGGCTATCAGCCGGATGCCGTCATGGTATTTGTTGACACAGACTGCCCGGAGGATGTCAACGCTGATCTCATCGTCAATATCGATGACCTGTTCCAGGTGCTCGGCGCATGGGGCCCGTGTGATGCTTGCCCGGAAGATGTGAATGACGACGGCAAGGTCGACATTGACGATATCTTTGCAGTTCTCGCCGCGTGGGGGCCCTGCTTCTGATCGGTCAAGGCATCGAACAGGGTGCATTCGCGGGTGTCTGCAGGCCTGATGCAGGCGATCGGTGCCCTGGGTCATGCAGGTCGGGCCGGGCTGGGATGCTGGTTTGCCCCATCGATGACGAATGAGTATTTTGCCGCGACCCTGACGGCTCTTCCCACGGTGATTCATATGCAACACGATCAGTTTCCGGCAGTTCGTGATGTTCCAGACCCTGGGCGTTTACCACGGTTCGGAGACGCAAGACGGCTAATCCTCGCTTTCGTAGTGCTCGCGACCCCGGTGATCACCGGCCGCCCGAGCGCCGCCGATACCGGCACATCATCGCCGTCATCCCGCAGAACCAGCACAGCTCCGGACTGCGAAGGAACGGATGCCAAGTTGGAGCAAGAGCTGGCGGAGTTGAAGGCTGAACTTGACGCGTTGAAGACGCGGCGGCGAACAGGCTGGCTCATGGAGCGCCGCACCGAGGAAATCCGGAACCTCGTATCCGACGTCCTGGCCGACGCGGACACGCGTGCCTCGCTCCTGGAGAATGGGGTGTCGGCCGGCTATGACGACGGCTTCTTCATCGCCAGCCCCGACGGCGAGTTTGTGCTTGAGATATCCGGCCGGGTCCAGATGCGCTATGTATGGAGTCATCAGGACGACTCCGAAGAGGACGATGATCGGTCCGGTTTCGAGATGCGGCGGGTGAAGCTGGGCTTTGACGGAACGCTGCCCCCTGGAGTCGATTTCTCGTTCACCGGCGCCTTCGATCGCGATGAGGGCGTGGCCGAGCTGGAGGACGCCACGATTGAGTTCTCCCTTGAAGAAGGCACGAGAATACGGCTTGGACGTTACAGGTCGCCGCTTCAGCGCGAATACGATGTGTCGAGTAAGCGCCAGCTTCTTGTCGAGCGCTCGCTGATCGCCCGCGCTTTCAAGCAGGATCGGACCACCGGTGCAGGCCTGAAGCATGAGGCCGAGTCCTTTCGCGTGGCCCTGGCCTTCATGGATTCGGACCCCGGTTTCATCGGGGATCAGGGCTGGCAGACTTCGGTAAGAGGCGAGCTCCTGCTCGCGGGCGAATGGAAGCAACTCAAGGACTTCACGAGTTTCCCGGACGATGACCCCGTTGCGGCGCTCGGCGCCGGAGTCCTTTATCGCCAGGACGATTTGGCTGATCCCGACGAATCGGACTTCAACCTCCTTCGGTGGACAGCGGACGTGTCCATTGAGTTCGGGGGAGCCAATCTGTTCGCAGCCGTCATCGGAAGCCATTTCGATGAAGATGATGAAGATCGACTCGACCAGTACGGGTTCGTCGTTCAGGGAGGCGTGTTCATAGCCGACGACTGGGAACTCTTCGCACAGTATGTCTGGGGTGAGGCGGCCGGGGAGGCGGACGAGTTGAGTCTCGCAACCATCGGCTTTAATCGATATGTCGATGAGCACAACCTCAAGTGGACCGGCGACATCGGATACGCTCTCAATGAGGTCGGCGATCTATGGGAATCCAGCGGAGCCGGATGGCGGGAGGATACGGAGGGTTGCGATGGCCAGATCGTTGCCCGTCTCCAGGTCCAACTGCTCTTCTGAAGGCCCAGGATATTGACGGATCGTTAAACGGGGCGCTTTGGCACGCCGGGGGTGGTGATCGGGGTCAAGTGTCCAGGGCGCCGCTCAATCGTGCCCGTATTTCGCGTTTGCGGGCAGAATGTGAGCGACAGTGCGCGAAATGCATGCAGAATTGTATCAGGAGGGCCGGCCACGCCCACTTCAAATGCCGGAGGCAGACTGCGCTACCAGTTCATTCCGGAGGACCAGGTCAGCAGACAACGTGCCATGCCACGCAAGAATCGCCCGACATCCCGACTCGGGCCGCAGTGTCCTGTCGGGGGTACGACCTCAGGTGCGTCGTCCCCGCGAGTGGTGCTGTACTCCCACGACACCCAGGGATTGGGGCATGTCCGCCGCAACCTTCTCATCGCCCGGGCCTTGGCCGGAAGGGACGGCCATCCCACGATCCTCCTGCTGTCGGGTGTGCACGAGGCGGCTGCATTCGCGTTTCCGGAAGGTGTGGACTGCCTCACCCTGCCATCGCTGGGTAAGGATACACGAGGCGGATATTTCCCGCGTTCGCTGGCCGTAACCATGGATGAACTGATCAGGCTCCGCAGCAAGATCATCCTTGCTGCCGTCCGATCGTTCGAGCCGAACCTGTTCATCGCGGACAAGGTGCCGCTCGGCGCATTCAACGAGTTGCGGCCGGCACTGCGGGCGCTCCGATTTCATGGTCGGACCCGAACTGTCCTGGGTCTGCGCGAGATTCTCGACGATCCGCAGACGGTTGCGCGGGAGTGGCGCGAGGCCGGCTATGACTCGGCCATTCGTCGCCACTATGATCAGATCTGGATCTATGGCGACCGGGAGGTGTACGACGCGAACGCGGAGTATTCTCTGGCCCCGGACATCGCCTCCAAGGTGCGTTATACCGGCTATTTGAATCCGCTTGAGGGATGGCTGGACGAGCATCGCAACGCCCTTGAGAACCAGCAGATCTTGACGGAGTTGAGTTTGCCGGGCGGCCGGCTGATGCTCTGCGTGGTAGGAGGAGGGCGCGATGGTGTCCCGCTGGCGGAGGCGTTCCTGCTCGCCTCTCTGCCTTCGCGGGCCAGTGGCCTGCTGATCACCGGTCCGCTCATGCCCGCCACGGCCCAGGCCAGACTGCGGAGGTTGGCGGAACGGCATCCTCGCATGCGCGTGCGGGAATTCGTCACCGATCCACTTCCCTACATGCGCCGGGCCAGTCGCATCATCGCGATGGGGGGCTACAACACGATGTGCGAGGTCGTGGCCTGTGGGAAACCGGCGCTCATTGTGCCTCGCGTGGAGCCGCGGACCGAACAGCTGATCCGTGCCGAACGATTCGCCGCCCGGAAGCTCGTTCACATGCTTCACCCGGCTGGTCTGTGCCCCGGCGCAGTCTCCGAATGGCTCGGCCGCAACGGGGTGTCGGCGGCCCGCGGAACCGAAGTCGTCGATTTCTCGGGTCTTTCCAGGCTGCCGGAACTGGCCCGGGAGGTGCTCGAGTTAGGCCCCCGGCATCCGGAGTCTGTACATGCCGGCGAGTGAACCACCGAGGATCGGGTATGTGGTCAAACGCTATCCGCGCCTGTCGGAGACCTTCATCGTCACGGAGATCCTGGCGCACGAGGCCGCCGGTCTGCAACTGGACATATTTGCCCTGCGCTCTCCCGTGGACGGGCGATTCCACGAAGCCCTTGGTCGTGTCAGGGCGCACGTGACCTATCTGCCGCATGAACGAATCAAGCTGGCAGAATTCTGGACAGCACTGGCTGAAGCCAAGCACGACTTTCAGGATCTCTGGACCATCATTGATGAGGCCGAACCCGAAGAGGCGGCCACTGTCTATCAGGCTGTCCTGCTCGCCAGGGAGGTTAGGACCCGCAACCTGACGCACCTGCACGCACATTTCGGATCGGTCGCCACATCCGTCGCCCGTCTGACCTCGCGCCTGACCGGGGTCCCTTATACGTTCACGGCTCACGCGAAGGACATATTTCACGAGAGCGTGAACGAGGAGGACATGCGTCGTAAGCTGCAGGATGCAGCCGCGGTGATTACGGTGAGCGATTTCAACCTGGCTTACCTTCGCACCGCGTTTGGCGAGGATGCATCCCGGGTTCATCGCATCTACAACGGACTTGACCTCGAGGAATTCGGGTTCGCCCCGCCGATCGACCGTTTGCCGATCGTCCTCGCCGTGGGACGTCTTGTTGAGAAAAAGGGGTTTGCGGATCTCATCGAGGCCTGCGCCATCCTCGCACAACACGGCTGCGACTTCCGCTGCGAGATAATCGGTGATGGTGAGCTTGCCGAGCCACTCCGGGAACAGATCGAACAGAGCGGCCTGACGGAGCATGTACGTCTCCTGGGCCCACGACCCCGCGGCCAGGTCATTGCGCGTATACGCCAGGCGGCAGTAATGGTCGTCCCTTCCGTCATCGCCGCCGATGGCAATCGCGATGGCCTGCCCACGGTGCTCCTGGAAGCTATGGCGCTCGGGACGCCGTGCATCGCCACCGATGTCACCGGAATCCCGGAGATTGTCCGTGACGGTGAAACCGGGCTGATCGTCCCGCAGCACGCCCCACAAGCATTGGCCGATCGAATGGAGGCCTTGTTGGCCGACCCATCCTCGGCTGAGAGCCTCGCCGCTAACGCCCGAAAATTGATCGAGAGGGACTTCGACATCCACCGCAACACGGCGGCGATGAGACAGTTTTTCGGAGTCGACCGACTCGCAACACAGGCAGCGGTCCCGGAGGCCGTCTGATGCGAATCGCCTACGTCTGTGCCGATCCCGGAGTTCCGGTTTTCGGGCGCAAGGGCTGCTCGGTTCATGTGCAGGAGGTGGTCCGTGCGTTCCGGAGGCTTAACCACGACGTCACACTCCTGGCCACGCGCATCGGCGGCGAGGTTCCCGAAAACCTTGCAGATCTCTCGCTCCTCGAACTTCCACCCGTCGAATCAGGCCCTCAGGCCCAGCGTGAACAAGCGGCGCTGGCGGCCAACCGCGGACTTGCTGACGGGCTCGAATCCGCCGGTCCATTTGATCTGGTTTACGAGCGTCATTCGCTGTGGAGTTACGCGGCAATGGAATTCGCCAGGCAGGTGGAGATCCCCGGCTTGCTGGAGGTCAACTCGCCACTGATCGAAGAACAGGTGCAGTACCGCGGCCTGGTGCACGAAGACCTGGCCCGACGCACCGTTGAGCGATCATTCCGTACGGCCACAGTCCTTCTGGCCGTGTCGCAAGGCGTCGCACAGCGACTCGGCGAATGGGGCGCCGACGATAAGATCCATATCGTGCCGAATGGCGTCGACCCCACGCGCTTTGACAATCGCTTCAGAACTGATTCCTCGGCTGATGCCGATACGTTTACTGTGGGCTTTCTCGGTACGCTCAAACCCTGGCATGGGGTGACCACACTTCTGGATTCGTGTGCTCGTGCGCTGGGGGATATCCCCGGTTTGCGACTGCTGATCGTCGGCGATGGTCCGCTCCGCCCGACCATCGAGAGCGATCTCTCCCGCCTGGGGATCGAGCACATCTCGAAACTTACGGGCGCCATAGCCCCGACCGACGTTCCCGAATACTTGGCCCGCATGGATGTTGCCGTCGCACCGTATCCGTCGCTTGAAGGTTTCTACTTCTCGCCATTGAAGCTGTTTGAGTACATGGCCGCTCGCAAGGCCATTGTCGCCACCGCGCTGGGTCAGATCGAGGAGATTATCGTCCAGGATGTGAACGGTCTGCTGTGCCCGCCCGATGACGCCGGCGCGTTGGCCGAAGCACTCGTCCGGCTCCACGAAGACGCAGACCTTCGGAAGCGGCTGGGGGAGGAGGCCCGAAGGACAATCGAGCGTGATCACACCTGGGACGGAGTCGCCCAGCGGATTCTGGCTCTGGCCGGCACGCATCGGGTCAATAGCCTGGCCGTAGGGGGAACCGAACGATGAGCCGTAAGGCTTCCATCAGGAAGTCCGCTCCCACGCTGCGCCAGATCATCGTGCGCTTCTGGCCTCAGATCCGTCGCCAGCGCTTCCTGATCGCCGGCTCGCTCGCCGCCACCACGGCCGAGATTGTGTTTCGTCTTCTTGAGCCCTGGCCGCTGAAATTCGTGTTCGACCGGGTCATCCCCACGGCACCGTCCGGCGGGGGATCAGGCGTCGCGATCGTCGACCGCCTTGATGCGATGACCCTGCTCCTGCTATCGGCGGTGGCGCTGGTTCTTATTTCGTGTCTCCGATCGTATTCCTCATATCTCGGCACAGTCGGGTTTGCGTTGGCGGGCAACCGGGTCCTCACGGCCGCCCGCGGCGAGCTGTTTTCCCATCTTCAGCGACTCTCGCTGTCGTTTCACCATAAGGCGAAGACCGGCGATCTGCTGACGCGGGTCATCGGTGATGTCGGCCGACTTCAGGAAGTAGCGGTGACCGCCGCCCTTCCTCTGGCGGTCAACGTCCTTTCGCTGATCGGGATGTTGGTTTTAATGACCTGGATGAACTGGCGACTGTCCGTGGTTGCCCTGCTCATCCTGCCTTTGTTCCTGATTGCCTCCAAGTCGCTGGGAGGGCGGATACGCCAGGCCGCGAAGCGCCAGCGGGAGCGTGAAGGCCAGATGGGATCGACCGCCGCCGAGGCGATCAGCGCGATCAAGGTCGTGCAGGCCCTCTCGCTGGAGGACGTGCATGACAGTGCCTTTGCTCAGCAGAACATCGGAAGCCTCAAGGAGGGCGTTCAGGCGAAGCGGTTGTCGGCGCGTCTCGAGCGCACGGTCGACGTCCTCATCGCAATCGGAACCGCCCTGGTCCTGTGGTACGGGGCACGGCTGGTCATGATCGGGGACCTGACGCCCGGCGATCTGATCGTGTTTCTGACCTATCTCAAGAACGCCTTCAAGCCGATGCGCGACCTGGCGAAGTACACCGGTCGTATCGCTAAGGCCGCTGCATCCGGCGAGCGTATTCTCGACGTGCTCGACACCACGCCCAAGATCCTCGACTCGTCCGGGGCGGTGGAAGCACCGACATCGGTCGAGATGGTGCGCTTTGAGCAGGTGACCTTCGCGTATGAGTCAAATCGACCGGTCCTCCAGACGTTCGATCTGGAGATCGCGACGGGGCGGGTGGTGGCGCTGGTGGGTCCATCCGGGGCGGGCAAATCCACGATTCTCAGCCTGCTGTTGCGCCTCTACGATCCCGCTGACGGCCGCATCACGCTTAACGGGCGCGACATACGGGACTATACGGTGCAGTCGCTGCGGAACCGCGTGGCCATCGTCCCGCAGGAGAACATCCTTTTCGGCGTCACGATCCACGAGAACATCGCCTACGGACTCTCCGGTGCCTCCGATGAGCAGGTGAAAGCCGCGGCAAGAATCGCCCGCGCTCACGAGTTCATCGCTGACATGCCTGACGGTTACGACACCATCATCGGAGAACGAGGTGACACTCTCTCCGGCGGCCAGCGGCAGCGAATCGCCATCGCCCGCGCCGCGATACGTGCAGCGCCCATCCTCGTTCTTGACGAGCCCACCGCCAGCCTCGACAAGCGAAACGCGAGCCTGGTGCGTGAGGCGCTTCGCGACATGAGACCCGGTCGCATCTCCTTTATTATCGCGCACGACCTTTCAACGGTCGAGGAGGCCGATGAAATCGTCTATCTTGAAGACGGCAGAATCCTCGAGCGAGGAACGCACAACCGGCTGATGGAGCAGAGCGGGAAATATGCGGAGACCTACCGGATGCAGCTTCGTCGCCGCACGAAAGAGCCCGTCTTGAGAGAAGGCCATGCTTTCACCCGCTGATGCCGATCTGGTTGCACGGGATCAAAGGTTGCCCGGACTTGCCCTGTTGTTCGACGAGACGGCGCTGTCCGAGGAGATCAAACGGCGGTGCCCCGCTGCGACAATCGGCGATCTGCGCGCGAATTATGTCCGGTACAAGCCCGGAACCAGTTGCATTGTGGGCTATAGTGCGAGATCGCGAAGCGGCGAGACCGTGCTCTATGCCCGAACCCACACGCCATCTGCAAGCGCGAAGATCGAGAAGGTGGCCGCTCAAGGTCACGTGGATAACTCAATCGGGTTCGGAGCCATCACGATCGCCTCGCCGCCGATGGCTGTTTATGCCTTTCCCAACGACCATGAACTGCGCTGCCTGCCGCATCTACAGCATCCGCAGCGGAGGCGCGCGCTGCTCCACCGGGCACTGTATGATTCCCTGCCGGCCGGTGACATTGGCTACGAGCCGCTGCGCTATAAGCCGGAGCGCCGATATGTCGCAAGAGTCTCCGGCGGATCCGGCTTGAGGCTTCGACTGAAGTTCTATATCGACAGGGACTTTGAGCTGGCGAAGTCAAACGCGCGGGCCGTCAACCCGAGCGGACCGCTCCGGTTCGCCCCGGTTGCGGGACATTCAGATCGTCGGAAAGTCCTGGCATTTGACTGGGTTGAGGGCACTTCGTTGCGCGAGATCATTCGTTCCGGATGTCCCCGACCCGAGTTGGTGGCTTCGACCGGTGCCGCGCTGGCCCATCTTCATCGTTGTAAGCCAACAAAGCGGATGCGCCGCGCGTGGACGCCGTATGCCCGGCAATCAGTGATCGCCGGGGAGGCCGTTGCGGCCATCAGGCCAGATCTCGGACAGAGGGTAGAGGCGGTGGTCCATCGTTTCAACGAGGAACTTTCCGATGACCGCCCTCCTCCAACCGCGATTCACGGCGATCTTTCGGCAGATCAGATTCTCGTCTCCGGCGAAGAAATCGTTCTTCTTGATCTCGACCGCGCTCGAGCAGGTCATCCGCAGGTGGATATAGGCAGTTTTGCTGCAAACCTGCTGGTGGATGCCTTCTGCGGGCGCCTGCCAAAGGAAGCCGTACCCGGGATCACGGCCAGCTTACTTGACGGCTATCGACACGAGGCAGGCATCGACCTCGAACCGCGCATCCAGCGGTTCATTGCCGCGAACCTGTTGCGCCTGGCAGTGGAGCCGTTTCGTCTTCGTCATCGAGACTGGTCTGATGTCGTCGAGGCGATCCTTGGTCATGCCGAGGAGCTTGTCTATCGTGGCGACTGAACTACCAGATGCACTGTCGGTGATCACACTCGGATACGAGGAAGCCGCCAGACTTGGCATCACCGGCGACAGGCTCACGCTTCGCCGGGCCTGGCCCCGATCGAAGCCGGGTCTGACACTTGAGTTCGTCGATAGCGACGCTCAGGTGATTGCCGGACAGTGGATCCCCGATGCTGCCACCCTGCAGCGTACCGAGGCGAAAACGCGGGCAGCTGCCCCGGAACTGCCGGTTCTTACTCACGATGTCGGCGGGGTGCACATCGTGCTTCAGGGACGAGGCGCCGATCGGCGGTTGAGTGAGCTGGGCCCACTCGTCGCCAGCACCGGCGCACGGCTGGTAAGCCATCGTGCAGAGCGGCGGGCCGTCGTGCGCCTGGAGCAGGGTGGGATGGTGCTGTATGCAAAGGTCATGTCTCCGGAGTTGGTCCCCGAAATCGTGGACCTTGACCGCTATCTTCGTGATCTTCCCCAGCGACCGTTCAACGTGCCGGAGGTGATCGAATGTGACGCCGGCAGAGGGGTGGTGATCTGGTCGGCCCTGCCCGGCAGGCCGCTTCACAGCCTGAGGGAACGGGACGAAGTTGTCCGGAGCTGCGCCACGGTGGGGAGCTCGCTGCGCTGGCTCCACAAGGTTCCCGCGGAGAAGGATATTCGCCGGCATGATGCACGCGCCGAAATCGAGGTTCTGAGGAAGTGGATTGAACGTCTGGATGCACACAAGCCTTCATTGTCGCAGCATGTGATGCGGTCAGCTGACGAAGTGGTCGGGAACCTCGAGAACGGTACTTCCCCGAGCGGGTTTCTGCACCGGGATCTTCATGACAAACAGGTGTTCATACAGTCCGACGAGGGAGTCGGGTTCCTCGATTTTGACACTGCGGCTGTCGGAGAGCCTGCGTTGGACGTGGCGAACATGCTCGTGCATCTCGAACTGCGGGAGGACCAGCGGCTGTGGTCAACTGGAACTGCCGAGGATGCGGCGTCGGCCTTCCTCTGCGGCTATTCGCCGGACCGTTCAACCCATGGCCGTCTGGCGGCATATGCAGACGCAACGCGGTTGCGCCTGGCCTGTCTCTACGCGTTTCGTCCCATGTGGCCGGGAATCTCGGCCGCGATGTTGGATAGAATTGGACAGGGTGTACCGGGCGGACTCTGATCCGCACGACAGTTCGCAATCCTCGCGCGTGCCGATCGCATTCCGACTACGTTCGCCGTTTCGCGGGGAACGCCGACCGTGCCGAAATGCCGCTCGTCCTTAGTAAGACTCAGTGCCAGTTAGCCAGGACCGCAAACAAGTCGTTTATGTCGACCACGTCGCTGGAATCGAGATCTGCCGGACAGTCCGCGGGCGGGCTCGGGCAATCTCCCCATTCGTCAAGGACTGCGAAAACATCGTCGATGTTGACTATGCCGTCGCCGTTCACGTCTCCGGCCAGACCCCCGACACCGAGTGCGGCGGCGACGTCGAGTCGTCCTGCCCCCAGCAATCCGTGGTAACCGGGGTTCTTCGGATCCAGATCCCAGGCGGTGTCACGGAGGACATCACTGACCTCGTCGGGGGTGGAACCCGGCTCGGCGCTCTTCAGCAAAGCGGCTGCCCCTGAAACCAGCGCCGTAGCCATGCTCGTGCCCTGCCAGAGGGCGTACTCGTTGTCCGGTATTGTGCTTACTATGTCCGATCCCGGCGCGCACAGCGAGATGTGTGTGCCGAAGTTGCTGAAATCGCTCTTGCAGTCTTCGGCATCGGTCGAGGCCACTCCGATCACGTCCGGGTGGGCTGCGGGATATCTGACGGGCTCGTCCTGACCAAGGTTGCCCGCCGCGGCGACGACGACGATGCCGGCGTCGTAGGCGTAGCTGATCGCATCCTTGAGGATCTGGCGCTTTGTACCCAGTGCCAGGCTCAGGTTGATCACATCGGCGCCGTGCTCGACGGCGTAGTAGATTCCGGAAGCGATCTGGAACGAGTTGCCTATGCCGTCGCTGTCAAGCACCTTCAGAATGAGCAGATCCGCCTCGGGCGCCGTCATCGCGGCGAGGCCCGCCATGAACGTTCCATGGCCGACCATCTCATCGACTAGTCCGTCGCCGTCGTCGTCGAGGTCATTCCCTATGTCCGAGACGTCGGCGGTCTTGTCAATCAGGTTGTACGACTCTGGGACAATATGACCGACGAGGATTTCGTGCCCCGTGTCGGCGCCGGTATCGAGGAGTGCAACGCGTATGCCGGCGCCGCGCGAGATCTCGTGGGCGGGGTCGAGCCCGATGGTATCCGGCGTGTACTGGGACGAGTAGCTCTCAGGGTCGACGCGGAGGTAGAAGCTCTCAGTCTGCCCCTCTGCGGCCTCTGAGTGGAAGTTGAGTTCCACATCTTCAATACGTTCGTCGTCACCAAGGAGCGCCTCGAACTCGTCCTCATCCGCGCCGTCAGGCAGCTTTAGCAGATAGAGGTTCAGCAGGTCGATGCTCTCCAGGACGCTGGTGCCGTAGTCGGCGTTGATCTCGGCGACGTCGTTGCCCGGAACCAACTCCACAATTATCTGTTCCGGGACGAAGAGGTCGTCCACTCCCCCTTCGGCCGCGGCGGTCATCGCGGCCAACGCGCACCAGAGACAGCCCCCCAGGCGCAACAGTCTGCTATTCACCTTCATGACCTTCCTACATACACAAATGGACCCCACAGAACGGGGTGGGGACTTTCCTTCATGGCATCACATTGGGCTCGCCGCAGAGCTGCGACGAGACTTTGCTTCTCCTCCATGGTTCCAATATACCAGCGCCTGTACGCCGACGCCATGATTTTGTGTGCCGAATCGTCGTTGAGCGTCCAAAGACTCATGACCAGAGCCGAGGCTCCCGCGGCTACGAACCCCCGCACCAGACCGGTCAGCTCATCCCCGGCGCCGACAGCAC
The DNA here is from genome assembly GCA_020345805.1 of Phycisphaerales bacterium. GTDB lineage: Bacteria > Planctomycetota > Phycisphaerae > Phycisphaerales > SM1A02. The sequence continues at coordinate 272,106 of CP070772.1, read as the reverse complement.
TGCAGCCCGTATCGCATCCGCTTAGCACCACGACCGGGCCATCCAGGTTCAATTCGTACAGATCCCTAACCGTCATCCAGCCATCAGCCAGCTGCAGACCCGAGGAAAGGGGCGAGTCCGGCCAGAATCGAGCATGGCAGGCCAAGTGTATGATCGGAGCACCCCTGGCTTCACGGACCAGGTTCTCGCGAGTGGCACGGTCACCCGTCAGCGGCGAAACCGCCCCCAGCATCTTGGCGAGCGCCCTCGCTTCATCTTCGATGTAGGGGGCGGCGGCATCCGCCAGACCGAGGACGACCGGTTCTGACGCCGGCGGCAGTTCAGCCGTGGTCGTATGGGGACGGCCAAGGTGCGAAAGCAGGCTCGCACTCGGTGAGTAACTCACCTCGAATCGTTCGATCAGATATCGCTCGCCGTCATATAGAGCATGAAACGGCAGAGCGTGCAGCGCTCCATGCGGGACAACCACCAGCGCTTTGACGCCACGAAGCAGTCCCGTCATCGGAGCCATGAGAAGTCGGAAGAGTCCGCGCAACTCGCGCTGCACGTCTCGGAGAAGAGCATCGCCAACGGGCGCTCCGGTGCTGATCCAGCTGACCGCGCGTCCCATCTGGAATTGCAGCCCATTGACGTGCTCATCCAGATCCGACATGGAACCCAGATCGCGGAGCACGTGGATTGATCCATCCCGGACGACGAAAGCGATCAGTTTCTCCCGGGCGACAAAGTATTCAATGAGCGCTGTTTCCGGATCAAGCAAGTGCTGGACATCACCGAGTTTCAGAGGCGGGGCCAGTATGCCTCCGAACCCCTGCACAGTGGCCAGCCGACCTTCCAGGTTCGCCAGCTTCCGCTCAGAAAGTCCAATGCTCTGCTGCCATCTCTTGAGAGCTTCGGGACCTCGGTCCGGAGCCGCTGGATCGTAAACCTGGCTGTAGAGCGCGTTTAGCTGTGCCCTGACCTGCGCAACCTCCCGGAAAAGCGCCGATGCGGCCCCGCCCCGAGGATGTTCGGTGACGCGTGCGTCGGCGCTGAGTGCACTGGCCGCAAGGTCCAGCAACGAGCGGCTTTTCGCCTTTTCGACTGCGTTGAATGCCTCTTCGATTGACTCGTCACCGCCTTCCGCAAGCACCCCTCGCACCAGATCCTCAAAGACCAGTGTTTGCTCTCCGAAGAACGCGGCACGCAACCGCTCGGCCTGAAGCGAGCCCCGAATCCTCTCTATATGATTGACCGCTTCGCGCAGATCGCTCAGTGCCTGTGCCGAATCACCGACGGCATCGCGGATTCTCGCCCGGGTGTGCAGAAGATCAGCGAGAAGCGGAGCGAGATTGTGTTGGCGCGCTGTAGCCAGCGCCTCGTCGATGAGAGTCCGGGCTTCCGGCATGTTGCCCTGTGCCAGTGCTGCGTTGGCGACATGATGCCGGGCAATCGCCGCCTCCGCGGGTCGCTCTTTAAGCCTCTGCAAAGCCTCCTCAAACCTGGTCCGTGCCTGGGTTGTCTCCCCGCGAGACCAGGCGAGTTCACCCTGTACAATAAGAGCGTGGGCGTATCCCACGTCGTGTCCGAGCGACTTGTACGCCTGTGCCGCTTCGGAGAGGGTTGTGGCTGCTTGCTCGTGGAGCCCAAGTTTGCGCAGCGCATCAGCGAGGCTTGTGCGCGCACGGGTCGCCTCCCAGATCAGACCATGCTCGTCGAGGCGAGGAATCGCGCTTCGGTATGCTTCAAGCGCCTCCGGCACGAGTCCGGCGCGTGCGAACGCCTCTGCCTGCTCGGCCTCAAGGCGGGCGACCCGGGCGCGATCGCCTTCCGCCTGGTCCTTCTCGAAGTACCTCCGCGCCTGCTCGAAATGAAGTAGCGCCCGGTCGAGCCTCCCCTGGCGGCTCATCAGATCGGCGAGATTCCCCTCGACGACTGCGGCGGCCCGAACCACGCCGGCTGTCTTGAACGCGTTTAGAGCAGAACTGAATGTCGTTTCCGCCTGCGCGAAGTCGTTCAGATCCAGCAGCGCTTCGGCCCGGTTGCTGTCGATCTGAGCCGCAATCACCGGATCATCAGCCAGAAAGGGCCGAGCCCGGTCAAAATGCTCCAGCGCCGCTTGCGGATCACCGTGGGCACGACGAACAACCCCCACATTAACATCCGCCCGGGCTGCCAGACTCGCTTCCCCCGCGGCGAGGAAAGCGGCCCTGGCCGTCTCCCCGACCTCAATGGCTTCATCTGATCGGCCCAGTCGGTCCAGGACATGCAATGTGGACAATCGGGCTCGGGCAGCATCAACCGGGCATCGTGCCTTTTCGGCCAATTCGATCGCTTCACTGGCCGCGCTCAGTGCATCTTCGTGGCGCGACGCGTAAGCCAGCCCCTGAGCCAACGCCCGTCGGGTGCAGGAACGAGCCCGTGGGCCCGTCAGGACGTCGCTCAGGTCAACCAGTCTTCGGGCTGCATCAAGGGATCGAGCCAGATCGCTGACTGCCCAGCGGGCAGCCTCCTCCGCGAGTTCCGGCACCAGCTCATCCGGATCGCCTAGGTCCGTCAAGCGGGCGGCCTGCTCGGCAGCGGGCGCTGTGAGCAGGCTCGATAGCAACGCAGCGGTGTCAGGTGTGTCCCTCTTGCCCATCCGGGCAGGCTAGCCGATCTCAAGCCCCGGAGCGATCAGGGCCCCCGTATCCAATTCGACCGCGACATCGTACTTCCCGGCTTCAGCGTCGAAGCGGAACTGGCCGTGCTGATCCGGCACGGAAATGCCGACCGTGCTCGATGTTCCGCCCGTAACGAGGGCCACAGAGCCGATATTGACCCCCTCGGGCGTCGTGACCTGGCCGCGCACGGACCACCGACCGAGCTGACCTTGTTCAGCGGGCGTCACGCGCAGGTCCACCCGGCCATGCTCGCCGCCATAGGCAAACTGGTAGCCGGCGTCGCCCCCGCGGAACCCGGCGAGCGCGGGCTGGGCCCGCGTGTCGTAGACGAGGCGCAAGACATACCGCTGCGCCTGTTCCAACCATGCCAGCGGCATCGAATGGGCCTGCTGGGTGAAAGCGGCCATGCCAGCCCTGACCGCCGCCGCAGTCGGTGCCTCGGAGTCGTCTGAACGCATCGTCTCCAGCACCTCCCGCAGCTTCGCTACGTATTCGGCGGCGGGGGCGGAGGACGCCAGGTGAACTGCAATCGCCGCCGCCTCGTCCTGATCAAGCTCGCCCAGCACGAACGAGACAAGCTGCTCCTTGCCTATTGCATTCTCACCCATGGTGTTCTCATCCTTGTGCTACCCAGATGTGCAGAGAGTGCGGTGTGAAATACATCCGATAAGCGATCGTCTGCGGAAGTCGAAATCGGCCCAACAGGTTCACAGAGACTGTTCGGAGCCGTAATCCTCCATAATCTCCAGAAGCTTCTGGAGGCACCTGGCTCGGGTTGGCCCGATACTCCCGATCGGCATGTCAAGACTTCTGGAGATTTCCTCGTAGCCCACCTGTCCACGGCCCATATACAGGGCCGTGAGCAACTCTTCGCAGCGTCCCCCCAGCCGGCGGAGGCATTCGCGTACCAATTGCTGGCGCTCCCAGCGCGAGATCTCCTCCGGCGGAGGCCCGTGTGGATCAACGGTGTCCGCTACGTGAGTGCTCTCAGTCCTGCCCTGCTTAGAGATCCTGCAACTCACCCGGTGCGTCGTGGTGATCAGCCACTTCGGCAGGCCGGTCGGATTTCGGATTGTCGGGAGTTGCCGGACAAGGATCGCGAAGACCTCCTGGAAGACGTCCTCGCTCGCTTGCGGACTCAGACCGTACCGTCGGGGAATCGAGAACACGAGTCGACCGTACCGGCTGACGAGTTCCCGCCAGGCTTCTTCGTCGCCCGATCGACACGCGCAAATCAGCTCGTAGTCGACCCTCCGATGCAGTTCACTCCGGATGTTCCCTGGGTGAGTCATGTACACGCCGGGGGTGTCAATTGGCCGCAGTAGAGGGACGGTCCCATCATTCCCCTGGCCTCGAATGGATGGTGATCAAGCTACGGTCGTCAGAACAATCCTACAGGATCGGGCGCCGACAGGACAGCTCAGAGCCGGAGTGCAAAGACGAGATGCGCGGTGTGAGTACGGGCAGCCAGGTGAAGCCCGCACTTCACCGACCGGTGAGCCGCCGGGCATACTTCGAGCACCACTGCTCGTCGTAGATACTGGGTCGGATTGTACGAATGGCCTTAGGCTTGCAGAACGTGGTCCGACCGGTTCCCGCAACCGAGACCGCCATCTCCAGCGCATCCGGCCCATCGTCGTGAGCTCCCAAGGGGAACTGCCGTAGCTGCTCCAAGAGCGTGATGTGCCTCTTCGAGAATCTCAACGTTCCTGATGCAATCAGCGGCTGAAGCCGCTGAATCCGCCCGAGCTTATCCGTGCTGTTGTGGATGTCCTTCACCGGGATATAGACACCTGCCGCGGCACTCCGGCGCTTGAGTTCATCACCGAGGAACTTCTGAAACTGGTTTGTTTCCATTGCGAACGACCGGAACTTGCGCGTCCGTTGGAATGCAATCACATCCTCGATGATCGCATCGGGCTTGCGCCGCCGGATATCCGCATCGAGTACGTACAGAACACCGGTGGCGTGCTCGCGAACCACGGTCACTATGGCCGAGTCGTCCCCGGTTCGACCCTCCTTTCCTAGACTCGGATCGCACGCGCCATACACCGAGTAGCCGCCCTTTAATGACGCAAGCAGTGATTCCACGGTGCTGTATTCATCGTCCCAGTAGTGGAAATCGGCTTCCTGGAAGTAGCAGTCCTCCGGGTTGACCGGCTCGTTCTGCTTCTCGCTGTCGAAAGCCGCTCGTCCTTCTGAGAGTCTCAACTCCATGAGCTGATAGTAATCCTCAAGCTCCGGCCAGAGCACCTCGGTACTCTCAAGCATCTCATCGCGGTTGGCTTCGAAGAAGGCACGAGCGGCCGTCGGCCCGCTCTCCCCCTCGAAGCACTCCAGATGGCCGAAAACAGCTTCCCACTGCGACCACAGATCCGGCCTGGCGGACCAGTTGCCCACCGCCTGATACTTCCGTGCCGTCCATCCAGGGCTCTTCCGGGGATCTATCAGGTTGCCCAGAAGCGCGTCGTAGTGCAGGACAGTGCCCACCACGACCACGTTGGTCATCGATGTGCCAGCCTTGAGCACGGCCCGGTTGAACCACTCCTGCTTCCTCTTCCGCTGCTCGGCGGATCGAACCTCGGCCTCGTTCTCAATATCGTCAAGAACGATTAGCGTCGGCCGGTTCTGTCGGTGCCTGCGCCCCCGGATCTTCGTGTCAAACCCGAGCGCCGTCACCTTGACCCCCCGCCGGGGCCGCGAGTGATGATTTCTTCCTTTCGCCAGCGAGGAGCACCGGGTTGCGATTTGGGGATCTCACAGATCTCGGAGAAGTCCTCCAGGAGGCGCGGGTTGTGCTGGAGTTCGTTCTTGACGTGCGAGAGCGAATCCGTGGCCTGATCGAGAGCGTTGGAGATCATGAGGATGTCGTACTCAGCGCTAGTCACCATATGGGCGCCCTTCTACTCTTGTCCTTCCGCAACGCCGGATGGTTCGACCTCGGCAAGTTTTGCCTGCCACTCGGCGGCCTTGACGTCGTAACCTTGATCCGGGTTGGATTCATCCCACGCCAAGTAAAGGGCGATTAGCGAGTCGATCTGCTCGATCGACCGTTTGTGATTCGGCCCCAGGACCGTGGTGAGTGACTCAAAGGCCTTTCGAAGGGCCGACTCGGCCTCTTCATATCGATGCATTCCCGCCAGTGTTCGACCATAAGTGCCGCTGAAGACGCCTGTCAGCCAATGCTTCTCGCCGAGCACTCGCTCGGCACCGGCTACTGCCGCCTCGATCAACGCTGCAGCATCGCGAAAACGGTTCTGGTCGAGATACAGTTCTGCCAGGTTCGCCATCCCAAGCAGCGTGTTCGGATGCTCATCGCCGATGACTCGTTTGCTTATCTCCAACGTCTTGAGGAAGAGTGGCTCCGCCTCGTCGTACCGGGCCTGACCGTAATAGAGATTTGCGAGGTTGAGACTGGATTTCAGCGTGACCGGATGCTCCTTTCCGAGGAGCCGCTCTCGAATTGCCTGCGTCCTGACCCACAGCGGCTCCGCCTTGTCATACCGGCCCTGACTAAAGTATACGATTGCGAGGTTGTTCATGGAATCCACTGTTTCTGGATCATCCTCGCCGAGTACACGCTTGCGGATGTCCAGCGCTTTGACATGCAGATGTTCCGCCTCAGCGTACCGGCCCAGGCGCTGGTATAGGATCGCGAGATTGTTCATGGAACTCAGAGTATCCTTGTGCTCTTCGCCCAATGCGCGCGTCCTGCTATCCAGTGCCCTGACCTGCAACTGTTCCGCCTCATCAAGGCGCCCTTGATTTGCATAAAGGTGTGCCAGGTTGCTCATGAAACTTAGTGTGTGCGGATGCTCCTCCCCGAGGACGCGCTGACTGGTTTCAAGCGTCTTGACGTACAGTAACGCCGCCTTGTCGTAGCGGCCCTGAACCTGGTACAAGTTCGCCAGGCTGTTCATGGAACTTACCGTGACAAGATGCTCCTCACCAAGTACGCGTTCTCGAAGCTGCAGTGCATGTTCCAGATGCGGCTCAGCGGCCTGGTACTCGCCAAGTAACCTGTAGGTATCGCCAATCGCCATTCGTATCGACGCCTCGATAAGCGGCTTGTCGGCGAAGCGCCCTCCGAGAGCCGATGGATCCTCGATCCGCTTGGCCGCTTCATCCAGCACATCCCGCATCAACACGTCTCTGCCCCTGCCCGATTCTGACGACGGTGCAACCGCTGCCAGCAGATCCTGGGTCAGAAAATCGTTGATTTCCCGTGCATTCTCCGCTTCCGCTTCGGCCCGGCCCCTTGCCTCGTCCGCATCCTGCTCAGCGCGCCTGCGCTGCTCAACCTCGATCTTCAATTCGTTCCGTGCGATATTTGCCTGAATCAGGAAAAGCGAACTCACAATCGTCGCTACCGCGAGCATAGTCATCACCGTCACCGCCGCACCGAACGCCGTCCGGTGACGTCGCGCGAGCATTTTCAGCTGGTACGTCAGGCTCGGTGGCCTCGCCTGAATCGGCTCATTCATCAGATACTTGTGTATGTCGTCGCTGAGCGCTTCGGCGGACTTGTACCGGCGATCTCGTTCCTTCTCCAACGCCTTAAGCGCGATGGTCTCTACGTCGCCGCGCACGGTCCGGTTGATGGTGCTCGGTTTCGGGGGCACCTGCTCACGAACCACTTGGGCCGCCTCGAAGACGGCAACCTTGGTCACGTCGTACGGCAACTGCTCACAAAGCAGCTCGTAAAGAACGACGCCCAGAGCATACACGTCGCTGCGAGTATCCAGATCATCCGGGTCCGCCTCGCACTGCTCCGGAGACATGTACTGGAGCGTTCCGATGAGCTGGCCTACATCCGTCTGTAGTGTAGTCACCGCCATATCCGAGTCAGTGGATCGGGCGACGCCGAAGTCGATAACCTTGGGTTCGCCGTTCGAATCGACGAGGATGTTGCCGGGCTTCAGGTCGCGGTGAATGATCCCCTTCTGGTGGCCGTGGTGTACGGCGTCGCAGACCTTACCGAACAGCTCCAGACGCTGTCGTGTGCTTAGCCCCTTCTTCCGCGCGTATTCTGTGATGGGCATCGCGCCGGGGATATACTCCATGGCGAAGTACGGCACGCCGCCCTCGCCGCTTCCGTGCGTGCCGGCTTCGTAGACCTGAGCGATATTGGGATGTCTGAGCCGCCCGAGAATCTGAGATTCGAAGTCGAAGCGGCGGAGTGCGGAACGGGACGCTATCCCTGATTTCATGAGCTTCAGGGCCACCTTCCGCCGGGGATGTTCCTGCACGGCGAGGTAGACCAGCGCCATGCCGCCGGAGCCGATGAAGCTCTTGATCGTGTAGTGGCCGATCTTCCTGGGCATGAATCGCTGCTCGGACGGCGCAGACTCGATGTGGTCGAGTATCTCTCTCTGCGGCGTGTCAGCCGTTGAAGCATCGCGGTCGATGAATGGCTGTTTCTGCTCAGTCATGTGTCTTCCCAGCCTACCACGGTCCTGGAGTACTGGACCCTTAGGATCGGCACTTCATTCGCGACGGACTTCCGCCATTGCCGTCCCTCGTCCCGCCTCTCGACCGATTCCTACGGACACGGACCCCAAGCGCCGAGGACCGCAAAGATGTCATCAATGTCGACCACTCCGTCATCGGTTACGTCCTCAGGACAGTCCGGGCA
>CP070772.1:238666-263729 GCA_020345805.1 Phycisphaerales bacterium | reverse complement strand
GAGAAGTTCAACGCCCAAATGCTGCCCGGACTGGTCTGATCGATGGGTTATGACTGGGGGGAATTCAACCGTCTCATGAACGGCGAGGAAGTCGAAGAGTTGATTCTCGCCGACATCGAGGAAGGCAAGGCGCTGGGGCTTCATTACACGCCGATGATCTTCATCAACGGCCGGGAGTTGAGCGTGGCCAAGGGCCTGTTCGCGGCAAACGCGGTGATCCGCGCGGTGAATGCGGTGGCGGCGACGAATCCGCCGGCCCGCAGCGCCGCCTACGATCGACCCCCGCTCGCGGCGGAGAAGTACATCCGGGACTGGCGTGACCAGCCCGTGCGAAGACTGCCTCCGGCGTCGCGGGAGTGGCTGACGATCGACGAGGACCGCGGACTGAAGATCGTGGTGTGGGGCGACTACCAGGAGCCGGGGTGCATCGAGCTGGACCAGCGTATCCGCGCCGCGACGGAAGGGCGGGACGATGTCAGCTACGTCTTCCGCCATTACCCGATGGACCAGGAGTGCAATCCGGTGGCCGGGCGGTCGCTGCACCCGCGGGCGTGCAAGGCGGCGAAGGCGGTGGAGGCGGCGGGGATCCTGGGTGGACGGGCGGCCTGGTGGCAGATGCATCAGTGGCTTGTCGACCACCACGAATCTGTCAGCGATGAAGCCCTGCGTGCGGTCGTGGAATCAGTAAGCTGGGATCGTGATGCGTTTATTGAGGCGATGGGATCCGCAGCGGCGGCCGAGGGGATCGCCGAGGATGCCCGGGTGGCCAAGGCGCTGGGGCTCAGGAGTATTCCGTTCGTGTTCGTCAACGGCAAACAGGTGCCGCGCTGGCGCCTGGCCGGAACGGACATCATCGAGCGGATCATCGCCGAGGCCGGAAGTGGAGAGGCGGCCGTCGAGTAGGGCCCCGGTCGCAGCCCGATCACCTGCAAGGTATTGCTTTCAATGGACTTGGCATCAGTGTCTCCGGCGGATATACGGTCCGCCAGATCGCTTCTATCAGCGTGGTCCGAATGCTCCTGCTGTCCAACCCGTTGGCCGGAAAATCGTTGACATGCCGATTGGGGCAGGCTACAAATGCCTCCTGAAGAGAGAGGCGCTTCTCCGGGGCGAAAAAAGGAGGGCGCCGCTCGGAAGGTCTTCAGACCAAAAGAATGAAACTCAAGCGAATCGTCCCGCCCCTGTTCAGTGCCGGGCCACCGCCAGCGCATCTCCGCGTGGGGGTGGCGTGGTGATGTTGCGGGCGAGAGTTCTGTCTCGCTTGGAGCACACATATTCAACAGGAGGAATAAGACCATGAAGATCACATTACTGACAGCGGCAGCCATAGCGGCGTTCCCGATCACGGCCGGCGCGGACTACCTGTACTTCTCGGACTTCGAGGCCGACGACGGCGGCTGGGTGGCCACGGCTACCTGGGATCCCGTCGGCGACTGGGAGTGGACCAACACTTATGACGGCAGTCAATACAACGGTGTCGGGGCCGCCCCTCCGAACGCCTACTCCGGCACCGGCCTGTGGGGCACTGTGCTGTACGGCGACTACACGAACTCGGGCGGCGAGACGTTCCTGAGCCAGACCTTCGACTTCACCGGCTGGTCAGGAACAACGCTGAGCTGGTACAACTGGACCAACGCCTTCTACGACTGGGATACCGCCAAGGTCTATGTGAACGGCGCCATGGTCTGGGACTACGGCTGGTACAACTCCGCCCCGACCTGGGAGTACGTTTCCGTCGACCTTTTCGACTATGACGGCATGTCCGACGTTGAGATTGTCTTCGAGTTGCACGCTTCGACGGTGGTGGAAAAGGCCGGCTGGTACATCGATGACGTCGCCATCACCGGCGTTCCCGCTCCCGGCGCTCTGGCTCTATTGGGGATGGCCGGGCTCATCGGCCGCCGGCGCCGCTGAAAACTCATCACGTAATCCGCCAGCTTGGCGCAGGAATCCAAAGGCCGGCCGCTTGGCCGGCCTTCCTGTTTCATTGTTCTTCTGAATGCAGGAACCGGCCGGTCGAGAGCCTGCCCGATTCATCAAACTCCACCCAGCAGGCACCGTCTCGCGCGGTGATGAGGCGCTCCGGACCCGCCGGGACCTGCTCCCAGCGATCGTGACGCAAGCGGGCCCGGCCGGCCGACTGCAACACGGTCTCCGGATCAGCCTCCCTGAGAAACTGCACCGCCAGATCGCTGTAGCCTCCGTGATGCGGCAGCTCGATTACATCCGCGGCCAGATCCGCGTCGATTTCGGCTGCGAGCAGCGTCGAGATCGCCTCGTCCTGAATATCGCCGGTCAGCAGCAACGCCCGGCCGGCGCATTCGATGCGAATCACCATGGAGGTATCGTTGGGGCGCGGGATTGTCGCATCAGCCGGAGGGTGCAGCCACTTCCAGCGGGAAACGCCAAAACGCCGCTCCTCCCCGGCGGAGACTGCGCTCACTGCGACATAGCGATCGGTCAGACCGTCAATGAGAAAGGCGACCGGACTCGCCGGGTCCGCTTCCGCCCGGGCCAGAAGCTGCGGCGTGACCAGCACGCGCCCCACCGCGAACGCGCCGACCACATCCAGCACGGATGAGTAGTGATCCATGTCAGCGTGACTTACCACGATCGCCTCGATCCGCCGTACGCCCAGGTGCCGCAGGGCGGGCACGATCGTCCTCCGACCGGCGTCCAGATCGTTACTGGACCCGGCATCGAACAGCACGGTCGTGCGCGAGCTGCGCACAATATGACACGCGCCCTCACCCACGGAGAGCATGTCGATTCGCAGAGGCGGGCCGGATCGAAGCAGAAGCATCGGCACCGCAAACCAGCCCGCCACGATCAGCCCACCCAACCACACCGCTCGCCGACGCCGATACCAGTGGTCCGGATACAACCCCCACACGCATACCCACACCAGCCCGGCAATCGTCCACGATGTTGAAGGCGGGGGAACATAGACGACAGACAGCGGCATCGCGTCGGCGGTCTGAACAATCGAGATCAGCACGTCCGTGCAGACCGACAGGACCGCTCCGATCAGCAGCGCCGCGCTGGGCAGGATCACCGCCAGCACCATCTTCACATAACCCACTACGAGCAGCACGGCGACGATCGGCAGCACCAGCACGCTCAGAAGCACGCCCATAGGGGAGATGAACCCGAAGTGACAGGCCACGATCGGCGTGGCGATCGCCCACGCCGTCATCGCGGCCGCAAACGCGCTTCGCAGCCACTCACCGACCATCTGCAGCGAGGAGACCGGTGAATGATCGGGGGGGCCGAACCATCGCCGACGCACGATCGGGGTGAAGTGAATCAGCCCCAGCACCACGCCGAAGCTGAGTTGAAAGCCCGCGGTGAACAACTGGTCCGGTTTCCAGACGAGCAGACCGACGGCGCTGAGGGCCACGAGAGATCCGACCCGCCACCGCCGTCCGCAGACCAGCCCGAGACTGGCCACGATGATCATCACCGCCGCCCGCAGCACGGGCAGGCGCACCTCCACCAGCACCAGATATGCCAGCACGATAATGATGACCAGCCATCCGTGCCACCGGTGATATGCTCCCCCCGACCGGACGAGCATGAGCACGAAGCCGATGAGCACCCCCAGATGCAGGCCGGAGATCGCCAGAAGATGGGCCAGCCCCACTTCGCGGAACGACTCGCCCAGCCCGTCCAGGTCCGGGCCGCGCTGTCCCAGCAGCAAAGCCGCCAGCAGGGCGTCCCGCTCCGTGCGCCCGCTTGCGGGCAGATCCGCCAGCAACCAGGCCCCGGCTTTATGGCGAAGCGTCTGCCTCCAGTTCAGAAAAGTGCTGTGTAGGGTGTGGCGCGGTGCGGGCCTGACCTGCAGGAGCGACCTTCCCGGCACAGAAAGTATGCCCGCCTGCCCCAGCGACCGTGCATAGCGCTGGAAGTCGAACTCACCCGGGTTGTGCGGGGGGCCGACCGGGCTGAGGAAGCCCAGCGCCTCGATTTCATCCCCGGCGCGAAACGGGGAAACGGTGTCCTCCACCCGAACCAGAACCTCCCCGCAGACCTCGGTTGTCCGGCCCGTACGAGAGAGCAGGGCCTCGCAGCGCATGGGGAAACAGGTGGAAGGAGCCCGATAGTCGAACCGCCCCATGGAGCCGGCCGACGGGTCCCGCAGCACCGGCTCGCCGAGGGCCACTCCCCGGATGCGCACCAGCACGGAGTCTTCACCGAGTTGGCCGGCCAGGTCCTTTGGCTGGACGCGGTGATAACGCAGCGTCACCCATCCGGCCCCGATGAACACCGCTCCGGCCAGCATCAGAATGCCCGCCGGTCCAGGCCGGCGCCAGGTGAGGGCCATGGCCGCAAGCAGACATGCCCCCGCCCCCGCCAGCCAAGGCCATACCAGCGGCAGCGACTGGTGCCAGCCCAGCGCGATTCCCAGAGCGAAGAACAGGGCGAGCAGAGTGATCCCGCTTCTACGGCCGGCGCCCGACCCGTCTCGGGGCTGGTCACTTCGTTCCTCTGTGGCCCCCACGTCGATGTCCATCGCGCCCGCCCCTTCGGCAACATCTGCCGCGTCAATTGATGGGCCTGATTGTAAGGCGAAAAGGGGGATGCTGCTCCTCCGTACGCGATATCACCGCCCTGACCCGCCCGGTTTCCACCCAGCCGATCATGGACAGCCGACCGCCACGCTACACTACCGCCCGTTTGTCGTTCTCTGGATCAGCCACGGATTGCCCGCACATGCAGGAAATCCTCGGACAGCCCCAGGCTCTCAAGTCCCTCCGTGCGGCCCTGGATTCAGGCCGCGTCCATCATGCGTGGATATTCTCCGGGCCCAGAGGGGTGGGTAAGTTCACCACCGCCCTCGCATTGGCGAAGATCCTCCTGGATCCGGATGCCGGGCCGAACCTCGCCGGGGAATTCGAGTCCGATCCCGACAGCCGGACCGCCCGCCTGATCGATACGGGCACCCACCCGGATCTTCACGTGATCCACAAGGAACTGGCCCTCTATTCAGACAACCCGCAGTTGCGGACCCGCAAGCTGCTGAACATTCCGCTGGACCTGCTGCGAGAACGGATGCTGGGCGGCAAGACGGGGGATGATCGCCAGCACGAGGCCACGGCCTACCGGACCGCAGCCCTGGGGCATGGCAAGGTGTTCATCATCGACGAGGCGGAGTTGCTCGATCAATACTCGCAGAACTCGCTTCTCAAGACGCTGGAGGAGCCGCCCGCCGAGACGTACATCTTCCTCATCACCAGCCGACCCGAGCGGCTGTTCGCCACCATTCTCAGCCGGTGCCAGCACGTGCGGTTCGGGCCGCTGGAGGAGGACGCTCTGCATGAATGGTTCGAGCGGGCAAACCTGGAAGTGGGCGAGCGTGAGAGGGCCTGGATCGAGGATTACTGCGCCGGCTCGCCCGGGCTGGCCCTGCTCGCGGCGGAATACGGCTTCCACCACTGGTGGGAGACGCTTGAGCCGATGCTTGCGGAGCTGGAATGCGGCCGGTTCCCCGATGCCATGGGCGAAACGCTGGCCAAGCTCGTTGACGATTTCGCCCAGCGCTGGGTGAAAAACCACGTAAACGCATCGAAGGACGCGGCGAACAAAGACGGCTTGGGCAATCTGCTCGCGCTGCTGGCCACTCACGCCCGCCGCTCGCTTCATGAATCGTGCGGCGGCAACGGCGACGCGGATTACTGGCTGCAGGTGATCGATCTCATCCGCCACGCCGAGCAGCAGGCGGACGCCAACGTCAACCTCAAGCAGCTTCTGGAGAACCTCGCGGTGCAGTGGACGCACGTTGCGCCGCAGCACTCCGGCGTGTGACGGATAGCGCCTACCCCTTCTTCTCGATGTCCTTCAGCTCATCCTCCAGCCAGGTAATGAGCTCGTCGGCGGTCTTATAGCCGTCGGTGTCGCGGGCGAGTTCTTCGCCGTCCTTGAATATGAGGAACGTGGGCCATTTCTTGATGCCGTGGTCGACTCTGAACTGCACGTCATCGCCGGTATCGATTTTGATGGCGACCGCGTGCTCCGCGAACCACTCCGCGAGGTTCTCATCCAGCCAGGTGGACTTGTCCATCTCCTTGCACGGCACACACCAGGACGTCACGACGTCCACGAACAGGACCTTACCTTCGGCGTCCGCCGCCGCCATTGCCTCGTCGAAGCTCTTTTTGACGAAGATCTTGGAGTGGGCAACCTGGGTCGCCGGCGGAGGCGGGTCGGGTTCCGCGTTCTCGTTGCAGCCGATGATCAGCAGCGGCACGGCCAGGGCAAGGACGGTTTTCAGCAGGCGGGTCCCGAGCATCGTCGTTCTCCAGAGGATAAGAGCCGTTTTCCGCAGGGATTATATCATCCCGCGGCAGTGGGCTTGAGGAAGCCGCCAAGCGGCTTGACATCCCGTGTTACGCAGATTCTCAGCGCTACCGCGCCCGCCGCGACCATCAGGACGCTCAACACCTGGCCCCGCGACAGGCCCGCCAGTAGGGCCACGCCCTCATCCGGCTGGCGGAAGGACTCGCTGAGAATCCGGAGCAGGCCGTAGATGATCAGGTACCAGCAGCCGATCACCCCCGGCTTGCGCGGCTTGAGCCAGATCAGCAGCAGAATGACCGCCACCAGCAGCCCGTCGGTAAGGCACTGGAAGATCTGTGACGGGTAATAGGCGGTGAGCAGGGGCCTGAGCAGCTCAACGACCTGATTGTGGGCCGGATCGGCTGCATCACGGGCTGCCTCCACGACGCGGGTCAGGAAGCTGTTGTCACCGGCGATCGCCGACCGCAGCGGCTCCAGTGCCGCGAGCCGCGTCTGATCGAATTGCAGGATTTCCTCGGGGTACTTCACGCTCCACCACGGCGGGTTGCCCTGCATGGACGCGGGCAGGGCCCGGCCCCACAGCTCGGCGTTGGCGAAGTTCGCCAGCCGGCCGAAGAAGAAGCCCGCGGTGCAGGCCAGCCCGCCCATGTCCAGGATGTGAAGGGACGAGACCTTGTGCTTCCGGGTGAAGAGAATGCAGACGATGATCACGCCCAGCATCCCGCCATGACTGGCCATGCCCCCCTTGT
Source organism: Phycisphaerales bacterium (assembly GCA_020345805.1). Taxonomy (GTDB): domain Bacteria; phylum Planctomycetota; class Phycisphaerae; order Phycisphaerales; family SM1A02. The sequence continues at coordinate 256,683 of CP070772.1, read as the reverse complement.
TGATGGCCAGAAGGTCCCAGAACGGCAGATCGGCGGTGAAACCGACGAGCAGGGCCGGATCGTAGAAGATCGCATACCCCAGCCGCCCCCCGACGAGTACTCCGACCACGGCGTAGAACATCACATCGCCCACCTGGTGGGGGGTGAGCGGGCTGCGGCCGGTTTTCGCAAACCATCGCATGAACAGCCAGCCGATGACAAAGCCCACTGCGTAGGACAGGCCGTACCAGCGCAGGCCGAAGCTCTCCGTGAAACGGATTGCGTACGGATCCAGGCTGTGTAAGTAGGATTCGGCGAGAAGAAGGAACATGGCCCTGGTCGATGAGTGTTGGTGATAGCGTATCAGGAGAACGGCGGGGGCGCGTTCCGGTGTCCAGTCCCGCCCGCCGATTCTGCTCCGGCAGCCCCGATTGAAAAGATCGACGATGACCGAACCGCACGAGAACCCGTTCGCCGAACCCGCCGCCCCTTCCGAGTTCAGCCGCCCGCAGGCCCCGGCGGACCTCACACCCCTCCTCAAGCACCTGCTCACCGGGGAGACACTCTCGGCCGACCAGACGGCCGAGGCGTTCGAGGCGATGATGACCGGCCGCGTCCATCACGGCGAGATGGGGGCGCTGCTGGCGCTGCTGGCCACCCGGACGCCGACATCCGAGGAGATCCTCGGGGCGGCGAGGATCATGCGGCGGCACGTCGATCCGGTGAAATCCGGCTGTGACCCGGATTCGATCGTCGACACCGCGGGCACGGGCGGCGCCCCCAAGACCTTCAACGTCTCCACCGCCGCGGCCATCGTCGCCGCGGGGGCCGGGGCGAAGGTCGCCAAGCACGGCAACCGCTCACGCACCGGGCGCGGTTCGGCCGAAGTCCTCCAGCAACTCGGGGTGAATGTCGACGCCGATCGGGCCACCCAGGCCCGCTGCCTCGACGAGGTCGGGGTGTGCTTCTGCTTTGCCATCCACCATCATCCCGCGACGCGGCACGTGATGCCCGTGAGGAAGGCGCTGGGGTTTCCCACGATCTTCAATCTTCTGGGGCCGCTCACCAACCCGGCGGGCGCCCGCCGGCAGTTGCTGGGTGTTTACGAAGCGCGGTTTCTGAGGCCGATCGCCGAGGCGCTTGCGGAACTGGGGACGGTGCGGGCGATGGTGGCCCACGGCGAGGATGGGCTGGATGAGATCTCCATCTCAGCTCCCACCCGGATCGCGCACGTGCAGGACGGCAGGATCTTCGAGGAGACCATCGACCCCGCCGGGCTTGGCCTGCCCACCTCGGTTCATGAATCAGTTACGGCCCGCACTCTGGAACATGCGGCGCAAATGATCCGCGACGTTCTCGAAGGACGCGACACGGGGCCGCCGCGCGACATGACGATCATCAACAGCGCCGCGACGCTTCTCGTTGCGGACAAGGTCGATTCGCTGGCGGAAGGCGTCGATCTGGCGGCGGAGACCATCGACAACGGCCGGGCAATGATAACACTGGAAGCCTTGGCCAGAGTCTCGAATTCCTGAGTTATGCCAAAGTCAGACCCCGGTGCGTTCACTCCACCAGCAGCATTGCGCGGCTGAGGATGAGCCGGTCCTGGATCGGGCCGTTGGCGCCCTCTGTCAGCTCGATCAACAACTCCGAGCCAGTTACGGCCACGTTGATGCGCGCGCGGGGATTGGAGGCGTTGAACCGGTGTCGGAACAGGACCTCGCCGTCTGCGCGAATGATCAGCTCGTAGTCGCCGAAAGACTCGGCGGAGGAGGGCAGAATTGCTTCCGCAGCGAAGCGGGTCACGTTCGGCGGAAGGGAGTAATCCAGCCTCACCGGTCCTCTACACTCGATCTCGGCAAGGTCCGCGGGTGACGATCCATCAGAAATCTCCGGGCCGGGCGTGACGTACCGGCTGTCCGGGCCGTCAATCCGGACCGAGCTGACGGCCGCCAGCGGGATGATCCCCGCCGAATCAAAAACGATCCCCGCCAGCTCTGGCAGCTCCCATGGCTCAACAGGGCCGTCGATCCAGGAACTGGTCAGTCTCACGAAGCCGTCATCGGCGATGCGGATCGAATCGACGGACAGAACGAGGCCGTCTTTGAACCAGATGTAAGTTCCGTTGCGCGTCCCCGCCGGTGCGACCATGGTCAACGAGGCGACATTGGCCAGCGGGACCGACACCGACTGAACATTGCTTCCGTCTCTGCCCGAGGCGATCTCCACCAGCACCGGATCGGACACCGCGGTCACGAATCCTTCCAGCCGATCGCCGTTGGCCAGCGAAATCAGGTCCGCATCCCGCGCGTAGCCCACCGGCATCGAGGTCGTGAACTGAACGGAGGTGACGCGATCCAGGGGCACGTCCATGCGTCCCAGCCGCTCGTGCCGCCAGAGCATAACTCCGTCGCTCGCCGCGCTGTCCGTGATCAGACTTCCCGGAAGCACCTGCCCGTCGGACAGGCGCAGTATTGCCTGCCCGGCCGGCCTCGCCAGCGCAGGGGCGAACAGCAGGGCGACGCACTGATCGATCGGCATCCTGATCGGCTGACCGTCAAGGTCGTTTCCGATGAGGGAGCGGTCGTTTATCTCAACGAGCCTGATCGAACGGGACTGCAACTGACGATCAATCAGGAGCGGCGCCTGCGCGTCACTCGCCGCGGGCGCGCTGCGCGAGATTAGCATCGTGAGAACCATCAGGCCAAAGAGGGCGATTTGTCTGCAAAGGATGCGCATGATCACTTCTGGAAAATCGGCAGGTATCGCTTGGGTACCTGAAGGATAATCAGGCTCATGGCGGAGGAATATGCCCCGCCCACGGCGCTGTCGAGCCAGGCCCCGCCGGTGGCCTGTTTGGCGAGAAGCTCGTCGCGGATGGCAGGCCACCAGGTTTCCCACCGCTGGCCGCCGGCCAGGTACATCGCCTGCACCGCGTAATAATGCCCGTAGTAGTAATGGATCTGGCCCGCCCCGGCGCGGCCGGGCAGGGCGCTGTCCATGAGGTAATCAAGTCCCTTGTCGATGGCTTCGTCTTCATACACGCCGGCATAGAACAGGCTGGCCACTCCCGCCGCGGTGCGCGGCCAGGCCGATGCGCCCACCCTGCCCATGTACCGGAAGCCCCCGTCTTCGTTCTGGCAGTTCCGCACGTACTGGACCGCCCGGTCGATCGTCTCCTTGGGCACCTTGATGCCGGCGTTTCGGGCGGAACGCAGGGCCATGATCTGGCAGATCGTCACGGAGATGTCCGCGTCGTAAGGCACCGGGTTGTAGCGCCACCCGCCCTCCTCGTTCTGGGTGTGGATGATGAGTTCGACCGCTTTGACCAAAGCTTCGCGGACGCGCTTGTCGTCCGGGTTCATGCCGTAGATTTCGCCCAGGAAAAGCGTGGCGAAGCCGTGACCGTACATTGGGCCGTGGGGGGTTTCCGCGGCCAGCAGTCCCGAATCCGTGGCGTGGTCGAGGACGAACCGCAGCGCCTCGCTGACCTGATCGCCATAGGGTCCGCGCCCGGGCAGGTTGCCGTCGCTCATGAACGCCAAGCCGCACAGCGCGGTGATGCCCACGTGCCTGCCGTACTGCCCGCGGCCGAAGGAACCGTCGGCGTTCTGCTGGCTCTTGAGATATGACAGGCCGCGTTCGACCGCCCGGTGAAGATCCTCGTTCATCTCCCCGGCCAGGGGCTTGTTCTGTGCGCTGGTATCGACATCGCGGGTTGATTCGCCGGCCGTTGCCGGCGGGGCGGACTCGCCGGGGGGAGGATCCGCCTCCTGTGCCGCAGCGGTTAGGCAAATCCCGAGGGCGAGCAAGACCGCAATGGCTTGCCGGCAGGTCACCTTCATCACGATCCCTCTTCGGCCAGTCGGCGGTAGTATTCGCGGGTCAGGCGCTCATAAAGACTGGAAAAGCGTTCGCGCCTGCCCTGCATGAGCATGTCGCGTACTCGCTGGGGCAGGTTGCCCCACTCGCTCTGCAACTCTTCCAGTTCGCCGCCCTCTTCGCCGCTGGGCTGGAGAGGGCTTTCGGTGAGTGGCGAGTCTTTGGGCGGGCCGCCCTGGCTCGGGGTGGTGCCGCTTCGGCCGGATTTTCGGCCGGGATCGCGCCCGGTCTGCGGCCGGCTTGCACCGCCACTGCTGCTCCCGCCGCTGCACTGGCCCTTTCTGGCCTTCTCCAGCAGCACGTCGAACCTGAGCAGGATCTCCTCCTGCAGTCGCTGGGTGCCCAGACCGGGATCAAAGCTCTGATCGAGCAGATCGGCGGTGATGTCCATCTGCTCGATCGCCATCTCCAGTGAGTCGGCGGGGGGCGCTTCCTCCAACTGGCGTTTCAGCGCTTCAAGCTGCTGTCGTCTCGCCGCCTCCTCGGCAGCGGGATCCGGTTTCTCTTCCTCCAGACCCAGCAACTCGTCGAGCGTATCCGGCTCCTGCTCCGCCTGCGCTTGAGACCGCTGTGTTTTCGTCCCGGCGGTTGTTTCCTGCTGATCCGCTACCGACTGTGCGGCCGCTGCCGAAAAAGCGCAATTGAACAGCCAGGCGAGAAGAATGATCAACCGCGCGCGGCGAAGGGCGTTTTGGATAATCACTTTTCTGCTCATCGCCTTTCTCCCGGCGGCGAGGGAGGAATATCGGGCTCCGCCGGCTCACCGCTTTCGGTTTCGGGGGATGACGAGCCCAGCTTCTCGAGCATCGCCCGGCTGAGCTCCAGCAGATCACGCTGCCGACGGCCGATCTCCCGCAGGCGGGCGCGGCGTGACTCGGCCTCGAGGTCCTGCCGGGCGTCAACAGTCCTGGTCTGATTGTATATCTGCTCCTGTAGGCCGCGCAACAGTTTTATTTCAGCGACCGGCGGAATCAGCGGTTGGGCTCCGACGCCCCCGCCACCGCCGCCGGTTTGCTCATCGGCGAATTCCTCGGGCGGTGTGAGCGCCTCCTGCAGCGCCTCGGCCAGCCGGGAGAGGCTGTCGGCAATCAGATACTGGCGATCCGCTACCTCGCCTGTCGCGTCTCCGGAATCCAGATCATTGCTGACCGATCGCGCCCACCGGTCAATCAGACGGTGAACATGGCCAAAGACCGCCGCTTCGGCCAGTTCGGCGGTCTCATCGCCGAGCCGGGCCAGTTCCAGCCTGATCCCCTCCTGCCGATTGGCCAGGCGCCGGGCATCCATCAGCCCCCGGCGGTCCAGCGGCAGCCGGCTGGTCAGCCTGAGAGTGTCCTCCTGCAGAAGGATTTCACGCTCGGCCAGGTTGAGATAAGCATCAACCAGTTCCTCGCGTTGCTTGCGCTGTATCTCGTCTCGGATCTGTTGCTCAAGGGCTGCCGCCAGCGATTCCGCCTCCTCGAGCAATCGCAGCGAGCGCTCCTCGGCCTCCCGTGCCGCATCTGCATCGGCTGGTTGGCCGCGCAACGCAACCACCGCCGACTGCTGGGCATCGCCGGCCCGGTTGAGCACGGTAGCGACGCGACGGGTGGATGACGCCATTTCACGGGCCTGCCCGGCGACGGAAAGCGTGTTCTGTCTGAGACGGATCATGGCCGAATCGCGACCGGCGAACGCCTGGTCCGTCCGCGCCGTCTCCAGCGCTTCCAACTCCCTCTGCTGGGCGGTGATCAACCGTCGGATCGACTCCAGCAGGCTGGAGAGTCTGCGCAGAAGCTCCTCCGCTTGGGCGCGCTTGGCCTCCTGGAGATCCTCAAGCATCAGCCCGAGCGTCTGAGCGGCGGACTGCTGCCAGCCGGCGGCCCTTTGCAGCCGGTTCCGCGCGATCTGATCGGCCGCGCTTTCCATGTCCGCGGGCAGGCCTCGCCGCTCGGCGGTATCGGCCGCCGCCCGCATGCCCGCGGCAGACTGCGCGTCCATGTCGCTCATCGCCTTCGCTCTTCGACGGAGCTCCTGGATGGACTCCAGCGCTTCGGCGCCCAGAGCGGTTTGCCCGGCGACAAGCCGATCCAGCTCGACTCGCAACTGCCCGTCAAGTTCTTCCGGCGTCCGCCCAAGTGTTTGCCCGCTCAGATCCCGCGTCCGCTCTTCCAGCTCGATCTGGCTGTCAAGCAGGGCTTCAAGCCTTCGCGTGATGACCCAGGTGTCTTCGTCCCGGTCCAAGAGTTCGATCAGGGCGGTCAACTCGTCTCTCACGTTCTGTTGTGCCTGAACGATGAGGTAGGTTTCCTCGCTCTGCTCGATCGCTTCGACTGCGCGGCCCGCGGCATCGCCCGCATCGGCGAGTAGATCCTCTGACCGACGCAGCAGTTCGGCCAGACGGAGGTCCTCAAGGCGATTGCGCTTGCTCCGCGCATCGATCTCATCCATCGAAATACCCTGATCGGCGATCCGCCGGCGCAATCGTGCCTGGGCGTGATCAAGACCCGGCTGTATTCCCTCGGCGTCCAACTCTTCCTGCAGTTGTGCCTGGACCGCCTCGATTCGGATGGCGTTCTGGCGCACGGCGGCAAGCTGAGCCCGGAACAATCGGGCCATCTCCGCCGGGCTGACGATACGGAACCGTCTCGCCCCCGATCTGGTGGGTGCGTGGACGGCATCATCGAGAAGGAATCCATCCCGGGCCACCGCCTCGATGAGCAGTTCATCGCCCTCCCGAAGCTCTAGCAACACGAGGTCAAGGTCCTCGTTGATGGCTGCCCCGGCCGCATCCACATCCCGGAAGACAGACCAGTCCGGCGACGGCTCCGGCGGGTCCCTGACATCCGCGGCAGCCTCCTCTGCCGCGGATTCCGCGGCATGAAGCACGTTTGCTTCGAGGCCGATGCGCTCCAGGGCAACATCGTCGCGGGCCTCGGCCGAAAGAGTGATCACCGCCGTGGCCAGCACCGCCTCCTCATGTGCCGGCTCGGTGATCGCAACGTCCGGCGGGCTGTCTTCGAACGCCCGGATGCGATAGGTGATCGGTTCGGGATTCGACAAGCCATGCTCGTCGAACAGGGTGAGCGAGAGCAGGCGAGTTTCCGCCAACCGCCAGCGAAGTGTCCAGCGGTGCGCCCGGCTCTCATCGATCGCAAGCTGTGGGGTGTCGCCATCCAGCCCGGCGAAGGTTCGATGGAGCCATTCCTCCCTTGTCGCGGCGGCTTGCGGGTTCGGAACCGGTAACGGCGCGTTCAACTCGAAATGAATCCGCACATCCGATCCGACGAGGAGGGCCGGAGCGCTGATCGCCCGATCGTCGGTTCCGGGGCCGAGTTCGAACTGCGTTGCAGGCCTGCGGTTGACGGCATACCCGGGCGGCGTCGCATCCAGTCGAGCCCGAATCACCTCCGGGGGCGGGATCAACCCTATGCGCTGGACTTCCGTCCGAGCGTCTTCGGTGCGGAACTGCACTTGAAGCGCCTCGGCCTCCGTGTCGATGAGCCGCTCGTGTACGCCGGCGGTCTGATGCGTGAGCAGGATTGTGCGCCAGGCTTGATACGAACCGTCCGTTTCCAGCCGGTAGCGAGCGGTGACGCGCTGATCGGCCGGCCCCTTCGTCACCCGCGCCCTGAGAGGCAGCACGCGTCCGCGCGGATGAATCCCCCGGTCGCCCACGACCTGATGCATCAACGACGCCACGCCCGTCCGCGCCGGCCACGCGGTCGCACCGAGCGGCAGGAAAAGCCGACTCGTACCGATGCGGGCGGAATCGGGGAAAGCCATGGTCAGTGCGCCCGCGATCACCCCCACGCCGACCAGAATCGCGATGCTCCGCCAAGTTCGCCGGCCGTCGATGACCGTCATCACGGAGCGGCCGGTCAGCCTGCGCTGCGTCTCGCGGACGCATCGTGCGGCCAGCGGATTCGTGTGAACTGAACCGGTGAGAGAAAACTCCACGCTCGAAGCGAGCCGGCCCGAAAGCGCCGGAATCCAGCACTCCACGCGCAGCGCCAACTGCACGAGCGTCGGGGAAAACGTCACCGCCGGCTGCATGTACCGGACAACCGCCCATATGAAGGCGGCAAGACAGCCCGCGAGAAGCAACAAGCGCGCACCCGGGGGAAGATGCAGGGCATAGTCCAGCAAGACCAACGCCAGAACCGCGCCGAGCACGCATGCCAGCAGGACGGAGACGCGCTGCCCAACCAGGAGAGCCCGGCTGCGCCGCCGGAGTTGTTCCAGTTGGGCAATTACTTCATGCATGGGCTCGTTTCGTTCCTCGGGTCGTCATCTCCGCCGTCCCGCGACGGCGGCACCGTCCTTCCTCACGTCAGATGCACCACTTTCCGGCCGGTCCACTCCGCGGTCAGGACGACAAGCAGAAGGGCGAATGCCAGGGGTGTATCCCAGATTGTCTCACGGAGCGGGTTAAGCGTTTTGACGGACCGATTCGGCAACAGTTCCGGCAACGCCGGCAGATTCCGATCCGACAGCATCTGCCCCCCCGTGGCCTGGACCAGGGATCGCAACAGGGCGTGATCCGTCTCTGGCCGACGCAGCTCATCATCGGGGGCGAATATCTGCGCTGACGCTTCGAGGTTCAGGTCCGTGAGGGTGGGATCAGCCAGCTTTATCCGGATGTCTCCGGTCAGCTCGGGCAGCCAGGTGGCGACGTAACGCTCCTCCCCGGAATCCGCGCGCGGCAATTCGACCTCAATGACCTCCGTAGCGGCGGCGTCCTCAAGAACCGCGGTAACGCCGGTCCGTCTGGGATCGCCAAGTTGCGCATCGAGCAGCCGCAGTTCTATGTGCAGTGGTTGTCCGACCGCGGCGTGAACCGGATTGACCGTGAGCTCTGCCCGTTGACCGGTGCCGGAGATGCTCTCCCGCCCCAGCATGCGAATCAACTGCACCCAGAACTGCTCGGGCAATCGTTCGCCCCGGCCAAAGCGCCAGCGCCAGATCTCGTCGGTGGCAAGATAGATACTCTGGCCCGCCCCGTAGCGCATGGTGATCACCAGGGGAAGATGGACGCCACCAATCGGATGAGCGCTGTGCGCGAGCACCTCGGCCGCGGGCTTGAGGCGCCCCGGCTCAATCTGCTGGGCCCAGTGCAGCTGCGACCAAACGTAGCTCGGGTCGCTCAGCGCCGCAGGCCAGTTCTCCGGACCGTCCCCACTCAGCCTGAGAACACCAAGGCGAACAGCGAGTGCCGTCGGTTGCATGTTGACAGGCTCAGGAGCGCGGGGCAACTCCAGGGAACCAGCAAGAGGCAAGAGGTCCGCGAGCGCAGAGCCCGCAAAGCTGCGCGGTGTCGATCGTTCCCCGCCGATCCAAAGCAACCCCGCCCCCCGGCCGGCAACGTGATTGCGCATCATCGCCTGCTGATCGGACGAGAAGAACGAGGCGGGAACATCGCCCACGACAATCACGTCATAGCGCTCCAGCTCCTGCGGCGTGCTCGGCAGCCGGGAGATCGGCCGGTTGCCTTCCTGGGCAAAATCGCGATCCGCCGACAACAGCATCACCGAGGACTCGATTGATTCCTCGCGTACAAGAAGGTTCTTCAGGTACCGGTACTCCCAGCGAGGATAACCTTCGATGTACAGCACCCGCAGCGGGCGATCGAGCAGTTCTATGCGAAGCAAACGGTGATTGTTCTCGGGAATCAGGTCCTCCCGGGCGGTGTCCAGCACCACTCGCCAGACCGCCTCGCCGGAGGCCTGCGGCCGCGCTCGCAGCATGACCCGGCCCGGCAGCTCACCGGCGGGCAGGTCGACCTCATCCAGAATCTCCCCGGTCAGCTCGTCAACGAGGCTGACCACGCCCCCGGGAAATCCGGCGGTGGATTCGGGTCGTTGAATCTGAACGGAAACCGGCACTTCGTCCCGTATGAATGCCCGACGAGGAAGATCGACACGGCCGACGGCCAGATCAGCGGCCGGCTCGTGCGAACCCAGCGGCAGGGCATACAGCCTGACCGCCTCGGCCCGCAGGCGGCGGAGCAGCCCACTGCTCGGCGGTTCGGTTGTCCTGCCATCGGTGAAGAGGACGATGCCGCTGACCTGGCGCCCCGCAACCCTGCGAAGCGCCTGCTCCAGCGCCCGATCCAGAGATGTTCTTTTGCCGGTCGCCGCTCCCGGATCGACCGGCAGCTGATTCTCGGCCGCCGCCAGGTCGAATACGCCGGAATGAAAACCCAGCCAGATCACGCGCCGATTCTCCTCCAGCCGCTCGAACATGGAAGCGTGCTTCGACAGAAGATCCCGCAGTTGCCGATCACGGCTGATCCTGTTCTCCGCATCGCCCAGGTCGCCAACGTTCATCGACTCGCTGCGATCCAGCAGCATCACTGCGTAGTCGGGCTCCTCGGTCTCGCGGGGCAATTCGATCATCGGGCCGGCCAGGAGGACCAGCAACATCAGCGTGATCAGGAATCTCGCCGTCGCCAGGAGGCCGCGCGGGAGGACTCGCCCCGTCAGACGACTGTAGCTCCAGGCGGCGAAGAGCAGTGCGGCAAGCGTCAACAGGACCCAGGCCCAAAGCGGCCAGTGGTGCTGCCACATGAACCGCAAACCGGTCGCGTCATCCGGGATGATGTCCAGATCCAGCAGCCAGCGCACAAACGGGCGGTTCATGGCGCACCTCCCGGACGTGAGCCGCCTGCGGACAGGGCGCTGAGAGTTTCCCGCGGACCTGCCCGTAGCGATGACCGGTGCGGATGCTCCTCGATGGTCGGACGCAACCCACCGCTCACTTCGCCCACGCCCGCCTGGTAGGCATAACTGAATCTTCGGGCCAGGATCGTTTCCAGCACGACGAGCAGAAGAACAAGAATCAGCAGCAATCCGGCGATGGAACGGTTCCCGCCGGCGGTCCGAAGTGCGCTGCCGGGATTGTCCGCGTCGAAGACCTGCCAGGGCCCCGACGCGCCGAGCCAGGACGAGACCACCTGAGGCGACTGCGTGTCGGTATTACCCGCTTCCGGATCTACGTTGACTGCAACCAGCGCGGTTTGCTGCTCGGCACGGTCCAGAAGGCGGTGAAGCCCGGGCCGGCGCAACGGGGTCACCGGTCGCCGGTCCTCACCGATGAGCAGGCGTTCGCCGCCCGGACCTGCAAGATTGCCGGTCGCGGCCGGCAACACCGGCCGCTCACCCACCAGGTATCGTCTTTCGCCCCATATCTCACTGAGCCCCTGTCGGATGATCTCGTGAACCAGCGGCACCATCAGGGGCTTGCTTGGCAGATTGGTCCAGCTCAGCTCAGGGGCGACCGTTGACAGAACAACCAGTCCTCGGGTCGCAGCTTGGCCGTCGGTCGCCCCGCCTGCTTCTTCTCTGCCCAGATGACCTTCCGGCTGCCGGGGCCTTCCGACCAGAAGCATGGGGGAGCCATCCTGGAAGACCAGCGCGGATTCACCGTCCAACTCGCCGGGATAAACCGGCAGCCGACGTTGCGCAACGACCGGCCGGACCAGGTCGGCAAGATCCGCGGAGATCATCTGCAGGATTCCGCCCGCCGGCTGCACCGCCGCCAGTGCCAATCCCTCCGGATGATCAGTCCTCTCCAGCCCTACCCGCCAAGGCAGGGAAAGCTCGTCGGTAAAGCGCGCGGTCCACTCATGAATACTCGCGTCGCCGGGGGGCAGGACGATAAGCAGGCCTTCGTGATCCACGAACGCCCGCATCGTTTCCCAGCCCGCCTGTGTCAGCAGGTCAGGGCGGGGCAGTATCACCACGTCGACGGTCCTCACATCAGCTTGTGTCAAGGCTGCAGGCTCAATTCGATAAACCTCGACCGGACCGCCGGCCACCGGCTGGAGCGCCCGCCAGAGCCACTGCCCGCCGGAGAAACGATCAATCGGCGATTCGACGCCGTGCTCCCGGCGATCAAGCAGCAACACACGGATTGCGCGCCGTACGGTGACTACCGTGTGAGACGCGTTATCGGCCTGGAGTTGATCATCATCGATCGTCGCCGTCAGGCTGATCTCCCGATCCCCATGCATACCCGGCTGCAGGGCGACGCTGGTGGTCGCCTCCATCTGCCCGGCCCGCCAGTGAACGAGCTGCGGCTCCATCTGAGGCAGGTCCGGCCCCGCCAACCTGATGCGGGAGACATCGGCGGGCAATCCCCCGCCGGTCCGCGCAAGATTGATCCTGACCTGCCCCGAAATATCCGCCGCGCCTGTGAGCAGAAGTCTGCGCATCGGCTCCACGGAGGTGACCCGAACGTTGGGCACCGACTCGGAGGCCGGAGGTGCAGCGAGAAGTTGCATGTCCGTCCCGGCCTCTATCGACAGCGCCGGCAGCGGCTCAACCGTTCGAGCAGACCCGGTCCGGAACTCGCTCAACAGGTAACAAACCTGCCGGTCGTGTTCGGCGGCCGCGGAGTCAACAGCATTCTGGAGGACCGTCAGAGCTGCCGCCAGATCGCAGGGTGTCAGCGATGGCCTGAGGGTACGCAACAGACGGACGACCGATGCGTGATCTGACGACGGCGGGAGGAGAAGTCCCACCGCCGGCCGGGCGGCCGTGACGATACCCACCAGCTCGCCGGGGTTGAGAACGTTGACGATCTCGACGGCTCGATCAATATGCCTGTCAAGTGCGCTGCGGCCGTCACCTTCCGTTAGAGATGATGTCAGACTGTTGTCGATGACGATGAACACCGTGCGCTGGGAGGCGAATCCCGGTGCGGCATACTGTTCAAGCACCGGCCGCGCCAAGGCCAGCCCGAAAACGGCAACAACAAGGCAGCGCACACCAAGCAATAACCACTGCTGCAGGCGCAGGCGGCGATGATGTTTGCGGAAGGCATCAATCAGAAAGCGCATCGCGGCCCACTCGATCGGCCTTCGTCGTCGCCGACTGAGCAAGTGGACAACGAGCGGAATGATGATCGAAACAAGCCCTCCCACTGCCAGTCCCGGGGTCAGCAGCGTCATTACCTGCCCCCCTCAACGCCCGTGCGTGTATCAGGTCCGCAACTCGCCGGCAGCCGGCAGTGCCTACCGCGTTGTTTGCCGGATGGTACCACCGCAGCTGTCATCCCACCTTGCTCCGTCTGAGGAATGCATCCCGGCGGGCGAGCAGATATGCCAGCGTCGGCCCGACCGACTGATGGGTATCCAAGAGCTGATGATCAAACCCGAAGCTGCGCGCGGCTCTGGCAATCGTGTTGCAGTGCCCGCTGATCGCCTCCAGGAACGCCTCGCGCAGGGCTCGCGGCTCGACTTGGAGCGTGCCTTCCGCCTCCATTCCTTCGAACGGCGCTGCCTGGTTGAAGGCGAACCGCATCTCCTGACGGTCCAGCGTCTGCAGCAGAATCACGTCGTGACGCTGATGGCGGAACCTGGCCAGCGAATGGCGGACTGATTCGGCAGCCTCGAAAAAGTCCGAGACTATCACGAACAACGCCCGGTTCGTCACGCGGCCCAGCACCTGGTCGGTGGTCTTGACGATGTCCGTTGCCGCTTCGGCCGTCTCACGACTGAGAGCCGCCACCACCCGCCGCCATTGATCGTGGACACTGGTCCGCTCCAGAATGGTTTTCAGACCGTCGGCGAAAACGTAAAGTCCGACGCGGTCCTGCTGGTGCAGACAGATGTACGCGATCGCCGCGGAGAGAGCAGCGGCGTGGTCATACTTTGTCCATGGCCTGCCGGCCCCGCCGACGGTCGTTCTCCCCCAGCCTCGCGGGACCACCATGCTGCCGAAAGTCATGGAAGCGGACGCATCCACAAGCAGGATCACGTCAAGGTTGGTCTCCTGCTGGTAACGCTTGACGTAGAGTTTGTCGGTGCGCCCGAATACCTTCCAGTCGAGATGCTTCAGATCGTCGCCGACGGCGTATTGCCGGTGCTCGGCAAACTCGACCGCCATACCTTGGTAGGGCGAGCGGTGCATCCCGCTCATCACCCCCTCAATGATCATTTTCGCCCGGAGTTCAAACGGGGCGAGCTGGACGAGCGTTTCCGGCGCCAGGTATTGCTCGGCTCGGATCTCCTCGGCGGTCGGCATGCCTGCAACTCACTCTTGCTCGATCCGGCGCGTTGACGGTTTGAGCACAGCGTCCATCCGCGTGTCACTGCCGCTGGTGGATGTCTCCGGCAGGATCTCTTCGAGAATGGAATTGACAATGTCATCCGTCGAGACGCCATCAGCCTCCGCGTTAAAGTTCGTGATGATGCGGTGTCGGATGACCGGCAGAGCAATCTCACGTACGTGTTCCGGCATCACGTGCGTTGCCCCGCTCAGGATTGCTCTGGCTTTGGCGGCCAGAATGAGGTATTGGCTCGCCCGGGGCCCCGCGCCCCAAGCCAGGTAGCGCTGGACGACATCTGGTGCATCATCGGCGCCCCCGACCCTTGTGGCCCGAGCGACGGACACCGCGTAGCGAATCACATGGTCGGCTACCGGCACCTGGCGCACCAACTGCTGAACACGCAGGACTTCCTGGCCGGTAAGGACAGCCTGTACATCCGCCTCCGACACAACCGTCGTGCGCTGTACAACCTCCAGCTCCTGCTCCGCTGTTGGGTAGTTGATCTTCACGTTGAACATGAAGCGGTCAAGCTGCGCCTCCGGCAGCGGATATGTGCCCTCCTGTTCGATCGGGTTCTGCGTGGCCAGCACGAAGAACGGCCGCGGCAGCAGGTAGCGTCTGCCACCCGCAGTGACTTGACGCTCCTGCATCGACTCAAGCAGCGCTGCCTGCGTCTTCGGGGGTGTTCGGTTGATCTCGTCAGCCAGGATGACGTTGGCGAAAATCGGCCCCTTGACGAAACGCAGGCCCCGCGACCCGCTCGCCTTGTCCTCCTCTATCACTTCCGTCCCGGTCATATCGGAGGGCATCAAATCAGGCGTGAATTGGATCCGCGAGAACTCCAGGCTCAGGGTCTGAGCTATCGACGACACCAGCAGCGTCTTGGCCAGACCCGGCACCCCGACGAGCAGCGCATGGCCCCCGCAGAAGAGCACGGTAAGCATTTCCTCGATCACCCGGTCCTGCCCAACGATCACCTTGCGGATCTCGTCAGCGATGCACGCGTAGGCTTGCTTCACCTCGCGCGCGGCAGCCTCGGGATCCGAGAGTACTCGAGTTGCTGCATGATCCGGCTCGTCCACCACGGCTATCTCACTCACGATTCTCGCTCGGAATCGACGAGTATACCCCATCGAATTGTGTCCCCAACACCCAGGTATTCCCGCGAACCAAATTACCCGGATCGTACGCTACCGAACACCGGCCGTACGCAGCCGAGCATGGCTGTTCCATGTGGCCTGTTGCGCAGGGAGTTGAAGAGTTCCCTGAGGATAGGGACTATTCTCTTGTCCCCATCATAGTAGGGTGCTCTGTCGGATTGTGGACATTCAGCCCATCCAGCCCTAAGTGCCGTATTCCCCGGGGTTTATAGGCAACAGCGCGTGTGAACAAGATGTCGAGAGCGCGTTGTCGGGCGGGTGTGGCGGTAGCCATGTGGCTTCCGCCGTCGCCGTGCAGGGACGATAGTCACAGAGATGCGGGTCAAGCTGGCTGGTAGGGGGCTGCAGTTGTGCGAGGAGCCAACAGGCTGTCCACAGTGTCATTGGCAGGTTCGCCGCCGTGGCTAGCTATGGATGGGCGGTGGGGCTTCAAGGCCGGCGTGCGGACGGCGAAGGCGAAGCTGTTCGTTGAGTTGGGCGACATCCGATTGAACAATTGCATCCACGCCGCGCTTGAAATCGATGGTCTTGATAGCGTGCATCACTGTGGTGTGGTCACGCCCGCCAAAGTAGCCGCCGATCTCCTCCAGGCTGTGACGGGTATGCTGGCGGGTCAGCCACATCCCGACTTGGCGTGGCAGGGCTATTGACTTCTGGCGGCGCTTTGAGAGCAGGTCGGTGAGCTTGACGCCGTAGTACTCGGTGACGGTGTCGATGATCTCCTGCACGGTGGGGTGATGCGATGGCTGGGAAGATGGCGGGCCGCCCACTGCCTGCTTGGCGAGTGCGAGGTCGAGGGGCGGGTTGTCCTCAAGCATTGCCAAGCCTTGCAGCTTGGTGATTGCCCCCTCCAGCTCGCGAATGTTGGTATCGAGCCTGCCGGCGATGTAGCTCGCCACATCGTCCGGCAACTCGAGATTGCGCATGGTTGCCTTTGCCTTGATGATCGCGACGCGTGTTTCATAGTCGGGCTTGTCGATCTGAGCGACCAATCCACAGTTGAAGCGACTGATCAGGCGCTCCTCGAGATCCGGGATTTCACCCGGCGGAGCGTCCGAGCTGAGCACAATCTGCTTGCCGGCCTGGTAGAGGCTGTTGAACGTGTGGAAGAATTCCTCTTGCGTGCGGTTGCGCTTCGAGAGGTCATGGATGTCGTCAATCACCAGGAGGTCGATGTTGCGGAAACGGTGACGGAAACCGGTCATCTGTCCGGCCTGGACGGCCTCGACAAACTGCGTCATGAAGCCGTTGCAGGACACGTAGTAGATCTGCATGTGCCGATGCGTGTGGATTGCCGCCTGGCAGACCGCCTGCAGCAAATGTGTTTTTCCGAGCCCGACACCTCCGTGGATGAAGAGCGGGTTGTAGGCCCGACCCGGTTTCTGGCCCACCGCAAATGCCGCGGCGTGCGCCAGTCGGTTCCCCGGCCCCACCACAAAATTGGCAAACGAGTAGTCCGGACTGATGAGCATGTCATCATTCGGACTCATTCGCACGAGATCACCCGGCTGAGCCAAGGGCACCATGCCGTCCTCGCCGGCAGGCTCGGCGATCTCCGCCGGGCGTTCGATCTCATCACCTTCACCGACGAAGCGCACGGCAAGCAGGCGATTGGTCACGGCTTGGGCGGCTTCCGTGAACTGCTCGACGCAACTTCGCTGAAGATACCGGAGCTGAATAGGCTCCCGGACCAGCAGTCGGAAGGTCCCGCCGGTCAAATCAAGCGACTCGATGTCCTCGAACCAATGGCGACACATGCCCGGATGGTTCTGCCGCAGGTGGGCGAGGATCGAATCTTTGAGTTGCGGGTCGGGTCGCCCCATCAGACACGCCTCATGGCTGCGCTACAACAATTCCGCCGGTCAATCAGTCTCGACATGCCCGCGAAGCGCCCAGCTATACCCACCGTGCCGTTTGCTGAGAACCAGTGCGCTTGCGTATTCCTTGCCCGGAATCTACGGCAGGTTGGCCGGACCGTCAACCGGGGTCAGGCCGATCTAGGGGACAGGTCAGGAGCTGCCGGCTAGTCGGCCGCCGCCGCAAGCTGAGCCTCGTAGCGTCGCCGGTTGGAATAGTGATCCATCAGGAAATGCACCCGCCCGGCCTGCTCTGATCCGGCAAGCTCCACTAGGCGTCTCCGTGAATCGAGCATGTTCGTGCGTCGGGACAGGTGAATCAACACAACCGCCTCAGCCCGCCAGATTTGGAGCAGTTTGACGATGTCGTCAACATGCAGATGCTTGCCCACGGTGGCGCGGGAACGGTGGTCCGGGTCAAAGAAGGTGCACTCGGTGATCACGATCTTGGCGTTGGCGAATTCATCGCGGAAGAGGTACGGGCCCAGCTCCGTGTCGCCGGCGTAGGCCACCAGGGGGATCTCCAGCGACCGGGTGATCTGGACGCCCTCGGCCTTCAGCTCCCGCAGCCGCTCCTGGGGCAGGTCGAAGAACTCTTCCTTCAGCTTGTGGCGACGCTCGACAAGCGCGTAGCCCATGGCCGGGACAGTGTGACTGGTCTCAATGGCGCGGAGGAAGATGTTGTTCTTGACCTCGACCTGCTCGTCGGGCTCCAGGCCGATGACATTGTGCGGCGTCTGCTGCTGTTCGAGGTCTATCCAGCTTCGCATCATCGCCAGGATGGAGTCAGCGGTGGCGGCGTGGCAGACGCAGTTGCCCACGCCCATTCTCTGGAACATCCGCTGGCTGAAATAGTACGGAAGACCCCCAACATGATCCATATGGCCGTGGCTGAGCGCTACATATGGGGATGACAGAGCAATGCGCGGACACATGCCGATGTCGAAGGCGACATCCAACTCCGGCACCTGAACCATCGTCTGCTCCCCCGCAACACTGATGCCCTGAACCCGGAACGGCGGTATGTAGAGGAATCCCGCCTGCCCTGAGCGGGGCGGCATCTTTGGCAACATCACAGAATCTCCTTCGACGACGCTGTCGCGTAGTC
>CP070772.1:212725-238566 GCA_020345805.1 Phycisphaerales bacterium | reverse complement strand
GTGCGGGTCTGGAGCATGTAAAGCGTGCCCCGCTCGATGGTGAACTCGATGTCCTGCATCTCGCGGTAGTGCTTCTCCAGGATTTCCTTGATCTGCAGAAGCTGCTTATAGGCCTTCCTGTCCCACTTGGGCATTTCGTCACAGGACTGGGGAGTGCGAATGCCCGCTACCACATCCTCGCCCTGGGCGTTGATGAGGAACTCGCCGTAGAACTTGTTCTCACCCGTGGAGGGATTGCGGGTGAAGGCTACGCCCGTGCCGCAGTCCTCACCCATGTTGCCGAAAACCATGGTCTGCACGTTGACCGCAGTGCCGTTGAGGCCGGTGATGCCTTCGACGCGGCGATAGGTGACCGCCCGCGGAGCGTTCCAGCTCTTGAAGACCGCCTCCGCCGCCAGCAGAAGCTGCCGGAACGGGTCCTGCGGGAAGGCGGACTTGACGTATTTCTTGTAGATCCTCTTGTATGCCTCACACAGTTCCTTCAGGCCCTTCGCGGGAACGTCGGTATCCAGGCGAGCGCGGTACTTCTTCTTGATCTTGTCAAACTCGGCTTCGAAGTGATGGTGATCCACGCCCATCACCACGTCGCCGAACATGTTGATCAGTCGGCGGTAGGCGTCGTAGGCGAAGCGTCCGTCGCCCATCTCCTCGATGAGGCCCGCAATAACCTTGTCATTCAGGCCCAGGTTCAGGACGGTGTCCATCATGCCGGGCATGGAGATCTTCGCCCCGGACCGCACCGACAACAGCAGGGGATTGCCGACGGCCCCGAACTTCTTGCCCGTCTCCTTCTCCAGCAGCGTGACGTTCTTCCTGATCTGATCGGCCAGGCCCTGGGGCATCCTGCCGCCCCGTTCCTCGTACGCGGCGCAGGCGTCGGTGGTGATGGTGAAGCCGGGCGGGACGGGAAGTCCGATGGCGGTCATCTCCGCCAGATTGGCGCCCTTGCCGCCGAGCAGATCCCGCTGCGTGGCGTTCCCTTCAGTCTTGGCTCGGCCAAAGTAGTAGGTCATCTTGGGCGCGCCGCCTGACCTGCGTGATCGCCCCTTGCCGGCCCGGCGCTTCGGCGTCGCCGCCATGGTAGTCATCGTTCTGTCCTTTTTTGTGGACGGGGAGAAACCCCGCCTATGTTCACTGCTCGCGACAGTCGCGAAAAAGGCATCCTAGCATACCCCCTGCCGCAGGGTGACATCGAAGGGGATATCATCGGCAATATGCCCCGCTTTCCCGGCATCCATTCCCTGCCCGCCGACACCGCCCCGCTGGCCGCGGCCGCGGCCTGGCCCATTGATCGACCTTTGATCATGCTGCACAGCGGCAGCAGTGCCGCGCAGTGGTCCCGGTACTCCATCCTCGCCTCACCGATGGCCGTGTATCGTTTCGACGGCCGGTCCACGCTCACCGGTTCGCTCCCCGCCGATTGCCGTAGGCCCAGACTCCGGCACGAGCCGATGGCCGATATCGACGCGGTTCTCGCTGCGACCGCATCCGGATCACATCCCCCCCGCCATCACGGTGATTCCCTGCCGCCCTTCGTCGGCGGGTGGATCGGCTATTTCTCATACGACCTGGGGCGCGTACTGGAGCCGGCAGCTCGGCACGATGCGCCGGCTCCCGACGACCGATGCTGGCCGCTCATCGAACTGGCCTATTGCCCCCACGCGCTG
Organism: Phycisphaerales bacterium; assembly: GCA_020345805.1. Taxonomy (GTDB): domain Bacteria; phylum Planctomycetota; class Phycisphaerae; order Phycisphaerales; family SM1A02. Next base: position 236,899 of record CP070772.1, on the reverse strand, counting down.
GTTCACGACAACCTACATGAGCGGTGGCACACCTTTGGCCCCCCCCATTCTCCTCACCATTGCGTGCCAACCCACACCACCGAAACCGACGACCCCGTCGTGGGTGATCTGCACTGCCTGACCACGCCAGATGAATATGTGCGAGCTGTCGCCAGAACCATCCAATACATCGCGGCCGGGGACATCTTCCAGGCCAACCTCGCACAGCGTTTCACCGCCGACTTTCGTGGCTCGCCCCGCCGCCTGGCGCTTTCAGCGCTGGACAGCAGCGGCGCGTGGTACGGGGCGTACCTGGAGACCTCGCCCGGCCGCAGGATCATCTCCCTCAGCCCGGAACTGTTCCTGCAAGTAAATGGACGGGCGGAACGGCGAAAAGTCGTCACGAGACCGATCAAGGGAACGCGACCGGGCAGTGCGGACACCCGGCAGTTAGCCGAATCAGAGAAGGATGCCGCCGAGCTGCACATGATCGTCGATCTGATGCGTAACGACCTGGGAAGGGTCTGCGAGTTCGGCTCAATCAGAGTTGAGGCCGGGCGGGTGATCGAAACCCACCGGACGGTCCATCACGGTGTGGGGCAGGTCGCCGGGAACTTGCGCGAAGATGTCAGTTTCGGCGACCTTCTGCAGGCGACCTTTCCCGGCGGGTCCGTCACCGGCGCGCCCAAGATCCGGGCCATGCAGATCATCGATGAGCTGGAGCCGATCCGCCGCGGACCGTATTGCGGGGCGATCGGGTATATCAGCGATTGCGGCAACGCTTGTCTGAGTATCGCCATTCGCACGATTCTCCTCACCGGTCGGGAGGAGGCCGGAAGGCCCGATTGCCTGACCGGCGTGCTGGACTACTCTGCCGGTTGCGGGATTGTTGCCGACAGCGAGCCGCTGGCCGAATATCGCGAGAGCATCGACAAGACCGCCGTTCTCCGGCAGGCTTTGAAGGAGCAGAAGGCCCTGGTGGCCCCCGATGCCTAATACTCGCGCGGCGCGGACCGACGGGAGTCAGTCGATAGCCTGCAGCGCCCGCGCAAAGAACACGACCATCGCCGCCGAATCCAGAATAAGCACGGTGCAGCAAAGCAGGATCGCCTGTCGGACCGTGAAGCGCGCATCTCGATGGGAACGAGGCTTGGCCGCGATGTACAGCAGCCAGCAATGGAAGATCAGGTAAACCGGCCAGAACACGGCCGTGGCGCAGGCTACGTGCACCGAGGCGCCCGCGACAAAGCACGCGCCAATGAGAGGAAGGACCGGCACGAACGCAAGCAGGAAGACTTGGCGTCGGGATGGCAACTCCGGCAACGGCTCGGTCAGGTCATCAACGTAGTTCCGTTCCCCACACTCCGGGCAGATCACGATTTCCCCCGCCAGGTCCCGGACCGAGCCGCGCAGGTCGTATCCGCATCGGACGCAGGGCATCGAATCCGCCGTCTGGCTCGCCCGCCTCGCCATGGCGCCATTCTACGACTCGATCGAAAAGGCTGAAGTCAGTCCAAGCAGGGCGTCAGGTCCTTGCTCATCGCATGCGGCGACCGATGAGAATTCCCTGGCGTATGGGGACCGCCACCGCTTCGAAATCATCATCCCCGGCCACCAGGCGGTTGAAGCGATCGGCAGCGTTGCGCTCCCCGCCGCCTTCATCATCGATCCACCATGAGCCGGCCCCGAGGGCGTTGTCGGCCATGATGAGGCCGCCGGGCGCGATCAGCGGCTTCAGAATCTCCCAGTAGGCGGGGTATTCCTCCTTCTCCGCATCGACGAAGACCACATCAACCGATCCTGGGACAAGCTCACCGGCGAGCCGGGTCAGAACCTCCAGGGCGGGGCCGCGGCGGATTTCCACCCGGTCGCCCACACCGGCCCGGTCGAACTGCTCCCGGGCGAAGTCGGCGTGAAGATCCTCGCGCTCGACGGTTATCAGACGCCCCTCCCGCGACAGACCGCGGGCGATCCAGATGCCCGAATAACCCCCCAGAGTGCCGACCTCGATGGCCAGCCGGCCCGGGGTGAGGCTGGTGAGGATCATCAGCAGGCGTCCCACGTCGGCGGTGATGGCGATGTCGGGCAGGCCACGGTCGACGGCATCTGCCATCAGCCCGGCAAGATGGTCATCCTGGGCTCCGAAGGCGTTCCGGAGGTACTCGTTGGTGCGTTGCCAGCGCTGGGATGTCATTTCCATGCCGACATTCTACCGGCCGACCCGGCTGGCGCTCGGGGGTAACTCTACTCGAACAAACCACGAACAACTGGCCGTCCTGATGATCTTCGACAAGCCCGGCGATCGGGTAAACCGCCAAGGGCATCAACAAATCAGGGCGCAGAATTGGCGAGAGACAACGAATGCCGGCATTTCAGCGATGCTTTTATAGGACATTCGGCAAACGCAAGCTTCGGGCGCTTGAACCGGTCAATGTGCCGGGCCACGAGGGGCCCGCCGCCGACAGCTCGCTGGCGCAAGTCATTTCTGCTCAGGTAAATACGAAGTTTGCCGGTCGTTGTCAGATTGACCGCGCCGCAAATCCGGGAGTTTTTGCCTGTGATGCCTTGGCGCTGCTGACCGCATGGGGTACTCTTGATTCTGTATCTAGGTAAACTCTGTGCACCACGTGGATTAGGTAGTAAGACCAAGATCGTCCGCCTGGTATCGTGTAACCGAGTGGAGGAGGGGAGAAAGTACCGCCTATGTAGAAAGGTGCAGGTGACTCGTGACTGGGGCTGCGGTCTGGTCCGCGGGCCCAGGTCAGGCACCTCGCAGACCGCCCATTCGTAGGCACTGAAGCGCGCGGCGACGGCCATGTGCCCGTGCCGGACGAGCCAAGCCTGACAGCAAATCACCTGCCCCCAACAGCTCGCAGCGTTCGTAAACGCAATCCGAGACTGAGTCATCCAGTCCGGTCGTCAGTCAGAGAGAGGGCCACCCTTCGCGGACACCCACGAAGGAACGCTCTCTTCTTCATTGCTCGCCCTTTGATGGATCTCTGATTGATCTCGCCTGATCGGGCGGTGACGAGGATTCGGTGAGCGGATATTTCCGGGTGTTTTTTAGCAGTGGCCTCCCCGCGTGCGGGGGGCCGGAAGTGCAAAGTCTCAATATGTTCCGTTCACTTTCTCAGTAGAAGGTGAGCCAACTAAGGAGGTTTGAAGTAATGAGACTGATTCTTCCCGCACTCGCTGTCTGTGCCTTCGGGATGACTGCCAGTGCAGATGTACTTTGGGACCAGAGCAATGTCGATGCGGCGGTCAACGCCATCGTCGACCAGGAGTTCGGCGATTTCCCCGATTACTCCAGCTACATGGTCGATGACGTGACCGTGGGCGGTCCTGGTTGGAACATTACCAAGATCACCGTCTACTTCACCGACAACCCCGCCTGGGTGGGTAACCACATGGGTCGTCTGAACATCTTCGACAACCCCGGCGGTTTCCCCGCCGAGCCGGGCAACTCCGGTGAAATGGTCGATGTCACCATCGGCTACGGAGCCTATGGTCTGGAAGTGGTCGCCAACGTGGACATTGACCTGGCCCCCGGCAACTACTACATCGGCCTGACCCCGATTCTCGACTTCGGGACCTACGGCCAGGCGTTCCACCAAGCTGCCCCCATCCAGGGCACCAACACCCTCTGGCAGAACCCCGGCGGTGCGTTCGGCTACGGCACCGACTGGACCTACGCCTACGTCCTCGACTCCACTTTCGTGTGGCAGGACAACTACGACATGGCCATCCTGATCGAGGGCACGGCCGTTCCCGCCCCCGGCGCTCTGGCCCTTCTCGGCCTGGCCGGTCTGGTCGGCAGGCGTCGTCGCTGAACCATGATGTTCAATCGTCCCTGAAGACGACGTCAAGCAGCTACAGCTATTACTTCCACCCGGCCCGCGCCTCGGCGCGGGCCGGTCTTTTTTTGACCTCTTCAAGCCTCGAGCAGCGCCGTTGGACCGGACCAGGCCCCGCGCCTCCCCAAAAGCCGAGCGAAGAGAGGGTTCATTAGAAAACAGCCGCGGGTGTTGCACCTGCGGCTGCGCGTAAACCCATCGCTCCGGCTTTTTTCACCGCTCGTCGCTCACGGGCACGGCCCCCACGCGCCGAGGACCTCGAAGACGTCGTCGATGTCGACCATGCCGTCGTCGTTGATGTCCTCAGGGCAGTCATCACAGGCGCCCCAGGCCGCAAGCACTGCGAAGACATCGTCAATATTCACCAGCCCATCGCCGTTCGCATCCGCCGGACACGGATCGTTGCAGTCAAGCGCGGTGATCTGCACATCGTCGATGTTCCAGCCGGAGTAGGCCCAAGCACCGGACTGCCCGATCTCGTGTCCCCAGCGGACATACACCGCCGGCTGGCCGTCGGCGATGTCCGCGATGTCCAGGGACTGCTCAACCCATGCGTTGTCGGCAATCTCACTTGATCCGTTGCTCCACAGCAACGTCCAGCTCGAACCGTCGTTGGATATTTCGACCGTCTCGTTGACGTACGGCTGGTAGTCGGCGTTGAGCCAGCGCTGGAAGTGAAGGCTCGCGTGACTGAGTTCGGAGCAGTCGATGGCTCCGCTAGTCACGTAGAACGGCCCGCCGATGTCGGTGGAGTAATCGCCGTTCAGATTGATGCCGTAGACATTCTCGCCGGTGAAGCCGCCGGTGGGATCGGGGTTGCCGTAGGAGGTTCCTCCCTGCCCCGTCGGCTGGCCGAACGCCCATTCCCCCTCCATCATCCAGCCGGGATCGTCGTCGAAGTTGAACTCCAGGGCGGCGGCGTAGCCGTAGGCAGCCGGCACCGAATGATGATTCGCGGGCGCGTTTGCGGGATGGGTATAAACCTGGCCCCCGACCGCCTCTGCGCTGACATAGAACAGCACGTCATCGCCGCATACCGCCGACGGGAACACCGCGTCATAGACGTTGTCGGAGACGATCTCCATGGGAACGCTCTCCCAGCCTGCTCCGACATCGTAGTGCAGAAGGCCCGTGCCCGGTTGCGGAACCGTGTCCCCCATCCCGCTGACTTCCACCCGCATCATCGTACCGCCGGACGGCGCGATGAACTCCGGCAGCCCGTCGGGATAGACGAACTTCAGGCCGTCGACCGGATACTGCACCTGGGCCTCATCGACAATCCACCCCACCGCGCTGCGGACCATCATGTGGACATAGTCCCAGTTGATGCAATCGGGGTTGTCGATGTTGTCCTCCGGCGTGTGATAGTACGGATTGACGATGTTCTCCTTGAGCTGGCACGCCTGATAGCCGGCATCTTCAAACGGCTTGTGGTCGCTGCCGTAGGATGGGCCGTAGTCGTCCCAGGTCAGACCACTGCTGTATTCCTCGATAGCCGCGCCCACGGCGTTTTTCAGATCATTGGACTGGGTTCTCCCGTACAGCCGGGCGTGATTCGTGTCCGGATCGTGGGCGATCATGTCCGATTGGAGCATGCCCAGGATGTCGGCGCCGGCGTGGGCGGCGACGTAGGCGGTGGAGCCGATCAGCCCCTGCTCCTCGCGGTCGAAGGCGATGAAGCGGATCGTGTATTCGGAGTCGTACGGGCCGATGATCCGGGCGACCTCCAACATCAGGGCCACGCCGCTCGCATCATCGTCGGCTCCGGGATTGTCCACCGAATCGAAATGCGCGCCGAGTATGTATTCCTGGTCGGGATAGAGCGTCCCCACCTTGGTGGCGACCACGTTGTAGTAGGTATTGCCGGAGTACTCGAAGGGCTCAAGCGTAACCGTCAGGCCGTAGCTCTCCATGAGAAAGACGATGTTGTCGCGGGCCAGGTCGTGCTCCGGCCCGAATCCGCGATTATCGCCGGCATGGGTGTAGAGCCAGTTGTCCATGAGATCGAAGTAGATGGCCTGGCTGACCTCGTCCACCGCCGCCTGGCCCGCATCCGACGCGTCTGCATTCCCCGCCACGCCGGCCGCCGCCGCGGCGACGACCACACATGCCAGCCGCTTCATCGTCATCCTCCACTGACACATAGTCTTCTCCTGAGCCACGTTCGCGGCGATCAAACCTCACAAGCGCCTGCAAGGGCGCATCCCGAACTCAACGACCCCATTCTCCCAGATGATCCCGGCGGTGCAAGAAGAATCTGCAACAGGCCAGCCCGCCGGTGATAAAGATAACCGCAGGCGAGCGCCCGCGGTCAGGGAAGATGAACCAGATTGTTTCGTGCGATGGATACTCAGGGGCACGGTCCCCACGCGCCGAGGACCTCGAAGAGATCGTCGATGTCGACCAGGCCGTCGTCGTTGATGTCCTCCGGGCAATCCTCGCAGGTTCCCCAGGCGCCGAGGACCTGGAACAGGTCGTCAATGTCGACCACATCATCGTTGTTCACATCCGCCGGGCAGGGCGCGAAATCGACGACGGCAAAAACATCATCGCTCTCGTCCCACATGCCGTAGGAGCTGCCGCCGTAGAACGCGCGGACGCGCACCTTGCACGCATCGCTGACCTCGGCGGGGGTCCAGGGCGTGGACATCGCCCCGGGCGGGGTCAGGTCGATGATGTCGGTCCACACCGTGAGATCGTCGACGATCTGGAGATCATCGATCCAGACGGTGTCGCTGCCGGAGGAGTAGGAGGAGTCCTTGGTGTATTCCCACCTCAGGTCGTGATCGCCCGCGGGGAGAGTGGTGGAGTAATGGGTCCAGCCGCTGGAGGTGCCGGAGGCGTGGATCTTGCGGTCGTTGTCGATGTAGAAGTTGAAGTAGTCCCAGCCGGACTCGCTGCTGACGCGATACCAGAAGCTGACATCGCCTCCGCCTACGTTACGGGTCATCCAGGAAACCTGATTGTCGTTGATGTTGCCGGCCCGGGCGGAGTAGCTGCCGGAGTGAGATTCGGCGCTGGTGACGTACCAGTCGGCGTTTCCGCCGGTGGTGTAGTCGGGACCGAGCGAGCCGTCCTCGAAGCCGTCGAAGACCTGATCGAGATCGCCGTAGTTGGCGGTGTGCTGGACGTGGAACTGAAGGGAGGGCTCCCCGATCCAGGTGACATCGGTCTCAACGTCGGCGGGCAGCTCTTCGCCGCCGTTGGGGAAGACCACCGCGGGCGGGCCGTTGAGAGCCACGTCCAGAACGGTGGCATTCCCTTCGTACACGGTCACGCCCGTGATGGTGACCGGGTCGTAGCCCTCGGATTCGAAGGTCAGGTCATAAACGCCGGGCAGGAGCATGCGGTGATAATCGCCCACATCCGGGTCGGTGTAGATCTCGTGATCGCGGCCGAGGACGGTGACGGTGGCGGCGAGGGGCAGGCCGGTGTAGGCGTCGGTGACGAGACCGCGGACCCCGATGAGACAGGTCTCGAGATAGTGGAGCATGGAATCTCGGTTGTCGTTCCAGAATGCCGGGATCTGCGAAGCCGGCGGCTCCTTGTTGTCGCTGATCTCGATCGTGACCTCGTTGTTGCCCATGAAGTGGTAGTTCCAGTCCTGCATCCCGCCCCAGATCATGTACCAGTCGGCGCCGTTGGTGATGCCGTGATACCAATAGCCGTTCCACATCGGGCTGTTGTAGTAGGAATACTCTTCACTGATGTAGATGAACAGGTCATCGTCGGGCGAGTACTGCGAGCCGGTGTCGTCGTTGTCAAACGGGTAGTTGACGACGAGGGTCCCGCCGTGGAAGTTGGCCGAGCAGGTGAAGGTGTGCTGGGCGGACCAGTTCATGATGTGGGCGGTCTCGATGGCTCGGCCGTCGGTGGTGTTGTCCTCTCCGTAATTGGGGAAATCGCGGTTCAGGTCCACTCCGTCGGCGTTGTAGCGGGTACGGTTCACCCGGTCATAGCCGTCCGGGTTCATCAGCGGCACGATCCACAGGTCGATCTCATCGATGATGTTGGTCGACTGTGGGTCCGAACCGTAGTTGGTCAGGAGGTACTCGATGAGGTTCATGCACATCTTGGTGCCGACGATCTCATCGCCGTGCATGGTCGCGATGTACTTGAACTCCGGCTCGTCCTCCTCGATGGAGACGTTGTCGGAAATGCGCAGAGCCCAGAGATGGCGTCCTTCCACGCTCAGCCCCAGGTCATGGCGCCGGCAGAGATCCGGATAGGTGGTCTCGTAGTCCAGGAACGTGGGCCCGATATCGCTGTACTCGGTCCACTCGTCGGCGGCGGCAGGGACAGCCGTAACCAGCAGCAGGAGCGGCAGGGCCAACATCGCGAGTTTTCGGGGCATCATTCTTCCTTCCGTTCCTGCCCGGGCCGGTCAGGGGTGACCCGGTCCCGGCCGGTGTCTCCGCACTCCATCGGCAATGATAGCGGCGGAATAGACGATACGCGCCGCCGCATCTTTATGATGCACCGGGTTCGAGCCTACTGCAACACTTTCCTTGCTCCCGCGGCGTTATCGGCCGGACAACGTCGGCGAGAGCCTGTCCACGCCGAGTGAATCGCCGTCCGGGTTCAACCGTGCACCACACCCCGCCCCGGCGTGGGACGTTGGAAGTCGGTACCATGCGCCGGTCGAGTCCGCTCATGGATCGGACGATGCGGCCCCTCGCTCACACCCCTGAAGTATCGTCACGACAGAACCACGGAGGTCCGCCAGATGAGCCCGATCAATGCGCCCGCCCTTGGATTGGCAACTCTGTCTCTGGTCCTCAGCCAGGCAACCATCGCTTCACCGGATGCGCGATCGCCGGCGAATCGCGCCCTGACCGCGGCCGAAGATCACGACGCCCGCATGGGGTGGTGGCGGGAGGCCCGCTTCGGCCTGTTCATCCACTGGGGGCTCTATGCGATCCCCGCCGGCGAGTGGGGCGAGGGAACCGACTACGCCGAATGGATCATGAACAGCGCTCACATCCCGGTCGAGCAGTACGAGCCGTTTGTCAAGCAGTTCAATCCCGTGAAGTTCGATGCGGATGATTGGGTCCGCATGGCGAAGGACGCGGGCATGAAGTACATCGTGATCACTTCCAAGCATCACGACGGCTTCTGCCTGTTCGATTCGGCGCTCACCGAATACGACGTTATGTCCACGCCGTTTGCCCGCGACATCCTCAAGGAGCTTTCCGAGGCCTGTGAACGCGGGGGCATCCGCATGTGCTGGTACCACTCCATCATGGACTGGCATCACCCCGACTACCTGCCCCGCCGCGGGTGGGAGAGCCGGTCAGCAGAAGGGGCGGATTACGACCGCTACGTGGAATACCTCCGGGGCCAGGTGACGGAGTTGCTTACGAATTACGGCGACATCGGGGTGATGTGGTTCGACGGCCAGTGGGAGGGAACCTGGACGCACGAGTACGGCCAGCCGCTCTATGACCTGTGCCGGCAGCTTCAGCCGGAGGTGATCGTCAACGACCGCGTGGACAAGGGGCGAAAGGGGCACAGCGGCGTAGTGGACGACAAGTACGCGGGTGATTTCGGAACTCCCGAGCAGCACATTCCCGCCACCGGCCTGCCCGGTGTGGACTGGGAAACCTGCATGACCATGAATCGTCACTGGGGCTACAACAAGAACGACGATGCCTGGAAATCCACGGAGGACCTGATCCGCAAGCTCGTGGACATCGCCTCGAAGAACGGCAATTTCCTTCTCAACGTCGGGCCGAAAGCCGACGGCACTTTCCCAGAGCCGTGCGTGACACGGCTGCGCGAGATCGGTAAGTGGATGAAGGTGAACGGCGAGGCGATCTACGGCACGTCGGCCAGCCCCTTCTCCGAGCTTCCCTTCAACGGCCGCTGCACGGTTAAGGGCGGAGACCAGACCACCACGCTGTATCTGCACGCCTTCGACTGGCCGTCCGATGGCGCGCTGGACGTTCACGGCATCGGCAACGATTGCCGACGCGCTTACCTGCTTGCAGATCGTGAAGAGGACCTGCCCGTGATGCGCCGCGGCACGGGAGTGAGGATCGTGGTTCCCCCCGATGCGCCCGATGCGATCTGCTCCGTGGTCGCCCTGGAGATCACCGGCCGACCCGTGGTGTATGACGCTCCGCAGATCGTCTCGGCCTCGGAGGTGTTCGTCCGACCGTTGTCCGTGGAGCTGCAGACGCCGTCTGATGAACTGGAGATTCGCTACACGCTGGACGGGACCGATCCGAACGAAGGTTCAGCGCTCTATGACAAGCCGATCACGTTGACTGATACGACGTTGATCAAGGCGAGATCGTTTCATAACGGCCGGGCGGTAAGCGAGGCGGCGGAGGCTACCTTCAGCCGCGTGACGCCGCATCCGGATGTGGCCAGACCGGAGGGCGGGCTGAGACCGGGTCTGCGCTGCGAGGTGTTCGAGGGTGACTGGAATGAGCTGCCCCAGTTTGCCGATCTGCAGCCCTCGACCGTTGAGACCGTGAGAACAATCGAGCTTCCCGGAGGGCCGGCGGTGGAATATGTTGGGCGCAGGTTCAGAGGGTATCTCCGCGTGCCGCGCGACGATGCCTATCTCTTTGCCCTGACCTCCGATGACGGCTCGCGACTTTTCATCGACGGCGTGGAGGTCATCGACAACGACGGCCTCCACGGCGCCGAGGAGAGGCGGGGTGTCGTCCCGCTCGCCGTTGGTTTCCACCGCATCAAGGTCGAGTACTTCAACAAGACCGGCGGGGCGGAGCTGAGGCTGAGGTTCGCCCCGGTGGGCAGGGAGCTGATCGACATCCCGGAGCAGATGCTGATGCAGGAGCGTTAGGGCCGCCCGGGAGGGGCCCAAGTATCCTGGTGGGAACTCACCCGGAACGCCGCAGGCACTCGGCGGCATGCCGGCCGGGGCGTGGTGCTTATCGTCCCCAACCAATTTGATGATGAGAGGGTCAGCAATTTTCTTGAACTCCAACTCCACTTAATTGTTGACTGTCAAATCAGCTTCCTCTAGACTCCGGTGGTTATCGGGCAGATGGCACCATGTTTTCACTGTCTCAGACCACCGGGTACGCGATCCTTGCACTGAGCCTGCTGGCCGATCGGGATGATCGGTGGGTGCTCAGCAAAGAGATCGCATCGGTCACCGGGATCCCCCGACCCTTCCTCTCCAAGATCCTGCATGCCTTGGGCAAGTCGGGCCTGGTGAGGGCCAAACGCGGTTACCGCGGAGGAGTGGCCCTGGCTCGCCCTGCCGCTCAGATCAGCCTCTGGGATGTGTCGGTGGCGGTGGAGGGTTCGGACTTCCTCCCCCAGTGCATGATCGGTCTGGCCGAGTGCTCAGACCTGATCTGCTGTCCGACCCATGATTTCTGGATGAAGGAGCGGGCGAGAATCGAGCGGGAGCTCCGCCGCGTCTCCTTGGCCCTGGTCGCCGGCCATGTTCAGAAATCCGGGGCGAAGATCCCTCTGGTGCACAGGCCGGGCGATACTGCTGCGGATTCGGCCGGCGAGGCGGAAGATGGGCAGACCGGGGGTGGGGAATGTGCGAACGGATGCCAACAATCCGGCGAAGGCGAGCACTGTGCGACAGAGGCGCAAAAGTACAATCCCGCGCAAAGCCGGCATGGCCCGGGCCGGGGAATGCTCGGTGCGATCGTCGCGTGGATATCGGCGATGCCCACCGGTGAGACGTCTACCGCTGCGGCCACGGGGTGAGTGAAGCGCTTATGAATGACAAGTCACACGTATACCGCGTTTTCGCCCTTCTGGTCATAGCGATCGCACTTGGCTTCATTGCCCAGCGCCTTCTGCAGCCGAGGAGCTTCGGTGAGGAAGGGCATTACCGCGCCGACAGTCTGGCGGACATCATGGATCTCGAACCGGTCCATCAGGGGCGTGCAGCCTGCGCGGAATGCCATCCGGAGATCAACAGGATTCATCAGAAGGACATTCACTGGGGCGTCCAGTGCGAGGATTGTCACGGACCGGGCCGCGCTCACGTCAGGTACTACCGGGATGGAGATGGTGGCATCACACAAGATCAGGCAACCATGCCCGCGGAGTACACCCTGGAAGGATGCCTGTTCTGTCACCGGAAGCTGGCCGCCCGGCCGTCCACCTTCGCCCAGATCGACGTGGCCGAGCACTACGAGTTCCTGCACGTCACTGACCCGACGACACCGTGCATCGAATGCCATAGCCCGCACGAACCGTTGTTCCTGCTCGAGAGCGTCAGCGAAGCCCGCGTCCATCCCGTCATCTTCGAATGCGATGACTGCCACGCCCAGCCGGTGGAGGGCGACTACAAGGAAGTCCCCCATCATCCCACTATCTTCGTGTGCGGCGACTGCCACCCGTCGGTGACGAGGGACTTCGCCAAGCACGAACATTCCTTCCTGCGCTGTACGGCATGCCACCTGTACCATCCGGAGAACGAGACCTCCGGCCGGGTTTTCCAGAACAGCAACCGCGAGTTCTGCATGCTCTGCCACGAAAAGAAACCGTTCAAGGATCCGGTGGGCGTTCCGCAGATCATGCTCCGGCCGCACATTGAGCAGATGGCGCCGGTCATGCGACGGGACGCGGGGCCGCTCCTTGAGGATCCGACCGCGTGTCTGCAGTGCCATTTCGACTACATCCACGACAGCAGATTGATCAGAAGGTTGCAGGAACAGGAAAGATGAGCGAGAAACACGACATGGCCACCCGCCGCCGGTTCCTTCAGTTCGCCCTGTTCAACACGGCAGGCCTTTGTGTCGGGTCCTTGGTGGCGTTTGGCAGTTCAGACGATTCAGCCTCTCCGAGCGGTCCGGATGATTTGAGCCGGTTCGACTGGGGCTTCATCGTGGACACCACCCGCTGCATCGGGTGCGGCTCCTGCGTGCGGGCGTGCAAGATCGAGAACGACGTACCCGATGGTTACTTCCGTACCTGGGTCGAGCGTTACGAGATCGACGAGGAAGAGAAGGTCCACGTTGACTCACCAAATGGCTCCCTGGAGAGTTTCCGACAGGATTACGTGCGCTCCAAACATATCGTGAAGGCGTTCTTTGTTCCGAAGTTGTGCAATCACTGCCGAAATTCGGCCTGCACCCAGGTATGCCCGGTTGGCGCTACATTCCATTCGCCCGATGGCGTGGTCCTGATTGACCGGGAGCACTGCATCGGCTGCGGGTACTGTGTCCAGGCGTGTCCCTACGGTTGCCGGTACATTTCTCATTCGTTGGGCACGGCGGACAAGTGCACGCTCTGCTACCACCGAATACACCGGAGGCTGGAAACCGCGTGCGTCATGGCCTGTCCACGTGACGCGAGGATTTGTGGAAACCTTAAGGATCCCCGGAGCCGGATCCGACGACTGCTGCACGAGCGGCGATACAGCCTCCTGAAGCCTGAACTGAGCACCAATCCCAAGTGCTACTACATCGGCCTCGATCTGGAGGTCAAGTGATGGAAGGATTCGTCCTACCCAACGAGACACACGTGACCTGGACAGTGATGATCGTCCTGTATCCGTACATCACGGGCCTCGTAGCCGGTGCCTTCATCGTCTCATCTCTCTATCACGTGTTCGGCCTAGAGCAGCTCCGCCCCATTGCCCGTTTCTCGCTCGTCTCTGCGTTCGCTTTCCTGCTCTTCGCCACCGTTCCTCTGCTGAATCACCTGGGAAGTCCGGAGCGTGCTTTCAACATCATGATCACGCCGCACTTCACGTCGGCGATGAGCGGGTTCGGGTTCGTCTACGCCGCCTACGGGATCATCGTCTTGCTCGAAATCTGGTTCCACTATCGCGCGGACTTCATCGCCCGGTACGAATCGTCACGCGGCTTGGTCAAATCGATCTTCCGAATAATCCTGCTGGGTTCCACCGTACGCACCGAAGCGACGGATCGCGTCGATCACAAGCTGGTCAAGGTCCTTGCGGGAATAGGCATTCCGGTGGCCTGCATCCTGCACGGCTATGTCGGCTTCCTTTTCGGGTCCATCAAGGCCAATCCATGGTGGTCCACGCCCCTCATGTTCATCATCTTTCTGTTCTCGGCAATCGTGTCCGGGGTATCCGTGCTGATATTCCTCTACCAGTTCGTGCACTGGCTGAGACGCGCGAAGATCAACCAGGTGACTCTGGACACCATGGCCCGCTTTCTATGGGGCTTCATGATCGTCGCGGTCGTGCTCGAGCTGATGGACGTTCTCTCCATCGCCTACGAGCAAACTGAGGAATGGGCGATCCTGAAGGAACTCATCACCGGCAAGCTCTGGTACACCTACGTGATCTGCCAGCTTCTGATCTGCTCCCTGGGACCGTTCGTTTTCCTGTCCATAACCACACTGATCCGGCTCCCCCGGCGCTGGTCCAACGGGCTCATTTTCCTTTCCGCGGTGCTGCTCCTGACCCAGGTGCTGCTCATGCGGTGGAACGTGGTGATCGGCGGGCAGCTGATATCCAAGAGCTACCGCGGCTTCACTGAATACCTGCCCGGAGTCTTCGCGAAGGAGGGCCTGATCGCCGCCGCCACGATCTTTATCATCCCGTTCGTGCTTCTCTGGGCGTTCGACAAGATCTTTCCTTTCTTCACTCCGGATGAGTCTCAAGAGGGCACCCCCGATGCGGTTTAGCCCGGAACCTGATGCACATTGCTCTTGCGTCGCTCCGGCGGCACCGGACGGGGCGAGGAACCGGGGATCCTCATGATGACCGTAGTTGACCGACATCTGCTGCGGGCCGCCGCGTTTTTTCTGATCACGCTGTGTGGTACGGCACCGGGCGCTGCCGACGGCGCGGAACGCTGGAACTCCTGCGTAATCGCCAACTGCCACTCAAGCTTCAGGGATACCCAGCACCTGCATTTCCCCGTGGCCATGGGGGTCTGCAAGATCTGTCACCGACCCACCAGCGCCGGGGGACATGATTTCAGGCTTGCCCGGGAAGGCGGCGATCTCTGCAGGTACTGTCATCCGGAAATCGGGGCGGAACATAATGACCACAGTATCTTCGGTGCCCGAGAGTGCACCATCTGTCATGACCCGCACGGCTCGGGCCATCGCTTTCTCCTGCCGGAGGCACAGAGTGCGGACATGTGCGAAGGATGTCATGCCCAAATCCTCAGAGGCAGGAGCGTCCTGCACACCCCCGTTGCGACCGGTCCCTGCACCGTGTGTCACGACCCGCATGGTTCCGATCCAGACCATACCGCGGGGGACACCGCAAGCCTGTGCTTCCAATGCCACGAAGTGACCGGTCAGGAGTTGGAGACGCTGGACCACATTCATGAGCCGCTGAAATCAGGGGATTGTGGCCACTGCCATGATGCTCACGGGTCGGAGAGCGCAATGAATCTGCGGGACGACGTTCCCGCCCTGTGTTACCGGTGCCACGAAGAGATCGAGCGGACGGTTCAGACCGCGATGCACCAGCATTCCGTGGCGAGCGAGCCGGGCGGCTGCCTGATATGCCATTCCCCCCACGCTTCTTCCGTGAGGTTCGGATTGAACAGCGATCCCCTGACGCTGTGTCGCGGCTGCCACGAGAACGACATGACAACCGAAGAAGGCGAAACGATCCCCGGTTTCGCGCACCAGGTCGAGGGCAAGAAGTACCTGCACGGTCCGGTGCGGCAGCGCGACTGCGGTGCCTGCCACAACAGCCATGGCAGCGATCACTTTCGACTCCTGGTCGGGGAGTATTCGCCCGAGTTCTACGCGAGCTTCGATCTGGACAACTTCCAGTTGTGTTTCAGTTGTCACCCGCAGCGGGGCGTGTTGACCGAGGAGACCACCACCCTGACCGACTTCCGGAACGGCAAGCTGAACCTGCACTACCTCCACGTCAACAAGCCCGACAAGGGCCGGACATGCCGAGCCTGCCATGCAACGCATGCAAGCGATCGACCGAAGCATATCAGTGACCGGATATGGTTCGGGGACTGGGAGATGCCAATCACCTTCGCAAAAACGGAAACCGGGGGCAATTGCGAGTCCGGCTGTCACCGTCCCAGAGCATACGACCGTGAGATGCCGGTGGATTACGGGGAGGAAGGCGAACCCGTCCCGGACCGGGAAACGCCCCCGGGGGAAATCGGAGAATGAGGAAATACGCACCATGAACTCGAAGATGCGATACGCCCTGGCGGCGCTCCTTTCCGCAATGCTGGCCCTCCCCTCCACGGGGCAGACTCAGTCCCGTCTGAGAAAGGCTCAACCGGGTGAGAAGCTGCAACCATTCACCCTCACCGAGATGGGAGGTCAGGATTTCGCCTTTGAACACCGCCCCGACCGGGTGACCGTGCTGGCCTTTCTGGCCGCTTACCAGAAGCGGTCGGAGCGCGCTCTCGACGATCTGGTGAAGCTTGTTTCGGAGCTGCGCAGGCTCGAACAACCCGTGGACCTGTTGGTCGTCATCAGCGGCGGCGAGGGGATCGAATACTTCCGCAAGAAGCGGGACGGACTGTCGCTGGAGGCGCCCATGCTGATCGACGCGGACGATGTGTTGTGGGGCCGCCTGGGAGTGGTGGTCACACCGACGACTATCCTGGCCGACAGGGAGGGGGCAATCCGGTGGATCAGGGCGGGGCATGGTTATGATTTCGCAACCGACGCGCAGGCCGGATTGAACCTGGCGCTGGGTATTGGAGCAGCGCCGGAGAGTGACGACATCGAACCTGTGCGGTCGTTGACCAATGACAGCGCCGAGGATCGCGCACGCAGGCACGCGAGGATGGGACAGATTCTCGCCCGGAAGGGAGAGGTCGAATCCGGGATCGCGGAGCTCCGCAAGGCCGAAGCGCTGACGCCGAACGTCATTGATGTTCAACTGGAACTTGCCAGTCTGCTTTGCGCGGCGGGCAGGCCCGGGGACGCCTTGACCGCGTTGCGGAGCGTCACGCCCGTAACCCGTATCGAGGAGGCCCGCGTGGAGATGCTTTCAGGCTGGGCACATCGGCAGCTGGGCGATCTGGACCAGGCAGCGTCGCGGCTCGCAAACACCATCGCCCTCGACCCGACATCCGGCCGCGCCTTCTTCGAATTGGGCAAGATCCACGAGCAGCGAGGCGAAATCCGGCAGGCCATGGACGCGTATCGTCACGCGCTGGCGATACATTACGGCGAACCAACCGACTGAATCGCGGCCAACCGCCGCAGAACTCAGGCAGCGCCCCGCAGTCCCAGGACCCTGCAGGAACAGAGATTCATCCCGGGCAAAATCCGCCGACAGTCCGATGAAGATGCAAAGCCACCCGGGGGACTCGAACCCCCGACCTGAGCTTTACGAAAGCTCCGCTCTACCGACTGAGCTAGGGTGGCCAACGGCCGTGAACGGTAGCAGGCCGATGTGGCCGGAGCAATGACGACCGGCAAGAAAACGCCGCGGGATAAGCCCGCGGCGTGTAGCTGCGATCTGTTCGCCACAACCCGCATCCGGATGGTCACTCAGGGAGCAGGCCGATCCTCTCGGCCGCCGAGAGATTCAGCGCCCCATGCAGTCGCGCGGCGGACTCGGCGGTCTCATCGGCGGACGCGGCCACCAACGCCAGCAGCGCCCTGAGGTGACGATCCTCGGCTCGCCCGCCGAAGCGCTTCACCGAATCGCAGACGTGGTTCAGCAGCTCCACCTGCCCGCCGCCTTCGGCGGCAAACGCCGCGTCAAAAAGGGTGCGCTGCGCTCGGTCGCTGTCGATGAGGGCCAGGATCTTGGCCACCAGCATTCGGGTTCCGCCGGTCCGCAGTTGAAGGGCATCGATCAGCGCCGACTCGGCGTCTGCGATGGAATAGGCCGGGCAACCGGACACCGCGATATCACGGAGCACTTGCAGCGATTCGATGGCGTAGATCTCTGCTTCCGCCTCGTCCATCCGGCCGCCGGCGGCGTGCAAGAGCAATTCATCGATTGCGGCCTCAAACGCGTCCTCCGTCGCCCAGGGCGAGGCCTTCACACTTGGATCGGTGAGGTAATCCTGCTTGAGCGAGGGCAGATCGACACCGGAAGCAACGAGCAGCACCGGCGCGGCGGCGGTCTTGGGGAGAATCCGCAGGTCGGTGATGCTCTGCCGGGCCTCGTCTGCATCGGCGTGTCGGATAACGACCAGATCAATCCCCACGGCCTCGGCGATGACCGCTTCGAGCGCCGAAACCGATGAGGCGGCTCCCAGCACGCTGAACCCAAGCTGCTCGAGCCGGCCGGCAATGACCCGGCGGTCTTCCTCGCTGTCAGCAATCACCAGCCCGAAGGTCTGATTGCTGGTCCGGACCGCGGACGCCAGCAGGGGAACGACGGCAAAATCCCCGCCGTACCGCTGCTGGGGCAGTGCCCGACCGAGGGTCATTGCCGCCTCGTACTGCACGCGACGGTCGGGATACTGCAGTGCTTCGAGAAGCGGCTGGCGTTGGCGATCGCCGGCGAAGAGGTTCGAACCGCCGGTGGTGTAAGCGAGCGCGGCCAGGGCGTCCCGGACCAGAGGCGTGTCCATGCCGTCCAGGGCCATGGCCAGCACGTCCATGCAGGTGTCCGTGCCGAACACGGTGGCGTAGAAAGCCGGGGTATAGCGTGTGTCGGAGAAGATCGGATCGTCCTCACCGGCGGGCAGGTCGTTCTCGCGCTTCAGATTCGCCGCCACAAAGAGGCTGATCGCCTCGCCGTTGGCCGGATCGATCCGGGCGGCGGCAGCGGCACGTTTCATGGCCATGACCTGCCCGAAGATCTCGGTGGGCACCGGGGTCGGTTCCAGCCCCACGAAGGCGTCATAACGCCAGACGATGTTGGTGCTTTCGTAGGGATACGCGACCAACGAGGCGGTGCCGTTGAAGTACTGTCTCGCCAGGTTGCTGAAAAGGGCGCTTAGAGGAGCCTCCACGCCCCCGACACGATTGAACGCCCGGACCGCGGCCTCACGCACCGGAATGGCGGCGTTTTCGTCCTGGCTCAGTTCGTAGAGGAACGGACCGGCGTGCGGGTAGCCGATCTCGCCCAGCAAATCGCAGATGATCCGGCGGCCGGTGGGGTCGGCAAGATTCGGCAGCGCTTCGCACAGTGGAGTGACGGCGAGCCGCCCGATCGTACGGAGCATCTCCTGGCAAGCGGCCTTCAATTGCTCATCGCGGCCCTCGGTAATCCGGTTGAGCAGGGAGGGGACCGCGTATTCCCCGGCCGCTTCCAGCCGCCGGGCGGCCAGAAGCTTCTGTCGCTGATTGCCGATGAGCATCGCGATCGCCTCGTCGATGCGATCCTTGTCGCGTGCCAAGTCGAGTCGGCCAGCCTCGACGCGCCGGGCCAGCTCCGCCACCACGTCCGTCAGCTCGGTAACGAGTTGGGCCCGACTGACTGCGCGGTCGAACTTCTCGGGCGTGACCCTGCCCTCATCCAACAGCTTGGCCAGATCCGCATCGGTGATGCCCGAATCCATCAGCGCCTGTGCGTTGGCCGCCGCCAGATCCGGCTTTGCCACCAGGGCGTAGTGAACGAAATCATCAAGAAGCTGAGCGGGATCAGACTCCGCCTGGGCTGGAGCCTGGGCCGCCACGGCCAGCGAAACCAGCACGGCCAGCGCCGCGGAAGCGGTGCGGAGTCGGAAAAGGGCCATCCATCGCGCGATCGTTGACATCGGGAACAACTCCTCACTGGCCTCGGAGGGCCGGCATGCGACCCCAAAAGGTAGCGCCAACCCGCACTTATGTCGCGTGGGACGGCGCAGAACCGCAAGAAACGATGACCGTAGCGGAGCCCGGCCTTAGTGTCAATGAACCGCCCCGCCGTTTGGTCTTTCCCCTTTCCTTCGCCCTTGCGTGGGGCAAGGTTCCCGCTAGACTGCCGATTGACTGCGGCGTCCGACGGGGCCGGAGGCCCCGGAGGCTGAAAAGGGAAGGTGGTGAAAATCCACCGCGGACGCGCCGCCGTGACGGGCCGTCGAGCGGGATTGCCCCCCGCCCGGCATCCCACGCCCACCAGCGCCACTGCCGCCCCGCAAAGGGTAGCGGCGGGAAGGCCGGCGATGGGAGCCCGAAGCCGGAAGACCTGCCGCCGTCAACTGCGTCGCCCACGCGCCGCTTGGGCATGGACGCCACGGCACCGGTCCGTTCCCGCCGGCTGTTCTCCGTGACGCACCATCAGCGCGTGGGCCCGGTCGTTCGCCGCTTCGGGAATCGTTCCGCGCGTTTCGGAACGTCCAGATGAGGATCACGTCAATGCCATGGGACACCGCTCCGAGCGGCTTGGCGCTTCTCGCCGGCCTGCTGGTCGTTTCACCCGTTGCCGCCGCCGATCCGTACGCAGACACCGTTCTCGCCTATGAACCGGGCATCGACCCCTGGCCCGGTTATACCGACCCCTCCACCGCCTTGGGCCCCCCCACCCGCTACACCGGCGAAGGCTTCGACCCCATGATTGTCAGCGTCTTCAACCCGGCGTGGCGGCCGGATGAGATCGTCTCCCTGGGGGCCGGTGGATATCTCGTCCTGAAGTTCGACACCCCAGTCACCGACGACCCGCTCAACCCCTTCGGGATCGATCTGTTGGTGTTCGGCAACGGTCATTTCGAGGACGGCTGGCCGCTGGACGGCACCTGCACCGACCCGGCCTACTGCTTCCACGAGGGTGGGATCGTGGAGCTCAGCCCCGACGGGCAGACCTGGGCTCTCGCCACGGACGTGGAGGCTGACGGCATGTTCCCCACTGAAGGCTATCTCGATCGGACCGATGCCTATGACCCCGAGCCGGGGCTGGTGGAGAGCAACTTCACCAGGCCGGTCGATCCCGCAATCACGCTGAGCGACTTCGACGGCCTCCCCTACGAGCAGGTGCTGGAGTTGTATCGCGGCTCTGGAGGTGGGGCAGGGATCGACCTGGCCCCGCTGGGACTGACCGAGATCAGTTTCGTGCGCATCTCCAATCCCGCCGACAGCGACCAAACGCCGGAAATCGACGCCGTCGCTGACGTGTCGCCGCGGCTCCCCGGCGACGCGAACCTCGATGGAATCGTCAACATCGACGACGTGTTCGAGGTGTTGGCGAGATGGGGCCCGGCCCGGCCCGACGGGTGGGATGCCGAGTTCACCGGCGATGGGGTGGTCAACATCGACGACCTCTTCATCGTGCTGGCCAACTGGAGCCTCTGAGCGAGATTCCCGCCATGCGCCGCCCCGCCTTCACTCTGGTTGAACTTCTGGTTTCCGTGGCGGTTATCGGACTGCTGATGGGGCTGCTGTTTCCCGCCCTCTCCGCCGTCAAGGCGACTGCGCGCAGCGTGGAGAGCCTGAGCAACCTCAGGCAAATGGCAATCGCCGCCAACAAGTACACCACGCTCTGGGACGTGTTCCCCACCGCGCTGAGGTATGAATCCGTGGACGGCGTGGCCCACCGCATCGCCTGGGACTGGGTCACGACCTTCCAGGGCCAGGTCATCTCACCGGGACCGCTCTGGGACCTGACGGACAATCCCGATCGCGTGATGCAGGACCCGGAGTACGACGGCCCGGCCAATTTCAACGGCGATCCGTTCACGGGATACAACTACAACACGACGTACATCGCCGGCGAAGCGGAGTATGTGGCCTTCGGCTGGGACGTCGTGCGCAAGGGAGTGCCCCCCCACGCCTGCCGCCGGTCGGATCGCAGCGCGATTTTCGGCTGCGGCGGGTGGGCCGGCGGGGCCAACAAGTTCATGCGGGCTCCCCTCAACACCGAAAGCGGGCCACTGGAGATCGTCTATGCCGGGGGGCAGGCGTTCCGGTATCGGGGCTGCACCAACGTCGCCTACATTGACGGGCACGTGAAGAGCGTCTGCAGCCCGCGAGAAGGGGACCTTGCAACCGAGGAGCTGCTGACGGGAGTTATGGATTTCCCCCATAACGGCTTCCTCTCCGACGACGACAGCGCCTACGACCCGCGTTAGGATGGTCCGGTTCGCAGCTTCCCGGTCCAATGACGCTGGATTTGCCCGCGATGTCTCAATCCCTGCCGCTAACGATTGAAGTCAACGGCGGTTCCCTTCCCGGCACGTTGCACGCGCCTGAGGGTGATACCCCGCCGGAAGGGCGCCCCGCCGTGTTGCTTTGCGATGACCCCCTGGCGGATGGCGAAGCTACCGCCGGGCTCCCGGACGAAATCGCCCGGGTGCTGTGCGAAGCCGGGCTGATGGTGGCGGGGCTGGATCGAGCCGGAGCCGCGGCGGATAACCGCCGACCCGAGGATCTGGAAGCCGGCACGCTGGTTGATCAGGCCTCCGCCCTCTTCCGGGCCATTGCCCTGCGGGAGGAGGTGGACATCGATCGGATCGGCGCTCTGGGGTATTCGCTGGGGGCGATCGTGGCGCAGTGCCTCATCCAGCGCACGAAACACATCGCCCGATTGTGCCTGCTCTCTCCGCGCAGCGCGGGCAGTCTGACCGCGGAATTCACTCGAAACAACGGGGCAGGCGAATCCGGGCGGCCCGCCGAACCCACCCCACGCCTGATCGAGTCCCTGCCAGCCCTGTCGGCGGAGTCGGGCCGCCCGTGCGGGAGCCCGATGCTGATTCTCCACGGCGCAGCCGACCGCATCGTGCCGCCCGAGCAGACATTGGTCTATCTGGAGTCTTCCGGCCGCGCCGGTCCCCGCCCGGAGCACATGCTGGTGGCGCAGGGAGACCACGCTTTCACCTCGCCCGAAGCCCGGGCGGCGTGCCTGGTGCAGATCGTCCGGTTCTTCCAGCCCCTGCTGAACGCGGCGGGATCGCCCAAATGAAAGGAAGGCGCGGTGCGGACCACGAAAAGCGAACGATCCCGGCCCGGCGGGGCCGCACGCCGCCACATCCGGCCGGCTCGATTGAGGGTTCCACGTAATGCGATGTGAGGTTCTTCTGTTCGCACAGCTCGCGGAGGCGGCGGGCGAGGCCGAGCTGATGGTCGATCTGCCCGATGGCGCGTCGGTGGCCGATGCCCTGGAGGCGCTGAGCCAGGAGCACGAGTCGATTGCGGCCCTTCGCAACCGCATCGCAGTGGCAGTGGACGAAGCCTACGTCCGTGCCGGGACCATCCTTGAAGACGGCTGCACGCTCGTCCTGATCCCGCCGGTCAGCGGCGGCTGACCCCCCACGCCCCACAAACTCGTCACTCTGCTATGCCGGCATCTCGGCGTTTCTACCGCCGGCGGAACTGCTTTTCGAGATCCTGCACGGTGAGGCGCAGGCTCGTGGGCCGGCCGTGGGGGCAGGCGCTGGATCGCTCGACCGCTTCGCGCTGGGCGAGCAGATCCTGTAGCTCCTCGGGGCTGAGACGGTCGCCGGCCTTGACCGCAGCCTTGCACGCCATCATGTCCAACACCTCGTGGAGGGCCGCTTCCGCGTCGTCGCTCAGGCCCCCGCCTGAAGCCTTGGCCAGCAACTCCTGCATGAAGCCGACCGGTTCGACCCTGCGCTCAAACAGCAGCGAGGTGAAGGAGTGAATCGCCAGGGTCGCGGGTCCGATCAGCTCCGCTTCAATACCCAGCCGCTCGAGCATGGGCTTGAGCGCTTCAACCGCCTCGTCCTGATATGTCTCAAGATCCACGGTCGCGGGCATGAGCAGGCGCTGCGATTCCAGCTTGCCCCGATCCAATCGGGCCTTGAGGCGTTCGAACAGGACCCGCTCATGCAGAGCGTGCTGGTCGATAATCACCAGCCCCTGCTCGTCCTGAGTGACGAGAAAGCTCGAATGCACATGCAGAATGTCGGCGACGGGCCGCAGGCTCGGGAGTTCGTTCTGCGGTGGCGGCTGCTCATCAGGGGCCTCTTTGTCCAGCATTCCCGGCGCTTCACGGGCCAGTTGCTCCTTCATCTCGCCGTAGACGAAGCCCTTCTGCTTGGGATCGAGTCTCCGGAAGTAATCAACGAACGCCGAGGTGGAGGGGGCCGCGCTGCCGGAGGGCTGCCCCGCTCCAAACTCGGGCACCGGCGGCGGGGGAACCGCGAGCCTGCCGGCGCTGACCTGTCCCAATTCCACCGCGGGCGTGAGATCGGCCCCGCGAAGGACATCGCGGACCGCGCGGA
This sequence comes from Phycisphaerales bacterium, assembly GCA_020345805.1. Classification (GTDB taxonomy): domain Bacteria; phylum Planctomycetota; class Phycisphaerae; order Phycisphaerales; family SM1A02. The sequence goes on along the minus strand of CP070772.1, from coordinate 213,084 downwards.
ACACCGCACCATGCACCGCCGACTGGTTGCGGAATCTCACCTCCGCCTTCGCCGGATGCACGTTCACATCGACCTGAGATGGATCCATCGACAGGAAGATGATGATCGTGGGGTATCGGGTCGGCTCGATCAAGCCGCGGTAGGCTTCGCGGACGGCATGTCCGATCGAGCGGTCGGCGATGTGTCGGCCGTTGAGATAGATCCGCTGATGCCGGGAGGTGGGACGGGCGATCCCGGGCCGCCCGGCCAGGCTCCAGATCCGGATGCCGTGCTTCTCCACGTCGACTTCAAGCAGCTCTCGCTCCAGATCCCGACCCAGCACGTCCAGGGCGCGGTCCCGGGGAGACTGGTTTGGAGGC
>CP070772.1:186265-212625 GCA_020345805.1 Phycisphaerales bacterium | reverse complement strand
GGTGTGGGTGCTGTTCCTCGACGGCGTTCCCGCCTGCCCCGCCGATGTCAACGACGACGAGGTCGTGGACATTGACGACCTGTTCCAGGTCCTCGGCGCATGGGGTCCATGCGATGACTGCCCCGAGGACATCGACGACAGCGGCGTGGTGGACATCGACGACATCTTCGCCGTCCTCGCCAACTGGGGGCCGTGTTCGTAATGCGTTCCCGCCGGGGGTTGGTGAGCGGCGAATTGCAGCGCGGTCGGGGCGGGGGCGTGAGGTGTGATTGACGCGTGGGGCGGATGCACGGGCAGTGCGATGGCGGCACGGTGCGGGGCCGGGCGCGTTGCCCGCCGATGACATCGGCGGCTTTATAGGGAAGACAAGGACGTGGCGGCGGCGGGGGGAGTATGGGGGGCGATGCCGGGGGCGGGGATGGTCGCTACCATGTGCGGGCGAGCCGCCGTGATCGAGGCGGGTCGAATCGTTGTTCCGGGGCAGAAAGGAAAGCGACCATCCATGCTCAAGCGCAGCCACATGTGCGGCGAACTGCGGGCCGAGCACATCGGCCAGTCCGTGACCCTCAACGGGTGGGTCAACACCTTCCGCGATCAGGGTAAGGGCTTGGTATTCATAGACTTGCGCGATCGGGAGGGCATGACCCAGGTCGTCTTCGATCTCGAAGATGCCGACGAGAAGGTGGTCGAGGAGGCCAAGGGCCTGCGGCGGGAGGACGTGGTGGCGGTGCGGGGGGTGGTCCAGAAGCGGGTGGCCGGGCCGAATCCCAAGCTCGCCACGGGCGAGATCGAGGTGATGGTTTCGGAGCTTGAGGTCCTCAACAAGACCGAGAAGCCACCCATCCTGCCCGATGAGCACGAGGCGGAGAAGATCGCCGAGGAGGTGCGGCTGAGGCACCGGTACATCGATCTTCGCCGGCCGCGGATGCAGGGGATCCTCCGCACGCGGCACGAGGTGAACCGCATCGCCCGGGATTACTTTTCCAGCCACGGCTTCCTGGAAGTGGAGACGCCGTGCCTGATCAAGACCACGCCGGAGGGGGCCCGCGATTTCATCGTGCCTTCGCGGATCTACCCGGGCAAGTGGTACGCCCTGCCGCAGAGCCCGCAGATCTTCAAGCAGATCCTGATGGTGGCGGGATGCGATCGCTACATGCAGATCGTCCGCTGCTTCCGGGATGAGGACCCGCGTGCCGACCGGCAGGCGGAGTTCAGCCAGATCGACCTGGAGTTGAGTTTCGTCGATCGGGATGACGTGATGAAGATCATCAGCGGTTTCGCCCAGCGCGTCTGGAAGGAAATTCGGGGAGTTGATATCGGCGAGATCCCGGTCATGTCGTACAAGGAGGCGATGGAGCGCTATGGGATCGACCGGCCGGACCTGCGCTTCGGCCTGGAGATCACCGACATCTCCGATCTGGCGGCGAAGACCGAGTTCCGCGTGTTCTCCGAAGCGCTGGGCAAGGAAACGGGCGTGGTGAAGGCCATGCTCGTGCCCGGCGGGGCGGAGAAGATGAGCCGCAAGGTCACCGACGGCTACAACGAGTTCGTCAAGACTTTCAAGGCCGGCGGAGCGCCCACCGTCAAGTACACCGACAACGGCTACGAGACGGGAATCGCCAAGTTCGTGGGCCCGATCGAGGATGAGCTGAAGCAGCGCCTGGGTCTGGAGAAGGGCGACATCGTCTTCTTCACCGCCGACACTTGGGACATCGCGACCAAGTCCATGGGCGAACTGCGCAACCGCGTGGCGCGCGATCTTGACCTGATTGACCAGAGCCTGTGGAAGTTCGTGTGGGTGGTCGATTTCCCGATGTTCGAGTACGACGAGGAGGCGAAGCGCTGGGTCGCTCTGCACCACCCGTTCACCGCGCCGATGCCCGAAGAGGTCGAGCGTTTGGAGAGCGATCCGGGCGGGTGCGTCTCGGCGGCTTACGACCTGGTGTGCAACGGCTCGGAGATCGCGGGCGGTTCGATTCGTATGCACCGGCCGGAGATTCAGCAGAAGGTGTTCAAGCTGCTGGGGATCGGCGAGGCGGAGGCGGAGCTGAAGTTCGGCTTCCTGCTGAAGGCGCTGCGTTACGGCGCCCCGCCGCACGGCGGGATCGCCTTCGGCCTGGACCGGCTCATCATGCTGCTGGCGGGGACGGAGAACATCCGCGAGGTCATCGCCTTTCCCAAGACGCTCAACGGCGTGGATCTCATGACCGAAGCACCGGGGCCGGTCGATGCGGCCCAGTTGGAGGAACTGCACGTTCAAGTCACCGCGTCCGAAGGTGCATTGGTGGAGGATGCGTGATGCGTTTTGTCATGTTCTGTGTGATGGCGGCCGTGTTGTGCGGCCTGGGCCTCGCCGGTTGCCAGACCCGGGAACCGACACCGGATCAGCCGGCGGCCGCCGACAATGACGATGGGAAAGGGGGTGCGGCGATGACCGCACTTGAAGTCACCAGCCCGGCGTTCAAACACGAATCGGCGATTCCCGCCAAGTACACTTGCGATGGCGAGGACATCTCGCCGCCCCTGTCCTGGTCGGCGGGGCCGGAAGGGACCGCCAGCTATGCCCTGATCATGGACGACCCCGACGCCCCGGGCAGAACCTGGGTGCACTGGGTGGTCTTCAACCTGACCGAACCGGCCCTGGCGGAAGGAGTATCCGCCAAGGACCGGCCGGCCGCCGGGCTTGAAGAGGGCGACAATTCCTGGCGAAGCGTCGGTTACGGCGGCCCCTGCCCGCCCAGCGGTACCCATCGCTACTTCTTCAAGGTCTATGCCCTGGACACCATGCTCTCGTTCGTCGCCGCCCCGACCAAGGAAAACCTGCATGCGGCCATGAAGGGGCATGTGTTGGCACAGGGCGAGCTGATGGGCACCTACGCCCGCAAGCGGTGAACGGCGGTGCGATTCCAACGGTCCCGCCCGGACTCTCCCGACCGCCGGGGATTCTTGTGCGCCCGTCATTTGAGGATCGGACACTGCCCGGCTGAGCGGCTCGGCCCCGGGCGAGGAGGTTCATCGATCAACATCGATGTTTTCCCGACCGAAAGGCCGTCGCACCTACCCGCCCGGAGCAATATCGGATAGCATCGTGGGATTCTGCAGCGCCGACCGGCGGCCGGAGCACCCGAACGGAGCTGACGCTGTTCGGTCAAGGCCGCCTGCGGTGCGCCGATTCCACCAAAACGAAGTCAGGTCAAGACATGGCAGGAATGACTGAAGAATCAGAGAAGAAGTCGGGGAACTTCGTTGTCGAGTACTTCAAGAGCTTCGGGGTGCTCAAGGAGACGCGCAAGGAATACTGGGGGATGCAGGTGATCAATTTCATCGATCACACCATCCTCTTCGCCGTCTACACCATCGCGGTGCTGTTCTTTTCCGCGGGGACCGACAAGTTCGGCTTCGGCATGGCGGATACCACCGCCGGCTACGTCTATACCATCTTCGGCAGTCTCACCACCATCTGCCTGTTCTTCTCGGGCCTGGTTTCGGACTGGCTTGGCATTCGACGATCGATGTTCGTCAATCAGGGCGTTCTGCTGTTCATCAGAACCGCGATTGTCCTGGTCACGCTCAATCAGATCTTCTTTCAGGGCGACCTGCAGATCCACGTACACGAGGGACAGCAGTTCTGCATCGAAGATCGCACGGGGGCAGACGGCGTTCCCGAGGTTACGGGCGGCAGCGGCCGGGGGCTGGAGATAGCCCGGCAGCTCGGCCTTGCCGACCTGACGGCGCTTCAGCTTTCCGATCAGGAAAGAGATGACCAGAAGATCAAAGGTGCTCTGTACGGCGGGGCCAACCTCGCCCAGCCGGAGCAGGAACCGGTCACCTCGCTTCGCGAGGTGTTCAGCCGCATCAACTTCAACGAAGACAACGTGCTCAAGGGCGAGGAGAAGAAGGTCGAGGCCAAGCTCGGAGAGGACAAGCAGAGCCTTCTGCTCGTGGACAACACCGATGGTGAGGGCGCATTCACCGTCGTCAGCGGTCCGGGTTCAACCGCGGCAGAGGACCTGGGAATCGCCAAACCCGCGACGGAGAGGCCCGTGAAGTTCCTGGGCCTGATACCGTTCGGACACAAACCGGTTGTCCAGGGCGAACCGCTCTTCCCCGAGGGATCCTCGACCAAACTAGCGACTCTCCACGACGGCCGCGGCGTGCGCCAGAGCGATTACGCCCCGGACCTCATCATCACTGCCAGTGACGGCTCGCGGCTCGAGATCACGCTCGGTCAAGATCGGGTTCCCATTACGCGAGGCACCGCCTTTGCCAAACTCAATGAAGGCGAGGGCATTCACGTCGTCAATCCCAAGAAGGCCAAGACCGTCTCCGATCTCCTGGCCCGCATCAATCACGCGGACGGAAACGACGGCAAGGTTGCTGCGTCCGTCGAGGATGTGGGGGAGAATGACTATCGACTCGTGCTGACGGACGATGCCGGAGGCGCGTCAAGACTGATGATCCAGAACGGCCCCGGCTCGACCGCCGCGACGGATCTCGGCATGACGGGCGAGATAACGGACGGCAAGCTGGTCGGCAGCGTGACCCTGGAATCGCCGACCTGGCTGTTCTGGAAGAAGAAGGGCGAGGGGGCGAAGCTCAAGAAGGTCAACGATGGGGCCGGCGTGAACGGGGCCGCGGAGGGCGTCGATCTCGTCATAACCGCCAGCGACGGCACGGTGATCAACGTCGAGATCGGCGAGATGCCGCGCGACATCATCCGAATAACCACCGCCGACGCCGAGCAGCATGATGTCGACCTGACCAAGGTGGATTCCGTCAGCGCCCTCATGGCGCGTTTTGACAAGAAGAGCGGCGGCTGGGCCTGGCTGCTGATTGCGATCCTGTTCATCGCCCAGGCCCCGTTCCTCGCCATCGGTCAGACTGCCTTCCAGGCGGCAAACAAGCGCTTCACCACGCCGCGATCCCGCAGTGCCGGCTTCAATCTCTGGTACCTGTTCATGAACGTCGGGGCGGCCCTGGCCGGAATCCTGATCGACTACGTCTTCATCGGACTCGACCTGCCTCGGGTTCACATCTTCACCGTCGGCATAGCCACGGCGATTGTCTGCCTCTTCTGTATCGGTCTGTTCGTCCGACGCCAGGAGCAGTTGCGCAGCCCCGGTGAGGAGAACGACAACAACGCCGCGGACAATGCCGGCGCTGATGGCGAGGTCAAGGAGCTCGAGCCCACGTTCGGGGACGATGACAAGAAGCCGGACGAGCCGTCTTTGGCAAAAGACGCGCCCAAGCGACTCAGTCCGTGGCAGAACTTCCTGGCCGTGGCTCGCGAGCCGGTCTTCTGGCGGTTCACCTGCCTGATCACCCTGCTCATTCCCGTGCGGTCGGTCTTCCTCTACATGCACCTGATGATGCCGAAGTTCTGGGTGCGGGTCATCGGGCCTGATGCCTACATCGGGCTGTTGACCACCCTGAACCCCGTTCTGGTCATCATCGGGCTGATACTGCTCATACCGATTCTGAACAAATTCAGCGTCTATAAGATGCTCACGTACGGTGCGATCGTCTCCGGCCTGTCCCTGTTCATCCTGGCCATGCCGCCGGTGGCCGGCGCAGGCTGGGCTTCCTGGTGGCCGTGGCTGCACGACAACCTTGCCACGATTGCCGGGTTCGCTTACATCATGTCCTTCATCTGTCTGGTGGTGCTCACGATCGGCGAGGTCGTGTGGTCGCCGCGGTTGGTGGAGTACACGGCCGCGATTGCCCCCGAGGGTCAGGAGGGCACGTACCTCGGCTTCTCCATGGTGCCGTACTTCCTCGCCAAGACATTCGTCTCGGCGATCTCCGGCCACATGCTGCTGCACTGGTGTGCCCCGCCGCCGGAGGACAACCCGCTTGAGCTTCGCGACTCGATCGAGGTGGCGGTGGAGTCCGGCACGTTCACCTATTGGGACTCTCCGTGGGCCATGTGGTTCGTGCTTGCGGTCCCGGCCGTGGGAGGCCCGCTCATTGCCCTGCTGCTGCGTCGATGGTTCACCAAAGGCGCACACTTCAAGCGCGGCGAGCACACGGAATAGACAGCAGACATCACCGGCCGGGCGAGATCTCTCGCCCGGCCGGATTACTTCCGGCATGATTCCGCCGGTTCTTAGGAAAGGCAGCACGCCACGATGAGCGAAGAACAGAAAGACGAAGGCATCGGCAACTTCCCGGCCGAAGAGAAGCAGGACAATTTCATCGTCAAGTACTTCAAGGACTTCCGCATCCTGAAGGAAACCAAGAGGGAATACTGGGGCCTTCAGGTCATCAACATGCTGGATTGCCTGGCGTACTTCGCGATGTTCAACATCGCGGTGGTGACGCTGTCCGATGATTTCGGCTTCACCGACGCCTGGGCCGGCTACATCTACACCATCTTCTCGGGACTGACCACGATCTTCCTCTTCTTCTCCGGCGTGGTCACGGACTGGCTGGGCATCAAGCGGGCTCTGTACATCGCCATGACCGGCCTGTTGCTCACGCGATGCGGCGTGGTGCTCGTCCAATACATGGACGAACCGGTGCGAATGGACAGGAACACTCAGCTCTCCATCCTGTATGACGGCGACGGTATTTCCTTCGTCCAGGGGCACCCCGATCTGCGCATCACCGCCCGCGACAACACCATGTTCGAGGTCGATCTGTACGGCGCGCAGACCATCGGTGATGTGCTGGACCGCATCAACGATGCGCCGGGCAATGACGGACGCATCGAGGCCGGCATCGCTCCCGGTTGGACCAGCCTCCGGCTCGAAGACAAGTTCAAGGAGCGGAACAAGGCGGCGTACAAGAGGGGGTTGGCGAATCGGATTGTGGTGGAGTCCGCCAATGACGACAGCGAGGCCGCCGACAAGCTCGGCCTGGCCAGCGAGGGCGAGCTTTCCGCTATGCTCGAGGGCGGCCGCATCATTACCGACCTCAACGCCGCACTGGTCAGCGATCTGAACCAGGGCGACGGTCTGGAAGACGGAACAACACTCACCATCAGAGACCGCTGGGGTACTTCGTTCACCGTCGACGGCCTGGATCAGTTTGCCACGCTCCGCGAGATCATCGACCGCGTGCAGGAGGAGGCGGAAACCGCCGGGGTGCGTATTGCCATCGACTTCAACAGCCCGGGCACGGGCCTGCGCATCAATGACAAAAACGGCCGGTTGTCGGTGAGCCCGGAAACCGTGCTGAGCGATCTCCACGGCGGGGAAGGTGCTCCGATCAGCGAGGATCCGGCCAAACCCGACCTCAAGTTCGTGGCCAGAGACGGGACCGAATACGAGGTCAGCCTCACCGGCTGCCTGACCCTTGGGGATGTGATCGGACGAGTCAGCGAGGCCACCAACGGTCACATCGAACTCGCCCTCATCCACGGCCAGAAGTTCACCGTTACCGACATCCGGATTCCTGCTGATGAATCGGTCGAGCTCGGCAGGCTCAAGGTTCTCGGCATTGATGAATCGGGAGTCCAGGTCGCACGAAGGCTGGGCATTCTCAAGGAGCGCGGCGTCAAGCGCATCACTTTTGACGGCTCGGCCATCTCGAATCCTCGCTGGGTGTCCGGCGCGGTCACGCTGGGCGATCTGATCGACCGTATCAACAATGCCGGCGGGAACTACGAGAAGATCGCCGCGACGCTGGACGGGCAGGGCCGGATCGTGCTCCAGGACCAGACCGAGCGCAAATCGGCCTTCTGGGCGTTCTTCAAGAATCTGTTCAGGGGCGGTGAAAAACTCTCGGTGGAGGATGCGGGGGAGCTCACGGTGGCCACGGCGCTTGGACTGGCAGGTTCAGACGACGAGGGCTCGATAGTGGGAACCTCGCTCGGCGAGGTCGGGCTTGACACCCCTCTCTCCCAATTGAATGGCGGCCAGGGCCTTGCGCTTAACGACGACGGCCCCGAGTTCACCATCAACGCACGCGACGACACCGAGATCGGCATCGAGCTGGGTAACCGCACGCCCGATCATGTGCTTGGTGTCGAAGGTGATGCCGCCGTCCCGCTTGGGTTCGACGACGAGGCGAACGAATCATCTTACTCTGCCGAGAACATTACTGAGAACAAAGTCCGCAGCTACCTCACCATCGGGCTTCTGGCCTGCATGGCCCCGTTCATGGCCATGCTCATCACCGTTTTCCAGGCCGGCAATCGCCGCTTCACTTCCAAGCGGTCCCGCGGCGCGGGCTTCAACCTCTGGTACCTGTTCATGAACGTCGGGGCAGCCGGCGGCGGGTTCCTCATCGACATCATCTACCTGAGCCTGGATCTGCCTCGTTTCCACGTCTTCACGTTCGGTATTTTCACCGGCATCCTCTGTCTGATCGCCATCACCCTCTTGATCAAGAACACCGATCAGCTTCGAGCCCCCGGAGAGAAGCCGGAGGACAATGAGAAACAGTCGTCCGACGAGAGCGGCGAGATCGAGGAGATCGAGCCGACGCTGGGCGAGACGGAAGACAAGGGCAAGCCCGAGAAGAAGGGTATGGGGCCCTGGGAGATCACCAAGGCCGTGGTCAGCGAGCCGATCTTCTGGCGGTTCACCGTGCTTATCTCGTTGTTGCTGGGCGTGCGGGCCGTGTTCCTCTATCTGGGTCTCTTGTTCCCGAAATTCTGGTATCGCGTGATCGGCGAGGATGCCCAGGTCGGCCTGATGCAGGCATTCAATCCCGTGCTCGTAATCATCGGGCTCATCCTGGTAATACCGATCCTCCAGAAATTCAATGTCTACAAAATGCTCGTGTTCGGGGCTTTCATCACATCGGTATCGATGTTCATACCTGCGGTCGGGCCGCTCGGGGGCATGGGGATCGTGGAATGGACCTACGCCACCACGATCATATTCCTGTTCATTCTCACGGTCGGAGAGCTGATCTGGTCGCCCAGGCTCAGTGAGTACACCGCGGCGATCGCCCCGGAGGGACAGGAAGGTACGTACCTCGGTCTGTCCATGGTGCCGTACTTCCTGGCCAAACTGGTCGTCAGCGCGCTTTCCGGCAACATGCTCCAGCGCTGGTGCCCCGAGTACCCGCCTGGCGAGCCAAACGTGGGCGAACGGATCCAGGCCGGGGAGATGGCGTTCTGGGACACCCCCTACGTCATGTGGGTCATTCTCGGCGCGGTGGCGATCGGAGGAACGATCATCGCCATCCTGGGCAAGGGGTGGTTCACCAAGGGTGCTCACTTCGATGTCGCGGAGGGCAAGAAGGCATGATTGTCTGGTAGTTCCGCGAGACCATCGGGACGCGCCACGCCAGGCGCGTCCCGTTTTTTACAGAACTCACTCGAGATACGCGCAGGCATTCCCCTCTCCCTTGAGGGCGAGGGCGAGGGTGAGGGTGGATCGGGTGGGCTGATACAAACCGCAATCAGGCACACCGCGATCTCCGTACATATCGACCCACCCCCTCGCCCCCTCCTTGGCAGGGAGGGGGGAAACGGTTTGTTCCCAATATCACACGCGAGCTTCAAATGGGAACCGTATGACTTCCTCCGTCCGCGCGGCGGGCGCAAACCCACACGGGTGTAATCCCCAGGCGGATTACACCCGTGGCACCGGTCTGCAATCTCTATAGACTGTCCGTTCCGCCGCGATCTTCCCCGGCGGCCAGACGAGACCACCGAACATGCCCGAAGACGACATCAATAACGATTTGACGCCGCTGGAAGCCTCGGAGCTCATCCCGGAGCTTCCGGCCGACGCCACGCCCGAGGAGAAGGACCTGCACTGGTTCAAGTACGTCTACCAGGGCGACCGGATGAAGCAGCTCACCGTCCGGGCGGTGTTCATGGGTGGCATCCTGGGCATGTTCATGTCCATCTCCAACCTCTACACCACGGTCAAGCTCGGCTGGGCGTTCGGCGTCGCCATAACCGCCTGCGTGCTTTCGTTCGTGATCTGGAACGGCATCCGCCTGGCGTGGAACGGCCTCTTTCCCCGCAAGCTCTCGATGATGACCATCCTCGAGAACAACTGCATGCAATCCACGGCTTCCGCGGCCGGCTACTCCACCGGCGGGACGATCGGCACCGCCTTTGGGGCCTGGCTGCTCATCGACGGCAACCACGTCAGCGCCTGGACGCTCACGCCGTTCGTGTTCCTCGTCGCCGCTTTGGGCGTGTTCATCGCCATCCCCATGAAGCGGAACATGATCAACCACGAGCAGCTTAAGTTCCCCAGCGGGATCGCCGCGGCCGAGACGCTGCGCAGCCTTTACAGCGAAGGCAAGGAGTCGATGCAGAAGGCCTGGTCACTTCTGATCGCACTGGGCGTGGGCATGCTCACCGCGTTCAGCCGCAACTATCCGGCGGTGGTTGAAGTGCTGGAGGATGTCGACAAATCGCCGTCGTGGCTGTCGAAGATGGTCGAGAACCACTTCTACGTGCCAGATCTGATCGCCTTCCCCAGCCGCTGGGCGGGGATGGCGAGGTATCGGCTGGACACCTTCGGCTTCGAGCCGAGCCTGCTCCTGGTCGCCGCGGGCATGATTGTGGGATTGCGCGTGTCGCTTTCGATGCTGGCCGGCTCGGTGATCCTGTTCTTCTTCGTCGGGCCGTGGATCACCGCGCATGATCAGGCGGAGATGGCCGCCAACGCGGCGATGTACGGCTGGGAGCCGTATGAAGCCGACCCCGACGGCTATCTGGGCCTGTTCTATCCCGTGAAGTGGGCGCTGTGGGGCGGCACATCGCTGATGGTCTTCTCTTCCCTCACCGCGGTGGGGATCGGTTGGAAGACCCTGGTCCGCGCGTTCACCCGCTTCGGGCCGGGCGGACCGACCACCAGCGCCGAGGTCGAAGCCATGTCGAAGATCGAGGTGCCGACGAAGTGGTTCCTCGGCGGGCTCATCCCGCTCGGCTTGGCCCTGGTCGTGCTTCAGTACTTCGCCTTCCAGATGAACATCTTCCTGGGAGTTCTCTCAGTGGTGATGTCGTTTCCGCTGGCGCTGGTCTGCTGCCGGGCGACGGGCGAGACGGACACCACGCCGGTGGGGGCGATGGGCAAGATCACCCAGCTCGTCTATGCGCTGGTGGCCAAGGGCAACACTCTGGTGAACCTCATGTCCGCGGGCGTGACCGCGGGGGCCGGCGGAAGCTCGGCCGACCTGCTCACCGACCTCAAGAGCGGCTACGTGCTGGGGGCCAATCCCCGCAAGCAGTTCCTCGCCCAGTTCTTCGGCTGCTTCTTCGGCACCCTCATCGTCGTACCCGCCTGGTACCTGATGTTCCCCAACAAGGAGGTGCTGGAGAGCTATCACCCGCCCGCGGCGGAGATGTGGCGGGCGGTGGCCATCGCCCTCACCGAAGGCATCAACGTCATCCCCGAGACCGCGCGGTGGGCGATCGTCATCGGCGGGTTGATCGGGATTGTGCTGCCGCTAATCGCGACGCTCCTGCCCAAATACGCCAAGTACATGCCATCGGCGATGGGGCTGGGTCTGGCGTGGGTGGTTCCCTTCCAGAACTCGCTGTCCTTCGCCATAGGCGCGGCAATCGCCTGGCTGTGGCTGATCTTTCACAAGCGTACGGCGGAGAAGTACACCATCCCGATCGCCTCGGGTGTCCTGGCGGGCGAGGCCCTCTTGGCCGCGGCCATCGCCATCGCCTGCACGGTGATCGGCCTGATCTGGGCAAGTGCCTGACGGTGACACTCGCGGTAATGAGTGCCCAACTCTGATACTCTCTTCATCGCATGTGCGGCATAGGCGGCATCCTGCGCACCGACGGTCAGCCGATTCCAGAGGAATGGCTGGACGCGATAGATGCCCGCATCGCGTATCGCGGGCCGGATGGGTGTGGAAGATTCCGCGATCGCGTGGAGATCGACACGCCGGAGGGGAAGAAGACGGTCGAGGTCGCGTTTGTGCACCGGCGACTGTCGATCATCGATCTTGAGGATGGCGCCCAGCCGATGGTCTCCGAGCGCGGCCGGACTGATGAGGAAGGCCTCGTCGCCGTTGTCTTCAACGGCTGCATCTACAACCACCGCGAGCTTCGCAAGGAACTCGAAGCGGCCGGGCACAAGTTCGTCACCGACCACAGTGACACGGAAGTGCTGATCCATGGCTGGCGGGAGTGGGGGACCAACCTGGCCGATCATCTTGAAGGGATGTATGCATTTGCGATATGGGATCGTGGTGCGGCGACGCTGTACCTTGCGCGCGATCGCTTCGGCGAGAAGCCGCTGTACGTGCGGGAGACTTCAACCGATCTCGGCGGAGATTGGCCTGACGTTCCCATTGCGGCATTCTCCAGCGAGGTGGCATCGCTTCAGTCGATCCCGGCCCCCGATCCTGTGTGCGGCGACTACTGCAGAATGCAGTGGCTCCAGCCTTTTTTGATGCTTGGCTACACAACGGACTCCATCCCCGGCCCTGATCTGCTTGACATTGACGTACTGCCCGGCGAGTCCGGCTGGATATTCAATCCTTCCGAAAGCGGGAGTTCATGTGAACCCACGTTCATCGACACCGAGAGCCCTGAGCCTTGCGGGCGCGATATTGAGGACTTGCTCGATCAAGCTGTCGCCCGTCGCATGGAGGCCGATGTTCCGCTCGGTTGTTTTCTTTCAGGTGGCGTGGATTCTTCGCTCATTGCGCACTTCGCCAGGAAACACAGACTGGATCTGCGCACTTTCAGCGTGAAGATGCCCGATCCGCGCTACGACGAGTCCCATCACGCCGAGCAGGTTGCTCTGCATCTGGCCACAGATCACACCACGCTTGAATGCGATCCACATCCGGTGGAGGATCTCGTTCATCTCATCGACATTCTCGGTCAGCCGTTCGGTGATTCGTCCATTCTTCCCACGTATTGGGTGAGCAAGGCCGCGCGTGAGCATGTCAAGGTCGCGATCGCCGGTGATGGCGGCGATGAGCTCTTTCTCGGCTATGAGCGCTACCTGGCTGCTCGCTTCCTTACCCGACATCACCGATGGTTGGGCTTGCTTCCCTCGCGCATGTTGAAGCGGTTGAATCCGAAGTCGCGTCTCAACAAGTTGGGCCGTCTTGGCGACATGGCCAGAGGTTACTCAGACTTCGGCGTCGTAATGATGGAAGCTCTTTTCATGTTGCCGGAGCTTGAAGATCTTGACGCCAGGTTCAGTTCACCAAGATGGCGCTGCTCGATCGATGAGGACCACTCGATCACTGATGCGCTCGGTTGCCAAGGCGGTTGGTTCGACATGGAAGCAGGTACTGATGCGCTTGAGCTGTTGCGCGATTTCGATATCGAGAATTATCTTCCCGGCGATCTTTTACGCAAGGTCGACACCGCCTCCATGGCGTGCGCTTTGGAAGTCCGCTGTCCGTTCCTGGATCGTGATCTGGCATCGGCCGTGCTGGCCATGCCGATCGATGATCTCATCCCCGGCGGGAAGCGCAAGGGGCTGTTGCGCAACATCGCCCGGAAGTACCTGCCGCGGGAAGTGGTCGATCGGCCGAAGATGGGCTTCGCCATCCCCATCGGCGAGTGGTTCCGGTCCGACTACGGCGGGATGAAGACGCTGCTGATGGACCATCTGACCTCCGGCGAGCCGTTCGGGCCGATCAGCCTTAACCGCAAGGCGGTGCAGCGGTTCATCGACGAGCACATGAGCGGCAGGTACGACCATTCGCTGAGGCTGTTCACGCTCCTGACGCTGTCGATCTGGGCGAGATCGCTGCCGGACTGACGATTCAGCGCCGAATGGGCCCATCCCCGGGAGGGGGCGGGCTCTGGCGGCATGCTGCAAGAATCGCCCTCAGCGGTTACCCTGACCACCCATGAAGAAGACGAATCTGCTGACGCTGCTCATCGTCATCGGCCTGATCGGGGGCGTGCTGTTCGGGCAGTTCGTCCTGTTCAAGACCGATCCGGCCCTGCGGATCGGCGATGAGCACTGGACGAAGATGACCGGCGATCTCATCCTCATCCGGCCGCTGACGCTGATGGTCATCCCACTGGTGCTGGTGAGTGTGGTGGTGGGGGTGACCCGCATCGGCGACCCGTCCAAGCTCGGCCTGCTGGGCGGCTCGACCGTGCTCTATTACCTGGTCACGATGCTGATCGCGGTGACCATCGGCGCGATCCTGGTGACGAACGTCGAACCGGGGAAGGGACTGGGCCCGGATGCAGCCCATCAACTCAAGGCCACCGGCGAAGCGCAATACGCGGCGAACGAACAGTTGCAGCAGGCGGCCGAGCGCGATTCGCTCGGGGCGGCCTGGATGAACATCCTCTATCAGATGGTCCCCCAGAACATCGTCAGCGAGGCGAGCGAGACGAGGCCTCTGGGGGTGATCGTGTTCGCGCTGCTGCTGGGACTGGCCATCGCCGCGGGCGGCGAGTCCACGGCGGCCGCCGCGAGGATCTTCGATGCGCTGTTCGAGGCGATCATGCGCCTTGTGCACTGGGTGATCTGGCTCACTCCGCCCGGGGTGTTCCTCCTGGCGGCCTGGACGGTGGGGAAGATCGGCCTGGCCGAGCTGGTCAGCCCGCTGGGGAAGTACATGGTCACCGTCCTCGTCGGGCTGGCGATCCACGCCTTCGTCGTGCTGCCAGTCGTGATGACCATCTTCGCCCGTCGCAACCCCTTCAAGTTCATGTGGCAGATGCGGAGGGCGCTGATGACCGCCTTCGGCACCGATTCCAGCTCGGCCACGTTACCGGTGACCATCGACGCGGCGGAAAACGAGGGACAGTGCTCGAAGCGCGCTTCCAACTTCGTCCTGCCTCTGGGGGCGACGGTGAACATGGACGGCACCGCGCTCTACGAGGCGGTGGCGGTCGTGTTCCTGTTCCAGCTCTACGGCATCGATCTATCGTTCACCGAGCTGCTCATCGTGATCATCACCGCGACCCTGGCCGCGGTGGGGGCCGCGGGCATCCCCTCGGCCGGCCTGGTGACCATGGTGATCGTGATCTCCGCGGTGAACAAGAGCCTGGGCGGGACCGCGGAACTGCCCATGGCCGCGATCGGCGTGATCATCGGCGTGGACCGGATCCTGGACATGTGCCGCACTACTGTCAACGTGTGGGGCGATTCGGTGGGGGCGAAAATAATGACGGGCCTTGCCCCGGATGAAGAAACACCCGCCGCTGTGCCAACGTAAGCGCTGCTACATCGCTTAGTTCCTGCGCAAGATGAGAAGCCCCCGGACATTGTCCGCGGGCTTCGTCAGTTGCACATTATCCGAGAGACAAGTCGCCTATTCGATCCCCTGCGCCGCGAGCCAACGCTCCGCGTCCAGGGCCGCCTGGCAACCCATTCCCGCGGCGGAAATCGCCTGGCGGTAGTCCGCATCGGCCACGTCGCCGGCCGCGAACACGCCCTCGATGTTCGTATTGCTGGTCCGGTCGCCGAGGTTGATATAGCCCTTGTCGGTCAGATCGATTCCCGAGCCGTCGAGGAACTGGGTCGCGGGCGTGTGGCCGATGGCCATGAACAGCCCCTTGACCTCGAGGGTCGATTCCTCGCCGGTCTGCGTGTCCTTGAGCCGGACGCCCTCGCACTTCTCATCGCCGAGCACGTCGATGGGGATCTTGTTCCACAGCACCTCGGCGTTGGGGGCGTCGAAGATTCTCTGCTGCATCGCCTTGGACGCACGCAACTCGTCACGGCGGTGGATGACATACACCTTGGATGCGAACTTGGTCAGATAGCTCGCCTCCTCCATCGCGCTGTCCCCGCCGCCCACCACGGCCAGTGGCTGATCGCGGAACATGGGAAGCGCCCCGTCGCACACCGCGCATGCGCTGACTCCGCCGCCCATCTGGGCCAGGCGCAGCTCGTTCTCCAGTCCCAGCCAGTCGGCGGTCGCCCCGGTGGCGATGATCACCGCGTGGGCCTGCACGGTCGAGCCGTCGGATGCGGTCAAGGTGAACGGGCGCTTGGAGAAATCACAGGCGGTGATGTCCTGCCCGACGACCCGGGTGCCGAATCGTTCTGCCTGCTTCTGGAACAGGCCCATCATCTCCGGCCCGCTGACGCCTTCGGGGAAGCCGGGATAGTTCTCGACCTCGGTGGTGAGCATAAGTTGCCCGCCCGGGAGAATGGGGGCGGGGTTCTGCTTGGGCACGCCGACGTAGACCACGGGGCTGAGGTTGGCCCGCGCGCCGTAGATAGCCGCGGTCCAGCCCGCGGGGCCGCTTCCGATGATCAGGAGTTTCTCGGTGTCCGCCATGTGACTCTTGCGCTCCATTCCCGATCCGGGGCGGTGAGCGGGAAGTTTCCGTTGTGGGCTTCTATTGCAGAAGCCCCTGCTCCCGCGAAATGGCCTTTATGGGCGGCCATATCACCACGTCGCCTTCCGAGCCGTCGGCGGTGTGGGTTTCGGCCCAGTTGTTCTCGTGGTCTTGTCCCAGGGCCCAGAGTACGAACTCGTCCCGCTCAACCCAAATACGCCCGGCCGGAGTGTCAATCGCCTGCCTCTGGTTCAGTTGGCGGTACGGGAAAACCGGAATCGTCGGATCGGTCGGGAGGACCCGGTTGAACGGATCGAAGTCAGAATAGTGTTTTCGCAGGAACTGCCCGTAGGTGCTGACCTTGTCCTCCGGGTACGCGTTGAACACCTGGTGGTAGGCACAGAGGGCCGCGCAGATCGCCGTGCCGTTCACCTCGGCGATCAGCAGATTCCGGATCTCGAACAGCTCCTCGATGTCCTCCATCGAATAGACCACCGCGGCGTAGCGCACCTCGTTGGTGACCTCGAACTTGGTGGGGATGTCCAGGATGGGGTCATACTGTTGAACCCGCCAGCGCCGCCACCAGTCGTCATAGACCAGCGTCAGACGATCGAGCGAAGAGTCCAGACTGTCATGCACTCGGGCAATGAGCGTCCAGCGCCGGGCCGCCCCGAAACGCGTCAGCGGCTCGTCCTCGGCCTGAATCTCCGCGAAGGTGGCCGCGAACTTCACTTCGTCGGCGGTGCCCGTGGCTTCGTCGAACACCGAGCGGATCAATGCCTCGGCGATCACCCGATCACCCTCCGGCATGAACAGGTGATTGCGGTCCGGCCTCAGGAACGGCATCTCGTTCCACGCGATGTCCACCAGCTTCTCGTTGGTGATCTTGTCACGGTAAACGTAGAACTGGTCCCGCAGGTTGCGCAGGGCATCGATCAGCATCAGGATGTTGTACATCTTCTCTTCGAGGAACTGCCGATCGCAGAACTGGCGGAGCACGTAGATATGGGCCACCGCCAGGTCCATCGCCGGTTCGGTCTGTTCGGCCTCCAGCAGCCGGTAGGTTTCCGCGGCCACGTAGGCGGCGATCATGTCCACCGCGTCGAGGTAGGGGAAACGGTTGTCGCGAAGGTTGCCGCCGGAGGCGATATCCACCATCAAGCCCGCCTCGCGATACTCCGCCGAGACCTCATCCGCCCCGTAGGGCAGCCCGATCATCAGCTTGTCCCGGCATTCGAGGATGGCCTCCTTCATCTCCGAGTTCGATTCCGCCCAGCCCGCCACCGCCGACCAGTTGGCCATCTTCGGGTGAATCTCGTTCTGGTTGAAACGCTCCCCGACCTCCAGCGGCGGCGCGTCCAGTTTCAGATAGGCGTCGAACAGGATCTTGTAGGCCTTGTTCTTCTCGGTTCCCCTGACCGCATCGTGGTTGTTCAGCTCGCGAATGACCCCTTCGACTTGTCCCGGGGCCGGGGTCGATGCCAGCACAGACAGGGCGAGGGTCATTGAGGTCAACCGGGCAAGGTGAATGCCAGCCATTGCTTTCCGTCCTTACGAATTCCGGGCCAGTCCAAAGTGAATGGGTCATCGTAGCAGAAACGTCCGCCCCGCGGCGGAGCCGCCGCCCGACCCCCCGGTTTGACGCACGGGTAGGGCCTGCCGTTCAACTTCCGTTTCCCCGCCCGCGTTGACGCCTTCCCGGGCGTCGGCGACACTCCGCCCGCTCCATTGCCCGGGCGGAGGCGGCGTCGATGAAGGCCAGGCAGCTCATCCAGCTCGGAATCCCCAACGGGCCGGCCATACAGATTGCCCGCAAGGCCCTGCGCTGCGCCGCGGCGGCCGGGTTGGGCAAGGCCGACCGCCGCCGGAGGCTGATGGAGGTCATCGAGGATCCCGCCGCCTGCCTCACCGACCTCTGCTTCGGCGCTCTGGCCCGGGCGCTGAGCGAGGAGGTGCGAGGCGGGCCGCTCCCGCCTGCCGCCGGCGTCGCCCGGTCCGAACCCGCCCCCTGGCGGCAGTGGGGGGATGACCTGGAGCCTCAGTCAATCCAGCAGATGGTCAATGCCTGCTCACTGCCCATCGCCGTCCGCGGGGCGCTGATGCCCGATGCTCACCTCGGCTACGGCCTGCCCATCGGTGGCGTGCTCGCCACCGACAATGCCGTCATCCCCTACGCCGTGGGTGTCGACATCGCCTGCCGGATGAAGATGACCGTCCTCGATCTGCCCGTCAACGCTATCGCCGGGCAGACCGACCGGCTCGTGCACGCCATCAACCGCGAGACGGAGTTCGGCATCGGGGCCGAGTTCTCCAGGCCCCACGATCACGAAGTCATGGATGAGGATTGGAGCTTCTCGCCGGTCACCGACCGCTTCAAGGACAAGGCCCACCGCCAGCTCGGCACCTCCGGCTCGGGCAACCACTTCGTCGAGTTCGGCATCCTTGACACCGGAAGCGATTTCGCTGAAGCGACAGGTTTTGATCTTCCGCCGGGACAGTATCTCGCCCTGCTCACGCACTCCGGCAGCCGGGGCACTGGCGCACTGGTTGCGGGCCACTACTCCCGCCTCGCCGCGGCGATGCGTCCGGAGCTTGTCCGCCCTCTCCGCCACCTGGCCTGGCTGGATCTGGACACCGAGGCGGGCCAGGAATACTGGCACGCGATGCAGCTCATGGGCCGGTACGCCCAGGCCAATCACGCCATCATCCATCGCATGATCGCCCGCCACCTCAAAGTGAACGTCCTGGCGGACATCGAGAACCACCACAACTTCGCGTGGAAGGAAACGCATACCACTCCCACCGGCGAGAAGCGCAAGGTCATCGTGCATCGCAAAGGCGCGACCCCCGCCGCGGCAGGCGACATCGGCATCATCCCCGGCTCGATGGCTTCGCCGGCTTACGTCGTGCGCGGCAGGGGCAGCGAGGAGTCGCTCAACTCCGCCAGCCACGGGGCCGGCCGGGTCATGTCCCGCAGCCAGGCCAAGCGAACCTACACTTGGTCCGCCGCCCGCAAGTACCTGGATGAGAAGGGCGTCAAGCTCATCTGCGCCGGTCTGGATGAAGTGCCGTGGGTCTACAAGGACATCGACAAGGTGATGGCCGACCAGCAGGACCTGGTCGAAGTGCTCGCCCGCTTTGATCCCAAGATCGTGAAGATGTCTCCGGGCGGCAGGGCGGAGGATTGAGCCTGGGCCGCGGCGAAACGGATACCTGGGCGCCCTGACACCCGTTTGCCGGCATTCACGCGTGTCCTGTTGATGGCGCGCAAAGCGGGGTGTTGTAATCGAGGAAACGGACATGGCCGGGATGAAGATGCTGATGCTGGCGGGTGTTTCGATTCTCCTGCTGGGCGGGTGTGCGACAAGACCGAACGATGCAATAGAAATGGTGTTCGTCAAGGGCGGCTCGTTCCAGATGGGCAACACTTTCGAGGGAGGCGACGCGGATGAGAGGCCCGTCCACGAGGTACGGCTGGATTCGTACCTGATCGGCCGGTGCGAGGTCACCGTCGGGCAGTTCCGGCAATTTGTCGAAGAGACCGGCTACGTGACGACCGCCGAGCGGGGCGAGGGGGCGTCAGTCTTCATCGGGACAAAGGTCGAGAAGCCCGCCGATGCGAACTGGCGCAATCCGTATTTCCAGCAGGACGACTCGCATCCGGTGGTGTGCGTGAGCTGGCACGACGCGATCGCCTACTGCAACTGGCGCAGCGAGAGCGAAGGACTCACGCCGTGCTATTCGGGCAGCGGCGACGACATCACCTGCGACTTCAGCGCGAACGGCTACCGTCTTCCCACGGAGGCGGAATGGGAGTACGCCGCGAGAAGCCGGGGCAAGCGCAACGAATACTCCTGGGGCGGCGGCGAGCCTTATATCAATGGCAAGCATGCCGGCAACACGCGCGACGAGGCAGCCCATCGCCAGTGGGGATTGAACAACTACTGGGAAGGCTACGACGACGGCTGCGCCTGGACCGCCCCCGTTGGAAGCTTCGCGCCCAATGAACTGAGCGTGTGCGACATGAGCGGCAATGTCTATGAATGGTGCTGGGACTGGTACGGCGAGGATTACTACAACGCGAGCCCCATCGAGAATCCCACCGGCCCGCACACCGGCGAGATGCGCGCCTGCCGGGACTGCGGCTTCGCCTGCGCGATCCGCCACGAGGCCACCGCCAGCCGCGGCAAGGGGCTGCCGACGCTGACGTTCTGCTGGGGCGGTTTCCGCCTGGCGCGATCGGTGCGTTGACGCGCGGCTCGGAACGCGTCGCCGACAGCCCGATGTGGGCGCCGGCCGCGGCCGGGGACGATGAATTCTCCACCATCTCCCTACAATTCACCGACCAAGTAACTTGACGGCGGCCGAGAGCCGCCGCGCGATGAGTCGGCACGCCCATGGCAGCGGAAGAAACAACCCAGGTAGTGGCGGGAGAGGATCAGGCCGCTCCCGACGTGGAGCAGTCCGAGGTGCTGCCCTTCGCCCACGGCGCCGCGGCGACCTACACCGCCCGCTGTCCGAGCCGCGAGACCCCCAACGAGGACATGGGGGCGGTGATACCGGTGGACGATAAGCGGGCGATACTGGCCGTGGCCGACGGTATGGGCGGCCCCCCGGGCGGTGCCCAGGCCGCTTCGATCGCCATCGACACCCTGATCGAGACGGTGAACAAGGCTGAGGTTGGGGAAGATGGCCTGAGGCCGATCATCCTCAACGCCTTCGAAGCCGCCAACGAGCGGGTGCTGGAGCTGGGCATCGGCTCGGGCACCACTCTGGCGGTGGTGGAGATCGATGGAGTGACGATGCGGCCGTACCATGCGGGCGATTCGGTGATTCTGATCGTCGGCCAGCGGGGGAAGGTCAAGCTCCAGACGGTGGCTCATTCGCCGGTCGGGTACGCGGTGGAGTCGGGTCTGCTTGATGCGGGGGAGGCGATCCACCACGAGGACCGGCACATTGTCTCCAATATCGTGGGTTCACCCCACATGTGGATCGAGATCGGCCCGCCGCGGGAGCTGGCGGCCAGGGATACGGTGGTGCTGGGAAGTGACGGGCTCTTCGACAACCTGCACGTGGAGGAGGTGATCGAGCTGGTTCGCAGGGGGCCGCTGGATCAAGCGGCGAAGATCGTGGCGAAACTGGCCCGGGGACGGATGGTGCTTCCGGAGCCGGGGCATCCTTCCAAGCCCGACGATCTGACCTTCATCCTGTATCGCCGGTCGCGGGGACGGGCCTGACCGCAGCGGGTGTTCTTTTGTCGCCACACCTGCACTTGACTTGACCGCTTTCGCGGTACGATGATCCATTCGATGTCCACTCCCAGAGTCAAGATCAACTCCTTCGACTTCCAGCCCGGCCGGGTGATCGGGGGCAAGTACGTCATCGACGGCAAGCTCGGGGCGGGCTGGGAAGGCGAGGTTTACCGGGTTATCGAGAAGCGCACGGGGATCCACCGAGCCGCCAAGCTGTTCTTCCCGCAGCGGAACGTCCGCGACCGCGCGGTGACGTTCTACGCCAAGAAGCTGGAGCGGCTGCGCAGTTGCCCCATCGTGATCCAGTACATGCACTCGGAGACGCTGCGCTACCGCGGCGTGCCGGTGACCTGCCTGATCAGCGAGCTGGTTGACGGGGAACTGCTGAGCAGCTTCATCAAGCGGCAGCGGGGCAAGCGGCTGGCGACGTTCGAAGCCCTGCACCTGGTATATGCCCTGGCCTGCGGGCTGGAGGCCATCCACCGGGTGCGGGAGTATCACGGCGATCTGCATGACGAGAACGTGCTGGTGAGCAGACGGGGGGTTTTCTACGACGTGAAGATTCTCGATTTCTTCCAGTGGGGGTCACCCACCGCCGCTCATTTCCGCGATGACGTGATAGACCTCGTGCGGATTCTCTATGACGCGGTGGGAGGCAAGGCCCGGTACGCTGCCCAGCCGGCCCAGATCAAGGCCATCTGCCGGGGCCTGAGGCGGGGATTGATCGGCAAGGCGTTCCCCACCGCCCGGCACCTGCGCGAGTACCTTGAGTCATTCCACTGGGAAGACTGAGCCGCCGGAGGTCCGGGAGGCGAGGCAGCGGTATGCGACGGACCTGCGGCCGCGCCTGACCGAGGATGATGTACGCTATGCTGCCCGTGCCGTGGCGGAGATCTGCACGGCGGGCGTGGAGACAGCCGGCGCATGAACAGCCCACAAGCGATCAGCGAACGCATGGAGGGTACGATCAACGCGATACATTCCCTGCGCGATCAGCTTGATGAGATCGTCGCCCTGGGGCAGGTGGTGGTTGAATGCCTCCAGAAAGGCGGAACGCTCTACACCTGCGGCAACGGAGGGTCAGCGGCCGAGGCCATGCACCTGGCCGAGGAACTCATCGGCCGGTACCGCGGCCAGGATCGACCCGCCCGGCGGGCGATGTGCCTGAATGCCGATGTGGCGGCGATGACCTGCATCGCCAACGACTTCGGCTACGAGCAGGTGTTCTCACGGCAGGTGGAGGGTATGCTCGGCCGAGGCGATGTGCTGGTGGTGTTGAGCACCTCCGGCAACAGCGAGAACATCGTCAAGGCACTGATGGCGGCAAAGGCCAACGGGGCGAAGACCATCGGCCTGCTGGGGCGCGGGGGAGGAAAGTGCCTGGCCCATTGCGATCACGCGATCATCGTGGCCGGTGAGGACTCGGCCCACATCCAGGAGGGGCACCTCGTCGTGGTCCACCTGATCTGCGAAGCGGTCGAGCAGGCGGGGGAAGGCCTGAAGGCTTGAGGCCTGAAGGCTTGGGGCTTGAGGGCTTGAAGGTTCGATTCTTTGACACTCGCGGCTACCATTCTCATGTCGACGTTTCGACGTTTTGACGTTTCTACCCGTCGCCGCCGATCTTGGATTCGATCTGGGTGCCGTTGTCTTCAGCTTCGGTTTCCGATGCGTGCTGGAAGCGATAGGGCTCGGGCTTGCGGTCGCGCCAGGTTGCATTGGCGGTCAGCTCGCGCACCGCGGACCGGCCGGAGCGCATCGCGCGGAAATCGGCGGCCTTCTCCGGAGCGTCGGCCGGGACGTGCTCGCCGCCTGGCTCTTCCTTGTACATGTGGAGCGTCTGGGTCGGGAACGCGAACTCCACGCCCAGCCGGTCGGCCAGGCGGATGATGTCCATCATCAGGCGGTGCCGCTCACGCAGCTCCGTCTGCCAGTCGGGCGTCTCCCAGAACACGTACAGCAGCACATCCAGGCTGGACGGGCCGAACTGGTGCAGCCAGATCTGGTAATAGTCCTTTCGCGTGTAGGGATGGAGCCGGATCAGTTCGCGCAGGCCTGCACAGAAGGCTTCGATCCTGTCCGGCGGCGTGTCGTAAGTGAGGTTCAGATGCGTGTTCCACCGGCGGTACTTGCGCCGGCCGTAGTTGTCCACCACCGCCCGCACGAGGTTGCCGTTGGGGATGGTGACGAGCGAGTTGTAGAAGGTGCGCACGCGGGTGGAGCGGATGCCGACCTCCTCGACGGTACCCTCCGTGTCGCCGATCACCACCCAGTCGCCGACATGGAAGGGTCGATCGGCCACGACGGTGATGGAGCCGAAGATGTGTTCGAGGGTGTCCTTGGCGGCGAACGCGAAGCCCACGCCGCCGATGCCCAGGCCGGTGAGCAGAGGGACGACGGAGATGCTGAGACTGTCCGCTATGTAAATAAGACCGAAAACGGTGATGAAGATCTTGATCGTCTTTCGCACCAGCGGGATGAGAAGATCGTCGAACTTCGTGTCGGTCCTTGCGGCCTTGGTGGCGGCGACCTCGCCCACCAGGTCCGTGACCTTGAAAAGCGCCCACACCGCCGCGAGTATGAAGAAGAACCGGGCCGCGGGCAGAAGCACGGCCAGGGCATCGGGCGGCAGGTCGAGGGTCTTGAGCACGGTCAGCCAGAACAGGGCCATCACCGCCAGGCCGAACGGGCGGACCGTTCGCTTCAGCGATTCTGGGCTCGCCTCGCCTCCCTTGCGGCGAATGGCCCGTATCGAAACGATCCGGAGCCAGAACCGAACGGTGAAATCGAGCACGATGCCGATGAAGATCAGCACCAGCAGGCCGAGCCACTGCCAGTACTTCAGGCCGAGCATGCGCTGCATCGCCCAGTCCGGAAGATGGTCCTCAAGCCACAGGGCCGAGCTGAGGGTTCTCTCATCGCGGGCATTTGACGCGACGACCGGCTGACCTCTAAGTTTCTCGTAAAGCTCATCGACCGCGGCGACGGTCTCGGCCGAGAAGCGCCACGCCCCCGAATCATCCTTCGCAAACACGATGGTCGCATCAGGACCGGCGGCCCGGCTCAGAACCCTGTGTCGCCGGCGGTCGTTTCCGCTGAGGATGTCATCGTCGGGCCGGGGGAAGAAGGTGAGCGTCGTTTCGTCGGCAGATACCGAGAGAGACTGGGTCAACCTCCATTGCCGGCTCTCGTCCTCCACATCCTCGATGCGGATGATGATGCCGTAGAGCTTGATGGCCAGTTGCCGGCCGGCGTCTTCGGGCACCTCGGCCAGATCCAGGCAGCCGATCCCCGTCTCGTAGTCCGCCGGCTCGGCGCTCATCGCTTCCAGGAATGTGCGCAGCGTGTGGGCCGGGCTTTCCAGGCCCTCGGGAACCGGGGGCGGGGCGGAGGGGCCGTTGGCCGCCGGCTCCTCGGCGTTCTGGCCGTGCACCTGCGCCGCCAGCGCCAGGATCAGCAGCAGGCTTAGCATCCACCTCCGGCGTATTCTGAGCGTATCCATGGCGCACATGGTAAAGCGAGTCGCCGGCTTCCGCTGCCCTTCGCTCTGACGGCCGGGATCCGCGCTCAGCCCCTGGCGACCTCCGCGGCCCGCTCCTTCAGCGGCCGCCACCAATCCTCGCGGCCCTTGTACCACGCGATGGTTTCCGCCAGTGCCTCCGGCCAGGCGCTGCGGGACGGCTCCCAACCCAGCTCCGCCTTGATCTTCGATGCGTCGATGGCGTAGCGACGATCGTGACCAAGGCGGTCCTCCACCGGTTGGATCATCTCTTTCCTCATCCCCATCAGGTCCAGAATGGTGTGGGTCAGATCGAGATTGGCCCGCTCGTTGTTGCCGCCGATGTTGTACACCTCGCCCGGGCGCCCGCGCTCCAGCACGGCGAGGATCGCCTCGCAGTGATCAATGACGTGCAGCCAGTCGCGGACGTTCTTGCCGTCGCCGTACAGCGGCACTTTCTTCCCGTCCATGAGGTTGGTCACGAACAGCGGGATGACCTTTTCGGGGAATTGGAAAGGTCCGAAGTTGTTGGAGCAGCGGGTCACCACCACGGGCAGGCCGAAGGTGTGGTGATAGGCCAGGGCCAGCAGGTCGGAGGCGGCCTTGGAGGCCGAATAGGGGCTGTTAGCCTGAATCGGCGTGTCCTCGGTGAACTTCAGCTCCGGTCGATCCAGCGGCAACTCGCCATAGACTTCATCCGTGGAGATGTGCACGAAGCGCTCGATGGAGCCGACCTCCCGGCAGGCGTCGAGCAGAACCTGCGTGCCCTGCACGTTGGTGGAGATGAAGGGAGAGGAGTCCATGATGGACCGGTCGACGTGGCTCTCGGCGGCGAAATGGACTACGCCATCACAGCCGGCCAGCGCATCCCGGACGGAGTTGCGGTCGCGGATGTCGCCGTGGATGAACTCGTAGCGTTGATCACCGGCGAGGTCGGCGAGGCTGGCGAGATTGCCCGCGTAGGTGAGGGCGTCGTAATTCACGATGCGCCACTTCGGCCGCTGCTGGAAGATGAAGCGGATGAAGTTGGAGCCGATGAAGCCCGCGCCGCCGGTGACGAGGATGCGCCGCTGGTTGCCCGCCATGAGGTGTCTCCGGTTCGGTCAGTCTTCGGCCGCCGCCACCGCGTGGTTTGCGTTCACGTCATCGCCGGTCATGTTCGCGCCGATCTCCCGCACCAGCCGGGAGGCGCGGTAGAGCGATTCGAAGGTGCCCGCGTCCGTCCACCAGCCTTCGAGAATGCTGTGGGTGAGGTTGCCCCTGCGGATGTACTCGTTGTTCACGTCGGTGATCTCGAGTTCGCCGCGATCGGATGGCTTGAGCGTCCGGGTGATGTCGAAGACGTCGGCGTCGTACATGTAGATGCCGATGACCGCGTAATTGCTGGGCGGATCGGCCGGCTTCTCGATGACCTCCACGATGCGGCCGTTCTTGAACCGCGGCACGCCGAAGCGTTGGGGAT
>CP070772.1:158774-186165 GCA_020345805.1 Phycisphaerales bacterium | reverse complement strand
GGTCCGAACGGCGAGGTTCGTCTGGTCCTACCGGGTCTGGACGTCACCAACAGCGAGGTTCGGGACCGGACGCAGACTCTGGCAGATGGCGAAGGCGCGCACCTGATGGGATACATCCCGGGCCGCGGTAGGAGCGGCTTCTGGGCCATCACCCGGCGCTTCGACGCGGGCAGCATCCGCATCATGACTGTTCGCGAGGGGTCCTTGCCGCGCGATGACCAGGTGCTCCGGCAGGCGTTCATCGAGCATCTTCAGGAACGCGGCGTCGACCTGATGGGCCTCGATCTTGCGCCCACCGGCCGGGCGGTGAAGCGGACGATCCTGTGGAGCGGCTATCTGCACGACGCAATCACACTGATGCTTGTCGCGCTCGTAGCACTCACGGGAAAGATGAGCTTCTCGGCCCGGCGCTGGAAGCGCCGCCTCGCGGTGGGCCTTTGTCCGCACTGCAAGTATCCTCTGCCCGAGCGGCCACATCCGCGCTGCCCGGAATGCGGCTGGCGCGGGCAGGACAAAGCTTTTTCATAGCCCCGCATGCATATGCGGGGTCACCCGCGAAGAGAGCCTGGTGATTGACGTGCACCACCCCGCATATTCATGCGGGGCTATCAAAGATGGTGCGATGAGATGAATATCAGGTGCGGCAGGCGCAACTCTCGTGAAACGCAAGCGCCCCGCTCAGCCCGCAGGGGAGAGTCGCGTCCTCATAGATCGCCGCCAGCGCTTCGCCTTGCCTCTTCGCGGTTTCGATGACCTCATCGGGCAGGTTCGCGCAGAGCAGGCCGCACATCCCGACCCCCGGAGATTCGAAACCGCGCTCGCTCATGGAGAGCAACTCGACCTCACCTCGCCAGAGCCCCGATTCGTCGATCCCGCTCTTGTCCAAAGCTGTGCTTACGTCGCTTCGCAGCCTCTCCCACTCATCGATCGTGCGGGCGCAATACCACAAGATTGTCTTTACGCCTTTGCCGGCCGCCGCCGCGAAGAGGTCAAGCGAGTTGACCCCGTCATCGTTAGCCGCGGTGATATGAAAGGGATCGATGAGCAGGAATGTGCCGCCGGCGGCCTCGTCATCCGCCAGCGTTTGGATGCGGCTCGTCACCGTGCCGACTCCATCTGCTTCAACACACTCCACGGCTTCGGCGGTAAGTCCCAGCTCTTCGGCCGTGGCGGCAATCGTGCTCAGGCTTTCGCCGTCGATGTCGCAGTAAAGATGCCGCACCGGCCGGTCGAGAAGCGCCCACATCGCCACGAACGCCGAGCCCGGATAAACCGCCGGGACGCGATCCTCCCCGGCCAGCTCCCGGAGCAGTCGGATGTGCGCCGATTGCCCCAGCGCTGGCTCGGCGGAGGCGTGGGCCAGGAAGTGATAGACCCCGAAATCGCGGTTGGCGCTGTGGGTCAGGGGATAGCTCGCCGCCCCCGCGTGCGATTCCCAATAACGGTCGGGCCGAACAGTCCGCAGGACATCGCCCAGGGGCAGGTGCTTCCAGATGTCCCCGAGATTGCCGAAGTGCCGGTTGGCCATGCGGTTATCGTACCCGATGGCCGCCCCCCCTCCCGGCGCGGCACGTTGATTGAGGATTTCGCGGATTTCGCCGTCATCCCCCGCGGCCTTCGACGCGTCATACTGAGGGAGCCGGGGCAAAGCGATCCCCGCACCTGATCAACCACACGGAGGCATGACCATGAGACTCCCCCGAATCAATCATCTGGTGTCGGCCGCGGCCGCCGTCGCCGCGACGGGCCTGCTGCTGCTTGGATGTGTCAAGCGCGAGGAGACCATCACCATCGAGCCGGACGGGTCGGTTTTCATGCAGGTCAGGTACGAGGCCGACTCGGACGAGGAGATTCATCTGGGCGATGCGCCTCCGGCCATCACCGGCGGGTGGCTGGTGTCCGAATCCGTCACCCACGATCAGGACGGTGATGACGTGTATGTCCTGGAGGCCCAGGCGGGCTTTTCACCCAAGGATGATTTGCCTTCCAGCTTCGAAGCTCCTCGGGCGGTCAATCGCGGCACTTCCCTCAACTTCCCTACGACCGTGACGATCGAGGAGCGCAGCGACGGCACGTACTACCACTTTCATCGCCACTACACCGCCCGGCCCTGGGCGCATCTCGATGCTTCCCGGGAATTGCTGAAGGAGCAGGCGGGCGGGTTCGAGGGGCTGGACTTCGCGACCATGACTGACGGCCAGCGGGAGGGGCTGATCAGCGTGCTGGCCCGTTCCGAGGCATTGAAGTACCAGGTGTTTGCCCGGGCCGCCTTCCGCGACGCCCTGCCCGACGGGCCGCAGGATGCCTGGCTGAAGGCGGCGACCGCTATCACCGCCACCACCGAGGCCCTGGACTACTCGGCCATCCTGTCCGTAATGGTCGATGAGAACGGCGAGATCGACGAGGAAGCGCTGGAAAGGGAAGGAAAAGCGTTCGAGGAATCCATCATCCAGGCCATGCGCCAGGCGCTTCTCGATCACGGCGAGGTCAGCTCCAGCTCCGTCAACGAATTCATCTACCGGTTCAACTGGCACAAGCGATATCATGAGATCACCGAAGACCTTGCCGATGAGGGCATCGCGTTGACCGTGGTCATGCCCGGCGAGATCGTCGCCCACAACGCCAAGTCCGTGGCGGGAAACAAGGCCATGTTTGAGATCGCCGGCGAGGACATGCGGGACAAGGAGATCGAACTGATGGTGACCTCGCGCTTGAATCACTGAATCGGAGGGCTGCAATGCCCGTGCCTCAGACCACGGATGCCGCACGACAGTTCGAGCAGTACCGCCACGACGTTTATGCGTGGGCGTCGAGATTGCTGGGTCGGCATCACGATGCCCTGGATGTGGCTCAGGATGTGTTTCTGCGGTGGGTGAGCCAGTCCCGCGACGCCGCCCCGCATCATCCGCGATCCTGGCTGAGAAGAGTCACGGTGAATCGAGCGATCGACCTGCTGCGCACCCGGCGGAGTGCCTCGGGGTTGCCCGCCGACCTGGCCGAGGCGGATGTGCGCCGGCATCGATCGCTGGCAGAAGCGGAAGAGCTGCGCAGCGCTATCGGCGAGGCGATGTCGCAACTCAGCGAAATGCAGCGCTGCGTCCTGACCGCCAAGGTGTTCGACGGGCTTACGTTCGCGAAGATCGCCGAAGAATACGGCCTGGCGGTGCCGACCGCGAAGACCCATTACCTTCGCGCACTGCGCGCCGTGCGGGACAGGCTGCAACCTGAGTGGCGTCCGGAAGGAGCCGAATCATGAGCAACCCAGATCATCACGACCAGCTTGCCGCCTATCTCGGTGACGAGATGGACGAGGAATCGAGGATCCGTTTCGAAACGGCGATGAGTAAAGATCCGGGCCTTGCCGCGGAGGCGGCGAGTCTGCGCGGGGCGCTGGAGGCAATGAGGTCGCTGCCCGCCGAGCCGGGCCCGGCCGTCGTGCAGATTGCGCCCGCTGCCGGAGACCGTCTTCACTCGTGGGGGGGGTGGGGTGGAGCGGTGTTGAAGTATGCCGCGGTGATCGCGGCGGCGTTCTTCATCGGCTACTCCGTCCGCGGCCCGGCCTCGGAGCGCAGTGCCGCCGTCGTTGCTCCGCCTGACCTCACCGACTGGACAGATCCCGCGGTCATGCAGGCCCGGACGCTCAGCCCCTGGCAGGAGCGGGCGGCCCAGGCTTACGTCAGGCACGAAGGCGGCTCGACCTTCGGCCGGTCGCTGGTAGTTCTCGCCCACGCCATCCGCGAACCGGGCGAGAAGCGATCGGAAAGGGATTGATCAGGTGCTCTCTTAGCGCGGATCGCCCTTTCTCCGACCTGCGAATCCGCTATCCTCCCCATATCCCGGCGGATCCGCGACATGCATCGCCTCGATGCCTCGATGCCTTGATCCCTTCCTTCCAAGCCTCCAAGCCTCCAAGCCTTCCCCCATGATCAAACGAATCCTCATCACCGGCGGGGCCGGCTTCCTCGGGTCCCACCTCTGCGACCGGCTCGTCGAGCAGGGACAGGATGTCATCTGCGTCGACAACTTCTTCACCAGCCAGAAATCCAACGTCGTGCACCTCCTCGACAAGCCCAACTTCGAGCTGGTCCGCCACGATGTGACGCATCCGCTGTTCCTGGAGGTGGATGAGATCTACAACCTCGCCTGCCCCGCCGCCCCCGGCCACTACCAGTACAACCCCATCAAGACCATCAAGACCTCCGTGATGGGCGCGATCAACATGCTGGGCCTGGCCAAGCGGGTGCGGGCGAAGATCCTGCACGCCTCCACCAGCGAAGTGTACGGCGATCCGACCGTCCACCCCCAGCCGGAGCAGTATCGAGGCAACGTCAACCCCATCGGCCCCCGCGCGTGTTATGACGAGGGCAAGCGGGCCGCCGAGACGCTGATGTTCGATTACCACCGTCAGAACCGCGTCAATATCCGCGTGGTGCGCATCTTTAACACCTACGGCCCGCGCATGCATCCCTACGACGGCCGGGTCATCAGCAATTTCATCCGGCAGGCACTCGCCGGCGAGGACATCACCATCTACGGCGACGGCTCGCAGTCCCGCGCGTTCTGCTACGTCGATGATCTCATCAACGGCCTGCTGAGGATGATGGATGCGCCGGACGACTTCACCGGGCCGGTCAACGTCGGCAACCCCGACGAGTTCACCATCCGCGAGCTTGCCGAGCTGGTGATCGAGCTGTCCGAATCATCGTCGAAGATCGTCCAAGCCCGTCCGCTGCCGGAGGATGACCCCCTTCAGCGCCGGCCGGACATCAAGCTGGCGCGAGAGAACCTGAACTGGCAGCCCACCGTCCCCTTGCGCGAGGGCCTGGCGAGGACGATCGACTGGTTCCGGCGGGTGGACATGGGCGGCTTCCGCGCCCCGACGCCTAACTATTGATGACCGTTCGGTTTGCGCGGTGAGCCGAGGCTCTTTCGCGTCCGCACGGGTCAGCCGGGCATTGACCACCGCGGCCTGAATTCAGCGTTCAAAAGGTCGGCGAGACCGCCTGACTTCGGTATCCTGATCAGTCGACTATTCTGCGCGGGGCCGACTGCGGGCGGCAGGGCAGGTCCCGCCGACACGACCGGGGGAATTCCTCTCTTTCCGGGGACTGGCAACTCACTTCCTCATCAAGGAAACAGGGCAATGAACAGCATCTTTCACGTCCGCTTGCTTGCGACGCTCTTTGCCGCCGCGCTCGTCACGTCGTTGACCGGCCCTGCTCAGGCTGAGGAGACGTACTTCGTCAAGCGCGTCAGAGATCTGGGCGCTGTTGAGGCAATGGCCACAAGTGAACAGCCTCAACCGGACGACTCGGTCTTCTGGTGGGGAATGGAGGCGATATATCCCTACGGCGCGCTGGACGGGCCGGGAGAGATTTATATCGACATGCCGGCGGATCCGTGGGAACGGATGAACGCGGAGCCCGACGATGCGGTCGCTGTGCTTTGCGCGCCGCAGGGCATTGACGTCACCGGCCGGATCTTTCTTCCCAGACGCGTCTCCGGCGGCATGGTCGGAATGGACTTCTCAATCACGGCCGACGAGGGTAGCGTCGAACACAGAGAACGCTTCCTGAATGTCAAGCGGGCCCATTACCAGCGGCTGCTTGACCGTCGCGCGCCCGGCGGTGCGTGGTTCCGTCACCAGGTGCGCCTGACCAAACAGGCGCTGGGCGATACCAAGTCCCCGGAACCACAGGAGCAGCAGGAGCGCCCTCAGCGCTGGATGCCCCCCAGCGAGATGGAGCAGACCTTCGGCCTCATCAGCGGCGGGCGCGCCCTGAGCGAGAACCTGCAGCTCGATCGCGTGCTCGCGACCGCGGAGCCGGGCGTCGCCACCGTGGATGTCGACACGATTGAGGGCATCACAGTGCGTGGCTTTGACTGGGATCCGCTCATTGATGGCCTGGAGCCGGAGACGGACCCGCTCGCTCGCCTGATCCCCGACGATCAGCACGCGATGTTCTTCCCGACGTTCCAGGCGTTGATCGATCTCGCTGATAATGCTGACATCCAGGGCACGTCGATCCTGCGGGCCCTGGAGCCGCGGGCCGAGCACGCCCACGTCCGCCGGCGCTATGAGCGCCAGCTTGGTCTGCCGCTGAACGACATCGCCCGGCAGCTCGGCACTCGCCTTGTCGAATCCGTGGCGGTGACCGGGTCCGATCCCTATCTGCGCACGGGATCCGACCTCGCGATCCTGTTTGGGACGAAGAACCCGACCGGGCTGCGGACAGCGATCGCCGCCTCGGTGGCCCTCGTCAGCCAGGGCGAGTCACAGGCCGCGCCCGTCACCGGGGATGTCCTCGGCGTGCCCTATGCCGGGATGCGCTCGCCCGACCGCAGCCTCTGCTCCTATCTCGCGGCGTTGGGCGACGTCATCGTGGTGACGAACTCGCTGGCCCAACTACACCGGCTGGTCGAAGTCTGGAAGGAAGACGCCCCATCCCTGGCAGAGCTTCCCGAATACACCTTCTTCCGTGATCGGTATCGGCGCGGCGACGACGCGGAGACCGCGCTGCTCGTGCTTTCGGACAACACGATCCGGCGCTGGTGCGGCCCGCGCTGGCGGATCGGCACCTCACGCCGGACCCGCGCGGTCGCGGTGATGACGGCGATACAGGCCGCTTATCTCGACAAGCTCGCGGCCGGTTCCGTGCAGGCGGGTGTCATCCACACCGAATATCCTCTGCCCGAGGATGATGAGCTTTCACTTTCGTCCGCGGGTGTTGCCTCGTCCGTGTACGGCACGCTCGACTTCCAGACCCCGATCCTCGAGCTGAATCTCGATCGCGTCACGAAGCGGGAGAAGGAGGTGTACGGCGTGTGGCGGGATCGCTATCAGGGGCGGTGGCGCAACTTCTTTGATCCCATCGCCGTCCGTTTCAAGGCGGACGGTGGGGAAATAGCGGTGGACGTGACGGTGATGCCGCTGATCGAGGGCACGGAGTACGGCACGCTTCAGATGCTTTCCTCGGGCGCTTCCATTGCGCCGGAAGCGGGCGATCTGCACGCAGGAACGATGCTGCACGTGGCCCTGGCGATCAACCGCGAATCGCCCATGGCTCAGATGTACGGCGGCATGGCCGCGGGGATGGCCCCGCAGATCCAAGTGGACCCCCTGGGTTGGCTGGGCGAATCGGTGGCGCTATATGCCGAGGAGGATCCCGTGTGGGCGGAGTTGGCGGACGCCGAAGACAAAGAGCAGTTCCTCGAAGACAACCTGGACCGTCTGCCGGTCGTCTTGCGCGCCGAGGTGAGCAGCGGGATGAAGCTGACCGCCTTCCTGGCCGGGGCACGCGCGTTCATCGAACAGACTGCACCGGGCATGACGATCTGGGAGAACTTCAGCCACAACGATGTGCCCTACGTGCGGATCACGCCTTCGGAGATGGCCAAGTCCGACGACGAGATGATGAAGAGCCTGAATGTTCATTACGCCGCGAGCGGCGAGGCGCTCATCATCGCCCTGAACGAGGATGTTCTCAAACGCGCGCTTGATCGGCAAGTCGCCCGGCGCGCGGCCAAGGCCGCGGATGGGCCGCCGAATCCGGCCGACACGCCCTGGCTCGGCGAAAACCTCTGCATCCAGGCCAACCGCTCGGTCATACCGCTGGTTGAGATCATGTTCAGTGAGAA
The DNA here is from genome assembly GCA_020345805.1 of Phycisphaerales bacterium. Classification (GTDB taxonomy): domain Bacteria; phylum Planctomycetota; class Phycisphaerae; order Phycisphaerales; family SM1A02. The sequence goes on along the minus strand of CP070772.1, from coordinate 178,527 downwards.
CCACCAGCGCATGATGCAGCGCAGCGCGTGGAGCAACATCCCCATTCTCAACGAATGGAAGCGCCGCTACCCCGATCGCCATCCGGTTCTGTTCCACGAGATGTTCTGGCAGCGCAGGCTTCTCTGCCCCGGCGGCGGCTCCTATCGCTGGAACGAACAGTGGCGGACGATGGAATCAACCATCTACGGCCATCCGGCCCAGCCCAAGCTCGGCCCGCCTCTGCCCGCGGCGCTTGCGAACATTATCTCGGCCAACTCCGGCCTGACGTTCGAAGAGAACGGCCTCCGCGCGATCGTCGAGCTCGAGCAGGCAGCCGCGGAAGAGTGATCAGGTGCTCGCGGCGATCCGAGCGGTGACACGCTCCAGCGCTGGCCGGACATCAGGCCGGCGCGATTCGAGGTTTGATTACTAGGCCGAATAGTCGCGCCGCGAAGCTACGCCACCACCGTCTTGCGGCCCAGAAGGCCGGATACGCCTCCCGCGATGCGCTGGCGCCAGCGGTGGCCGTCGATCTTCAGGCGCCGGAATACCCGGGCCATCTCGCCGGAAAGTCCCGTCGCGGTAGTCTTGATTCCCAGCACCCCGCCCCGGCGTCGAATGTCCAGGCACATCCCCAGGGCCATGCTCGACATCACCCGCACATCGGAAAGGTCCAGCACCAGGCGATGAATGCGCGGCCCGAAGGTACGGATCATGTCGTAGATCTCGGTGTTGATGATCGGCACTTCCCGCTCGCCGATGTGCGGCCCTGCCAGGCGGGCCGTCAACACATCATCCCGAATGGAGAAGAACACGAACTGTGCGCGGGGGTCCGGTTCTGACCCGTCGGCCGCAAATTCATCCCGAGGGGGGCAGAGCGATCCTGATTTGAAACTTCCGGGCGACCCGGGGGAGGTGCCGGCACAAGCGCGCTCAACCCCACAATAACGAAGTTGAGGCAACCACTCGCCGCGATCCGGACGGCCTGCATCAGACGTACCCTCGCGTTGAGCCGACTGCGAGGGAGTCTGCCGGGCGTCATCGACCAGTGATGAGAGAATGTGGGTGGCGAAATCGTGGGCCAGGTTCGTGAGCTGCTCGGCCCGATGCAGGGCGTTGATTATCCTGATCAGCGGCATGTACGCGTCCTGGGCCAGAACCTGAAATGAGACTCCATCGCTAACCGCCTCCTCCACCAGGCGGCGGGCGCCCCGGTGATCGCCGCTGATGAGCAGCTCGAAAAGCCGTTCAATCAGGAGGTTACGACTCATGGCCAAGCCTCCGTGCCGCGGCGGCCATCCACGCCATGCCGGGCGAGAAGCGGACATCAACAGCGGGGCGGTTCCACCGCCCGCCGCACCCGGCCGCGAACACACCGCCGGGCAAGGGCTGATCGAGCGATTTGCCCGCGTATCTGGAGAAATGGGCGCTTGGTCGGGCTGCTGCTGGCAAACCGTGGGCTATCGGACCTCTTGCCCCGGGTTCCGCCCTGTTCCCTCGGCCCGGCAACCCTAACTCAACCCGAAAAAATAATCCAAAAATCTACCGAACATCCCTTGACAAGGCCGATGGAATCGCGATCCTACCGAATACCGAACATTGACCTGATAGAAGGGCCCGGATATGGTGACGGCAACAGGAAACAGCAAGCGCGGCAAGACCGCCGCGGACAGGCGGATTCACAGGAATCGAACTGAAATGGCTGATGCGATGGCAGAAGACAAGGGACGCTTTCAGGCGCTGGAGAGGGCTCTGGGCCAGATCGAGAAGACCTTCGGCAAGGGCTCGATCATGCGCCTGGACGCCGATGCCAAGAACGTCATCCCCGGCATCTCCACCGGGGCGTTGAGCCTCGATATCGCACTGGGAGGACGGGGCGTGCCGCGGGGGCGGGTGGTCGAGGTCTTCGGCCCGGAGGCTTCGGGCAAAACCACCCTCGCCCTGACCATCGTGGCTCAGGCCCAGAAGGCCGGCGGGGTGGCGGCGTTCATCGATGCAGAGCACGCCCTGGACCCAGCCTGGGCCAAGCGCATCGGAGTGAATCTCGATGAGATTCTCGTTTCCCAGCCGGATACCGGCGAGCAGGCCCTCGAGATCTGCGAATTGCTCGTCCGCTCCAACGCCGTCGATGTGGTGGTGATCGACTCGGTCGCGGCCCTCATCCCCCGGGCGGAGATTGAGGGCGAGATGGGCGATGCCCACGTGGGCCTCCAGGCCCGCCTCATGAGCCAGGCCCTCAGAAAGCTCACCGGCGCGATCTCCAAGAGCGAAACCGTGGTGATCTTCATAAACCAGCTCCGCGAGAAGATCGGCGTGATGTTCGGCTCGCCCGAAACCACCCCCGGCGGGCGGGCCCTGAAGTTCTATTCCACCGTCCGCATCGACATCCGCCGCACCGGGGCGATCAAGGATGGTGACCGCAACATCGGCAACCGCGTTCGCGCGCGGGTGGTGAAGAACAAGGTCGCCCCGCCGTTCCGTGATGCCGAGTTCGACATCATGTTTGACGAGGGCATCAGCGCCGCCGGAGACCTTGTTGATCTCGCCGTGGCCGACGACATCATCGCCAAGTCGGGGGCGTGGTTCAGCTACGGTGAGATCCGCCTGGGCCAGGGGCGGGAGAACGCCAAGCAGTTCCTCCGCGAGAATGCGGACCTGTTCGATGAAGTCAAGCAGGCAGTGATGGTCAAGCGCGGCCTGGTTGCACCTGAAGGAACCGCAAGGGCCGGCGAGGAGACCAAGGCCGCCGCGGAAACGGTCGCTTCGGAGGGGAAGTAGGACCGTCCCATCGGTGGGGGCGGCGGCCGTCTCCGCCGATGGGGGGAGTGCTGTGTGCAGAGGGCACACGGGAGTTGCGTGCATCGAGGTCGTGCGCGTAGGGAACGTGCGCGGTGGATCCGCACGCGGGCCGCGCGCGGGGGCGCGATCATGATGGGGACAAAGCCCCGAGGGGGCGACAGCGCGGTACGTGGAGCCGGTCGCCATTGAACCGGCGACGGGGTGGTGTGGTGGTTAGGCCGCATTCACCGCTGGCGAATCGGGCGGGGAGTCGTGCTGCCGGGTCGGCCGCGCGCCTGGGGCCGGGCCGGTCGTCTTCTCCGGCTGAAGGGACCCGAAAGATCGGTGCGCGATCATTGGGATCCGGTCCTCAACCGGCCATTCTCCGGTCGTAGTCCACGCGCGAGGACGGGTTCTTCAGGATCTCGTATGCCTCCTGCGCCTGCCTGAATCTCGCCGCCTCGGTCGGGTTGGACGAGACCTCGGGGTGGTGCCGATCGGCGTATGCCCGGAACGCCTCGCGGATCTGATCGTCGGAGGCGTCGGGCGGCACACCCAGGATCGAGTAGTAGTCGGGCAGGGCGATCTGTGCCCGCACCTGCGGCTTGCGCCGCCTCGCTCGACTCCTGCTGGCACCGGCGTTGACATGAAGGAAGCCAAAGCGCGCCAGCGCGTCGAGACCTTTGGCAAGGTTGGGTGAGACCTCCACGAACTCGACACCCATCTCGAAGCGGCGTAGGCCGATTCTCCGCACCCACGCCGCCCGGCCCACGACGATGAGCGTCCCATTAGGGATGCTCAGCTTGAATCGCCCGTGCTGGCCCGCCTTGAGAGGCGGCTTGCGCCGGCAGGACAGTCGCATGCCGAGGCTGTTGAGATCGAGAACACTGCCGTACTCCCAAGACACCGTGTCCACGGAGTGCCGCTCGTGCCGTCGGCGCGGATCGTCACCGGATGCGTCCTGGCAGAATGGAGTCTGATTGTCGTTCATGATTGATCCATCACCCTTCGTCAAACAGGCGTTGCAGTCGGTGCCGAGACCTGCCGTCGGTGCGCTTGGCGGTCATGCCGTCCTCCGATCCGCCTTCGCGCGGGCAGAGGAGACAGCGGTCAGCCGGTCGACCATCGCTTCGCCGAGGTCAAGGAACCGGTGACCAATCTCGTGCCTCCGGGACCCCAAACGGCGGGACCGGAAGACCGCCGGGAGGAGGCTCACGATCACAGTTTTCGTTCGAAGCAGGATCCCGTGCGGGCCGCGGGTGCGGCGGCGGGATCGGGCTGTCGCGTGGTTCTGCCACAGGCCCCGGAATTGGAACGACTTCATCCGATAATCCCCGAAAGGTCTGCCTTGCCGGATCATGGCGTCCGTGGAACGAATGCCGAGTGAGAAGATCGAAGATTGGCGGTTTTCAATGAACAAGAAGCCGTGATTCAGCCAGCATTTGCGCCGTCGCAGCGGCCTGTTCGGGTCTGCTCGGATGTGGGGGCGTCGCCTTACCGGACGGCGGGGGGGAGACCGCGAGCTCGGGCGGCGGCCGGGGGCCGGATACCCGGTTGGCTTGACGCCCCGGGCTTACGTATACTGCCGCGTTCGAGATGCCAGCGGCTGTGGCGGAACTGGCAGACGCGCTAGATTCAGGTTCTAGTGGGAGTAATATCCCGTGGAGGTTCGAATCCTCTCAGCCGCATTACCCGCCCCGCCCCCGGAAAAGGGGGCGGCTTCCTTTCGGGGCCGGCGAACCTTCCGCCCCGGTTGTTCGGTCGTCCCGGGACGTCTGATCGTGTAGGCTCTTCCCTCCCCGCGGTCGGCCGGGCCCTGAATGGAGGTGTGGTTGAAGAGCAATCTCGTCAAACGCGGCTTCCTCTCACTGCTCGTGACGCAGTTCTTCGGCGCGGCTAACGACAACGTTCTCAAGCAGGTGCTCAGCTACGGGGTGGCGATGGCCGGCATCTGGGCCGCCGCCCTCGGCCGGGGTGGGCAGGCCTATGTCGCACTGTGTCTCACCGTCCCGTTCATTCTGCTCTCCGGCTACGGGGGCCAGTTGGCCGACCGCCACAGTAAGCAGCGCATCACCGTAATCGTGAAGATCGCCGAGGTGTTCATCGCCTGTTTCGTACTCGCCGGATTCGTCCTGATGAACATCTGGATGCTGCTGGTGGGCATGGTCCTGCTGGCGGTGCAGAGCACGTTCTTCGGGCCGGCCAAGTACGGCATGATTCCCGAACTGGTCGAGGGCCAGGAGCTCAGCCGGGCCAACGGCCTGATCAACATGCTCACCAACATTGCGGTCATCACGGGCACGCTGATCGCGGGTCCTCTGTACAAGGCCTACCACCCCGAATCGGATCCGGACTTCGTGCCGGGCACCGGGGCGGTGTTGTGGCTTCCCGGTGCGGCGATGATCGTGATCGCGATCGGTGGCCTGATCGCATCGACATTCCTCACCCGCCTGGAAGCGAAGGATCCGCATCTCAAGTTCGATTGGAACCCGGTCGGCACATACTGGGCGGCGCTGAAGGAGATGTCCCGCAGCCCGCTGCTGATAGTGGCGGTCGCCTGGTCATACTTCTACCTCATCGCGATGATCGCGATGCTCATCCTTCCGGACTACAAGACGATGCTCAACATCGACACGACCGAGACGAGCTACCTGTTTGTGGTGCTGGCCGTCTCGATCGGGCTCGGAAGCGTGCTGGCCGGTTTCATTTCGGGCCGGCACATCGAGCCGCGGCTGATTCCCATCGGCGCGGTGGGCATGACGGTGTTCTTCGTGCTGCTCGGCCTGCTGCCCTTGCATTACTTCCTGGTCGCGGGGCTGCTGTTGGGTGCGGGCGTCTTCGCGGGGTTCTACATTGTTCCGCTGCAGGCCCTGCTACAGTACCTGTCGCCGGTGGACGAGCGGGGACGCTTCCTCGGCACGGCCAACGCCGTGTCGTTCGTCTGCCTGTCCATCGGCAGCCTCATCTTCCTCTTCGCCCGCGCGGTGCTCGATCTCTCCCCCAATCGCATATTCCTGATCTGCGCGGGGCTGGCGTTTATTGGGATCGGCTTCATGATCTGGCGGCTGCGCGGGCTGATGACTGATCCGAATATCCGACGGCCCGCCAGATGACGGGCGATGGAGACTCGATGCAGCGGGCCGCGGGCGTAGAACCGTCTCGCGATGGAACTGGCATGTGGAAGCCCGACGCTCGGGCTGCGTGCACTGCGTCGTGTTTTCCACACGCCGCTTGACAGCCTGCAACCCGCTCATCGCCGGCGCGCTACCATCTGATTGCCATGAGAACGATCTATCTTGACAACAACGCCACCACCCGGCCGGCCGATGAGGTCGTGGCGGCGATGAACGACGCCCTGCGCGAACACTGGCACAATCCCTCCAGCGGGCACCGGCCGGGGCAGACGGCCCGGCACGGCGTGGACCTGGCCCGCGAGTCCGTGGCAAAACTCCTCGGCTGTAGGGATCGCCAGATCGTCTTCACCTCCGGCGGAACCGAGGCCGACAACCTCGCCATCCTTGGATCGCTGGCCTCTCAACCCGACCGCAACGCCTTCGTCACCAGCAGTACGGAGCACGATGCGGTGCGGGAGAGCGCGGAAGTTGCCGAGAAGGCGGGAGCGGAGATCGTCTGGCTGCCTGTTGACAACAACGGGGTCGTGGATTGCAACGCGCTTGAGCAAACCCTCAAGCAGCGTGGCCGTGACATCGCGCTGGTCTCCATCATGTGGGCGAACAACGAGACGGGCGTGATCCAGCCGGTGGAGACGATCGGCAATCTCTGCCGCGAGCACGATGTGCGGTTCCACACCGACGCAGTGCAGTGGGTGGGGAAGGCGAAGACGAAAGTGGGGGAGGCGCCGATCGATCTGCTCAGCTTCTCCGGCCATAAGTTTCATGGCCCGAAGGGCGCCGGCGGTGTTTACATCCGTCCGGGAGTCCGGTTGGAGAAGCGCTCCATCGGCGGGGCGCAGGAGCGCGACCGTCGGGGCGGGACGGAAAACACCGCCGGAATTGCCGGTCTCGCCGCGGCCGCCGACCTCGCGGGCAAATGGCTGGAAACGGATGAATCCGCGCGGCTGGCAAAACTCCGCGATCGATTCGAACGTGCAGTTATCGACTCTGTTGATGACGTGCTCATCAACAGCGCCGGCGCGGAGCGGATGTGGAACACCTCCAACATCGCCTTCAAGCGCCTGGAAGCCGAAGCGGTCCTCATGCTGCTATCGGAGCGCGGCGTGTGCGCGTCGGCGGGGGCGGCGTGCTCGACCGGCTCGCTGGAGCCTTCGCCGGTCCTGATGGCGATGGGCGTCGAGCGCGTGTTCGCCCACGGCGCGGTGCGCTTCAGCCTTTCGCGCTTTACCACGGAAGAAGAGATCGACGAAGCGCTGGAGATCATTCCGCAGGCGATTGCGAAGCTGCGAAGCAGCATGAGCGCTGTTTGAATAAGCGGACTGCATCGCTGGGCGGCGGAGCCTCCGCGGGCGGTTGGCACCGCGGCTATCGCCTGCGCGCAACGTGCACGTCACTCAATCCTTCAAGTCTCCAAGCCTCCAGGCCTTCAGGCCTTCAGGCCTTCAAGCCTTGCACCTCACGAGCACGCGATCGCCTATGTCGTGGCGGTAGAACGCGCCCTCGAAGTGGATCTTCTCACATGCACGATTGGCGAGATCGCGCGCCGATTGGAGATCGCCAGCCAGGGCGGTGACGCCGAGCACGCGGCCGCCGTGGGTGACCAGCTCGCCGTTGTGGTTGATGGTGGTTCCCGCGTGGTGGACGATCACCAGTCCCTTGTCATCACTGAGGGCTTCGGCGTCTTCGATCCCGGTGATCAGCTTGCCTTTTTCATATGAGCCTGGATAGCCGCCGGAGCAGAGGACGACGCAGCAGGCCACGCGGGGATCGAAATCGATCTCGACATCCCGCAACGTGCCGGCCGCGGTGGACCAGAGAATCTCGACCAGATCGCCCTGGAGGCGGGCCATGAGCGGCTGGCATTCCGGGTCGCCGAAGCGGCAGTTGAATTCCAGCACCTTCGGTCCGCCGGGCGTGAGCATCAGGCCCGCGTAGAGCACGCCGCGGAACTCGATGCCTTCGCGGCGCAGAGCGTCGACGGTGGGGACGAACACTTCGCGCTGCACGGTTTCCAGGGTTTCCGCGTCCAGAACGGGAGTGGGGCAGTAGGCGCCCATCCCGCCGGTGTTGGGGCCGGTGTCACCTTCACCTACCTGCTTGTGATCCTGTGCGGGGTCGAGAAGCCAGATGGTGCGGCCATCCACCAGCGCGAGCACCGAGACCTCTTGGCCCACAAGCTTTTCTTCGATGATCATCTCGTCGCCCGCTTCGCCGAACTCGCGCTTGACCATGATGCGATCCAGCGCATCCAGCGCTTCGGCCTGGGTGTCGCAGACGATCGCGCCCTTGCCCGCGGCGAGTCCCGACGCCTTGACCACGCATGGCTCATCGTGGGCCTCGATGTACTGCCTTGCCGAGTCGGCGTGATCGAAGACGCGCCCCTCGGCGGTGGGGATCGCCGCCTGGCGCATGAGCTGCTTGGCGAAGCTCTTGTCCGCCTCGATCTGAGCGGCGACTCTGGAGGGGCCAAAAACCAGACGGCGCTGGTCTGCCAGGGCATCGGCGGCGCCTTCGGCCAGCGGCGCTTCCGGGCCGATGACAATGAGATTGATGTCGTTCTTGTCGCACCAGCGGGCGAGGCGGAAGGTGTCTTTCTTGTCGTACTTGTGAGGGCAGGGCTGGCCGAGACGAGCGAGGCCCGCGTTGGACGGATCGGTCAGCCACAGCCGACCCAGGCGAGGCGACTGCTTGAGTTTCCAGGCCAGGGCGTGCTCCCGGCCGCCGCCGCCGATGAGGAGGACGTTGCAGCGCTTGGGGCAGGGCAGTGGTTTGCTCATGGCGGCAGTCTAGCGGCTGGAGGGAACGGGGTCACGGACCTCCGGAAGGGGTCTCATGGCCCCCTGGTGGGGCATGAGGCGTGCCGGCCGGGCCTGGGTCGGCGCAAAAAAACCTCTGGTCGCCGGGTTTGCAGTGGACGGCCGTTATTGGACGGTCGATTCAGGGGACGGCATGGCCGGGAGTGGCTCACATCCGCCTCCCGGCGAGCCTGAGGAAGTTCCGTCCAGCGTGCAGGTGCAGGACTCCAACGCGTCGGGGCGGGGGGAGACGGGGTGGTCGATCCGCCAACGACCGGCACGGTCGATCACCCGGGATCGGGAGGATTGGGTGAGGCTCGAAATCGCCGCCCGGGGGATCCGGCTGCGGTGGGGGGCAAACCGCCTCATCGAAAGCCTGCGCAGCCTCAGCCCTTCATGCCCCTCGTTCGAACAGGACAAGGTCACTCGCAAAGCGGCCTGAGATCGGCTTGACGCGGTTGCGGGCAGATCACCGCGGCACCGCCACCATCACTTCGGGCGTTTCTTCGCACCGGAACGGGTGATGCCCGCGGAGGATCGCGCCGCGCCGGGCCGGGGCTTTGGCGCGGCAACCTGCGACATTCTGATCGCGCGATCCGAGCCGTATTCCGGCATCGCCTTCAGTTCCGCGATGCGGTCGCGCAGGGCCGCGGCCTTCTCGAACTCCAGTTGTTGAGCGGCCTCGAACATTTCCTTCTCGAGCAAGCCGATCAGTTCTTCGATGTCGTATTCCTCTTCCTCGGCCCGCTCGCCTACCGCGGTGCGGGCGGTCTTTCTCGCTTTCAGCTCCGTCTCGATTCCGCGGCGGATCGCCTTGCGGATCGTCTCGGGCGTGATGTTGTGTTTCCGGTTGTAGTCGAGTTGCAGGTCGCGCCGGCGGGTCGTTTCGTCGATCGCCTGCTGCATCTGCTCGGTAACGGTGTCCGCGTACATCACCACGGTGGCGTTGACGTTCCTCGCCGCCCGGCCCATGGTCTGGATCAGGCTGGTGGTGGAACGGAGGAAGCCGGTCTTGTCCGCGTCCACGATGCAGACGAGGGAGACTTCCGGCAAATCCAGGCCCTCCCGCAAGAGGTTCACACCCACCAGCACGTCGAAATCGCCCTCCCGCAGCTCGCGGAGGATCTCCACCCGCTCCAGCGTATCGATCTCGCTGTGCAGGAAGCGCACCTTGAGGCCGGTGTCGTGGAGGTAGTTGGTGAGGTCTTCGGCGAGGCGCTTGGTGAGGACGGTGACGAGCACGCGTTCGCCCTGCCCGCTGCGTGTTTTGCACTGTTCGATGAGGTCGGCCACCTGCCCCCGCGCGGGCCGGACCTCGATTACGGGATCGGGCAGGCCGGTGGGGCGGATCACCTGCTCGATAAACTCCCCGCCGCATTTATCCAGCTCATAAGGGCCGGGCGTGGCGGAGACGAAAACCACCTGCGGGACAATCTCCTCGAATTCCTCGAACGTCAGCGGGCGGTTGTCCAGGGCGCTGGGCAGGCGGAAGCCGTGCTCGACGAGGACCTTCTTGCGGGCCCGGTCGCCGTTGAACATGGCCCGGATCTGGGGGATTGTCACGTGCGATTCGTCGATGAACACCAGCCAGTCGTCCGGCTCTCTTCCGGGCACATGGCGGAAATAATCAAGCAGTGAATTGGGCCGCGACCCCGGCGGGCGACCTTCGAGCTTGGCTGCATAATTCTCAATGCCCGAGCAGTATCCGACCTCCGCCATCATCTCCAGGTCGTACTTCGTGCGGGCGAGCAGTCGCTGCGCCTCCAGCAACTTGCCTTCGTGGCGGAGCTGTATCACGCGCTCGTCAAGTTCGGCGCGGATGCCGGCGAGAGCCTCGGCAAGCTGATCTTCCGGCATCACGTAGTGCACGGCGGGGAAGATGAAGACCTGTGTTTCCGACGCGAGCACCTCGCCGCTTACCGGATGGATCAACTCCAGGCGATCGACGGTGTCACCGAACAGTTCGATGCGGACGGCGTACTGCTCGTAAGCGGGATAGACCTCGATGACGTCGCCGCGTGCCCGGAACTGGCCGCGCTCGAAGCCCATGTCGCTGCGGGCGTACTGCATGTCGGCCAGGGAGAGCAGCAGTTGCCTGCGATCGATCTCCTGGCCCAGGGCCACGGCCAGCACGCGATCCCGGTACGCTTCGGGCGAGCCGAGCCCGAAGATGCAGCTCACGGAGGCGATGATGATCACGTCGTCGCGTGAAAGCAGGCTGCTGGTCGCGGCCAGGCGCAACCGGTCCAGGTCGTCGTTGCGCGATGCGTCCTTCTCGATGTAGATGTCGCGCTGGGGGATGTATGCTTCCGGCTGGTAGTAGTCGTAGTAGCTGACAAAGTATGCGACGGCGCTGTCGGGGAACAGTTCGCGCATCTCCTCGTAGAGCTGGGCGGCGAGGGTCTTGTTGTGGCTGATGATCAGGGTGGGCTTGGGGACCCGCTCGATGACGTTGGCCATAGTGAAGGTCTTGCCCGTGCCGGTGGCCCCGAGGAGGGTGGCATACCGCCTGCCGCCGGCGACGGCGGCGCTGAGGGCATCGATAGCGGCCGGCTGGTCGCCGGTGGGGGAGAAGTCGCTGACGAGCTGGAAGGGGTTCCGGGCCGGCATGAAGTGATTCTACGGCCTGAGGCTGCGGCGGGAGCAGCCAACGGGCAACGTTCACCCGGGGCGGGAGTTTTATCGGACCGCCCCGATTTCCTTCATGGGCTGTCGCCGATCGGACCGAAAACCCACGCGCACGTAAGCGAACCGCCTTGGCAGTGCGGCGCGGGCGACGGGTTCGGCCGCCTACATGGCCCGAAAAAGTCTGACCGGTGGTGAGAGCGAACGGATTGCCTTGTTGAGGGATGCATGGCGTGCGGAGAGATGATTGAGATCGGCCGCTGATGTGGCGGCAAACGTGCGAGGCTTGGACCATGAAGTTCAATCATCCGAGAATGACCGACAGGACCGGTGCCCGGAGCGTTCTTGCGGGAGGTACCGCAATGCTGCAGACCGCAGCGCTGGTCCGTTTCGGTCTCAACGAGCGTGCCGACTCGATCCAGACCCGTGTTCGTCTTGAGGCGGGTTCACGCACGGTCGCGGTTGATCCTGAGGAACGGGCGCATTCCCCGCCTTTCTGGTAGCCGTGGTCGCTCGACGGTGCCACGGAGGGCACTCTGCGAGCGGCCGCGAGTGGCAACACCAATCCGATCCTCGAAACAACCCATGATGGGCACTGAACGCCTCCGACTTCACGTCTGGTTGGAGGCGTATTGCCTTTTTGAAGCTCGCAGTCCGGCCCGCGGCCTATTCGTTACGACCTGAAGCCAGGAGCGTGCCGGGCCTGCGCCGGAGAAGTGCGATCACGGCGGGAGTCGCGGCCAGGCAGGTCATGACCACCACCGCCAGCCAGCCGATGATCATCGGCCCGATCGGAACTCTCAGCACGAGATCCAGACCGGCCATTTCGCGCAGGAGGCTTATATCAATCGTGGCGAAATGCATTCCCAGCAGGCTGCCCACGATGGCCCCGGCGATCGCGAGCACCGCGGCTTCGGCGAGAATCAGCCGCGCCAGCAGCCACCGGCCGCCTCCGGTGGCCCGAAGCACGCCGTACTCAAACCGTCGGCCGCGGATGTCGGCGGCGATGACGTTTCCCGCGGCGATACACGCCAGTACCAGGGCGCCGAACGCCACGGTCGTCTCGACCGCCTCCGCCGATCCGGAAAGCTCGTCAATCGTCTCCTTCACCCAGCGCCCGCTGCGGAAGACGACCCCCGGCGCGGCGGCCATGATACCTGCCGTCGCTTCCTCATCGCCGATCTCTTCCGTCAGGTTTACCTGGAGCATGTAGGCGTCGCGGCTGTCGAAGTGGTACGCCGCCGTCTGGTAGTCCATGAACACGCAACTGATGGCGTAATCGAGGTACACGCTGCGAATGCCGAACAGAAAGGTTGCGACGTCCAGTCCCGCGGAGCTGATGACGCCGACGATCTCGAACTCCTTGCGCACCCGCCCGTCGCCCAGGGCGATGCGATCGCCCACGCTGACGCCCCGGGCGGTGAGGAAGCGATCGGCCACCAGAACCGCGTCACCCTGCTTGAGCCGTTTTACTGCGGTCGCCTCTTCGCCCTGGGCCCAGTCGATCTTGTTCATGCGGAAGAACACTTCCGGCTCGAAACCCACGCAGGTCACGTACGGCGGCGTCACGCCCTCCACTCCGAACACCTGCCGGTCGAGCGTGCGCACCTGCGTGCGGCTGATCGGGCAGAGATCCACCACATAGGGCAGAGCCGCGATGGCATCCAGTTCCGCCTGCTTGATGCCGGTGATGCGGAAAGCGAAGCCGTCGGCGAAACGGATCTGCTCGATCCAATCGCTCATCATCGACTGGTGAACCGCCCGTGCGTCGATAAGCAGGGCGAGCCCCAACATGAGCACGCCGGCGGTGAGCCCGTGCCGGAAGGGTGTCGCCAGCACGGAACCTCGGAGCAGGTCGACGGGAAGACGAAGGATGACCGCCAGGACCCGGCCGAAGGTTTCGCCGGCGAGGATGAGAACGGGCACGGCGAGGATGAAGTAGCCGGTGAACAGCAGCGGGACGCCGATGAAGGTGTAACTCCAGAATCGAATTTCACTGCCGGTGAGCACCGCGAACAGGATCGGCGGAGTGGCGATCAGAGCCGCGGCCACGATGGTGGCGAGAAACACGTTCCTTGCCCGGGTGGGTTGGGCCGGCCTGATCATCGCCTGCAGCGGCGTTACCCGCGAAGCGAGGTAGGCGGGAAACGCCGCCCCAAGCAGACCGGCGCACACCGAGCCGACCACCGCCAGCCAGACGCCGAACTGTGAGATCGCCAGTCCCCCCGGGAGCATGTCTCGGTAGTAGGCATTCAGAGCCGCGGCAAGCAGGATGCCCAGAGGTCCTCCCACCACCAGACCCGCCAACCCGATCACCAGGCCGACGAGCAGCTGGGCCAGCACCAGTTGCCAGCGGGTGGCCCCGACCGCCCGCATCATTGCCAGCTCCCGCTGTCTCTCGATGACCCCTGCGGTGAGGCCGATGACGATGATGAACGCCGCGCTCATGAACGTAAGCATGGAGGCGATGACCATCCCGATCCTGCCCGCGTGGATCTGCCGGTTGAAGCCGGCCCGGACCAGCGCCGCCGGCTCCACCGAAAGCGCCGGCGGCAGTTCCTCCAGGTGCTCGGCGCAAAACGCGTCCGCATCCTCACCTGCGCGAAGCTTGATCATCATCGAGGAAAGTTCGCCGGGATGGCCGGTCGCTTCGGCGACGATGCGACGATCGGCGCGAATGAGCGGCTGCTGGAAGAGGCCCAGAAGCTTCCGTTCGAAGATTCCGGTCACGATCAGCTCGATGGGTTCTCCGACGCGCTTTATGAGCAACCGGTCGCCGACGCCGACGTTCAGGTTCTCCACGGTCATCGGCCCGATGAGAACCTCGTTTGTTGTCTCGGGCGTGCGCCCTTCGATGAGAGTGATGGGGCGGAACCGGGCCAGGCGGTCCAGATCCGCACCCACGACGTACACGAGCTGGGCCTGGAGGTCCTCTGCCTGATGGTCTTTGCCGGCGGCGGTGACGGTAATGGTGGAGCTGAGGTAGCCCATCGCGTCCTCGACGCCGCGCCAGTTGCGGACGATCTCGAGCAGCGTCTCGTCGAATCGGCCGTTGAACTGGTGGACGATGCGGACATCGGCCGAGCCGAGGAAGCGGCTGAACCCCCATTCCATGCTTGCCTGCACGGTGGCGATCGCGCTGGACATCGCCACGATCAGGCTGCACGCGACGATGGCCGCCCCGAGAATCAGGACGGTGCGTCCCCGTTTACCGGCCAAGTTGTTGAGCGCGAGTCGCCAGCTGGCCCGCATCGATGCCACCTGTTTCAAATGAACCCGTGATTCGGCCGTCGCCAAGCACGTAAACACGCTCGCAGTGGGCCGCGGCCGTTGGCTCGTGGGTGACCATCAGAATGGTCATCTTCCGTTCCTCGGCCAGCCGTTGCAGCAGCTCCCAGACCTCCCGACTGGTGGCGGAATCCAGATCGCCCGTCGGTTCGTCGGCGAAGAGGATCGAGGGGCGAAAGACCAGCGCTCTGGCAATCGCGACGCGCTGTTGTTCGCCTCCGGACAGCGCGTCAGGGCGGTGATGTGCGCGCCCCTGCAGACCGAGGGTGTCGATCAGCTCCCGGGCAAGCTCCAGCCGACGCGGCCGGGGCATGCCGTCCAGCAAAGCCGGCAGGGTGATGTTGTCGATCGCGCTGAGCGTGGAGATGAGGTTGAACTGCTGGAAGATGATGCCGATGAATCGCCGCCGGAACAGAGTCAGTTCCCGCTCGGAGAGCGTTTCCAGGTGATGTCCGGCAACCTCGAGGGTGCCTTCGTCGGGCCGGTCCAGGGCGGCCAGCAGATGCAGCAGCGTGCTCTTGCCGCTGCCGGATGGACCCATGATGGCGAAGAAGCCCGGTCCGTCCAGCGCCATATTCACTCCGCGCAGGGCTTGGACGCAACTTGAGCCAAGGCGGTAGGTCTTCTTGACGTCGGTCAGGCGGATAGTGCCGGAAGCGTTGATTCCGGTCGTTCCGCCGGCCTTGCCGGAGCGCGCCCCGGGGTCCGGTGAGTCAGTCGACCGGGTACTGCGCGTCATAGGTGGGTTGGTCCATGAGCCCTTCCAGCGGGGAAAGGTCGGTGGCGCGGATCTTTATCAGCCAGCCCTCGCCGAAGGGATCGCTGTTGAGCAGCGAGGGATCCTCGTCAAGCGCCTCGTTGACCTCGATGATCTCGCCGCCCACGGCGCAATAGACGTCACTGGTGGTCTTGACGGATTCCACCTCGCCGACCGTTTCGCCCGGCTCCAGGGCGGTGCCGAGGGACTTCATCTCGACATAGGTGATGTCGGTCAGCTCGTTGGCGGCGAACTGAGTGATGCCGATGGTCACGACGTCACCTTCGACGCGAAACCACTCGTGAGATTCGGCAAAGCGGCAATTTGAAGGGCTGGGCATGGGTCGGACACCTCCAACGGACAGAATTCGGGCCATGATAGTCGCCTCGAACGGGGCGGCAAGCAATCCCCTCATGGAGGCTCCGTCCTGCCCGGCCGGCCCGTTTCGGATGCGGCGCAGGCGCCCGGAAACCCCTTGTGGTCAAGGACTTGGGGCACGACGGGGAAAGATGGGTAAAATGTGGGAACTTTCCTTTGCACCCCGTCTGATAACCGACTATTATATGAACAAGTCAGGGATTATCCCTGGCCAGAGTCATCATGGATCTTTCTCCCCTCCGGAAAACGTCGGCCCTCCAATGGTCGGCGTTTTCTCTTTTTGCCGGACCCCACCCGGTCGGTGAGAGGCGGGCGGGGGCAGGGTTGCTCAGGGACGCGATTGCGGTAGACTCGCCTCTGACAACCGCTTACGGCGATCGAACATGCTCCTGACTCTTGCCGCCAGCTCCCTTTCCAGCCACTTAGACCCTCACGGCGAGGGAGGGCTGACGGTCTTTGACCTTCCCGGCTTCGCGATTCGCGAACTCCGGCTCCGCGGCCTCAACCTTACCGCTTCCATGCTCGCCGGGTGGTCCTATGCAGATCTCGATCGCCTGCGGGACCGGGCCGACAAGGCCGCCTGCCCCTGCCTGGTGCTGGTTGAAGACACTCCGCTGCCGCTGGCCGATCCTTCATCCACCGGTCGAGACGAGGCCAAGGAGCGGATCCGGCGGCTGGCCGCCGCCGCCAACCGACTCGGCTGCAACGCCTTGGCCCTGAAGTGTGCGGCCCCGGATGATCCCCGGGCCTTTGATCTGCTGGCGGAGGAGATGAAGGCCGTGATGCCGTCGGTCGAACGCCTGGAGCTGAACGTGCTTCTGGCCCCCAACGAGGGCCTCACGGACTGCCCCGATCGACTCACTGAGCTGATCAAGCGCATCGGCGGCTTCCGCATCGGATCGCTTCCAAACTTCGCCCACGCCGCCTCCACCGGCGATCCGGTTTCCGCCCTCCGCAAACTCGCGCCGTATGCCGGAGCCATTCACGCCACGGTCGGGGCCTTCAGCAGACGAGGCAAGCATGAAGGCTACGACCTGGCCGAGTGCGTCGCCGCCGTCCGCAGCGTCGGTTTTCCCAACACGCTGGCCATCGAGTATGTGGGCGATGGCGACCCGATCAAGAACATCGACCGCGCCCGCACGATTCTCCAGGCGGCGATTGATGGCGATCAGTAGTACCATCCGCACCATGCCCGCCGATTGCGATCACGATCACACTCCCCTCATCATCACCATCGACGGCCCGGCGGGCACGGGGAAATCCACCGTTGCCCACGGGCTCGCCGAGCGACTGGGTCTGGAGTATCTCGATACCGGGGCGATGTATCGGGCCGCGGCGGTGATCGCGCTGGATCAGAACCTCGATCCGGCGGACGGGGAGGCCTTGGCCGAGGCCGTCGCCGGTGCGGAGATGCGATTCCACTGGGCTGAGAACCCGCCCCCGCTCATGCTCGGCGAACGCGATATCAGCGATCGAATCCGCGACATGGATGTCAGCGCGATCGTCTCAATTGTTGCCGCCCAGCCCGCCGTCCGGCGGGTGCTGGTGCAGGAGCAACGGCGCATCGCCTCCGGTCATCCCCGACTGGTCACTGAAGGCCGGGATCAGGGCTCGGTCGTGTTCCCCGACGCTCCGCTGCGGTTCTATCTCGACGCCGACGTCTCGGTGCGTGCCGAGCGCCGAATGAAGCAGTTGGCCGAGGCCGGCAAACCCGTGGACCGTGCGCACGTGATGCGGGACATCCGCAAGCGCGATCGCATCGATTCCACCCGTGAGGACGGCCCGCTGACCCGGCCGGACGGGGCCATCGACATCGACACGAACCATCGAACCGCGGAGGAAGTTGTCGATCTGATGGAATCGATCGTGCGGGAGAACCTGCCCGATGCCACCGGCCATCCCTCGAGGATCCGGCCGTGAAGTGTCTCCAAATGTCCCGGCGCGCCCCCGGGCGATCGGCGTTGATGCTGTTCTTCGTGTGGACGATCGTGCCAGTCTTGATCCGGATGCTCTTCAGGCTCCTGTACCGAGTGAGGCTCATCGGCTCTGAGCGCGTCCCCAAAACCGGCCCGGTGATCTACGCCTCAAATCACCAGTCCAATTTCGACCCGGTGCTAGTGGGCTTGCTCATCTGCGACCGGCCGTTCGCCACTTTCGCCCGCGCCAGCTTGTTTCGTTTCCTGCCGTTTGCACTGCTCATTCGCCTGGTCGGTGCGATGCCGCTGGAGCGCGGTCGTGGTGATTCGGCGGCGTTCAGGCTCGCGCTCGGAGAATTGAATGCGGGGCGTTGCATGATGATGTTCCCCGAGGGCACCCGGACCCGCGATGGTGCTCTGGGCGAGTTCAAGCCGGGAGTCACGCTGCTTCAGAAACGCACCAAGGCCGCCATCCTCCCCCTGGCGATCGAAGGCGCCCACGACATCTGGCCTCACGGCCAGTCCCGCCCCAGACTGACCGGGCGTATCGCCGTCATGGCCGGTGAGCCGATTACGTATGAGCAGTTTCAGCGCGAGGGAGCGGAGGCGGTGCTGAGGAAGCTCAAGCGCGAAATCGAAGGGATGCGCATGATGCTGCGCGAAGATCTGCGCCGCCGTTCAGGCGGCAATTATCCCGCACCGAGTCGAGGTGAACGCCCGTTCTGGGAGATGGAAACTGCCGGGCGCTGATCTCGTCTGCTACCAGAGTCCGAGGAACTTCCCGCTGGCGGCGGCCATGAGCAGGATGAACGCCAGGCGGATCCACCGCAGGGGGAGGCCGTGGGTGAGGCCGGCCCCGATAAAGCCGCCGATGATCGCGGTCGGGATGAGGCATGCCGCGATGATCAGGCTGTCCGTCACCTGCAGGCCCAAGGACTCACCGTTCTCGGCGAGTTGTTCGAGCACCATGTTCTTGCGGGCGGCCCCGATGATGCTGGTGATGCACATCACCGCCGCGCTGGTAGCGATGCACTGCCTCAGCGGCAGGCGGCAGATGCGCTGGAGGAGCGGGACGGCGACGATTCCCCCACCCACTCCCAGCAAGCCCGCGACGAAACCCATCGCCGCTCCGACCCCGCTCGATGCCGCCCAGCCGGTGCGGGAACTTTCGTCAGACTCGGATTTGTCCCCGTCATACAACTTGCGAATGTTCACGATGATGACGTAAATCAGAAACGCGCCGAAGAGGAGCTCCAGGCCCTTGTGGCTGATTCGGTTGCTCGCTTCCACGCCCAAAACGATGAACACGAAGCCCAGTGGAATCATTCGCTTCCACACATCCCAGCGGACCGCCCTGGCGCGGTGATGGCGGATGACCGCCGGCGCCGCGACGAAGACGTTGACGATCATCGCCGCGGCCTGCGACAGTTGCTGGTTCTTGCCCAGCAGAAGCGTGAGGACGGGGATCATCACGATCGAACCGCCGATGCCGAGCATCCCGCCCAGGATTCCCGCGGCGAGCCCCAGCACCAGCAGACTGATCAACTCCTGCATCGGCATCGGTGCAGTGTAGGGCCGCCCCGGGCGCGGTGCGAGCCGGTGACCGGCACCGGATCATCGGCCGATGCCCGACGAACAGGTTGCCGTGTCCGCACATGTTTGTTGGCGGGCCCGTTCTTCACACAGGTTTGGCCAGCGTCAACTCCGTGCGCTGCTGAAGGATCACCTTTCCCTGGCGCGCATACTTCGCGAACGCCGCGTGCAGGTCCCGCTCGAGTTCAGCCTTGGCCGGGCCTGTTCTCGGGAAGTACGAGGCGCTGCGCAGTCGTCCCAGCAGCGCCGCTTCATCGAGAGTCTGCGGATTGTCGAATGACGGCTGCTCCGTGATTGTGAACAGACCGGTGACCGTCGGATCCGAACCGCGGGCGACGGGAGTAAAGCGGCCGGACACCTCGGAATGCTCCTGGGCGCGGTGGGCGATCCGGTTGTATTCGCAACTGAACGGATCATCCTCACTGCGCACATTCCACATCAGCGCCAGCCGCCCCTCGTGGCGCAGAATACGACGGAATTCCGCCAACGCTGCTTCCGCGTCAAACCAG
>CP070772.1:125685-158674 GCA_020345805.1 Phycisphaerales bacterium | reverse complement strand
GCCGCAGTCGTGAGGGAGCGGGTCCGGCGGTTGATCCAACTGGAAGAGGATCCGAAGGCCGGCCTGTCCATTCGATACCGCCGCCGCCTGCTCGACCGGACGGTTCGGGTAATCCTCGAGCAGCCGGCGAAAGATGATTCATCACTGATGACCGGGCGATGCGACCATTATGCCCTGGTGTCGACGCGTACGGACCTCCCGCGGGGCGGCGTGGCCCGCATTCGGATCACCAGGGTTACGCCGACTCACACTCACGGTCAGGTCGTTTCCGAGCCGGTCGCCCTGCCGGCGGGGTGATACCCAACCTCGCCGTCCACAGCGCATCACTCCGACCCGAGACATCGTTTGACGGCTGGACGGTGTATCCGGACCCGGAGATGGCTCGACGAGGGTATGATGTGGGAGGACAGGCCCGATGTGGACGGCAGGTGTTGTTCGGGGCGGTCCACGCGTTATCGCCTCCGGGCCGACCCGGCCGCCAGCAGGTCACCTTTCAGCCAAGACGGGCAAGAGAGTTATGGCAGAGCAAACGCCCGATCCACGAACTGACATGGACGCGAAGCTGGAGGCGGAAATCGAGGCCGCCCTCGGCGACATGAGCCTCGAGGACATGCTCGATCTGGCGGAGCGCCCGCCTCTGGCGGGGGCCGAGCGAGAGCGGAAGATCGGCACAATCGTGTCGATTCACCGCGATGACGTGTTTGTCGAGTTCGGCCCCAAATCCCAAGGCGTCTGCCCTCTTTCGCTTTTCGAACAGCCGCCCCAGCCCAACGAGCGGCTGGAGTTCATCGTGGAGCGCTACGACTCCAACGAGGGCCTGCTGATCCTCTCCCGCGAGGGGGCGGTGGCGAAGGCGGATTGGGAATCGCTGGAGCTGGGACAGGTGGTGGAGGCCCGCTGCACCGGCACCAACAAGGGCGGGCTGGAGATGGAGATCGCCAACCACCCCGCCTTCATGCCCGCCGGGCAGGTAGACATCCGGCACGTGCCTGATCTGGCGGTCTTCGTCGGCGAGAAGATGCCCTGCGAGGTGATCGAGATCGATCGGCAGCGGGCTCGGATCATCCTTTCGCGCCGGTCGCATCTGGAGGCCGAGCGCGCCCGCACGCGGGAACAGCTCCTGGAGAAGCTGGAGGAGGGGCAGACCGTATCGGCCCTGATCACCTCCATCCAGAACTACGGCGCGTTCGCAGACCTGGGCGGAATCGACGGCCTGATTCACATCTCCGATCTTGCACACCAGCGCATCCGCCATCCCTCGGAGGTCGTCAAGGAGGGCGATCAGGTGAAGGTGAAGGTGCTGAAGGTCGACCGCGAGGCCGACCCGCCGCGCATCAGCCTGGGCCTGAAGCAAACGCTGGAAGACCCCTATGCGACTGAGGTGGCGAAACTGGAGGTTGGAGCGCTCGTCAGCGGCCGGGTCACCAAGCTCATGCCTTTCGGCGCGTTCGTCGAGCTCTCGCCCGGCGTGGAAGGCCTCATCCACATCTCCGAACTGAGTCCCGAACGCGTTCAGAAGGTCTCCAGCGTCGTCAAGCCCGACGAAGTGGTGACCGTGCAGGTGATGTCCATCGATAAGGAGCAGAAGCGGATCGCACTGTCGCTGAAACGCGCCCAGGCCGAAACGGAAGGCGAAACCTTCACCCGGCGCGAAGACCCGCACATGAAGAAGCTCAAGGCCCAGCTCGCCAAGAAGTTCGGCGGCGACCTCAAGGGCGGAATCGGATAGTCCTGCCTCGCCACATCCGGAGATGATCGTCAGCTGAATCAGAATTCACCGGCGGGCCCCCGCCGGTCTTGTTTGCGCTGCACTCAACCTTCCAGCAGACGGCGAACCTCGTCGAGCGAGGCAACCGACACCGGCTTGCCCGTTATCAGATCGATACCCGACTTGGTCATCATCTCCGGCAGGCAGCGGGTGAGAACGATCTCCCATCCCTCATCGACGAAGCGCAGTCGATTCAGCCGGCCGTGCGAAGTATTCACCGTGTCGAAGGCGGGCTCCTCGCAGCCGTGGTCGACGAGCACTTCGGCGATCTCACCTACTGAAGCGCGGGTGTAAATACGCAGATGCGGGTTCAGGCCACCTTCGATTCTGCCCTTCACCGCCTCCCCCACAAGTAAGACCTGTGCGCTGTCGAAGGCCTCGGCAAGCAGGCTCATCAACTGCTCGACCGTCTCCCACATCCCGCGGACCATTCCGCGATAGCCCTCCTCGCCCACCGTCGCCATGGTCTGGGCCTGCACGTGCTTGCGAACCCGCTCTTTCGAGGGCAGCGCCGCGCCGTGCATCTTCAATGTCGCCACCGCCGCCTGGATGGCCTGGCCGATATCGTCGAAGTCGCCTGCGGCAATCAGCCGGGCGGCTTCGGAGGCGATCTGGTCGGTGCGGTCGTCGGGCATGGGATCACGTGGGAAAGATGGGAAGCGGTCAGGGCTGTGGATCGGCGCAGATGTAATCCTGGAAGTAGTCCCACCGGCGCTGATCCTCACCCAGTTTGCGGATGAGGAGAACACTCCAGTCTACGAACGGCTCGATGTTGCGTCGAAAGAATGGCGGGCGCTTTTCCGGGTCGCCGCAGCCACGCTTCTCACTTTCAATCGGTCTGGCGATCAGACGCCCCTCGTGCAGAGCAACCGCTTCGTAATCGCGATTGGCCAGCCAGTGCGAAACACAATGCTGCAACGAAGGCATCCACATGTCGTGAAGGGCCACCACCCCGCCCACATCCAGCATCAGGTCCAGATAGAGCAGCTCCGTCGTCACGTAATCCAGTTGATGAACGCCGTCCATGAAAGCGAACTGGACGCGCGCACCTTCCTCCAGCAGGCGAGGCAGGACCACGTACGACTCACGGGGATGAAAAACAACCACGGGATCGAGACCCGCCCGCCCTATCGCGCGGAGGCCGATGTTGGCGCTGTGATGCTGCCACGGATCCATCACGTGAAACGACCGCTCCTTCATCGGACCGGCCCGAAGACGACCCCGGCAGATGGAGAGCGTGGACAAAGCGCTGGCCATCCCCACTTCGACCATCGTCTCGGCCCCCGCCGCCTCGGCCGCCTGCTCCAGTACCGCCGCCGCCTGATTCGGCACCGCAAAGGGATCGATGTCGATGACCGCCCCGCCGTCGCCCTCGGCCCGGCGAGTCTCGGTCAGGCACCCGATCACCGAGTCAATCCTCTCTATGTCAAGCTGCAGAACAGTCATGAGGAAACATCGCAAGCCGCGGACCGGGCGGGCATGGCAGCTGGCAGCCAGGGACAGATGACCGGGCGATGCTCCTCGCATCGACGATCCATCGCATCCAGCATCGGCCCCGGCGAAAGCGTGCCGATCACCAGCACCTCCGCCTCAGATTCGCAGTCCGCGATGCTTACCTTGAACTCCCGCAGTACCCGCTCGACCACCCAGGCGTTCTTGCCGGCATCGACAATGGCCACGGACGCTCCGCCATGCAGCAACGGTTCCTCCGCCAGTACTGCTCGTACGTGAGCCAGGCCGGTGAAACGGTCGAAACGCTCCCGGCTCATCGAACGATCGGGCTGTTGCGGAAGCGTGGTAAGAAGGTCGGCCATTCCCCGGCAGAAGCCCTCGGCTGCCCCCTCCCTGATCGCAATGCGGCCGTAGCGCGTGATCACCTCGTTCAGCCGATCCGCCTTCTCCTCCGGCGGCACATAGCGCTGGGCAACCCATCCGTTGTTCCGCACGAGGTGATGGAGGATGCGGTCCATGTCCCGGCCGGCAGTCGCCTTCTCATGCCGCACTCGGAAACGCAGATCGTGAGCGATCCGCCAGCCGGCGCGAATGAGCTTCGCGCAGAGGTCGTATTCCTCGGCGTAGTAGCCGAAGGCGGTGTCGTAGCCGCCCACTTCCAGGAACGCGTCGCGCCGGATCGCCGCCCCACAGCCGATGATGACCTCCGGCAATCCGCCATCCTCGTGACGGCCACCCGGAAGCAGGATCTCCGCCCCGATGGCGGCCACGTCGGGGTCGGGGTCGGCGATCACTGCGAAGTGGCCGTCATCCAGCGGCCAGGAATCGTCATCGAGCATGATGAGCCAGTCGTTGGCCGCCGCCCTTGCGCCCACATTGCGACCGGCCGCCCCTTCATTGGTCGCCCGGCGGATTATGCGAACGGCCAGGCCGTTGGGAAGAATCGCCGGAGCAGTCGCGGGGGCCCGCGAGGCGTTGTCCACCACAATCACTTCAGCACCCGATGTGCCACCGTCAGGCGGCAGAGGCAGCCGTCCCAGGGCCTCCAGAGCCGCCTTCAGGCAACGCCGACGGTTACGAGTTGGCAGCACGTAGCTGATCACCGCTCCCGCTCACCAATGATGCGGCCGGCTCGGCCTGGTAGGTCAACTGTGCGCCGATGAGCCGCTGCACGCCGCGGCGGAGGTCGGCGGCACCGATGATGGCGTTTCCCAGCTTCTGCCCCTCGGCCGCTGCGGCCACGCTACCCAGCATGGCGGCCATCGGCAGAGACGCTCCGACCAAGAGGCTCAAGGTGGCGGTGGCGGTGAGGACATCGCCGCAGCCGAGTTGATCCACCACGTTGGCAGCAAAGGACGGCACATGCTCGGCGGTGAGCCGGCTGGCCCAGTCCCCGCCGTTTGCCTGCTCGCCCTCGCGACGATCAAAGACAATCAGCCCTTCTTCGCCCAGCGTGACCACTGCGGCCCTGGACTCCGTCCGGCACAGCAGGTTCCACACCACCGAACTTAGCCCTTCGTCGAACTGGTGAAGGGCCGCCCGCATCTCCAACTCAGTCGGAGCGATCAGATCCATCTCCCGCATCGCCGGGAGGCTGGACCGCCTGCCGCTGGCATCTCCCACCAGCAAGCCGGTGAGCGGTCGCAGCGTCCGGCAAAGCTGGCCGAGCACGGTTGATGTAAAGAGGCCTAGGCCGTAGTCGGACACGATGACGCCGTCGCAGGTTCGGGCCAACTCGCCGGCGAGCCCGACAAGCTCTCGGCGACTGGCGGCGTCGAAGACCATCGCCCGTCCCAGATCCAGCTTCATCATCTTCGTCGCACCCACCAGGAAACGCTGCTTCTCCACGATCGGGCTGTCCGTGCTGATCCAGTGCGTCTGCACGCCGTCAATCGTCAGCCGCTGGCGCATGGCCTCGGCCTGGGGGAAGTCCGGAAGTGCCGTCAGCAGCGTAGGTCGTGCGCCCAACGCCGCGAGGTGCTTGGCGACGATCGCCGCCCCGCCATCGAAGCTGCGATACTCCAGCGGCCTGAGGGTCATCAGTGGCCCCTCGCCCGCGACGTCCGGACGGTCGCACATCACGTAGGTGTCGGTTACCACCTCGCCGATGACGAGCACCCGCCTGCCCTGGAAAGCTTCGATGATCGGCCCCACCGTCGCCGGTGACACGTCGTGCTTCTCGATCAGCCGGCGCAGCGTGCTGTGAACCTCACTGGCCGTCTCCTCGAGGGCGGCGATCAGGGCCGTGGAGCTGAACACGACGTCTCCGGAGGTGAACACCACTCGGCCGCCGTAACGCTCGACAACCTGCTTTTCCAACTGGAACCGCGGATCGAGATTCTGCTCGTACTCGGCCCCCTTCACGTACACATCGGGCCTGATCTCCTCCAGCAACTCCGCGGCGGTGGGGCGCCGGTTGACCGTGACCCAATCGACACAATCCAAGGCGGCGAGGCTCTCGGCCCGCAGTTCCTGGGGAATGAGCGGCCGGGCGGCGCCCTTGCCCACCACGGCATCGCCGGTGAGGGTCACCAAGAGGCGATCGCCCTGCTTCGCGGCGTGCTGCAGGTGCCGGATGTGTCCGGGATGAACGATGTCGAAGCAGCCATGGCACAGCACCACCGTCCGGCCGGCGGTTTGGGCCGTCCGAACCCGCCGTACCGTCTCCTCCACCGAGGCAATCTTGCCGGCTACGTCCACCGGCTGATTATCGACTTTTCGGCGTGGAAGCGGTCACATTGCCGACCTGATTGTGGACCGGACCGGATTCAGAAAGGCCCGGCGGACGCGGCCGGCGGTATCTCATGAGCGAGAAGGACCATATCGAGTTCGGCCCCTGCAAGGTGGCGGTGCTGGCCGGCGGATTCGGCACCCGCCTGGCCGAGCGCACCGACGAGATGCCCAAGCCGATGGTCGAGGTTGCCGGCCGCCCCATTCTCTGGCACATCCTCAAGATCTACAGCCACCACGGATTCCGCGATTTTGTCATCGCCTGCGGCTACAAGGGCGATCAGATCAAGCGATTCTTCCTCGAATACCGCCACCGGACTTGCGATCTGGTGATCGATTTCGCCAGTGACCGCGTGGAACGATTGCAGAACAGCATCGAGCCGTGGCGAGTCGCCCTGATCGACACCGGCTCCGACACCATGACCGGCGGGCGCATCAGGCGCCTGGCCCGGCATCTGGGCGATTCCACGTTCATGCTCACCTACGGCGACGGGGTGGCGGACCTGGACATCCGCACCCTGCTTGATTTCCATCGATCCCACGGAAAGCTGGCCACGTTCACCGCCGTCCACCCGCCGGAGCAGTTCGGCCGGGCCAAACTGGACGGCTCGCGGGTGGTCTCCTTTGCCGAGAAGCCGCAGGCCCCGACGCAATGGATCAACGGCGGCTTCTTCGTTCTGGAACCGGGCGTTCACGACTTCATTGACGGTGACGAAACGTCATTCGAGCTGGAGACGATGCCGCGCCTGGTCAAAGAACAGCAGTTGATGGCTTACCCCCACGAAGGCTTCTGGCACCCCATGGACACTCTCCGCGACGTGCGAAACCTCAACGCCATGTGGAACGAGAACGCCGCCCCCTGGAAGCTGTGGAGCTGAGGAAGACAAGTGCGCGTACTCGTCACCGGACACCACGGCTACATCGGCACGCTGATGACGCGGATGCTTCACGATGCGGGCCACGTCGCCGTCGGTCTGGACACGAATTACTTTGCCGATTGCACGATCCTCGATCCGGGCCCGCCGGACGAGTCGATCGTCAGGGATGTTCGCGACCTGGCACCGGCGGACCTCGACGGTTTCGACGCGGTAATTCACCTTGCCGCCCTGAGCAACGATCCGCTGGGTGACCTCAACCCGGACTGGACCTTCGACATCAATCTTGACGCTTCCCTGCGCCTGGCGAGACTGGCAAAGGCGGCCGGCGTCGAACGCTTCCTCTTCTCCTCATCGTGCAGCGTTTACGGGGCTGCGGCCCCCGGTGAGGAATGCGACGAGCAGGCGCCGCTGGAACCGTTGACGCCATACGCCGTTTCCAAAGTCCGGACCGAAGAAGGCCTGGCCGAACTGGCCGACCGCACGTTCAGCCCCGTCGCTCTGCGCAACGCGACGGCGTACGGCGTTTCGCCTCGTTTCCGGGCCGACGTGGTGCTCAACAATCTTGTGTGCTGGGCCTGGACCACGGGCCGGGTTCGCATCCTCAGCGACGGATCGCCCTGGCGGCCGCTAGTCCATGTCGAGGACATCTGCCGGGCTTTCCTGGCCGCGCTCGCCGCCCCTCGCCCCGCGATCCACAACCAGGCCTTCAACGTCGGGCGGGCGGGTGAGAACTACCGGGTACGCGATCTCGCCGAGATCGTCCGCCAGGTCGTGCCCGGCTGCGAAGTGGAGTGCGGCGAGCAGGCCGCCCCGGACGCGCGCGACTATCGCGTGGATTTCAACAAGATCCGGCGAGAACTGCCCGGGTTCGCGCCGACCTGGGACGTCCGGCTGGGTGCCGAGGAGGTGTACCGGGCGATCGCGGCCGCGGATCTGACCGAATCGGATTTCCGCGGCGGCCGGTGCACGCGCCTGGCGAGGCTCCGGGAGCTCCTTGAGGCCGGGCTATTGGACGAGACGCTGCGATGGACAGATCATGCGCATGACCGGGATGCCGTCGGCGTCAGGGCCGCGGCGGTGTGAAAGGACCGGCAGGCATGACCCCGCAATCCGCTCTCGAAGCCGAGGCACTGGCGTTCGACCGGCGCATCGAAGAGCGCGTCAAGGCCGGCTTCGTCCCCGACCTCAGGCGCATGGTCAAGTGCGACTACTTCTACAAGAGCTTCTGGCGGGATCCGCATTTCGTGCGCCTGTACCTCGGCGCAATCGTCGATCGCTATCTGGAGTTGATTCACCAGCACGCCGGTGACGGCGCATCGATTCTCGACGTCGGCTGCGGCGCCGGATACGTCGCCCTCGAACTTGCTCGTGCAGGCCACCATGTCACGGGCATCGACATCTCCGGCTCGTGCATTGATATCGCCCGCAAGACGGCCGAGTCCGATCCGCACTTGAGCGGCTTCGGATCGCTGGAGTACCACACTCTGCCTCTTGACGAGGCAGAAGGGGCCTATGACGTGGTGCTGTTCTCCGGCTGCCTGCACCACTTCCACCACGTCGAGGGCGCGGTTCGCCGGGCGGTTGATCTCGTGACGACCGACGGGCACCTGCTCTGCCTGGAGCCGTGCCACGAGCAGTGGCGCGAGGCCGACGCCGCTCAGGTGGCGCTGATCCGCAGTCTTCTTTCCCTGACGGGATTCTGGTATGAATCACCCGAAGAGCTGAACATCTCCGGCGATCCGGATGACCTCCTTCATCACATTCACGACATCCACGACGAGTACTTGCTCGAGCGCGACAAGCATGAGGTCGGCCAGTCACCCAACGACAACGCATCCTCAGGTAAGCAGATCCTGCATGCGCTGCGGGCACACCTGTCAGAGCTGGTCTATCAACCGATGTTCTCGTTTCTTCTTCGCACGCTGGGCGGCATGAGAGGCCCGGATGACAGAGTGCATCGAATCGCCGATTTCCTGGCCGCCTACGACCGGCTTGGCGTCGAGCGCGGCTTCCTGCGCCCGAACAGTTTCATTTTCATGGGGAGGAGAACGCGATGACCTCGCCGCACCGACCCCGCTGATTCTCGGGGCAAGTCGGTCACGGACGAGGCACCGAGTCGCAGAGTGACCCGATGATCTTCACCGAAACACACCTGACGGGCGCATTCATCATCGATCCCGACCCGCATCATGACGAGCGGGGCTTTTTTGCCCGCACCTTCTGCCGCCGCGAGTTCGAAGCCCGCGGCCTCATGTCCACCGTAGCGCAGTGCAACATCTCCCGAAGCCTGCGCCGAGGCACCCTGCGGGGGATGCACTTTCAACTCCCGCCGATGCAGGAGGCCAAGCTCGTCCGATGCATCCGCGGCGCCCTCTTCGACGTGATGCTCGATCTGAGGAGTGAATCGCCGACTTTCCGTCAGTGGATCGGAGTGGAATTGACGGCCGACAACGGGCGCAGCGTTTATGTTCCGGAAGGTTTCGCCCACGGCATCCTCACTCTGACGGACGACACCGAACTGCACTATCTGATCACACAGTTCTATGATCCCCAGCTCAGCAGCGGCGTTCGATATAATGATCCGGTGTTCGGGATCGAATGGCCGATACAACCCGCCGTCATCAACGAACGAGACCGATCCTGGCCGGATTTCGATCCTGAATCGCTCCGTTTTTGACATTATCATGCGTTATTGCACCAACCGGGGCCGATCCTTATACCCACAGACCCTCAGATGGCGGAAGGCAACCCGACAATCGATCACCTTGGCGCCGTTCTGGTAACCGGCGCGAGCGGGTTCATCGGCTCGCGCATCGTCCGACGCCTGCTGAGGGATGGAACGCCCGTCATCGCGATGGTCGAGTCAACCTCGCGCGAACATCTTCGGCTGCTTTATCGGGCGCTGGGCGGCGACAGCGCCGGCCGCGTCGGCCTGGAGGTCTGCAACCTCCACGAGCACGGGCAGGTCGCATCGCTCGTCCGACGGCTGCGTCCCGCCGCATGCATTCACGCCGCGTGGGACGTAACGCCGGGCCAATATAGAAACAGTCCGGAGAATGATCGATGGGTCGACACGAGCCTCCACCTGATCGAAACCCTGTTGGACAGCGGATGCGTCTGGGTCGGGGCTCTCGGGACTTGCTTCGAGACCGCCGACGGCCATGAAGCCCGCTCCCGCTACGCCGAGGCGAAGGCGGCGCTGCGGGTTGCGGCGAAGAAGATGGTCGACGCTCACGCCGGTTCTCGTTTCTGCTGGCTGCGCATCTTTCAGCCTTACGGCCCCGAGGAGCATCCGGCCCGTCTGTTTCCCGCCCTGATCGAGGCATGTCTGACCGGCAGCCGGTTCCCGGTCCGGACCGGGCAGGCGGTGCGGGACTTCATCCACACTGATGACATCGCCCGGGCCATCGGCCTCGCCTTGCGCGGGCGAATCGAGGGTGAATTCGATGTTGGAACCGGGCACGGCCGGTCCGTCGCGGAAGTTGCGGAATGGATCGCCAACCTGCTCGACGCCCGCGATCTGCTTGAAATCCAACCGCCGACCCGGACAGGATCGGATGTGATCATCGCCGACCCCGGGCCGCTGGAAGACGCGACGGGCTGGCGGCCGCGCATCGATTTCGCCGCGGCTCTGAAATGTCAGATCGCCGAGGCGATGACTCGGACCCGCCGGCGTGAACCGGGAGACGCGGCCGTCTGCCCGCTCTGCGACGGATTAGATCACACACCGATCTTCGCCGCGGTCGAGCAGCCGGTGATGGTCAATCTTCCGTATGCATCGGAAGAGCAGGCGCTCAGCGCACCTCATGCCCGCATCATGTTCGTCGGGTGCAGTCGATGCGGGTTGGTATTCAACACTCGCTTCAATCCGGAGGCGGTCGCTTACGGGCCTGATTACGTGAACGACCAGTCGTGCTCCGAAGTGTTCGGGGATCATCTTTGCCGCCTCTGCACTCGCCTGGCGAAGGCGATCGAGTCGCGGCCCGGCCGCATCATCGACATCGGATGCGGCCAGGGCGCGTTTCTGCGCGAGTTGTGCAGACTTGCGGGGCGAAACGGCATCGGATTCGATCCGGCTTTCGGCGGAGACGACACCGGCGACGGGCAGGTCCGACTGACCGCGGAGGCATTCTCCGCCGGCCACGCCGCGGAACTTGCGGAGGATGGCGAAGCGACGGCCCTGATCTGCTGCCGACACGTGCTGGAACATCTGCCCGATCCGAAGGCGATGGTTCAGGCCATCGGCGCTGTGGCCGCCTCCAGCGATGCCCTGGTCTATCTGGAGACGCCGTCATTCGAGTGGATCGCCCGTCACGCCGCCTTCTTTGATCTCTTCAACGAGCATTGCTCTCTGTTCGGCCCGGACTCCCTTCAATACGCCCTGGCGAGCGTGGGCCTTCGCGCCGAACTCACTGACGAGACGTTCGGAGGGCAGTACCTCTCCGTGGAGGCGGTGGCCGATGCGCAGGTATCAGCGCATCGGCCGACGGGCGAGAAGATGGACTTCCCGGAAATAGCGGAGCGGATGAACGCTGAACGACGGCGACTGATGGAACTGATCGACGATGCCCGCGCGCGCGGGCCGGTGGTTGTCTGGGGGGCGGCGGGGAAGGGCGTCAGCTTCACGGCGCATCTGGGCCTCGATCGCCTCCGCCTGCCGTACCTCGTAGACATCAACCCCGACAAGCAGGGTCGGTTCGTGCCCGTTACCGGTCAGCGGGTGATCTCGCCGGAGGAACTGCCCCGCCTGTTCCGCACCTCGGAGCAGGAGCTGACAATTGCAGTTATGAACCCCAACTATGCCGATGAGATTGCCGGTCGGCTGGAAGCAATCGGGGTGAGGGCAAACCTGGTTCTGCTGACCGGGAAGGAGAAGCGTGAGGCACACGGTTGACACAGAACGGTTTACCATCACCGCGGAAGACGGGCGGCCCGTCTCCTGGTTCGACGAGGAAGGATTCTCGCTTCTCAGCCGGTGGTGGTTGTTGGCGTCGTGGCAACGCAAGTACAGCTATCAGTTCCGCTGGCTGGGCAGGCCGGTCATTCAATTGCCCGCCGATCTGATAATGATCCAGGATCTGATTCACCGGATCCGCCCCACCGTGATAGTCGAGACGGGAATCGCCCACGGCGGATCGGTGGTGTTTCACGCGTCGGTACTGGTCGCCGTCCACCATGGAGGAGCGATGCCTGCCGATCGGCCGCGCGTGATTGCCGTTGACATCGAAATCCGCCCCCACAATCGTGAAGCGCTGGAGTCTCACCCGATGTCGGCACATTTCACGCTCGTCGAAGGTGATTCGACGAACGAGTCGGTGGTCGATGAGGTGAGGATGCTGCTGCGCGATGATGACGTGGTGCTCGTCATCCTGGACTCCGGCCATTCCCGCGCCCATGTCGCCGGGGAATTGCGGGCCTACGGGCCACTGGTCAGCCCGGGAAGCGCAATCGTGGCGATGGACGGCATCATGCCTGCGCTCGCCCGATTGCCCGACGGACAGGAAGAGTGGCTCGAAGACAGTCCCACCGCGGCGATCGAAGAGTTCCTGTCCTCGGAAGCCGGGCAGGCGTTCGCCATCGACGAAAGCTACCGGGACTACGCGGTCACCCACTCGCCCGGCGGCGTGTTGCTGAGACGCGAGACCTGACGTCACCATGACCCGACCACTCATCAGCATCGGCCTGGTTGTCCGCAACGGCGAAGACCATCTGCCCGAGACGATCGAGTCGCTGCTTAACCAGACCTGCGGCGACTTCGAACTGGTCATCTATGACAACGCCTCCACGGACCGAACGCCGCAGATCGCCCGGGATTTTACCCGACGCGACCGACGTGTTCATCTCGTGCGTCATTCGCAGAACATCGGCCTGGTGGCCAACTTCGCTGCCGCGCTTGATCACGCCTCCGCTCCGTACTTCTGCTGGGCCGCGTGTGATGATCTGAGGGAGCCGGCCTTCCTTGAAACACTCCTTGGCCTGCTGCAGCAGAATCCCCGCGCGGGCCTCGCAGGCTGCGAAGTCCGGAATCTGGATCCGGACGGTGCCGCGGGAGACACGCGGCCGGAAACGCGCGACATGCACTTCGGCGCCGAGGCGCGGCCAGGCCGGCGACTGGTCAGATATCTGCGCGAAGCGCCCTGCACGCTGTTCTACGGCCTGTACCGAACGGAGGCGGCAAAAGAGCAGATCGACGTGCTGCGAGACCTCGCCGACCCTCCGCGCATCGTTCCGCTGGGAGGAGACATGGTCTTTCTAGCCGCCCTGCTCAAGCGGCACGGCGTGGTGATGACCGACCGGCCCCTGCTGCTTTTTCGCCGGGGCGGCGCCAGCCACAGGGTTGATCTTCACGACAGCATGCCTCAATTCCTGAGGCAGGTGGGGTTGTTCGTCCTGCGATTGAATCGGGCGGTCGCGGGAGTGGATGAGAACATCATCTGGAAGGTGCGTATTCGCCTGGTTCTGTGGCGCCGCGTCGTTCGCTTCCTGCTCTGCCCGCCGCTGTGGCGGATGTTCCTGCATCACCTGATCGGAGCCGTTCCGGTCGCATCGCGAGTTCACGCGGCCTGGTCGCTCAGGTTCAATCCCGCCTTCAGGCTGCTCAGGCGGAGAGTTCGCACGCTGTCGCCGGGCAGCCGGGTCGTGCTGTTCGGCGCTGGTAAACACACCCGACGGTGCTTTGACGTCATGGAATCCGCCTTACGGGGCCGCGCAATCATCGCGGGTATCTGCGACGATGCGGCAGACAGGCACGACGCCGTTGGCGATGTTAGCATCACCCCGGCGGACGAACTTGAGACGCTGTCCCCCGATCTCGTGTTGGTATCCAGCGACACTTACGAACCGACGCTTGTTCGCCGGGCGCGCAAGGTGACCCCTCCGGCGGTACCCGTCTGGTGCATCTACGATCAGTCACTGGAGCGACTGGCGCATCAGGCTCCCCCGCCGGCACCGACCGCCCGTTCCCGTTCCTCCACCGAATCGATAAAGGCCGCCATCTGATCTATCGCATCCGGGGCGGCTTCATCGCCCACCTCGGACGGATGTGCCGTGAGGGACCGGGCAAACTCGGCCCGCCGCTCCAGATGCCGCAGCGGCGCACAGGCTTCCGCAAGCTGCTCCCGGGCGTTCAACGCCCGGCGGCGGGCCGCAGCACGGTCGGCGAGGATGCGTAACTGCGCTTCGGCCAGCGCCTCGGCATCGTGGACCGGGAAAGTATCCAGACCCTCAACGTGCTCGCGGATACCCACCCGACTGCTCACCACCACGGGCCGGCCACGACCCAGCGCATCCGCCGCCATCAGCGAGAAAGTGTCGAACACGCTCGGCACCACCACCACAGCGGAGCGGTCGATCTCTTCGATCAGTTCATCGTAGGACGCGGGCCCGATCCACTTCAGGCGATCTCCGTGCTTCGGCGCAAGCAGTTCGAACACATGCTCGATCATGCTCGTCCCATCGGGCGAAGTGGGAGTATCCGGCCCGATCAAGACGGCCTCGGCACGGGGGCGGCGTGAGAACACGCTGTTCAGACTCCGCACCCAGGTGTCGATTCCCTTGCGGGGCTGGATCGTCCCCGCCACCACGATGCGCTCCGAATCGACCGGCGGCGCGATCGGCAGCGGCTCGATGGGGTAGGGCAACACCGCCGAAGCTCGCGCTGGAGGCAACCGCTCGAGCAACAGCCGACTCGCAGCCGCCACGCCATCGGCTTCCCGCAAGGCGCTGCGCTCCCACTCATGATAAACCCCGCGTCCGAACCGCATCATGTCCGCCTGGTTGATCTCCTCCTCGACAAACATTGCCGAGTGTGCGTAGATCATCATGGGCGTTGAGATCCAACGCTCGCGCACCCGTCGGCTCCGCAAAGCCACGTATGCTTCACCGAAGCAGTCGGCGAACTCGACGGCGTCCGCCTCAAGTTCCAACTCGAGCAGCTTCTCCGCCGCCGCCTTTGCCCAAATGCCGTAACGATACGGCCGGATGCGCTCGATCTCGCGCAGTCTTGCCACGCGAGCTTCAAAGTCAGATCCCCTGTCGGGCGTCTCTACCGGATGAACGACCGCGCCCCGCGGGAGGACATCACTGGGCCTCGTGACCAAGTCAACCCGCCATCCTGCCGCGCAGGCGTACTTCACGAAGTGCGCCACGTACGCACCGATGCCGCCCTGACTCCAGTGGTGCATCGAGCAAACGATCAGCCAGCGCATCGCGATTCTCCGATCGACCGCAGAATAGCCTCTCCCGGCCGGGCACCGCAATCCGATCCCGTCCAGGCCCGATCGTCTTCGATTCGCTACGATGGTCGCGATGCTCAAGCGCACCCTTGGACGTACCGGCATCGAGGTCTCCGCCCTCGGATTCGGCGCCGAGCCGATCGGCCGAAGAGGCGTCAGTGCGGGGACGGCGGCAAATCTCCTCAACGCCCTGCTTGACGAAGGCATCAACGTCATCGACACCGCATCCGCCTACGGCGATTCCGAAGACTATATCGGCCGGGCTCTCGCCCACCGCAGGGATGAATTCACCCTCGTCACCAAGTGCGGATGGACCGACGACTGGCAACCCGCCCGCTCGCCCCGGCAGCTCGCCGCCAGTATTGACCGCTCCCTTCAGCGCCTGCGTGTCGATTCCGTCGATGTGCTCCTGCTTCACGGTTCGCCCCTCGACGAACTGAAGACGGGCGAAGCAATCGCAGCGCTGGAGAAGGCGAGGAAGCAGGGCAAGACCCGGTTCATAGGGATCAGCGACGACAACGAGACGCTCGCCTATTCCGTGGGCCTGGAAGTGTTTGACGTCATCGAAACAACATTCAACATCTGTGATCAGGCCAACGCGCGGACTATCGTCGAGGCGGACCGGCGCCGGCTCGGCGTGCTGATCAAGCGGACCATCGCCAATGCCGTGCCCGGCAGAACCGCGAAGCCGGCCCGCCCCTACGCCCGGCAATACTGGCCCCGATGGCAGACGATGAACATTGACAAGTCGGCGATCGGCGATCTGCCCTGGCTCGAGACCGCCCTGCGATTTGCCACCTTCGCCCCCGGCGCTCACTGCGCTCTGGTGGGCTCTGCGTCCCTGGAACACATCCGCCGGAACATTCGCTCGGCGGAGAAAGGACCGCTTGACCATTCCGCGGTCAACCTCCTGCAACGGGCTTTCCTGAACACGGGCAAAACCTGGCCCGCCCTGAGGTAAACCACCGCGATCCCGCCCGTCCCTCGCAGTGCAGCTTCCCGCCCCTCCCCACGTGATGTTCAACCCACTCCAAGCCGCTCAAAAACCGCCAGGCTGTCGACGAGGCACCTGAGAGTAAACCGGCTATCCGGGATTACGCGCTCAATGACCGTGCGCATCACGTTGTACCAGCCCGGATGAACGTCGTGGAACACCAGCGCCCCCCCGGGTCGGATCAGCGGCGCGTAGTTGGTACCGTCATTCGCCACGCCATGTTCGGTGTGCAATCCGTCAATGAACACCAGGCCGACGCGCCCTGCGAGGTCGGTAAGTTCTCCGATCGCGTCATCGCTCGTTTTGGTGATCTGGCGGAGGCGATCCGTCTGACCCTCGTGCTCGAACACGAATCTCATCACGTCCCGATTTGCCGTATCCGGATCGATGGAAACGATTTGCGGTGAACGTTCCTCCGTCGCGGCCGCCATCAGCAAGGCACTGCCGCCCAGTGCGGAACCGATCTCCACGATCGGCGAATTTGCCGCGTAGTGACGGGCGAGCACGCCAAGCGCCGCCTGCTCCGCCGATGTCTGCGATGCCATCGCGATCTCGCGTCGCTCCAGATGTTGCAGGATCAAGCGCTCAAACGCCGTCCCTCCCAGACTGATCGGATGGCGCGAAGGGAACACGTGCTCAACGGCATCGGGGAAAAAGCCGCGGCAGAACTCACGCGCGGCAAACACGCCCAGCGCCGCCCGGTCGGTCGCGCCAACGTACGCCCGCCGCAGCCCGCGATACGTATCGTCCGCCATCCCATCCGACGGATTCCGCTCTGACAGATCGACCCCGGCCCGGCCCTCCCGAAGCAGCATGAGCTGTTCCCCGTGCAGATGCGGTACCGCTACCTCTCCCAGGATTCGAAGATCTTCGCGAACAGCCACCGCTTCGACCTCCAGACCGTGCTCGGCCGCCTTCACAACCGCGCCATCAAAGCGCAGCGCCCGGCTCGCGCATCCGTCAGCCCATATTCGACCTTTGTCGACGAAGAACCGATCGGTCCCGGCACGGTGCCAGTTGTCAACCACCGCCCGTCCCGCCGCCGTCGCCCTCCGCGCGATCACGTGCAATCGCTCATACCGTGAAAGCGGCGAATAGACCACCGGTCCGTCATCACCCGCGGCATCCGTTTCATCGCCCAACTTCAGGCCGTCCTCGGCTGCGCGCTTCGCGCTGTCGAGGCCATGATCGACAACCAGAATCCTTTCCCCCGCGTATCCCAACCCCTCCATCAGGTATCTCGCGATCCGTCGCCCCTGCTCACCGTAGCCCAACAGCCAGATTCTCTTATCGCTCGTCTGGTCTTTCGGAATTCGTGCGATCTGCGCCTCAACCCCGCTCCGCTCCCGGTCGGATCCGAGATTCTCAAGGACAACGAAATGCTCGCCTTCAATCCCGCCTGCGCCCCGCAGCCGTGACACTGACGGATGATCTTCGTCGACGAATACAAAACACACACCACCTGTCGGCGCAACCCGCTCTTCCAGCCATCGCGGCAATACTCCGGCGGCCGACGCCGCGAAGTCATCCGCCCGTCTCAACCTCGGATCCTCCAGCGCGAACTTATATCTCACCTTCCACGTCAGCTCCCCCGTCAACTCACCGAGAATACGCCGATCTCCGCTGAACACCATCGCCAGGAAGTCTCCGCGGCAGATCGGATGCCGTTTCAGACTCGGCGGCGGATGAATCCTGCTTCCCATTCCAACGGTTGTCATCAATTCCTCCACTCACGGCTTCAGCAGCAGACCCTGCCCTGTGGGAAGAGTGAGAATCTCCACGCCCCGCCGGGCGGCGAACGAATCCAGCGCCCTCTTCTGGTTCGCGTACGCCAGCCAACCATAGTCATCCAGGAGCACGATCGCGCCCGGAACGAGCCCGTCCCAGAAATGCTCCAGCGCGGCCAGTTCCGGAGCGGCAATGTTCATGTCGATCGAGAGGTAGCACACCTTCTCGATAGTAACTTCGTTCAACGAATCCGGCACTCTGCCGCGTATCAGCTTCGCTCGCGGAAACCGGGCAAAGTTGCGCTTCGCCAGCTCGTAGCATTCTTCGTAGAATTCCGCGCTCTCCTCTTCGCGCCCGAGAGCCCGCTCCTCCGGCGCGATCTGCTCGCTCGGAATGCCGCAGAAGGTATCGAACAGATAAAACGTTTTTCCGGTCGCATTCAAATCGATGTAGTTGCAGATCGCAAGCGAGAAGATCCCGGTATTGACCCCGCATTCCACAAAGTCGCCCTCCAACTGCCGGGCGTGCCAGCCCGCCCAGCAAGCCACATGAACCCGCCATTGAATATCAACCCCAACGTCAGAACCCGCAGCGCGTCCGAGCTTATGCCCGGAACTCATTCCCGATTCATAGGCAGCAACAAACCGCGGATCCCTCAGGAACTCCGTGTTCTTGTTCCATACGGTCAGGCAATCCGCGTCATAGTTGACCGTCCGGTCGCTCCACTCGCCATCGGAAGTGTTGAGGATCTCCGCTCCATCCGGGAGATGGAAATGCACCGTAAACGGCGGGATGCGCTGCTTCGTCACGGAGTTGCCTCCTTTGGCGAGTAGCCGCCGCGGACGCCAAGGCCGACGGTCGGCGTTCGTTCATCCCCGCCTTCCTGCTGTTCCTGCGTAAGGCTCGCCTCTGCAAGATCCTCCATCGCCGCGCGCAGTTCCGGCACATGGTAGTGCATGTACAGCACGTGGACGCCGTAGTGCATGCACTTGCTGCAAATCTCATGGCCATACCGCATTTCCTGAATCCGGCGCCAATTCAGCTGCTGATGGCGGCCCAGTCCTGCCATTGCTCGACTGTACAGAGCACAGCACAGCATTACATTGCCTTGCCAATCAAGAACGAGCTGATTGACCGCTTCACATGACCGATGGCGGCGCCCCTGCATGAGCGCCACCGCGGAACTCATCGCCGGCACGATCGCCTCATCCGCGAACCGTCGATCCGCGGCGCTCAGGCCTCCCTCAACGTACTCGAACATCCGCTCCAGCGGCGTATAGAAGGCCCAGTCCGAGGCGAAGGTGAAGCCGAGATTCTCGGCGAATTGTCGCATCAGCGACACTTCGTGCAGGTTGTGTCGGTACTTGAGGTAGTACACCTGCAGCCGCGTATTCGACCCCGTTCGACGCCTGGCATCTCGCAACCGGTGCATGTTCGCTTTGACGAGCTCGACATCGCCGCCGCGGTGACCCTTTTCGTACACCTCCTGGGTGAAGCCGGAAAGCGAAACGCGCAACGTCTTCACCCCTGCGTCCAGCAGTCCCTCCGCATCCCGCAGGCGGTTCAGATTACTGCTCAGATGCACATGAAAGCCGAGATCGGACGCAACCCTGCAGTACTGGACGATCCGCGGATGAAGAAGGGGTTCCGACCAGTTGTAGAAGTGCAGCTGCCTGCACGACGACTCCCCATGCAACTTGTTCAGAATACGATGGAACTGTTCGTCAACAATCAGACCCTTCGCATTGACCGCCGGCATGGCGCCGGACGCGCAGGCGGGACACCGCAAGTTGCACGAGCCAAACAGGTCCCACAGGATTGACGTCGGGCCATTTTGGATCGACTCCTCGAGCCTGCGGTCACACTCCCCGATGCCGACAACCGGCCCGCCGCCGGCGTCAAATGGCACGATTCCGAGACGGTCGGCGGCCGCGGTGGTCCCGGGCCGATCTGTCCGGTCATCGTTCACGGCGCCTTTACTCCGTACGCGTAAGCCGTCGCCTGTTTCCAACGTTCGCATCAATCCCGTTCTGCCGCCTTCCCGCTGTTTCTGCGGAACAAGGTGGCCAGTGCATCCAGAATCCGCCCTGCCAACACATCGTAGGTATCGTGAGTGACAACCGACTCTCGCAGCCTCGTCATTACGGTCGTTCGCGCCTCCGGTTCATCGACATAGCGCTCCATCAACTGATGCAACTCGGCTCGGTCGTGAAATGTAAGCTGCGAGAATCCACTGATATCACCCGCCGCGCGCTCCGGCACTCCGTGCATGCCCGCCAGCGCCTTGAAATACGATTCGGCGCTCAGCATCTCGTCG
This sequence comes from Phycisphaerales bacterium, assembly GCA_020345805.1. Lineage (GTDB taxonomy): Bacteria > Planctomycetota > Phycisphaerae > Phycisphaerales > SM1A02. The sequence continues at coordinate 138,573 of CP070772.1, read as the reverse complement.
GGGTAGACACCGACCTGCCGCATCAACTCGATGTCCCGCTCCCGCGCGACCCTGACCGGATCCAGGCCCGGTACGCCGAGCGCCGCCAGTTTCTCGACCACGCCCCTGACCTCCTGAGAGCGACCCGCTTCGCTCAGAAGTCCGTCAAGCGACGTAATTCCTCCGCCCTCCACGCATCGACGAAGGTCCGACCAAGGCTCGCGAAGAAAGTCGGTAGGGTTGTAACGAGACAGAACAAGGCCGCCGGACGCGACGCAATCCAGCAGCCTCTGATGGAGCGAGCCGTATCCATTGACCTGAAGATTGATCGCCGATGCCTGGTATGCGCAGCGCAGCTCGTACCCGTTCGCAATCTCCCCCGCCGCAAACTCGCGCAGCCGAGGGTGATTCTCCCAGCCACGGCCAAATATTCGCATTCTTCGCCCGGTCGCCTTTGCCCAATCGGCAGCCCACTCTAGCGTCTCGTGACGAAGCAGTCGATCGTAGAGCCTCAGGACGTGCGGGCACAGTCCGACCCCCCGCTGGGCCGGTGAGAGCGGGCCGTAACCGCTTTCATTCTCCGCCTGCATCATGATACGATACAGATCAAACCCGGCGATGAAGCCGTACGAGTCGATGTGGCGTTTCGCGAGAACGAGAAAACGCTGAAGGCACGATGCAAACTCACGGTGGTGTCCGGCGATATCGAGCGCCACCTGTTCGGGCGTGCGCGAGCCATGGCTTACATATGACACGTCACAGCGGAATCGTGCGAGATCCTTTTCGGCAACCGGCACACAGTCATAAGTATGCGGATCGGTGAGATTACTTGTCGCAAGAAGATGGTCGGCGGGATAGCCGCAGTGAGTCTCGAGAAACCACGGCGACTGCGTAAGAACTATTTCATACGCGCCCACCGAACGACCGGCCTCCTTGGTCCACATGTTCTCCATATGGTCCTGACACCAGCAGACATAAGGAAGACGGGGATGGATGCGATTGCCGAGCTCCGACCGCAGATGATTGATCACAAACACGAGATCGTACGGGCTCCTCGCCAGGGCGGTCCAGGTGTCCACGTCAAGGCATGACGGGTTGGGCTCCTTGACGAGGTCGACTTCACAACCCCGTCTCCGAAACGCAGACGCCAGGTCACGCATGGCATGCTGTATCACCGTCGAGAAGCAGGTCGTGAAGCCGAGCGCGCGAAGCGGCGGACCGCTCTCGCCCGCCTCCTTGAACCGTCTCGCCCAGCTCGCCATGTCGCGGTCGTGATAAAGCAGTGCCTGCGCTTCAATCGACTCGTCCTTTATCTTATTCTGATCCGCGCGCGTATCGGCAAAGAACTGCCGATCCAGTATGGGGGGATCCCATTTCGGCCGGTCATTGGTGATAATGACACCCCCCACGCCGCGTGCCAGTTGCGTCGCCAGCCACTGATGATATTGCCGCGTGGCCTCGGGACCCACGAAGAGATTCAGGCGCGGATCGCCGAGCGCACTGCCATGCTCGAGCACACGGAGCCAGATTCCGAACACTTCAGGATCGGTCTCCAGAATGTCAATTGGTGGCGCGAATCCGTTCCGATGCCGCACGTCGAGCAGGCGTGCCAGCAGCGGCCCGCTCGGTACACCGCGCAATACAAACCCCGTGATTTTGTGCGTTTCGGGCAGGTCAAGACCGGCGGCCCGGCTTCGCACATCGCCGAAAGGCAGAACGAAATCCAGCCGACCTTGGCCGTCGTCCCGCACCACGGATGGGGTGCCGCTTCTCGTTACGAACAGATGCAGCCGCTCGCTGATGTGCGTCAAGTCGTCGAGCGTGTCGTGAAGGTGCGGGTTGCCGCTCAACGCCGCGTTCGCATTGTCGCGGAAGCGTTCATCAAGCTCCGACCACTGAATTTCGCCGCTCGGCGGTTGTGACAGTTCGTCGGCCAGTGCCGCCAGGTCGGGTCGATCGGTCAGCAGTCCGCCGGTCGATTCGAGCAGACGGACCGCAAGACCCGCGACGCCCTGTCGAACGAGCGCCCGCAGGATTGCGAGCAGGAGGGGCAAGTCAGCGCCCGAGACGAGTTCACTGAACGCCCGCTCCAGTGCTGCATCCGAGTGCGAAGCATCCAGGGCGGCAATCAGGGCCGCGTGCGGCGAGGGAGTCTCCATCTGACTCGTTGCTGTCGCCGGTGTAGGTTCAACCGAATGCGCCATATACCGTTGCTCCCTCCGATTCACGATTGTCACCCGACGATCTCAAACGCGCCCTCTGATGCCGTCTCCACTCACGGGATAAGGCTGCTACGCTGCGCACCTTCAACCGCAACGGCGTGTCGGACTCGTCACGAATCGCACGGTCCCCATTGCGCCAGCACGACAAACAGGTCATCCAGGTCGACCTTCCCGTCCGAATTGACGTCCCAGGGCCAATCGGGCTCACTCCAGTGGGCGATGACCGCAAACAGGTCTTCGATGTCGACCGTGCCGTTGCCGTAGGTACCGTCGCCGTTGTCGGGATGGCAATCGCCCGGGCATTCGCACTCATCCGGAATGCCGTTGTCGTTGAGATCCTCGCTATAGCCATAGAGGATATCAAGGAAATCCGGCAGCCCGTTCTCGTTGCAATCGGGATCACACTCATCCGGCACGCCGTTTTCATTCAAATCGTAGCTTGATCCGCCGTCTATGTCGCATTCGTCCGGAATGCCGTTCTCATTACAATCCGGGTCGCAATCCTCGGTGCAATAGAACGGCCCACCCGGCGCATTGGAATTTTCGTCGATCTCACATTCGTCCGGGATGCCGTTCTCGTTGCAGTCTTCGCTGGTTTCCGAGCCGATATCCATGTCGTCCGGGATCTCGTTCTCGTTGCAGTCCTCGCACTCGTCGGGGATCCCGTTTTCATTCAGGTCATTGCTCGTGCCCTGATCGATATCGACGAAGTCGGGGATGCCGTTTTCGTTGCAATCGGGATCGCACTCGTCGGGCACGCCGTTGTCGTTAAGGTCATCGCTGAAACCCGAATTAATATCGCACTCATCGGGGATCCCGTTGACGTTGCAGTCCGGGTCGCAATCCTCGGTGCAATAGAAAGGTCCACCCGGGGCCTCAGAGTTCTCGTCTATCTCACACTCATCCGGCGTACCGTTCTCGTTGCAATCGTCGCTGAAGCCGTAATACACATCGAGGAAATCGGGATACCCGTTCTCGTTGCAATCTTCGCATTCATCCGGAATGCCGTTGCCGTTCAGATCCTGGCTGGTTTGATTGGCGATGTCGCAGGAATCCGGGATGCCATTGTCGTTGCAGTCTTCTTCAATTCCGTCGGCGATGTCGCATTCGTCCGGTATACCGTTGACGTTGCAGTCAGGATCACAGTCCTCGGTGCAGTAGAAAGGCCCGCCCGGGGCTTCGGAGTTCTCATCTATCTCACATTCGTCGGGCAGGCCGTTCTCGTTGCAGTCGTTGCTGGTGGCATCGGCGATGTCGCATTCGTCCGGCACGTCGTTCTGATTGCAGTCCTCGCTGATACCGTCGGCGATATCGCAATCGTCCGGCACGCCGTTTTCGTTGCAGTCCCCTTCGCATTCATCGGGAATGCCGTTCTCGTTGCAGTCGTCGCTTATGCCGTCGGCGATGTCGCATTCATCCGGGATGCCGTTGACGTTGCAATCCGGATCGCAGTCCTCGGTGCAGTAGAACGGCCCGCCCGGGGCTTCGGAGTTCTCGTCTATTTCACACTCATCGGGAATGCCGTTTTCGTTGCAGTCTTCGCTGATCCCGTCTGCGATGTCCACGGCATCTGAAATACCGTTCTCGTTGCAGTCCACGCAGGCCTGCAGCCCCTGGAAGAGGAAGACCGAGCCGTCGTTGTCGGCAGAATGATCGTGCTTGTTGGCCCCGATGAAAAGCCATTCGTCCGCGAGGTCAAGGGACCATCCGCACTGGTCGCCGGTGGCGGAGTCGGGTCCGCTGATTTCCGATTCCAGGATCCAGTCCACGCCGTCAAACCGGAAGAGGTACGCACTGCCGCTGTCGTTCTGCGTTCCGTTGCCGACCGGCGCGCCGATCAGGGCGGCGTCGCCGTCGATGTCGTCGGCCTGAACCGCCACCGCATATCCGAATTGATCGTCCGAGGCTGCATCGTCGGCGCTCAATCGCGCCTCCTCCCACCAGACGGACCCGTCGAACCGAAAGACATAGACGGAGCCGGCGTTGCTCGCACCGCTATCGTCCAGGTAAGCCCCGACGAGAACCAGATCGCCATCCACCGCCACGGATTGCCCGAACTGGTCATACGGTGCGCCATCCGAGGCGATGAGCTTCCCCTCTTCCTGCCATGTCGAGGCTCCGTCATAGCGGAACACGTAGGCGGCGCCGGAATTGACGCCCGCGTCATCATCGTACTGCGATCCCACCAGAATCAAGTCGCCACAGACGTCGACGGCATTGCCGAAACGGTCCTGGTCGGCGCAGTCGGAGCCGATGAGCTTCTGCTCGAAGCTCCAGTCGTAGCCGCTAAATCGAAAGACATAGGCGGCACCCGCGTTGCTGCCCCCGTCGTCATCGCGGGATGAACCCACGATGATCAGATCTCCGCTGATCGCCACCGCATAACCGAACTCATCATCGGACGCGGCGTCGAAGGCGACGAGTTTCGCCTCCTGCTGCCAAAGGCCACCCTGGTACCGGAAGACGTAGGCGGAGCCGGACTTGCTCCCGGCATCATCATCAAGGTAGGCCCCCACCACGATGACATCGCCTCCCGCGGCATCCTCCTGCACATCCACGGACCAGCCGAACAGATCGTAAGCGGCTCCGTCAGCGGCCCGCAGCTTGGCCTCCTCGTACCACTCGCCGGCCCCGTCCTCGTAGCGAAACACATAAACGGCGCCGCAACTGGTGCCCAGATCATCATCACGCGATGCCCCCACGGCCGCCACAGATCCGCTCACGGCCACGCAGTCGCCGAACTGGTCCCCCCCCGCCCCGTCGAAGGCGAGCATTTCGGCGATGAAACACTGTCCGGAGGCAGCTCCGGTGCACCCCAGCACGATCAGCGCAGCCCCCCCCCCCCACTGCCGAAACAGGTGATGGAGACGCTTGACGAACATCGATGATCCTCCCCGACTTTGCAGTCGAAGACGAGGCGCAACAGACATTGACCGCCGCAGCGGGGGCTGAGGCTGCCTGAAGGGTTATCGGTCGCAAAGCACTCAGGGAACGAGTTTTCAGGCAGCGGTCTGACCACACGCAACCACGAGCAGTCGGTGGCAGTCGCCGGACCCGTGGCGGCGGCGACTCGGCCCTTTCGCCTTCACCGTCAAGACGACCTGACGAGGGGCGCAAGGCCATCACACGCCGGTACGACCGCGGTACAATCACACGGCTAGCCCCCGATCTCGCTAGACTTCTGTCCATGGACACGCTCACTCCCGACGAATGCCGCGTCCTCGGCGTACTGATCGAGAAGGCCCAGACCACGCCGGGACAGTATCCCCTGTCGCTCAACGCCCTGTTGAACGGGGCCAACCAGCACAGCAACCGCCTGCCGGTGACGAACCTGACCGAATCGGCGGTGCTGACCGCGGTGGACGGGCTTCGCGCCAAGAACATGGTCAGAGAAGTCATGCTCAGCAGCAGCCGGGTGGCCAAGTACCGGCATGTGACCAGGGATGTGCTGGATATATCCACCAGCGACCTGGTCGTGCTGGCCGAGCTGCTCCTGCGCGGCCCGCAGACGGTCGGCGAGCTGCGCGGCCGGGCGTCGCGCATGCATCCGTTGGAATCGCTGGAAGTGGTCTCAAACCTGCTGAAGAACCTGATGGAGCGGGAAGAGCCGCTGGTTCAGAGGTTGCAGCCGAGCCCCGGCAGCCGGGCGGAGAGGTACGGCCAGCTCCTGTGCCCCGAGCTGCATCCCGCCGACGCAGTCGTTTCGCAGAATGCTGGTGAAACGCCGGGCACGCCTGATTCGGACCTCGTCCAGCGCATCGAACGGCTGGAGGCAGATGTGGCCGATCTGCGGAAGGCGCTTCAGCGGATCGAGACGGTGCTCGGGGAGACGGTGTAGCCCGATTCAGGCCGACGCAGGGCAACATGACGCGCCAAAGGCTCGATCGGAGCGGCACCGCTACAATCGCGGTGCCGTGAGCGATAAACCGGCCAAACCACGAAAGCCCGTCATCGCCATCACCCTGGGCGATCCGGCGGGGATTGGACCTGAAGTAATCGTAAAGGCGCTGGCGGATCGAAAGATCCGCCGCCAGGCGCGCTTCGTCGTTTATGGACTGAATGAGATCGTCACCTACGCCGCCGATCAGATCGAGATCGATCCCTTCTGGTTTCGGGTACAGCACGATTCGGATCGGACAGAGCGGCCGATTCACGATGACGTGGTGGTGCTGGACTACGACGAGTACGACGGCCTGATCACCGCACCCCGCCACCCGACGAAGCTGAGCGGCCAATCGTCGAAGACTTTCGTCGAGGACGCCATCGCCGACGCCCTGCTGCCGGCCGATCACGCCCGACACGCCGACGCGATCGTTACCGGCCCCATCAGCAAGGAGTCCTGGCGGCTGGCCGGCTTCAACTGGCCCGGCCATACCGAGCTTCTGGCTCATCGCTGCAAGACGCGCCGGCACGTGATGATGTTCACCTCACCCCGTCTGAAAGTGGCCCTCGCCACCACGCACATTCCGCTGACCAAGCTGCGGGACGTGCTGACGATCGGCAGGGTGTTCGATCCGATCGACCTGGGCCATCAGGCATGCCGGGACCTGGGAATCGACAAGCCCCGCATTGCGGTCGCCGGCCTGAATCCCCACGCCGGGGAGGATGGGGCGTTCGGGGACGAGGAGGAGCGCCTGATCCGGCCGGCGATGGAGATGGCCCGCAACTCGGGGATCGATGTTTCGGGACCTTTCCCCGCCGATACCGTCTTCATCGACGCCGCCGCGGGTGATTACGACCTCGTGGTGGCGATGTACCACGATCAGGGTTTGATACCCGTCAAGCTGCTGGGCTGGGACAAGGCGGTGAACTGGACGTTGGGCCTTCCCATCATCCGCACCAGCCCGGACCACGGCACCGCCTTCGACATCGCGGGGAAGAACAAGGCCAGCGCCGGCTCGATGACCGCCGCGGTGGAGCTGGCCGTGAACCTGGCGGCCAACCGCATCGCCGCCGCCGCGGTGGGGTCGGCAAGCGCCGCCGAACGCGCCATGTAAATACCCGCCTGCAGCATGAGAACGCGGCCGACCTTTCGGCCGACCGCGCTAATAGCTGTTGAAACACGATCTGATTCGGCTAGAACCGCAGCCTCAGGCTCAGGCCGACGATGAAATCACGCTCGGCCCGGGCATCCAGATCCTGCCAGATCGGAATCTGGACCGTCCCCTCCAGCGCCCATCGGCTGGTCACGTACTGCACGCCGGGCGAGAGGAACAGCTCGTTATCCCCGTTCGTCTCGTGCCAGCCGTTCAGCTCCAGCACCCCGAACCAGGCGGTGGAGTTCCCGATAGAGAATTCCTCGGGCGCGAGGCGATAGACGTAGGCGGCGTCGTAGCGAAACAGGTCCGGATCGCCGCCGCCGGTGTTGAACTTCCACAGTCCGGCGGCGTTGATTCCGTGCCTGCCAATCGACTGGGTGAAGACCAGGCCCAGCAGCGGATCATGGGAATCGCTGCTGAAGTCGCTGTCGCCGCTGCGAACCTCCATTCCCGTCAGAAGGCTCAGCCTTAGGGTGTCGGTCGGTCCGGTGTCCTTGAGGAACAGCCGCCACTTGCCCACCACGCGGGGGTCTCCGAACCCCTCATCGCGGTGCTTCATACCGGTGTTGTTGTCGGTGATCTCGCGGAACAAGATGGGAGCGTTGAACATCAAGGTGAAATCGGCGTTCAGCCCGTGCACGATGGTCGTCGCGGCCCGGTACTGCTCGATCTCGCGGTTCATGCCCGGCATCTCCGCGGTCATGTATCGCAGCTGCTGACGAATAATCGTCGCTCCCGCCGAGGGCTGCAGGGCGCTGTCGAAGTTGATGGCCTCCTGCCCGCGGGCCGGAAGTGAAGCGACCAGCGCGGCCAGAACCGCCAGTCCGGCGAGGGGAAGCTGTCTTCTGAAGATCATCACCCCGCCCTCCCTGCCGGCTGATGCAGGCGGATCTCGTGCAGGGTGAACCCGCTGTCCGCCACCGCCTTGCGCAGATCGGCCTCCGTCGGATGAGCCGAACCGAACTGCACGACGACACGGCCGGTGTTCAGGTCGATCTGGACCTTCTCAACGCCGTCGAGCGAGGTCAGGCTCTTCTCCAGGTTGGTCGCGCAGAACGGGCAGGTCATTCCGTAAACGATCATCTCGGCGCCGGCGGCGCCTGCGTCAAGCTGCGCCGCACCGCCTGACGCCTGGCGGTCGGCCGACGAGGCGGTCTGCGTGGTCTCGCAACCCGCCAGAGCCCCCGGCATCACCCCGACAGCGGCGATCAGCAAGAACATCGGAAGTGTGTTCCGCATGGTTTGTCTCCTTTGGCGGCCGCATCGTGATCGGGGCATCAAGCGCCCGCGATCGGATCGGCCGTCCTGGTTTCGTTGAATCCTGAAGAGGTTCACGCGTCCCCGAGGGGACGATCTGCCGCGCGGCTTATCTCTACACCAGCAGCAGACAACCCAGGTGGAACAGTGTCCCCGGCGGCCGCGATCGCTCTGCCTCGCGAATCGCCAGGTACATCGACGTCGGCCTCAGGGGCGCCTTCACCGCCATCACCGCCACGTGCGGCAGGGCGAACATGTCCCGCTCCGCCCCCGACCTGATCTGCGGACCGAATCGCTCGCCGCGGCAGTCCTGGCAGCGCGGCCGGTCCTCTTGCGGCTCGCTGCCCGTGCCTTCGTTGCACCCCCCTTCGGGCCCCGCGTCACACGGACATCGCTCGGCCTGCTGCACACGCGCCGCGACGTGAGCTTGCCTGCCGGTCGCCTCGCTCCCCGGCAGCCACACCCGGCGCGGACAGCAGTACAGCGCCGAGGTCAGCAGCAGCAGAAGGCAGACAGCCGTCTTGAGCCGGTCGTCACGCAACATGCGAGGGGCCTCCGGAATCGCCGGGATTCTAGCCGCCGACCGGCGACGGGCCATACCCTTTGGCCGCCCCATCGCACTTTCACCCTCATCCGCAGCCCGCTACGATCCCCCCATGAGCCAAAATCCCCCCGCCGACACCACCGATAACCCCGCCAAGTCCATGGACGAGCTGGTCGCCCTGTGCAAGAGGCGCGGCTTCATCTTCCCCGCTTCGGAGATCTACGACGGGATCAACGGCTTCTGGGACTACGGCCCGCTGGGCACGGAGCTGAAGAACAACCTCCGCGACGCCTGGTGGAACGACATGGTCAAATCGCCGCCTGCGGGACCGGACGGCGAGCCGCTGTCGATCCTCGGCGTCGACAGCGCCATCATCCAGCATCCGAAGACCTGGGCCGCTTCCGGCCATGTCGAAGGGTTCAATGATCCGATGGTGGATGATACGGAAACCAAGCAGAGGTTTCGCGCGGATCAGCTGGTCGGTGCTTGGATAGGTATAGGTGACAGGCCTGAGTTGTCCGCAGAGGAACGGGAAGAACGGTTCTTCAGCCCAGATCGAACCATCATCGCTTCGACTGCTGGCGAGGCCGCGCAGACGTTGCTGGATGACAAGAAGTTACTCAAACCGCTGCGAATCACATCTCCATTCCGGGGTCATTTGCGTGATCCGAAACGAATTCTCATCGCCGATATTGAGGATCCGAATGGCAATCGAGGGCAAATACAGCTTGAGCTGATCCCGGTTGACGACATTCGCAATCAGCCGGATCAAATCCCATCGCCTTACTCGTCCAAGATGGGTGTCTTAACAGAGCCACGTCAATTCAACCTGATGTTCAGGACGTTCGTCGGGGCAACTTCAGGCGAGGACAATGTCGCATACCTCCGCCCCGAAACCGCCCAGGGGATCTTTCTCAACTACAAGAACGTCCTCGACACCATGCGGGTCAAGGTGCCCTTCGGCATCGCCCAGATCGGCAAGGCATTCCGCAACGAAGTCACACCCCGCAACTTCATCTTCCGCTCCCGCGAGTTCGAGCAGATGGAGATCGAGTGGTTCTGCCCGCCGGAGGATGCGAGAAAGTGGTACGAGTTCTGGTGCGAGGTGCGCAAGAACTGGTGGAAGAGCATCGGCCTCACCGACGCCAATCTCCAGATGCGCGAGCACGAGAACGATGAGCTGGCCCACTACGCCAAGCAGGGCTGCGGCTGCTTCGATGTCGAGTATCGCTTCCCCTTCACCTACCCCGGCTACGGCGAGCTGGAGGGCGTGGCCGACCGCACCGATTTCGATCTCCGCCAGCACGAGGAGTATTCCGGCGCGAAGCTCAAGTACTTCGACCAGGAGCGCAACGAGCACTATTTCCCCTACGTGATCGAGCCCTCCGCGGGTCTGAGCCGCGGCGTGCTGGCCCTTCTGTGCGAGGCGTTCACCCCCACGCCGGAGCGCAAGGGCAGCAAGTACGTGATGAACTTCCACCCCCGGATGGCGCCGATTCAATGCGCTGTGTTCCCCCTGGTGAACAAGGACGGTATGCCGGAGGTCGCGAGGAAGTTGTACGACGATCTTCGCAGGAAGTACGCGGTGCAGTTCGACGTGAAGCAGTCCATCGGCAAGCGCTACGCAAGAATGGACGAAGGGGGCACACCGTATTGCTTCACGATTGACAGCGAAACGCTCGAGAACAACACGGTCACCTGGCGCGAGCGCGACACCGCGGCCCAGGATCGCATCAGCATCGACAGGGTCGCGGCATTCCTGGCCGACAGGATCGGAGGATGATCGGTGGACCCGGTTGAAGCCTTCCAGACCCTGGACATGCGTGTCGGTCGCATTGTGCGCTGCGAGGCGAATGAAGCGGCACGCAAACCGTCGTACAAGATGTGGGTCGATCTGGGTGAGCCACCCGAAGGCCTGGGCGTGAGGCAATCCAGCGCACAAATCGTTGATCTCTACAGTGCTGAGGATCTGACCGGGCGGCTGGTCATTGCGGCGGTCAATCTGGGCTCCCGCCGGATCGCCGGCTTCAAGTCCGAGGTGCTGGTGATGGGGGTGCCGGACGAGACCGGGCGGGTGGTGCTGCTGGAGCCGCAGCGGGAGGTGCCGCTGGGGGCAAAGGTGTTCTGACCTCCCCCGGCCGCGATGGCCCTTATCGCGTCAAAAACGCCCTTGGGCCCGGTAATCAAGGCACATATCCACCATTTGCCCACACCTCTGAACCGCGGTTTGACGCCTCCTCACCGGCGTTTCGCTAGCATGCCCGTTTCCGCCGGGAGGCGGCCAAGGTACCGTCTGCCGCCTCCGTCCATTCCCGAGCCCACCGGCTCCAAGTACCGCAACCACGCGGAGACACGACCATGGCTGATTCAGGCCAGGACTTCGGAACAATCATCGGCCCCGACGCCAGCTTCAAGGGCGACCTCACCTTCAATTCGGCGGCCAAGGTGCTGGGCAGTTTCGAGGGATCCATCATCTCGAAGGGGAAGATCCACATCGCCGACGGCGCCAAGTGCAAGGCAACCATCAATGCCAAGGAGGTGGCCATCGAAGGACGCGTTGAAGGCAATGTCGAGGCCGGAGAGCGGATCGAGATCAAGCCTACCGGCGCCATCACCGGCGACATCACCGCCACCCGCATGAGCATGGCTGACGGAGCCTCCATTGACGGCCACTGCCGGATAGGGCTCAACGGTCAGGCCACTGCCGGCGCCAAGGCCTCCTCCGCCACTGAGGTCAAGCCGAAGGCCGAGCCCGGCAAGGCGTCCGGCCAACCTGAACCGGTCGCCACGGGCAAGAAGTAGGCCTGGGCCTCGACTGATCCGGGCAACCGGAGCGCCGAACCGTCGGCCCGGCGGTCTCGTTGGCAGACCGCCGCGCCATCTTACCTGCACCAGAGACGCTCATGGCCAAGGCCAGGGCCAAACCGAACGCCAGGCGTGAGGTTCGCTGTTACCTGTGCGGACACCGGTTCGAAGTCTCCACGCGCACCATGAGCACCACCTGCCCCGGGTGCAATCGGCCCATCAAGATCGAAGACGTCGTGGTCAAATCCTACCTGCCCGTCAACGACCTACAGACCTGCGGCAAGATCAAGATCGCCCGCAAGGGCCGGGTGGTGGCGAAGATCATTCAGTCCGGCACGGGCATCGAGTGCCTGGGAACCCTGGAGGGGGCGGTGGAGACGGACGGCGACGTGACCCTCGGCCCCAAAGCCGGCTGGAAGGGCGCACTGCTCCAAAGTCGCCGCCTCCTTATGGCCGAAGGCGCCACCCTCGACGGCGTGGTCCGCGTGCCCTGGGTGATGTTGGCGGTGGGAAAGCCTATCTTCCTCCGCGCTCCCCTAACGACGATTCCAGGCAGTGAATATTGTCTCCCAAGGAGCCTCCCCGCCCGCCGCACATTTCCTTGGAGAATCTCGTCCCTGATGTACGTGCTTCGGACGGGAACGTGATCAACCTCAATATTGTCCACTACCGTTACGTTGAACCCAAGCCGGGCACCCATCTCCGTGAGGAGCTCGATGGTTCCTTCCCTATTCTTGCCAAAGGCATAGTCATGACCCACGAAGACTTCCTTCATGTGAATATGGTCCCACAGGGTTTCTGCGATGAAGCTCTTGGGGGATTTGTTGGCAAAATCCTTGGTGAAGGGTTCACAGATGAGAATGTCTATTCCTGCTGCCTCGATCATTTCCGCCTTCTCTTTCAGCGTGGTAATCAGAGGCGGAGCTTTGTCGGGAGCTAACACTCTGAGGGGATGAGGTTCAAAGGTGTACACAAGGGAGGTTCCCCTAATTTCTGAGGCTCGCTCCATCACTCTTTTGAAGATGAGTTGATGACCCAGGTG
>CP070772.1:91407-125585 GCA_020345805.1 Phycisphaerales bacterium | reverse complement strand
TTCGGCAATTGTACCTCAGGCGGCGGCGGGCGGCCGGTAGGCTCGGGCGTTCGCACGTGATCAGGCCGCGAAAGCAGTCGAACCCGCCGGCCTGATCGGAGATTCTGTCCCCGGCTCCGGCGAGATGCGAGGTGCACGAGAGAGCGTTCAAGGAGTTGTGATTGTGGCAGTTAGGACGTGAGGAGGCGGCGGCCCCCGGCCGGGCAGCCCACGGTGGGCTGGGTTGGATTGATCTGCCGCTTCCGGATGATGGAACACGACCGGATCTGCCCCGAATAGGCTTCTGGAAGAAGACCTGTCGGACTGCCCTGCGGTTGGTCAACCCTGCGGCAGCCGGCAGCATCGACAGGCAAACAAGAGCACCATAACAAACGCCCCGTTCCGAAATCTCCCGGTCATGGAGGCATGTTCCGAATCGCATGCGTGGCAATTCGCCTCGGGACAAATCATGCTTCGGCATATGAGGCGATCCGCGCTCGCCCGCTTGGCGGGCGATCCGGAATCCCGGAGCCACCCGGAGCGCCCGCGCAGGAGTGCGTAAGCATCGGAACCGGCCGGACCGGGTCCCGCGAGAGGAGGTGATGGTGAGGCCCGGGTGCCAGACGAACCACCGACTGCCGCCTGGCATCCGGGCCGCACATACCATCACGTCCGCCGGCAGATGATTCACAAACTCCGTCAGGCGGTCGGAGCTGCCGGTGTCCGGAGGTCAGGAACGCCTCCCCACACTCAGGAAGAAACCAAGCGCGATGGCCAGCAAGGCGGCGATGAACACCCGCCATTCGCCGGGCATGGCGAAGGTGAAGGTGTGGGCGGGGATCCAGAACAGCAATGTCTTGGGCAGGAAGGAAAGGACGAAGCGCGGCTGGCTGTGATCCGCGAAGGCGTTGAGGGACCAGGACCGCCAGCCGGTGGCGATGAGCCGGTTGAAGTACTCGTGAGTGACCATCATTCCCAGCGCGTACATGCCCAGGACGTTGATCCAGAGGCTCATGGAGAAGGCGAGCCAGAGTTTCTCGCCGAAGTTGAGGGGGTCTTCGTCGGTACCGATGCGGCCGGGCCAGAGCTGGGGCTCGGCCTGGACGAGGGCGGTGACCGCGGCGGCAAAGGCGGGAAAGGCCAGGGCGAACCACAGGCCCCAGATGCCCCACACGACGGCCCGCTGGAAGACCTTGTCCAAGTCGAGGCTGCCTCGGGCGATCCGGAACTTGATGAACTCGCCGAGGGTGCCGAGGAAGAAGAGCTTGATGAAGCCCATGATGAAGGGATGGGCCTTGGTGGTTTCGCCGAAGCCTTCTTCCAGCCCGAAGAGGGCGAAGAGGCCGGGCCAGAGGCCGGTGGCGTAGAGGATGATGATCGCCGCCCCGAGTGCGAAGAACGCCGCCAGAATCCGCGAGCCGGTCTTGGACTGAGCCACGGGAGTCTCCCTTTTGGTGCTTGAAACCGCCGGGCGGATCAACGGATGAAATGATCCGCAAACGCGGGCAGGCTAGTTCAAAGGGGAGAAGCGGGCAACGCGGGGCCCCGTTTTTGGCCGGACGGGCGGGAAAAGACGTATCCTGAAGGCGATCGGACTCTCACCACCTCGCCGGGCGGAGCCGACACGGCCGGGGTAAGACCGCCGTCGATCGCCGCCCGGGAATCCGAGGCACAAATCGTGAACCAGGACCGAGTCATGACTGTGCTGGACGCCAAGAGCGGCGCCTGCGATGAACGTCGCGGGCTGAATGTCGAATCACTGCGAAACGCGATCCTGAGCCACGTCTCCTTCACTCAGGCGACGGTGCCGGAGTACGCCACGCCGTGGGACATCTGGGTTGCCGTGGCCATGAGTGTGCGCGACCGGCTGAATGATCGGTGGATCGCCACCCGCAACGCGTACTACAACAAGCCGGACACCAAGCGGGTGTATTACCTCTCGCTGGAGTTCCTGATGGGGAGGGCGCTGGGCAACAGCCTGGTGAACCTCGGCCTCTACGATGAGTACAACCAGGCGCTGAAGGAACTCGGCTACGACCTGGAGGATGTCCGCGACCTGGAAGAGGAAGCGGGCCTGGGCAACGGGGGGCTGGGGCGGCTGGCGGCGTGCTTTCTCGATTCCATGGCCACGCTGGAGCTGCCCGGATACGGCTACGGCCTGCGCTACGACTACGGCATGTTCCACCAGCGCATCCGCGACGGGTATCAGGTGGAAGAGCCGGACGACTGGCTGCGACTGGGCAACCCCTGGGAGATCGCCCGGCCCGAGGACGTGCTCACCGTCCAGTTCCACGGCCGGGTCGATTCCTACATCGACGAGAAGGGCAATCGGCGCCGGCAATGGGTGGACACTCACGACGTGCACGCGCTGCCTTACGACATGCCCATCCCGGGTTACCGCAACAACACCGTCAACACGTTGCGGCTGTTCTCCGCCAAGGCGACTCGCGAGTTCGACCTGGCGTACTTCAATCACGGCGATTACCTCCGCGCCTGCCAGGACAAGTCGCTGACGGAGAACGTCACCCGCGTGCTGTATCCCAACGACCAGTCGATGCAGGGACGGGAGCTGCGCCTGCAGCAGGAGCATCTGCTGGTTTCCTCGGCACTGCAGGAGATTCTCAACCGTTTCCGGGCCCATCACGATGACTGGAACCTGCTTCCGGACCGGGCGGCGATTCAGCTCAACGACACCCACCCGGCCCTGGCGGTCGCGGAACTGATGCGACTGCTGCTTGATCATCACGGCCTCACCTGGAATCAGGCCTGGGAGATCACCACCAACACCCTGGCCTACACCAACCACACCGTCATGCCCGAGGCCCTGGAGAAATGGTCGGTGAAACTGCTGGGGCAACTGCTTCCGCGCCACCTGGAGATCATCTTCGAGATCAACCGGCGGTTCCTGGATGACGTCCACCACCGCTATCCCGGTGACGGCGATCGGCGGGCGCGGATGTCGATCATCGAGGAAGGCGAAGATCAGAAGGTGCGCATGGCGCACCTGGCTGCGGTCGGAAGTCATTCGATCAACGGGGTGTCGGCGCTGCACACAGAAATCGTCAAGCGCGAGGTGATGCGCGACTTCCACGAGTTCTGGCCCGACAAATTCAACAACAAGACCAACGGCATAACGCCGCGGCGCTGGCTGCGCAAGGCCAATATACCGCTTTCGAGATTGATCAACGAAGCGATCGGCGAGGATTGGATCAGGGATCTGGATCAGCTGCGCAAGCTCATCCCGATGGCGGACGATGAGGGGTTCCAGGCGGCGTGGCGGGAAGCGAAGAGGCTCAACAAGGTGCGCCTGGCCGCGTACGTGCAGATGAAGCAGGACCTCATCATCAATCCGGAGCCGCTGCTGGATTGCCAGGTCAAGCGCATCCATGATTACAAGCGCCAGATCCTCAACCTGCTGCACGTGGTCACGCTCTACAACCGCCTCAAGGCGGGCCGGGCGGAGGATTTCGTGCCCCGCACCGTGCTGCTGGCGGGCAAGGCCGCCCCGGGTTACCACCACGCCAAGATGACCATCAAGCTCGCCACCGCGATCGGGGAGGTGGTCAACCACGACCCGGACATCGGCGACCGCCTCAAGCTGGTGGTGCCGGAGAACTACTGCGTGGCCCTGGCGGAGTTCATCATCCCCGCCGCCGAGCTTTCCGAGCAGATCTCCACCGCGGGAATGGAAGCTTCCGGCACCGGGAACATGAAGTTCGCCCTGAACGGGGCGCTGACCATCGGCACCTTCGACGGCGCGAACATCGAGATCCGGGAAGAGGTGGGCGAGGACAACTTCTTCCTGTTCGGCCTCACCGCCGAGGAGATCGAAGCCCGTAAGGCGGCCGGCTACGACCCCCGGGACCACTATCACGCCAATGAAGAATTGCGCACCGCTCTCGACCAGATCAGCGGAGGGTTCTTCTCTCCCACCGAGCCCGGCCTGTTCCGATGCCTGACGGACCGGCTTCTGGAGGAAGGCGACCCGTACATGGTGCTGGCCGATTACGAGTCGTATGTCGAATGTCAGCAGCGGGTCAGCCGGGCCTATGGGGACCAGGCCCACTGGACGCGGAAGTCGATCCTGAACACCGCCCGGATGGGCAAGTTCTCCAGCGACCGCACGATCCGGCAGTACGCGGAGGAGGTCTGGAAGCTCCGGCCGGTGCCGGTGTCGCTGGAGGCCAATTCGAGGCCGTGACGGGGGAGGCGGGAGCGGCCCCCAAGCCGGTCCGGAGGGCCGGAGCCGGTCTGGCGGAGGTGGAGGCCGCTCTCCCGGCCGGCAGACCGGGTTATACTGCCCCCCCGGACCGGCGGAATACCTCCGGCGGGCGAAGGATTGTTGACGGGGGGTCGCCGCGCCGCGAGGGATGGGGCTGTGCCGGCCGTGGATCGAGCAAAAACCGGAGCCTGGGAAGTCGCTTCATGCCAATAACCACTGTTCTTGACACGAAGATCAGGCGAATCTCCATCCTCAACGAGCACGGCGATTTCGATGCCGAGCTCGGCGAGGGGCTGATTCCGGACGACGACCAGGTGCGGCTCTACGAGCACCTGGTGGTCTGCCGTCAATATGACGAGGTGGCGTTCAAGCTCCAGCGTTCCGGCAGGATGGGAACCTATCCCCAGAACAAGGGCCAGGAGGCGACCAGCCTCGGCGCCGCCTACGCCCTGCGCCGCGATGACTGGATGGTCACCTGCTACCGGGAGAACGCGGGCCTCTTCTGGCACGGGCTGCCCATGGAGCACATTCTCCTGAGCTGGATGGGCGATGAGCGGGGGAACCGGATTCCTGAGGGCGTCTATTGCACGCCGCTGGCGGTGCCCATCGGCACGCAGATGCTCCACGCCGCGGGCCTGGCCTGGGCCGCCAAGTACCGGGGCGAGGACCGCATTGCCTGCACGTTCTTCGGCGACGGGGCCACCAGCGAGGGCGATTTCCACGAGGCGGCGAACTTCTCGGCCAACCTCGACCTGCCGGTGATCTTCGTCTGCCAGAACAACTCCTGGGCGATCAGCGTGCCCACAAAAATCCAGTGCTCGGCTCCGACTCTTGCCCAGCGGGGGATCGCCTACGGCATGGAATGCGTGCAGGTGGACGGCAACGACATCTTCGCGATGGTGAAGGCGACGGCCGAGGCGGCCGATCGCGCCCGCCGCGAAAGCCGGCCCACGTTCATCGAGGCGGTCACCTACCGCCTGGGCGACCACACCACCGCCGACGACGCCCGGCGCTACCGCGACCAGGACGAGGTGGATGCCTGGATGAAGCGAGATCCGATGATCCGGTTCCGCAGGCATCTTGAGGATCGCAGGCTCTGGGACAGTCAGAAGCAGGCGGACATTCAGAAGCGTGCGGAGAAGGAGGTCGCCGCGGTGGTCAAGCGGGCCGAGGAGATTGCCGCTCCCCACGCCCGGGACATGTTCGATCACATGTTCGCCGAGCTCCCCGAGGAGCTTCGCGTGCAGCGCGACACCATGCGCACCAGCAGCATCGGCCAGGACCCGGCCCAGATCGAAGATGCCGTCGAAGTGACGAACCCATAGCAAGCCAATCACCGCCAAGGCGGTAATTCGATATTCGCCATGTCCAATCTCACACTCGTACAAGCAATCAACCTTGCCCTGGCCCAGGAGATGGAAGCCGACGACCGGATCATTCTCCTGGGGGAGGACATCGGCCTGAACGGAGGCGTGTTCCGCGTCACCGAAGGGCTGCAGAAGCGCTTCGGCCCGGAGCGGGTGGTGGACAGCCCCCTGGCCGAATCGGGGATCATTGGCACGTCCATCGGACTGGCCATGGCCGGCCTGCGCCCCATCCCGGAAATTCAGTTCGAAGGCTTCATGGGGCCGGCGTACGACCAGATCTGCAGTCATGCGGCAAGGATGCGGACCCGTTCCCGCGGGGCGTTCACCATCCCGATGACCATCCGGGTGCCGGTGGGCGGGGGCATCCATGCTCCGGAGCTTCATTCCGACAGCCCCGAGGCAATCTACGCCCATACCCCGGGTCTGAAGATCGTCATGCCCTCCTCGCCGTATGACGCCAAGGGTCTGCTCATCAGCGCGATCCGGGATCCCGATCCGGTCATCTTCTTCGAGCCGAAGCGCATCTACCGGGCGTTCCGCGAGGAAGTGCCGGAGGATGAATTCACCGTTCCCATCGGGAAGGCCCGCGTGGTTACGGAAGGCGATGAGATCACCCTCATCTCCTGGGGGGCGACCGTCGTGCAGTGCATGAACGCGATCGAGAAGTCCCACCGGTCGATCGAGCTGATCGACCTTCGCACCATCTACCCGATCGACATGCCCGCGATCGTGAGTTCCGTGAAGAAGACGGGTCGAGTGGTGATCGTGCACGAGGCCTCCAAGACCTGCGGGCTGGGTGCCGAGATTGCCGCCCGTATCACCGAACAGTGCTTCCTTCACCTGGAGGCCCCGATCCAGCGGGTGACCGGCTACGACACGATCATGCCGTATTACAAGCTGGAGCTTGAGTACCTGCCGGAATCGAACCGGATCGGGACCGCCCTGGAGGAGGTTGCGGCATATTGACCGAATCGGCGCGCTGCCGGCAGGCGGCGCGGCCCTTCATCGTCCGGGCCAGTCCCGGTTCCTGGATTCAACGCTTCCTTATTAACAACCGACGTTCAACCCGCCATGGCCATCAAGCAACCCGAAGACAAGTCGCATTTCATCCTTCCGGATCTCGGTGAAGGCGTGCACGAGGCCGAGCTCATCAAGTGGCGCGTCGAGCCGGGCCAGTACGTGAAGGAGCACCAGATCATTGCGGAGATGGAAACGGACAAGGCGCTGGTGGAGGTGCCCAGCCCCTGGTCGGGAACGATCAGCAAGCTCCACGGCAAGGAGGGCGACATCATTCTCGTCGGCTCGGTGCTGGTGGAATACCAAACCGACGACAAGCTGGCCCACCAGACCGACAAGGTGGAATCGGGGGTGACCCAGGCCATCCACGCCGAGCCGGGCGAGGACCGGGGCGAGGATGCGGGCACGGTGGTCGGCTCGGTGGATTCGTCCCTCACCGTTTCCGATCGCTTCCTGCGCAGAGCCGAAACCGATCAGGCCGAACCGGAAGGCAAGGCCCTGGCCACCCCGGCCGTGCGCCGCCTGGCCCGCGAGCTGGGCGTGGACATCCGGCTGGTGGCGGGTACCGGTCGCGGCGGCCGGGTCACCGCCGGGGATGTCCGGGCTGCCGCAGGAGACGAGCAGACCGAGCCGTCGCCACCGGCAATCGCGGCACCCCCCGCCGCCCCGCCGACCTCCGCCATCACCGGGGACGGCGTCGCCCAGCGCATCCCATTCCGCGGCGTGCGGCGGAAGATCGCCGAGGCGCTGCACCACTCCGTGCAGACCACCGTGCACTTCACCACCGTCGATGAAGCGGATGTCACCGCCCTGAACTCCAAGCGCCGGGAGTACGCGTCGCTCCTGGGGCGCAAGCTCAGCCTTCTGCCGTTCGTGATGATCGCGGTCTGCCGAGCCCTGCGCGAGCACCCCGCGCTGAACGCCAACGTGGACGATGAGAATGGCGAGATCCTCATCCGCAGCGGCATTCACCTGGGCTGCGCGGTGGATACCGAGCACGGCCTGATGGTGCCGGTCATCCGCGACGCCGAGAACCTGGGGCTGGTGCAGCTCGGCGATGCGGTGGCGGATCTCGCCAAGCGCTGCCGCAATCGGACCATCGGCCGGGAGCATCTGACGGGCGGCACGTTCACCATCTCCAACGTGGGCAGTTACGGGGGCATGTTCGCCACGCCGATCATCAACTACCCGGAAGTGGCGATCCTCGCCGTGGGCCGGGCCCGGGAGAAGGTGATGACCTCGGGCGGGAAGTTCTACGCGGGTCGATCCCTGCCCCTGAGCCTCAGTTGCGACCACCGGGTGGTGGACGGGGCCGAGGGCGTGCGGTTCCTCAACACGGTGGTAAAGTCGCTGGAATCCCCCCAAACGCTGGTCAGGGGACTGTGATAGACCGGCAGCGGCTCCGCTATACTCATCAAACGCAGGCGACCGGGGCGCTCGCGCTGGAGACGATCCTGTGGAGTTTTCTCGATGCCTCAAATCACCAACGCCCCTGATGAGGTGACCCGCGTGCCCGCAGCCCCCCACGATAAGCCCCACGGCCACCCCGCCGACATGTTGATGAACCTGCTGAAATCGAAGACCGCCACGATCGGCATCGTGGGCATGGGCTATGTCGGCATGCCCCTGGCCCGGGCGATGCACGATGCCGGTTACAAGGTGCTCGGCTTCGACGTGGACGAGAGCAAGGTCGATTCGCTCAAGCGCGGCGTGGATTACATGGAGCATATCGGCGACGGTCTGGCGAAGGTGCTCGCGGAGTCGGATCGGTTCGACGCCACCGCGGACGCGGCCCGCCTGGCGGAAGCCGATGCAATCCTTCTTTGCGTTCCCACGCCGCTGGGCCGCCACCGCGAGCCGGATCTCAGCTTCGTCCTTTCCTCCACGAAGATGGTGGCCCAGATCCTCCGGCCGGGTCAGCTGGTGGTGCTGGAATCGACCACTTACCCCGGCACCACCCGCCAGGAGATGCTGCCCCTGCTGGAAACCTCGGGCTTGAAGTGCGGCGTGGATTTCTTCCTCGCATACTCCCCCGAGCGGGAAGATCCGGGGCGCAAGACCGCCTCCACCGCAACGATTCCCAAGCTCGTGGGCGGGGTGGATGAAACGAGCACCGGTCTGGCGATGGCGCTTTACTCCGGGGCGATCTCCGAGATTCACCGGGTCAGCTCCGCCGAAATCGCCGAAGCCGCCAAGCTGCTTGAGAACATCTACCGGGCGGTGAACATCGCCATGGTCAACGAGCTGAAGACCGTGCTGGCGGACATGGGGATCGACGTATGGGAGGTGATCGAGGCGGCCTCCACCAAGCCCTTCGGCTTCCAGCCGTTCTATCCCGGCCCGGGGCTGGGCGGGCACTGCATCCCCATCGATCCGTTCTACCTGACCTGGAAGGCCAAGGAGATCGGCTGCGCGACGAAGTTCATCGAGCTGGCCGGCGAGATCAACGCCCGCATGCCGGTGTATGTCGTATCGCAGGTCATCAGCGCCCTGAACGAACGGGGCCGGGCCCTGCGCGGCGCGAAGGTGCTGGTGTCAGGCGTGGCCTACAAGCCTGACATCGACGATCTGCGGGAGAGCCCCGCCGCGGAGATCATCGAGCTGTTGTGGGCGGGCGGCGCGGAGGTGAGCTACCACGATCCTCATGTTCCGCACTTCCCCAAGATGCGCAAGCACCGCATCGACCTTGCCTCGGTGGAACTGACGGAACAAACGCTCGCCGAACACGATTGTGTCCTCATCGTCACCGACCACACCAACGTCGATTACGGGCTGATCGGGCAGCACGCGAAGCTGATCGTGGACACCCGCAACGCCATGGCGAAGGTGGCCGACGTCAAGGCGCCCATCGTCAAGGCATAGCGGGGAATTGACGAGTCTCGCCACCTGTCTGTGAAGGTTGATCACCGTGACCGCCACCTGGTCCTGGAAGCTCTTGAAAGCCGGCTCGTTCCGCCTCGACGGCGGAAGCATGTTCGGCGTGGTTCCGAAAGTCCTCTGGTCGAGACTTGTCGAGCCGGACGAGCTGAACCGCATCCCCCTGCACGCCAACTGCCTGCTGCTGGAGGACGGCGAACATAAGGTCCTGATCGAAACCGGCTGCGGGGGGAAGTGGGCGGAGAAGGATCGGCAGATCTTCGCCATGGACGGCCGCACGATCCTCGACGCTCTGCGCGAGGAAGACGTCGATCCGAATGAGATCACCCGCGTCATCGTCACGCATCTTCATTTCGACCACGCCGGCGGGCTGACCCATCTCGATGCGAACGGCAACGCGGTAAGCTCGTTTCCCAACGCGAAGATACTAAGTCAGAAGACGGAATGGGAAGATGCGGTGGCGGGCAGAAGCACGATGTCGCGGACTTACCTGCGCGACCATCTCGATCCCGTGCAAAAGCAGATGCGGCTTGTCGATGGGGAGGCGGAGATTCTGCCCGGACTGCGGGTATGGCCCCTGACCGGCCACACCTGGGGACACCAGGTGGTGCGTTTCGCCGACGAGGCGGGGACGGTGTGTTTCGCGGGCGATGTGATGCCCACGGTTCACCATGTCGGGGCGGCCTTCAGCATGGGTTATGACATGCTGCCGCACGCCAACATGCAATCGAAGCTCACGCTTCTGCGGCAGGCGGCGGCGGAGAACTGGCGCATCGCGCTGGACCACGAACCGGAAACGCCGGTGGTTCGGGTTCAGGCCGATCCCGCCGATGCCGGGCGCTTCGCGCTGGAGCCTGTTTCCGATCCAACCATCGCTTCCAGCAGCGACAGGTAGCGACGGGCCTGGTGATCCCGGCTGTAGGTGGCGATCAGCTCGTCGTTGCGCTCACCGACATCCGCCGCAACTCCGTTGATCAGGTCACGCAGGGCAGTCAGAACGCGGTTCGCATCGTTACCCGCGTGGAGGCCCCGGGCGGAATCCGCAATGAGCCGGCCGAGTTCGGATTTCGCTGCGCCGCCCACCACGAGCACCGGCGCGCTTGCCAAGAGATACTCGAACACCTTGGCGAACAGCACGCCGCGCTCCGGATCGACGGCATCCAGCAGCAACAGTCCGTGGGCCTGCCTCTGCATGGCGAGGGCCTGATCGCGCGGCACGACGCCGAGAACCTCGACCAAGTCGCCGACCTCGTGGCGTTGAACCAGGTCCGACCAGATCTCATCGCCCTGCCCTGCGACGACGAGCCTGAACCGCGCCGCCTCCGCGGGATGATGGTCCTTCAACATCTTCATTGCCCGCATCAGGGGCAGCGGATCCTGCATGCCCGGATATAACGTGCCGGTGTAGATCAGCCTGACAAGATCGCTGCCGGTGAACTTGGGCGAAGTCGCCTCGCGCTGCGTCTCCGCGGGGTCAAACCCGTTGTAGATCACCTCCACCGTCCGGCGGGCCCGCCTGCGCAGGCCGCGGGCGAAACCCTCGGTGACCGCGACGAGCAGATCGGCGCGGCGGAGACATCGTGCCTCGAGCATCCGCTCGCGCAAGGTGAAGGGAAAGAGCCCGCGGAAGGTGTGGTTCTGCGTCCACAGGTCGCGGAACTCCGCCGCCCATTTTCCGACCGCGCCGCCGACGCGAAGCCGCAACCCTACCAGGTGCGCGGTGTAGGGGCCGGATGAGCTGACGGCAACATCCCATGGTCCGTGCTCCCTCGCCCAGTGCGTCGCCGGTTTCACCCACCAGTCGGTGAGATCCGGCATGCGCACGGAGCTGAACGCGCCGGAGCGCTGTTTCACCCTGCGCATCAGTCCGAGGGGTCGGAGGCCATCAGCGGTCGCCGGCGGTCGATCGGCGCCGCCCTCATCGGAGCCCTTGTGAGAAGCGCGCAGGCGTTCGAGCACGCGGGGCGGTCGGTAGTCGATCTCCACCACCCGCGCGTCGGCGATATCGAGGTCAAGCCCGCGCTGATCGGCGCGCTTGGTCGTCGTCAGGACGGTCACCTCCTCCCCCAGCGCCGACCAGCAACGGGCCAGATGCGCGGTGCGCAGCGAGGCCACTGCGTGCTGGGGCGGGAAGTAAGGCGTGATCAGCAGGATGCGCATGAATGGTCCGCGATGCAATGCCTTCTTATGCACCGGGTTCCGTGCCCGGATCCACAAGGTCATTCCGCAGGTGATGATACAGATCGCGGAGGCGTTCGGCGTATATCGACCAGTTATCACGTTTCGCAAACTCAGCGCAGGCGTCGCGCATCTCCGACAGTTCCTGGTCCGTTATGGAGGCGACGGTATCCGCGAGATTCTGAGGGGTAACCGGATCGCCGAGCAGCCGGCCGATGCCGTTGCCCTCGATCAACTTGCGCATCTCGGGAAACGGGCTCGCCAGGATGGGCACGCCGGCCGCGGGATATTCCCAGAGCTTGTTCGGTGTGCAGTACCAGTGATTGAGGCAGACATTCTCATAGGGGATGACCCCGAGGGTCGCGCCGGCGGTCCAGCGGAGAAGCTCGGCATGCGGCGCGGGGCCGATGAACCTGACGCGCCGGCCGGCGGGGTCGATTTCGCGGGCCAGCTCTTGCAGACGCGCGCGGTAGCCACCCGGCCCCATGAGCACGACGGCCCAATCGTCCCCGAGCAGCGGCCCGCTGCGCACGAGCGCTTCCAGGCCGCGGCAGGGCACAATCCCACCCTGAAAAAGCAGGATCCTTGACTCGCGCGGCAGCCCCGCGGCGTCGTGCAGACGTCCATCGTAGTTGACCGGCCCGTCCGGCGCGGGCGAGGCGTTGCGGACGATGACCGCCCGGGGCAGGGCCGGATAGCGATCGTTGAGATGCCCGGCGATGCTGTCGTTAACGGTGATGAATGCGTCGACGGCACGACGGTCTTCACGGCGTCTTCGGCCGATCGCCAGCTTCTCCACGAGCGTCCAGAACATCTGATTGCGCCGGCGGGCGCCCTGCCCCACGTTCCGGTGCAGGAACAGCTCGTGGGAATCGAACACCAGCAGCGCCCCGATCAGCCGCTTTAGGATCCGTCCCGCCGGCAGCGTGGATAGATCGTGCGCGTGGACAACCTGCGGCCGGAGACGGGCGGCCGCACGCGCCAGGTCCACGTTGAGCGCCATATACCAGAACACCTTCGGCAGGACCCGGTCGAGCCATCGAGACTTCGACGGCTCCGCCGGATCGCGGGGCGGGAGGATCCATCTCAGCGCGGCGGTATTCCACCAGAGCAGGACCGCCGCCACCGCCCGCCAGAACCGCAGGGAGCGCGTCCCCACCCGGCGGATCTCAATACCATCGACCGTTTCGCGCGGCGGGCAGTCCGGATCGGCGACGGCGAAGACGATCACCTCGCATCCCTCGTCCCGCAGGGCGTTTGCCTCCCGGGCTACGCGCGCGTCGTGCTTGAAGTTGTTGTCAACCAGCATCACGACTCGGCAGCGTGAGTCATCATCGGCTGGTGATCGGCCTGGCACTTCGGAGAGTCTCCTGTCGAGGGCATGTTAGCATGGGCCGGAGTCGCCGGAGAGGCTCGCAATGTTCGAGAGGGAGGCCGCCGCCGGGCGGCTAGGCGGGATCCCCATCCGGCAGGCCGTAGGCATGCAACAGACCGTCGACATAGGCGTCGCGGCTGCGCTGCTGAAGGAACGCCGAGACGTCGAAATCGTTGAGCGTGTGATCCTCAAACCGCCGGCGGACCTTGTTCAGAGCCGAGGCGATGCTGCCGCGATTGGCGGGCGTGAAGACGAAGCCGACGCCGGAGTCGCGCACGATCTCCCGCGCCCCGCCGAGGTCGGACACCAGGATATTCGTGGAGCAGGCCAGCGCCTCCAGCAGGCTCATGGGGTAGTTCTCCGGGCACAGCGAGGGCAGCAGAAGCACGTGGGCCGCGGCGATGCGGGCGATGGCCTCCGCCCGCGGCAGCGCGCCCAGGAAACGCACGCGGTTGTCCAGGCCGGTCCGCCGGCAGATCGCCCGGCAGGCGGGAAGTGAGGAGCCATCCCCGATCACTTCCAGGCTCCCGGAAAACTCCGCCGGCAGGTCGCGGAGGAACAATCCCAGCCCCTTTTCCGGCTCCACGCGCCCCGCAAACACCAGGCGCAGCTCATCGTCGTGCCTCGCTTCGCCCGCATCGACCTGCGGCGTCGGATGCGGGAGAAAGAGCGTGTCGAAGCGCCGCATCAGGTCCTGCAGGTAGCGGCTGGGACATATCACCAGATCGATGGTTCGCTGCCGCTTCAACAGGCGGTAGTTCCATACGTGCTGGGCGATCTTGAGCATCGAGTGCAGCTCACTGCGGTGATCCCAGCGGGTGATCAGAATCCTCCACAGGCGGTCCAGATGGGCGGGTGGGACCGGCCTGATCTTCCGGCCCTTGTAAGACAGCATCCCGCTGTTGGGGCAGATCAGGTGATGATCGTGGGCGGTCATCACCACCTGCGCGGGCAGGCCGCAGGCCCGTCTGGCCTGTCGCCATTTCTTGAGCGTAGCGAGGATTCCCGGAGACAGCCGGTGATAGAAGTTGTGCAGGTGCACGACATCCGGATCGAACGCCTCCAGCCGTCTATTCAGGGCCCGGCGGCAGCGACAGGAATCGATGTAGCTCAGCGGAGTGCGCCGGTAATTGACCACCTCGTCGGCGGTGAACATCTCGGCAGTCAGGCCACGCTCATTCAGGGCGGCGATGGTTTCGTTCATCAGGACTTCGCATCCGCCGGCCCAGGCATAATCGTTTACGTGGAGAACCTTCACAGGCGTACTCTGACTGGCCGCCGGCTCAGTTCGGCCGGCTCATGAAAGACGGGCATCCCAGCAGGCCGTAAGTGTAAAGAGGCATCCCGTGATTCGGGACGCCTCCGTAAAAAGATGTTGACTGATCCGTTCAGACCGCCGCCGGATTGCGCGAGCCGACAAAGGAGACCACCGTCCGGGCGACGTGGTTGATCTGCTCGTCGGTCAGTTCCGGATAGATGGGCAGGGCGATGGTCTGATCGGCGGCCTGCTCCGAGTGCGGAAGATCGCCCCTGGAATGGCCCAGATAGGCGAAGCACTCCTGCAGGTGCAGGGGGACGGGGTAATAGACCTCGGTCCCCACGCCCCGGTCCTTCAGCTCATCACGCAGCTCATCTCGGATGGCGGCGGGGACGCGGATGACATACTGGTTGTAGATGTGCCGCGCGGGCCGGGAGGCGGGCTGGGGAGTGCGTAGGGGGAAACCGCCTTCGTGCAGGGGCGTGGCGCTGGTGGCGGCCCCGGCCTCGGCGAAGATCCGGTCGTAGGCGGCGGCGTTTTCCTGCCGGCCCGCGGTCCAGGAATCGAGGTACTTCAGCTTCACCCGGAGGATGGCGGCCTGGAGGGCATCAAGCCGGGAGTTGACCCCGACAATCTTGTGATAGTACTTGGGCTTGCCGCCGTGCACGCGGAGGATTCCGATGAGACCGGCGAGCCGCTCGTCGTTCATGGTGCAGATGCCGCCGTCCCCGAACGCCCCGAGGTTCTTGGAGGGGAAGAAGCTGAAGCAGCCGACGGTGCCCCGCGAGCCGGTGCGTATGCCCTGACTGTCCTCGGTGCCGATGGCCTGGGCGGCATCCTCGATGATGGGGACATTCAGTTCCTCACCCAGCTTCAGCATCGCATCCATGTCCACGGCCTGGCCGAAGAGGTGCACGGGCATGATCGCCTTGAGGCGCTTGCACTTTGAGGCCGCCTCCCTCACGGATGCCGGATCCATGTTGTAGGTGACGGGGTCGATGTCGGCGAAGACGGGTTTCGCTCCCAGCCGGTGGATGCACCCGCCGGTGGCAAAGAAGGTGTAGGAGGGGCAGATCACCTCGTCGCCCGGCTCGATGCCGATGGCCATCAGGGCCAGGAGGATTGCGTCGGTCCCCGAGGCGCAGCCGATCGCGAACTTTGTGTTGCAGTAGGAGGCGATGTCGTCTTCCAGGGACTTGACGTTGGGCCCCATGATGAACCACTGGCTCTCGATCACCTCTTCCATCGCCTCGGCGATCTCGTCCCGGATGGTGGCGTACTGGGCCTTGAGGTCGAGCAGGGGAACGGTGGTCTTTTCAGCCATTTTCTTGCACTTCCTTGACGGGGTTGAGAGTTCCGTTTTCTTCCCGGTACCGGTTACCGCAGGCATCGCAGGAGAAGAGGCCGTCGGCGGGGGTCTTCGGCAGGATGATGCCGCAGCGGCAGGCCCAGCCGATGCGCTTCGCCGGCACGCCCGCCATCAGAGCGTAGGGGGGCACATCCTTCGGAACCACCGCCCCGGCGGCGATGAACGCGTAGCGCCCGACCTCGATGCCGCAGACGATGGTGCAGTTGGCGCCCATGGTCGCGCCTCTGCGGACCACGGTCTTCTGATACTCGCCGCGCCGGATGATCTCGCTGCGGGGGTTGATGACGTTGGTGAACACCATGGAAGGCCCGCAGAAGACGTCGTCCTCCAGGATCACCCCGGTGTAGATGGAGACGTTGTTCTGGACCTTCACGTTGTCGCCCAGCGTCACGTCGGGTGAGACGACCACGTTCTGCCCGAGGTTGCAGTTCCGGCCGAGCCGGCAGTTGGGCATGAGGTGGGTGAAGTGCCAGATTTTCGTGCCGGGCCCGATCTCGCAGGGTTCGTCGACGTATGCCGACTCGTGGATCTGGACTCCCGGGAACCTTGCGGGGTCAACCTTGGGCATGGGCTCCAACCACTTCCTCTCTGGCGGCGCTTACAGGGGGGCGAAAGGGTTTCACCTCGCCGACTGCTCCATCGCCGGAGCGCCAATCGAGCGAGAAGGGAACCGGCTGGCCGTTGGTGACCAGCGAACGCTGGGCGGCGTGCAGGATCTGAAGGACGCGCAGGCCGTTGAGGCCGTCGGTCCGGGGCGGGCGGCGATCCGCCATTCGCTCGATGAAGTGCAGGCACTCTTCCTTCAGCGGCTCCGCGCCGGGGAAATCGACAAGCTGACCTTCACCCCGCACGGGAATCGGTTGTCCTTCGTGCCAATCGACGCGTTGATCGTAGAGCACCAGCTCCTTGGCCACGTCGTCGAAGCTCGCCATCTTCTTCGAGCCGATCACCACCAGTTTCTGCTCCTTGAACGGGTGCAGCCAGGAGACGAAGATGTGTGATCGCACGCCGTTGTCGAAAAGCAGTTGGGTGACGGTGACGTCGGCGATGTTGGCGGTCAGATAAGAGCCGCCCGTCGCCACCACTTCAAAAGGCAGGGCTCCGACAAGCCGGAGAATCACCGCGATGTCGTGTGGGGCGAACGACCAGAGGGCGTTCTCCTCGGTGCGGATCTTGCCCAGGTTCAGGCGGTTGGAAATCAGGTAGCGGATATTCCCCAACTCCCCGGCCTGGATCATCTCGTGAAGCTTCAGAACCGCGGGGTGATACTCCAGGAGATGGCCGACCATCAGGACTCGTCCGGTTTTGGCCGCCTGATCAACGAGCTGATGGGCCTCTTCGACGTCGATGGTCAGGGGTTTTTCGACAAACACATCCTTGCCGGCCTCGAGGGCGGCCCGGGCGAGGGTGTAATGCGTCTCGGCCGGGGTGGCGATCATCACCCCCTTCACCGCCGGATCGGCGAAGACCGGCTCGGGATTCTCAAAAACCTCGGCCTCCGGGGCGAGAGACGCGGCGGTTTGCCGCCCTTGTTCGGTCGGATCCACCACCGATTTCAGGCAGCCCAGACCGTTGACGGTCCGCACGATGTTCTTGCCCCAGCCTCCACAGCCCAGGACCGCGATAGGCATCTTGTCAGTCACCCTTTTCCTCCGCCGGATGCGCCGGATAAGACAAGGCGAAACCGGGACTTACCGCGTGGCCGGCCCCTCGGTTTCGCATCCGGATCCTCAGGGCCAGAATAGCCCGCGCCGCCGTTTCGGTCAACGGACCGAGCCCCCCCGGAACTTCCCCCGAAACCGCCGCCGGAATCGCCCGAAAGCCGGCGCTGACGCAATCGCGAAGCCGCAAGCGGCACAACACCCTGAGGCGGGCAGGTTTACGTCTCCGGACCCCTTACCGCACATGGCCCCGAAGGTATCCTGAGCATCAACGAAAGCACCATTTACAGGCGGGCCCGCCCATGAGACTCACCCCCCAGCTTCTCCATCTGATCCTGATCATTTGTCTGTTGACCGGCTGTGGAGGAAAAGAGCCGCCGACCGTTCCCAACCGCGAGGCGTTTGACGCAGCCGTAGAAAGCTACCTCGATCGCCAGGCGATGGAGCTGGCAATCCGTCAGTATCGTGAGTTCGAGATGGCCGAGGATGGTGCAACCGCCACCGCGGTCATCTCAATGGGCCACGCCGACGAGGCTTACGGCAACGTGCAGGTTCACTTCCGCTTCAACTTCGAGAAAACCGGCGACCGCTGGCGGGTGGTGTCACACCAGAAAGTCAAGCGGTAGCCGCCGCACACGTCTCACGGGCACGGCCCCCACGCTCCCAGCACTGCGAACAAGTCATCGATATTGACCTTCCCGTCATCGTTCAGGTCTTCCGGGCAGTCATTGCACAGGCCCCAGGCGCCGAGGATGAGGAACAGATCATCGATGTTCACTTTGCCGTCGTCGTTGAGGTCGGCCGGGCAGGGGAGTTGCGGATCGAGGCGGTTCAGGAGAACGGACAGGGTCTGATCCAGCTCATCGGCCACGACCAGGTCGACGGCGCCGTTGCCGTCCAGGTCCGCGGCCGTCACGGAAACGGGCATATACCCCACGCCAAACGATAGAGGGACGGCAAAGGTGCCGTCGCCGAGGTTGAGCAGGATCATGGCATCATCGTCCCACTTGTTAACTGTGGCCAGATCCGGCGCGCCATCGCCGTTGAAGTCGGCAACCGCGAGTCCGCGTGGCTCATTCCCGACGCCGTAGACGACCCGAGGCAGGAAAGTGCCGTCACCCGCGTTCATGAACGTCGCGATCGCGTTCTCCAGGAAGACGAGCACG
The DNA here is from genome assembly GCA_020345805.1 of Phycisphaerales bacterium. Taxonomy (GTDB): domain Bacteria; phylum Planctomycetota; class Phycisphaerae; order Phycisphaerales; family SM1A02. The sequence goes on along the minus strand of CP070772.1, from coordinate 107,116 downwards.
ACCAGGTCGGGATCGCCATCACCGTCCAGGTCGTCGATGGCAATAGAGCGGGGATCGTCGCCCGCATCGTAATTGACGTTTGATGCGAACGAACCATCGCCGTTATTCATGAGAATCGACACCGAATCGTCGGGACGGTTGGCGGTCGCCAGATCGGGATCGCCATCCCGATCGAGGTCTCCGATCGCAATGGCGCGCGTGCCCTCGTCGGTCGCGTAGAACACGGGCAGGGCCAGCGTGCCGTAGCCGACGTTGAGCATTACGGATGCGCTATCCTCGCCAAAGGCGGCGACGGCGACATCGCCGTCACCGTCGCCGTCCAGGTCATCGATCGCCACGGAGCAGGGGTGATAGCCGGAGAAGGATGTCACACCCCAGAGCAGGTCCCCAAAGCCATCGTTGAACCGGACGGTGACGCTGCCGATCTGGCTGTTGGCGGTGACCACGTCCAGGTCTCCATCGCCATCCATGTCGGCGACCGCGGCAGAGACGGGCCTGGGGCCCACGCCATAGCTCCTCTCAGGTGCGAACACTGCATCGCCCTCGTTGAACAGGATCGAGACCCTGTCGTCCCCGCGGGTCGCAACCAGGTCCGGTTTCCCGTCGTCGTTCAGATCGCCGCTGGTGACGAAGCTCGGGTAGTCCTGCAGGGAATAGGGCACACGCGCATCGAACGTGCCGTCCCCACGGCCCAGGACGACGGACACGTCGTCGCCGTAGAAATTCACCGCCACAAGATCGTGGCAACCGTCGCCGTCGAGGTCTTCGACCGCTACATCGTGCGGACTCTGTCCGACAGCGATTCTCTTGCCCCAGATGAAGGTCCCGTTGCCGGTGTTCAAGAGGATCGAAACATCATCATCGTAAAAATTTGTCACGGCGAGATCGAGATTGCCGTCTCCATTGAAGTCTTCGATTCCGGTCATGCACGCGTAGGATCCCACCTCATATTGCCTGAACGGCCCGAAGGTACCATCGCCTTCGTTGAGCAGGATCGAAACCGTACTTCCCCACAGGTTCACAACAGCCAGATCTATGTCAGCGTCGTTGTCAAGATCGGCTGGTTCGACTGAATACGGATTATCGCCCCACGGACTATCACCAACCTCATAGGTTTCGCCGGGAACGAACGAACCGTCGCCCTGATTGAAATGGATCGAGACGGTATCGGTATCACCGTGGACCACGGCGATATCGCTGTCGCCATCCCCGTCCAGATCTGCGGTGTTCAGCGATCCCGGATCGGCATCAACCGCGTAAACGTCAGCAGGGCCGAACGTGCCGTCTCCGTGATTGAAGAGAATCGAGACCGTAGCGGCCCCGGCGTTGCACACCACAAGATCGAGATCGCCGTCCCCGTCCAGATTCGTGATCTTCAGCGCGTTGGCCGCCTCGCCCGCGCCGTAGGTTACCTGCGGGGCGAATGTCCCATCGCCGTTGTTCAAGAAGACTGAAATCGTATCTACGCTGGCGTTGGCGGTCGCCAGGTCAACATCGCCGTCTGCATCCAGGTCTGCCGCCTCGATCCAACTGGGTTTGCAGGCCACTTGGACCGTCATTCGGTCGGCGAAAGTCCCGTCGCCATGACCCAGGAGGATCGAGACGGTGCAGTCTTCACGGTCCGTCACTGCCAGGTCGTGCTCGCCATCGCCGTTCAGATCGGCGGACGCGACAGAAAATGGGTTCGCCCCCACCTGGATCTGCTGACATGGGAAGAGGGGCCCGGTGTTGCCGCAAGTTCCTGACACCGCGAGCAGAACCACCACAGACGCTGCGTGATCCGAACACCTCATTGCATATCTCCCTGCGGTTTCCCGCGCCTCACCGCGGCTCCGGGGCTGCTCCAGCCCCGCCCAGGCAGGTTGGGCAGGCATTGCGCGTAGCCGGCCGTGCTCGCGGTCGCCACTACACTGTGTGTCGGCTACATCGTGAAATGACGGCCAAAACAATAGACACGCCCCTGCCGATTCCGGCCATCGTAAGGTGCCTGCCGCTGCGCATGTCGATCCCGGCGCGGCGGCAGCCCGCGATCGTCCCTGACCCCCGACCCCCCCTTCATACGAATTCCATCTGAGACGGGGGCAGGCATTCCCCTCTCCCTTGAGGGAGAGGGTTAGGGTGAGGGTGGTTCGAACGAACCGATGGAGGCGTCGAATAAGCGCACAATGCCCTGCGAGCGCGCCAACCCACCCCCTCGCCCTCTCCCTGAAAGGTAGGGGGGAACGGTTTGCTCCCGATCTGACGCGTGAATTCCAATTGTGATCCGTATCAGGTGTCGGGGAGAGGGGTGGTCAGCCTCATGAGAAAACAGCCGCGGACACTGTGCCCGCGGCCGTTCTAAGGTTTATTCACTCATCGTCCGGCGCTCTCCGCTCACGGGCAGGGGCCCCAGGCGGCGAGGACCGCGAAGATGTCGTCGATGTTCACGGTGCCGTCAGCGTTGACATCGTAAGTACCACCGGTCTCGCCCCAGTGGCCGAGAATCTCAAACAGATCGTCGATGTTGACCACGGCATCACTGTTCACATCCTCCGGGCAATCATTATCGCAATCGAAGGAAGTGATCATGAACGCGTCGATACCCGCCTCGGTGACCGAGTCATTGGGATTGTCATCGGCGCTGAAGCGGAACACCATCTGATCGGTGGGCGTCACGTAGTCGGCGACGAAGAACGAGACCACCGTCCAGCCGGGATCGTGCGAGACGTTCTCCAGGGTCACCCAGGACGCCCCGTTGTCGTTGGAGATCTCGCAGAGCAGGCGGTCGGCATCGTTGTCGTCGTTGTAGAACCACCGGGCGTAACTGACCTCCGCCTCGGGCACGCCGCTGAGGTCGATGGTGGGGGAGGTAAGCACGGTTGGCCCGCCGTCGATGTCTTCGTCGTAGCCGTCGCCCGTGACGTAACACTTGCCGGAGCCGTCGTAATCGTCGGGCGGATCGCCGCGGTTGCCGTTGCTGCCGACGGGATCGACCCTCTCCCAGGCCCCGGTGTCGAGATCGAAGTTCTCGACCGTCCAGCCCAGGTCGTCTTGGAAATCGTCCTCGACGGCGACGTTGATGACGCCGACGTCCGCGGTATAGACGTTGTCCGGCGCTCCGTAGGGGCTGTAGATGACGGTGCTGCCGTCACCCTCGGCGCTGAAGTAGAACTCCGGCACGTCATCGCAGGCGGCGGGCGGGAGGATCGCTTCGTAGAGATCCCCGCCGATCGAAGTCAGTTGCGAGGTTACATATGTGCCGCCGTCATAACGGCAGTAGAGCGTTCCCGTGCCCGGAACGTAAGTTTCCAGGCCGTCGGTGATCTTCACGGTGATTGCCGTCTCGACTCCCGGCGCGAGAAGTTCGGGCAAACCGTCGGGGAAGGAGATGCTCAGGGCCGCCGGCGATCCCATGGCCAGGTTCGGGTTGCCCCAGATGGCTCCCCACTCGAAGGTCTCGTACTTGAGGTAGTACCACATGTTATGTGTGTACATCTCCAGCAGGGCCCGCTGATGTCCCCCGCCGAGCGTGTAGTCGCGGCTGGTGAGGTAGGTGGTGAAGAAGTAATCCAGAGACTGGCTGGAGCCGCTGTAAGGCTGATACCAGCCGGGCATTCCGTAGGCGACCTTGGTCGCCCCGAGAAATCCCACGCCGCCCTGCTCCATCATGGCCTGGCCGATGTTGAGGTAATCGGTGTCGGAGTTGGAGCAGGCATCGGCGAAGATGATCGCCGGGTAGTCGTCGTTGAGGTAGGGGCAATTGCTGTTTGCAATGAACGCCTCACCCGTGGAGTAGTAAATGTGCGAGGAGGTCGGAGAACCGTGGCCGGCCCAGTTCACAAACGCGAATTTGCCCGCGGACCACACCGACTGGACATTGACGTTGTTGAGGTTGTAATCCATCGGATAGGTGGTGTAACCCTGCTCGTACATGCGGGTCATGGTCCAGTCGGCCATCCACGACTGATCCACCTTGGCTTCCATGAGCACCGCGTTGTCGGTGTCGGGCCAGAAGAACGCCCCGAGCAGCAGGATGTTGTTCTTGAAGCTCGGGTCGGTGTTCTGCTCGTAGGCGACGGACTTCTCGCAGATGCTCAGAACGATGTCCGGCTGGCTCCAGGGAATGCGGCCCACGTTCACCTCGGCATAGAAGTCGATGGGGTCCGAATCCTCGCCCCACTGATGATCGCCGTCCGCATCCCAGGAGTCGGCGTCCGCCTTGGTCAGTTCCGCGTAATAGAAGTCGGTCTCGGGCTGGCCGTATCCCGTGTTCTGGGCGGTGCGGCGCATCGGCACGTCGTCGTAGTGTCCGATGAGGAGCACGTCCTCGATGCCCCACTGATCGGCGGGATACTTCTCCCGGAGGAAGTTCCGCATCTTCTCGGCCAGGTCATAACCGGTGTAGAAGGAGTTGATATAGGAGGTGCTGACCACTTCCACCGTCCTGCCCTTGGTGGACTCCCAGTCCACGATGGCGTTGATCGACGCGGACAGCGAATCGAGCGTGATGATCACGAAATCGTGAAGTCCGCGATCCGTGGAGGCATCCTCCCGATACCAGGATCGGGCCTGATCGTGATTGAGCACGATCTCCGCCGCCAGCGCCTCGATGCGGGCGGAATCGTCGGCGATGGCCCCCGCTTCGTTCCGCGACGGCAGGTAGGTCACATTGACCGTCACGTCCGGGTAATAAACCAGTTGCCCGGATTGCGGGTAGTAGGCGAACGGCGTGACCATTACATCCACCAGGTTGTAGCCGCGGTAACCGGCGGTGCGAACGAACTCCACCGGCTGCCGCGGGAACGCATCGTCGCTTCCATAAACGGCGGCGCGGTTGATCTCGCATTGCCGGAGTTCCGCTTCGTAAAGGGCTGCGTCTTCCTGCCCGATCACCCGCGGCAACGTCGCGGGCGGGACCTGATAAGTGCCGGGAAGAACCACGCCCTGGCCCGGGTCGTACTGAAGATCGACGAACTCGGCACCGGGCGGAATGGCGACGGCGAAGATCCTGGTCGGAAGTTGCGGCATCCCGGGCGTGTTCAGGTAGCCGAAATCTTCGATGGTCAGCTCGTCGCCCCGTTCCGTCTTCGTCACCTGGTAGCCGCCTACCGGTATGGTGACGCTGACCGAACCCTGCGGCGGGGCCGGCTCTGCGATTGCGCCGAACGTCAGGAACATACATCCCCACGCCGCGGCGCCCGTTGGTAACGCGCGAAATCTCATGTCGTGACTCCCATTTAGATCCGATTCTCGTCGGCGCTTCAGGCCGAACCTTTCCCATGGCGATTTTCATTGCTGCAGCCGCCTTCTGTCCTCCCAACATCAGAAGGCAGCGCCTCGCGACAGCGTGCGGCCGTCGCACAGCACGTTTCGGTCATCATCCCATCGGCCATCACTGCCGTCCAACCACCCATCCCGGGCCTGCTTCGGCGGCGCCCGCGCCGGTCCCGGCGCGGGCTTCCGTTTCGGATCCGGTGAACCTCCATTGACGACTCCCTGCCCGATCCACGGCCTTTTCAGGGGCGCCGGCGGCGCGGCATCCCGGCTCGGCGTCTCAACGGCCCCCGGCGCTGCAACCGCGCCGGGGGCCGCGGTGACGCTCCGCCCCGGATCGCCGATGCCGCTTTGCACAGAACCACAACAACCGTTTCCTGCCTCCCAATCCCAGTCGGCCGGGCCCGACGGAGCTGACGGGCGGGCACGCCGCGCACACTCACCGCCGGGATCCCCGACCAGGAATGTTGTACGGCCGAAGTGCCCCTGGAGTTTCACCTGCCTTACACATTGCGAACAACAGAATGGTGGAATCGGGTGGTCCCGGGCCTTCATTCACTCCGGCGAGGCAATCTGCCCCTGCTCGGGAATTCACCGGACCGGTTGAGCTTATTGACCGCACCTGCGTTCTCATCAGGTCACCATGGGGCAAGCCGGGCCGCTTCCCGGTCATTCACGCAACGCCTGTCTGTGTCATCTGGGCGTGATCCCGATCGGCTGCGGAGTTGCCTTGGCCGGCGATGGACTTGATCAGCTCAATCGTGTCCCCGATCGAGCCGGTCTCGACCACGAAACACCGGGCGCCGTCCACGATCCGCCGGATCGTTGACAGGCCGCGGTCGGCAAAGGCATCGGTGTTCAACACGTAGGCGGCAAGATTGAAAGCCGCCCTTCCTCGCAGCAAGGGCCGGATGCACGGCGTCCTCTGACCCGTGTACTTCGGAAACAGCACCATCCCGATCGAGGCCGGCCTCTCCGCCACCGCCCGCGGCACAGTCCGAGGGCTGATGTACCCGACGTTGCCCTTGTATGTTTTCACGTAGGGACGATTCCGCGACAGCTTCAAGTCCAGTTCTCTAACGATCTCGAACGCGCCGGACTTGACGCACAGGGCCTTCGGAAACGGGCGCAACGTCACGCTTTCCGGTTCAACCAGCGCAAACTCGTCGCACATGTATTTCCAGCCGCCGGCGAGGAGACCCGCGGCCAGCGTGGACTTCCCCGCACCGGACGGCCCGGCCAGGATCGCCCCCATTCCCCGGAATGACAGCGAAGCCGCGTGGATCTGCAGGTACTGACTGCAGGTTTCGATGACCTTGCCGCTGATCGCCCACTCAAGATGCGGCAGCAGGTTCTCTTCGCGATGGCCGCCGGTCATCTTGACGCCGTCACTGACGATGTCGTAGCGGGCCGCGCCCAACAGCCTCCGCCTCCGCCGCATTACCGCCAGCCGGATGCACCCGTTGCGCGATGAGGAGGAACGGCAGCGGGGATATAAGCCGGCCAGCTCGTCGACAATCCCCTTCGCGTCGCTGCGCAAGTCGAGATCGATTTCGCCGATGGTAAATCGCCACTCCGCCCCCGCGGCATCATCGCGTTGTCCTCTGCGGCTGTGTGTCATCACTGGTCGGGCGTTTCGAGCAGGTCCGATTCCGCGAACCACGCAGCGACCTGCTCCACGTTGTCAAGGGCGAGTTCAAACGGCACCTCGAATCGGGCGACAAGTGCCTCCGCCATGTCTCTGGTGCTTGTGGCGCCGTCACAACTGGTCCAGACCGCCGACGCCGTCTCATTCAGGTAGTACACATCCCCCCGATCGGGCTCCGAGAGCACGATCTCGCGGTCAATCACGCACGATACAACATCCGTTCGGCGCGACGGTGGAATGATGGTTGCCGATGTCGCCACCCACGCCGGCTCCGGCAGATCGTTGTGTTGATCGGACATTGTCCCGAAGTCCTCCGCTAGTGAGCTGCGACCGCCACCACCCCCGCGACCTCCGTCCCGTCCCCCGCGGCAAGCTGCGCCCGGTCCTGTGCGAACGCCCTCCAGAACACCGGCGTGCGGCACAGATGCGGCACCCGCCGGCCATCAAGAAACAGAGTCGGTGTCCCGTTTACGCCCAGCTCTTCCGCGAGGGCAATATCGTCGCGGACGACCTGCCGGACCTGCTCGCTCTGCATCGCGCGGCGGAATGCATCCGGATCGAGACCCGCTTCCACTGCAAGTTCGTCATACAGTTCCGGCTTCAGCTCCGCCTGATGTTCAAAGAGCAGACAGTGCATCCGCTCGAAGGCCCCGGCCCCTCCCAGGAGCCTCGCAGCCTCGGCGGCAAACGCCGCGTCGCAGGCGTTGGCGTGCATCGATCCGGTTACCGCCGTATTGCATTCCGCACAAAGCGGGTAATGCCTGACTGCAACCTCGATCCGATCACCCACCAGAGGGATCACCTCTTCACGCAGGGCTCGGTCGTCGCAGTAGCACGACCGACATTCGTAATCCGTAAACACCACAAGAAGCGCCCGTCCGTGCTGTCCGGGTTCGTCAGTGCGTGGTGGAATGTCATACTGCCGCTGGGTAGAGAACTCGCGCAGGAGAAAATCCGGATCGTGCTGCAGGGTTGCCACCATGGCCCGGTACGGGCGAAGTGCTCGGAGCTGACGAACGTGGAGCCGTTCCTGCCGATAATGAACCCCGATCGCGGCGATGATGACCATGGCCAGGGCGAGCGAGGTGAGGATCTGCTTCAAAGGAATTGCGGTTGGTGTCACTTGGGGCGTTCCGGCGGTTGCCGTTACAGCTTTCCTCTCCGGATCGCGGAACATGCCCCAGGTGCCGACCACGACCGCGAGATTGATCAGATGAACGAGCACGCACCAGATGCACGGCGGAGCGGCGCCGGTGGCCATCAGGCCCGAATAGAACACGCTCGCCACAAGTCCGCAGTTCGCTGCGTGGAGCGGCAAGCGCATCACGCCCCGAGCGGCGGCGCGGGGTCCGCCCAGCGTGCCGAACCAGACCGCAAGTAAGACGAAATACGACGCGCCCAGAAATGCAACCGGGATTCTCACCTTCCGAACGGCTGGAAAATGCTCGGAAGACAACAGAGGCAAGGGAACGGTCAGTCTGGACCACTTACTGTCGAGTGCGGGATCGCAAGCGAGGCCGGATGCGTTGGCAGCCCCACAGATGCGGGCGAGAAAACCCGGTTGTCCCCCTCCTGACGAATGGCCGAGGGATTGGTGAAGGAGCTGCCAGGAGATCAATGCCCCGGCAGCGCACAGGAAGAAAACAATGATGATGCGCAGCCGCAAGCCTCGATGAAGCGCGGATGGTCCGGCGCCACCGACGCCCATGCAGCCTTCGGACCGCGATGTTGTTTTTCCATGTGTCATGGTTCGCAAGTGCCCATTCCTCCCTGCATCACCGGATCACCCATGTCGTCCACGCAGAAAAGCCCCGCGCAGCAGTCGGCGTCCGTCGAGCAGGGCGATCCCTGTTCGGCACAGGGTTGAAGACGCCCAAGGCCCTTTCGGGACGAAAGGGCGATCACCGCCGGTGCGACATAGGCGGTCCGCGTGACGACCCGGGCCAGAAAGTCCCGGCGGGCATACAGAGGCGCCGGTGCCTGGCCCGGCGGGTGAGCATCATCTGTGCGCGGCTTGAGTGCGGGGTTCATGATGGCGGATTGTCCGGTGTCCGGCGGCGGCGTGGGTTTGACGGCAACAGGTCTGATTGGAAGAGGGAAACTACATGACAGTAACCTGGGAGCAAAGTTGTCCGCCTGGGGATGAAGACGAGCCGGCGCGGGAATTGATTCCGTCTTGCTTGCGACGGCAAAGACACGCGTCAGTGCCGTAGTCGATGGTGATCTCATGTCCGGAGCGAATCGGACGCAGGGCGATCAGCCGGAACTCGGAGAGCCTGGCATTCGGCTGGCAGGAATGATTGAGGTACCGCAAGGGCCCGGTGATCGCATGGCGGATCGATTCACCATCGCGACCCGTGTGCCAGCAATCGTAGGTGCCGGACTTCGTGGTTTCACCGCCACGGTAGCGCGCGATGAGCTCGCCCTGCCCGAGCTCGCGAAGGGCGAAGACTCCGATCCCGTGGATTGAGCTCTCTCGGTTCTCGATCTTCGCCTGATGCTCCCACCACGGATTCAGGTGGCGAAGCAAGGGCCAGAGGCATCGGGCGATGCGAGCCACTCGCGGCCAGGGGAAGCGATGGCGCACGCACCAGTCGTCAATGTACTCCCGATTGGGATTGACAAGGGTGAGGAGATAGGCCAGCACGTATGCGAGACCCGGCGTCGTTAGAAGATTGACCAACGCCCGAGTGAACAAATCGCCGCTGCCGCCGCGGGAATGCCGAATGGCCAGACGGTCCCGCCAGGAGACCGGCATTCTTGACAATTCCTGGCAGACCGCGGGGGGGCAAATCGGGCCGTACGCTCGTTCCGCCGCCGCCAGAGATATTGAGATGGCGTGCGAGAGGCGCCAGGCCCGAATCTTAATCAGGAAGCGATCCCAATCTATGAGATCTCCGCGTATACGCGACCACCGGGAGATATCCTCCAGCCATTTTGCATGACAGCACCTGTGGAAAGTGCAATGGGCAGCAAGGTGGATGAGCATGTTTTCCGCGGATGGCAGGAAGACGGCGGATCGGCCGAACCGGACTTTCGTCGACCGCTCCCAAAATGCATCCTCTGGCATGAATCGGGAATACCTGAGCACGCCAAACGGACGCGTGTGCAGATCAACGGCAACCGGAAGCACGGAGCCGAAGCTGTATTCCTTCTCAAAGTGGAAGCGGGGAATGAAGTCTTCGCAGATTGCCACGTCTCGGCGGAGGGCCCCCTCAGCCTCAAGGAGCTCCGAGGTGCGATTGAGATCCTCTGGCCGGATGAGGAGATCAAGATCGCGCATCTCCCTCTCATGGGGATGCCGGTATACGGTCAGGTTCAGGGCGGCGCCCTTCAGCAGCATCAAGGGGATGCCGGCTTCGTTGAACTTGCCCGCAATCCGTTCCAGCAGGTGCATCATGCGAACGTTCCGCAAGGCGGCGGGCCGAAGGCACCGGCTACCGCCGCGCGAAGGCGCGGCACTCGCCGTCGCGTCATCGCGGGAGGAGCCGGCAACGTTGTCCTCGCGGGCGAGCGATACCACCCGAGCCCCACTGGCGCGTTCTTCCGATAATACTGCGGTCATATACACGTAGCCCCAGGCCGATTACCTGCTTCACGTGGAGGCACGTCTCTTCCAGCGCCGGGGCTGACATGAGGGACACCGGATCATCGAGGATCGCCCTCGACTGAGTTATCGAACGGTTGGGCGGTGAGGTTTAGGAGGATCCTGCCTTCTGTGTGGGGTGTCTCTGATGTCGGACTTGTACGGGTTCACCGGAGCCTGCGGAGCAGTACACGGCGGGCGCATCCTCTTCGGCGGAGCCGCCACGCCCCGCTCTCGAGAATGGAAGGAATCGGCTTCGGCGTCGGTGATTGCCCCGGGGGGCCGGGCTTCGCCGCGATCACGCGGAGGATGCCGTGCCGCGATCCGCCGCGTCGAGTCGCTGCTTCCGGGGGCGTCATTACGCAACGGCCGGCAGCGGCGGCCTCCATGAAACGATGCAACCCCGTTGAAATAAAGCACTTACCCGGAGTGGGGCCGGTGGTAATCAAATCGGGTTCCGTAACCGACTGCAGCGACAACGACTTGGAGAATTCCCAGGAACGCGGCACTGGGAATACGCAACAGATGCCCGCGATTCGGCCCCGTCCGACCCTGACTTGGCGGCAGTCATCGACGTATGGCCGAAGCTGCCGGAGGCGGTACGAGCGGGCGTCGTGGCGATGGTCTGGGAAGTTATCGGTGGGTGATTGGGGTCCGCGGCAAAACCTCTGAAGGTTCACCGCTTTCGATGCAGGCAAGACGCAGTCATCCGCGATCTGGAGATCCGGCCTGTCTGTTTATCGGGTGACTGCTGCTTCTTCAGTCCGTCGACGCTGCAGCTTCTCAAGCCACCGCTCGTCCCAGAAGAGTTGGGTGGAGAGGTGCCCATAGAACTGACCGGCAACTTTGGCCGCGGTAATCCGATGAGCGTCGGTCTTCACCGCCTCGGCAATGTTCTTCACCATCTCCTCCGAGGGCGGCTCGATCGCGGTGGGGACGAGACTGTCGGGCGGAAGCCATGCAAGGTAGACATCGGTGGCGCTGCTGCCGCGGGATTCCGCCAGCACCACCAAGAGTGCATTGCAGTACCTGGCGGCGTCAGCCTCGGAATCGGCCTCGGTCGGCAGCGCCGTTCCGTGGCTGAATACCACGATCCTGGAGGCACGATCGAGTTTCGCCACGGCATCGTACTGCCACACCACATCCAGGCACGCCGACCAGAAGCGATCGACCGCAACCGGGTACACCTCGTGCAGCCCCGTTTCTCTTATACGATCGGTCGGCGGAATCCGGACGTCCCCCAGATGCCTCAAATAGAGTCCTCCATAGTCAGTGGCATCACCGCTCGGATGCGCAGCGCCCCGGCCTGCTGTCGCTCCCTCCAGTGGCGTCGTCTGAGAAGGCGAAGTGTAATGCCGCCCTCGGGAGCCGGCCCCTCCTTGTCCGTCGGATCTCCTCATCCGATCCAGTTGCGCCGTCAGGCATCGGAAGATGTATCTCTCGTAGTCCCCGTTCGAATAGGCGAGGATCCACGGCCGCTCGTCGCGCCGGGTGGCGTGCAGGCGGAACACCGTCCCACCCGAGTGCGCTCTCAAGCGCGCGCAGGCGTAGACGACGCCGTGGAATCTTGACGGCTCAAGTGACCCGAGGGTGCGGGAGGTGTACGTCGTCGATTCCGGGCGGTCCGGCGTCAGTGGGTGGAAGAGCCCGCTTCTGTCGCACCAGGCCAGCAGCCCCCGATCTGCGTCGGCGGCGCTGACCATCGCCGCATTCTCGTCGAGCACCGCGAGCAGTGCCGAATAGACCGCCTCGGGGGATCGCTTGATAAACAACCTGTTTTCGTAAGGCTTGGCAGGGACGTGGGTCGCGCCGGCCTTGAGAAGCGCCGACGGTTTCGGTCCGCAACCCACCACTGACGACCACCACAATACGATCAGCAGCAGCGCTGCCCGGCACATGACGGCGGTTGAGTCGTCTTCGCGGCACATCAGCGCGACCCCGTCTGCTGATTCAAGGCGCGATCCCGGGCCTCTTCGACCAGTTGCATGACCTCCACGCCGGCTTCCGGGTCATAGCCGGCCGCGCTCGCAAACTCCAGGCTCAAGCGATCGGCGCGCAGCTCGGTCGCCTGACTGTACCGCCCTATGCTCTGCCGCATCAGGTCCAGGACCAACTGCTGCGGCAGGCTTGCCGCCAGCCGGGCGGCAACATTACACGAGATACCGACCAGGTACTGGTGATAAGCCACCGTGAGCAGGGGATCGACTACGACTCCCCCCAGGATCCCGCCGAGCGCGCCGGACGCGGCGCCGCCCACGACCGCGCCGAGCAGGGCCGCGGTCACGGCGGCCTTCTCCTGCTCGTTGAGCATCTGTCGCACCTTGCGCAGCCCATCCTTGTGTTTGATGTGGGCCACTTCATGACCCAGGACCACCGCGAGTTGATCCCGATTCTCCACCAGGTCCAGCATGCCAGCGTAGATGAAAATATCGCCGGTCGGCAGGGCAAAGGCGTGTATCACCGGTGAGTTCACCACGCGGACGCGGCACGGAATCGGGCAGTCGGCGACATAAGCCAACTCATCGACCAGTTCCTGCAGCATCTCCTTCAACCTCGGGGCGACGATACTCACCGCCGCCTGCCGATGCGCCGCGGCCTCGATCAGGCCGAGCTGAATCACGGCGGCCTCTTCGGCCTGCAGAATGGTCTCGCGGTCAACCCTCGGCGAAGCGGGACCCGCACAACCTGAGCCCAGCACCGCAACCACCGTCAGCAGGCTGAGCACGGCTCGCGAAGAGAACGAATGCTTTCGGTAGGGAATCTTCATTGAGAGGAAAGGATTGATCGTTCGCAGGCGCTCCCGGCCCGGGCCGTGGTGGCTAGTCCGCCGACGCCACGCCGAGCTTCGTCAACGTGTCGCGCATCCGATCGGTTCGCTTCTCCAGGCCCGGTTTGGAGTTGATCAGTTGAGATGTGATTGCCGTCTGAGCGTTCGTTGCTTCCGCTTCGATCGCCTGAAGCGTCGCAAGGACGCCCAACGAAGCGGCCGGATCATACCCGGCGGCGAGCGCGTACCGCGCGCCGTTGCCGTCTGCCCGCAACTCACTGCCCTGGGAGTAGCCCTCGATGATCGCGGCGCTTACGGCGTCTCCGAGCACGCCCGCCACCGAGGCGACCGTGCTCTGGATCGCCTGCGAGGCCGCCTGTTGGGCGATCATCGTCGAGGTGCTGGTGGTGGCGGCGCCGGCCACGCCGGAGGTGATCCCCAGTGCGGGGCCCAGAATCGGAGCGATCGCGGAGGTCATTCCCACAATCGTGTACTGCGCCACTCTGGTGGAGTGCGCTTTCTTCAGGCGCGCCAGAGTGTCATGATGAAGCAGATGGTCCAATTCGTGCCCGAGAATGAAAGCCAGTTCGTTGCGATCCTCCAGCGTATCCAGCAGCGCACTGCACACGAATACATCGCCGTTCGGCATCACGAAGGCGTTGACGTCCGGTGACGCGAGCACGTAGGTGTTGACTTTACACTCGGCCTGACCCGCGGCCTGTAGCAGTTCACCCACAACTTCGTCGAGTATGCCGCTCACCGCGGGATCGTCGATGACAACATGCGAGCGGCGCAGGACTGCCGAGGCGAAGTTGCCGGTTCTGTTCTCCAGACCGCCATAGCTGAACGGCCTTCGCCGCTTGAGCCCGGGCACTTTGTGATCCGGGTCAAAGCCGACAGCCCGTCCGGAGGCGACATACTTGGCCTTCCATCGCCCCGGCGCCAGCAACTGCATCGCAAGTTCGTTGAAGAAGCCGTTGACGACCATGTGACTATGCACGCTCGCCTGCGCAATTGGGTCGTCCTTCACGGACGAACGGATATCGCTCAGCCTCGTGGAGATCGCCGAATATGTATTCCGATCGATTATGACCTTCGGAGCATTCTGCAATCCGGACGTCGAAAGCGGGAACAATTCGCCCTTGACGGGATCGACAAGGGCGGCGGCCACTTCGGTCTGCCGCGACGAGAGCGGCCTTACACTGACGGAAAGCCACAATCCAACGGAACTGAAATAGGAGTAGTGTCGCGCCGTGAGCATGAGGAGCTGGCGCGAACCGTCGCGCCCGCGTTGCACGGCCATGACCCCCGGATACTGCCCGGACAGATCCACACAGCTTCTCCAGACTTCCTCAAGGGGCCGGGCGAAGGTCCAGCTCACTCCGCCGGCCCTAGCCTGAGCATGGGTGGGTATCCGCACAGACGACGGCGCATTCAGATATGCCTGGTCCAACTGCCTGGCATATTGCTCGTACTCCGCCATCCGCTCGCGTTGTTGGGCCGACGGTGCACAGCCGGCACACACTACCGCGAGAACTGTGAGTAAGGGCAACAGGATCCGGGATGCTGATAGATGACTCATGGCAACCTCGCCTGTTCCTCCGACAGATTTCGACGGAATGATCAATTCTCCGCAGTCAGGGTCAACGTGGAGGGTCCGCGACGTCAAGTGGTCGCAGCCCTGCCTGGGCAAACACCACCGGCTCGTACAACCATGCGTGCGGTTGACCCGCGTGCACCGAGCCGAGACCGCTCCACACGCGGCGGAGGTGGACCCGGGAGCCCCGGCCTTCGGGCCGCACCAGCGCGGTGCAGATCACGAACTTCGGATCCTGACCCGTCATCCAGGAAGTCCCGTCGGTCCCAACTGTAAGAACACCCGGCACAGCGCGCCTCAATGCTTCAGCCGCGCCTTCTCGCACGGCCTTTTCCTCCTTGAGGGCGTTTTGCGCCGAAACCCATCGACCTGATGCTTGGCCGGTGCCTTCCTGCCCGGGATCGGCGCTCACCGACCAGGTGATGATGCCCGAAGCTTCGTCGCACACGATGAGTCCGGCCTGCGGCGTGTTGGCCACCGCCTGCCGAACAGCACGGAAGACCTCGCGGGGCGGATTCTGGAGAAGATAGATCTGCGGCACGGCCGACACCAGCTGCTCGCGCTCGGGGACCCCGAGGTTCTTGCTGCAGCCGCCAGGCACGCCGGCCGACATGACAATCACGCTCAACCACACGAAAGAACTAGTACGCTTTCTCATTGCTGCGCCTCATCAACCATCGGCGGTTCAGACTCGGCGTCTGATGCCGCCGGCTCGTCTTCCATCTGTCGCAGTTGCTCCTGCATCTGCTCGATTCGCGTCTGTGTCGGCGGATGCGTCCGTATCGTGTTGTCACAACCCGCCGTCAGGATCAGACACGCAGCCCCCAACGCCCCAGATGCCAATGCCGTCTTCTTACC
>CP070772.1:47299-91307 GCA_020345805.1 Phycisphaerales bacterium | reverse complement strand
AGACAGACAGAGCAGTTCGAGCTCCTCGGACGTACCGTAGGTGGGGTCGCCCTCTGGCCCCTGCGTTCCGTGGCAGCCGTCACATTCGTGAGCGGGGTTCCAGTCCTTGGGGCCGTCCGGACCGCCGTCGTCTCCGGAGACGGCGATCTGCGACCACAAGAAGACCGATCCCGCCACAACTGGGAACAGTGCAAGCAAAGCGGGTCGTTTCATCATGGCTGCTGCCCCTCCTCCCGGAAGACCTCGATCCGGCCGAGTTGATTGTTCGTCACGAACACGTCGCCCGATCCCGGTTCAATCACCACGTCCAGAGGCAGTCGCAACTGCCCGGTATCGTCGCCGAACTCGCCGAGCGTCCGGACGATCTCGCCGGTCTCCAGGTCAATCACCAGGATCTTGCAGAGCAGGTTGTCGGCGACGAACACCTGCCCATTGCCGTTTGTCATCATCCCCTGCGGCCTCGAGAAGCGCTCCGAACCCGAGATCGTCTGAAGGTGCACGCCTTGAAGGTCGTAGATGCGCACCGCCGGTTCGATCATCGCGTCGGGGGCGGGGTTGCCGTAGTCGCTGACCAGCACTTCCTCCGCCGGGGTCTTGGCGCCCCATTTTGCGAGGACGCGGGAGAGGTCCTGAACATCGACGATGCCGTCACGGTTGACATCCTCCGGACCACCCCGCTCTCGCCAGGCGCCGAGCACGGCCATCAGGTCCTGCAGCGACACCGAACCGTTGCGGTCGATGTCTTCGCCCAACGATTGCCGCCTCAGGGCCACCGCGGTCGGGCTGGCCAGAGGCTCCTCGTCGGGTGCGGGGATCGAGCGGACGTAGTCTCCCTCGAGCGTGAAGACCTCCACGCTCTTGGCGCTCGCATCGACCACGAAGACCAGCTCCTGCTCGGTGCTGATGGCGATGTCATGGGGTCGCTTGATCGGGGTCTCGAACTCGTAGAGCAGCTGACCGTCGGTGGAGTGCACTTCCATCACGCCGGTGGCTTCGTTGCCCACGAAGATCCGCCCGTCATGGAATCCGACCGCCGTGGGGCGGCCTCGAACGGAGAAGCTGTCGAGGATGCCCAGGTTATCCTGCCTTACCGTCAGGACCCTTTGCCAGGCATAATCGGACACGAACAAGAGCCCGTCGGGTCCCAGGGCGACCCGCAGGGGCGACTTCATCGTGTGCTTTTCATACCCCCAGGGTACCGTTTCGCTGTTCCCGGGTCCGCTGGGCTTCCCGCCGGGGCCAACCGCTGCGGCGACCGATACCGCCACCGCAAGGCTGCCAATCGGGATAATGCGGCTCATCATCATCTGTTCTCCCATCTGGAAGAGATCAGGGGGGCCCTGCGCAACGCAGCCGCCGCGCAGAACAAATAAGGAAGCGAAAATATGGTAACAACGCCAGTGCCATTGATGCAAATCGATATGTCGTATAATCTCCCTGCTAGGCGGGAATCCCGCGCCCGGCGGACCGGCCCAATCTCAGTTTCAGGAATCCCGATCGAACCACCCTCCGACGTGCGGGACGGCTGAATCCGGTCCGTCCGGAAACCCTCGCCGTGGCGTGTTCTCCCCTTGCCTCCTTGACCCTGCCCCCCTACTCAGCAGACTCCGACCATCCCTTCTCACGCCGCGGCGCCGACTGCCCGGACTCCCCATTCTTCCCCGCCGGTCCCTATCGTTAGACGCCATGCCCCGCGGTGATCCCGAGCAATTCGTGATGCCCAAAGGGAGGACCGCCTATCTGGACCCGGATGTGCGGGCTTCGCTTCCGGAACGGGTGGACCGCGCCCGGAAAGAACTCGAGGATTGCCGGGCCTGCCCCCGGAACTGCGGCATCAATCGCCTCGAGGGCGAGACGAAGTTCTGCAACGTCGGCCGCCATGCCCTCGTCTCCTCGGCCTTCCCGCACCTGGGCGAGGAGGACTGCCTGCGGGGATGGCGAGGTTCCGGCACCATCTTCTTCGCCGGCTGCAATCTCCGCTGCGTCTTCTGCCAGAACGCGGATATATCGCAGAAGGTCAGCGGCCAGCCGCTGGATGCCACCGCCATCGCCGCGGTCATGCTGGAGCTTGAAGCGCGGGGCTGTCACAACATCAACTTCGTCACCCCGGAGCACGTCGTGCCGCAGGTGGTGGAGGCGCTGGCTCTGGCCATCGACGCCGGTCTGACCCTGCCCGTCGTCTACAACACCAGCGCTTATGACGCCGTCGAATCGCTGAAGCTCATGGACGGCCTGGTCGACATCTACATGCCGGACTTCAAGTTCTGGGATAGCGAAAGCGCAAAGCGGCTGTGCAAGGCGAAGGACTATCCGCATCGGGCCCGCGATGCGATCGGCGAGATGCACCGGCAGGTCGGCGATCTTCACTTCACCACCGACGGTCTCGCCTGCCGGGGCGTGCTCATCCGTCACCTCGTCATGCCCGGCCAGCTCGATCAGAGCATCGCCATTTTCAGGTGGCTGTCCGAAGAGATTTCGCCCGACACGTTCGTGAACATCATGCCGCAGTACCGCCCGGCCCACGAAGTCGGATTCGACGAGCGCTATTCTGACATCAACCGCCCCCCCACTCCCGTGGAGATCGCAGCGGCCCACGAAGCCGCCCGCGCCGCGGGCCTCTGGCGGTTTGACGAGCGCCGCGTCTGACGCTTTCAGGAGGGCCCGCCTCACGCTCACGGACAGCCCCTGGTTGCACTGGATCTTCGCCCCAGCCGGTTGAACGCCCTCGTCGCCTGTGGTACACAGATCGGATGATCCAGACGCAGTCATGAGGCGTTGGGAAGAGCGTCCCGGTGCCGTGCCAAGGAGGCTTCGATGACTGGGCAAGAGCAGGATCCTGCGGGTGCGGCGGCTTCTTACGACACTGCCGATTCGGAACGTTTCGCCCTGAGTAACGACCAGGTTCGGTGGCGCTGCGATCCGAGCCAGTTGGAGTTTCAGACCACCGAAGAGGTTGAGCCGGCGCGGGGGGTGGTCGGTCAGGACGCCGCGGTGGATGCCCTGCGCTTCGGCCTGGAATGTTATGCGCAAGGTCAGAACGTCTTCATCAGGGGCCTGACCGGAACGGGCCGCATGACCCTGGTCCGGCAGATGCTGGAGCAGATCAGTCCCGCCTGCCCGGCCGCCCCGGACCGCTGTTACGTTCACAACTTCGCCCAGTCCGACCGTCCGATGCTCATCTCCCTGCCGCGCGGGACGGCGCGTGCATTCGCCCGGCGCATGGATGAGGCAATCGAGTTCATCAGCAGCGATCTTGCCCGGGCGCTATCCGATGAGGGGACCACCAGCCGTCGACAGGCCATCGAGCGGTCGGCCCAGCAGAGGGTCAAGGCGGTCATCGAACCCTTCGAGAAGGAATTGCAGGAAGCGGGTCTGGCCCTGGTGAAGGTGCAGGTGGGACCGGTGGAGCAGGCGGCGATCTTTCCGGTGGTCGCGGGCAAGCCCGTGCCACCGGAGGAGTTCCAGCAGCTTCACGCCGCCGGTCAGGTCACCGACGAACAGCGCCGGCAGGTCGAGGAGAATCTGGAGACGCACCGCCAGCGGTTGGAGGATATCAGCCACGAAATGATGCAGGTGAGGCTCGAGGTTACGGAATCCATGACGGGCTTCGTCAAGGGTCAGGCCCGAACCGTGCTGCAGAGATTCACCGCTCGACTGGGCACCGAGTTTCCCCAGCCGCAGGTGAGCCGGTTCCTGGAAGCGATGATCGACGATGTGGTCGAGAACCACCTGGACAAGCTCGCATCGGCCACGGAGTTCGTTCGGCGGTATCGCGTCAACGTGCTGCACGACCACGTCGACGAAAAGTCCTGCCCGGTGGTGGTCGAGCACACGCCGACGCTCTCTAACCTGATCGGCTCGGTGGATCGCGAGTCGGGACCCGATGGCCGTTCGATTTCCGACCACATGATGATTCACGACGGCTCGCTGCTGCGGGCTGACGGGGGCTATCTCATCGTGGAGGCTCGGGACGTGCTTGGCGAGCCCGGAGCGTGGAAGGTGCTGATGCGCACGGTGAGGACCGGCCGGCTGGAGATCGTCCCGCCGGAACTCTCCCTGCCCTGGCTGGGCCCGTCGGTCAAGCCCGAGCCGATCGATCTGAACGTGAAGGTCATCCTCATCGGTGATGCCGAGGTCTATTACCTGCTGGATGCGATGGACCCGGACTTTCCCCAGCAGTTCAAGGTGCTGGCGGATTTCGACAGCGTTCTGCCCCGGGATGTCCCGGCCATCCGACACTATGCGTCGGTTCTGGCCAAGGTCGCTGCCGAGGAGAACCTGCCCCCATTTGACCGGTCCGCAGTGGCCGCCCTCGTCGAACACGGTGCGCGGATCGCCGCCCGGAACGGCAAGCTCACCGCCCGGTTCAGCCGGGTGTGCGACATTGCCCGAGAGGCGGCGTTCATTGCCACCACCGACGGCCGCAAGCTGGTGACCCGTGATGACGTGACGGCGACCGTACGGCGCACCAAGTTCCGGGCCAACCTGCCTTCACGCCGCTTTCGTGAGCTGGTGGCGGACGGAACGATCCGCGTGCAGACCACCGGCAGGGTCGTGGGACAGGTCAACGGGCTGGCGGTGATGAGCGCCGGCCAGCTCGCCTACGGCTTTCCCGCCCGGATCACCGCGACCATCGGGGCGGGAGCCGCCGGCGCAATCAACATCGACCGGGAAGCGAACCTCAGCGGGGCGATCCACACCAAGGGCTTCTACATCCTCAGCGGCCTGCTTCGTCACCTCCTTCAGACCGATCATCCGCTGGCCTTCACCGCCTCGATCGCCTTCGAGCAGAGCTACGGCGGGATCGATGGCGATTCGGCATCGGGAGCGGAGATCTGCTGTCTTCTCAGCGCCCTGACCGGGGTGCCGCTGCGCCAGGACGTGGCCATGACCGGGGCCATCGATCAGCACGGTCATATTCTCGCCGTCGGCGCGGTGAACGAGAAGATCGAAGGCTTCTTCGACGCCTGCTCGGACCTGGGACTGAACGGCAGTCAGGGGGTGATCATTCCCGCTTCCAACGCCGGCGATCTCGTGCTGCGGGAGGACGTCGCGGAAGCCTGCCGCGAGGGGCGGTTCCGGGTCTATGCGGTTCAGACCGTCAACGACGCCCTGGAGATTCTGACCGGAATCCCGGCCGGTGAGCGCGACGAGAGCGGCTCTTACGGCGAGGGGACTCTACTGGCCATGGCCGTTGAACGGGCGCATGTGTTCTGGATCAAGGCCGCCTTGGCCGCCAACATTGCCGCGGAAGTCGCCGGAGAGATCGGCTCGGATGAAGACGAAGATCAATGATGGTCATCACCGTCCTGGCGGGGGCCGTTTGGACAGTGCGGCAAACCTCAGCGCATGCCCACCACGTTGCCGTCTACAAGGTCCATCCGATTGGCCTGGGGCGAGGTCGGAAGTCCCGGCATGCGGATGATGTCGCCCAGCAGCGGGACCACGTAGCCGGCCCCGGCCGCCAGCAGCACGTTGCGCACGGTGATCTCGAAATCCTCCGGCCGACCTACGAGCTTGGGATCGTCGCTCAGAGAAGCAGGCGTCTTGGCCACGCACAAGGGCAGGTTGTCGTAGCCGAAGGAGCTGATCTGCTTCAGATCGCGCTCGGCCTCGCGGGTGTATTCGACTTCACCGGCCCCGTACATCGCCCGGGCGATCTTCTCCATCTTGGTCTTGATGGGCTCCTCCCAGTCGTACAGCGGGCAAAACGGCTCGGAGGACTTCTCAGCGTGCGCCATCACGGCTTCCGCCAATTCCACACCCCCCTCGCCGCCCCGGGCGAAGATATCCGAAACCGCAAAGGGCACGCCCAGCGAATCGCAGGCCCGACGAACCACGTCAATCTCCTCGGCGGTGTCGGTATGAAAGCGATTCAGCGCGACCACCGGCAGTTCACAGAGGGTGTGGATGTTCTCGATATGCTTGTGGAGATTGACCAGGCCTCGCTCCACGGCGGCGGGATCGGGCGTGGCCATGTCGTCGGCCGAAGCCCTCCCGTGCACTTTCAATGCCCGGACCGTCGCCACCAGCACCACGGCCGCGGTGTCCAGCCCCGCCGAAGCGCACTTGATGTCGAAGAACTTCTCCGCCCCCAGGTCAAAGCCGAAGCCCGCCTCCGTGATCGCCCAGTCGGCATGGGAAAGGGCCATCTTCGTGGCGATCACCGAGTTGCAGCCGTGGGCAATGTTCGCGAACGGTCCCCCATGCACCAAAGCCGGCACGCCTTCGCACGTCTGAACCAGGTTCGGAAGAAGCGCATCCTTAAGCAGCACCATCATCGCCCCCACCGCCTCCAACTGCCCCGCGGTAACCGGCTCCCGCTCGAAGGTGAGGGCGACAATCATGCGCCCCAGGCGCTTGCGCAGATCCTCGGCATCCTCCGCCAGGCAGAGGGAGGCCATGACCTCGGAGGCCGGCGTGATGTCAAAGCCCGTCTCCCGCGGCACGCCGTCCAGCGCCCCGCCCAGACCGATGATGACGTCGCGCAGGGCCCGGTCGTTCAGATCGATCACCCGCCGCCACAGAACGCGTCGCGGGTCAATTCCCAGATCGCCGCGGCGGTGAAGGTGATTGTCGAGAAGCGCTGCCAGGAGATTGTGGGCGGCGGAGACTGCGTGCATGTCGCCGGTGAAATGCAGATTGATGTCGTCTTCGGGCACGAGCGTGGACTTGCCCCCGCCGGTGGCTCCGCCCTTCATCCCAAAGGTCGGCCCCAGCGAAGGTTCGCGCAGGGCCAGGCATACCTTCTGGCCGATCTTCGCCAAACCCTGGGCCAGGCCGATGGAAGTGGTCGTCTTGCCTTCGCCTGCCTTGGTGGGCGTGATCGCGGAGACAAGAATCAGCTTGCCGAACCCGGATGGCTCCTTCATCGCCTGCAAGCGGATCTTCGCCTTGTCGTCACCAAACGGCACCAGGTGCTCGCGAGATACTCCGAGTCGCTGGGCGACCTGGTCGATCGAAGTCGTGTTTCTGGTCGGACTCATGAGAATCCCTTTCGCAGCGCGGCAACTGCCCCGGCTGCCGGGAGCCGTAGACGAAAGGCGTATCGTACCGCTCGGCGGTCGGTGTCGCAGGGTTCGGAATCACCGGCGGGCTAGGGCCTTTCCGCCACACCATCCTGGATGTACTTCTCGCCGGTCTGCAGGGCCCGTTCGGCCCGGGCCAGTTCCCGGCCGAGATAGGCGGCGTGGTCGAGCCGCGAGACGAGTCCCTGCTCTACGGCGGGGGTGTAAAGCTCCGCCGCATTACGGCCCTCAATCACCCGATCAAGCGACCCGTCATTCCCGTAATGCTCAAGGGAAAGCAGCTCGCGTGCCTGGTCGACATAGAGCACGAAGTAGCCGGCGGGATCCGGGACCATCTCCTTCGGCAGGTGACCCAATGCCGCGGAGGCGGCCCATTCCGGCTTGAATGACTCCGCCGGCCCGAGGTCTTCCGCCCTGCATTCCTCGGCCGCGGCGAGCACATCCGCCAAATTGCCGTTACCCGTCAGATCGACCAGTTCCACCGTCCGCCGGAAGTGCTCGACCGCCTTGGAGTCGATGTTCCGCAGCACGGGCCGCTTGCCCGGGGCCCCGATGATCCGTCCTTCCCGGTCCAGCCCGCTACGGAGCAGGGCGGTCAGTGACCGACCGGGACAATGGCCCATCGCCTCGGTGGAGTCTGCACCGCAAAGCACCAGCCGCCGGATGTGAGGATTGACCAGGACATTCACGATCAGCCGCTCGATCCCGAGGTTCTCGGTCTGGAGCGTTCCCACGATAGCGATGCCGTCAGGCCGTTCCTCGGCGATTCGCTCGGCGAGGCGACCGTCGGTGAGCGTGCAGATTGCCACGGGAGCGCGATATCGCAGGATTGAATAATCGCCGGGCAACGGAGGCCAGCCCGTGCGCTTCGAGACCGGTTTGACGTTGCACAACTCCGCACTGTCGCCGAGCGCATTGAGTGCCATCGCCGGATGGCAAACCGCACAGCCGAGGCATTCGAATTCGACCGGTAGGAGTTTCTCCTGTGCAATCGCAATCACCTCGGCGAGTGCCTGCGAGCGCAGGTGCGCGGGGAAGGATGTCTTGATCGCCCGCAAACAGTTGTGCAGGCAGGCACAGCAGGGGCATTTCTCCGTCTCCGCCGCGCGTCGGATCCGCGCTGCCGCCTCCGGCAGATCAGGGGTACCGTTCTTGCCGGGGACCTCGCTCATCCTCTGCCTCCCCGCACCTCCTCCATGAGGCAGAGCCCTCGGTCCAGCAGCTTGACCACGCACGGATCGGCGATGCGATAGTGGATCTGATTGCCGTTGCGCTTGAAGGCGAGAATCCCCCGATCCGCCATGCGCTGAAGTTGGTTCGACACCGCCTGGGGCTTCATGCCCACGGTTTCAGCGAGGTCGCCGACGCACGGCTCGCCGGCCCGGTACACCGCATGAAGCAGGCGAAGGCGGGTGTCGTTGGCCAGCACTTTGAACAGGGCCATCATCTCCAAGGCTTCATGCGACGAGATGAGGGGCCGATTCTCCAGCAGGGGCGGGCACGGACCGGGTCTGTCAGCTCGTTTGGCGGCCATGGCCGAATCCTCCAACAGTTACACTATCATGTGTAACAGTGAAACGCCAGACCGGTCTTGCCTCCAAGTCGGCATTTCCCCAGCGACTCTCCGGTTTCCACAGACCAGGGGCGAGTCCGACTGCCGCTCAGGTCGGCTTTTCGTCGGTCGCAGGCGGCTTCCGGTACGACCGGAAGTCTCCTCGCCGGGCCGCACGGCCGCAGGTATCCTGCCCCCATGACCACACTCTCTCAGCTTCCGGACGCGGCGGGCCGCTTCGGCCAGTTCGGCGGGCGGTACGTGCCGGAGACGCTGATCGCGGCACTGGATCAACTGGCCACCGAATACGCCCGGGCGAAGGCCGATGAGGCGTTCCATGCCGAATTTGGCGAACTACTGAGTCTTTACGCCGGCCGCCCCACCCCACTGACCTACGCCGCGCGCCTCACGCAACTTGCGGGGGGGGCGAGGATCTATCTGAAGCGTGAGGACCTCGCCCACACGGGGGCCCACAAGATCAACAACACCATCGGCCAAGCGCTGCTCACGAAGCGCATGGGCAAGAAGCGGGTCATCGCGGAAACCGGGGCGGGGCAGCACGGCGTGGCCACCGCCACGGCATGTGCGCACTTCGGACTTGACTGCGAGGTCTACATGGGCGCGGAAGATGTCAGACGTCAGAACCTCAACGTCTTCCGCATGAAGCTCATGGGGGCGAAGGTCAATATTGTGGAGGGCGGCTCACGGACTCTGAAAGATGCCACCAACGAAGCGTTGCGCGACTGGATGGGTTCGGTCGAGCACACCCACTACATCCTTGGCTCGGTGGTGGGCCCCCACCCCTTCCCGATGATTGTGCGCGATTTCCAGGCCGTGATCGGCCGGGAGTGCAGGCAGCAATGCCGGGATCAGATCGGCGGCCTGCCGAAATGCATCGTCGCGTGCGTGGGAGGCGGGTCAAACGCGGCGGGAATCTTCTATCCGTTCATTGGCGACGAATCGGTGAGGATGGTCGGCGTGGAGGCGGGCGGGCGATCGATGAACCTGGGAGATCATGCTGCGCCACTTTGCGAGGGTTCGCCGGGTGTTCTGCACGGCTCGCTGAGCTATGTCCTTCAGGATGAGTTTGGTCAGACCGCTCCGGTGCATTCCTGCAGCGCGGGTCTGGATTATCCGGGAGTGGGTCCGGAGCATTCGCACTGGAAGGATGCCGGGCGGGTTGAATACACCTGCGTGACCGACGAGCAGGCGCTGGATGCGTTCTGCAAGCTGGCGGAGTTGGAGGGGATCATCCCGGCCCTGGAGACGGCCCACGCCGTGGCCGACGCTATGCGGATCGCCGGCGAGATGTCTCCCGAACAGACACTGGTGATCAATCTTTCCGGCCGGGGGGACAAGGACGTGCAGGAAGCGGCCAGATTGCTGGAATCCGCGCGTGCCTAAGCCGGGTCCGGCCGCCTGTACCACACATCCAGTTCCTCTTCCAGAGCCATGCCGATGTTGCAGAGAGTGCCTTCGTCGAAGAGACGGCCCCAGAGGGTGATGCCGTGCGGAGTACCGTCCTCCTTGAAGCCGCAGCGGATGGTGAGCGAGGGATGGCCCGTGTTATTGGTGATGAGCAGCAAGGAGCCGGCGTAGCTGGGGCTGATCATGGCGTCGATGCTCTCGAACTGCTCGTCCATCATCTCCATGACCATTCGTCGGAAGCGCTCGGCCTGGACGTACTCGATGGCGGGAATGAAACGAGTCTGGCGGAAGGTGTTTGGCCAGGCATGGGGCTCCTGCCAGACGAGTTCATCATCGCGGTTGGAAAGCGTCAATTCCTCGAACGCCGAGGCCGCCTCCACGGTCAGGATGGTCATGAGCGTTTCATAGGGCCAGTCGGGCAGCCTGACGGGTACGAGGCGCAGACCGGCTCGCCGCGCCGCATCCACAGCATTGCGGTCGAGCCCGTTGGCCTCTTCATCCTCGAACCACGCCGGGTCGTAGCCGAGACGCAGTCCTCGAACAGAGCGTCTTGCATCAAAGTCCACCGGCATATCCAGCGATGAAGGATCGCCCCCATCAGCGCCGTTGATGGCATCGAGGATGAGCATGCAATCCTCCACCGTGCGAGCGATGGGACCGATCTTGTCCAGCGACCAGCAGAGGGCCATGGCCCCGGTGCGGGCCACGCGGCCGAAGGTCGGTCGCAGACCGGTCGTGCCACAGCGCATGGAAGGCGAGACGATCGAGCCGAGGGTTTCGGTTCCGAGCGCGAAGCCGACAAGGCCGGCGGCGGTCGCCGCCGCGGATCCGGCGCTGGAGCCGCTGGAGCCCTGCTCCGGGTTCCAGGGGTTTCGCGTCTTGCCATCAAACCAGATGTCCCCGTAGGCCAGCGCTCCCAGTGTCAGTTTGGCGATCAGCACCGCCCCCGCCTCAGCGAGGCGTTGCACGACCGCTGCATCGTTGTCGGGCACGCGATCGCTGTAAGGCGTCGCGCCCCAGGAAGTGCGAATGCCCGCGGTGTCGAACAGGTCCTTGGCCCCCCAGGGAATACCGTGCAGCGGGCCGCGATACAGACCGCCGGCCAGTTCCTCATCCGCACGTCGGGCCTGTGAAAGGGCCAGGTCCTCCGTCAGTGTCACCACGCATTCCAGCTTCGGACCGATGCGCTTGAGGCGATCGAGATAGAGTTTCGTCAGGCGCAGGCTGGACAATTGCCGCCGCTCGATCCAGTGAGAGAGCTTGGTGACCGGCGCGAAGGCGATGTCCTCGTCACTGTCGGGCAGGGAGCCGGTTTCATCATCACTGGGAACCAGCGGCCTTTGCTCCAGATCGAAAATCATGTCGGGCAGGCGGGGATCGAAAATCTGCCCTGGAGCCAGCGAGTTGGGCAGGTCGAGGCTGCGCCGGACCAGGAGGCGCTGCACTTCCTCTTCCAGATCCTTCAGGATCTGCTTGCGCTCGCGGGAGGTGAACTTCACGCCTGCGAGCTTCTCCGCTTCGGCAATCGTCCGGCTCGTGATCGCCTGAGCCTGCTCCTGGGCGACCTCAACCGCGTCTTCTTCAGTCGGCGGCTTCGCCTGCGGAGGCTCTTGCTGGGATCCGAAAACCCTTCTGGCGAGGACGGTCGATGCTGCGACAGCGCCGGTGGACAGAAGAAATGCGCGACGGTCGGTTTCTGCCTCTCGATATGCAGCCATTTCCTGTGAGTCCTGTGGGAAGTCAGAGTTGGTCGCGGGGGACGAGATCGATGATCAGCGGGTAATGATCGGAGGCATATCCCTCGGGGAACGGATCGGTCTTCCAATCGTAATCCGGGTCGAACAGCGTTCCGTAAACGTGGGCGCTGCCGATGACGAATTCGCGATGAGCGGCGCTGTTGAGGAGGATGTAATCGATCACCCGATCGGATTCGTGCGTCTTGTAGAGGTTGGGCTCGGCCGGGTCGAACTCCTTCCACCGCGGGATGACGCGATGGGCGAGAGTGTCGATGAAGCCGGCCTGCAGATACAGCCTGAGCGACTTGTCCCACGGCGCGGCGTTGAAGTCGCCCATGACGATGATGTTGCGGGCGGGATCCTGCCCGCGAACCTCGTCGATGTACTGAAGGGTCTTGAGGGCCTCAAGCTCGCGCTTCCACCGGTACGGACCGGACTTATGGTGAAGGGCGAAGATGGTCAACTCGTAATCCTCGCGGACCTTGATGTCCACGCGGAGCGGGCTGCGCTGAAGCTCAAGCGGTTCGTCGGTGCCGGCCGGCGGTTCCGACCACCCCGGGCCGGTGCGCTTCATATTTGCGATGGAAGCGTGCGGCCAGACCTTGGAGGACGTGATGGGAAAACGGCTCAGCACGCTCTGCTCGACGCCCCGGTAGTAGCCTGCATCGTGCGAAGCCATGTACTCATAGCCCATGTCCGCAAGATAGGTGTCGCGGAACCACGTCAGGCACTCCAGCGATTCGACCTCCTGCAGCGCGATGATGTCCGCGTCGACCGCGCGGATTGCGGCCGCAATGCCGCGGCAGCGATCATCGTCGGTCGCCATGGGCAGATCATCGTGCTCGCCGGACAGATTCGGATCATCGACGTGGTCGAAGAGGTTGAGCACGTTGTAGGTGGCGATGCGGATTGCACCCTTCGTGCGCGGCAGCGGGCGGGAAAGTCCGTACCTATTGGCGGGCTGTTCCCCCGCGGTCCGGCTGACGCTCTGAGATCCGGCGCAGAGCATGGCGACGGACAACAGGGCCGGCAGAATGCTCAGGGCCGCGGACTTTGATGGCAAACGCATAAGACAGCTCCTCATCTGTCAATCGTGCCCGGAACGGCAACAGAAAGCGCAGGGCGGCTGACGGGGCCGCCCGCGGTCCGATGTTATCGGGTTATTCAGGCGGCGGACAAGCCGCCAGGGCCGCTCCGCGGGGACAACGGCTGCTTGGCGTGGGCAAGGGGGACCATCTGTCCTGACAGTCAAGAGACGGAATGGGAAACAATCGATGCGTGTCGTTGGAACCTGACTGCGGGCAATTGGATGTTTGGGCGGCGGGACATCTTGCCGAGCCCCGCCAGGACACCAGACGATGCCCAAGCCCGCTCGAATCCTCATCTCTATCGCCCTGGCGGGGGCGACTTTGTCGCTCTCTGCATGCGCGTCGGCGGTCAAGACCCGTTACACCCGTCATGCCTCGACGGTGGTCGCTCCGGGGCCCGCCGCCAGCGACGAACTGGTCCTCGCCTTCGGACTGGACCGGACCGAGCGGGAAGCGACGGTGGTCGCATCGGCCTCCACCGCCGACTTCAGGTCCGATTGATCCCGGCACACCGTGACCGAACTCAAGTGCCAAGTGAAAGGGCATCGTGATCGAATCGCGATGCCCTGAGGCGTTATGGTTCGGCCCGACGGCTCTTGTACGGTTGCGCCGGTGCGGCCGGTCCTCAGCCGGCGTTTGCCCCCCGAGAGGCATGGCGGGTGTCGTCCTCGTCCAGCTCACCCAGGGCCCGGGCCTGGAGAATGAGCAGCGCCATCTGCAACTGAGGATCCACACCTTCCGTCAGCAGCTCGTAAATGTTCCCGCGGTCCGGCGAATCGGGAAGGGGACTACCTTCGCCGTCATCGGGAATGGCGTCCGAGGCCTGCCTCAGGTTGATCGCTTCGATGATCTGGTTCGGCGTCATCGGAACCTCGATGTCCGGGTCCACGCCCCAGACTTTGGCCCCGGGCCGCTTGTGGACCAGCCGCCCCTTAATCTCGCCGGGAGCGGGGGGAAGGCGGTAGTACTGTGTGGTTAGCTTCAAGGCGGAATCGGCGGTGAATTGGCGGACGGTCTGCACGCTGCCCTTGCCGTAGCTGCGCTTACCCACGATGACCGCCGACCGGTACGCCTGAAGGCAGCCGGCAACGATCTCGCTGGCGCTGGCCGAGCCCTCGTTTATCAGCACGATGGTCGGCACGCCGGCCAGTTCCGCCCGTCGCGGCAAAGCCGTCTGGTCCGGAAACGCCGGCTGGCCCCACTTGTTTTCACCGGAGACGATCAACCCTTCCTCCATGAACAGGTTGCTGATGCGCACGGCGGAGGTGAGAAGCCCGCCGGGGTTGTGGCGCAAGTCGAGGATCAGTCCCAGCGGATGCCCCTGCTCGTTTATCTCCCGCCAGGCCTGCCGCAGGTCGTCGTAGGTGTCGTCGGTGAACTGGGTCAGCCGGATGTAGGCGATGCCCGAGACGCGATCGATGTACCAGTCCCATATCGGTTCGCCATCCGGCTGCAGATCCTCCTTGTACCATCCCTTGACGGAGCGGATCTTGATGATGTCGCGGATGATGGGGACCTGAATGGTCTCCTCCACGCCCTCGCGGCGCAGGCCCAGGGTCACTTCCGTCCCCTTGGGGCCGGTGATGTGGTCGACTGCGTCGTTGAGGCTCCAGCCGACAGTAGAGTTGCCGTCCACCTGGACGATGATGTCGTTGGGCTTGACGCCCCCGAAGTAGGCGGGAGTTCCTTCCAGAGGGTTCACGACGAGGATTTCGTTCTTCTCGTTGTGCTGGATGAGAATGCCCACGCCGGTGAAGTTGCCTTCCGTGGCCTGGCGGAACCGGCGGACCTTGTCCGGCCAGATGATTTCAGAGAAGCGGTCCAGCCGGTACATCGCGCCGTCGCCGAACTCACGGAAGATGGCTTCCTTCGGCAGATGCACGGTGTCCTCGTTCAACTGAACCAGGTCGCCGAGAATCCGCCGGCAGGTCGCGTCGCCCAAAGCCTTGTCGTCGGTCTGTCTGATCGAGGCCAGCTCCTGGTCGACATACATGTTCCACCGATTGACGGCCTGGGCGTCGCCAAGATCGGGAAACGTCTCGCGCAAGGCGGTGGTGGTGGCAAGCAGGTGCATGGCTTCCAGGCCCCCCTCGAGAAGGGGCCGCCAGCCTTCGGCCTCAATGTGGTTGCGTGCGGCTTCGCGCATCGCTGCCTTGAGCATCGTGTGATCGATGCCTTCAAGCTGCTCCCGCCAGTCGCCGCCGGGCCGGGGGACATATTCCCCGGAGATCTCCTCCCCTTCGCGCTCGGCCTGCTTCACCCGCAGTTCCCAGAGCCTGTGGGGAGCGTATCGGGCCAGCAGAGCCACGCGGCGATTGACTCTCTCCAGTTCCTGGTCAAATCGGGTGTATTCATCCGTCCGGCTGGTGTCTTCGTAGAGCGTTCTGAGGCGATAGAGAATCTCGCGGGCGTGGAGCCAGTCGCGCTCCCGCTCCACCTGCGGCAACTGCTGCCGGGCCCAGGCGACGATACGCATCACGTCCGGATCGTCGAAGGCGGCGTCGAAGTCCTCACCCAGCGTCTGCATGGTCACCGCCTGGCGGAGGGCCTGGCTAAGCTCGCGGGCCTCCAGATGCTCGTGCATCTTGTCCACCGCCTCCTGACGCGCCGCCTGCCGATCGGCCTCGGCCCGGTCGCGGTGACTGAGGTGCAGTTCGCGACTATGGAGGAACGCCGCCGCCGACCCTTCCGACACGCCGGTGCGGGGAACTTCGTCCATGCGCTTCTCCAGCGCTTCTCGATCACCGTTCACGGCGGCCTGCCAGACCTGCCGGGCCCATTGGCGGGCGGTCCCCACCGCCGCACTGTCCTGCCCCGACTGCACGGAAAGCGCGGGGATCGCGGCGAAGGCGGCAACCAGCAAGAAGGGGCGTGCGGGCTTGAGTCGTTTGATCATGTTCTTCTCGTGTCTGGCGTTCGGGCTGTTCCGGTTATTCCGTCCGGCGCGATTGGTCCGGGATCACGATCTGGGCACACGGTAAACGACCGCGAGCGCTCCGACAAAGGCTCGCGGCCCGTGAAAGGATCGGCAATCCACGCCCAACCCTTCAGGGGACTTGCCTCGCCCCCGTATCGCGGTTCGGTATGGGTAGCTTCGAGCCAACATTTATACTTACCGGCCCGAGGGGAATTGGTTCGCCCGGAGCGCGGAATGGCCGGATGAACGCCTCTCGGCCCGAGAGGGATATACTGGCCTCCATGTCGCCTGCCCTCTGCCTTGCTCTGATCGGCGCGACTGGCGGGACCCCGGCCAACGAACGGGCCATCGGGGCGGTGGCCTTATGGACAATAATCGCTTCGCTGCTCCTGATATTCGTGGTGATAGTGGCATCGGTCAATATCGCCCGGCGGCGCCAGCGCCGCCGTGAGATCCGGAAAGCCCGGGCGGCCAAGGACGCCCAGCCGCCACCGGACCCCTGGGTCGAGGCCGGCCGCCGTGTTCAGTCCGACTCCCCGCGACGGACCTGACGATTCCACCGCAGACAGGCCGCATCACCGAAGATTCTTCATCCCCGGACCACTAATCCCCGCCCCCTCCCCCTTCGCCCAGTGCCCTCTCCAGCGCCACCACCTCTGGCGCATCGGGGGCAAGCAGGCGGGCCCGCTCCAGCCAGAACCACGCCTGCTCCCGCTGCCCGGCCTTGAGGCGCTCCGCCCCCGCCCGGGCCGCCGTCACCGCCGCGTCGGGAGCCTCAGGAACGCTCTTCAGCCGGTGCTCCCAGGCTTCTGCGGCCCGCTCATGCTCGCCCACCAGGCCGTAGCTGGTTCCGATCTCAAAGGTCACGGCCGCATCGACCCGCTCCGCCGCGCTCAGACCGACCAGCAGTTGAAGCGCCTCCCGCGGTTCGCCCCGGCGGCGGTGGATCTTCGCCTCCTGGGCGCGGAACCGCAGATCGTGGGGACTGATGCGCCGGGCCTGGGCGATATGCTCAAGCGCGGAGGCGTAATCCTCACGCCCCAGCGCCACCATCGCCAACGAACCGTGGGCGACCGGCTCATCCGGATCGAGGGCCAGAACCCGATTGAGGGCCGCCTCAGCATCGTCAAGCCCCCCTTGAGCGATAAGCACCTGGGCCTCGTACAGGGGAGGCCTCATGTCCAACGGATCAAGTTGACCGGCCAGCCGATAGTGCCGCAGGGCCTCATCCATCAGGCCCACCGAGTGGGCGATCTCCCCGGCGCTCTGATGGAGGCCGGCAGAATCCGATTCCAGGGCGGTGGCTGCATCGTACTGGTCGTAAGCCGCCTTGAAATGATCGCTCGCGGCCTCGGAATCACCGGCTTGGGCGGAGGCGATTGCTCTCGATAGCAGCACCCGCCCGTACATCTCCCTCGCCCTCGCGTGGTCGGGCGCCTTGCGCACCAGGACCGCGATGATTGCCTCGGCCTCGGTGATCTGGCCGGAGGCCAGGTATGACTCGGTGGCGGCCAGTGCCGTGTCAATCTCCTCAGTCCCGACGGTTGCCGCCACCGCCGCTGGCGCGTCGGCGGCGTTTGGGCCGGTCGCCGGGTCGCGCTCCTCCCCGCAGCCGGCAACCGTCCCGACGGCGATCGTCAGGGCAATTCCTGCTCTCTTCAGCCAGGTTAGTTCAGCTTCAAAGGGCCGCATGTCGAAACTACAGTTGCCTCTCACACTATGATTGACTGCCAATTATGACCGCACCAGCCACCACAAGTGAACTCGCCAAATCGTACACGCCCTCCGAGGCCGAGAGCCGCATTCTGGCTCTTTGGGACGAGGCCAACGCTTTCCACGCGCTCCCGACGCCGCCCGACGCACCGCCGGAAGAGGCCCCACCCCCCTACTGCATCCTCATTCCGCTTCCCAACGTCACCTCCGCCCTCCATCTTGGCCATGCCCTGAACAACCCTCTTCAGGACGTGCTCACGCGGTATCACCGGATGAAGGGCTGCAACACGCTCTGGATGCCCGGGACGGACCATGCCGGGATCGCCACACAGACCGCCGTCGAAAAGCGCCTCATGCAGCAGGAGGGCAAGCGACGGACCGACTACCAGCGCGATGAGTTCGTGGCCAAGGTCCAGTCCTGGAAGGACGAGTACGAAGCCACCATCACCAGCCAACTTAAGGAGTTGGGCTGCTCCTGTGACTGGCCCCGACAGCGCTTCACCATGGACCCCATGTGCGCGAGGGCCGTCCGCGAGGCGTTCTTCCAACTTTTCAAGGACGGCCTGATCTATCGCGGCAAGCGGCTCGTGAACTGGGACCCGGTCACCCTCACCGCCCTAGCCGATGACGAAGTCGAGATGGAGGATGTCAAGGGGTACTTCTGGTACCTGAAGTACCCGGTGGTGGATGAGAACGGCAACGACACGGGTGAGTTCGTCACTGTCGCCACCACCCGCCCCGAAACGATGCTGGGCGATACGGCCGTCGCCGTGAATCCCAACGACCCGCCGCGGGCGGCGTTCGTCGGACGCAATGTCCGCCTGCCCATCGTCAATCGCATCGTGCCGGTCATCGCGGACGACTACGTGGTGATTCCCGATCCGAACTCCGATGATCCGAAAGCACAGTACGCCACCGGTTTCCTGAAGGTTACGCCCGCACACGATCCCAATGACTGGGATATCGGTCTGCGAAACAACCTCAAAGTCATCAACGTCCTCGCGCCGGATGCGTCGATCTCGCTGGATTATGGCTGGGGCGCGATCGAGCCGGAGGCGGCGGACAACCCGGATGTCCAGGCCCTGCTGGGGATGTCGCGCGAGGATGCCAGCCAGGCCGTGGCCGACTGGTTCCAGGATC
Organism: Phycisphaerales bacterium; assembly: GCA_020345805.1. Classification (GTDB taxonomy): domain Bacteria; phylum Planctomycetota; class Phycisphaerae; order Phycisphaerales; family SM1A02. The sequence continues at coordinate 72,705 of CP070772.1, read as the reverse complement.
ACGACCTGATGGCGGAGGTCCGCGATTACGAGCACACCGTGGGGCACAGCTATCGTTCGCACGTGCCGATCGAGCCGTATCTGAGCGATCAATGGTACGTGAAGGTGACGGACGACCGGCTGGTGGGCGAGGCACAGCGGGCGCTGGCGGACGATCAGTTTGAGGGGGTCAAGCCCAAGCGCGAAGCCGCAAGCGGCGTGGTGTGGTCATCCACCATCGCCCGCGACAACGGCATCGAACGACCGGCGGACCTGGAGCTGCGCCTCGCGGCGTGGGAACGGGAGAACCGCATACGCACCTGCACGAAGCTGGAAAAAGACGGCGGCGATGCCCCGCATACCTGGTACGTGATCATCGATGAAACGGGTCAGGATGACATCGTCCGCTATCTAGAGATGTCCGGCTTCAACCGCGATGAGCAGGCCGCGCAAGATCCGGAGATTATGGCGCTGCTGGGCGATGCCCCGCGGCGTGGCGATGGTGAAGTGCGCTTCTTCCCCGAACGCTACTCAAAGATGTACCAGGCCTGGCACGAGAACCTGCGCGACTGGTGCATCAGCCGCCAGCTCTGGTGGGGACATCGGATCCCGGTCTGGTTGAAGTACGACAGCGACTTTGGGTCAGCAGATCAATACAGGGAGTACCAACTAGGAATCCTGCGATACATGCGGGAAGATCGCATGAAACCTGGTCGCGGTCTTGATCTTGACGAGCACTACCAGTTGGTGATCCAGAATCTCGACGATGATCTGCCAGCATACTCGATGTGCGTGCGCCGAGAAGAAGATCAGGAGGCAATCGACTTCCTTGAGAGTTACGGTTTCGTACAGGACGAGGACGTTCTCGACACTTGGTTCTCATCCGCGCTTTGGCCCTTGTCCACGATGGGCTGGCCAAACCCGGAGGACTTCCCGGAAACGATCGGCCTGCTGGATACGTTCAACCCTACTTCCGTCCTCGTCACCGCACGCGATATCGTCACCCTCTGGGTCAGCCGGATGGTGATGTTCAACCGCTACTTCAACGACGGCAAGGTCCCCTACCGGCACGTCTATATCAACCCCATGATCCAGGACGGCCATGGCCAGCGGATGAGCAAGTCGCTGGGCAACGGCGTGGACCCGCGGGACATCATCCACAGCCACGGGGCCGATGCCCTGCGGTTCGTGATGGTTCAGATGGCCACCAGCACCCAGGATGTCCGCGTGCCGGTGGACATGGTCTGTCCGCATTGCGCAGCCACGTTCCATCCCAAGGAGATCACCAGCCCCGCGGGCTATAGAGTCGCAGCCCCGCATCAGGAATGTCCGCAGTGTCACGGGAAGATGGCGACGGGCTACGGCGTGGCCATCGGGGCCGCCACTCCGTCGGACGAAACGCCGCTGGCCCGCAACACCTCGACCAAGTTCGACCTGGGCCGCAACTTCGCCAACAAGCTCTGGAATGCCGCCCGCTTCGCCCTGGCCAATCTTCAGGCTGCCGAGGATGAGTCGATAGCTCAGCAGCTTGCCGCCCCCGAGCTTTCGCTGGCCGACCGCTGGATCATCACCCGCCTGAGCCGGACGGTGCGGACTGTTGACGAGGCGATCGCCGAATACCAGTTCAACGTCTACGCCGAGTCGATGTACGACCTGATCTGGCGCGACTTCTGCGACTGGTACCTGGAATCGATCAAGCCCACGGTCCGCGAGAGCCACGTTCAGCAGCAGGTGCTGCGGACGGTGCTCAGCTCGATCCTCCGGCTGCTGCACCCGATCTGCCCGTTCGTGACCGAGACGCTCTGGCCGCACCTGCGGGCCACCGGCCGCGCGGGCCTGGCGGGCATTGATCTGCCCGACAGCGATCTCATCACCACCGCCCGTCTGCCGGTGACTGACCCGGAGGTGGAGGATGAGGCGGCGGTCGCCACCTTCGAGCGGCTGCAGTCGCTGGTGATGGCCATCCGCAAGGTGAGGGCAGAGAACCAGGTCCCGCCTAAGAAAAAGATCCGCCTCCTGGCCACGCCGGAGGTGATTTCGCTCGTGGATGAGGCTGAGACCATCGTGACCGCCCTGGCGGGCCTGGAGGCGGTTGAGCCGATCACGGACGGTGCCGGGGAGGCGGAAGCGGCGATCCCGCTGGCCTTCGAGGGCGGCGAATTGCTGCTGACGGGCCTGGTGGAGGCCGTCGACGTGGAGGCGGAGAAAAACCGGCAGCAGAAGATCATTGCCAAGAAGGAAAAGGCCATAATGGGCTTCCGCAACCGGCTGGCGAATCCGGGATATGTGAACAATGCACCGGCGAAGCTGGTTGAAGAAACACGGATGCAGCTTGCGGAGGCCGAATCCGACCTCGCCACGGCCAAACGAGCCCTGGAGACTCTGGGCGCTGAATGATGCAAATAACCGACCCCCCCACCATCTCTGCGGCCCGAATCCGGATCGGCGCCGCATCGTCACTGCTGCGCATGGCGGCGATCGTGATCTTCGCCGCGGCCACCGGCTGCGTCACTCAACCAAACCCCTCTCTGGCAGCCGGGGACACCTCGCTCAGCGGAGGCGAGGGCCCCTCGCTACTGCCGGTCCACGACGGCTCGGAGGCCACAGGCGACGAAGAGACCGGCGAGACGGCACTGCCGATCACCACCGAGCCCTGGTCTTTCGGCGAACGGAAGGGAGTGAGAGTCACCACTCCCCACTACCGCATTCACACCACGATCCAGCACGACAATCTGGTCGAGCACCTGCCGGCCTTCTACGAGTCGGCACTGGAACACTACACCACCGCCCTGACCGATCTGCCGCTGCCGGAGAAACCCCTTGAGTCATACATCTTCCAGACCCGTCTGGAGTGGAAGGCGAAGACCCGCCAGATGCTCCCGGACGAGTACGCCACATTCGAGAACCTCGGGCGAGGCGGCTTCACCACGCGTGGCATAGCGGTGCTGTATTACATCGATTCCTCCGGGCGGAGCCGGTCCACGTTGTCCATCGCCGCTCACGAAGGGTGGCATCAGTACTCTCAGATGACTTTCAGGAACCCGCTCCCGATCTGGCTGGAAGAGGGACTCGCCGCTTACATGGAGAGCTTCCGCCTCAGCCGGGCGGGGACGGTCAGGTTCCGGCCGAGCTACAACCGCGAGCGGAGCAGCGCGCTTCGGAAAGCTGCCCACCTTGGGAACCTGGTCAAACTCGAGGAGCTGTTGAGACATACGCCGCAGACGTTCCTCGAGAGGAAAGGGCGTGACGCTCTGCTGGTCTACTATGCCCAGGTCTGGGCGCTGGCCAGGTTCCTCGCCGAAGGGGCGGACGGCCGCTACCGGGAGGGTCTGGAGGATCTCCTTCGCGACGCCGCCGAGGGCCGGCTCGCCGGTCGGCTTCTCCGCTCCACGGCCCTGACCTCCGGCCGCCAGAAGCGGGCGGCAGTTTCCAGCCGGGTGGGGCGGGCCGCGGCTCTGGAATACTTCAACCGGGATTGGGCGGCTTTTGAAGACGAATACGACGCGTACGTGAAGGGCCTGGCCGGCACCCGAACGGACCGGGGAAGACGCGGAGGACGTCGCTGAGGCGCCGCGGGTCGGCCGCCTTATGCTGCTTCGCCATGCTTATCGGCCTCCTTTCCGATTCCCACGGTCGCGCCGAGGTGACGGCCCGGGCGGTCGGCCTGCTCCGCGAGCACGGGGCGGAAATGCTGATCCATCTAGGCGATATCGAAACCGAATCGGTCATCGATGAATTGGCCGGGCACAACGCTCGCGTGGTGTTCGGCAACTGCGACTGGAACCTGAAGGCCTTGGCCCACTACGCCGGCTTGCTGGGAGTGGCGGTTGACGACCCCATGGGGCAGATCGAAGTTGGCGGCAAGCGAATCGCCTACACCCACGGGCACCAGGAGAATCTGGTGCGGAGGGCGATGGAGGAACGGGTCGATTATCTCGTCCACGGCCACACTCACCGGGTCCGCGACGCTCGGGTCGGGCCGGTCCGCGTGATAAACCCCGGCGCGCTCTTCCGCGCCGCCCGCTATACTGCGGCGCTGCTTGACCCGGTCGCCGACAAGCTGCGCGTTGTTCCGGTGCCTCGATCAACCCGATCTTAGCCCCATGTCTGATCGCCCCGCCGATGACTTCGACCTCAGCCGCCTGGAGCTGCGCCTGGCCCGCGATGAGGATCACCAGGCGATCCGCGAGCTGTACCGGGCAGGGCTGCTGGAGGGGCAATTGCAGGACAACGACACCGGCGCGGACATCGACGACCTCCACAGCGGCTACTTCTCCGACGAGGGAGCGAGCGGGTTCTGGGTGGCCACGCTGGACGACCAGATCATCGGGATGATCGGAGTGCAGAAGACCGGCGAGCACGTGGCGGAAATCCGACGCCTCCGGGTGCGCGAGGGTTACCGGCGACATCACATCGGTACCCGCCTCGTGGAAACCGCCCTCGCCTTCTGTCGCCGGCACGCTTATCTGAAGGTCATACTCGACATCCGGGCCGAGCGCAGCCCGGCGATCGCGATGGCCGACAAGTTCGGCTTCACCCTCGCGCGGACCCGAGAGAGCGGAGGGTGGAAGACGCTGGATCTGTATCTGGATCTCTACAGCGAACCGGGCACCTGATCGTCACCGGTTCCGCCGGACCGGCTGCGGCGACCCCACCTGCTCGGTTTGCAAACGGGCAGAACCGGCTACGATGTCCCCATGGAATGTCAGCAAGATGACAATCTGCAGTTCTGCACCTGCACCTACGATTCCTGCCCCCGCCAGGGGATGTGCTGCCAGTGCATCCAGTACCACCTCAAGGCGAGGCAGCTTCCCGGCTGCTGCTTCCCGCCCGAGGCCGAACGGACCTATGACCGGTCATTTGAGCACTTCGCCCGGTTGGTGTTGGGCGGCTCGGGCTGAGGAGGGTCTCATCGAGCGTTGCCATCCGGGATCGCCGTCAGCACAATGAGAACACCCCGCCGGCCGACGGGGTGTTCCTCGAAGGGGCCGTCGCTATCGCGGGGTTTCAGTCTTTCTGTTCCTCGAGACGCTTCCTGAGCTTCTCAAGCGTCTTTTCCAGTTCGGCCAGCCGCTCGCTGAGCTGCTCATTGACCTGCTCCAGCTCTTTGTCCTGCTCGCCTTCCTCTTGCTTTCCAAGCTGCCTGAGGTGATCGCGCAGCTTCGTTTTGACATCCGGCATCACCTCGATCTTCGGCATCACGAACTGCTGGATCATCTCGTCGCGCCCCTCGGGCTTGAAGATGAACCGCTCGATCTGCGGCATGGCCAACTCCTCGGGACGGAAGAACCGCATGCCTTCCGGGCTGCCGAAGCTCCAGGTCAAGGCGCCCGGCGCCTTGCCGATCAGAATGTCCTTCCTCATCGCCTCCGCGTCGTAGGGGGCCAGCTCGATCTCGAAGCTCTTGCGCTTGCCGGCCTGAATGACCGTCAGCTCGACGACATCGCCCGGCTCGGCATCCGCCAACAGCTCGTGGACCACCTCCGGATCGGCGGGTTTCTTGCCGTCGAGCTTGATGATCACGTCATACTGCTCGAGGCCCGCCTCATCCGCCGGCAGTCCCTCATAAACATCGGCAATCATCGTGACCGCATCCGCGTCGAGGTTCAGGTGCTTGCACAGCGCCTCTCCCGGCTTGTCCAGAACCACGCCCATCATCACCGTGGGAGCGTCTGCGGCCCCCAGGACCTTGAAGTTCTCGAGAGAGTCAAAGTACGGGCGGTATTGCTCGATCAGCTCCTCGTAGTTGTCGAACGCGCGGTATTTCTCCAGGGCTTTCTGGTAGTCGCCCATACCGGTCCAGACTTTGCGCAACATCTCGTCGCTGTCGAAGCTCCAGGCGCCTTTGCCGAGGTGCATGATCATCGGAACCGATTCCATCTCCTCGCCGTCCTCGTCGAGAATGATGATGCGCTCCCCCTCGCGCTTGATGCGCTCCAGGGGAATCACTTCCCCGTTGATGATGACCTTGATGTCGTCGTCCTCCATCTGGATGGAGATCGCCTGATTTTCGACCTTGGTGTCCCCGCCATCGGTGGTGGTCACGGTGTAGGCGCGAGTGATTGCCTTCTCCTCATCCGCCGCCCAGAGCGGTGAGGTCGCGCCCAGCAGTGCGACCGCGGCGGCGATCCCCGGCAGCCACCGGTACATGATCCTGTTGAATTGACTGATGGTCATTGTTCTGTCCTCGTTAGCTCATTGATGAGTGCGGCTTCTTGCCGCCTGACAGATCTGATGCGCCCCCGGGACTTTCCTGCCCGGCCCCGATTCGTTTTTTTCATATACCGACCTTACCGATCCCGGCGATATGGATTGCCGGGCTGATAGCGAACCAGCGTCGGCTGCCCCGCACCTTCCTGCTCCCGCACGTAATCCAGATACGGCACGGTCGTGCGCTCCACCACCTGACGGAGATAGAGCAGCTCAAACCCGTCGCCGCCGGGCAGGGTGCGGGAATCCAGAAGCACTCGCTCGGGGAGCTCCCTCACCACGGATCCGGATTCCCGGCCCTTCTGCAGGTATGCGTTCCACGCCTCGGTGGCGTTGGCCACGGGGATGATCCCCGCCGTCTGCAGGTCACCGACCGGCCGGACCCGGTCGGGCAAACCGACGCTGATCACCCAGACCAGGGCAATCAACGCCGCCACCGCCCAGCCGCTGAAGCGGCCGATCCGGGCCAGCGGCTCGGTCTCAACCAGCGGCCCATCCACCGCCGCCCGACTTCTTCCACCGCTCGCCTCGCCCATCAACTCCACGGGCGCATCCACGTAATCGGCCAGGCTCACCTCTCGCTCGACGAGGCGGGCAAGCACCGCGTGATCACGCTGGGTCTCCGCCAGCTCGCGCCAGCGCCGGGGGTCTCGCTCGGCCAGGGCCACCACCTCGGCCCACTCGCCATCGGTCCCTCCCCCCTCGACCACCCGCGAAATCAGTTGTTGTTCATACGAATCGGTCATGATCCGACTCCTGATCCGGCTCCTCCACGGAGGCCGCACCTGTATCCACGTCATTGCCCGGCCGTTCCCTGCCGTGCAGAATCTCCCGCAGCATCCCTCGAGCACGAGCCACGCGGGTGTCGATCGTCGCGGGGGCGATCCCGAGAATGGTGGAGATCTGCCGGGAGCGCATTCCGTGCATCGCCCGTAGCATGAGCGGCTCGCGGTATTCCTCCGGAAGCAGACCCACCGCGTCCATCACCCGCCGGAATTGCTCGTCGCTCGAGGCGTGATCGATCGGCGGCGGCGATTGCGCTTCCACATCCTCGCCCACCAGGGTCATCTGCGGGCGACGGTTGGTCGATCTTCCCGCAGCGCGGGCGGCGTTGATCGCCACCGTCCTCAGCCAGGAGCGGACGTTGGCCTCATCCCGGAGTGTGCCGATTCTCTTCACCACCGTCATGGCGACCTCCTGGAGCAGATCCTCCAGCTCCACCTGTCGGGGCTTGTGCGTCAGCAACACCGCGGCGATCCACCGCCGATGTGTCTGCCACAGCGCCTGCATAGCCTCCCGATCGCCGCGAACGGCATCGGCCACCACTGCATCACCGGCGGGAACGAAGGATCCGTGCTCCAAATCGATCTCCGTACTGAAGGAGACTAGATGCGCCTCCCCCACGGTTCTGCCATCGGCCTGAGAGGAAGTTGCACGCTAGGTGCGGTTTATTGGTGCGAAGAGCCTGGCTCTTGCCGCGGAGGGGTTATGTAAAACTCCTGTGCCCACGCCCCCACCTCCTCAGGGCTCATGCCTCTGGCGGCCATCGGCCCCTCTCGTTAGCCTGTAAGGGCCTCAGACGGGTATTTGGGCCGGCTTCGAGGCGCGGGAGGATGGCATGACATTCACAATCTCGTTCATCGTCTACACACTTTTCATCATCGCCGTCGGCCTGTTTTCGGCCCGTTACGCCAGGCGAAGCGATGAGGACTACTTCCTCGCCGGGCGGTCGCTGGGACCGTGGGTCGCTGCCCTTTCGGCCTCCGCCTCCAGCGAGTCCGGCTGGGTGACCTTGGGCCTGGTCGGCTGGGCGTTCGCCTTCGGCTACTCGGCGTACTGGATCATCCCCGGCTGCCTGCTCGGTTTCATATTCAACTGGTTTGTCGTCGCGGGACGGCTGCGCGACCGATCGCGCGCGCTGGAGTCGCTGACGCTGCCGGACTTCTTCGCCTTCAACTACCGGGAGCGCTATCCCATCCTGAGGGTGCTGTCCGTGCTGGTGATCATCGTGGCGATGGTGCTGTACGTGGCCGCCCAGTTCGGAGCGGCAGGCAAGTCCTTTGCGGCCGCCTTCGACAACCTCAACTATCAGGCGGGCGTTCTGATCGGCGCGGCAATCGTGCTGGCGTACGTCGTCCTGGGCGGTTTCCGCGCCGCGTGCTGGACCGACTTTATCCAGGCCTTGATCATGGTCGGCACGCTGGTGGTCTTCCCGATCTATCTCATCGCGACGACGGACGGCGGCTTCGGAGGCCTCCGGGATACTCTCACCTCCGCCGCGGAGCAGGCCGACTTCACCTCATTCAGCGCCATCGATGCCGGCGACCCGGCGGCGGGCGAGAAGATGCGGGGGTTGCTGCCGCCGTGGATTCCGCAGGCCGCTCAGGCTTCCACCGCGGCCCTGATCGGCTTCCTGCTGGGCCACGGCGCGCTGGGCATCAACTTCGGATACCCCGGCCAGCCCCACGTCCTGGTGCGATTCAAGGCCCTCAGAGAGCGCAAGGAGGCGGTCATCGGAGGCGTCATCTCCTGCGTCTGGGCGATCCTGATCTATTGGGGCGCGGTCACCATCGGTCTCATTGTGAGGGCCAAGGCGATCGAAGGCGCGCCGTGGGCCGCAGTTCTGGAAGCAGATCTGAATCCCGAGAACCTGGGTGCCGGCGACGAGGGGCTGGTCCTGGCCGCCAAGAACCTCATCGAATACGGGATCCTGTCCGGCCTGGTGCTCGCGGCGGTGCTCGCCGCCATCTGCTCCACCGCCGACAGCCAACTCGTGGTGGCGACGAGTTCAGCCGCCAACGATCTCTATTCGCGTCTCGCCGACAGGCAGCGCCGGGTGGCCCACCTGCTCGTCAACCGCGTGACGCTGGTGGTTCTCTGCGTCATCGCGGTTCTCATCGTGATCGGCGGCGAGATACCGATTTTCGGTTTCGTCCTGAAGCACGGCTGGGCGGTGCTGGGTGCCTCGTTCGGCCCCCAGATGATTCTCTGTCTTCTGTGGCGGCGGGCGAGCTACGCCGGCTGCGTTGCCGGGATGGCCGTGGGGTTCACGCTCGCCTTGGCGTGGCCGCTCATTTATGACCCGCAGGCAACCGGCGTGGAGGTCTACAATCTGCCACTGGCATTCATCTGCGCAATGGTCGTGAACGTCCTCGTGAGCCTGGCCTTCCCGTCGAAACAACCCGCCGAAGCGAGCACGCCATAGAAGAAGCGAGGAATTGAGTCCGGGTCACGAGAACAGCGCGGCCCCGTCGTCGGAGCCGTGCCGTTTGGATCCCTTCGGATCAACTACCTCCGCCGGCTCTATGCACTTCGCATCGTCATTGGCCGGGCTGTTCACGTGCCGGCTTACCGGATGCATCGCCAGCGTATCATCTGCGACTGGCTGGAACAGGTGCTGCAGATCCGCCGGATCCTCCACTTCTCCGCTCAGCCACAGGTCGAAACCTTCCGGGCCGATGATTACCGGCATCCGGTCATGCACTGATTTGAGCAGTCGGTTCGGTTGGGTTGTGAGAATCGTGAACGATTCGATGACGTTGTCTTCGCCGCCGGCCTTGTCTTTCCAGCGATCCCACAAGCCGGCCAAGGCGAGCGGCCGGTCGTCGCGGGCATGGATGAAGTAAGGCTGCTTGCTCTTGGGCGAGATCTTCTTCCACTCGTAGAAGCCGTCGGCGGGCACCAGACAGCGGCGCCTACGGATCGCGTTGCGGTAGGCGGGCTTCTCCGCGGCCGTCTCGGATCGGGCGTTGATCATCCGCGAGCCGATGGTCGGGTCCTTGGCCCAGAAGGGAATGAGTCCCCAGTGCATGAGGTCCATGCGCCGGCCCGCCTCCTCCCCTGCCCGGACGACGGGTGCATGCTTGGTGGGGGCGATATTGAAGCGTGGGGCCAGCTCCGGCAGGTCCGATGGCGTCAGACCGAAGATCTCGGCCAGGATCGCGGCGTCAGTGGTCAGGCAATACCGTCCGCACACGGGCGTTTCTCTCGTGAAATCTCATAAACATTATCGCATCATCAGCCGTCGCGGCCTCCCCGGCCGCGGGGCGAAAAAACGTGCGGTTTGAGCCTATCGGCCCCATCGGTCGATATTTGTCACGGTTTTGTCACTAAGAACCCGGCGGTGGCTGCGTCGACGGAGTGATTGAATGCCCGTTTCATAATGCAGCGCCCGCCCCTGGAGCCCGGCACGCCCCGGAGCGAACGCGTGAAGTCCACCCCTCCCACGCCCCCCCCCAAGGCCGGAGCCGATGCGCACAGTCCGGATGATGCGCCGCCGGAAAGGCCGCAGACTCACGCTGCCTGGGTCACCGCGGCCGTGGAACGGTTTGAGGGGCCGCTCACCAGCTACGCCACCCGGATGCTGGGGGGAGATGTGGAACGGGCCCGCGACGTGGTTCAGGACGCGTTCCTCAAGCTCTGCCAGGAGGACCGGGCGAAAGTGAACGGGCACCTCGCCCAGTGGCTCTACACGGTCTGCCGGAACCGGGCCTTGGACGTGGGCAGGAAGGAGCAGCGCATGACGCCGCTGGGCGACAGGCAATTGGAATCGGCCGACGAGCGGCCGCAGCAGCCTCCGGAGGAATCCGGCGGCCCCCTGCTGGCCCTGCTGGCCTCGCTGCCCCCACGGCAGCAGGAGGCGGTGCGGCTGAAGTTCCAAGGCGGTCTGAGCTACCGCGAGATCTCCACCGTGATGGAAACCACCGCCAACAACGTCGGAGTGCTCATCCACACCGCCCTCAAGACCATCCGGGAGAAGCTCGGCGAGGTGAGACCATGACACGCCAGAGTAGCGCATTTGAACATGATCCACGCCTGACCGCGTTTGTCCTCGGGGAACTCGAGGAAGACGAGGCGGCGGTGATCGAGAAGCGCCTGGAAACCGATGAGCAACTGCGCGAGACCGTCGATGCCATTCGCCGCACCGTGGTGATGCTGAGCGAGGGTCTTCAGGCGGAACCCGCGCCGGGGCTGACCGAGGAGCAGAAGCAGAGCATCCGGCAGCAGGCCGAAGCGGCGGCTGAGCCGCCCGTGATCTTCACCATGCGTCGCGTGTGGATCGGCACCGGCCTGGCCGCGGCCGCCTGCGTCGCCCTGGCTCTGATTCTTCCCTTGCTCATCAGCCCCCGCACTCCGGTGGGATCGCAGGGGGAATATGCCCGCGAAATGCCGGCTGATGAAGGAAAGGGAGAACCGGTAACCACGACCGGCCGCGGGGCGGGCGGGGAACGAGAGGGCGGGCGCCCCGGCGCCATTCCCGAATTCGCCGATGCACTGGCGGCAGGCGATTCGGACATCGCGGAAACGACGATGGCCGAACTGGCAGAAACGCGTGATGATCTGGCGGTCGCGTTGGCGACCGAGACGGAGGAAGGGGCGGATCGTGATCGCGGCGGGAAAGCGACCTTGGGCGCACCCGTGGCCGACCCGTCTGTCTCGCCGCCGCGCGGACCCGGACGACCGCCCCTGGGAGAGCAGGGGAATGTGACCGCACCGGCTGAAGCGGAATCGCCCGCGTTAGGAGGCGGCGGCGCGGGCAAGGCGGGAGGGGAACGCGGAGATTTTCGCGGCCGGCGAACTCCGCCAGCGGCCGCCCGGGCTGCTCCGGGCTCCGGGCTCGGGGCCGGCTCGGGACCGGGTACCGTCAGCGCAGAGTCCGCGCCTGAAACGGAACTCCCTCGTTCTCGCGGTGCGGCCAGGACGGTTGCCCCGCACGATTTCGATGCGGCCGCCCCCGGGTTGCGGCGTTCCGACCAACCCGCAGGCGGGGGCCGCGAAGGCTACGACTACATCATCGACAACCCCTTCCGGCGCGTGAGTAGCGATCCGGCGCTCATGCCCACGTTCTCCGTCGACGTCGATGCCACTTCCTACCGCAACGTGAGGCACTTCATCAACAACAATCAGTTGCCGCCGCCGGATGCGGTGCGTATCGAGGAATTGCTCAACTACTTCAGCTATGACGACCCGGTCCCGGAACCGGACAGCGAAGTGCCGTTCGCGGTGAACGTCGAGATCGGTCCCTGCCCGTGGAAGGAGCAGCACCGTCTCGCGCGAATCGGCCTGAAAGGGCGCGAAGTCCTGACCGAGGAGATGGGCGGGACGGTGGTGGCGATCGCCAAGGACGTGAAGATTCAGGTCGGTTTTAATCCGGCGAAAGTCGAGGCGTACCGCCAGATCGGCTATGAGAACTGCGTGCTGGAGGCAGTCGATTCCACGGACGACACCAAGGATGCGCGCGAGATCGGCTCGGGCCACAGTGTGACGGCGCTGTTTGAGGTGGTCCCCGCGGGCGTTCAGATTGATCTGCCCGAGGTCGAGGAGTCCAAGAATGCGCCGGACGAGGATCGCGAAGCCGCAAGCGGTGAAGACGCGACTGAAGGAGACGCAATTGAGTTTGGCGATGAGCTGATGGAAGTGCGCCTGCGCTACAAGCAGCCGGACGGTGATGTGAGCGTGGAGAATCGCTTCCCGGTGCCCGCGGCCGATCCTGACCTGAGCGACACGTCAGACGACTTCCGTTTCGCCGCGGGCGTGGCGTGCTTCGGCATGGTCCTGCGCGACTCGCCTTACAAGGGCGACTCGACCTACGAGATGGCCCTGGAGCTTGCCCGCAGCGGCGTGGGCGATGATGCGGCGACATACCTGGAAGATTTCATCCACTACACCTCCATCGCCCGCCCCGTACTGGCGGCCGCCAACCTCCAGGCGCTGTTGGATATGGAAGTATCCGACGTCGATCTCGCCCGACTCATGATCGATCAGGGAATCACCGGCGGCGATCTGGAGCGGTTCATGACACGGGCAACGCAGATGGAGGAGACCAGTGAGCTGGCCCGCGAGCTGGCCGGGCGGATCGAGCGCGGCCGGGCCGAGATGCCCGTACATGACAAGACGGTGCTGGCGGTCAATCATCGCCGGCGCTTCCTGGAGCTGGTCGAGCGGGCCCGGGCCATCCCCCGCAACGAGCAAGAGTCGGATCCACTCGAGACCTCATCCCTGTTCTCACCGCTCACGTCCGAGCAGATCGAGGTAATGCCCCTGGTCGAAGTGCGCGAAGCGATTGCGCAAGTCGCCGTGGCGCGACGGCGAGCAAACCCGGATGCCGAAACCAGCGCGATTCTGGACAGAAACTTCGACCTGCTATTGGACCGCCTGAGGCAGGGGCGGTGACTGCGAGCCCGGGCGATCAGGCGGTGACCGTCGCCCGGCCGTGCAGGAGATGCCCGCCCGTCTCCCCCGGCTCAAAAAGGTGCAGCGCAACCGGGTCGACGCGGAAAGACGCCGGCGCGCCCGGACGGCACTCCGCGGTCGCGTCCACCCTGGCGATCACCTTCGCCCCCGCGCTGGTAACGGCATAGATGTCCATGCGATCACCTAGTGGCTCGGTCACGCTGACCTCGACGGTTACCGCCGACTCCGGATCGCCGGTAGCCCCCGCGCGATTCAGCCTCAACTGCTCGGGACGGATTCCCAACACCACCGGCCGATCGACGAACGCGTCCGCCGCTTCCGAAAGCCCCCGCGATAAACGCAGGCGAATGCCGCTGCCATCGGTGAACAGAAGCCGCCCGTCGGCCCGCTCGATGCGGCCTTCAATGAAGTTCATCGGCGGGCTGCCCAGGAAGCCGGCCACGAAGCGGTTGACCGGCCTCTGGTAAACCTCCAACGGCGAACCGACCTGGTGCACCAGGCCGTCGGACATCACCACCAACCGATCGCCAAGGGTCATCGCCTCTTCCTGGTCGTGGGTGACATAGACGGTCGTGGTCTTCAGTCGCAGGTGCAGGGCCTTCAGCTCTGCCCGCATCTGTGTTCGCAGCTTCGCATCGAGGTTGCTCAAAGGTTCATCGAACAGGTAGCACTGGGGATTGCGCACGATCGCCCGGCCCACCGCCACCCGCTGTCTCTGCCCGCCGCTCAGGGCCCGGGGCTTGCGATCCAGTAGTGCCATGATGCCGAGCAGATTCGCGGTGTCGCTCACGCGGCGCTCGATCTCCGCCTTGGACACCTTCCGCAGCTTCAGGGCGAAGGCAAGGTTCTTGCGAACCGTCATGTGCGGATACAGCGCGTAGTCCTGGAAGACCATCGCGATGTTGCGGTCCTTGGGATGGACGCGGTTGACCACGCGGTCGCCGATGAGGATGGTTCCCGCGGTGGGCTCCTCCAGGCCTGCGATCATCCGCAGGGTGGTGGTCTTGCCGCAGCCGGAGGGCCCGACGAGAACCACGAACTCGCCGTCGGCGACCTGCAGGCTGAGATCCGCCACGGCCAGCACCTGGCCGGGATATTCCTTCCTGACGTTTTCCAGCGCGACTGTGGCCATGGCGTTCTCGCGGCTCAGAACCGGTCCCTACAGGATAACGCGGCGGGCGTCGGACGGGGCGGGCCTTGCCACATGCCCCGCCTAAAACGACGATGCCTCCCACATTCCCCTCTACGACGTTGCCGACGCAAGAGAACCGACATGAGCCATCCCTTCGACCTGAGCGATATCAGCCGTCTTTCCGACGCCCGCACCTTCTCGATCTCCGCCGAGAACCCCCGCGGGGAGAAGGGCGGCGGCGCTCTGGCCGCCCCGGGCGATGATGAGCATTGCTGCGAAGCCGCCCGCAAGCTCGGCAAGGGCTGGAAGGTCCGGCCGTGCCTGGTCAACCTCCAGCCCGGAGCGGTGGTCGATATCGCCGACATCGCCGGCCCGGGCACCATCCAGCACATCTGGATCACCGTGCATACGAAATACATCCGCCGCATCGCATTCCGGGTGTTCTACGACGACCAGGCACATCCCTCGATCGAGACCCCCTTGGGCGATTTCTTTGCCAACGGCCTGGACGGCGACGCCCGCGTCGTCTCCATCCCCGTCGCTGTCAATCCTCGAGGCGGAATGAACTGCTACTGGCCCATGCCGTTCCGCAAGCGCATCCGCATCGAGATCACCAACGATTCATCCGAGCCGATCGACGCATTCTTCTACCAGATCACCTACGCGCTTCACGAGGTGCCGGACGATGCGGCGTACCTGCACGCAAGCTGGCGTCGGGATATCACGAAGCGAGAGAATCCCGAGCACGTGATTCTCGATGGTGTCACCGGCAAGGGCCACTACGTCGGCACCTACCTCGTCTGGAATCAACTTTCCAACGACTGGTGGGGTGAAGGCGAAGTCAAGTTCTTCATCGACGGCGACACCACCCACCCCCCGCACTCTGCGCCGACTATCTGTGGCACGGGCACCGAGGATTACTTCGGCGGGGCCTGGGGATTCACCGCCGCCGGCGACCGCGATATCCGCCCCGCCACCTACAGCAGCCCATATCTCGGTTATCCGCAGGCGCTATATGAACCCAGCGCCGCCGACGGCCAGCGGGTGCCCGCCCATGCGCTTTATCGCTGGCACATCCCGGACCCGATTCGATTCACCAAGGATCTACGGGTGACCATCCAGGCCCTCGGCTGGTGGCCGGATCGAACGTTCCAGCCGCTGACGGACGATATCGCCTCCACTGCGTTCTGGTACCAGGCGCTTCCGAGTCAACCCCTGCAACCGCTGCCCCCCATGGACGACCGCTGGCCGCGGTGAGTTACTTCACCGCCGCCTCGACAGTCCATTCCCGCAGCAGGACGGGATCCAAGGCACCTCTCGCAGTCGATTCATCGCCGGCCGCGTAATTCAGGATCCTGCGCAGGACGTATTGCCCGGCACCTTCGCTGTGATCGAGACTGCTCACGATCAGCAGGCCCTCGCCCACGCGAGCCTGGAAGAGCAGGTCGAAGAAGCGCACCCGGTCCTTCTGATCGTGGGTATAGACCAGCCTTATGAGCGGATCGACCTGATCGGCGATTCCCAGATCCTCCACGGGCATCACCCGGCAATAGCGGCGAGTGAGGTCGTAACCGAGCAGGTCGGTTATCCACGCGCTGTCGCCTTTCGCCAGCGGTCCTTCCTCGATGATCAGCGGCACCTGTCCGAACAGCCACTCGTAGCGCGTCCCCAGCCCGCCGGCGGTCTTGGAAGCCAGCAGCACCACGCGGCCGCCGCCTTCGAGGAAATCGACCAGGCGGGCCGTGAGTTTATGTGTCAATACCACCTTCGCCTCCCCCACAAGTGGATCGTCTACGGCCCAGGGCGTAAGCGTGGGCACGAGCACCGCCGGGTCGGGCAGTATGCATTGCCAGTTGCGCACCTCCAGGCCGTATCCCCGGCTGTAGGCCCGCTCCTCCTCGTCCGGCTCGCCGTCGGCTTTCGCAAACGGCAGACCGGTCATGCGCACGATGCCATCGGGCAACACCTCATCAGCGGGCGGGAACACCCACAGGTCCCACCAGTTCATCGCCGCGTTATCCGACTCAGTGAACATCTGGAACCACGTCGGCTGCTTGACCATCGGCAGCATCAGGGGAAACTCGACTCGCTGCACTTCTCCGGCGGCGCAATCGAACGCCAGCACCGGCACAGAGACCGGCGGCGTCGCTTTCGCTCCGGCCATCACCCGCACGGTATCTGCGAACCGCCGGCCGCCGAAGTTGGACACCGCCAGTTGGCAGGTCAATTGTCGTACCCGCTCGGACCGGGTGAATCCCCTGCGGTGATCGGGGGTCACCAGAATCATCGCCACGGGCCCCAGCCAGCCACGGCACTTCTCGGGCTGAAACCGCCAGTGGTTGGCGTCATCCATGAAGCCGCACTGGCATTGCGACACATCGCGCAGATGGTTCATTACCACTCCCGCGTGGTTCGGATACAGCCGGAACTGCTCGATCTGGAACTTCCGCCCCAGCAGGTGGAAGCGATCTGACTGGGCCTTGAAGCAAGTAAGCACATCCTCACCGTATTGAGTCGCCCATTGCCTTTCGAGCGCTCGTTCATGCTCGAACGCCCGCGGCAGCCACCAGGGCTTCTCGCCTGATTCGCCGATACGCTTGTCGATCTCCGACACCGCCGGCCAGGAGGTGAACAGGGCCGTCTCCCCCATCACGAACGGCTTTGCCGGCAGCGATTGCAGATGGTGCTGAACATCGGCCAGGTAATCCACCCAGCGATTGGAGTTGTCGTAGGTGTGCTCGTCGTGCAGGTCGGTGCGCTCCAGGTCCGCCCACCTGAAAAACGCGGTCTGAAGCTCCAGCAGACGGTCCGGCATGACGCGGCGGGCCGTATTCCACCACCAGTCCGCCACCTCCGGATGAAACGAAGGGTGTTCGCAGGTGGCGCTGACGATGACCACCGAAGGGTGATTGACGTCCCGGCGCATGTGGGCGGCGTAGAGGCGCTTGTACTCCTCTATGTGCTCATCATCCATCGGCGACTGCCACACCGGATGCTCCTGCCAGATGAGCATCCCCAATTCGTCGGCAATGTCGAAGAAATACCGCGGCGGATACCACATGCACAGACAGACACAGTTGAAACCCATCTCCCGCAGTTGCTCGAAGCGGGCCCTTACCTCCGTCTCGGTGGGGGCCGGGGCGATGTGATCCGGCTCGTGCCCCCAGTCGAGAACACCGCGGATAAGGAGCGGCGTGCCGTTGAGCCGGATCTTCGTGCCGTCGGCCTCCACCTGGCGGAATCCCACGCGGATGATGTGCGATTCGCTCAGGCGCCGGCCGTCGAAGAGATCGATTCGCACCACATACAGTTCTGGGCGTTCGGGCGACCAGTGAAGCGGATTGCCGGGCCGCAGCCTCAACGAGATGCTGGTCGCGTCCGGCAGGACATCGACTGCCGTCTTCCAGTCCGATGGGATGCTGTACTGCCCCGCCTCGATCCGCGCCTTAATGCAGCCCGGCTCAATCCGACGGACTGGTTCGAGCCCGACTTCGATCTGAAGCGAGCCGGTCTTGCAGTCGCTGAGCACGGAGATGCCGTCGGGGATCGCGCAGAGGCAGCCGGTACGGGCAAGGTGGACCGGCTGCCAGATTCCCCCGTGCTGCAGGGAGATCACATCGTGGAAGCCCTTGGTAATGTGGCCGTGCTGAAGGCCTCCGGGCTCGTCCGGCGGAGGGGCGGCGAGTTCATCCACCCGGATGACAATGTCGATCCGATCAGCGCCCTCGGCAGCCTGCGTGATATCAAACTGGAAGGGCACGTAGTCGCCCGCGTGCCGGCCGACTTCGACGCCGTTGACCCACGCCTGACATTCGGTGGCCACCGCCTCGAAACGCAGCCAGAGGTGTTGATCGGGCTTTTCGGCCCCGCGCCGCCAGTTGCGGGGGATTTCGACCTGCCTCCAATACCATGCCACACCGTGGTAGTCGGCCCCCAGTACGCTCTGCCAGGCGCAGGGAAGATCGACGGGCAGCCACTGATCTGAATCGCCCGGCTGGAGCCACCACTGAGAATCCAGTCCACAATCGTCCGGATCGGGGCGGATCAACCACGAGCCGTCAAGCGTGATCAAGTTGTGCGCGGGCGGCCAGCTCATGGACAGGCGGATAATACCGCCGCCGCGCGAAGGCGGCGGAGAAGCTATCCTGAGCCGTGACCATGCTGCATTCTCAATCCCGCTTCAGCAGATCGGCGGCCCGGCCATGAACGGCAGATCCTCCCGAAGCGGCTGGGCGTTCGTGGCCTTCCCATTAGCCGTCGTCTTCCTGTTCACCGCCCTTCCCACCGTGGCGGGCGTGGGGCTGAGCCTCTTCATGTGGAATGGCAGCGATGCTCCTTCGTTCATCGGGCTGGGGAACTTCCAGGCGGCGATGACCAAGGACCCGCAGTTCTGGTACGCCCTGCGGAACACGCTCATCTTCGCCGCGGTCACCGTGCCCATCACCACCGTGCTCGCCTTCCTGTTTGCGGTCATCCTGAACGCCCGTTGGTTCGTGGGAAGGACGGTGGTGCGAACCATGTTCTTCCTCCCCGCGGTCGTATCGATCATCGCGGTGGGTTATGTCTGGCGTTGGGTGCTCGATCCCAAGGCGGGCCTGCTCAACGCAACGCTGGAATGGGCGCATCTGGATGCGCTCTTTGGCGGCGATCTGCCCGCGTGGCTGGGCGACAACCCCTGGGGCCTGGGGGCGATGATCGCGGTGCAGATCTGGCGGAACCTGGGCTTCTGCGTGGTGCTGTATCTGGCCGCTCTGAGCCAGGTGCCAAGATCGCTGCACGAGGCGGCCAGTGTGGACGGGGCGGGGCCGTGGCAATCGATCTGGTGCGTGACCTGGCCCGCCGTGCGACCGATGACCGCATTCCTGATCATCACCGGATCGATCTGGGCGCTGCAGGTCTTCGATCTGGTATGGGGGATCTGGGGCGAGGCGGAAATGCGCTGGACGGACGTTCTGAACGCGCACCTTTACCGCGAGTTCACGCATCTCCGCATCAGCTACTCGGCGACCATCGGCGTCTATATGCTCCTGCTGACGGCAATCGTGACGTTCGCGCAGCTTCGTTGGATGAGGAGATCCGAGGAGGCTTACCGGTGAGCGCCGCCGCACGCCCCAATTGGATCGTTCGATGGCTCGTTCACCTCGTGACCTACGCGGTCGCCCTGACCATGATCGCTCCGTTCGGCTGGATGATCTCGACATCTTTGAAGACTAACCGGAGAGCGATCGATCCGAACCCTTCGCTTCTGCCGGACGGTCCGCTCACGCAGTGGCAATGGCATCACTACCTCGAAGCCTGGCGGCGGGCCCAACTGGGCGATTTCTACCTCAACAGCATTATCGTGGCGGTGGTGGTGACGGCGCTGTCGGTGCTCTTCTGCGCGATCGCGGGGTTCGCGTTCGCCAAGCTGCGCTTCGCGGGGCGAAGGATCACGTTCGCCATCCTGCTCGCAACGCTGCTCCTGCCCTATCAGGTCTATTTCATCTTCGCCTACTTCATCTGCTCCTGGCTGGGATACATCGATCAGCTTCACGCGCTGATCGTGCCGTTCCTCGCCAGTGCGTTCGGCATCTTCTACATGCGGCAATCGATCGTCACCGTTCCCGACAGCCTCCTTGATGCGGGCCGGATCGACGGGTTCACGGATTTCGAGTTGTTTGTGAACATCATCGTGCCCGCGGTGCGGCCGGCCCTGGCTGCCCTGGCGATCTTCACCTTCATGGCCTCATGGAACAACTTCTTCTGGCCTCTGATCGTCATCGATTCCTCGGAGCACATCACCCTCCCGCTGGCGGTGGAGCGACTGTCGGCCGGGCAGTTCGTGGACTCCTGGCCCCAGCGGATGGCCGCGGCGACGATTATCACCGTCCCCACCATCTTCGTTTTCGTGCTCTTCCAGCGCAGCTTCGTTGAAGGGCTGGCCCTGACCGGGGTCAAAGGTTGAGGATGACAGAATGAGGCGCAGCCACCTGATCATCCTTCTCATCGCCGCCGCGACCATCGCCTGTTTGGTCCCGCCCGGCGTGACCAGTCGCTCGGAGAACGAACTGCTCTTCACGGTCTGGGGCATGCCGTTCGAGGACAACCTCTTCCGCGACGGCTACGCCCGCGACTTCGAGAAGCAGAACCCGGGGGTGGCCGTCAACTACGAGACCTACCCGGATGTCACGAAAAAGTACCTGGTCTGGCACCTGCGCGGTTTCGGCGCGGATGTGATGCGGTTGCCCATCACCGACTATCACGCGATGGTGTCGATCGGGGCGCTCGAACCACTCGATCAGTTCATCGAAGATCCGGAGTTCGGGTTGACTGCAGAGGAGCAGGCCGACTTCATGCCCTCGCTCTGGCAGGCCCTGGAGATCGACGGCGAGCGGTACGCAATCCCCTCTGACAACGCCCAGTACGGGCTTTACTACAACAAGACGATCTTTGACCGGTACAACGCCAAACACCCGGAGGATCGCATTCCATATCCGGATGCCTCGTGGACCTGGGAGGATCTGAGGAGCGCCGCCGACCGGCTGACGGTCCGCGACGAGCACGGCGAGACCATTCAGTACGGCGTCGACTTTGACCTGTGGGCCTGGCCGTTCATGGCGTTTCTGACCCAGGCGGGCGGGGAACTGTGGGATGAAGATCAGACAACGACGTTGATCAACTCGCCGCGGGGTCTCGAGACGCTTCAGTTCATCGTCGATCTGCTTCCCCACGCCGGTCCTTTACGGTCGGCGGATCTGAAGGACTCCGCCACCGGCCCGGACAAGTTCTTCGTCACCGGCCAGACCGCAATCCTGCTGGACGGGTCGTGGCGTGCGCCGTCTCTGGAACTGACCAATCCGGATCTTGATTTCGCCATCGCCCCCCTTCCCCATCACCGCGAGCGGGCGGTGGTGAGCGGATCGGTGCTGTGGGCGATCAGCGTGCACAGCCGCAACAAGGAACTGGCGTGGAAGATGGTGAAGTTCATCACGAACTTCGAGCAGTCGCTGCGTTACTGGGATGCCCTGCGGGTCGCCCCACCCTCCCGCTTGTCGGTGGTGAGGGATGAGGCGTTTCGATCAACACGCGGGATTATCGATGAGCGCGGCACGGTGCGCTCCCCCGCCATGCCCCGGGAGAGGTGGGAAGATCGCGGGCAATGGCTCCTGTACGCGACAACACCGGATCCGGCCACGGGGCGGATGCCCGGCTTCGTACCCGTGACGCCTTACCAGAAGGACCTTGAGGAGAAGATCAAGACGATGTTGGGCCGGGCGGTCTCGCCGCACCGGCAGGAGTCGCTTTCTGAACTGCTGGATGCAACGGCGACCGACGTACACCGCGTGATCGATCGTGACCGCCTGGCCCGCGGCGCACCGGCAGCGGTGCGATGAGTCCGGCTGGCGTCTCTGAGCGGGCGAGCCGAGGCGGCCTGACCGCGAAGGAGCGGCCCGTGGCACGCTTGAGCTCCCGGCCCTAATACCCTGTGCAATAAAGGCTTACAGTCGAGTTTTCCCAGCCGCCCCCCGCAGGTCAGGCCGAGTCACTTCCCCGCATGATGACGAATACCCCGCTTTTTTCGATTCCGGCCGCCAGAATCGCAGATCAGAGGATATAACTATTCACATATTCGCCTGATGCTGCAGCCTGCGGAGGTGATGAATTGCTCTCCACCGCTACCCTCTACGCTCTTCGTGCGATGGTTTGTCTGGCCGAGCATCCGGGGGAACCGCTGACCAGCAAGCAGATCGCGGACCTTCTGCAAACTCGCTCGGATTATCTCGCCAAGGTACTGAGTACGCTGACGAGGGCGGGTCTGATCAACAGTCGGCGGGGAAGGCGAGGTGGATTCTGCCTGGGCAAATCCGCGGAGAACATCACGCTGCTGGAGATCCTCAGAACCACACAGGAACTGGAACGAATCGAGAATTGCCCCCTCACGGGGCATGAGTCCGATGGCCAGCCATGTCTTCTGAGGCGTGTGATCAACGATGCGATCACGGACGTGGAGCAGCGTCTTGACGGCGTCACTCTCGCCCAGTCGCTCCAGCCAACGCCCTTTGCAGCACCCGCAAACGATCTGGACGATCGGCTGGCGAGCAACGGCGCATGCTGCGGTACTCACAACTGAGTGAGGCCGGCAACCGATCGGCGAACTGCCTTACTCACGCCCCGTGAGAGTGATCACCGGGTTCGGCGATGTCCCCGGCCAGCCGAGGACTTCTTCTTTGTCTTGCCTTTGCGCCCGCGTCCGTCGGCAGCGCCGTCCGGCCCCTTCGTTCGAGGCGGCGCCGAGTCGCCGGAATCGTCGACCACACTCTGAATGGTGATCTCTGCCAGGCTCTTCTCGACCATCATCGCGATGGCATCCAGTCGCTGATGGAGCGGGCAGGATTTCCCGTTGGGTGCAGCCGGGATGGGTGTGGAGGTGTCGACCCGGCGCAGGGGATCGATTACGCGGACCACGTCACGCAGGGTGGTGGTGTGGGGATCGCAGGCCAATCGGAAGCCGCCGCCCCTCCCTCGCTGGGCTCTGACCAGGCGGGCCCGGCCGAGCATCTGCAGCACTTTAACCGCATAATCTGCCGGCACTTGCGTTGTGCGTGCGATGCTCTCGCTGGTCAGCGGACCGTTGGCTTGTTCGGCCAGCGCGACGATGATTCGCAGAGCGTACTCAGCCGTTATGGATAGCATGGTGAAGCCCCCTTGAAATGTGCGGAGGAGCTGTTACTTGGATCTTGCCATATACTTCTCCTCAATTCAAGAAATCGCGTTCGTTTTTTATTCCGCACTCATCGGTTTCCCCCGAATTCCCGGCGTTCACACCCGTCTCAGGGTCACCGTATCCAGCAACCCTCGATCAGTGATCCGCAACTCGGGAATGACCGACAGGCCCAGGAATGAAAGCGTGCCGAAGGGGCTGGGCAGGCGACACCCCAGCGCGGCGGCGGCACGAGCCAGCTCTCGTTGTCGCCCACAGACCTGCTCGGCCCGCAGGGTCGAGATCAGCCCGGCGAGAGGCAACTCGAGCTGCGCAGTCACCTTACCGTTCATCACCACCGCGAGCCCCCCGCCCGCGTGCTTCAGCGCCTCCGCTGCCACCAGCATGTCCTTTGCATTGGTGCCCATGATGAGAAGGTTGTGAGCATCGTGGGCCACCGTGGAGGCCAAGGCACCGTGACCGGTGAAGCCGAACCCCTTGACCAGCCCCAGCCCGCAACGCCCCGTCGGCTCATGGCGGTGAATACACGCGATCAGCGCCAGATCCTCATCCGGGTCAAAGACCCAGTATCCACCCGCACTTCCCACCTTGACCCGCAGGTGACGGGTGACGATCTGATCCGGGACCACGCCGATGACATCGCATTCCCCGTCGGGAACCGCGAGTCGGAACAGTGATTCGGAGAGCGGCCCGAGATGAACGGTGTTCTCCACCTCAGCGGGCAGTGGCGGCGACTCGACCAGACATCGACCGTCCTCCGCCACGATCTGTCCGTTCTTGATGACTAGGTGGGGACGTGACTCCACCAGATCCGGCACCACGGCCAGATCGGCCCGGATACCCGGTGCGATCGCGCCGCGATCGTTCAGGCCGTAATGCCGGGCCGGGATCAGCGAGGCGTGCCGGACCGCGACCGCCGGAGGGACACCGGCGGTGATGAGGCGCCGCAGCAGGGCGTTGATGTGCCCGTGCTCCAGCAGGTCATCGGGATGGACGTCATCGGTGCACAGGGCCCAATCGCCCAATCTGTCCTCGAGAATCAGCGGAATGAAGGTGTCGAGATTGCGTGCGGCCGATCCTTCGCGAATCTGCACCAGCATTCCGAGGTCCGCCCGCTCAATCGCCTCATCGGCGGTGGTGCATTCGTGATCCGAGCGTACGCCCGCCGCGGCATAGGCGACCAAGTCACGGCCCCGCAGACCGGGCGCATGCCCATCCACCACCCTCCCCCGTTGCCGGGCGGCGGTAATCTTGGCCAGAACCTGCTCGTCGGCCCCCGACACCCCGGGAAAGTTCATCATCTCCGCGAGCCCGATGACCCGCGGATACTCCAGCAGAGAAGCGATTGCCTCCGCATCCAGCGCCGCCCCGGCACTTTCCCACGGAGAAGCGGGCACACAGGACGGGGCCATGAGGTAGCAGTCCACCGGCAGCCCCTCGCTGGCCGCCAGCAGCAGTTCGACGCCGCGCACCCCCAGCACGTTGGCGATCTCGTGCGGATCGGCAATCACCGCCGTGGTGCCGTGGGGAACCGCCAACCGAGCGAACTCTGCCGGGGTGAGCAGGGTGCTCTCCAGGTGTATGTGCGCGTCGATCAGGCCGGGCATGATGAACTGGCCATCAATGGGGATGGTCTCTTCGGCCTGCCAGGAATGCAGCCCGACGCCGGCGGTGAAGCCGTCGCAAATGATGATATTGCCCGGCTCAACGCGCCGGGTGAACACGTTGACAACCTGCCCGCCGGTCAGGAGCAGGTCGCCGGCTTCCTCGCCGCGGGCCACTCGGATGCGCCGGGCCAGACCGGCCGGGGAATGAAGGTCCCGGCCGTCGATTCTCTCGACGGTGCTCATCGAGGTAATGTATCTCAGCGGAGAAGCCGTCGCCGGATCTTCCGGTCAGGTGCGCTCCACCAGGCGGTCGATCAGAAAGCTGGATTGCTCCAGGGCCTGATCGGTGAAGGGGCCGAAAAAGGCGCTGACCTCCTCGAACATGCGGCGGAACGCGGTCCGGTCTCCCCGGGCCGCGGTTTCCTGAAGTTCGCGGGCCGCGCGGGCAAACGCCTCGGTCACTTCTTTGGTGGCCGGATTGGACATCTGAATCGACGCATAAAGGTCCGGCGACTGGGCGAAGTGCCTGGCCGTCATCAGCAGGTCCATGAGATAGACCGGCGAAGTGAAATTCAGAGTTTCCT
>CP070772.1:0-47199 GCA_020345805.1 Phycisphaerales bacterium | reverse complement strand
GCCGGTACAAGTCCACCGTGCGGGCTGTCTCGTCCACACTCAAGCCGGCGTAGAACCGCAGGTGAACCACGCGGGCAACGCGTGGCCTCTGACTCTCCAGGCGACGCAGAGCTTCATCGAGCGCAATGATCTGCTCGGTTTTTTCCTCTTGGGCCAGATCGGCAACCTCACCAATATCCAGTGTGAGGCGGCGCTGATCGGGTCCACCACGTTTCTCGCGTGCCCGGGCGCGGGCGTGCTCGATGAGAATCCGCCGCATCGCTTCGGCGGCGGCGGTGAAGAAATGGCCGCGGCTGTCCCAGGCGAGTTCGGCGTTGGCGACCAGCCGGGCGTAGGCCTCATGAACCAGAGCGGTCGCCTGCAGCGTGTGTCCGGCCCGCTCTTCGCTCATGCGCTGCTGCGCGATTTTCCGCAGTTGATCGTATACGAGGGTCAGAAGTTGTCCCGCATTGGCCGAACCGGGATCGTCGGCGGCCTGCAGGAGGCGTGTGACTTCGTGCTGCGGCGGTTCCTCGGACATTGCAGTAACGCCCCTGGATCTGCCCGGAACGGTCGTCCGACGGCCATCCTACCACGATCGACGCGAACAGATGAATACGACCGCCGCTCTCTCTACCAGCCGGCCTTTCCCATATTACCTCCGCTCGACTCCATCGCCGGGCGGTTTCGCTCCAGCATAACGCCCGTCTCGCGGCATCAAAGCCCAATCTGCTCGCTTGTGGACGAGATCTGCGTCGAGCGCGACTGGGGCGACTCGATAGCTCCAGAGACTCGGGGGAGGCTCCACCGTTCTCCGGAGCACCACTCAGAATCTCCAAGTCTGAGATATCCTCGCTCAGCGCGTTACTGGCGCCGGAAAAGGCCGGTTGATACGAGGCTCTGCGCCGAGGCTGATCGGATCCGGCCTCTGGGTCGTTTCCGCTCCCTGTATTTCCCGACCTGCATCAAGTGGGTCTGAGCCGCTCAGAATCGCAATCAGGCAGGAGAGGCCAAGGCAAGTGACAACGGCCCCGCCGTATGGGCGGGACCGTTGGAGCGCGATCGCCAGATTACTGAACCGGTCAGGGGCACGGTCCCCAGGCGGAGAGCACGGCGAAGACATCGTCGATTCTCACCACGCCATCCAGGTGCACATCGCCGATGCAGCAGCCTTCGCAGGGGCCCCAGTTGTCCAGCACCGCGAAGAGGTCGAGGATGTCCACCGCGCCGCTGCCATCGACATCGGCGTAGATTACATCCGAGGTTGCGCCGGCACATTCATAAGCCCCCATGTCCACGACCACGGGCAGGCCGCAGCCGGTGTCGGCGGTCGCCGCGTCATCGGCAAAACGCGGATTGCCGTCGAGATCAACGGGAAAGCGCTCGCAGGCGAGACCGTCACCGTCGAGGTCATTACGATCGCGGGGCAGCGTGTTGTTGAAGCCGGCGTCGATGCACGGCGAGCCGGGCATAAGACGAAAGTCGCGGCCGTGCGGGTCGGCGAAGACGGGATCGGCATCTATGTTGCCCACTCCGTCGTTGCCGCCCATCACGTTGCTGTAGGTCACGATCGCCCCGTCGTCGGAGATCTCTGCCGGCGTGTTGTTGCGGACGATGCAGTTGGCCACGCGGACCTCGGAGCCGACGGAGATGATTCCGCCGCCGCTGGTGTCGGCGAAGTTCTCGACGATGGTGCAGTTGGTGATGGTGGCGCTGCCGCTCTGAATGCTGATGCCCCCGCCTCCGTAGATGCCGCCGTTGTCGACCATCACGCAGCCGATGATTGTGGGGTTACCGCCGTAACAGTCGACGGCGAACCAGTCATTGCCGATGAATGTGCAGGAGGCGATGAAGGGGGCGGCGGCCTCGCCCCAGACGGAGATGGCGTACATGTCGTCGGAGTCAAAGACGCAATCTTTGATGATGGGGCTGGCGCTGAAGCAGTCGATGCTGCCGAGGATGTTGGTAAGAAGGACGCAGTTCTGGATGGTGGGACTGCTGGACCAGCAGTTGATGGTGCTGGCCCCTCAGCAGGGGCGGAAGTTGGTGATGGTGAAGCCGTCCAGGACGGTGTCCGCCTCCTCTCCGTACTCGAAGCGGAAGGCGGGGTCCTCGCCGTCGGTGCCATCGATGATGCAGTAGTCGGGTCCGTTAATGCTTTTCAGGGTGATTGCCCTGCCGAAGAAGTTGAGGTCAGTGTTGCCTTCCCCGGCGTAAACGGCGTTGGCGACGAGTACCTGATCACCATTGACGGCGGCATTGATGCCGGCCTGAATGGTCTTCTTGGGCCCGCAGGAGCCGCCGTCCCAGGTCTCGCAGAGGCCGTCCCAGGCGTTGTTGCCGTTCTTGCCGTCCACATAGACCGTCTTGGCCGCCCCCGCGGTGCCGGCTGAAGCCAGCATCGCCAAGGCGAAGATCACCGCGCTGAATCGAAACCCTCCCGCCCCCGGAAGCCTACCCCTCCCCGGAAGTCTCCTGAACACCATGCACGCTGCCTTTCTTTGCCCCGGATGCCCGTACCGATGGCTCCTGTGGTCAACCTACCCCATGAGGAGCACTATTCCAGCGTGGGATCGGAAAAAGTCAACGGGAAATGTCGGTGATGAGGGCAAAACGTAGCGGTCAAATCGAGAAGGGGCACCGCTTGCGCCGTCGCGACCGCTGCGGGCTAACCCGTGATGCTGTCGTCAGCGCTCCGGCCAACATCCTCACCGCGCGTGGCGGGAGGCCGGATTGCGTCAGCCGGAGACACATTTGCGGTGTTGGCCGGCTGGCTCGGCAGATTGTCTCGATCCGTGAAGTTGATCGCAGAGAGGTTGAAAACCGCCCCCACTGCGCCGACCGCGAGGAGGGAGAAGAAGTACGTGAGTGAGCCGGTGGGCGGTCCGACGGGCGGAAACAGCCATGTCGTCGGCGGATCTTTGGTGTTGTCCCCGCGCAGTTTTGGCCTGATGTGGCGAACCAAGTCCTCCCGACTGTTGCGCAAATGATAAATGCGCTGTCGGTACAGGAAAATGATTCGACCACCCAAGAGACTGGCGGCCAGGCAGAGACAAAACGCGGACCAGCCGATCCACCGTCGGTCTCCCACCGAAGCATCCAGGCCTCTCGGGATCAGGATGGCCGCCCACGTGACCAACGCGATCGCAATGACTGCTTCGCGGAATATCGCAATCTGTCGTTTGCGATTGGATTCCATTTCATCAGATACAAACTTGATGAGTTCGATCACGTGTTCGGGCTTGAGCCTGTTTCCGGGAATAGGTATCCGGCGATAGGTGCCGGGCTGCTGGGCGCGAATCAACTCATACTGGCTGAGGAACCAGCGCTCGACTATTCCGACCTTCATGGCGATCGGAATGGCGGGAATCAGGACGTAATCCGGCATGGCTTCTCCTCTGAATGGATGTTCCACGGTTGTCGATCAGCGTCTGTCACCTTGTGCGTTGTGTCTGGCAGTGTGTCACATGACGTTCGCCGATCAGGCGTGTTCAGTCAAGCTTTTAATGGTTGGCGGCACATCGTCCAGTCTGATGCGGCTCTCTCTATCGATGTGCATCTCTGGCTGGTCGGGCCGCGACAACGGATGACACCCTGGTAATGGAGGTTGGTGGCGAGGTTCATTGAAAGGCCTCGCCCCTGGTGAAGTCCGAGGGGCGAGGACCTGTGGAGGGGACAGTTGGCTCGGCGGAGTCGCGGCGCGTTCGGTGCGGCAAGGGGCCCCGCAAGTGGCAGGGTGGCCGGTGGTGCAAGGAGCGCGGGCGATGAGTACTTCGTCGCCCGTGTCTTCTTGGCCTATGCCCACACCCCTGGCGCACGCCCGCCTGCGCTCCCACTCATGCACTCTGAAAGCCGGCCTTCGGCTGAAAGCACCGAAAGGCCGCGGCCGGAAAACGATCATGCCTGATGCACAAGGCTACGTCGAACCGGTGGCCGCGGCAAACATCTTCTGCCGGAGTTGACAATCAAGTTGCTGACGGATGGACGCCTTTGAAGACGTTTGACGGCTCCCAAGGCGAGATCCGGAGGGATGCGCAGCGGGATGCGATTCACATAAGCCTTGTGCATACAAGTGTTTCTGAAGCTTGCCGCGATTGCAGATCGCATCTCGAAACTCGCCGAATTGAATGGCCGGCAGCTGAGCAGGTGAAGCGGGCATCAGTCGGCGCGGTAGCGCTGGATGTCCGATTCCAGCAGAATCCTCAACTCCTCATCGCCCGGGTCGGATCCCTGTTGGAGCCTGCGAAGTGCGTCGTTTGCGATCTCAATGGCGCGCTGAGTGTTTCCCGTGAGGTAGTGAGCGGCGGCAAGCTCCCGCATCATCAGCGAGTTCGGCTCCTCGGCGGTGTCGCAGGCCTGCTGCGCATAGCGCAGGGCGGCGTCGCCGTCATTCAATCTCACCATCAGCTTCGACAGTTCCATCAGCGTGCCGGCGAGTTCTGATCTGTACCACGCATTGCGGGGCTGGATGGTCATGAGGTAGGCGTACTGTTCGCGGGCGGCTTCGAGTTTGCTCAGCGCTTCTCCGAGCTGGTCGTCATCCGCCAGCCAGTCACCGAGGCTCGCGAGCACGGATCCACGCTGCTCCTGCCAATAGACGTTGTCCGGATCGGTGGTGGCCAGCTCCTGGCTGATCAGAAGCGCCCGGCGGCCGTGTTCTATCGCCTCGGCGAGGTCGTGCGTTTCGGCCAAGGCCCGGCCGATCCCTTCAAAACTGACCGACAGCAGGTGGCGATACTGCGTGTCTTCCGGATGGGCTTCAGCAAGAGGAGCGAGGATCGATTCGCAAGCTCGGTACTCGGCGAGCGAGCCGTCCCAGTCGCCGGTCATGGCCCGTGCCCGGCCGATGATCTCATGGGCGGTGGCGAGGTCGCGCACGGCCCGGACATCGTCCGGATCATCCCCGGCGCGCTTCCTGGTCACTTCCAGGAAGTGATTCAGATGGTCCGCGGCCTCCTCGGCCCGGTCCAGAACGAGCAGGGCATGGCCGACGAAGTAATGGGCCACGGCCAATGATCGCTTCCACCGACTGTGGGTCGGATCCGCCTGCACGAGCGCTTCACGGATCTCCACGGCGCGCCGGTACTTCTGCAGAGTACCTTCATAGTCGCCGATCGCCTCGAACTGATCGCCGATGTAGAGATAGATCCGGGCGAGTTGGTTCTGCGTTTCCGGGTCGGTGGGATGTTCGGCGGCGAGGGCCTCGCGCAGGGCCAGGGAGCGGTTGTAGCGGTCGACGGCGGTGGAAGTGTCGCCGGTCTCCGCGAGCACCGCGCCGACGTTGGCCAGCGCGATGGCGAGTTGACGCCGGGCCTCTTCGCTGCGCGGTTCCGTGGCGGCCAGATGTTCACAGATGACCAGAGCCTTGCGATGTGAAGCCAGGGCTGCGGCGGCATCGCCCGTTCGCCCGAGCATATGGCCGATCTCGGTGTGATTGATGGATATTTCCCGCTGGAGGGTCAGGTCATCGGGATCGGAGCGGGCAAGTCTGGTCCGGATCGCCAGTGCCTTTTCGTAGCTTTGTAGGGCCCGGTCCAGCTCGCCGCGGTTGGGGCCCCACAGGCTGCCCTGGATTTCCCCGACACTGTCGTAACCGGAGGCGATTTCGCGCATGAGTCCGTGATCGTCGCCGGCGTCCTGGGCTACGTCTTGAAGGTACTGAAGCGCGGTTTCCACGAAGAGTTCGCGGGCGGCGATGGCCCCCTCCAGATGCTTGATTTGCCCAGGGAAGTCGAGGAGGAAAGCTCTGGCCAGGTCCCGGCCGTCTTCGAAGAGTCGATTGGCGCGTGCGCGCTCGTGTACGGCGACGATCCGGGCTTCGCGGGCTTTCTGCAGACTGACAGTGGTTCCCACAATGCCGGCGATCAATGACAGGGCCAGCATGGCGGCGACCAGGACGCCGGCGCGGTTCCGCCGGACAAACTTGGAGATGCGATAGACGAGAGTATCGCGTCGGGCCACGACGGGCATGCCGGCGAGATGGCGGCGGATGTCCTCGGCCAGCTCCTCGGCGGACGCGTAGCGGCGCTGAGGCTCCTTGCGCATGGCCATGAGGACGATGTTATCAATGTCGCCGGCGAGGCGCTTGCGAAGGCGCTCGGGCCGGCTTTCGCGGGTTCGACTCACCGATTCGGGGGTGATGGTCTTGCGCGTGGCGTCGCCGCCTCTCTGATCGGGCCCCTCAATACGGCTGACCGCGGTGCTGGGCTTCTCCGGCTCCTCCTCGCAGATCACGCGCTCGATCTCGGCTCTCATGCGGCTGCGGAGGCGATAGGGCTGGTGGCCGGAGAGGAGCTCGTAAAGCAGCACGCCCAGCGAATACACATCGCTGGCGGTGGTGATGGGATCGCCGCGCACCTGCTCGGGGCTGGCGTATTCGGGGGTCATGACCCGAAACCCCGGGGCGGTCGGATCGCCGGTGACGAGCGAAAGCTCCGGATTGACCAGCTTGGCAATCCCGAAATCCAGCAGCTTGGGATGGCCGTCGCCGGTGACGATGATGTTGCCGGGCTTGAGGTCGCGGTGGACGATCAGGTTCTGGTGCGCATAGTGCACGGTTGAACAGACGCGGCAGAAGAGCTCAAGTCGCTCGTCGATGCGGAGGCGGTGAACATCGCAGTATTCATCAAGCGCCAGGCCCTCGATGTATTCCAGCACGAAGTAAGGCGTGCCCTCTTGGGTCTCGCCGGCGTCGAAGAGTCGCGCGATCCCGGGATGATTGAGGGCGGCAAGGAGCTGTCGCTCGAGTTCGAAGCGCCGGAGTACGTGCTCGGTGTCGATGCCGCGCTTGAGCACTTTGACTGCAACGCGGCGCTTGAACTTGTCATCCGCGCGGACGCCGAGATAAACGATCCCCATCCCGCCGCGTCCGATCTCGCGGACGATGCGATAGGAGCCTACGGACTTGATAGACGTGGACTCATCGACAGCCGGCGCCCTGACGGTCGGCGCGTGTGCGATCGCGTCTGTAGGCTCGTCATGGTGCTGAAGGAGCGATTCGACCTCTGCCCGCAGGTCCGGATCATCGGCGCACCGGCTCCCGAGCACGGATTCGCGCTCTTCCGTGGCAAGATCACATGTCGCGAGGAACAGTTCCTTCACCCGGCGGTAGCGGTCCTTGTCCATGCCTATTCCTCGCTGCTCAGTTCACGCCTCAGCCATGCCAGCCCCATCTTCCAGTCGCGCTCTACGGTTCGAGTGGAGATTCTCAACTGCTGTGCGACCTCGTCGGTGTTGAGCCCGCCGAAGATCCGCAACTCGATCACCTCGACCTGTCGCTCATCGAGGAGGCGCATCATCTCCAGCGCTTCATGCAGGGCGATGACGTCCAGTTCGTGGTCCCCTCCAATAGCGAACGCATCGTCGAGGGTGACCTTCCGCCAGCGTCCGCTGCGTTTCTCGCGATTTCGCCGGCGGGCATGATCGATGAGCACGCGGCGCATGGCCTGTGCGGCCACGGCATGGAAATGCGTCCGGCCCTTCCAGTCCACGCGGGTCTGGTCCACCAGTCGCAGATAAGCCTCGTGCACCAGGGCGGTGGGCTGGAGCAGATGGCCCGGCCGTTCGTACTTCAGCTTGTGCTCGGCCAGGGCACGAAGCTCGGCATAGGCGGCGGCCATGAGGGCGTCCGCGGCCCGCTCGTCGCCGGCAATCAGGTCCGAAAGGATCGAGGTGACATCTTCCGACGGCATGAGTGCTCCATTCCCCCCGTGCGGCCGGGGCCGATGCGAGGGCTCGGAACCACGGGGGTGATTGTGTCCCAGGGTAGACCGGCCCGCAAGAGCGGGCAGTCCACGCCTTTATCGGAACATTGCCCGCATCGGAACGAGAATGTCGGCGAGAGGAGCCGGGCGGCGCGTTGCCCTTGGAGAGCGGTTCGCCGGACCTCGGTGCGTCCGCGATGCCCCCGCCAGATCAACCTGGATGAAGGGAGTGAGATTATGCAGGACCGAAGGAAGAACCGGAAGTCATCGGGAGTGCCCGAGCAGTTGATTCGCGACGTGACACAGTGCCGGTGCTGGCTCTTCATTGCCCGCTGCCGGTGGGGCCGGGCCAGGTATCACCCGGTCCCGGAGGAGAAAGAGAGCACCGAGCACAGGCCCCGGCGGCCGGGGCGGCGATCCTGACCGCGGTGGACGGGAAGAGGGCCCTTGTGGGGGCACCGTAGTGAATGGGGTTTCCGAGGGTCGATAGCCTGCAACCGCGGCCCGCCCACGATTCGGGCGGGCCGCTTTCATTTGCCGCCCGCGGCAGCGAGTGGATGGTTTTTCATCAAATAACCTGGAAACCGGAAGGCGCGGGCTGTGAGGGCGGGGCGCCGCGGGAGCCTTTATCAGGCCCCGCTTGCGCTGGTGCTTTTCTGGGGCTTGGTCCCCGGCTTTGGATCGTCCGCTTCCAGGTCCGGCGGATGCACCGCGCCCGGACCGGTGGCACCGGCGGTAGCCGGGCCGCCGGTCTGGCCTTCGTGCTGCCGGTAGTGACTGGCCGCCTCCTCGCTGTCGGCGAAGTTCCGGGCATAAAAGACGATCCGGGATGCCCCGATCCTGAGGATGTTGCCGCTCGCCAGCAAAGTCTCGGCGGCGATCCGGCTTCCGTTGATGAATGTTCCGGTGGCGCTTCCCAGATCCTTGGCGTGATGTCCGCTGCCTGCGGGATCTTCGCGGATCTGCACGTGTCGGGGAGAGATCAGCGTGTCGGCGATGCGGATATTGCAGCTCTGACCGCGGCCGATCACCGTTACCTCGGTGCTAAGTGGGTGGTAATCGCCCTGACTCGGGCCCGAAACAACAAGAAGAGATGCCATGGACTATCTCCTTCTACAGGCGGGCGTTGTCGCACCGGGCCTTCGGGCGGCGGATACGGCCTCAGGAGGCGCGGGGCGGGGGTTGAGCGTACTTGGCGCAGCGCCGGTTTGCCGGTCATCGGTGCTGCGGCCAAAATGGCTGCAGTAATCTCACAAGTTGATTCGCCACCTCATTTGACTCCCTGGCTGCCGGCGGCAATCGGACGGGACGATGCAGGTCATTGTCACGAAAGGGCTTATCGGGGACGTGGTTGCTGCGGCAGACGATCCGGGCGAGCCGTGATCGACGTTGCGGCCCGCGATGCGGATGATGAGGACCGACAAGGAGAGCAGGCGGGGCTCGGTCGCAGGTGATCCATTGCACGCCGCTGTCTGGCGGTGAATAATGCTAATCATGACGCCATCGTCCACTTGGCCCTTCCAATCCCCCCTGGCCCATGAGGCGGCGTCTGCGGTCATTCGGGATCGGTCAACGAACCGACAGGACATCCGCGAAGCGTCGCTGCAGGGTCTGAATCTTGCCTCGGCCCGGGATGTTCTGGATCTCGGCTGCGGCTTTGGATTCATGGCCGAGACGCTGGCCATGCGGGTGGCCGAAGACGCGAAAGTGGTGGGGGTCGATGTGTGGCCGGACAACGAAGAGGCATTCCGGGAGCGGATCGCCCCGTCCGGTCGGCAGGGGGAGTTTCGATGCCTGAGCGTGGACTCGACTCTTCCCTGGCCGGATCGCAGTTTTGACTTGGTGGTGTGCTCGTACTCGCTGTATTTCTTTCCCAAGGTGATCCCGGATATCGCCCGAATACTGAGGGAGAAGGGGGTGCTGCTGGCGATCACCCACAGCGAGCGAAGCGTGGAGGGGCAACTGCCGGCGGCGGGCCTCGCAGATGCGGCCTGCGAGCTTGTTACCCTGGCCCGCCAGTTCTCGGCGGAGAACGGCCGGGAGAAGCTGGCCGGTTCTTTCGGCACGATCAGGCGCATCGACTATCACAATTCGCTGCGGTTCCGACCGGAGCACCGTGAGGACCTGTATGCATATCTGCGCTTCAAGCTGCCGCTTTTGATTCCGAACGCAAAGCCTGGCGATGAATTGCCCGATGAATTGACGGGTTTCATCAAACGGCTGCTGGCGAGCCGGGGCGAAGTGGTCATCGGCAAGGACGATGCGATCTTCCAGTGTCGGGATCC
This sequence comes from Phycisphaerales bacterium, assembly GCA_020345805.1. Classification (GTDB taxonomy): domain Bacteria; phylum Planctomycetota; class Phycisphaerae; order Phycisphaerales; family SM1A02. Next base: position 37,232 of record CP070772.1, on the reverse strand, counting down.
GCTATGCCATTGAGAGCGAGATACTGTTCGCAGTGCGGTGCGGCCGTGGAAACGCGTCAGATCGAGGGACGCGCGAGGGAGATCTGCCCGGCCTGCGGCACGGTGTTCTACCAGAACCCACTGCCGGTGGCGGCCTGCGTGGTGTTGAATGACAATCGCCAGGTCCTTCTGATCAAGCGCAGGAACGATCCGCATCGGGAACAGTGGTGTCTTCCGATCGGCTTTGCGGAGCTGGGGGAGACAATCGCCGATGCGGCACGGCGCGAGCTTAAGGAAGAAACGGGGATCGACGCTGAGCCCTGCAGGCTGCTGGATACGGATTCCTTCGAGAGCGACTTCTACGGTGACTTGCTCATCGTGACCTTCGAGCTGAAGAAGGTGGGCGGGTTTGAGCGGGCCGGCGACGATGCGCTGGAGCTGCGCTATTTCCCCATTGAGGCTCTGCCGCCGCTGGCGTTCAGCTCCAATGAAAAGGCCGTGAAGGTCTGCGCTGAGGCCCACCGCGACGAGTGGGCGATTCAGGATTCATATCGGCGGCTGCATGCTGAAGAGGGGAAGGAACTGCTATCCGATGCGCTGGTTCAGCTAGTTACGGACGAGGCGGCGGAAGTGGCGAGGCAGTGGGTGGTGGAGGTGCGGTCCAATCCCACCACGGCGTCGTACGGCAAGGTGGATGCAGGCCTGCTGCGAGAGCAGGCGTTCGCGGCTCTCTCCCGGTTCCGCCGGTGGCTGATGGGGACGGAGGCGGACGCGGAAATCCGTGACTTCTACCAGGCGCTGGGGCGCCGACGAAAGGCCCAGGGCTTCTCGCAGTACGAAGTGCTCAGCGCCCTGACGCTGCTGCGACGACAGGTGTGGACGCACGCCCGGGGGCAAGGCGTGTGGGAAAGGCCGATCGACGTATATCGGGTGCTGGAGCTCAATCGCCGGATCGTGCTATTCTTCGATAAGGCTCTATATCACACCGTGTTGGGATTCGAAGCAGATCGATGTGAAGAGGCAGGACAGAGCGACGATTGAAGACGCGGCGCATCGTTAGTCTTGTTGTGGTCCGCACTTACGCCTCAAAAAGCTTGCCGTCGAATACTCCGGCCGCTTTCACACAATATTGAACCGGCAAAACGGGCGCTCAGCTATTTACTTCGACTCCGTGCGTATGTATGTTTGGGTACGATCGGCACATCCGTTCGGCACCATGATGATGTCGATGGAGGTGGAGCCTGGTTACGGTGATCTCCGCCCTTGGTGCCGGTTGGGCCGATGTCGCCACGGCTGCGACGAGCGTAATGGGAAAGTCCACGGAGCGCCCAAGGAAGGAGGCGCTGGCTGGAACTGCGCGGTGAGGCATCAGGGAGAATTGCCTGCGGCGACGGAAAGGGATCTGGGCCCGCGAATACGAATGGTGATCAGGAGCATCCGGGTGGCAGAGGTGCCAGCACGATCACGTGCGGCCTTGCCGGGTGGGCGGCATGGTATGGATGCGCGCACCCCGAGCATGTGGGGAGTGCGAGGAGTGCGATGTCCGCTGGCGGAAAGGTTTGCCGGTGTGATGCGGATCCGGTCTTCACCAGGATTGGTCTTCTGCACACACGCGCCGGCTTTCCCGGCTTTGCCCAGGCTGACGAGGAGGTTTAGGTGCGATGAAGGCACGATTATCAGAGCGCATGGCGTGGACCGCGCAAATCCTTGTCGCGGTGGCGATTGGTGCAGGGCCGACAGCTGATGCCGCAGTGACGGCTGCCGACGAACTGGTGGATCTGGAGTTCCGGTTGTATGCCGGTGAATGCCACTTCCGGTTCATTCCCGGCGATGAGATCGAGATCGGCCTCTACGCCGTCTCTCCCAGCGATACCACTCATTATTTCGCCGCTGCCGATGTGATTTTCGCCTGGGACCCGGAGTACCTGCAACTGATGGGCAATGACGATGTCGGAGGGGTCGACCTGCTCTATTCAGGTTTCCCCCTGGGCGATCCGTACAATCTCAACGAGGTAGTACCGCCCCAGGATGGAAACGGTCTCTACTCCGCCTGGGGGCACTTCGGCAGCCCCGTACCGGCCACGCCTGAGGGCACGCTGCTGACCACGTTCGTGTTTGAGGCTATTGACGTGGTCGAAGAGACCGCGGTGGATATCCTCGTGTCGGGGGGCGATCCAGTCGGCTACACGACCGTCTTTCACCCCACCATACCCAATTACCCCATCACCGGTGAACTGTTTGGCACGGCCGTAGACGTGGTTCGCGATTGTCCCGCGGATGTCACCGGCGACGGTTACGTGGACATCGACGACATCTTCGACATCCTCTTTTACTGGGGTGACTGCGCACCCGGTCCCTGCCCCTGGGATGTCAACTGCGATGACCAAGTGGATATCGATGACATTTTCGACGTGCTCGCCCAATGGGGTGCGTGCCCGTAGCAGATTGGAGTGTTTAAGTGATGGGGATCGGAAAGGAGGAGGCGGAAACATAGCAGTCGGGAGGGAAGGGAAACCTGGCTGCTTCAAGTGAGCCAATATCTTCTGTGCAATGAATGCTCCGGGTGGAGCGCAGGGATGCTTACCGCCAGGATGAGTCCGGTCTGCGATGACCGTCTCCTTTTGCGGCGAAGCCGGGGCCTGAGTTGTTGGCATCAGCGTGGCTAAACCCATTGGGAGTTCCCAATGAGGAGGGGGTAGGTGTGCGCAACTATCCGGCACAACCGCCCATACCGGTACTCAAACCCGAATGTTCATCCCACAGATAACTGGCAAGCAGATTGCGACGGGGGAGGAAGGAGCCGAACCGACAAGGACAAAACGACGCTTCGTTAGGCGGTTCCCCCCACCTTGGAGTTGGGCGGGGGCCGCGGCATCCGCTTCCTGGCCCAATCACTCACAAGGCGCGGGCCGCGGAGGGAACACGATTGGAAATGCAAACATGGGAACTTTTACAATGAAGCGAAAAGACGTATTGGCCGTTGGAATCACGCTGACATTCTTCTCAGGTGTTGCCTGGGCGGGAGGGCGGCCTCCACTGGTTGCGCCGTTCGGCAGCGAGGGGCTGATGGTGGACTACAGCAGCGGCGTTGCCGAGCAGGGCGGTCGTGACGGCTATGGGCCCGGAGTCCAGGCCGCCGCCGACTGGATCATCGCCGACCGGTGCGCTGATAACGGATGGAGCTGGCCGACCGGGGCCAATTGCCCGGCGACGTACCACAACATCACTGCTCCCATCGCGATTGGCCTCCTGAAGGCCTACAGCATCACTGGTGATCTGGACACTCTCAATGCGGCAATCGACGGTGGCGATTTTGACCTGACGGGAGTGTGGGCGGACAGTGGAGATACCGCCTTCGGAAGCTTCACTCCCGCGTTCTTTTACATTCTGTCCGACGTCACCGCCGACTCGACTTACAGCGACAACGCGGCCGAAGACTTCTTCGACAAGCTGACCGCAGGGACCTACGGCGATCCTGCCTCCGATCCCGTTTACTACCCCGCCGACACATATGGCTATCTTGATCGCCACAAAGCAATACGCAGCGGCTATTCCATCAACCTCCGCCCGTGGGACATGCTGTACATGCCCTGGGTGGCCGGCCTTATAGGCAACGACGACAGCACCGATCCGCCGGATGGTGTCAGCCAGCAGGAAACATTCCTGCAGGCCGTGTTGGACGGATTGAACACCCTTGACGATACCGACCCCTACAATGTCTACTGGGATCTGACCGGCCTCGCGGGAGGCGTGCTCGGGTTGGCCCTGAACGGCACGACCTCTTTCCCCGCCATCGTCGCTCCCAAGCATGCCATCAACGGCATCGACAATTTGACCGATTTGGCCGATGCACTCGCCGCTTACCAGAACGCCAACGGTTCGTGGAATTGGGCTTCGAATCTAAGTTCGCCGGATGCAAGCGACGAGGACACCCAGAACACGGCTTACGCTGTGCTCGCGCTGATCGCCGCCGAAGATGTCATACCCGCTCCGGGCGGGCGTTACAACGCTCAGATCACGAAAGCCCGCGCCTGGCTGGATTCCATGCAGGATACCGACGGCAGCTACTTCAGCTACCCGGGCGGCGGCAAGAACACCGAGGTCTGCGGCGAAGCCCTGCATGCGGCGGCCGTGAACACCCTGTCGCTGAACACGTCCGTGTGCAGCACCGATGGGACGCTGGACGTTACGATCGATATGGCGGCCATGCCGGTGGAGATCGCCGGCGGGATGTTCTTCCTCGAGTATAACACCGCAGTTCTCGACTTCGTTGATATTGCCCCGGGCGATTACCCGTTTGATACCGAACTGGATTTCTACCACGACGGCGGTCTGGGCACCATCAGGTACTCCGTGGGCGATCCGTTCGGGGGCGGACATACCGCCGAAGCCCGGAGAATGGCGACCATCTCGTTCACCTTTGATGCGACCGTGTGCGAAGCGCTGGATTCAGTCACGTTTGACCGCGATCACACACCGCCGACAATGTTGAGCGATCTGAACGGTCTTCCGGTTATGCCCACGCTGATGGATGTCGGGCCGGTCACTTACGACACCACTCCGCCGGTCATCCACGATTGCCCGAGCAATATCGAAGTGAACGCCGATGCGGGCGGGTGCGACGCGGTCGTTACCTGGACGCCGCCCTACGCGGACGACAACTGTGCGCTGGCGAGTTTCGTGTCCTCGCACGATCCCGGCGATACGTTCAGCCAGGGAACGACGACGGTCACCTATACCGCGACTGACATATGCGGCTGGGAGGACACGTGCAGTTTCGACGTCACCGTCAGCGGCTACAACGAGCTGGTGATGGACATCGAGCTTCAATCGATCGGTATCGTATCGCTGTCGCGTTGCATCACGTTTGAATTGACGGGCACAGACACCGACACTTGGGCCGAGGTGATCACGTTCACCAGCGGCTACGCCGATGATGTCGTGATTGAAGTTCCGTGCGGCGATTATGACTGCCTGCTGGTGAGTGACCACCTGCACACGCTGAAGCGCAAAGCTGATGATTTCACCATCGTCGGCACGCAATATGTGGCAACGGTAACCGACCCCGACTACCTGCTCGGAGGCAACCTCAACGGCGACCTCTACGGTGGCTACATCGACATCCTCGATTTCGGTATCTTCGTCGGTGAATGGGGTGAGGACTACGGGACAGGCGATACAAACTGCTCCACGCCCTATCCGCACGCCGACATCAGCGGCAACGGGACGGTTGGCACCGAGGACTTCACCTTCATTCAGATCAACTATCTGGAGGAGAACGAGGGTTGCGCCAAGGGTTTGCACCCGACCGGAACACCACAGGCGGATTCCGGCCTCGGCCCGGTCACCCGCATCTCGGTGGCCGAACTGGTCAGGCTCGGCATGGCGGATCTCATCGTGGCCGACCTCAACGGTGACGGCTGGCTGGATGAGAATGACATCGTCGCGTTCCTCGACGGGGCGCGTCCGGGTCAGAAAGGAAGGTAAGCGACCGTGCCGCCTGCTGTGCACAGGCGCAGCCGCGGCAGACATCTGAATACCCCGGGGTCCGTCGGCGAGAGCCGCCGGGCCCCATTTCGGCCTGCCGCAGGAAGCGGCGGAGAGATGTATTTGCACAACGGCCGGGGCAGTGAAGACCGGCTGTGAGTCAGATCCCGGTTGAGAGGAGGACGTCTCTCGAAAAGCACCAACTGTTGTGTGGGCGGCTAATTTGCCACATGTACTGCTCCGTCTCGGATTCGGAGGACGCCAGCACGCGAGGAACCGGGACGGGAGCCTGGGAACGATAAATGTGTTTACAAAGGGCTTATGAATCATGAGACGAACAACAGCAATCACTGCCGGTCTTGCTCTTGCGCTCTGCGGGAGCATTGCCGGTGCGAGCAATGTGCCTTCATCCACCATGTATTTTCATGGGGAGTTGACGGATGAGGGAGGAGGTGTATACAGCGGTGTGGTGGCCATGATCGATGAAGGCGCACCAGACGCCGGCTATGACGTCTACGGTAAGAACGGGGCCACCGCCTGGTTCGGGGACGATTCGGGTGGAGGTCCGATCTGGACCTCCGTTACCATCGCCTCCCACGATGCCTGGCCCACTTGGACTCCCGATACTCCCGACTGGTATCAGTACAGCCTGAACCTGTACGTGGATGGGGGTGTGCTGAGATGGGCGGTCCGAAACCACCCCGGCGCCACCGAAGACCACCCCTGGTATGACGAGGCATATTGGGGTGCCGGTGGAAAGCCTCCCATGGGTGTTCCGATGTCCGGCACCATGGACTGGGACCGAATGTACGCTCTGGAGACCGATACCGGCGCGTATCTGCCGGGGACCGGGACCCCGGAGATTCCCGGCGGAGCAGCCGGCTACGGCGGTGGGGCGGGCGCGTGGGACATGGACTGGAGCTGGGGCAGCGAGGTCGTACCTCTGGAGATGCCCGGCTTCGAGGTCCAGATCACGGATCTCGGCGGCGGAGAGTACGACATCTCGCTGACGCCGTGGGCCAACACCGCCGCTTCAGGCACCATGGAGTTCGAAGGTGAACTGAGCGCCAAGGGTCCGGCCCTCACCGGCACCATCCCCATGACGGCGGGATCCTACTACGTTGCCGGCGGTGACGGGGAACACATCTCCACCGGCGGCGGCTTCGATGTGCTTGCACAAGAAGGCGGCGTGGCATACGTCCAGGGCTACTACGGCACGGGCTGGTGGAACGACAACTATCCGCCTGGAGACAACGACACGTTCGTCATCGGGCCTCGTCACGACGCCTATCCCTCGCAGCAGGGCGGCGGGCCGTGGGGAAGCTGGTACGATCCCGACTGCGCTGACTACGGCATGTTCGAACTTGAGTTGACCGCGGACCACTGGTATCTGCGCTATGCGCCCACGGGCGAATCGCCCATGTCCGGCACCATGGACTGGGACACGATGTACGCGGCGGAAACGGACCTGGGCACGCAGGACGGAGGGCACGACGGCAGCGCCGCGCACGGCGGCGGCGGTGGTGCCTGGGACTGGGACTGCGGCTGGGGTGTCGAGGTAGTCCCCCTTGAACTGCCCGGCTTCTATCTGAACATCGAGGAGGTCGCCAAGGGCAACTATCACGTGACGATGACGCCCTCAAGCCCGCCGGAGGTGCCGTTGAACGCCCCGACGTGCAACACGAGCGGCCAGGTGGAAGTCACCATCGACATGCCGGACATGGCCAAGCAGGTCGCGGGCGGTCAGTTCTTCCTCACTTACGACAACACGGTGCTGACCTATGCAGGTCACTCCGCGGGCGACTACCCGTTTGATACCGTGGTTTACTGGGATCACGATCCCGGAGCCGGCACGATCGCCATTTCGGTGGGCGACCCGTTCGGCGGCTACACGAACCAGGCCACCAGGATGGCGACCCTCACGTTCGACGTCGCCAGTGAAGTCTGCTCCGAAGCCGACTTGGTTCAGTTTGACACCGCGCACGAGCCGCCCTCGATGCTGTCAGAGCCGGGCGGGATCCCGATTTACCCGACTCTGACGGATCTGTACGCGATTTCCACCGATCAGACCGCGCCGTCACTAACCGCCCCAGCCATGAATGTCGCGTACCTCTGTCTGGATGACGTCCCATTCAACGACTGGCTGCTCCTCAACGGTGGCGCCGACGCGTACGATGCCTGTGGCGTCGTGTGGAGCAATGACTACGATCCGGCGAACTTCGTAGTGTACTGCTGTACGGCAGGCTACGTGGATGTGACATTCCGCGCCACCGATCCGTGCGGGCTCTACGTCGAGACCACGGCGACTGCTACCTTCAGCACCATTGCGCCCTACATCGATAACGACGGCGCTTACTCAGCCGTCTCGGTGAACGCCGAGGCCGGCGGCTGCACGGCGCTCGTATCCTGGGACGCAGCGGTGGTAGTGAATGGCTGCTGTGACACGACGTACGTCGACTACGAGATCGACCTGTACAACGACTGGGCTGTAGATGCAACGATCAGTGATCCCTGGTACACCTTCCCGAGCGGCACGCACCGTGTCAGAGTCCTGGCCTGGGATGACTGCGGCGAAGAAGACTATGTCGATTTCACCGTCACCGTCAGTGACAAGAACGAACTGGTCATGGACATCGGGCTTCAGCCGACCGTGGACACGCCGCTGTCACGTTGCATCACGTTCGAGTTAAGTGGTCCGGATACCGATACCTGGAGCGAGGTGATCACGTTCACCGGCGGCTATGCCGATGACGTCATGGTCGAAGTTCCGTGTGGTGACTATGACTGCCTGCTCGTCAGCGACGGCCTGCACACGCTGAAGCGCAAGGCTGATGATTTCACCATCGTCGGCACCCAATACGTGGCGACGGTGACCGACCCCGACTACCTGCTCGGAGGCAACCTCAACGGCGTGGTGTACAACGACTACATCGACATCCTCGACTTCGGCGTCTATGTCGGCGAGTACGGCAAAGACTACGGGACGGGCAACACGGACTGCTCGACGCCCTATCCCCACGCCGACATCAGCGGCAATGGGACGGTCGGAACCGAGGACTTCAGTTTCATTCAGATCAATTTCCTGTCTCAGAACGAGGGTTGCTCCAAGGGTCTGTCCCCGACCAAGACGCCGCGGGCCGATGCCGGCATGGGACCGGTAACCCGCATCTCGGTGGCCGAGCTGGTCAGGCTCGGCATGGCCGACCTGGTCGTGGCGGACCTCAACCACGACGGATGGCTGGATGAGAATGACATCACGGCCTTCCTCAACGGCGCGCGTCCGTGACGCACATCGCACTCACGGGCACCCGTGAGCGCGATCAACGGCGACAACGGGTCTGCGGTCGAACATGGCCGCAGACCCTTTCCGGCCTTCCGGGCCGTTTTCATCCACGACCTGTCAGGTCGCGGCTGGAAAGGAGAGCTGATCCATGAAGATACTCAGGGAAATCGTCGCCGCCGCCGCAGTGGTTGTGATCACCGGATCAGTCGATTCGATCCGGGGCGCGCCTGTCGGTGGCAAGCAGGTGGAGGTCGGTGATCCGGCCTCGGCAGACTTGATTCCGGTGCCGACGTCGGGACTTCCATTCGGCATTCTGGGGCCGTCCTCGCTCTCTACCGGCTTCGAGCCGGCCGAGGGATTCGGCCCCGGCTGGATTGGCGGCCAGGTGGGATGGACCACGTTTGCCTCCAGCACGACCGAAGCGCATGTTGAGACCGCCAACCCCGAAGCGGGCGTCCAGCATCTGCGGATCTCCAAAGAGACCACTCTTCCCGAGGGCGAATACGTCGGTGCGTTCAGTCCCGATCTGGGGCCTTTGCCGGCGGTTACCTCCACGGTCTCGCTGGATGTCGCCATCAGCGCGCTTGGGGGGGCGGACTATCACGTTGTGCCGCAGTCGCCCTCGCAGGGTTACAAGTCCGCTTGGGTAACGTTCGTGTGGACCGACGACATTATCGTCGTGGATGATCTGGGCAACGGGCCGGAGTGGGTCGATACCGGCGCGGACTGGACTGCAGGCCCCTATGCCGAATTCAGGATCGAACTCAATCCTTTCGCCGGAAAGATCAAGTACTACTACGCGGGCAACCTGATCTACACGGGCACGGTCTGGGCCGGCACGAATGTCGAGCAGGTGGCGATCTTCTCCGACAACTGCAACAACACCGACGTCGGCGATTTGGACAACCTCGATTTCGGACCCTCCGACACTTCCCTTCTGCTGGTGGCCGACCAGCCTTGTTACACCGAGAATGACACGGCGACCGTTGACGTGGAACTGGCCAAGGCAATGGACATGGTAGTGGGCGGTCAGTTCTTCCTGTCGTACGACAACACGGTGCTCGATTTCCTCAGTGCCGAGGTGGGTGATCCGCCGTTCACGCTGGAAGTCTACGAGGACGTAGACGAAGGAGCGGGAACGATTGATTACGCGGTGGGGGTACCGGAGAACGGGCCGGGGACGATGGATGACACCACGATGGCCACCATCACCTTCGGACTTGTGCCCGGTGCGGAGGTGTGTCCGCCGGTCGCCGATCTGGTGGCATTCCGCGCGCACGATCCGCCGACCTTGCTGACGGATGACCTGGGAGTGCCGATCACCCCCAACCTGTACGACCTCAACGCGATCTCGGTGGATCAGGAGCCGCCGGAGGTATCGAACTGCCCGGCGGACATTCTGGATCACCCGGCGGATGCCAACGAGTGCTTTGCTGACGTGGCTTGGCCCGCTCCTGATGTTTCGGACAACTGCGACTCCGATCCCGCGATCGTGTACGAGATCGACCTGGATGACGATTCGGTAATCGATGACACGACTTCGGTGACCACCTACACGTTCCCGGTCGGAAACCACCGCGTCCTGGTTGTGGCGACCGATGCGTGCGGCAACAAGAACACCGACTGCGACTTTGCGGTGACCGTGAGCGACGTGAATGAACTTGTGATCGACATCGAGCTTCAACCCGTCGTGACCACGCTGCTGGAGAGGTGCATCACGTTCGAGCTGAGAGGCGTGGCCCCGACGCCGGACGCGGTGGTGAGCGACGAGGTCACCTTCACGGACGGCCTGGCGACCGGTGTGGTGATTGAGGTGCCGTGCGGGGAGTACGACTGCCTGCTCGTGGGCGATTCACTGCATACGCTGAAGCGGGAGGCCGTGGATTTCGGTGTGAGCGGCACCCAGTACATCGCCGGCGTGGTTGACGAGAACCCCATGGAGCCCTGGGAGACGGGCTGGGATCCGCTGCTGGATCACAGCCTGCTCGGCGGCAATCTGAACGGCGATCTCTACGACGGCTATGTCGATACCCTTGACTTCGGCATCTACATCGCCGAATACGGCAAATTCTACGACAGCGACGGGGACAGCGTGCCGGATGGCCATACGCCGTGCGACATGTTCGTTATTCACGCCGACGTCACGGGCGATGGACTGGTTTCCACCGCCGACTTCACTTTCATCCACGCCAACTTCCTCCGGCAGAACGAGGTGTGCGACAACCCGTCGTTCCCGGTCACTGCACCGTCGATCGATTCCGGTGTCGGACCCATCACCCGCATCTCCGTGGGCGAGCTGATTCGAAGCGGCATGGAGGATCTCATCGTGGCCGACCTCAACGGTGACGGCTGGCTGGACGAGAACGACATTACCGCGTTCATCAACGGCGCGCGCCCGAATCAGAGGGGCAGGTAGTAAGCCCGCCTGCGGCAGGCGAGTGCGGAAGAGTGAAAGACAATTGATTGATGGAAGCCTGCGTCCGACCTCGTTCGCAGGCCTTTTCTTCGTCCTGCCGTTCCCTTGTTCGCCCGCCGAGGCGCTGAATGCGCAAGCCCCACGCCACCGTTGCCGTTCGGAATCGGTACGGGCGTGAGCCGGGATCAAGTGTCACGACGGGAATTCGGGAATAAACCGACCGCGGGAATCCGTTCGCGCTTCGTCGATCCTCCCGCGGCGCCGAGCGCCCCGTTTCCCATCCCGTCAGCACGAAGCGAGATGAGCCGTCGGGAGCAGGCATCTCATGCTGACGTGGCCTGACAGTGAGGAAGGTACGGCTCATGACTGCAAGCAAGCCGGGTTCCCACGGCGCCGCCGCGTCGCTGTTATCCGTCTGGGCTACGTTGACCGCAATTGGCGCGTCCGCGGAAACCGTCGATTTCACCATCACGATTGACGGCAGTCAATTGAACCCGCCGGTGGATACCGCGGGCTCCGGCTCCGGCACGGCTACACTGGACACCAGCACGAATCTGTTCAGCTGGGAGATCACGTTCAACGGCCTGGAAGGCACGCAAACGGCGGCGCATTTCCACGGTGCGGCCCCGTACTGCAACGTCGCCGGCGTGCAGATCGTGCTCCCGCTGGGCAGCCCGATCATGGGCTCCGAGACGCTGACGGCTCAGCAGGCCGCCGATGTCTTGGCCGGTCTCTGGTATATCAACATTCACAGCGACCTCCATCCGCCCGGCGAGATCCGTGGACAGGTCATGCCCGCGCCGCTCACAAACCCCCGCGCAGATCTGATCGGGCATGGCGACGTTCACGTGCAACTGGAGACCGTAGCCACCGGCCTCACCGCGCCGAACTGGGGGACATCGGCGCCCGGCGTCGACAACCGGCTTTTCGTCACCGACCAGAGCGGCATGCTCTGGAACATCAACCTCGACAACGGTGTGAAGAGCGTGTTCCTCGATGTGTCGGCTCGCATCGTCGAGCTGGGCATCTTCGGAGAAGGCACGTTCGACGAGCGGGGCCTGCTGGGCGTGGCCTTCCATCCCGATTACGCCACCAACGGCCTGCTCTACACCTACATATCCGAGCCGACGGGCGGCGCCGCGGACTTCTCCACCATGCCCGAGGGCTTCACCGCCAATCATCAGACGGTGATCCTGGAGTGGCAGGTGGCGAACCCCGCCGATCCCGACGCCGTGGCTGATCCGGATTCCGCCCGTGAACTGGTTCGCATCGATCAGCCGCAGTTCAATCACAACGGGGGTGCGATCTCGTTCGGCGCCGACGGCATGCTGTACATCGCACTGGGCGACGGCGGTGACGCCGACGATGAAGACGGCGGTTTCGACCCCTTCAGTCAACCCGTCGTCGGCCACGGGTGCATGGGGAACGGCCAGAACATCGAAAGCGCCCTCGGCTCAGTCCTTCGGATCGATCCGAACGGTTCGAATTCCGCCAACGGTCAATACGGCCTGCCCGCCGACAACCCGTTCGTGGGCATGGACGGGCTCGACGAAATCTTCGCCTATGGTTTTCGCAACCCCTTCCGCATCTCCTTCGATCCCCTTACCGGCGAACTCTATGTCGCCGACGTCGGGCAGAACCACATCGAGGAGATCCATACCGTGACCGCCGGCGGCAACTACGGCTGGAACTACAAGGAAGGCTCGTTCTTCTTCGTGCGCAACGGGGCAGGCGGGGGATACGTGACCGATCGCCCGCTGAGTGTTCCCGATGGCTTGATCGATCCTATTGCCGAGTACGATCACGATGAAGGTCTCGCCATCGTGGGCGGCTTCGTCTATCGGGGCTCGCTGATTCCGCAGCTCGCCGGCCGATATGTCCACGGCGATTTTGCCCGGACGTTCAACAACGACGGTCGGCTGTTCTATCTCGATGCCGGCGATGAGATCGTGGAGTTCCCGCTTGTGGGACAGCCGGAGTTCGGCATGTCCCTGCTGGGATTCGGTCAGGATGCCCAAGGTGAGGTCTATGTGATGTCGAACATGACCGGCACGCCGTTCGGCGACAGCGGCGTGGTCCTGCGCCTGCGCCGCAAGGGTGGCGATGTGGACGCCAACGGCGTGGCGGACATCGACGACATCTTCGCCATACTCGGCCAGTGGGGCCCGTGCCCCGATCCGAATGACTGCCCCGGCGACCTCAACGCCGATGGCGTGGTGGATATCGACGATCTGTTCCTCGTTCTCCAGAACTGGGGATGAGGCACTCCCATGCTGGGGTGATGTGAAACGGTACACATCCCCCATGCCGATGGGGCCTGCGACCGATTGCGGTCGCAGGCCCTTGTTTGTTTTCAGATGAGTTTCCGCGGCGCGGGAGGCCGGGACTGTGTCACGTTCAGGGACACGGCCCCCAGTCGCCCAGCACGCCGAAGACGTCGTCGATGTTAACCAGGCCGTCGCTGTTGACATCCTCCGGGCAGTCCTCGCAGGTCCCCCATGCTTCGAGCATCTTGAAGATGTCGTCGATGTCGACCGTTCCATCTGCGTTGACATCGGCGGGGCAGGGGGAAGAGGGCAGGGCCGCCCGCCAAGTTCCGCGGCCGTAGGTTCCGGCGATCAGCGTGTCGCGCTGGGTGTCGATCTGGAGATCGCCGACGTTTACGTTGGGAAGGTCGTTTTCATCCTTGATCCAGGTCGCTCCGCCGTCGGTGGAGGACCACACCCCGGCCCCGGTGCCGATGTAGAGACCGGGCGGGTCGAAACGCCAGTCTATTGCAAGGGCGGTAGCGGCGACGCCGGAGGGCAGATCGCCCGTCACGTCCGTCCAGTCCACCCCGTAGTTGTCCGTTCGCAGAATACGCGGCAGGACATTCTTGCTGTAGCTGACGTAGGCGCTGGCGGGATTGTCCGGGTTGAGGATGAGGTCGCTGATCTGTCCGCCGGGCAAGCCGGTCGAACGGTTGTTCCAGTTTGTGGCGTCGGTGGTGACCCAGACCGTGCCCTTGGAGGAACCGGTGTAGATGGTGTCGGAATCGCCGACAGCGACGGCGATGGCGTTGAGTGTTCCGCCGTTGGCGACTTCGGCGGTGCTGATGTCGTCCCAGTTGGCGTAGGTATGAGCGTTGAGAGTTCGCCATACGCGGTTGGTGCCGCCGAGCAGGGTGTGTGAATCGTTGGGATCCATCACCAGCGGGGCGATGAAGTTCTTCGGATCGTTGCCCCAGGAGCCGGAGATGTTGGAATAGTTGCCGTAGATCCAACGCTGCACGGAGAGAAAGACGTAGGTGGTGTACTTGATGTTGGGATCCTCGAAGTCGTAGGCGAGGAATCCGCCATCGCCCCCGATCACCTGGGGCCAGTCCTCATTGTCGTCGACACGTTCGATTGAGCCGTTGTCCTGCGTTCCGCCGAGGATCTGGGCATTGTCCTGGGGATTGCCGCCCACGGTGTAGTTCTGGGTGACCGTGAGGGTGGCGTTGGTGTTGATCCACTTCAGTCCGCCGTTGTTGGATTTCCAGACGCCTCCGTCGTTGCCTTCCCAGATGGTGCCGTCGGGTCCGAAAGCCATGAAGTGATGGTCGGGGTGGGTCTGGCCGCCCTGCACGCCGGCGCTGATCTCGGTCCAGGAGACGCCGCCGTTGGTGGACTTGATGATGCCCGCGTTGGTGTAGATGGGGGAAACCCCGCCGCAGTAGACGGTGTCCTCATCGGTGGGATCGACCGCGACATACATGTCATACCACGCCTGGGGATAGGCGAAATCGGGGGTGTTTACGAGTTTGGTCCAGTAATCGCCTCCGTCGGATGTGCGGTAGGTGCCTTCGACGTGCGATCCGTTGGACATGGCGGTGTAAAGCACGTCGGGGTTGGATCGGGAGATGCCGATGAGGATGCGGTTGACGCCGCTGGCGGGCAGGCCGTTAGTCAATTTGACCCAGGAATCGCCGCCGTTGGTGGAGCGGTATACTCCGTCGTTGTGCCGGCCCACGTAGATGATCGATGGATTAAGGGGGTTGAGAGCCAGGGCCGAGGCGCTACCGGCAAGCCTGACGGACCAGGACCCGCCGCCGTCCGTGGAGCGGACATAGCCGAAGTTGGTGGTGAGGTGTATGACATCCGGATTTACGGGATCGACGGTAATTCCGCTGAAGCGGGCGCCGACCTGAGCCACGGGGGCGAGGTGCTCCCAGTTCACGCCGCCGTCGGTGGATCGGAAGAGGCCGTCGCCGTTGCTGCCGGTGGTGTATTCACCGGTGCCGACGTAGACGGTGTCGGGGTTGTTCGGATCGATGGCGATTGCGCCGTGGTTTAGGTTGGAAAGCTCATCGGTGATGGGCGTCCAGAGCAAGCCGCCGTCGATCGTCTTCCACACGCCCCCGGAAGCGGAGGCGATGTAGCAGGTTTCCGGGTCGGTGGGATGGGGTGCGATTCCCACCACGCGACCGGAGGCGTCGTCGTACCCGGACCAGTACTCGTAGGTGATTGGACGCGGTCCCAGTGGTTCCCAACTCAGGGGACTTCGGGGACCGGGGCGCAGGCCGTGCATGTCCTCGGGCCGCCAGCCGGGCACCGAGCCGCCCACGATCTTCCAGTACCCGGGCGGGGGCGGCCCCATGTCGCTGGAAAGGCGGCCGGCGGGCCGGCCGGGGGCTGCGGCCATGCCGGGGAGGGGGACATTCGGTTGTGACTGGCATCCGATAATGGCGGCGACACACGCCGCCAGACCCACTATGCGACAGATGTTCATCGTCAGTCCTCTTTAAGCCTCAGCAGGGGCGATCGCTGAATCGGCTCGGTTGAAGCCAGTATAGACGGAGGCCCCGCGACAAACCACGGTTTTCGCGGTCTTGCGTCGTGGCCCGTCTTCGTCGGCCGTACTACGCGCTGAGTCGCCAGGCTTCCTGTTTGACCGCAATATGTTCTCCCCACCACGTCATTTGTCGGTCGGCGTCACGGGCACGGGCCCCAGTTGGCCAGGACTTCGAAGATGTCGTCGATGTCCACGGTGCCGTCTTCGTTGATGTCCTCCGGGCACTCGTCGCACGCTCCCCACGCGCTGAGGACCTGGAATAGGTCGTCAATGTTCACGATTTCATCGCCGTTGACGTCTTCGGGGCAGGATGAATCGGCCTGGAACTCGTAAGCTCCCATGTCCACGCAGGGAAACCCGATTCCCGTGTCCGGGGTGTCCGGGTCATCTACGAATCGGGCGTTTCCATCCAGATCGGTGATGATGCCGGCGGGCACCGACGTGCTGTCGCCGGCGTCGATGCAGGGCGAACCGGGCGAGATCCGGAAGTTGTGATTGTCCGGATCGACGAACAGCGGGTCTTCGTCGATGTTTCCCTCGCCGGGCTCGCCGCCCTCAATGTTGCAGAAAGTCACGGTCGTACCGCCGCCGCTTACCTGGTTTGGCAGGTTGCCGCGCAGGACGCAGTTGACCACGGTCGCCGTGCCGTCGATGCAGTAAACCCCCGCCGCGCCGTACGCCGCGGTGTTGTTCACGATGGTACAGTTGGAGATTGTCGCATCGGCCCGGGCCACGTAGACGCCCCCTCCGACTTCCGAGCTCTGGTTGTCCATTATCAGGCAGTTGGTGATGATCGGGGACGAGCCGCAGCAGTCGATGGCAGACCAGGAATTTCCGTGGAAGGTGCAGGCGTCTATCAGCGGCACAAATCCCTCATCACCGCAATAGATCCCGCCGCCGGCGTTGTTCTCGAAATGGCAGTTCCTCACGGTCGGGCTGGAACTCATGATGGACATGGCGCCGGTGGCGCTGTCGGCGATGAGGCAGTTCTGGATGGTCGCACTGCTGAACCAGCAGTCAATGGTGGCCCACCCTCAGCACGCCCCGCCGTTTATCACGGTGAAGCCGTCCAGAATGGCGGTGCCCGAGATCACGCCCTCGATGTGAATGGCGGGGTCTTCGCTGCCCTCACAGTCAATTATGCAGCCGGCGGCGCCGTTGGCGGAGCGCAGGGTGATCGCCTTGCCGTAGTACTGGATGAACGTATTGCCTTCGCCGGTATAGACCGCATCGGCGACGATGACCTCATCGCCGTCAACGGCGACGGTGATTCCGTGTTGAATGGTTTTCTTCGGCCCGCAGGTCCCGCCGTCCCATTCCTCGCACAGTCCGTCCCAGTCGTTGTTGCCGTTGACACCGTCGACGTAGACGGTCTTGGCCACCGCCGCCGGTCCCGCGACGGCGGACAGAATCGCCGCGGTCAGCAGCGTCGCGCAGTTACCGTATCTGTTGTGGTTCCAGGCTCGCATGCGGTCTCCTTTCCCTGTTCAACCACTTAATGATCAGCCAACACGAACCGCCCACCCACCCGCATTGTAATGGATGGCACCCGGGGCGAACGGGAGAAATGCAAAAACGCACCTTCGGGGCAACAGGCAGCCAACTTGTGGGGTCCTGCCGCGCCCGGACTCCCTTTCTACAGCGGCTCGACCGCCTGATCAGTCGCTCAAGGGCACGGCCCCCAGCTGGCGAGAACGGCGAAGATATCGTCGATGTCCACGGTGCCGTCTTCGTTGATGTCCTCCGGGCACTCGTCGCACGACCCCCACGCGCTGAGAACCTGAAAAAGGTCGTCGATGTCGACAATCCCGTCACCATTCAAATCCGCGGGGCATGACTCGCCCTGGAATTCGTAAGCGCCCATATCCACGATGGGCGGCTCGCCGTTGCCGGTATCCACCGTGGCGGGGTCGTCCACGAAGCGCGGGTTCCCGTCCAGGTCCGCATCGACATCATCGGGAACGGCGTAATTGTCGCCCGCATCGATGCAGGGCGACCCTGGCCCGATGCGGAAGTTGTAGTTGTCCGGATCGACGAAGAGCGGGTCGGCGTCGATGTTTCCCTCGCCCGGCTCGCCGCCCTCAATGTTGCAGTAAGTCGCGGTCGTGCCGCCGCCGCTCATCTCGGTTGGCAGGTTGCCGCGCATTACGCAGTTGACCACGGTCGCCGAGCTGAACATGCAGTATATCCCGCCCGCACCGTACACTGCGGAGTTGTTCACGATTGTGCAGTTGGAGATTGTTGCGTCGCTTTCAAACAGGAAAATGCCCGCTCCGGGCTCCGCGCTTTCGTTGTCCGTTATCAGGCAGTTGGTGATGGTCGGAGCGGAGTCACCACAGTTGATGGCCGACCAGGGATGCCCGCGGAAGGTACAAGCGTCAATCAGCGGTGCGGCCCCGTATTGACCGCAAAAGATCCCGCCGCCCGCGTTGTTCTCGAAATGGCAATTTCTGACGGTTGGGCTGGCGTTGATGATGGACATGCCGACGGTTGTGTTGTCGGTGAGGATGCAGTTCCGGATGGTCGCACTGCTGTACCAGCAGTCAATGGTGCCCGACCCTCAGCACGCGCCGCAGTTTATTACGGTGAAGCCGTCCAGGATGGCGGTGCCCGAGACCACGCCCTCGATTCGAATGGCGGGCTGGTCGCTGCCTTCGCAGTCAACTATGCAGTTGGCGGGGCCGTTGGCGGAGCGAATCGCGATCGCCTTGCCGTAATACTCGATTCGCGTATTGCCCTCGCCGGTATAGACCCCATCGGCGACGATGACCTCGTCGCCGTCTACCGCGACGGCGATCCCGGCTTGGAAGGTCTTCTTCGGTCCGCAGGTTCCGCCGTCCCATTCTTCGCAAAGTCCGTCCCAGTCGTTGTTGCCGTTGACGCCATCGACATAAACGGTCTTGGCCACGGCCGTCGGCCCGGCGGCGGCGAACAGAATCGCCGCGGCCAAAAGCCCCGCGTAGTTGCCGCATCTCTCGTGGTTCCAGACTCGCATGGAGGTCTCCTTTCCCTGTTCAACCACCTGACGATCAGACGACACAAACAGCCCACCCGACCGGATTCTAGTGGGCGGCGATGGGGCGGACGGGACAGAGGCGAAAACGCCTTTCCGGCTCAGAGGTCGGGCGTTTCGCGTGGCTCCGGCGCCCGGAGTTTCCATATCTGCACGCGAAGCGGGACGGTCATCCCCAGTTATTGATCACCTCGAAGAGGTCGTCGATATCGACCTTGCCGTCGAGGTTGACGTCGGCGGGGCACTCGTTGACGGGATCATCGCACGGGCCCCACGCGCCGAGAACATCGAAAATGTCATCGATGCGCACCACGCCGTCGCAATCTACATCGCCGGTGCGGCGAAACATGGCGGCGGTGCCCTGGGTGGTGTTCGCAGCATTGCGGCCGTCGATCTGGTACAGCGTCTCGGTTGACTGGACGTATTCGAGGCCCGCGCCCCACCCGCCGTCGTAGACGGTCAGCGGGCCGGTCTTCCAGGTTTCATTCAATGGGTTATAGACATAGAGGACGCGGTTCGCCTCGCCCCCGATGAGGCAAAGCAGTTTCCGAAGGTGATCTGCGGTGAGGGTGACGCCCCAAACGTCGAGTGCGCCGCTGCGGAAGCCGGGCATCACGCCGGAATCCAGCAGCGACGGTGTCACAGACCAGGTATCCGTGACGGTGTCATATACATGAAGGAAGGAATCGGCCCCGCTCGCCGCCCCGCCCGCCCAGCCGCCGGGCCAGGCATAGATCCTGCCACCGAGGTATTCCAGTTCCGAGGCGGATGAAAACTCGGCACCGCTGTCGGCGGTTGTGCCGGTCCATTCATCAGTTGCCGGGTCATAAACGGCAAGCTTGCGGAGGAGAGCGGGATCGCCGCGGCGAATGGTCTGGACGATCGTTGCGTAGAGGCGCTGATTGCCCGGGTCGTAAGCGAGCGCCTCGGTGGCGACGGGTTCACCGTCGATGATCGCATCCGCTCGCCGCTCCCACTGATCGAGCGCGGGATCGTAGGCGTAGAGACGGGTGCCGCTGCCGCTGCCGTCCTTGGGATTGAACTGAATTCCCACTGCTGCGTAATAGAGACCGTCGCCGTATTGCAGGTCCGAGCCGTCCTGTGCCGGCTCTGGAAGCGGCGTGAGCGCGATATAATGCGCGGTTTCCGGATCAAACCGGTCGAACCGGTCGGAGTTGGAGCTTTCCAGAAGATAGAGGTCGGTCCCGTCGGTGGCGAAATGCGTGCCGTTGGATGTTTCGAAAGTGGATTCGTCATCGCGGGTATTGGGCCCCAGATCGATCCAATACCGATCGCAAATTGTGGGGGGGTTGTGCCAGTCCACTTCGCCGGGATCCCCGACGAGGGGATGCGGATCGCCGGGCGGGGCGATCAGCCCGTTGTTGTCGTAGGGCAGGTCGGTATCGCCTACGCCGTCGTTGTTCGTGTCTTCACCGGTGTAGTTGGACCAGTAATTGCCGGCGAGGAGTGCGCCGCCGATGATGTTCTCGCCGGGGGTGGGTTCGATTGCCCAGATGTTGTTGGGCCCGTTGGAGATGACGGAGTTGCCGAAGCAGCCGTCGATGAGGTTGTTGATGATGATGCTGTCGGTGGTGTTGGTCATTTCGATGGATGGGCCGAAGTTTGCGCGGATGATGTTGTCCCGGATGAGGTAATCGGAAGATGCTGCCTGGTTCGGCAACTCGAGGCAGGGGAAGGAATCGGGCGGGAAATGGACCTGGCCGTCGGTGCGGAGGAAGATCCCCCGCCCGCCGTTGCCGATGATGATGTTGCCCTCGATGGTGTTTGCCTGTCCGTGCTCGATTTCTATCCCGCAGATGTTGTTCGCCTTGATGGTGTTGTTCTTGAGAAGGTTTCCGGAGTGTGAATAGCCGAGCCAGAAGCCGTAATTGCATCCGAAGGCGATGTTGGAGATGAACTGATTGCCCTGGGAGAAAGTTGCTTCGAAGGCGTTGGCTCCGGCGAAGGAGCCGTCGTTACTCTCGATAAGATTGAAGTTGCTGGGGCAGCCGCCCTCGTTTCCGATGAAGAACCCGTTGCCGCCGTACTGGAACGAATTGCCGAGAACGTGATTGTCGTGGCTGGACATCACCAGCAGCACGCCGGACGAATCGCCCAGCCCCGGGCGGATGCAGCGGTCGGCGACGTTGTTCTCGATAGTGTTGCCGGTTGAGGCGTGGAGATGGATCCCCCAGCCGGTGTTGTCGGATGCGTCGTTGTCGGTGATGTGGCAGTCGTGGACCATGAACAAGTCCATGCCGTTCTCTTCGCATCGCAGGGTATTTCCGGAGATGACGGCGGCGGTGACGTTGTGCATGAACAGTCCGCCGCCGAGATTGGTGCGATCACCCAGATTGCCCGGTCCGACGTTGATGTTGAGCCAGGGGGCGTTCGGCGTTTGCGAATCCGGATCGAGCCAGTTCAGTGACAGGTCATTGCCGAGGATGTGGATGTTCGCGCCGTCCTCGATGCGCAGGCCGTAGTAGTAGTTGCTGATGGCGCCGCCGCTGATGGTGACGTTGGAATGGCCGATGCAGGTGAGGCCGTAGTTGTTGAACTCGTCGCCGATGAGGTGGGCGCCGTTCATGTCCAGCGTGACGTTGTCGGCTCCGATGGAAACGCCGTGGGGGAGGTTGTAGCTGCCGGGGAGGAAGGTGGTGTCCTCGGTGATGATCATTCCGTCGGTGGGGATGACGGGATCCGCGCCCGGCGCGGCCGAGATCAGGCCCAGGGATGCCGCGAGCATGACCGCAGGCGCGTGCTTCGTCGGACTGGAGGTCGTGGTCTTCATACTCACGAGTCGACCCCAAAAATACTGCACGTGCAGTACACTGCCTGAACCCCCATAGGGTATCAGGGGCCCCATCCCGGTGTCACGATGTTTCTGCGACCACGTGATGAGCCACCGGGCACCTCTACGGGTCGCCGGCGGCACGATCACGCTGCGATAAACTGGCCGCCGAGAACGTGGACCACCGCGCGGAGAACTCCGAAGACGATAAAGGCGGTGATAAGCGCGATGTGCAGCACGCTCGCGGGCCGTCCGTGACGCTGAATGAACCGGGCCAGGCGCACTTTCCGCCGTGGAGGCAGCAGGCTGATGGCGGCGGCAAGACAGAAGAAGGCGAGCAGCAGAATGCCGAAGGGGTGATACTGCCAGCTCTGCTCAAACAGGCCGCGCACGGCGCAGCTCATGCTGCGGGTGATGCCGCAGCCGGGACAGAGCAGGCCGGTGGTGGTTCGCAGCCAGCAGATCGGCAATCCCAGGCCGTGCGGCGGATGCACGACGGCGACAATCAGGGCGAGCCAGGCGACTCGGGTCGTGGCTTTCCCGAACCACCGCCGGTAGGCGCGGCAGGGCTCCGACAATACCGCCTCGGGTGGCGATGATGCCGATTGGCTCACAGGCAGTGGGGAGGTGGAGTGGTTCATAGTCCTTTGTTAGAAGGTCTGCATTCCCGTCGGCAACTCCAGAAAGTAGGTGCTGATATTCGCCAGTATGGAGAGGACATAGAGGATCTTGACGTACTGGTTGTCACAAACGCCGAACACGTAATAGAGGATGTAGCATGGCACGCACAGGGTCAGGAAACCCTGGCCGATTCCTTCGCTGAAGGCGAAGACGAGCACCACGATCCAGACGCCGAAGCCGAAGAAGCCCGCGGTCAGGAGGTATACAAGTGCGACCACCTCATTGGACGTCGCCAGCGCGAAGAACACTGAGAGGATTATGAGGGTCGCCAGCCCCACGCCTCCCGGTGAAAGCAGGTTGCCGATCAGGCTACCCTCGCCGGCTGCGCGTTGGCGTTTCGGCTTCTTCGTCTCGACGGAAAGCCGCTGCCCTGTCTTGGTGCTGAATCCACAGTTGGTGCAGAGGACCGCGCCGGGACCCATTTCCGCGCCGCAACCGGGGCAGGCGAATTCGGTGGTGTGGGCGGTCTGGTAGATTGCCTCTGGCGGGAGCTCGCTCCGGGAATCGGCCTCCACCGCAAAGCCGCCGAAATCGTCCTCGACCTGCGGCGAAGGTGGCTCGGCCGGGGGCGGAGCAACCGGCGGCGGCTCAAGTGGTGCGGGTTCGACGGACAGCGGCTCAAGCAGTGCGGACTCGGCCACGGGAGGCGCCTCCGAGGCCGCCTTTCGCCGGGCCTGGGCCTGGGCCGCCCGTTCGTAGCAATCGCGATGGTAATACCTTCCCTTGGGATCCTTGATCCGCGGGTCGTTTGCGCAGTCCTCGCCGCAGATCGCGCAGATCTTCGCTGCATGCTGGTCCATATCGTCCCCTATTGGCTTTCTGGCGTGTCAGGTGATTGTCCACGACTGGGAGCATCACGCAAGCCCGCGGTGGTAATTGGAAGTCATCCGCCCGTCCGCGCGAAGGGCCCGCCGCATTCTGCGGACTCGGAGGGGACCTGTGGTCAGGCCCGTGCGGTCTGGGCGATCAGCGCCAGAAGCCGATGTCCTCCTGCGTTTTACCGCGGCTGAACCAGATGGCCACAAAGAGGGGCCAGATCAGGAGCAGAAGGAGGTAGAGAACTCCCGAGGTGATGAGCGGGCCGATGCTCTTCTCCCGGGCCTCGATGATGAACTGCTGGTCGAACTGATCGAGCAGGGGC
This sequence comes from Phycisphaerales bacterium, assembly GCA_020345805.1. Taxonomy (GTDB): domain Bacteria; phylum Planctomycetota; class Phycisphaerae; order Phycisphaerales; family SM1A02. The sequence continues at coordinate 13,629 of CP070772.1, read as the reverse complement.
AGGTCGAGCAGTACCGCCGCGATACCTCCGCCCACGAGAAGAATCGAGAAGAGAATTTTGAGTTTTGCCCACTTTTGAATGATGATCATCGCCGTCTGCTGGCGGGTGAGTATGCCGAATCCGCCGATGAGAAGCCATAAACCGAGCAGCATGGCCAGGGCGGCGACGACGAGGGGGACAATCCGGATTTCACCGGCGATCACGTCGCGGATGGGGGCGAGGCCGAAGATGACCACCTCACCCACACCCAGGAGTATGGAGATGACGCCCACGACGGGCGGCCAGATCCGACCGCCCTCGCCGGAATAACGGGTGGGCACCGAAGCGATGCGGGTGGAGGAGGCCGGCTGGCCGGCGTCGACTGCCGGACCGCCGCCGAGCCCGGAGAGATCGCCGGATGGAGGTGGCCCGTCTTCCTCCACCACGTACTGGTCGGCGTCATCGACGGGGATGGCCTCGGTGTGCGGTGAGGCGGGCACGCCGTCTTCCACTTCCGTTTCGACCACGGCATACTCGCCCGCCCGGTTCTCTTCCGGAGGCGGAGCGATGACCGCGGCCGACCCGAGACTGTCCTGGCTCTGCTTCTTCTGCTCGCGTCTCGCCTTATCCACGCATTCCTTGTGGTAATAGCGACCCTTGTTGTCCTTGACCCGCCGCTGCTTTGAGCAGTCCTCCCCGCAAATGGCACAGATCTTCGTTGCTTGCTCTGCCATGTTTCGGTTCCGGATCGGAAAGGGCTCACATGCCGAGGGGCCGCCGGGTCATCCCACCACGGATGGGACTTGGGGGCTGAGTTCGCGCCTGAGAATCTTACCTGTGGGGTTGCGTGGAAGCTCGTTGACCACGCGGATTTCGCGCGGCACTTTGTACTGAGCGAGCTTCTCCCGGCAGTGGGACCGCAGAGCGGTCTCGTCGAACTCGGCCCCTTCGGCCAACTCCACGAAGGCCAGGGGCAGCTCGCCCCGCGACTCATCCTGCATTCCGATAACCGCACAGGCGTGGACGGAGGGGTGGCTGATGAGGGCTTCCTCGATCTCTCGGGGGAATACGTTCTCCCCACCAATGATCAGCATCTCCTTGATGCGGCCGGTGATGAAGAGGTGTCCGTCGGCGTCGATTCTGCCCATGTCGCCGGTCCGGAAATAGCCGTCCTCGTCGAAGACGGCCTCGGTCTCGGCCGGCATCTTGTAGTAGCCCTGCATCACGTTGGGGCCGCTGATGAGAATCTCCCCTTCCGCGTCCACCCCCAGGCGGCGTCCTTGAGGATCCACGATCTTCTCGTGAACGCCGGGCAGGGGCATTCCGACGCTTTTGGGCTTGTGGTCCTGGGGGCGGCACCAGTTGGTCACCGGGGCGGTCTCCGTCAGGCCGTAGCCCTCGTTGATGACGATGTTGAATCGATCGCGAAACCCGTTGAAGACCGCTTCGGGCAGGGGCTCGCTGCCGGAGACGACGTAGCGAAGCGAAGTGAAGTCTCCGGCTTTGGCGCTCTTGGCCGCCAGGAGCGCGTTGAACATGCTCGGGATTCCGATGAAGGCCGTGGGGCGGTGCTTGCGCAAAAGGTCCAGGATCTTCTTGGGCATGAAACGGGCGGTATAAACGACCTTGCAGCCCACGCACAGGGGCAGGAGGGTCAGAACGGTCAGGCCGAAACTGTGGAACTGCGGCAGCACTCCCAGCATCACGTCCTTGCTGGTAAACCCCGCCCAGGTGACGCACTGCTCGCCGTTGGAGGCCAGGTTCGAGGCGGTGAGCATTACTCCCTTGGGCCGGCCGGACGTGCCGGAGGTGTACATGAGCACGGCGAGGAAATCATCGCCCAGCCGCGCCGATCGGCGCAGTGGCGGCAAGCCGGAGAACTTCATCTTGTCGAGGCAGAGCGGCCGGGCCTGCTCGGGAAGAGGGCCGAACCGCTCGAGCATGGGCGTGGCGGTGATCACCAGATCAAGCTCCGCATCTTCGATCACGTAGGCCAAGTCCTCGCCCTTGAGCAGGTAGTTGAGAGGGACAACCGTCCGGCCGAGCATCCAGGATGCGATCATCGCCATCGGGAACAGCCCCGCAGTGGGAAGCATGATCCCCACATGCGGTCGCTCCGTGCCCTGCTCGATCGCCCGAGCCAGGTGCAGAGCGCCCAGGTACATCTGATAGCTCTTCCACGACCGCTGGTCGTCGACGGCGATGGTGCGGAAGGGGGCTGCGAGTAATCGGCGAACGATGGGGCGAAGGACGGACATCTGCGGGAGTGCCTGTTGTGGAAAGTTGGGGAACGGTGTCAAATCGGTACGATACGTCTGGCAGGCCGTCGGCGCCAATCAGCGAGGGTTGATGGCCCGGTTCGCAGATGTTATTGAAGAATTCAACGGCAGGGTGAAAGTAGTGATGGCAGGATCGACTCGTGCCGGGGTGCTGAGCTGCGTTCTGATTCTCTTCGCCGCCGGTGGCTGCGAGACCGCGAGTGGTCCGCACGGACCGCCGGGAGATCTGCTCGATCGGGCGGTTACCGATTATGAAGCGGGACGGTATGAAACGGCCGGAGGACGTGCCGGCGAGGCGATGCGGTCGGCCACGGGCCCTCAGCGTGAGGACGCGGCCTACCTCGCCGGCCTCAGTTCGTACCGGGTCGGGAGGGTCGATGAGGCGGAGAGACGGTTCATGATTGCGTCGGCTTCGTCCCGGCCGGAGACGGCGGGCAAGGCCGCCGCGATGCTCGGAATCATCAGGCTGGACCAGAACCGTCCCCGGGAGGCGGCGGCGTTGTTCGAGAAGGCCGAGGGCCTGCTTGCCGGCCCCGAGGCGATCCGGGCGGCCGAACACGCCCGACTGGCCCGGCGACTGGCGGGCACGCCGGCGGTGGCGGGTGGTTTCGACTATGCCGCCGATGCCCCCTCCACGAGCCCATCCGGTCTGTTCGCCTTGCAGGTGGGTGCGTTCCGCGATGCAGCCGGCGCGGACCGGGCGGCCCAGAGCGCCCAGGAGATTGCCGACCGGGCGGGGTTGGGGGCCGTGCGCATCGTTGCCAGCGCTGACGAGCGGGGGGGGCGGCTGTACTTGGTTCAGTTCGGCCGGTTTGCCAGCCGGTCAGCCGCCGCAGTGGTTCGCAACCAAATCGGCAGGCTGGAGTACATCGTCGCTCCGCTGCAGGCGATGGCTGTGGGGCACTGACAGCCGGGCCGACACTGCCACTTCTCGGGATGCGGGCACCGTTGGCCGGCTGTTTGTCTCGTTTCCGGCGGAGATCGCCAGGCGGCGCATCCAGAATGCGGGGGCCGGAATCGGAGTGGCCGGTCATGAATGCTCGCAGCCTTCTCCTTCTTGTGATGATCCTTCTGGGGGCAGGTGGGGCCGGGCAGGATGAGGGGCCGGATGCGGCTGCGCCGCTCGCGTGCAAACCCCCGGCCGGGACGCTGGCGCCGATTCCCGCCACGGGCCGGGTGCCGCCGATGGTGGAAACGGGCGAGACGCTGCCGGAAGATCTTCTGCGGCATCGGGCAAGAGTCCGGAAATACGCCCAGCAGATTCGCGCCCTTCGGCGTGAATGTTTCGGGTCACATGCCGAGAAGGCCCGACGGGCCGAGGGGATCCGACGGCTGAAGGAGTTCACGGACCCGGCGGCATTTCGGCCCCTGATCCGGGAGCTGGCGGGGGAGAATGATGACGTGCGGCTGGCGGTGCTGGACCATCTGGCGTCCCGCGGTGAGGAGGGGCAGGGGGGGCTGGCCTTCGCCGCCATCTACCAAGGGGATGCGGCGATCCGCAACGAGGCCACCACGCGGATGGTCACACCCCCAACCGCTGCGGTCCTGGTTGTGCTTGACGAGGCGTTGCGAAGCCCGGTGCATGAGGTCGCAAACAACGCCGGCAGCTTGGCTGGGACCCTCAATGTCCTGGAGGCGATCCCCCTTTTGATCTTCGGGCAGGTGACCACGGACCGGGTCGCGAGGCAGGGTGACCTGGCCTGGATCGCGGTTCAGACGCAGACGGCGTACGTGCAGAGGCTGGAAGCGGTGACGGGCAGCGGGGCCGGCGCGTACCAGCCGGTGATGGGGATTGTCAACGAGGGATCGGTCTTGCGGATCGTGGATGCCGTGGCCTATTTTTATCGGACGGAGGTGCACCGGGTGCTGGTGGGGATGACGACCGCGGACTGGGGCCACTGCACCGAGGATCTGGGCTACGACATGTATGCCTGGTGGAAGTGGTACAACGAGGTGTATGTACCGTTCAAGAACGAGAAAGCGGCGATAGAGGCACTTGCCGGGGAGCTGGCCGAGGCTGGAGATTCAGTGTCACAGACCCCACCGGGAGGGGGCCCACCGTAGGCGTCACCGGATGCCGACCGGCCCCGGCGCGCCCGCGATGGCAGCGTTCCAGCCGTCTGTGGACGAGAAGGGTCGCTGCGGACGGTTTTGTAGTCATAACGCACGTGGTCACAATTGGTTACAGCAGATCCGGCCCGGGGCGGGCCGGAATCCTGAAACATTGTCTTGACTCCACGATACCCATCGGGCACAGTACCTTTGTGTGCACCCTGAGTGGGGGGTGCGCCAAGAGAGAGGGCGCCGCCGCTCGCGGAGAAGCGGTACGTTCGTGGGAGGTGCGAATGGGCGTCCTTTGATGTCCGGTGAGTCTTGCGTGCAGCCGGTGTGCAGCTTTCGATTGCTGCCATGGGATAGGGAGCCGACTGCGGCGGGTCATCGGTGATTCGCGGGCGTCATGTGGATATGAATGGAAGGTGAGGCGGGGGGTTTGATGCGCCGCCACCATGTCCCGTGGGGCAGAATGAAACCGCTCGTCTCCTGAGAGTTATCTCGCGTTTATACGCTGCGCCGACGGCGTGTCGGCGCTTGTGCGTCTGCGTTTTGATTTCAGGATTCCTGTTTGATTCGAGCTCGACAAACATAGGAGGAGCAAGCGAATGGTAAGACATCTTGCAGCAGGGGCAGCGGTCCTCGGCGTGGCCTCGTTCGCCGGCGCTGTCACCACGGTTTATGACAACGAGGCAGACTTCCTGGCCGCTATTGGCGACTACTTGCTCGAGGATTTCGATCAGTACACCTACGGCGAGTACACCGAGTACACACTCGACATCGGCCCCATGAACGGCTACGCCGGGACGATTTCCGCCGAGGGTGGCGCAAACTCGTACTTGTGGTCCGGCTATGGAGACATGTCGACCAACAGCGCCCTTGACTGGCTGCGCGTGGACTTCACCGGTCTGCCCACTTACTCAACCGGTGGCTTCTTCTACGCCAGCGATATCGGCGGCTACTTCGTGCCCGGTCGCCAAGTAGTGATCGAGTTGAGCAACGGTTTCATCTACGACTTCGTACCGGCAAGCCAGACGGACTTCAGAGGGTTCCTCTCGACCGACGAACTGTTCTGGATGACCATCGATGCACCGGACGATGCATCCTACTACTGGTCCTCGATGGACCACTTCTACATTGACTCGCCCGCTCCCGGCGCTTTGGCGCTTTTGGGTCTGGCGGGCCTGATGCGTCGCCGTCGTCGTTAAATGATGACCCGGAGGTTTCGGCTCGGCTGAGTCGGAGCCTGAATGCCGAATCGGCCCACGGCCCGGGTCTGATCCCGGGCCGTTTTCCATGCGCCGGGCAGCCCGGGCCCGGCCCGCGGAGAAGGACACCAGGCGGGCCGAAGCGCAGGGGAGCGGATCCCTAACACCGCACGCACATCAAGGCGGGGCAGGAGGCCGAACGGGCGAATATCGACGCAAGTCTATATTTGCCAATCACTTCCGACAGCAGTTTCTCCGCCTTTACCCCGGCAAACCCTTGACACCACCCCGGCCGGCGGACAGACTGTAATTGCGCATCCCGACGTTGCGGGGAATCAGCGCCATGAAATGGATCGGCTCGCCCCGGAGGAGCGAGGCAGATACGGAGGTGTCGACCAAGCCCCTTGATTCTCGGTGCTGCTGAACGGGAGGGGCGCGTTCGCTGCCTGACCTGATGCGATCCTGCTCGGGACCAGGCGGGCCTTCGGCTCCCGGGGGAATGATCAGCAGATCCCGAAAAGACGGCATCCGGGACGCCATGTAGCACGTCCACTGAGCTCACACCGCGTGAGGGGGAGCCCGATTCGGGTTCCTTGAAGCGGATGCCGCACGCTCGCCGGGGCATCGGCACTTTGACATCACAAGCCATTCCCTGGTCATTTGTCAACTCAAGACATAGGAGGACTGAACGAATGATGAAACATCTAGTAGTTGGAGCGGCCGTGTTTGGCGTGGCCTCGTTCGCCACGGCCGCTACCACGGTCTATGACAACGAGGCGGACTTCCTGGCCGCCATCGGCGACTACCTGCTGGAGGACTTCGACGGCTACGTCTACGGTGGCTTCACCGAGTACACGCTCGACATCGGGCCCATGAACGGGTATTCCGGCACCATCTCCGCCCAGGGCGGGGCCAACTCGTACCTGTGGTCCGGCGACGGCAACATGTCCACGAACGACGCTACGGATGCGCTGCACGTCGATTTCACCGGGGCCCCTACCTTCTCGGTGGGCGGGTGGTTCTTCGCCAGCGACATCAGCGGGTACTTCGTGCCCGGCCGGCAGGTGATCATCGAGCTGAGCAACGGATTCATGTATGACTTCGTACCGGCGAGTGACACGGACTTCAGAGGGTTCGTGTCAACGGACGAGTTGTCCTGGATCCACATCGATGCTCCGGACGATGCGAGCTACTACTGGTCCACCATGGACCACTTCTACTTGGACTCGCCGGCTCCCGGCGCCTTGGCGCTTCTGGGTCTTGCGGGCCTGATGCGGCGTCGTCGCCGCTGAGATTGAGTTAGTTCTTCCGCCCTTAGTGGGCGCAGGAGCACAGCATCGTCACTCCACGGCCCGGGCATCGGCCCGGGCCGTTTCCTCATAAGCACCCTATCTGCTTGCCGGTCCGGCTCGTGCCGCGTCGCGCCGCCTGCTCTCTCGCCGTCGGTCTGCACGATGTGCCCGGCTTGGCTGCAGGGCTGCGGCTGCTTTGCTGATTCCACGTGGGGCCAATCCTGCGGAGGGCCTGCGGGCAAAAAAGTACCGCACCGCGGAGTGATCCGCGGTGCGGCTGCAATTGCAGTTTGTGGCGTAGGCTAGTGCCTGCGCGGTGCTTACCGACGACGACGAGTGACGAGGCCGGCCAGGCCCAGAAGGGCCAGAGCGCCGGGGGTGGGGGTGACCACGACATCGTCAACCCAGACCCACCAGTCCCAGTCGTTGGTCGAGTAGTAGTGGAAGCGGATGATGGTCTCGGCAGAACCTCCGTCGAACCCCACGCTGGCATGGAAAATGCCCATGTCGTCCGTGTAGGCGAGGAGATTGGCCCAGGTCGCACCACCGTCGTAGCTCACATCCACGTCGAATTGATCGTCATAGATGTAGTGCTCGTAGTACGCGTCGAAGTCCAGGACGGGATTGGTGACACCGACAAGATTCATCACCGGCGTCCACAACTCGGTGTCGTAGTAGCCGGGGTTGGCATCGCTGTCGAAGCCGACGGAATACATGCTGCCGTTGAAGCCGGGACCGATGTCGAAGACCAGGTCGGTGCCCATGTTGTCGACGACCGTCCAGCCGGCGGGGATCACGCCGCCTTCAAAATCCTCGTTCACAAAGTCCGCCGCAGCAGTACTGGCAAGCAATACAGTGGCGGCCACAGCTAACATTCTCATGATCTGTTCCTCCTAAGGATTCTCCATGAATTCATGGTCCCTTCTACCTTTCCGACTTTCCGCAGTCCTTTCCTTGGCTGTGCATCCAGCCGGCAAGGCCTTCCGGGAATAACAAAAACACGAACCCAGCAACCATGCATCTCAGCAAGGTGCTGACAGAGCATCACCCGAAGGAACGGGTCCCTCCGGCTCTCTCTCTTCGATGAAGATCCGCACCCCCCGGACGGATCAGCACAGCCGCCGCCCGCCGCCAGATGGCCGGCGCAGGTGAAAGCGGGTGCAACACTAGGATGGCTCCCGGGGCACGCGAACGCAACCCCAATCCTCGGTTTTCTTGTCGTTTTTTGTTGTAAAATAAGGACTTACGCGCCGGAACCGACCGTCGGCCCGTCCGTGCCCCCCTGCCACTGGTGCGGCAATTCTTGCTCGGGTGGCAGTACGTGAGCGGTGCGTCGGACGAGGCACCAAGGCTCGACCCCGCGCAAGCAGGAGATTTCGGGAAGCGGAGGGGGGGTGGTGGTCGCCCGGAGCCGCCACCCGCGAACGCCCGATCTAGTGCATCAATTCGTTGATCGTCTCTGCGAGGCGCAGGTATTCCTCCGGCCGGTTGTAGATGTGGCAGCAGGGTCGGATCAGCCAGCGGCCGTTCCACTCCGTTACCGGCACCTCAATGCGATGCGCCTGGTACAAGTGTGCCCCGAGGGCGCGATGGTCGTCGAACTGTCGGCGGACCGCCTCGGGAAGGGTGATCGAGACCATCGATCCCAGCATCGAGCCGTCCAGAGGCGAATTGGGCTCCGCCTGCCAGCTTTCGCAGAGCATTTGTTGGACCCAGACCGCCATCTCGTGGTTGTGCCGGCGAATCATCTCCCAGCCCAGGCGTTCGCCGAAGGCGATGGCCTCCTCAGCCGCCAGCCAGCTCGTGACGTCTCGGGTGGCCTGCCAGAGGAACTCCCGTTCAAAACCCTCGCCCAGAAAATTGCTGATTACCAACGGATGGATGCGCTGCTGGTTATCGGAGGTGACCCATAACACGGCCGCACTTATCGGAGCACATACCCACTTGTGGAGATTGGCCGCGTAGTAGGTCGCCGCGAGCCGCTCGACGCTCAGATCGATCATGCCCGGGGCGTGCGCGCCGTCGGCCAGCACCTCCACGCCGCGCTTCCGGCAGACATCAATGATCCGCTCAAGGGGGAAGAGAAGTGCAGTGAATGAGGTGATGTGGTCAACCAGAACCAGCCGGGTTCGTGGGGTCAGGGCTTCCTCGATGGCTGCCACAACCGTGTCGTGACTGGCAAGTGGCAGCGGCACGGGCACTTCGACCAGAGTCGCTCCGCTCCTGCGGGCGACGTACTGCAGCGAGTTGCGGATCCCCGGATATGCGTGATCGGTGGTCAGGAGCTCGTCACCGGGCCCGAAATCCAGCGAGCGCAACACTGCGTTGATCGCTTCGGTGGCACTGGTCAGGAAACCGAAGTCTCCCGGCTCAGCTCCCAGGAAGCGCCCGGTGACGTCTTTCAGATGATCCAGCAGGAGCGGTCCGGCGCGGTCAAGGAACTCGACCGGGTCAGCCTCCATCTGGCGTCGCCAGCGATCCTGGGCCTGGAGCACGCAGTGGGGCCTGGCTCCGAATGAGCCGTGGTTGAGAAACGCAACCTGTTGGTCCAAGGCGAATTGGGAACGGAGGTCGTCACCCAGAGGCTCGGGAGGCAGGGCTGAATCAAACGTGTCCGAGGGCTGTGTCATGGCCGCGAAGAGTACCGTCCCGAGGGGTGGCGGTCAGCTTTTTGGTCGGGTTTTCAATTGTTCCGCCACCGCCGTGGTTTCGGCTGCGGATAAGGTCAGGAGGCGGCAGGTCCGCCAGTGAGAAGGTGAGCGGGTGAGAAGTGCCCTGACAAATCCCGTTCATGAAACGAAAAAATCGGCAGAATTGCACTTGCAATAAGGTTCATGTTTGGGTAACGTATTCCAAACAGATTTACCGATAGAAGTTGAAGAAGCGGGCCGATTCTGGTCGAGATGCCAGCCTGAGGTGTGAGGCCCCAAGATATGGGGCATCAGCAAGGCTTGGCAACAACGGAGTGATGTATGGCCATCCCACTGGTACAGACCGGACCCGGCGGAACCTATACGACGCGATACGTAGCGCATGGCTCTCGTCTCCTGGCCGTCACCGGCGGGGGGGCGGGCCCCGTAGCGCTCGGCGGCCCCGGCACCATCGATGCCCGCAGGGGCGGAGGCGTCCCCTTCCGGCGGCATCGCGGCCGGCAGATTGTGATCCGGCCTCGAAGCCTCGTAGATCGGCTGCTCCGGATCGATCGAGTGGAGCTGAGCCGTCAGGCGATTGACTTGGCCGGGACGGGCCGCGATCCAAGCGGGGCGGAGCGATCCTCCGACCGCCCGCGTCCGCTGGCGGCTGCCGCGTCATCCTGGCTTCACGGCCAGAGGCTTCTTCTCGGTCAATTCGCCAAAGCGGTCAAACATCTGGCAACCGCCGTGGCCACGCCCGCCCCGGCAACTTGCCCCGCCATAGGCTCGGTCACCGTGCGCGTTCAGCGTATGACGGTGATGGGCCCGCAGGAGAGCAGGCATGAATCTCACGCCAAAACAGCTCAGGATTCTTCAGTTGATCCGCGACTTCCGCATCGTCCATGGCTATTCCCCGACGATGCAGGAACTCGCCGACGAACTCGAAATCAGCAAGGTCACCGTGTTCGAGCACGTCGAAGCGCTCATAAAAAAGGGCGCCTTGCGGCGACAGGCGAACAAGGCTCGCTCTTTGTCCATCTGTGACGAAACCGTCATCCCCGATGAGGGCCATGCCCTGGCCTTCCCACTGGTGGGCAAGATCGCCGCCGGCTACCCCATCGAGAAGTTCCCCCAGAGCGATCGGGTCGACCTCGAGGAGCTCTTCGGCCCCCGGATCGGCCAGAAGGCCGCCAGCTTCGCCCTCAGGGTCGACGGGGACTCGATGAAGGACGAAGGTATCCTCGACGGCGACTTCGTGATCATCGAACGCCGCGAGACCGCTCGCAACGGCGAGCGGGTGGTGGCCCTGCTGCCCAACGGCGAGACCACCCTCAAGACTTTCTACCAGGAACCGGGCGGCGTGATCCGTCTCCAGCCGGCCAATCCCGATTTCGAGCCCATCATCCTCGAGAGATGCGCCATCCAGGGCGTGGTCCTGGGCGTGATGCGCCGGTATTGACGAACCATACCGGTGGGCGGGAGCTTGCGTAAGCGGACGCACTGAGCGCGGATGCGGGCGCTTTGTCCGCGCAGCCCTCAGCCGCGGGTGCGATGGGTCTGCGGGGCGGATGTGCCGCACCACGGTACCGCGAGGTCTGCCGCGGTTTTGTCTCAAGCAGCGGCACTGGCCTGGGGTGACGTGACCGAAGCGACAACCGGAGTGCAGGCCACAAGGCCTTCGATGCGGACTGGATGCTCACTGCGTCCGCACCGATCAGGTGACCCAATCAGGAACGTCTGCGGTGGCTGTCCCTGGCACCCTTACGCCGCCGGCGGGGCGGACGTGGGGAGGCCCTTGGGGCAGGCGGATCGCCATAAGACGCTGTCACCCAGTGGTTTAGCTATCGACCGCATCGGCGGATGAACTCGCCGGGCGATGGTGGCGCGGTTCTGGAGGCCACTTTCCCTTTCTTTCGCCGCCCGCGCGCAGGATCGGCCGGGCGAGGGCATATATCCGAAAGGAGCGATTGCTTGGCCGCGTGTCGGCAGCATCGAAATACGGATAAGGAGACAGACAATGAAGCGAGTTACTGAGACTGCGATTCTGCTGCTGATCTTGCCGGCGACGTCGAGGGCATGGCCCGCCACCGGGCCTTTGTTCCCGGAACCTCAGTTTGCCACCTACGGCCAACCCTGGTCGGTTGCGATCGGCGATCTGGACGGTGATGGCGACCATGACCTGGCAACGGCCAACGCGGAGACCGACAACGTCTCGATCCTGCTCAACAAAGGCGATGGAACGTTCACGGCCGGCGCTCTGTGTTATGTGGGCGAAGCGCCGTACTGGCTCGCGATCGGCGATCTGGACGGCGATGGCGATGCGGATCTGGCCGTCGCCAACGAGGCCAGCAACAACGTCTCGATCCTTCTGAACAAGGGGGACGGGACGTTCGAGGTTCAGAAGAAGTACGGCGCCAGAGACGGGCCTCGGTCCATCGCAATCGGAGATCTGGATGGTGACGGAGACGGTGACCTGGCCGTGGCCAACTTCGATGATGACAACATCTCGATCCTCCTGAACCACGGCGATGGGACCTTCGCGCTCCAGGTCACTTACGAAGCCGGGGATGGCCCCCACTCGGCTGTAATTGACGATCTGGACGGTGACGGCGACAACGACCTTGCCGTCGCCAACTACAACGATGACAACATCTCAATCCTCTTCAACCACGGCGATGGAACATTCATGCCCCAAGTGCAATATGGGGCGGGTGATGAGCCTTGCTCGGTCGCGATCGACGATCTGGATGGGGATGGCGACCCAGACCTGGCCGCAGCCAATCATGCCGGCAACAGCGTTTCAATCCTCCTCAACCACGGTGACGGGACATTCGCAGCTCAGGCCGTGTACGCCGCGGGCAGCGTACCTTATTCGATTGTGATTGATGATCTGGACGGGGACGGGGACGCGGATCTGGCCGTGGGAAATCCGGGTAAACCGGACACCATCTCGATCCTCCTGAACATGGGTGATGGGACATTTGCCGACCAGGTGATGTATGCGGGCACAGACCCTCGCGCGATTGCGGCTGGTGATCTGGACGGGGATGGCGACAACGACCTGGCGGTGGCGAACCGGAACCCTCGCACTGTCTCGGTTTTCCTGAATCGCGGTGATGGGACATTCGAAGCGCGGGTGAAGTGCGGCGTGGTCGACAACCCGCGGGCGGTTGCGCTCGACGATCTGGACGGGGACGGCGATGCGGATGTGGCGCTGGCCAACGGCGGATACGCGGTGAACACTGTCTCGGTCCTTCTGAACCACGGTGACGGGACCTTCGCGGATCAGACGACTTACCCGGTAGGTGATGATCCGAACACCGTGGCGGCGGATGATCTGGACGGGGACGGCGATGCGGACCTGGCGGTAGCTAACGGCGGCTGGGGCGACAACATCTCGATTCTCCTGAACCACGGTGACGGCACGTTTGCGCCTCATATGACGTACGGTGTCGGTAGCGCGCCCAGTTCCGTGGCCATCGCGGATCTGGATGGTGACGGTGACGGCGACCTGGCCGTGGCGAACTACGACGATGACACCATCTCGATTCTCCTGAACTGGGGCGATGGATCGTTCGCGCCGCACGTGACCTACCCGGTGGGCGATGAGCCTCGCTCGGTCGCGATCGACGACCTGGACGGTGACGGCGATGCGGACCTGGCGGTGGCCAACTGGGACGACAGCGGCTTTTCGATCCTGCTGAACCATGGCGATGGAACGTTTGCGGAAGAGGTGCAATACAACACGGGCGGCCGCCCCTGGTCGTTGGCTCTCGGTGATCTGGACCACGATGGCGACCCCGACCTCGCCGTGGCGAAACTTTACGATTGCAACATCCGGATCTACCTGAACCATGGCGATGGGACGTTCTCGTGCGACGCGAGCTATGACACAGGGTCCGGTCAGCCTTGTTCAGTTGGGATCGATGATCTGGACGGCGACGGCGACCAGGACCTGGCCGTGGCACTACACGTTTCTGTTGTCCTGGTCTTTTTGAATTACGGCCACGGGACATTCGCGGATCATCAGATGTTCGGTGCGGGAGTGACGCCCACATCGGTCGGGATAGAGGATCTGGATGACGATGGTGATCAGGACCTGGCCGTAACCGTGTCGGCCCAAGGCAACCCCAACGTCTCCATCCTCCTGAATCGACTCATCCAACTCCCCCCCTGCCCGGCGGAT